>NZ_JBYRET010000004.1:0-1030 GCF_058349965.1 Agromyces capsici | reverse complement strand
ATTGAGACATAAAGTCTCAAGGGTTAGTACATTGAAAACTGAATATAATCAAAAGCAAAAAACCGAGACAATCGAAAAAACAGATTGAAGAGCGACCGAGAAGAGAGAGAAACTCAACTTGAAATAGGTCAAGTAGAAAAGGGCGCATGGTGAATGCCTTGGCACTAGAAGCCGATGAAGGACGTGACGAACCACGAAAGGCTTCGGGGAGCAGTAAGTAAGCAATGATCCGGAGATATCCGAATGGGGGAACCCGGCTGGCAGAAGGCCAGTCATCTTACGTAAGTAAGAGAGGAACCCGGAGAACTGAAACATCTAAGTACCCGGAAGAGAAGAAAACAAAAGTGATTTCCCAAGTAGCGGCGAGCGAACGGGAAGAAGCCCAAACCGCAGAAATGCGGGGTTGTAGGATCTGCATAAAGCGGAAGCTGTTAAACCAGAAAGCAATGGAAAGTGCTGCCAGAGACGGTGAAAGCCCGGTAAGGGAAAGACAGTGAAGCCAGCAGAAATCCTGAGTACGACGGGACACGAGAAATCCTGTCGGAAGCAGGCGGTACCATCCGCCAAGGCTGAATATCAGAAGTGAGCGATAGAGAACCAGTACCGTGAGGGAAAGGTGAAAAGAACCGCGCAAGCGGAGTGAAAGAGAACCTGAAACCGTATGCCTACAAGAAGTCAGAGCCCGTCAAGGGGTGATGGCGTGCCTTTTGTAGAATGAACCGGCGAGTTGCGTTGCGATGCGAGGTTAAGCGAGGAAAGAGCGGAGCCGAAGCGAAAGCGAGTCTGAAGAGGGCGGAGAGAAGTAGAGCGATGCAGACCCGAAACCGGGTGATCTATCCATGGGCAGGTTGAAGCAGAAGTGAAATTCTGTGGAGGACCGAACCGACTACCGTTGAAAAGTTAGCGGATGACCTGTGGCTAGGGGAGAAATTCCAATCGAACCCGGAGATAGCTGGTTCTCCCCGAAATAGCTTTAGGGCTAGCGTCGGAGGATGACAGACGGAGGTAGAGCACTGAACGCATGATGGCC
>NZ_JBYRET010000003.1:2187-5637 GCF_058349965.1 Agromyces capsici | reverse complement strand
GAATGTCCGGCGGTGTCCTACTCTCCCACAGGGTCGCCCCTGCAGTACCATCGGCGCTGCGAGTCTTAGCTTCCGGGTTCGGAATGTGTCCGGGCGTTTCCCTCGCGCTATGGCCGCCGAAACTCTAGGACCAACTCGTCCCGCCCGTGGGTGGGGGTTGGTGGTTTCGGTGCACACCCTGCCCCCCGGTGTGTGCGGGGGTGGGTGTGGTGCTCTGTTTTGTTGAAGTGTGTTTCCGTCTGTTGGGAACCACAGAGTGGACGCGAGTCATCAGGGCTCCACACCGCTGCCTTACAACGATGGTGTGGATAGTGATTGTCAAGTTGTCGGCGTATTAGTACCAGTCAGCTGCACACCTTGCGGTGCTTCCACATCTGGCCTATCAACCCAGTCGTCTGGCTGGGAGCCTCTCCCCCCGAAGGGGATGGAAATCTCATCTTGAGGCCGGCTTCCCGCTTAGATGCTTTCAGCGGTTATCCATCCCGAACGTAGCTAACCAGCGGTGCTCCTGGCGGAACAACTGGCACACCAGAGGTTCGTCCAACCCGGTCCTCTCGTACTAGGGTCAGATCCTCTCAAATTTCCTGCGCGCGCAGAGGATAGGGACCGAACTGTCTCACGACGTTCTAAACCCAGCTCGCGTACCGCTTTAATGGGCGAACAGCCCAACCCTTGGGACCTACTCCAGCCCCAGGATGCGACGAGCCGACATCGAGGTGCCAAACCATGCCGTCGATATGGACTCTTGGGCAAGATCAGCCTGTTA
Organism: Agromyces capsici; assembly: GCF_058349965.1. Lineage (NCBI taxonomy): Bacteria > Bacillati > Actinomycetota > Actinomycetes > Micrococcales > Microbacteriaceae > Agromyces > Agromyces capsici. The sequence goes on along the minus strand of NZ_JBYRET010000003.1, from coordinate 4,871 downwards.
TCCCCGAGGTACCTTTTATCCGTTGAGCGACAGCGCTTCCACAAGCCACTGCCGGATCACTAGTCCCGACTTTCGTCCCTGCTCGACCTGTCAGTCTCACAGTCAAGCTCCCTTGTGCACTTACACTCGCCACCTGATTGCCAACCAGGTTGAGGGAACCTTTGGGCGCCTCCGTTACTCTTTGGGAGGCAACCGCCCCAGTTAAACTACCCACCAGGCACTGTCCCTGAACCGGATCACGGTTCGAAGTTAGATATCCAGAGTGACCAGAGTGGTATTTCAACAATGACTCCACGAACACTGGCGTGCCCGCTTCACAGTCTCCCACCTATCCTACACAAGCCACACCGAACACCAATACCAAGCTGTAGTAAAGGTCACGGGGTCTTTCCGTCCTTCTGCGCGTAACGAGCATCTTTACTCGTAATGCAATTTCGCCGAGTTCGCGGTTGAGACAGCTGGGAAGTCGTTACGCCATTCGTGCAGGTCGGAACTTACCCGACAAGGAATTTCGCTACCTTAGGATGGTTATAGTTACCACCGCCGTTTACTGGGGCTTAAATTCTCAGCTTCGCCGTGAGGCTAACCGGTCCTCTTAACCTTCCAGCACCGGGCAGGCGTCAGTCCGTATACATCGTCTTGCGACTTGGCACGGACCTGTGTTTTTAGTAAACAGTCGCTTCCCACTGGTCTCTGCGGCCTTCAACGCTCCAGGAGCAAGTCCCTTCACGAATCCGGCCCCCCTTCTCCCGAAGTTACGGGGGCATTTTGCCGAGTTCCTTAACCACGATTCTCTCGATCTCCTCGGTATTCTCTACCTGACCACCTGAGTCGGTTTGGGGTACGGGCGGCTGGAACCTCGCGTCGATGCTTTTCTCGGCAGCATAGGATCACCCACTTTTCATCCGCATCACGTCTCAGCCTGTGTGAGCGACGGATTTGCCTATCGCTCGGCCTACACGCTTGCCCCGGGACAACCATCGCCCGGGCTGGGCTACCTTCCTGCGTCACACCTGTTAATACGCTCACTCCACCAGATGGGGTCGCATGCCGCCCCGCAACGTTCCCCGAAGGGTCGGTCACGGCTTGGGATGCTTAGCACTCCTGATCTCGTGTGGGCGGTTCTTCGCCGGTACGGGAATATCAACCCGTTGTCCATCGACTACGCCTGTCGGCCTCGCCTTAGGTCCCGACTTACCCAGGGCAGATTAGCTTGACCCTGGAACCCTTGGTCTTCCGGAGGACGGGTTTCTCACCCGTCTTTCGCTACTCATGCCTGCATTCTCACTCGTGTGCCGTCCACGGCTGGTTTCCACCGCCGCTTCACCCGGCACACGACGCTCTCCTACCCATCACCACGACTGGACCACGAAGGCCTATCGATATGCGGTAATGCCACGACTTCGGTGGCGTGCTTGAGCCCCGTTACATTGTCGGCGCGGAATCACTTGACCAGTGAGCTATTACGCACTCTTTCAAGGGTGGCTGCTTCTAAGCCAACCTCCTGGTTGTCTGTGCAACTCCACATCCTTTCCCACTTAGCACGCGCTTAGGGACCTTAGTCGGTGGTCTGGGTTGTTTCCCTCTCGACGATGAAGCTTATCCCCCACCGTCTCACTGCTGCGCTCTCACTTACCGGCATTCGGAGTTTGGCTGACGTCAGTAACCTGTTGGGGCCCATCGGCCATCCAGTAGCTCTACCTCCGGCAAGAAACACGCAACGCTGCACCTAAATGCATTTCGGAGAGAACCAGCTATCACGAAGTTTGATTGGCCTTTCACCCCTATCCACAGCTCATCCCCTCAGTTTTCAACCTAAGTGGGTTCGGTCCTCCACGACGTCTTACCGTCGCTTCAACCTGGCCATGGATAGATCACTTCGCTTCGGGTCTAGGACCTGCGACTGAATCGCCCTATTCAGACTCGCTTTCGCTACGGCTACCCCACACGGGTTAACCTCGCCACAGATCACTAACTCGCAGGCTCATTCTTCAAAAGGCACGCCGTCACCCCAACAAAGGAGGCTCCGACGGTTTGTAAGCAAACGGTTTCAGGTACTATTTCACTCCCCTCCCGGGGTACTTTTCACCTTTCCCTCACGGTACTTGTCCGCTATCGGTCATCTGGGAGTATTTAGGCTTATCAGGTGGTCCTGACAGATTCACACGGGATTTCTCGGGCCCCGTGCTACTTGGGATACCTCTCCGGCCGGCCAGGCATTTCGACTACGGGACTCACACCCACTCCGGTCCGGCTTTCAATCCGGTTCGTCTATACCTGACGCGTCACCGCGGCTGTCCGGCAGAACAGCCCGAAAGGTCCCACAACCCCGACCATGCAACCCCTGCCGGGTATCACACATGACCGGTTTAGCCTCATCCGCTTTCGCTCGCCACTACTCACGGAATCACGGTTGTTTTCTCTTCCTGTGGGTACTGAGATGTTTCACTTCCCCACGTTCCCTCTACCCGCCCTATATATTCAGGCGGGAGTCACCAGGTCACCACGAAGGGCCTGGCGGGGTTTCCCCATTCGGAAATCCTCGGATCACAGCTCGTTTATCAGCTCCCCGAGGCTTATCGCAGATTACGACGTCCTTCTTCGGCTCCAGATGCCAAGGCATCCACCGTTTGCTCTTAGAAACTTGAAATCACATGAGTTCGAATCGCACACCCGAACCCGAA
>NZ_JBYRET010000003.1:0-2087 GCF_058349965.1 Agromyces capsici | reverse complement strand
GTGAAACAGCCCGAAGGCTGCTTCTAAGATGCTCGCGTCCACTATGTAGTTCTCAACAGACGGCCAGAACCCCCACACCCGCCAACCAACCGGCCGGCCTCGGTGAAGGCCTGAAGAGTCCAAACCGCCCCCGCCCGAAAGCAGGAGCCGCGCCCGGTCCCTCAGGACCCAACAGCGTGCACGCACCCACCCCGCAAACCCCCACCGTTCCAACCCACCGTGCTGCCGAAACAACACCGGGGCGTACTAGATACGAATCCTTGAAGCGAATGCCTATGTCAATGTTCCACCCATGAGCTGCCGACCAAGGACGTTCGCCTTGATGCCGGCTGCCTGGACACCCCCAAGAGGGTGCCAGATGCTCCTTAGAAAGGAGGTGATCCAGCCGCACCTTCCGGTACGGCTACCTTGTTACGACTTAGTCCTAATCACCGATCCCACCTTCGACGGCTCCCTCCACAAGGGTTAGGCCACCGGCTTCGGGTGTTACCGACTTTCATGACTTGACGGGCGGTGTGTACAAGGCCCGGGAACGTATTCACCGCAGCGTTGCTGATCTGCGATTACTAGCGACTCCGACTTCATGAGGTCGAGTTGCAGACCTCAATCCGAACTGAGACCGGCTTTTTGGGATTCGCTCCGCCTTACGACATCGCAGCCCTTTGTACCGGCCATTGTAGCATGCGTGAAGCCCAAGACATAAGGGGCATGATGATTTGACGTCATCCCCACCTTCCTCCGAGTTGACCCCGGCAGTCTCACATGAGTCCCCACCATAACGTGCTGGCAACATGCGACGAGGGTTGCGCTCGTTGCGGGACTTAACCCAACATCTCACGACACGAGCTGACGACAACCATGCACCACCTGTAACCGAGTGTCCAAAGAGTTCCCTATTTCTAGGGCGTTCTCGGTCATGTCAAGCCTTGGTAAGGTTCTTCGCGTTGCATCGAATTAATCCGCATGCTCCGCCGCTTGTGCGGGCCCCCGTCAATTCCTTTGAGTTTTAGCCTTGCGGCCGTACTCCCCAGGCGGGGCGCTTAATGCGTTAGCTACGACACGGAAACCGTGGAAAGGTCCCCACATCTAGCGCCCAACGTTTACGGCGTGGACTACCAGGGTATCTAATCCTGTTCGCTCCCCACGCTTTCGCTCCTCAGCGTCAGTAAGTGCCCAGAGACCTGCCTTCGCCATCGGTGTTCCTCCTGATATCTGCGCATTCCACCGCTACACCAGGAATTCCAGTCTCCCCTACACCACTCAAGTCTGCCCGTACCCACTGCAGGCCCGAGGTTGAGCCTCGGGATTTCACAGCAGACGCGACAAACCGCCTACGAGCTCTTTACGCCCAATAATTCCGGACAACGCTCGGACCCTACGTATTACCGCGGCTGCTGGCACGTAGTTAGCCGGTCCTTTTTCTGCAAGTACCGTCAAGGCCGAAGCCCCTTCTTCCTTACTAAAAGCGGTTTACAACCCGAAGGCCGTCATCCCGCACGCGGCGTTGCTGCATCAGGCTTGCGCCCATTGTGCAATATTCCCCACTGCTGCCTCCCGTAGGAGTCTGGGCCGTGTCTCAGTCCCAGTGTGGCCGGTCACCCTCTCAGGCCGGCTACCCGTCGACGCCTTGGTGAGCCATTACCTCACCAACAAGCTGATAGGCCGCGAGTCCATCCCAAACCGAAAAACTTTCCACCAACCCCCATGCGGGAGAAGGTCCTATCCGGTATTAGCTCCGATTTCTCGGGGTTATCCCAGAGTCCAGGGCAGGTTACTCACGTGTTACTCACCCGTTCGCCACTAATCCACCCAGCAAGCTGGGCTTCATCGTTCGACTTGCATGTGTTAAGCACGCCGCCAGCGTTCGTCCTGAGCCAGGATCAAACTCTCCAAAAAAAATGGTTCAACCAACCCCGAAAGGAAGGTCAAGTTCAATCACTGACAGAGAAACAACTGACTCGAAAATCAAATTGTCCATCAATCAAAGGAAACCCGTCCCCCTCCGAAGAGAAGAACACGGGGTTCAAAAAATTGGCATTGAACATAGTGCACGCTGTTGAGTTCTCAAGAAACGGACGCACCCGGGT
>NZ_JBYRET010000002.1:0-1062461 GCF_058349965.1 Agromyces capsici | reverse complement strand
CCCGGAAGCTAAGACTCGCAGCGCCGATGGTACTGCAGGGGCGACCCTGTGGGAGAGTAGGACACCGCCGGACATTCATTGAGGAGTGGCCACCCACCGCGTTCAATTGCGAGCGCCGGCGGGTGGCCATTTTCTCGTTAACAGGCCGCCACGAGAAGCCGGCGGTACGGTTGGGTCCACGAGGACTCCCAGGAGACATGACAGGAACACCGTGAGCGATTCGACGCACGAGCCGACGGGCGAAGACCGCCCGAAGCGCAACCAGGGAACTCGGCCGGAACGCGCAGGTGGAGCACGGAGCGGTGCACCGAAGCGCGACGGCGAGCGTCGAACGAACGGAGACCGCAGCGGGTACGCGAGACCCGACCGCGAGCGTCGCGATGGCGAGCGGAAGCCCTATGGCGGCGGATCCCGCGACGGGGATCGCAAGCCGTATGGCAACGGATCCCGCGATGGTGATCGGAAACCATACGGGCGTCCGGCACGTGATGGTGAGCGGAAGCCGTATGGTGCCGGGTCCCGTGATGGCGAGCGGAAGCCGTATGGTGCCGGCTCGCGCGATGGCGAGCGGAAGTCCTACGGCGGCGGATCCCGCGACGGAGATCGCAAGCCGTATGGCGGCGGAGCCCGTGATGGCGATCGCAAGCCGTACGGGCGTCCGGCGCGCGACGGTGAGCGGAAGCCCTACGGTGGCGGCGGGTCCCGTGATGGGGATCGGCAGCCGTATGGCGGCGGATCGCGCGACGGGGATCGGAAGCCGTATGGGCGTCCCGCGGGCGACGGCGACCGGCGCAGACGCGACGACGACCGCCGCCCTGAGCGCGCGCCGCGCATCGCCGGCCACGGGGCGGCTGATCTGCGCGTGCGTCCGCGACACGACGACCCTGAGATCGACGAGCGGATCACCGCGCGCGACCTCGACTCCGCCGCGCGTTCCGAGCTGAAGACGCTGTCGAAGGAGAACGCCGACTGGGTCGCACGGCACCTCGTCGCCGCGGCCGAAGCGCTCGAGTTCGACCCCGCGCTGGCGCACCGGCACGCCCTCTCGGCGGCCCGTCGGGCGGGTCGCGTGGGCGTGGTGCGCGAGACCCTCGCGATCACCGCGTATGCGACGGGCGACTTCACGCTCGCCCTGCGTGAACTGCGGACCTATCGACGTCTGACCGGCCGCGACGACCAGCTGCCGCTGATGGTCGACAGCGAGCGCGGGGTCGGCCGGCCCGACCGCGCGCTCGAGCTCGGCCGTTCGGTGGACCGGTCGACGCTGTCGGCGTCCGTGCAGGCCGCGCTCGCGATCGCGATGTCCGGAGCCAGGCTCGACCAGGGCCAGCCCGAGCTCGCCCTGGCCGAGCTCGAGGTCCCGCAGCTCGATCCCGACCGCGCGTTCTCGTACAGCCCGGCCCTGTTCTCGGCGTACGCCGAGGTCCTCGAGGAACTCGACCGTCCGCTCGACGCCGCACGGTGGCGGGGGCTCGCGGAGCGGGCCGAAGCCGCACTCGAGGGCACGCTTCCGGACCTGGTCGAGGTGTTCGAGCTCGAGGAGGACGGTACGATCGTGGAGATCGACGAGACCGGCACCGAGATCGCTGAACCGGCCGAGACCGCCGAGACTCCGTCGCACGACGAGCACGGCACGTCGGACGACCGCGACGGCGATCCGGCCGATGCGATCGAGCCCGAGGTGGCCGCGATCCTGGCGGAGACCGCCGACCTCGACGCCGACGACGCCGACGAGGCCGACGAGGCCGACGAGGCCCGAGCATCCGGCGACGACGGCACCGAGCGCGCATGAGCCCCCTCTTCGCGACGCGCGGGAGCGCGTCGACGCCGCTCCACGGCGTCGACGCGGTGTTCGCCGACCTCGACGGGGTCGTCTACGCCGGGCCGCACGCCATCCCGCACGCGGTCGAGAGCCTGAACCGGGTCGCCGCCGACCGCCCGGTGGGCTACATCACCAACAATGCGTCGCGGAGCGACGAGCAGGTCGCGGCGCACCTCGCGTCGCTCGGGCTGAACGTCACGGCACGCGAGGTCGTGACCTCGCCGCAGGCCGCGATGCGCCTGCTGGCGACATCCGTCGCCCCCGGCTCGCTCGTGCTCGTCGTCGGCGGCGATGGCATCGTCACCGAGCTCGAACGCGCCGGCTACCGGGTCACGCGATCGGCCGACGACGCGCCCGACGCGGTCATGCAGGGCTTCCACCCCGACGTGGGATGGCGCCAGCTCGCCGAGGCGGCGTTCGCGCTGAACGCGCACGGTGGGCCGGGGGAGCCGGGCGGGATCCCGTGGATCGCCACCAACATGGACTGGACGATCCCCGTCGAGCGCGGCATCGCGCCGGGGAACGGCACGCTGGTCTCCGCGGTGCACACGGCCGCCGGTCGGTTCCCGGAGGTCGCGGGCAAGCCCGAGACGCCGATCTTCGACGAGGCGCGCGACCGCTTCGGCGCACAGCATCCGCTCATGGTCGGCGATCGGCTCGACACCGACATCCGCGGGGCGAACCGCGCGGGCATCGCGTCGGCGGTGGTGCTGACCGGCATCGATGGGGCGAAGCAGGTGCTGGCAGCGGATGCCGCGAGCCGGCCGGCTTTCATCCTCGCCGACCTGCGACAGCTGCACGAGCCGTATCCCGAGATCGTCCGGCGCCGCGGCGCCGTGCACGTCGGACGCGCGGTCGTGCGGGTGGACGGGCGCACCGTCGTGATCGACCGGGACGGCGACGAGCCGCTCGACCTGCTCCGGGCGGCCTGCCAGGCGATCTGGGAATGCGGTACCGCCATCCACGCGCTCGACGTGCCCGAGCGGCTCTACCGCTGAGTACGAGCGGCCTCACGGCGTTCGTCGGTGGCACCGGGTACCGTGGAGGGGTGAGCACAGGAGATCTCGACGCCGACGACCCGGCTGAGACGACGATCGATCTCGCGGCCGCCGCGGCCGATGGCCTGGTCTCGATCGAGGCCGCACCGCTCGAGGAGCGGGCCGCGGGCTACGACGCGCTCGTCGACCGGCTGCGCCGCGAACTCGAGCGGTCCGATCCCGCTCGCGCGTCGGGGTGACGGTGGCCGACCAGCGCCTCGACGCCGCCCTGGCGGCACGCGGTCTCGCACGCTCGCGCACGCACGCGGCAACGCTCATCGCCGACGGGCTCGTCACGGTCGACGGCCGACCGGTCACCAAGCCGTCCCACCGTGTCGCCGATGCCTCGGTGCTCGAGGTGGCCGGGGCCGACCACTACGTGAGCCGGGCCGCCCACAAGCTCATCGCGGCACTCGATGCGTTCATAGTCGATCCGTCGGGTCGTGTCGTCCTCGACGCCGGCGCGTCCACCGGGGGCTTCACCCAGGTGCTGCTCGAGCGCGGCGCGCGCACGGTGCTCGCCGTCGACGTCGGGCACGGCCAGCTCGCGCCGCAGCTCGCCGATGCGCCAGGCGTCGTGCTCGTCGAGGGCTGCAACGTGCGTCACCTCGATGCCGCTGAGCTCGCGCGGCTCACCGGCGTCGACGACCGGCCCACGCTCGTGACGGCCGACCTCTCGTTCATCTCGCTCACGGCGGTGCTCCCGGCCCTTCGAGCGACCGCCTCGCCCGACGCCGAGTTCGTGCTGCTGGTGAAGCCGCAGTTCGAGGTCGGCCGCAGCGGCACGCGAGAGGGTGTGGTGCGCGACCCCGACGCGCGTGCCGACGCCGTCATGAACGTGCTGTGGGCGGCGCACGACCTCGGCCTGCGGGTGGCGGGCGTCCTGTCCTCCCCAATCGCCGGAACGCACGGAAACCGCGAGGCGCTCGTGCTGCTCAGCACGACGCGGGGCGCCGATCCGTCAGAATGGTCCAGTCGGGTCCGAGAAGCGACGGGAGGCGTCACGGCGTGAGCGACGATGCACGGCATTTCCTCGTGGTCTCCCACACCGGTCGAGCCGCCGCCCTCGAGGCGACGGCCGACGTCTGCGGGCAGCTCGCCGAGGCCGGCGCGGTCCCAGTGGTCGCGCACGAGCAGTGGCACGACGTGCTCTCCGCACTTCCCGAACTCGAGGGCGTGGTCAAGCGGTTTGAGGAGGTCTCGCCGAGGCACCTCGAGCTCGTGATCGTCCTCGGGGGCGACGGGACCATCCTGCGGGCCGCCGAGCTCACGCGCGAGCATCCGGTGCCGCTCCTCGGAGTGAACCTGGGCCACGTCGGGTTCCTCGCCGAGAGCGAGCGCGACGACCTCGGCTACACCGTGGGCCGCGCGCTCGCCCGCGACTACACCGTCGAGGAGCGCATGACGCTCTCGGTGCGGGCCAAGGTCGGCGACGAGGTCGTCTACGAGAGTTGGGCCCTGAACGAGGCCACGGTCGAGAAGGCCGAACGCGAACGCATGCTCGAGGTGGTCATCGAGGTCGACCGCCGCCCGCTCTCGTCCTTCGGCTGCGACGGTGTCGTCATGTCGACGCCGACCGGTTCGACCGCGTATTCGTTCTCCGCCGGCGGCCCGGTCGTCTGGCCCGCGGTCGAGGCGCTCCTCCTCGTTCCGCTGAGCGCGCATGCGCTGTTCGCCCGTCCGCTCGTCGTCGGTCCCGACTCGTCGCTCGCGATCGAGGTGCTCCAGCGCACCGAGGCTTCCGCGGTCATCTGGTGCGACGGTCGGCGCATGTTCGAGCTGCCGCCCGGCGCCCGCGTCATCGTGCGGCGATCGCCGATCCCGGTGCGGTTGGCGCGCCTGCACCAGGCGCCCTTCACCGATCGGCTCGTGAACAAGTTCCAGCTTCCCGTGACGGGATGGAGGGGGCCGGTCGCCGGTGATTGAGGAGCTCGGAATCCGCGACCTCGGCGTGATCGCCGAGGCGAGCCTGCCGCTCGGTCCCGGCTTCACGGCCGTGACCGGTGAGACGGGTGCCGGCAAGACGATGGTCGTCACCGCGCTGGGGCTGCTGCTCGGCACGCGCGCCGACGCCGGCACTGTGCGCGCGGGCGCGAAGCAGGCGTGGGTCGAGGGGCGCTGGCTCCTCGACGACATCGAGCCGGTCGCCGAACGCGTCGCCGATGCCGGCGGTGAGATCGACGCCGGCGAGCTCCTGCTCGGCCGGTCCGTCTCCGCCGAAGGCCGCAGCCGCGCCATCGTCGGCGGCCGAAGCGCGCCCGTCGGAGTGCTCGCCGACCTGGCCGATCACCTCGTCGTCGTGCACGGCCAGGCCGACCAGCAGCGGCTCCGGTCCGCGACCGCGCAACGCGAGGCGCTCGATCGGTTCGCCGGCCCCGAGCTCGCGACCCTCCTGCACGAGTACCGCGCCGCATACCGATCATGGCGTGCCGACGCCGACGAGTTGCGACGGCTCCGCGAACAGCACGACGAGCGCGCCCGCGAGGCGGAGGAACTCCGGCTCGCGCTCGACGAGGTCGAGGCCGCCGACCCGCAGCCCGGCGAGGACGCCGCGCTGCAGGAGCGCGCGGACCGGCTCACGAACCTCGAAGACCTGCGGCTCGCGGCCGCCCAGGCGCGCGAGCTCATCTCCGCCGAGCAGGCGGCCGACGACGCGCCCGACGCGATCACGCTCGTCGAGGCCGCGCGTCGCCACGTCGACCGGGTCGTGGCACACGACCCGGCGCTCGCGCCCATCGCCGAGGCGGTCGCGACCGCCGGGTTCGCCCTCGCCGATGCCGCAGCCGAACTCTCCGGCTACCTCGCGGGCCTCGACGCCGACGGCGCCGCCGAGCTCGAAGGCGTCCAGGAGCGCCGCGCCGTGCTGGCCGGTCTCATGCGCCGGCACGGCACCCTCGACGAGGTCCTCGCGTTCCGGCACGACGGCGGACTGCGCCTCGTCGAGCTCGACGGCGATGACGATCGCATCACCGAGCTCGACGCGACGGTCGAGCGTCGCGCGGCCGCGGTCGCCGAGCTGGCCGACCGCGTGAGCGTCCTGCGCGCCGCCGCCGCCGAACGCCTCGCCGGCGAGGTCACCGAAGAGCTCGCAGCGCTCGCCATGCCCGACGCCGAGCTCACCGTGCTCGTGGAGCGGGTCGACGAGCCCGGCGCGCACGGCCAGGACCAGGTGTCGATCCTCCTCCGCCCCCACCCGGGCGCCGAACCGCGCTCCGTCGCGAAGGGCGCCTCCGGCGGCGAGCTCTCGCGCGTGATGCTCGCAATCGAGGTCGTCATCGCCGGCGCCGACCCCGTGCCGACGTTCGTGTTCGACGAGGTCGACGCCGGCGTGGGCGGCGCGGCCGCCATCGAGATCGGGCGACGCCTCGCGCGCCTCGCCGAACGATCGCAGGTCATCGTCGTCACGCACCTCGCGCAGGTCGCCGCGTTCGCCACCAACCACCTCAGCGTCGTCAAGGGCACCGACGGGCGCGTCACCGCCTCCAGCGTGCGGCAGCTCGCCGGCCCCGAACGCGAGGCCGAGATGGCGCGCCTCCTGTCGGGACTCGCCGACTCCGAGAGCGGTCTCGCCCACGCGCGGGAGCTGCTCGAGATCGCCGACGCGACCGCCGCCTGAACACGCCATCCGCATGTCGGGCCATTCCCAGCCGGGAGTCGGATAGACTACAAGCCCGTGGTGGATGATCGCGGCGCAGACATTTCGAACGACACGACCAAGCACATCTTCGTGACCGGTGGTGTCGTTTCTTCTTTGGGCAAGGGCCTGACGGCGGCAAGCCTCGGCAACCTGCTCACGGCGCGGGGCCTGCGGGTGGTGATGCAGAAGCTCGACCCCTACCTCAACGTCGACCCGGGCACCATGAACCCGTTCCAGCACGGCGAGGTCTTCGTCACCGACGACGGCGCCGAGACCGACCTCGACATCGGGCACTACGAGCGGTTCCTCGACATCAGCCTGTCGCAGGCGGCCAACGTCACGACCGGCCAGATCTACTCGACCGTCATCGCCAAGGAGCGGCGCGGCGAGTACCTCGGCGACACCGTGCAGGTCATCCCGCACATCACCGACGAGATCAAGCGCCGCATGCGCCTCCAGGCGTCCGAGACGCCCAAGCCCGACGTCATCATCACCGAGATCGGCGGCACCGTCGGCGACATCGAGTCGCAGCCGTTCATCGAGTCCGCCCGCCAGGTGCGCCACGAGCTCGGCCGCAAGAACGTCTTCTTCGTGCACGTCTCGCTCGTGCCGTTCATGGGCGCGTCCGGTGAGCAGAAGACCAAGCCCACGCAGCACTCCGTCGCGGCGCTGCGCTCCATCGGCATCCAGCCCGACGCGCTCGTGCTGCGCAGCGACCGCCCCGTCACCGAGGCCAACAAGCGCAAGATCGCACTCATGTGCGATGTCGACGAGGCCGCCGTCGTGAACGCCGTCGACGTGCCCTCCATCTACGACATCCCCACGATGCTGCACGACCAGGGGCTCGACGCGTACCTCATCGAGTCGCTCGGGCTCGACGCCAAGGCCGGCGACGTCGACTGGTCGGGCTGGTCCGATCTGCTCCGCGTGGTGCACGACCCCAAGCACGAGGTCACCATCGGGCTCGTCGGCAAGTACATCGACCTGCCCGACGCCTACCTCTCGGTCACCGAGGCCCTCCGGGCGGGCGGCTTCGCCAACGAGACCAAGGTGCGGATCGAGTGGATCCCGTCCGACGAGTGCCGTACGCCGGAGGGGGCGAAGGAGCGCCTGAGCCACCTCGACGGCATCCTCGTGCCGGGCGGCTTCGGCGTTCGCGGCATCGAGGGCAAGCTCGGTGCGCTGCACTTCGCGCGTGAGAACGGCATCCCGACGCTCGGCCTGTGCCTCGGCCTGCAGTGCATGGTCATCGAGTACTCGCGCAACGTCGCGGGTCTCCCGACCGCGTCGTCGAGCGAGTTCGACCCCGACACCGAGTTCCCCGTCATCGCGACGATGGAAGAGCAGGTCGAGATCATCGCGGGCGGCGATCTCGGCGGCACCATGCGCCTCGGGCTCTACCCGGCCAAGCTCGACGAGGGCTCCATCGTCGCCGAGCTCTACGGCGCGACCGAGGTCTCGGAGCGGCACCGGCACCGGTACGAGGTCAACAACGCCTACCGCGATCGGATCGCCGATGCCGGCCTCGTGTTCTCGGGCATGTCGCCGAGCCGCCACCTCGTCGAGTTCGTCGAGCTGCCCCGCGACGTGCACCCGTTCTACGTCGCCACGCAGGCGCACCCCGAGCTGCGCAGCCGCCCGAACGACGCCCACCCGCTGTTCCGCGGGCTCGTCGCCGCCGCGCTCGAGCGCCAGCAGGCGAGCCTGCTGTTCGACGTGAGCAATGCCTGACGAGCGCGGGCTCGTCGACGAGTACGTCGACCTGCCTGTCGCGCACCGAGAGACGGTGTTCGAGGGCCGGATCTGGGACGTCCGCCGCGACACGCTCGGCTACGGCGACCAGGGCGGACGGATCGTGCGCGACTACGTCGTGCACCCCGGCGCGGTCGCGATCCTCGCGCTCGACGACGACGACCGGGTGCTGCTGATCAAGCAGTACCGCCATCCTGTCCGGGCACGCGACTGGGAGATCCCGGCGGGCCTGCTCGATGCCGCGCACGAGTCGCCGCTGGAGGCCGCGAAGCGCGAGCTGGCCGAGGAGGCCGACCTCGTGGCATCCGACTGGGCCGTGCTCGTCGACTACTTCACGACGCCCGGCGGCAGCGACGAGGCGATCCGAATCTACCTGGCGCGCGGTCTCGCCGACGCGCTCGAGGTGCACGCGCGCGAAGACGAGGAGGCCGACATGGAGGTGCGCTGGACGCCGCTCGACGCGTGCGTCGACGCGGTGCTCGCGCGTCGCGTCGGCAACCCGTCGCTCACGGTCGGCGTCCTCGCGGCGCACGCGTCACGGGCGCGCGGCTGGTCGACGCTCGCCGCCGCGGACGCGCCCTGGCCGGCGCATTCGTCGCAGAGGCCGGCCACGGCGTGACCTCGCGCGCGGTCGACGACTACCTGCGGCACCTCACCGTGGAACGCGGCCTCGCGCGCAACAGCCTCACCTCGTACCGTCGCGACCTCGGCATCTACGAGGGCTGGCTCGAGCAGTCCGGCGTCGGCGCGCCCGAGCGAGCGACCGAGGCCGACCTCGGCGCCTTCGTGCGCTACCTCGGCGCGGAGCGCGAGCCACGACTCGCGGTCTCCTCGATCGCGCGCGTGCTCTCCGCGGTGCGCGGCCTGCACCGGTTCCTCACCGAGGAGGGCCGCACTCCGGCCGACCCGGCCAAGGACCTCCGCCCGCCGAAGCTGCCCATGCGGCTGCCGAAGGCGATCCCCATCGAGCAGGTCGCCGCGATCATCGAGGCCGCCCGGGTGGGCGACGACGTCACGGCGCTGCGGGACGTCGCGCTGCTCGAGCTGCTCTACGCGACGGGGGCGCGCGTATCGGAGGCGACCGCGCTCAACGTCGACGACCTCGTCGACGATCACGTCGTGCGGCTGTTCGGCAAGGGCGGCAAGCAGCGCATCGTGCCCGTGGGCAGCTATGCGCGCCGTGCGATCGACGCGTACCTCGTGCGTTCTCGGCCCGTGCTCTCGGCGAGGGGGAGTGCCACGCCCGCGCTGTTCCTCGGCGTTCGCGGCCGGCGCATGTCACGCCAGGCCGTGTGGCAGGTGCTGCAGGATGCCGCGGCGCGGGCCGGCGTCGCGGCGTCCGTCTCGCCGCACACCCTGCGCCACTCCTTCGCGACGCACCTGCTCACCGGCGGCGCCGACGTGCGCGTGGTGCAGGAGCTGCTCGGGCACTCCTCGGTCGCGACCACGCAGATCTACACGCTGGTCACAGCCGATACACTCCGGGAGATGTACACGGCCGCCCACCCCCGCGCTCGATAGAATCGACCAAGCCATCGCAGCCGACGACCGGGAGAGAGACCGAACCGTGACCCACGAGATGTACGACCCGGCGGACGGCACCGCCACGCTGGAGTCGGATCTCGGTCCCACCGGTCGCCCCGCACGCGAGTTCCCCGAGCCGCCCGAGCTCCGCTCGCACGGCCCCGCCCGGATCATCGCGCTCTGCAACCAGAAGGGCGGCGTCGGCAAGACCACGACCACGATCAACCTGGGCGCGGCGCTGGCCGACTACGGCCGCCGCGTGCTCGCGGTCGACTTCGACCCGCAGGGCGCGCTCTCGGCCGGGCTCGGCGTGCAGACGCACGACGTGCCAACGATCTACGACCTGCTGCTCTCGCGCAACGTCACGCCCGCCGACGCGATCCAGTCGACCAACGTCGAGGGCCTCGACGTGATCCCCGCGAACATCGACCTGTCGGCCGCCGAGGTGCACCTGGTGACCGAGGTCGCGCGCGAGCAGATCCTGGCGGGCGTGCTGCGCAAGGTGTCGGGCGACTACGACGTGATCCTCATCGACTGCCAGCCCTCGCTCGGCCTGCTCACGGTGAACGCCCTCACGGCGAGCCACGGCGTGGTCATCCCGCTCGAGTGCGAGTACTTCGCGCTCCGGGGCGTGGCCCTGCTCATCGAGACGATCGACAAGGTGCGCGACCGGCTCAACCCCGCCATCACGCTCGACGGCATCCTCGCGACCATGTACGACGCGCGCACGCTGCACTCGCGCGAGGTGCTCGAGCGCGTGGTCGACGCGTTCGGCGACCAGGTGCTCGAGACGGTCATCACGCGCACCGTGAAGTTCCCCGACGCGACGGTCGCCGCGACCCCGATCACCGAGTTCGCCCCCGACCACCCGGCGTCGAAGGCGTATCGTCAGCTCGCCCGGGAGCTGGTCGACCGTGGCGCGGTCGCCTGAGCCCAGGGCGGCGGCATCGGCCCCTCCGGCGGGCGACGAGCGCGAGGGCGTGCGCGCGGTCGTCGACGAGCCGGGTACGGCGCCGGATGCCGCGGCGCCCGAGCCCGAGGCGGGGCCCGAGTTCCGCGTCGCCCTGTCCAACTTCGAGGGTCCGTTCGACCTGCTGCTCTCGCTCATCGCCAAGCACGAGCTCGACATCACCGAGGTGTCGCTGTCGGCCGTGACCGACGAGTTCATCGCCTACCTGCGCGGCATCGAGACGAACGAGGACCTCGATCGTGCCAGCGAGTTCCTCGTCGTCGCGGCGACCCTGCTCGACCTCAAGGTCGCGGGGCTGCTGCCCCAGGGCGAGCTCGTCGATGCCGAGGATGTGGCCCTGCTGGAGGCCCGCGACCTCCTGTTCGCGCGGCTGCTGCAGTACCGCGCGTTCAAGGAGGCCGCGCGCTGGTTCGGCGGGCGGTTCGAGGCCGAGGCCGGCCGGCACGCGCGCACGGTCCGGCTCGAGGAGCGATTCCGCCAGCGCGAGCCCGAGCTGCGCTGGACGCTCGGCGCCGACGACTTCGCGGCCCTCGCGCTGCTCGCGCTCACGCCGCGCGAGGTGCCGATCGTCGGGCTCGACCACCTGCACGCACCGCTCGTGTCGATCCGCGAGCAGGCGGCCCACGTGGTCGCGGTGCTGCGCCGGGGCGATGCCGTGACGTTCCGGCAGCTGATCGCGGGGGTCGACCGGCCCGGGATCGTCGTGGCGCGCTTCCTCGCGGTGCTCGAGCTGTACCGCCACGCCGCGATCGGGTTCGAGCAGCTCGAGCCGCTCGGCGAGCTGACGCTGCGCTGGGCGGCGAACGAGCACTGGTCCGACGACAACCTCGAGAGCCTGGGAGCCGACTATGACGAGTGAGACGAGTGGTGCGGAGGATCCGGGTTTCGAGACGCTCGCTTCGCAGGCTCCTCAACCCTCACAGGAGCCCGAGGTGTCGGTCGCGACGCCGCTCGACGTGCCCGGCCAGCCGCACCTCGACCTGGACCGCGCGATCGAGTCGCTGCTGTTCATCGCCGACGAGCCGCAGAGCCTCGTGCACCTCGCCGCGGCCGTCGCACGTCCGCTCGCCGAGGTGCGGGCGGCCATCGCCCGCCTGCGCGAGGATTACGACGGCGGTGCGCCCTCGGGCGAGCCGCGCACCGATGCGGGGGAGCAGGCGGTGGGCGGCGGCATCCGTCGCGCCTTCGAACTGCGCGAGGTCGGCGGCGGCTGGCGCTTCTACGCGCGCGAGGAGTACGACGCGCTCATCACGAGCGCCGTGCTCGCGCAGACGTCGACGCGGCTCTCGCAGCCCGCGCTCGAGACGCTCGCCGTCATCGCGTACAAGCAGCCGATCTCGCGGTCCTCGATCGCCTCGATCCGCGCGGTCAACGTCGACTCGGTCGTGCGCACCCTGCTCGGGCGCGGCCTGATCACCGAGGTCGACACCGACGAGGAGACCGGCGCGATCCTCTACGGCACGACCGACCAGCTCCTGACGAACCTCGGCATCGCCTCGCTCGACGACCTGCCGCCGATCTCGCCGCTGCTCGACGGCGGCCAGGAGGGATTCGAACGTGACCTCATCTGACCAGGACCGAGACCAGGGCGCGGGCGGCGCGGACGAGGGCGTCCGGCTCCAGAAGGCGCTCGCGGCCGCGGGCGTCGCCAGCCGACGCGTCGCCGAGCAGTACATCGTCGAGGGCCGCGTCGAGGTGAACGGCCGCGTCGTGACCGAGCTCGGCACACGGATCGACCCCGCCGCCGACAAGGTCGCGGTCGACGGCACGGCCGTGCAGCTCGACCAGGAGAAGCGCTACTTCATGCTGAACAAGCCGCGCGGCGTGGTCTCCTCGATGCGCGACGAGCAGGACCGCCCCGACCTCCGACGGTTCACCGACCCGCTCGACGTGCGCGTGTTCAACGTCGGTCGCCTCGACGGCGACACGAGCGGGCTGCTGCTGCTCACCAACGACGGCGAGCTGGCGCACGTGCTCGCGCACCCGTCATTCGGCGTCGAGAAGACCTACATCGCCAAGGTGAGGGGCCGGATGACGCCGCAGACGCTGCAGCGGCTCAAGCGCGGCGTCGACCTCGAGGACGGCCCGATCCGGGCCGACCGCGCCAAGATCCTGCAGTCGCAGGGCGACGCCGGTCACACGATGGTCGAGGTCACCCTCCACTCCGGCCGCAACCGCATCGTGCGCCGCATGCTCGAGGCGGTCGGGCATCCCGTGGTCGAGCTCGTTCGCCGCCAGTTCGGCCCGCTGCACCTCGGAACGCTCAAGTCGGGTGCGGTGCGGGAGTTGACTAGAGTCGAACTCGGCGCGCTGCTCACGATCGCGCGCGCCGCCGATGCCGAGCGGAAGGGGACGGACTGAGGTGGTCGAGTCACGACTCATCGGTCCCGTCCGCGTCGTCGGAGCCGGCCTGCTGGGCACGAGCGTCGCGCTCGGCCTGCGCGCCCGCGGCATCGACGTGATCCTGGCCGACGCGTCGCCCACGCACGTCGCGATCGCGGTCGACCTCGGCGCGGGGCGTGCGGCGCAGCCGGGTGACGCGCCGCAGCTCATCGTCGTGGCGGTGCCGCCGGATGTCACGGCGCGCGTCGTCGCCGACGAGCTCGCCGCGTTCCCCGACGCGATCGTCACCGATGTCGCCAGCGTGAAGGCGGGCGTCCTCGCCGAGCTCGAGGCGGCCGGCGCTGACGTGTCGCGCTACATCGGCTCGCATCCGCTCGCCGGGCGCGAGCGCGGCGGACCCCTCGCAGCCCGCGCCGACCTCTTCGTCGGGCGGCCGTGGGTCGTGGCCGCGCACGACGAGATCAGCTACCGGCGCGCGAGCGCGATCGACGACCTGATCCTCGATCTCGGCGCGACGCTCGTCGAGATGACGCCCGAGGAGCACGACCGCGGCGTCGCGCTCATCTCCCACGTCCCGCAGGTGGTCTCGAGCATCATGGCGCGCCGCTTCATCGACGCGCCGAACGCCGCCCTCGGCCTCGCGGGCCAGGGCGTTCGCGACGTCACGCGCATCGCGGCGAGCGACCCCGACCTGTGGGTTCAGATCCTCGGCGCGAATGCGACGCCGGTCCGCGACATCCTGCTGGCCTACCGCGACGACCTCGACCGGTTCATCGACGCGCTCGCCGAGCCGACCGCGCCCGGCGCGCGTCGCCGCGTCGCGGAGGAGCTCACGGGCGGCAACACGGGCGTCGAGCGGCTGCCCGGCAAGCACGGCACCGACAAGCGCTTCACCACGATCATCGTCATGGTCGACGACCGCCCGGGGCAGCTCGCTCGCCTGCTCGCCGAGATCGGCGAGATCGGCGTGAACCTCGAAGACCTCCGCCTCGAGCACTCGCCCGGCCGCCAGGTCGGCCTCGCCGAGATCGCCGTGCTCCCCGAGGCGGCGGACCGACTCACCACCGAGCTGGCCGAACGCGGCTGGCGGATCGCAGGATGATGCAGCACGAACCCCACCCGATCGAGTACCCCTTCGTCGTGGCCCTCGACGGCCCCGCCGGAAGCGGCAAGTCGAGCATCTCGAAGGAGGTGGCGCGCCGCCTCGGCTGGGGCTTCCTCGACACGGGCGCGGCGTACCGGGCGCTCGCCTGGCATGCGACGGCGTCCCATGTCGACACGGATGACGCGGCATCCGTCATCGCATCGCTCGACTCGTTCGACTACCGCATCGGCACCGACCCGTACGGCTACTCCGTGCACGTCGGCCGCGTCGACGTGACCGCCGCCATCCGCGAGCCGTCCGTCACGGCCGTGGTGAGCGCCGTCGCGCGCGTGCCCGAGGTGCGCCGGCACCTCATCGAGGTGTTCCGGGCGATCATCGCCGCCGAGCGTCGCGAGGGCATCGTCGTCGAGGGTCGCGACATCACGACGGTCGTCGCCCCCGATGCGCCCGTGCGGATCCTGCTGACCGCGTCCGAAGCGGTGCGGATGGCGCGGCGCTCGAAGGAGCTCGTCGGGCACTCCGCCGAGACGACCGGTGCGCAGTTGCGGGCACGCGACCGGGCCGACTCGAAGGTCGTCGACTTCATGAACGCGGCCGAGGGCGTCGTCACCGTCGACTCGACCGACCTCGACTTCGACGCGACCGTGAAGGCGGTGGTCGACGTCATCCGCGACGCTCAGGTTCGAACTGGTTGAATAGACAGGTTGTGCGCTCGCCCGCACGACCCCGAGACCTTCCAGGAGATGCGATGACCGACCGCGACGACGAGTTCGACGCCACCGACGACGACCTCGCCGAGCGCCTCGCCGGCGTCGACGAGGAGCTCGCCGAGCAGCGTGCCGCCGCACTGCGCTCGGGTCTCGACGACTTCGAGCTCGACGAGGAGGACCTCGAGCTGCTCGAGCTCTCCGAGGAGGGCGAGGAGGGCATCCGCTACCTCCCCGCGCTGCCGGTCATCGCGATCGTCGGCCGCCCGAACGTCGGCAAGTCCGCGCTCGTGAACCGGATCCTCGGCCGCCGCGAGGCCGTCGTGGAAGACACGCCCGGCGTCACGCGCGACCGGGTCTCGTACAAGGGCGAGTGGCTCGACCGCCGCTTCACGCTCGTCGACACCGGCGGGTGGGAGCCTGACGCGAAGGGCATCGACGCGTCGGTGGCCGCGCAGGCCGAGGTCGCGATCGACCTGTGCGACGTCGTGATGTTCGTGGTCGACGCCACGGTCGGTGCGACCGCGACCGACGAGCACGTGGTCCGGCTGCTGCGCAAGACGAAGAAGCCCGTGTTCCTCGTGGCCAACAAGGTCGACGACGCACGCCAGGAGCCCGAGGCCGCGGCGCTGTGGAACCTCGGGCTCGGCGAGCCGTACCCGGTGTCGGCGCTGCACGGCCGCGGCGTCGCCGACCTGCTCGACGAGGTCTTCAAGGTCCTCCCGCAGGTCTCGGCGGTGGCCAAGGAGGAATTCGGCGGCCCCCGTCGCGTCGCGATCCTCGGCCGCCCGAACGTCGGCAAGTCGAGCCTGCTCAACAAGGCCGCGCGCGAGGAGCGGGTGGTCGTCAACGAGCTCGCCGGCACCACCCGCGACCCGGTCGACGAGCAGATCGAGCTCGGGGGCAAGATCTGGCGCTTCGTCGACACCGCGGGCATCCGCCGTCGCGTGCACCTGCAGCAGGGCGCCGACTTCTACGCGTCGCTGCGCACGCAGGCGGCCCTCGAGAAGGCCGAGGTGGCGGTCGTGCTGCTGGATGTCTCGCAGCCGATCTCCGAACAGGACGTGCGCATCATCGACCTCGTGCTCGAATCGGGCCGGGCGCTCGTGCTCGCGTACAACAAGTGGGACCTCCTCGACGACGACCGTCGCCGCTACCTCGAGCGCGAGATCGAGCAGGACCTGCACCACGTGCAGTGGGCGCCGCGCGTGAACATCTCCGCGAAGACGGGCCGCCACCTCGAGAAGCTCGTGCCCGCCCTCGAGACCGCGCTCGAGTCGTGGGACACGCGCATCCCCACCGGCAAGTTCAACGCGTTCCTCACCGAGCTCGTCCAGGCGCACCCGCACCCGCTCCGCGGCGGCAAGCAGCCCCGCATCCTGTTCGGCACGCAGGCCTCCACGCGCCCGCCGACGTTCGTGCTGTTCACGACCGGCTTCCTCGACCCGGGCTACCGCCGGTTCATCCAGCGCCGCCTGCGCGAGATCTACGGCTTCGTCGGAACGCCGATCGTGACGAACATGCGCGTGCGCGAGAAGCGCCAGCGATAGCGAGCGGATGTCGCGGCGGAACGGGCCCCCGTGGAGCTGACGGTGCGCGTGAAGCCGGGCAGCCGTCGCGGCCCGCTCGTCGAGGCGACGCCCGACGACCCCGCGGCTTCCGTCACGGTGCACGTGCGCGAACGGGCGGTCGACGGCGCGGCGAACGCGGGCGTGGTCGCGGCGATCGCCGCGCACTTCGGCGTGCCGCGCCGCGACGTCGAGATCGTGCGCGGGCACACCGCGCGGATCAAGCGCGTGCGGGTGGGCGGAGCCTGATCGGCTCGAACTGCCACGCCCGGTGCGCCGCGAGCGCCCGCGGCGCGCTGAACGCCGTTCGCACGCCGCTCGAGGCGAGCACCGAGTCCGGTGCGCGCGCCGCGAGGTCGGCGAACCCCGATGCGGCGAGCAGCTGATCGTCGAGCTGGAGCAGCTCGGCGCGCTGCAGGGACCACGGCTCGTGCGTGTTCCTCGCCCAGGTTGTGCGGCCGAGATGACGCTCGTGGTAGCCCCACCGGGCGGTGAGGAAGCGCGCGAGCGCGGCACCCGGTGCGTCGGCGGGGACGGGCTCGCCGAGGCGAACCCGGATGCGCGTCGAGGGGCCGCGGAGGCCGTGACGGCGGCTGCGGAAGTCGAGCTCGAGCCCCGCGGCATCCACTCGCCTGGTCACGCTCGAGCGCGCCCAGCGGTAGGGGAGCCCGAACCCGAGGCGTGCGGCGATCACGGGGAGGAGCCTGCCGGCCTCGAGCGTGCGGAACACGACCCCGTTGCGACCCTGTGCGTCGCGCGAGTAGAGGCGCACGTTGACCTCGACGAACGTGCCGAGCCGATGCAGGGCCGGCAGCGGCGGGAAGCGCGTGTCGCCGAGCACGAACGGGATGAGGCCGACCCACGTCGAGCCGTCGATGACGTCGGGGCGTGTGCCGGCGGGCAGGTACGGTTCGACGCGGTCGGGCTCGACGCGCCAGTGCAGGAACACCACGTCGCGCCACTGCTGCTCGACGACGATTCGCCCGGGCAGGGGCGGGGCGGTGGAGGGCGGGCCGTTCACGGTTCCATCCTGCTCGCCTGCGGGCGTCGGCGCGAGGCCGTCGACGAGGACGCCCGACCGGCGCCCGCTGCGCCGTCGCCGCAATAGGCTCGGGGCATGGCATCCGGCGGCGGGATCCTCGGCGATCGGACGCTCCGGGCGCTCTCCGGGTTGCACCGGTGGGTGATCCGCGCGACGCGCGGCCGGCTCGGGTGGCGCATCGCCGGAATGCCCACGGTCATCCTGCATTCGACCGGGCGTCGCAGCGGCCTGCCGCGCACGACGATCCTGTCGGCGCCGATCATCGAGACCGAGCGGGTGGTGCTCGTCGCGTCGAAGGGCGGATCCGACCGCCAGCCGGCCTGGTACCTCAACCTCGAGGCCGACCCCGACGTCGAGATCGAGCTGCCCGACGGCCGCCGAGCACTGAGGGCCCGGACGGCGACGCCGCAGGAGAAAGCCGAGCTGTGGCCTCGGGTGACGGCCGCGTACCCGGGGTACGCGCACTACCAGGAGCGCACGCGCCGCGACATCCCGGTGGTGATCTGCGTACCGCGAACCTGATCGACCCGGCCGTAGCATTGGCGCATGGCTGACACCGACGTCGAAACCGTGCCGCCCGTCGACCGGGTGCCGGCGGATGCCGACGCGGGCACGGCCGCGCTCGCAGCGCTGCGGGCGATCGGCGGGCGGATGGCGCAGCTCGAGCCCGCGGCCGAGGCCGACGAGTTCGACGCCGTGCACCAGTTGCGCACCCAGGTGCGGCGGCTTCGGAGCCTGCTCGCCGCGTTCGGTCCGCTCTTCGACCCGTCGGCCGCGGTCGCGCTGCGACGCCGGTTCGGCGAGTTCGGGCGCGAGCTCGGGACGGTTCGCGACATCGAGGTGCGGATCCAGGTCGCCGAGCGGGCGCTGGAGGATCACGCCGAGCACGACCCGCATCGCGACGTGGTGGCGATGCCCGACGAGGCCGCGGCGGTGCGCGAGCGCCTGATCGAGGCCGAGGTCGAGGCGCATCGGCTCGCCCATGCGCGGTTCGTCGAGCGGCAGCGGATGCCGCGTGCCGAGGCCCGCCGGGAGTCGCTCGCGTCGTTCCTCGCCACGCCCACGTTCACGCCCCTCGCCTCGGGTGCGGCGAAGCACGTGCTCGGCGACCTCGTCGCGCACGACGCCGAGCGCGTCCTGAAGCGCGTCGACCGCCTCGGCAAGCGGCGGACGCCGGAGTCGCTGCACGAGGTGCGCAAGGCGGGCCGGCGACTGCGTTATGCGGCCGAGGCGGTCGTCGACGAACCGCTCGCACTGTTCGGCGAGCGTGCGTCGCGCCTGGCGGAGGCCGGGGAGGGCCTGCACGACGTGCTCGGCGATCACCGCGACGAGGTGCTGTTCGCCGAGCATGTGCGGCGCGCGGGCGCGCACGCCGCGCATGCCGGGCAGCCCTCGGCGGCCTTCGAGGCGCTCGCCGCGGCCGCTGACGAGCGCGCCCGCGATCGGCTGAAGGACCTCGACGACGCGATCGACGACCTGCGCGACGCGGCCGAGGCCTGGAGGAAGCGCTGACGAGGTGCCGCCGCCTCAGGCGGCCGGCTCAGCCGTCGAGGCGACGCTGCATGACGGCGCGGTGCGGTTTCGGGCGCGCCACCTCGGTGAAGCCCGCTGCGAGGAACATCGAGGCGGTACCCGGGAACAGGTCGGCCGCGGGGATCTTCTCGCGTGCCGTGGGATCGACCGCGTACGCCTCGAGCACTCGCGCGCCGTGCTCGCGCGCGTAGTCGACCGCGGCCTCGGCGAGTGCTTTCGCGACGCCGCGGCGGCGGAACGCGCGCGGGATCACGAAGCACGACACCGACCACACGCCGGCGTCGGCGAAGTCGTCGTCGGGGGAGGCGGAGGCGATCGGGCTGAACGGCAGCCGCTCGAGCGCGGGTCGGGGTTCGACGGCGCACCAGCCGACGGGCGTGTCGCCGTCGTAGGCGAGGAGGCCGGGCCCCGGGGCGGGCTCCGCGAGCTGCGCCGCCAGACGGTCGCGCAGTTCTTCACGGTTCGCGGAGCCGAAGTTCACGCGGGGGAGCTTGTACCACTGGCACCAGCAGCCCGCAGGGTCGCCCCTCGTGCCGAAGACCGATTCGACATCGGCGAACGGCGCGTCGCCGGCCGGGACGATGCGCAGGGACGCGGCGGTGGTCGTCGAGTCGTTGCCCATGCCGTCGACGCTACGCCTGGGGTGCGACATCCGTTCAGCCGGGCGATCGCGCTGGATACCGTGAAGTGAGGTAACGATGTAGTACCATCAGGGCATGATCCCCGGACCGACCGTGCTCGATCGACTGCTCGAGATCAGCGAGCTCTTCCAGCGCGACATGGCGCGCGAGTTCGACGGCACGTCGCTCTCGACGGCGCGCACCCGCGTGCTCTGGGACCTGGCGCACTCCGGCCCGTCCACCCAGCAGGCGCTCGCCACCAGGCTCGAGGTCAGTGCCAGGAACATCACGGGGCTCGTCGACGCGCTCGAGTCCGCCGGGTACGTCGTCCGCGCACCGCATCCGACCGATCGCCGGGCCGTGCTCGTCACGCTCACGCCCTCGGCGACCGAGCTCATGCGCGAGATGCAACGCGATCACGAGGAACTCTCCGCGACCCTGCTCGCCGCGGTCGCGCCATCCGATCGCGATGCCTTCGTCCGTAGCGTCGACGCCGTCGCGGCGCGGTTGCGCGCGCTGGTCGCCGCCGCGGAGGCCGGGCGCACGACGGGCCAGCCCAAGGGCGGCGCCGCGTGACCGCCGAGGTACGGGAGCGGACCGCGACCTCCGCCGCTCGTCGCCTCGGTCGGTTCGCGCTGCGGGCACTGCAGGTCGAACTCCGCATCTACGCGAACATCGGCCGGTTCATCGCCAGGCGGCCGGCGATCGAACCAGCCGGGGCGGGCTTCAGCTACCACAAGCCGGTCCTGACGGTGCTCATCATCTTCATCGTGCTCTCGGCGGTCGAGATCCCGGTGCTCGACCTCATCGTGCACCGCTGGCCCGCGGTGCGGATTCCCGTGCTGATCCTCGGCATCTGGGGCCTCACCTGGATGTTCGGGCTGCTGTGCGCCTACCTCATGCGTCCGCACACGGTCGGGCCCGGTGGCATCCGCGTCCGCGAAGGGCTCGAGACCGACATCCCGCTCAGCTGGGACGACATCGCCTCCGTCGCGCGCGACCGCCGCGTCGACGAACCCAAGACGCCGAAGATCACCGAAGCGGATGGCGCGCGCACGCTGTCGCTGCGGATGCAGGACGAGACCGTCATCGCGATCGAGCTCGAGCGACCCACCGCCGTACGACTGCCCGGATCCGCGCCGAAGGGCGGCGAGCAGGTCGTCGACGAGGTGCGGATCTGGGTCGACGACCCCGCCGGGTTCATGGCCGAGGTGCGGAAGCACATCTGAGAGGGTGGGGTCGGTGTCCGCCGCTTGCGACGGTCACCGCGTGCACGAGCACCCCTCCGGATGCCGCTATGATGGTCAAGTTGTCTTCGGCGGGAACGCTGGCGGCATCGGGCTGTGGCGCAGCTTGGTAGCGCACCTGACTGGGGGTCAGGGGGTCGCAGGTTCAAATCCTGTCAGCCCGACCGGAAAAGCCCCGGATTCTCACAGGAATCCGGGGCTTTCGCTATGCGACGGGGTGCTCGTGCACGTCCGACTCCAGCGTCGTGCCGTTGAACTCGAGGTACATCCGACGCTCGGTTATCGAGAGCGCGATCGAGTTGCGTCGTTCCAGCAGGGCGGCGGCGGCGTCGACGAAGCCCGGGTCGAAGCTGTACAGGGTGATCTCATGCGCTCGGTGGATCCGCTTGCCCGCCCACGCGGCGGCGACCTTCGCCGGGTCGCGATGCGTGTAGACGACGGTCCGCTCGGCCTGCATGCTCCCGGAGTGCAGCCGGGCCGCGTCCGGTGCGCCGACCTCGACCCACGCGATGAGGCTGCCGGTGAGGTCGCGCACGTGGACCGCCGGCTCGTCCGTGGCGGCGACGCCGTCGCTGAACGCGATGCCCTCGGTGAACTCGAGGCAGTAGGCGAGCACGCGCGTCATCATGAACGCGTCCGTCTCGGAGGGGTGGCGCGCGACGCGGAGCGTGAGGTCGTCGTAGACGCCGCGGTCCATGTCGGCCAGCTGCACCGCGAAGGTGTGGATCGTCGCTCCAATCGCCATGGTGTGCGAGCCTACGCTGTCGGTTCGCCGACGCATTTGAGAAGGTGGGCTATGGACACCATCGAGGTGAAGGGCGCCAACGGCGAGCGGCTCCTGTACGACGGCGCCACGGTCGCGAAGTTCCGCCACAACGGCATGGATGAGGCCGCGCGGAACCCGGTCTCGACGTATCGCGAGATCCGGGTCACCCACAAGCCCGCCAAGCGCGGTCGCCCCGGCCACTACGAGGTCCTGCTCGCGATGGCCTCCTTCATGTCGCTCACCGTCGAGGAGACGGAGAAGCCGCAGCTCGACGCCCTCGTCGCGGCGCTCGAACGACCCACGTCGTGAGGCCCGCCGCAGGCTGTCGCCGAGAAGCACCGGACGGGCCGGCCATCGACCGAGGTGGCGTAGCGATGCCGAGCGGCTCGCTAACCGAAGACTGATCGCGAGTCTTTGGTTAGAATGAGGCCATGACCACGCACGCCTCGCGGGAGTCCTGGCCGGCCGTCGGCGCCGAGCCTCGGCCGTGGCGCCGCCCCGACGTCGAGGTGGCCTCACGCCGACAGTTGCGCGCCGCCGTCGGCGAGTACCGCGCCGCGCTCGTGCCGATGATCGCCGAGCGCGAGGTGCGGCTCAGCGCCGAGACGCTCGCGACGGCCGACGACGCGAGCAAGGAGCTCACCCGGTTCGACGCCGAGGCCGGGTCGTTCGCGGCGCCCTTCGCGGCGATCCTGTTGCGCACCGAGAGCGCCTCGAGCTCCGAGGTCGAGCACCTCACCGCGAGTGCGAAGCAGGTGGCGCTCGCCGAGCTCGACCGCTCCGACTCCGCGAACGCGAAGCTCGTCGTGGCGAACGTCCGTGCCATGCAGGCGGCGATCGCGCTGTCCGACCGCCTGGATGACCTGGCGATCATCGCCATGCATGAGGCCCTGCTCGAGACATCCGCACCCCATTTCGTCGGCGGATGGCGCGATCAGCAGGTGTGGATCGGCGGCGGGTCGTTCTCGCCGCATCACGCGACGTTCGTGCCGCCGCACCACGACCGGGTGCCCGAGCTCATGGCCGACCTCGTGCGATTCGCCGACCGCACCGACGTGCCGGCGCTCGCGCACGCGGCGATCGCGCACGCGCAGTTCGAGACGATCCATCCGTTCCCCGACGGCAACGGGCGTACCGGGCGGGCGCTGCTGCACGGGATGCTGCGGGCCGCCGACGTCACCCGGAACGTTGCGGTGCCGGTCTCGGCCGGCCTGCTGGGCGACATCGACGCCTACTTCCTCGCGCTCACCCGGTATCGACAGGGGGAACCCGATGCCATCGTGGACGCGGTCGCCGAGGCGTCCTTCCGCGCGGTGGCGAACGGCCGTGCGCTGGTGCGCGAGCTGCAGGAGATCGCGTCGAGCTGGGATGCGCTCGTCCGCGCGCGGTCCGACGCCTCGGTGCACCGCGTGAAGGCGCACCTGCTGCAGCATCCGCTGGTCACGGCCGCCTCGGTCGCCGATGCCGTCGGCGTGAGCGAGGTCGCGGCGCAGACCTCGATCGACAAGCTCGCCGCGGCGGGCGTGCTCACGCGCGCGGCCGGCGGGGCACGCTACCGCGTGTGGCAGGCGACCGAGGTGCTCGCGGCGCTCGACGCATTCGCCGCGCGGGCGCGCCGCGCCCGGTGGTGACGGTCGAGCGCCAGCGCCTGTGGATAAGGCATGCGGGCCATCCGTCGCCACACCGTACGCTGGCGCAGGGCGCCGCCGCCGACGCGGGCCCGAAGGGAGCTTCTGTGGGAGTTCTTCCCGCGTTCATGGCCGTGGTGCGCTCGGATTCGATGCGCCCGACCCTTGAGTCCGGCGACGTGCTGTTCGTGAGCCGGGTGCATCGCCGATCCCGTCTGCGTCGAGGCGAGATCGTGGTGCGCCGCGCGCCGGATGCGTCGGGGACGCGCCTCGGACGGCTGATCGCCTTGCCCGGTGATCGCGTCCAGATCGACGTCGACGGCGTCGTGACGGTCAACGGCGAGCCGGTCTACGAGCCGTACGCCCGCCGTTCGGGCGGGTTCCGCGGTTCGTTCGCCGTTCCTGGCGACCGGTACTTCCTGCTGGCCGATCGCCGCGAGGGCCTGCACGACGCCCGTGCCTGGCAGGAATCGTTCGTCCCGGTCGGCGACGTCATGGGCGTGGCGCGCGTTCGCCTGCTCCCGTGGCCGATCGCGGCGACGGGCGTGCTGGCGCGCTGACTCAGGAGCCGCCGAGCAGGCGGCACACCTTCTCGAGCTGCTTGTCGCCGCGCCACACGGGTTCCTTCACCAGTTCGTCGGTGTCGAGATCCACGACGAGCGCGCCGACGAAGTCGAACGGGACCTGCCCGGTGATCGTCAGCGTCACCGTGCCGTCGGGTGCGACCTTCACCTGGTCGGCGCCGACGTCCTTGATGACGACCGAGCCGAACTCCGACGACGAGGTGCCCGTCACGTTGATGGTTGCCAGGTCGATCAGGTTGCCGTTGCCGTCCTCGAAGACCCGCTGGATGCGGAAGCCGCTGATCGTCGTGGTGACGTCGACGCCGCATTCGCCCGACAGGAAGTCGTCGTGGAAGGTGGCCTCGATCTCGATCCGATCGATCGTGGGCCCGGCGGCGAGCGCTGGCGTCGCGGTGGTGGTGAACACGGCGGCTGCGGCGATCGCGATCACCGCTCGAGTGATGGTGCGCATTCTGTCCTCCCTCGTGGGGCGAGGAGCGACCGGTCGCGTGTCGAGCGGCGTCGCTCGCCGCCAGTGAACTGCTCGCCGTCGTGCGCCGCAAGGGGTGTGAGCGCCCCAAGACGGGGGTGGCCGCGGACGCGGTCAGCGTGCGCTCTCGGTATCCTGGAGCACCGCTGCGGTCTCGACGAGGTCGCGGAGCGTCTCGGTGAAGCGCGCCGCGGGTGCGCCGTCGACGACGGCGTGGTCGAAGCTCAATGTCAGCGGCAGCATGGGGCGCACGACGACGCGACCGTCGCGGACCACGGCGCGGTCGACGACGCCGCCCACGGTGGCGATCACCGTCAGCGGGGCGAGGGGGATGGCCCAGCCCCAGCTGCGCGTGAACATCCCGATCGACGTCACGCCGACGGCCGGCCCGAAGCTCGCCGCGACGGTCGGACGTCGGCCGGCGATGCGGATGGCGCTGCGCCGGAGAGGTCCCGGCAGCCGCAGCACCAACCGCATCACCCCGTGCGGCTCGTGCGACTCGCCGGGCCCGTACTTCGTCCCGTGCAGCAGCGCGGTGACGTCGGCAGCGGAGCGCCGGTCGGCGTTCCGGATGGTGACGATGTCGAGCACGGTACGTCCCTGCCACTGCCGTTCGACGGTCGCGCCGAGGTCGACCCGGTCGAAGAGGACGATCCGACCACCGGCCCTGCGGGCGTTCACCTCGGGATGTGCGGCGACGACGCGACCGATGGTCGCGATGAAGAACCCGGTCCACGACACGTGCGGCTCCGCGCCGGCCATCCGCGTCGCCGCCTCGGACACGTCGAGTTCGACCAGGCCGTGCACCTGGAATCGCCGGCTCGCTCCGGCCAGACGATCGAGCACCGGACGGCGGTTGCGGGGGATCCGTCGGACCAGATATCCGGGTTCGTCCAAGGCGATCGCCCCCGTCGTGCCATCCGGCGTCAGCGGGTGCCCGCCCAGAGCGCCCGCTCCCAGGCGCGCGGGTCGGGCACCACCTGCGAGGTGACGTCGAAGCGCATCGTGGCACGGCGGTCGAGGTCGTACCGCGGCCAGCCCACGCCGGGATCGCCGTGCGCGGCGAACGCGACCCACGCGCTGTGCACGGCATCGGCGAGCTCCTGCGGCGGGTTCGGGCCGAGCATCGGGCCGAACAACGGGAGGTCGGGGCGGAGCGTGTCGAAAACGAACGGGATCTCGAGGGCGTGCACGGCGCCGAGGCCCGGCGAGGTCCACGCGAACTCGTACATGTAGGTGCGCCCGGGCCGACCGGCATGCGCGTCGGCGAGTCGCAGGGCGGGAATCCGGATCCACCAGTCGGTCTGCACCGAGGCCAGGATGTCGCCGGCAGCGGCCTGCGGGTACCGCGCCCGGTAGGCGGCGAGCGTCACGTCGGCCGTCCGGCGGTACGTCGCGAGCGACTGGTACCCGTAGCGCTCGACGGGACCGGTGAGGATGTCGTCCGTCATCTGCGCGAACACGCCGCTCACGACGATGAAGAGCCGCCAGTCGTCGACGTTGCTGCCGACGATGAGGTCCACGCCCGCCGAGGCGCCCGCCTCGATCCGCTCGATCGGCGCAGCCGGGATCACGTCGCCGTCGATCGCGGGATGCCACGGCATGTTCGTCGCCACCACCGGGAAACCCCAGCGGTCGGGATCGGGATCCGCCATCAGCTCCGCCTTCAGGCGCGCCTGAGCCTCGAGCAACCGCGGCACGCCGACCGCAGCGACGGCGTCGCGCTCGGGCGGTACGCCGAGCAGCTGCGCGAGATACCGCCCCGTCCGCTGCGCGAGCGCGACCGGCATCACGTGGTGCGCCGCGCCGCTCTGCAGGATGGCGCGCCGGAACAGCCCGTCGGCGCGCGGCATCGCCAGCAGCATCCCGATGCTCATCGCCCCGGCTGACTCGCCGAAGACCGTCACGTTGCCGGGGTCGCCGCCGAACGCGGCGATGTTCTCGCGCACCCACTCGAGCGCCGCGACCTGGTCCAGCAGGCCCACGTTCGCGGTGCCGTCGTCGAGCACCAGGAATCCCTCGGCGCCCGGGCGCCAGTTGATCACGACGCAGACGAGGCCGTCGCGCGCGAAGCGGCTGCCGTCGTATGCGGCGGTCGAGCTGATCTCGAACATGCCGCCCTGGATCCACACCATCACCGGCACTCCGCCGGCTCCCGGGTCGGGCGTCCAGAGGTTGAGGTTGAGCACCTCATTGGATGGCGCGGCGCGCCCCAGCGCGGCGAACGCGTCGTCGATCCCGCTCCAGTCCTCGGCCGCGCCCTCGCGCGAGCCGCCCGTCGCCGGCGGGGCGACCTGCGGCGGCTCGGGACCGAGCTGCGTGGCGTCGCGGACGCCGTCCCACGGCTCGACCGGCTCGGGCGGTCTGAATCGGCGCGCGCCGAACGGGGGTGCCGCATACGGCAGCCCGAGGAACACGTGCACGCCGTCGACCACGCTGCCCCGCACCGCGCCGTGGACCGTCGTCACCACCGTGTCCATGCGGCCCACGGTGCCCCCGCGCGGTGCAGCCCGTCAGGGGCGAAGGTCCCGGACCATGACGCGGCCGCTCCGTAGGCTGGATCGTGGCGCGGGGCGTCGGCCCGTGCCGGAGGGGCGATGGAATGCGGATGGTGGTCCGAGTGCTCCTGGCGGCCGCGGCATCCGTCGTGCTCGCCCTTGCGATGCCGCGACCGGCTCGCGCGCACTGCGACACGATGGACGGTCCGACGGTGGCCGACGGCCGCCGCGCGCTCGAGGGCGGCAACGCGAACGTCGCGCTCAAGTGGGTCGACGCGCACCACGAGCGGGAGCTCGAGGCCGCCTTCGACCTGGCCCGGCGCGTCCGCATCCTCGGCGACGACGCCCGCGACCTCGCCGACCGGTACTTCCTGGAGACGCTCGTGCGCCTGCACCGGGCCGGCGAGGGCGAACCGTACTCGGGCATCCGGCCGTCCGGGGTCGAGATCGACGAGAAGGTCGTCGCCGCCGATCGCTGCGTCGCGGAGCGCAGCCTCGCGCCGCTCCAGGCACTCGTCGCCGACGAGGATCTGCCCGAGCTCAGGGAACGGTTCGAGCGCGTCCTCGCGACGATCGACTTCGACGTCGACGACCTCGGCGCCGCCCGTGCCTACATCGCCGCCTACGTCGCCTTCTTCCACCTCGCCGAGGGCGAGGAGCACGGCCACGAGCCGCACGGGATCCACCACGGGCACCACTGAGCGAACGATGCGCGCCGTCCGCGGCTGGGCGGTCGCGCTCGGCGCGGTCGTGGCCGCCGCGGTGCTCGTCACCCGCGTCGCGGCGTTCACGACCCTCGTCCGCTCCGGGTCGATGCGGCCGACCCTCGAGCCCGGCGACCTCCTGTTCACCACGCGCGTGCATCGCACGACCGTGGTGCGCCGCGGCGACGTCGTCGTGTTCGCGTCGCGCGAGCGCGGCGGCATCCTCGTCAAGCGCGTCGTCGGCCTGCCCGGCGAACGCGTCGAGATCGACGGCGGCACGGTGCGGGTGGACGGCGCGGCGCTCGCCGAGCCGTACGCGCGGCCGTCGGGCGCCTTTCGCGGCACGTTCGCGGTGCCCGAGAACGGCTACCTCGTGCTCGGCGATGCCCGCGAGGCCTCCGACGACGCGAGGTCGTGGGCGGACCCGTACGTGCGCCGCCACGACCTGCGGGGGGTCGTGCGCGGCCGGATGCTGCGGCGCCGGTCGCCCGACGGTGCCCTCCGCGCCGTACGGTGATGGCGTGGACATCGTGCTCGCGGCCAGCGCGGTCATCGCCGACCCGGACGGGCGGGTGCTCCTGGTGCGGCGCGGCCGTGACCCGCAACGGGGCCGATGGTCGGTTCCGGGCGGGCGCGTCGAGGCGGGTGAATCGCTGACGCAGGCCGCCGCCCGTGAGGTGCTCGAGGAGACCGGTCTCGTCGTCGCCCTCGGCCCCGAGCTCTGGATCGCCCGGGTGCCGGCGGGGGAGGCGCGCGAGTACGAGGTCCACGGGTTCGCGGCGACCGTCACCGGCGGCGTGCTCGGGCACGGCGACGACGCCGACGAGGCGCGCTGGGTCGCGCCCGACGAGCTGCGAGCGCTGCCGCTCACGACCGGCCTGCTGGAGCGCCTTCGCGTCGCCGGCATCGGCGACGCCGACCTCGGGGCCGACGCCGAGCAGGACCGCTGATGGGCTTCACGCGTGCCGAACTCGAGTCCTTCCGGGGCCGGAGCGTCGACGACCTGATGCCCGAGCAGCCCAAGATCGTGTTCGTCGGCATCAATCCCGGCCTGTGGACCGCAGCGACCGGCACGCACTTCGCGCATCCCGGCAACCGGTTCTACCCCGCGCTCGCGGCGGCCGGCGTGATCCCGCGCGTGCCCGACTTCGCGGCCGGGCTGAGCGAAGCCGACCGGCGGATGTTCCTCGACGCCGGGATCGGCATCTCGAACCTCGTGCACCGGGCGACCGCGCGCGCCGACGAGCTCGACCGGGCCGAACTGCGCGACGGGGCGGCCAGGCTCGCCGACGACGTGGCCCGATGGCGTCCGAGGGTCGTCGCGATCGTCGGGCTGACGGCGTACCGGCAGGGATTCGACCGGCCCAAGGCGCGCGCCGGGCGCCAGGACGAGTCGATCGGCGGCGCGGAGCTCTGGGTCGTGCCGAACCCGAGCGGCCTGAACGCGCACGCGACGGTCGCCGACCTCGCGCGAGCCTATGCCGAGCCGGCGCGCGCCGCGGGCATCGCCGTGGCTCCACCGGGCTCCTCGACGGAGGCCGTCGCACGATAGCGCATAATGGATTGATGGATTCATCAATCCATTGAAGGAGTCGCCGTGTTCACCGACGCCAGCCGCCCGCTCTACGAGGTCAAGGCCAACCTCTTCAAGGGGCTCGCGCACCCGCTCCGCGTGCGCGTGCTCGAGGTGCTCTCCGCCGCACCCGACGACGAGACGCCCGTCGCCGAGCTCCTCGCGGCGACCGGACTCGAAGCGTCGCACCTCTCCCAGCACCTCGCCGTGCTCCGCAACTACGGGCTCGTCACCGCCGAGCGCCGCGGCAACCAGGTCGCCTACCGGCTCGCGTACCCGCAGGTCGCCGACCTCCTGCGCGTCGCGCGCTCCCTCCTCGGCGAGATCCTGCAGACCACCGAACGACAGCTCGTCGCCCAGGCGGGACTGCCCGAGCTCCCGCCCCCACCGCAGGCGACGGATGGCACGGCGCCGGCGCCCGCACCGGCCGGGACGGCGGCCCGCGCATGACCGACACGACCATGCGCCGCGCCGCACGCGGCATCCGCTCGCTGCTGCCGGCCGCGGCCGACTACCGCGACCTGCGCCGCACCTGGAAGGGCGACCTCGTCGCGGGCATCACGGTCGGCATCGTCGCGCTGCCGCTCGCCCTCGCGTTCGGCGTGAGCTCGGGCGCGGGCGCGGCGAGCGGACTCGTCACCGCGATCGTCGCGGGCGTCGTCGCGGCCGTGTTCGGCGGATCGAACGTGCAGGTCTCAGGGCCGACGGGCGCAATGGTGGTCGTGCTCGCGCCGATCATCGCGACGCACGGCCTCGGCGCGCTCGCCGTCGTCGGCGTGCTCGCGGGGATCATGGTGCTGGGCGCCGGCGTGCTGCGGCTCGGCCGCGCGGTCACGTTCATCCCGTGGCCGGTGATCGAGGGCTTCACGCTCGGCATCGCCGTGATCATCTTCCTGCAGCAGGTGCCCGCGGCGGTCGGCGTGCCCGCGACCGAGGGCGCGAACGCGATCGTCGGCGCGGTCGACGCGGCGCTGCGCGCGTCATGGCCGGACGCCGCGTTCTCGCTCGTCGTCGTCGCGGCCGTCGCCGCGATCATGCTCGTCGCGCCGCGCCTCCACCGGCTGGTGCCCGGCTCGATCGTCGGCATCGTCGTGGTGACGGTGATCACGACGCTCGTCGGTCTCCCGGTCGCCACGATCGGCGAGCTCCCGAGCGGACTGCCGGCGCCGGTCGTCCCGGTGATGTCGCCCGACACGCTCGCCTCGCTCCTGCTGCCCGCCGCGACCGTCGCGGCGCTCGCGGCGATCGAGTCGCTGCTCTCGGCGCGGGTCGCGGCGACGATGGCCGACACCGGCCCGTACGACGCCGACCGGGAGCTCGTGGGGCAGGGGCTCGCCTCGATCGCGTCCGCGCTCTTCGGCGGCATGCCCGCGACCGGCGCGATCGCGCGGACGGCGGTCAACGTGCGCTCCGGAGGCCGCTCGCGTCTCGCGGCGATCCTGCACGCGGTGCTGCTGGCGGGCATCGTGGCGGTCGGGGCCGGCGTCGTGGGCTCCATCCCGCTGGCGGCGCTCGCCGGCGTGCTCATGGTCACCGCCACGCGGATGATCTCGATCGCGACCGTGCGGTCGGTGGTCGGCTCGACGCGCGCCGACGCGATGGTCTTCGTCGCGACCGCGATCATCACGGTGAGCGTCGACCTCATCACGGCCGTGCTCGTCGGCATCGCCGTCGCCGCGTTCCTCGCGCTCCGGGCGGTCGCCCGCTCGAGCGGCGTGCATCGCGAGGAGCTGCCCGGACCCGCCGAGCACGGCGACGAGCGCATCGCGCTCTTCCGGCTCGAGGGCGCCCTCTTCTTCGGCGCGGCCGAGCGCATGCTCGAGCGGGTTTCGGCGCTGCGGGACGTCGACGTCGTGATCATCCGGATGTCGCAGCTGCAGCTGCTCGACGCGACGGGCGCGCAGGTGGTCACCGAGCTGATCCACGCGCTCGAGCGGCGCGGCGTCACGGTGCTCGTCAAGGGCATCCAGGGCCGGCACCTCGAGCTCGCCAGACGGGTCGGCGTGATCGACTCGCTCCGCCATCGCAACCACCTCTTCGAGGAGCTGCCCGCCGCGGTCGAGCACGCGCGCAGCCACGTGCGCCGGGCGGCCGCGGCGATGTGAGCCGACGGGACGGATGACGCGGCCGTGCGGCCGCGCCATCCGCTCAGCCCGTGCCGAGCAGGGGGAGCAGCTGCACTCCGATCGCACTCGCGACGAACCGGTTGCGCTCGTCGCTGGTGAGCCGGGCCACCCAGTCGAAGCGGCCGAGGTCCACCACATCCCAGAACGTGCCGTCGGCGCCGTGCACGCCGTAGCCGACGCGAAGCCCGCCGTAGTAGTCGCCCTCCAACGGTCCGCTCCGCACCTCGGCATCCGGGAACTCGGTGCGGATCGCCGCGGTGACCTTGGCGCCGAGTGCGGCGTGGCGGTCACAGGGTGCGGTCCTGCGACGTCGGCGCGAGGACCGACGTGGCGCCGAGGGGCGCGACGGGCGAGAGGAGCAGCGCGTCGTAGCCGGGTGCCGCGGCCAGGGCGAGCGCGGGGCGGCGTCGAGCGGCACCGGCGCGCACCTCGGCGAGCGCTCCACGATGACGTGCCGGCGAGCCTCCACGCGACGGCGTGTCGCGGCGCAAGGCCTGTCGCGTGCCGACGTCGGTGCGGCACGATGGGCGCATGGACTCGACACCGACCGTCTCGGTGGTCATCCCGGTGCGGGACGACGCCGTCCTCCTGCGGCGGTGCCTCGAGGCGATCGCGGTGCAGCGCTCGTCGCCCGACGAGGTCGTCGTGGTCGACAACGGGTCGACGGACGGTTCGGCCGGCGTCGCGCGCGAGTTCGGCGCGCGGGTCGTCGTCGAGCTCGAGCCGGGCATCCCGGCGGCCTCGGCCTGCGGGTTCGACGCCGCCACAGGGGACGTGATCGCGCGGCTCGACGCGGACTGCGTCCCGCCCGCCGACTGGATCGAGCGGATCCGGGCCGCCTTCGCGTCCGATCCGGCGCTCGACGCGATCACCGGCCCGGCGCACTTCGTCGACGGCCCCAAGGTGCTGCGGCGACCGCTCGCGGCGCTCTACCTCGGCAGCTACGTCGCCACGGTGGCGCCCGCGCTCGGGCACGTGCCGCTGTTCGGCTCGAACCTCGCCGTGCGGCGCTCGGCGTGGCTGGCCGTGCGGGATCAGGTCCACCGGCACGACACGCTGATGCACGACGACATCGACCTGTCGGTGCACCTGGGCCCGGAGCATCGGATCCGCTACGACCTCCACCTCGGCATGGGCATCTCGATGCGCGCCCTGCGGGGCGACGGCGGGCTGCGCCTCCGACGCGGCCTGCACTCGATCGTCGCGCACTGGCCCGAGGAGTTCCCGGTGCGTCGGTGGTGGCGGCGGGGTCGAACCGCGTGAGCGGGTCGACGTAGCATTGAGGCACGCCGGCCGGGGCGCTCTGGAGGGAGCAGCGCTGGTCACGTGGCATCCGATCCTCGCCGCCGATGAACCCGAGCCGGGCCGGTGGCGACTGGTCGACTCGATGGGGCGCGAGTACGGGCGTGTGAGCATCGTCCGCGTCGACGGCGAGGTCAGGTACCGCGCCGAATTCGAGGGGCGCCTGCTCGGGTGGGGCACGACGCTCAGGGGCGCGTGCGAGCGGGTCCATCACGCCTTCGTGCGCTCGCACGGCCCCGGTGAATGGCAGGGATATCCCGATTTCTCGCACACCGGCCGGTGACGGACCGCGCCGTCCAAGGTGGGGATTTCCCTCCCATGGAGATGAGGAACCGTCGACTGTGTTGAGGACATTCACAGGAAACGGGCACGACTTGTGGAGAAAGGGTGTGCAGACTGGCGACTTCGCCGCGGCGACCCCCCATCATGCACCGAGACGAGAGCACGGACGGCCTGCACCGACAGCACCCGCAGGCCGGCCCACGAGATCTATGCGCAACTTGACGAGTTCTCCCAGTACCACCGAAACCCCCCGACTCCGCCGCCACGACGGCGACCGGAACCGAGTGCGGCGCATGCGCCGCAACCGCACGGCGATCCTCGCCTCGGGCGCGATCGTCGCCGTCGGCGCGATCGTCGGCTCGGGCTTCGCCCTCCAGTCGGCCGTCGCGGCCGAGAACCTCCGCATCGCGGAGACCACCGCGCTCGCGGAGTCCGCGAACCGCGGCATCGAGCAGCTCGACGCCCACGGAGGCATCCTCGAGGCCAAGGCCGTCAAGGAGGCCGAGGACACGCTCGCGGTCGCCGGCGACACGCTCGCCGCCGCCCAGGGCAAGACCGACGCGGCCGAGCTCGCCTCGACCGTCGCGAGCCTCGAGAACTACACGTACCTCGCTCCCGAGCGCGTGTTCGAGCTCGTCGACGTCGCGACCGCGCA
This sequence comes from Agromyces capsici, assembly GCF_058349965.1. NCBI lineage: Bacteria > Bacillati > Actinomycetota > Actinomycetes > Micrococcales > Microbacteriaceae > Agromyces > Agromyces capsici. The sequence continues at coordinate 1,028,967 of NZ_JBYRET010000002.1, read as the reverse complement.
CGCCGAGCAGGTCAAGGCCGGCGTCGCCGAGTTCGACCGCGTCGCGGCCGAGAAGGCCGCGGCCGAGAAAGCTGCCGCCGAGAAGGCCGCGGCCGAGAAGGCTGCCGCGGAGGCCGCCTCCGCCGCCGAGTCGTCGAGCACGCCCTCGTACCCCAAGGGCCCGGCGAACCCGAGCGGCGCCCAGGCGATCGCCCGCGACCTCATGGCCTCCATGTACGGGTGGGGCGACGACCAGTTCGGCTGCCTCGTCGACCTCTGGAACAAGGAGTCGGGCTGGAACGTCTACGCCCAGAACCCCTCCAGCGGTGCCTACGGCATCCCGCAGGCCCTGCCCGGCAGCAAGATGGGCACCGCGGGCGCCGACTGGGCGACCAACCCCGCCACGCAGATCAAGTGGGGCCTCGGCTACATCGCCGGCCGGTACGGCAACCCGTGCGGCGCCTGGTCGCACTCGGCATCGGTCGGCTGGTACTGATCCCGCCAATCCCGCACGCCAACCCGCTCACCCGTTGGCCGGCGGCGTCTCGAACGCCGTCAGCCACCGGGTGAGCGCCGTTTCCAGGGCCCTCCGGTCGGTCTCCTCGATGGATCCGAGCAGCCGGTGCTCGTTGGCCATGTGCGCAGTCATCACCTCGTCGATGAGCTCGCGTCCGGCGGGCGTGAGGGCGATCACCCGACCGCGCCCATCGGTGTCGCTCGCGCGACGCGTGACGAGGCCGCGCTGTTCGAGCCGGTCGATCCGCTTGGTCATCGCCCCGCTGGTCACCATGGTCGACGCGGCGAGGTCGCTCGGCGTGCGTTCGTACGGTGCACCGGCGCGGCGGAGAGTGGCCAGCACGTCGAACTCGCCCTCGGCGAGGCCGAACCGCCCGTAGACGGCGACCAGTTCCTCGGTGAGGGCGTTGGCGAGCCGGTGCAGCCGGCCGATCACGCCCTGCGGCGACACGTCGAGGTCGGGTCGTTCGCGGCGCCACTCGGCCATGATCCGGGCGACGTGGTCGGGGGCGGCATCCGGTCGTGACGTCATGGAGTGGATCTTATCTTCCATGGAAGATATAGTGTCTTCCATGGAAACTATTTGGCGATGGGTCCTGGTGACGGCGATCGCCCCGATCGCGTGGGGCAGCACGTACTTCGTCACGCGCGAGTTCCTCCCCGCCGACGCCCCGCTGTGGGGCTCCGTGCTGAGAGCACTGCCCGCCGGACTCGTGCTCCTGGCCGTGCGGCCGAGGCGTCCGCGCGGGGCGTGGTGGTGGCGCGCGTTCGTGCTCGGCGCGCTCAACGTCGGCGTCTTCTTCGCGCTCATCTACCTCGTCGCGCAGCTCCTGCCCACCAGCCTCGCCTCGACGGTGATGGCCACCTCGCCGGCCGTCATGATGGTCCTGGCCTGGCTGCTCGCGGGGGAGCGGCTGCGCGCCGTGCCCATGGCGGGGGCCGCGGTGGGCCTCGCCGGGGTCGTGCTGCTGCTCGCGACCGACGCGTCCGCGGTCGACCCGCTCGGCGTGGCGGCGTCCGTCGCGGCGATGCTCCTTTCCTCGCTGGGCTACGTGCTCGCCAAGCGATGGAAGGACGGCACCGAGGTGCTCGCGGTGACCGCCTGGCAGCTGCTCGCGGGCGGGCTCATGCTCGTCCCCGTCGCGCTCCTCGTCGAGGGGGTGCCGCCCGCCCTCGGCGCGACCGAGGTCCTCGCGTTCGGATACGTGAGCGTGATCGCGACGGCCGTCGCGTTCGCCGCGTGGTTCGGCGGCCTCGCCCACCTGCCCGCCGGCACGGTCGGACTCGTCGGGCTGCTCAATCCCGTGACGGGCGTGCTGCTGGGCACCCTCCTTGCCGGCGAGGCGCTGGGCGGCTGGCAGTTCGGCGGCCTCGCGCTCGTCCTCGCCGGGATCCTGCTCGGTCAGCCCGCGGCGGCGAGGGCGTGGGCGCGCCTGCGCACCGGCGCGGCCCGCGGGCCCCGATCCGACATGGGGACGGAAGTCCCACGCCCGCGCCCGATCGCGGTGCTAGTCTCCGCGGCAGGAGCCGCCGTCGCTGCTCCACGGCCCGAGGATCGGGGGACGCATGGTTCAGGGCTGGTGGCAGCGCGGGAAGTCCGGGTCTGATCGCGGCGGGGCGAAGGTCGAGACCGTCGCCGAGGCGGCCGAGACCGAGGGCCCGCCCCAGCACGCGCTGCCTCGCGCGACGGTCATCCTGCTCGGAATCGCCGCCGCCGTGGTCGTCACGTTCGGACTCTGGGCGACGCGTTCGGTCGTCGGCCCGGTGTTCTTCGCGCTCGTCCTGACGATCTGCGTGCATCCCGCGCGGCGCTGGCTCGAGGGCCGCGGCGTGCCCCGGGGGCTCGCCACCGCGAGCGCGATCGTCGTCGTGTTCGCGCTGCTCGCCGGGTTCTTCGGCATCCTCATCTTCGGCCTCGCCCAGTTCACGTCACTGCTGCCGCAGTACGCGCCGCAGATCCAGGCCGCGGCCCAGAACCTCGGCGCGGCGCTCGAGTCGATCGGATTCGGCCAGGAGCAGGTCGACACGATCCTCACGGGGCTCGAGCCCTCGCGTGCGGTGGAGGTCGCGACGAGCATCCTCGGCGGCCTCACCGGCATCGTGTTCGGCCTCGTCGTGGTGCTCACGCTGCTGATTCTCATGGCCATGGACGCGACCTACGTGCCCGCGATCCTCCGCCAGATGCAACCGCGTCGCCCCGCGCTCGTCGTCGCGATCGTGACGTACGGCCGCAACGTGCGCCGCTACATGGTCGTCACGACCGGGCTCGGCATCGCGCAGGGCATCCTCAACTGGCTCGCCCTGCTCGCCCTGCAGGTCCCCGGCGCGGCACTCTGGGGCCTGCTCTCGTTCATCTGCAGCTTCATCCCGAACATCGGGTACTTCATCGCCATCATCCCGCCCATCGTGTTCGGCTTCCTCTCCGGGGGATGGCCGACCGTCATCGCCGTGATCATCATCTACGGGCTGGTGAACGCCGTGGTCCAGTCGATCATCCAGCCCAAGGTGGTCGGCAAGGCGGTCCAGTTGAGCGAGTCCATCACGTTCGCCTCGGTGCTGTTCTGGGCGCTCGTGCTCGGGCCCATCGGCGCCATCCTCGCGGTGCCGCTGACGCTCCTCGGGCGGACGGTCCTGATCGACGCCGATCCGTCCATCAGGTGGTGGCGCCCCGCCACCGGTGACGTCGGCGAGGCGAAGCTGCTGGCGACCGAGCTCGTCGCTGAGAACCGCGCCCAGTCCAAGGCCCTCCGGGCTGAGAAGTCGGAGCGGAAGCGAGCGAAGTGAGCAAAGTGGGCGCGCCTGTCAAGGCCGCCGCCCGACGGCGTGCACGTCGGTAGCCTGACGGGATGACCGAGAACACGGGGGAGTCGACTCGTCCGCCGGCGGGAATCCGCGCGCGCGTCACCCGCCTCGTCGAGTGGGTGCTGAGCACCAAGCCGGCGCGGGCGTTCCTGCTCTACCAGGAGCAGCACGGCGCGATGCTCGCCGACAGCGTGACCTACCGCACGCTCTTCTCGGTGTTCGCGGGAACCTTCCTCGGCTTCGCCGTCGCGGGCATCTGGCTTGCGGGGAACCCCGATGCCATCGACGCGATCGTGGCCACGGTGAGCGACGTCATCCCGGGCCTCGTCGGCGAAGGGGCGGTGATCGACCCCGATGACCTCGTCCAGCCGATCACGCTGAGCATCGCCGGCGCGCTCGCGCTCATCGGTACCGTCGGTGCCGCGATCGGCGCGATCGGGTCGCTCCGCATCGCCCTGCGCACGCTCGCCGGACTGCCCGACGATCGCACGTTCTTCCTCTGGCAGCTGCTTCGCGACCTCGCGATCGCCATCGCGTTCGGACTGCTGCTCGCCGCCGGTGCGGCGATCACCGTGATCGGCACCGGCGCGATCGGGACGGCGCTCGCGTGGATCGGGCTCCCGTCGACCGGCGGCCTCGTCCAGGGCGGATCGCAGACGCTCTCGATCCTCGTCGCGTTCGCGATCGACACGATCGTCATCGCGGGATTGTTCCGCCTCCTCTCGGGCCTCCGCCCCAGCGCGAGGGCGCTGTGGTCGGGCGCGGTGCTCGGCGGACTCGGACTGACCGTGCTGCAGGTCCTCTCCGGGCTGTTCGTCGGCGGTGCGACGAGCAACCCCCTGCTCGCCTCGTTCGGCTCGCTCGTGGCACTGCTCATCTGGCTCAACCTCTCGAGCCAGGTCGTGCTCATCGCGAGCGCGTACGTCATCACGGGCGTGGAGGAGGAGCGCGACCGGGTCGCGGCGCGTCACGGCGCGGCGTCGATGGCGCTGCGCCGGCTCAAGCGGGCCGAGCGCCGCGCGGCGATCGCGGCAGCCGAGGTCGCGGCGGCCCGCGACGCGCTGCCCGGGGTCGTCGACCCGGTCGCGGACCGTCGCGGCGCGTCCTGATCCGCGCCGCGACGGCCGGTCGTGCGATCGGCGTTCAGCGAGTCGGGCGGTCGGCGTCGGCGTCGGTGAACTCGATCACCTCGACCTCCTCGACGACCACGTCGTCGTCGTTCCAGTCGCCGTCGTCGACGCCCGCGGCGTCGTCGTCCTTCGGGAGCTCGGCGTCGAGCGGGAGCTCGGAGTCGGTGTACTCGCCCTCGATCGGGTCGTGCGGCTGCATCATGCTCACTCTCCGTTCGTCCGACCGTCATCCGCAGGTGCGGCGGCCGAGGCTCACGCTAGATGCGGCCGTCGCGAGTCGTCAGGGGATTGACGGAGCACCCGACCGCGAGTAGGCGGGCCCTCGACGTGGTCGGCACCCGGGGTTAGGCTCCCGGCATGTGCAGGAACATCCACACCCTCCACAACTTCGAGCCCGCCGCGACCAGCGAGGAGGTGCGCGCCGCCGCGCTGCAGTACGTGCGCAAGGTCAGCGGCTCCACGCATCCGTCGAAGGCCAACCAAGCCGCGTTCGACGACGCCGTCGAAGCGGTCGCGCACGTCACGCAACACCTGCTCGATCACCTCGTCACCTCGGCGCCGCCGAAGGACCGAGAGGTCGAGGCCGCGAAGGCGCGCGCCCGCGCCGCCCAGCGCTACGCCACGATCAGCGCCTGACCCCCGGCGTCGGCGGCGAGGGGTAGCGTCGAGCCCATGGCCGGCGACGCGGTGACCCTGCACATCCCCGGACCGGACGGAGCGCGCGACGTCCGGATCTCGAGTCCGACGCGCGTGCTCTGGCCCGAGCTCGGCATCACGAAGGTCGAGCTCGCGCAATACCTGGTGGCCGTCGGGCCCGCCTTCGTCGAGGCGAACGGCGGCCGGCCGGTCTCCCTCGAGCGGTTCCCCGAGGGCGTCGACGGCGAGCGGTTCTTCTCCAAGAACCCGCCGCGTGGCGCCCCCGAGTGGATGCGCGACGTCACGGTCGCCTATCCGAGCGGCCGGCGCCATCCGCAGCTCGTCGTCGACGAACCCGCCGGCGCGGTGTGGGCTGCGCAGATGAACACCGTCGTGTTCCACCCGTGGGCCTCGCGCGCCGAGGCGCCCGACCTGCCCGACCAGCTGCGCGTCGACCTCGACCCGCAACCCGGCACCGGATTCGCCGATGCGGTTCCCGCGGCGCTGGCGTTGCGCGACCTGCTCGGCGAGGTCGGGCTCACCGGGTTCGTGAAGACGTCGGGCAATCGCGGCATCCACGTCTTCGCGCCCATCGAGCCCGAGCACGAGTTCCTCGACGTGCGGCACGCGGTCATCGCGCTCGCGCGCGAGCTCGAGCGGCGCATGCCCGAACGCGTCACCACCGCGTGGTGGAAGGAGGAGCGCGGCGAGCGCATCTTCCTCGACTTCAACCAGGCCAATCGCGACCGCACGATGGCGGGCGCCTACAGCCCGCGGGCGCTCGCCAACGCGGCCGTCTCGTGCCCGCTCGAGTGGGACGAGCTCGAGCACGCCGATCCGGCCGACCACACCGTCCGCACGGTGCCGGCCCGGCTCGCCGAGCGCGGCGACCCGTGGGCGGGCATGCACGACGCGCCGGGCCGCATCGACACGCTGCTCGAGTGGTGGCAGCGCGACCTCGACGACGGGCTCACGGAACTGCCGTTCCCGCCCGACTTCCCCAAGATGCCGGGCGAGCCGACCCGCGTGCAGCCCAGCCGCGCGAAGCGGCCCGAGGGGGAGTGACGCCGGCTCAGGCGACGGTCGGTCCGGTGCGCGCGTGCCGCGGATCCTGCGGGGCGCCGTGCACCGTCCGGTGCAGCCGCTCCATGCGGGCGTCGAGCTCGGCCGCCGTGCGGGCGGCATCCGTCAACTGGTCGAGCAGCTCGCCCGGCACCTGGCGGTCGTACTTGTAGTAGATCTTGTGCTCGAGGCTCGCCCAGAAGTCCATTGCGATCGTGCGGATCTGCACCTCGATCGGCACCGGATGCGCACCGGTCGAGAGGAACACCGGCACCTCGACGATCAGGTGCAGGCTCTGGTAGCCGTTCGCCTTCGGCTCGGCGATGTAGTCCTTGACCCGGATCACCCGCACGTCCTCCTGCGCGGTGAGCAGCTCGGCGATGCGGTACGCGTCCGAGACGAAGCTGCACGTCACGCGGACGCCCGCGATGTCGGTCACGGTCTCGCGGATGGCGTCGAACGAGGGCTCCACGCCCTTCCGCCGCATCTTGTCGACCACGCTGTCGAGGCTCTTCAGGCGGCTCGAGATGTGCTCGATCGGGTTGTACGCGTGCGCCTGGCTGAACTCCTCGCGCAGGATCGAGAGCTTGGTGATCACCTCGTCCATGCCGAACTTGTAGCGCAGCATGAACCGCTCGGTCTCGTCGCGCAGTGCCCGCATCTCCTCGAGCGTCTGCCCGTCGATGGTGTCGAGCGTGCGCTGCGCCCGGGCCGTCAGCATCGAGGGCGAGGGCGAGGGCGAGGGCGAGGGCATCGGGGCACGGGCTGGCGGGGTTCCGTCGAGCGGCGTCACCTGGGCCACGCTACGCGGCGAACCTCGGGGTTCCCTCTGCGCCGGCGATGGATCGGCCATGGGCGGCGGTCAATCGATCGCGTCGACGTAGAGCCAGCGGGCCTCTCGCACGAAGCGGCTCGTCTCGTGCAGCACGCCGCGTTCGCCGTCCGCCGCATAGCGCGCCGCGAACTCGACGACGCCCTCGCGGTCGAGCGGGCCGCCGCGTTCGGTCCGCACGATCTCGAGTGAGCGCCACGTCAGGTCGGGGCCGAGTTCGAGCGAGCCGGGGCGGGTCGACGGATGCCACGTGACGAGGAGGTAGTCGGCATCGCCGACGACGTACGCCGTGTACCGCGAGCGCATGAGCTGGACCGCGGTCGGGGCCTCGGCCGCTCCGGCGTGGAAGGGTCCGCAGCACTCGCCGTAGGGCATGCCCGAGCGGCAGGGACAGCGATCCGCGGCGTCGAGGTCGGGGAATCCGGGGCGGTCGGGGTCGCGCATGCCGCCAGTCTCGCAGGCGGCGCGATCACCGTCTGCCCAGTGAAAGCCGAGGTTTCGTACAGAAACGGAGGGCAGAGTGGGGGGCTTGTGTGCCCGGGCGGTTCGTCCGGGCGCGTCCATGCCCCTGCTCGGAGGGCCCTCGACCCCCGGATCCGAGCCCCCCACGTTATGCAGATCGATACGCACGAGAACCAGCCCGCCCCCACCGTCACCGCCCCCCGCACCTCGCACGCCACGCCCGCCGTCACCCGACGCGCCCAGCGCCGTCGTCGTGCCGGTCGCCGCCGACTCGCCCTCGGTGCGGTCCTCGCGACCGGCCTCGTCGCCGGGACCGGTGCGATGATGCAGTCGGCGTTCGCCGCGCAGGAGCGCGTCGAGACCACCGCCTCGATCACGCAGGCGAGCGGTCTCGCCGCCGACCAGCTCGGCGCCTACGCCGGCATCGCGACGGCCAGGACCCACTCCGAGGCCGAGGACACCCTGACCGTCGCGCAGGACACGCTCGCCTCGGTTGAAGGCAAGATCGATGCGGGCGAGCTCGCGTCATCCGTCGCCTCGCTCGGCGAGTTCGAGACGCTGCCGCTCGACGAGGTCCGCGCCCTCACCGCCGAGACCGAGACGCGCATCCAGCAGGCGATGGACGCCGCCGCCGCACACGACCAGGCGGTCGCCGAGCGGACCGCGGCCGAGGCTCTGGCGCGCGCGAACACGCCGGAGGGCGCGAAGCAGACCGCTCGGGAGATGGCCGCGTCGCAGTACGGCTGGGGCGAGGGCGAGTTCCAGTGCCTCGTGCAGCTCTGGACCAAGGAGTCCGGCTGGAACTACCAGGCGACCAACCCCTCGAGCGGCGCCTACGGCATCGTGCAGGCCTGGCCGGCCGAGAAGCTCGCGACCGCCGGCGCCGACTGGGCGACCAGCGCCGCGACCCAGATCAAGTGGGGCCTGGACTACATCGCGCGCGGGTACGGTTCGCCGTGCGCCGCGTGGGGCCACTCGCAGTCGCTCAACTGGTACTGATCGCGATCTCCGTCCGTGAGGGCGGTCCGGGCTCGGGCCGGGACCGCCCTCACGTCGTACGCGGGTCGAGCAGGGCGCGTCGGTCGGGATGCCGGTCGAACCACTGCTCGACGTACCAGCAGCTGGGTACGATCCGACGCTGCGTGCGCTCCTCGACGTCGTCGACCGCGAAGCGGACGAGCTCGGCTGCGAGCCCGCTGCCGCGGTAGGGCGGATTGGTGAACGTGCGCACGAACGCGACCGTGTCGCCGAGTTCGCGGTAGTCGAGCACGCTGGCGACCTGGCCGTCGAGTCGCACGACGTAGCGCCGGAGTCCGGGTTCGTGGGCGAAGTCCTTCGTCACCGCTTCAGGCTACGCCCGGCGGGATCACCGGCCGCGCAGGCGGTCGAGGTCGCGTCGCTCGCGTTTCGTCGGCCGGCCCGCGCCGCGGTCGCGCACGGCGACCGTCGCCACCGCCTCACGCGGCGGCGGGGGAGGCGTGCGATCGTCGGCGGCGGTCGCCGCGACCTCGGCCGACACGCGCTTGACGATGGGCCGCCGCACGATGAGGATGCGGTCGAATCCGTGCAGCCGCACTCGCACCTCGTCGCCCGGTCGCACCGGCAGCGCCGCCTTCGCGCGCTCGCCGTTCACGCGGACGTGACCGGCGCGGCACGCCGCGGTCGCCGCGCTGCGCGTCTTGCACACGCGAACCGCCCAGAGCCACGCGTCCACGCGTGCCGACCCCGCTTCCGCCATCCTGCGAGTCTAGGCCGCCGGGTCAGCGGATCAGGGCCCACCAGATCATGAGCATGGTCACCGCGAAGCCGACGAGGTAGTTGATGAGGATGAAGTGACGCCAGCCGCGGTTCGACTCGCCCGACGCGGCATCCGTCACCGATCGGTAGGGCCACGCGGCCCAGAGGTAGGGCAGCACCAGCAGCGCCGCGAGCGGACCCGGCCAGTCGGTGGGGAGCATCAGGACGCCCGCCGCCGCCCACAGGGCGAGCGCGAGCCGCACGGTCGCCGCGGCGCCGAACGCCGTCGCGACCGACGCGATGCCGGCCTCGCGGTCGGGCACCACGTCCTGCACGGCGCCGAACGCGTGACTCGCCATGCCCCAGCAGAAGAAGGCGGCGATGAGCGCGACGAGCGGCCAGGTCGGCTCGGCCGCCGCCACCGCGAGGCCGTACACCGCCGGGCTCACGAAGTGCGTGCTCGAGGTGATCGAGTCGAGGAGCGGTCGCTCCTTGAACCGCAGTCCCGGAACCGAGTACGCGAACACGGCGAACAGGCTGACCGCCAGCACCAACCACGACCACGGCTCGCCCGTGCCGGCCAGCCACAGCATGATCGCGACGAGCGGCGTCGCCGTGACGACGCCGGCCCACACGACGGTGCGGTGCAGACTCGGATCGAGCAGCGCCCCCTCGGCGCCGCCCTTGCGGGGGTTGCGGAGGTCGGACTCGTAGTCGAACACGTCGTTGATGCCGTACATGAGCAGGTTGTACGGGATCAGGAAGAAGATCGTCCCGACGATCAGGAGCGCGTCGACCTCGCCGGTGGTGAGCAGGTACGCCGAGGCGAACGGGAACGCGGTGTTGATCCAGCTGATCGGCCGCGACGACAGCAGCACCTGGCCGACGCGGTGGCCGAGGCCCCCCTCGCGCGTGCGGGCCGCGCTCATCGGACGGCTCCGGCCTCACCCGGGCGGGGCGGATCTGCGGGGCCGGCATGGCGCGGGGGCCATCGGCGCAGCGCGAACGCCCAGACGGCCGGCAGCAGCAGCACGCCCGCGAGCGGGTAGAGGAAGTCCTCCACGGGCGCGAGCCCGACCGTCCAGCCGAGGCGGTGCGCATCGTCGTAGGCGACGATGCCCGTCGCGATGATGACGGAATCGAAGACCGCCGTGAGCACGACGAGCACGATCGCGGCGACGATCGTCGCGATCCCACGTCGGCGGGCGGCTGCGGAATCGCGCGGCCGCAGCGCCCACGCGACCACGACCGCGGCGATCAGGAAGGGCAGGCTGAGCAGCAGGTAGGTCACGCGACGCCCCGTCCGTCCGGGCGGGTGCCGGTGATCGAGCCGGATGCCGCGGCGGCCGAGCGTGCGCCGCGTGCGCGCAGCATCCGCTCGGTGCCGAGCACCAGCACCAGCGTGAGGTAGCAGAGGAAGGCGAGGAAGACCGGCTCCTCGAGCGGCAGCTCGGGCGCGAGCTCGATGCCGGTGACGATCTCCGAACGCCCGCGGAAGAACACGCCGAGCAGGATGCCCGCCGCATCCCACGCGAGGAAGAACGCCACGCCGAGGGCGACCGTGATGGCGGCCGCGGCCGGGGCGCGCCAGAAGACCAGGCGCCAGCGCGCGTCGATGAGCATCATGCATCCGATGACCGCGAGCAGCCCGGCGAGGTACGCGAACCCCGTCATGCGCGCGCCGGGTCGGAGGCCGTGCCCGGGGCGGCGCCCGGCCCGGCGATCTCGAGCGCATCGGATGCCGCGGGCTCGGCGATCGGCCCCGCCGAACGGTCGCCGCGCACGCGCTTGAGCACGTTCTCGGCGCTGATCAGGCACATCGGCAGCCCGATGCCCGGCACCGACGACCCGCCGGCGTAGTACAGCCCGTCGACCCGGCGCGACCGGTTCGACCCGCGCAGGAACGCGCTCTGCCGCAGCGTGTGCGCCGGCCCGAGTGCACCGCCCTGCCACGAGTTGAGGTCCTCGGCGAAGTCCGCGGGCCCGACGGTGCGCCGCACGACGATCCGCTCGGCCAGATCGGGCAGGCCCGACACCTCGGCGATCCGCGCGATGGCGCGGTCGGCGGTCTCCTCGACGAGCCGGTCGCCCGTGCCGTCGATCCCGCCGCGGCCGATCGCGGTGTCGGCCGGCACCGGGACGAGGATGAACAGGTTCGTGTCGCCCTCGGGCGCCACGGTGGGATCGGTCGCGCTCGGCATGCAGACGTAGAAGGAGGCCGGGTCGGGAACGTGCGGATCGGCGCCGAAGATCGCGCCGAAGTTCCGCGACCAGTCCTCGGTGAAGAAGAGCGTGTGGTGCTCGAGCCCGGGCACCCGGCCGCGGATCCCCAGCATCGCGAGCACGGCGCCCGGCCCGGAGGTGCGGCGGCGCCACCATTCCTCGGGGTACGTACGCACCGCGCGGGGGAGGAGTTCGGTCTCGGTGTGGTGCAGGTCGGCCGCCGACACGATCCGGTGCGCCGGCGCGACGACGCTGCGCCCGGTCGCGTCGCGGAAGCGCGCCCCCGCGACGGCAGGCCGCGCGTCGCCCGACAGCACGATCTCCTCGACGCGCGCGCCCGTCACGATGTCGACGCCGGCGTGCTCGGCCAGCGCCGCGATCCGGTCGATCAGCCCCGAGAAGCCGCCCTGGGGATAGAACACGCCCTGCTCGAGGTCCATGTGGCTCATCAGGTGGTACATCGCTGGAGTCGCATCGGGGGAGGAACCGAGGAACACGGCCGGATACCCGAGCACCTGCTGCAGGCGGCGGTCGCGCACCGCGTGCGCCGCGAACCGGTCGAGCGGGGTCATGAGCAGCTTCGCGAGCCGCCCGGCCTGCCGGAGCACCTCGCCGGAGAGCAGGTTCCGCGGGTCGTCGAAGTTCGTGTACAGGAATCGCCGGCGGGCGATGTCGTAGGCGGATTCCGCGGAGTCGAGGTAGTCGCCGAGGGCCGACCCCGCGCCGGGCTCGATCGACTCGAACAGCGCGACGTTGCCCGCCCGCGTCGGCCTGATGTCGACGGGGTCGGCGTAGCCCTCGGCGTGGACCCGGTACCCCGGATCGAGCTGGACCAGGTCGAGCTGCTCCTCGGCGCTGGTGCCGAACAGCCGGAAGAAGTGGTCGAAGACCTCGGGCATGAGGTACCACGACGGCCCGGTGTCGAACCGGAACCCGTGCTGTTCCCACCGACCGGCGCGCCCGCCGAGCTCGTCGCGTGCCTCGAGCAGCGTGACGCGGTGCCCGTCGCGGGCCAGCAGCGCCGAGGTGGCCAGTCCGGCGATGCCGCCGCCGATGACGACGATGCGCTCCGATTCGCCGATCATCGGCGACTCCCTCCCGTGCCGAGCGCCGAGCGGACCGCGATGGCGAGCTTCTCGCCGTCGGGCACGCGGATGCGCGTCGCGATGATCTCCGAGGCCGGGGTCGCCCGGCACCGGGCTGTGAGGCTCGCGAAGAGCCCGTGCGCCGCGGAGACCGCGGCGCGGGCGCGCCGCGGCAGCTCGGGCAGCGAACGACGCGCGATCTCGAGGTCGCGGTCGATGTCGTCGAGGATCGCCGTCTTGTCGCGATCGGTGAACGCGTCGGGATCGATGCCCGGGAAGTAGTTTCGGCCGAGCGTGCGCCAGTCCACCGCGAGGTCGCGGAGGAAGTTGATCTTCTGGAACGCCGCGCCGAGATGGATGGCGCCGCGCTCGAGTCGCGCGCGACGCGCCTCGTCGACCGGCACGCCGGTCTGCGCGGCCTCGCCGGAGAGGAAGACCGCGAGGCACATCAGCCCCACGACCTCGGCGGAGCCGTGGATGTAGGGGCCGATCTCCTCCGCGGCGAACGGCGCCGGGTCGAGGTCGCGTCGCATCGATGCGAAGAACGGCCGGGTCAGCTCCGTGCCGAACCCCGCCTCGCGGGCGACCGCCGCGAAGGCGTGCACGACGAGGTTCGCGGAGTAGCCCCATTCCAGCGCGCGTTCGGTGTCGGCCTCCAGCCCGTCGAGCACCTCCTGCTGGTGCCCGAGGCTCAGCCCGGCCTCGGCGGCAGCGCCGTCGACGATCTCGTCGGCGATCCGCACCAGGGCGTACACGGAGCGGATGCGGCGACGCGCGTCGGCGTCGAGCAGCTTCGCGGCCGCACCGAACGAGGTCGAGTAGTGCGAGATCACGGTCGCGGAACTCGCCTCCGCGGCATCCGAGTACCGGCCCAGGAGGCTCGGGTCGCGCCGGCCGCTCATCGCACGCGCTCCGTCGCCCGCTGGGCGAACTCGCCCAGCTCGCCCCGCAGTGCCGCCGGGAGGTCGGCGGCGTCGAGCTCGTACCGGGCGAGCGTCACGTGCTCGGCGGCGAGCGCCACGGCCGCATCGAGGGCCCCGCATCGCCGGAGCTCCTCGCGGACGGCCTCGGCGCCGTCGTCGTCGAGCGCGGGGTCGCCGAGCCGCGCCGAGACCGCAGGCCAGGACGACGTCGTCGCCGCGTGCGCGATCAGCGCGGTGCGCTTGCCCTCGCGCAGGTCGGCCGACGCGGACTTGCCCGTCACGAGCGGGTCGCCGAAGACGCCGAGCACGTCGTCGGTGATCTGGAACGCGACGCCGACCAGGCGGCCGAACCGGCAGAGGGCTGCCACGGCCTCGTCGGGGGCGCCGGCCAGCACCGCGCCGGCGGCGAGGGGGGACTCGAACGAGTACACCGCCGTCTTCTGCTCGAGCGTCGCGAGGACCGACTCGAGCTCCGGCGTCGTTCCCCGCAGCGAGCCGACGACGTCGGAGAGCTCGCCCGCCGCCGAGACGAACACGGCGTGGTCGAGAATGTCGAGCAGCGCCCCGCGCCGCTCGTCGGAGACCGGGAGCATCGCGAGTTCGCGGTGCGCACGACTGAGCGCCAGGTCGCCCGCGAGCACCGCGGCCGTCTCGCCCCACACGGCGCTCGCCCGCTCGTCGGCGCCGTGTTCGATCGCCCGCGCCGCGAACCGCCCCGCGACGTTCGGTTCGCCACGACGCACCGTGTCGCGGTCGATGAGGTCGTCGTGGATCAGGAACGCGGTGTGCAGCAGCTCGAACGCGAGCGCGACGTGCGTGACGAGGTCGCGGTCCTCGCCGCCGAAGCCGCGGTACGCCGACCACACCAGCCTCGGCCGCACCCGCTTGCCGCCCGAGCTCTGCTGCTCCATCGACTCCCACAGCGCCGCGTAGTGCGCGCCGTACTGCCCGGCGCGCGCTCGTGCCTCGGCGAAGAACGCGCGCAGTCCGCCGTCGATCGCCGAGTCGAGCAGTTCAGGCACGGAACAGCTCCAGTTCCCTGGCCTGGAGGACCAGCCACGGGCTGAACGCCCACGGCGCCGCCTCGACCGCGGCGGCGAGGGCGGCAGGGTCGACCCAGCGGTACTCGGCGACCTCGCGCGGGTTCGGGTCGGGCTCGCCGGAGGCGACTGCGATGTACACCGGGCATACCTCGTTCTCCACGACGCCGCTCGCGTCGGTCGCGCGGTACCGGAAGAGCGGCAGCGCGAGCTCGACCGAGTCGAGCTCGAGGCCGAGCTCGTGCTCGGCGCGCCGGCGCACCGCGTGCAGCATCGGCTCCGCCGGCTTCGGGTGTCCGCAGAACGAGTTGGTCCACACGCCGGGCCAGGCTTGCTTGGAGAGCGCCCGGCGCGTCACGAGCACCTCGCCGATGGGATTGACCACGTGGCACGAGAACGCCAGGTGGAGCGCCGTGTCGGGGCCGTGCGCCGCGCTCTTCGGTGCTCGCCCGATGGGCGTGCCCGACTCGTCGAGGAGCACCACCTCGTCCTCGACGGTCTCGGTCGTCTGCTGCATGGTGGCCTCCCTCGTCACAGCGGGCGATGACGTGGTCCCGCGGTCCGTGCACCCGAAGCTAGCAGCGGGCCCGCGGCACCGGGAACAACCGAAAGTTGGACGGGCGCATCGCGCGCTCGCGTGCGGCATGCTGGAACGATGACGGGCGAGAGCGGCGACGGCTGGGTGCACGGTCCGGACGGCGCCCGGTACTGGGGGCGCTACGGTGCGGCCGGGCTGCTCGTCGTCGATCCCGGCGGCGCCGTGCTGCTGCAGCATCGCGCCGCCTGGAGCCACTTCGGCGGCACGTGGGGCATTCCCGGCGGAGCACGGCACCTCGGCGAGTCGGCGTACGACGCCGCCGTCCGCGAGGCGACCGAGGAGACCGGGATGCCCGCGGGGCTCGTCGTCGTGCGCTTCGAGAGCGTGCTCGACCTCGGCTACTGGTCGTACACGACCGTCGTCGCCGATGCCGCGGAACGCTTCGAGGCGCGCCTGGCCGACCCCGAGAGCATCGCGCTGCGATGGACGCAGGCCGACGTCGTCGACGAACTGCCGCTCCATCCGCGATTCGCTGAAGCCTGGCCCGCGTTGCGTGCCCGGCTCCACGGCGGTTCCGCTCGATAGGATCGACCCGTGGGTGGGGAGAGCACGGGGGTCTCGACGCGGATCTGGACGATCCCGAACGTGCTCAGCATGCTCCGCCTGCTGCTCGTGCCGGTCTTCCTCATCCTCGTGATCGCCGGCGCGTACGTCACGGCGCTCATCGTGCTCATCACGGCCAGCCTGACCGACCTGCTCGACGGATACCTGGCCCGGCGGTTCAACCAGGTGACGCGTCTCGGGCAGCTGCTCGATCCCGCGGCCGACCGGCTCTACATCTTCGCCGCCCTCATCGGACTGGCCGCGAACGCGCTCGTGCCGTGGTGGATCGTCATCGTCATCGTCGCCCGCGACGTGCTCATCGTGGTGCTCGGCGTCGTGCTCGCCAACCACGGCTACGGCCCCCTCCCGGTGCACCAACTCGGCAAGGCGGCCACCTTCGCGCTCTTCACGGGCCTGCCCGTCATCATGCTCGGACTCGCCTTCCCGGCGATGCAGCCGGTGAGCGAGCCGTTCGGCTGGGCGGTCACGCTGTGGGGTGCGTTCCTCTACTGGTGGGCGGGCATCATCTACGCGATCGAGACCGCCCGCGTGGTGCGTGTCTCGCGGGTGTCGCCCCCACCCGCATCCGATACGCTGGAGCAGGGAGGTTAGCAGTGGCGGATTCCGACATGAACCAGGCCGGTGCGAGCGACGAGGAGCGTGAGCTCTCGACGCAGACCTCCGCCCACGTGGTGAGCGACGCGAACGATACGACGATGGGCTTCAGCCGCGAGGCGGCGGCTCAACTGAGCGCGCTCGACAGCGACATCTCAGCGGCCGAGCAGGAGGCGATCGCCGCGCTCCCGTCCGGGTCGGCGCTGCTGATCGTGCGTCGTGGTCCGAACGCGGGCGCCCGGTTCCTCCTCGACACCGATGTCACGACCGTCGGCCGTCATCCCGACGCCGACATCTTCCTCGACGACGTCACCGTCTCGCGCAAGCACGCCGAGTTCGTGCGGCACCGCACGGCGTTCGAGGTCCGCGACCTCAACTCGCTGAACGGCACGTACTTCGACGGCGTGCGGATCGAGACGGCGCTGCTCAGCGACGGCGCCGAGGTCCAGATCGGCAAGTACCGCCTGACGTTCTACGCCTCCCGGCGCGACCTCTCGCCGGCGGGAACCGGGTGAGCGAGGGCGCCGCGACGCGGCGTCCGGCCCACGCCCCGCCGCTGCTCGGCATCGGTCAGGTCCTCGCGAAGCTCCAGCCGGAGTTCCCGGAGCTGACCCCGTCGAAGCTGCGGTTCCTCGAGGAGCAGGGGCTCGTCACACCGTCGCGCACCGCGGCGGGCTATCGGAAGTTCGCGCCGACCGACGTCGAGCGGCTGCACCTCGTGCTCGCGATGCAGCGCGACCACTACCTGCCGCTCAAGGTCATCCGCGCGCACCTCGACGCCGTCGACGCGGGCGGCACGCCCGCGCTGCCGGGCGCGGTGAGCGCCGCGGCCGTCCAGGCGACCGCGAACCGGTTCTCGCGCGACGAGCTGGTCCGTGAGGCCGGTGCGACCGCCGCGCTCCTCGACGAGGCGATCGCGGCGTCCGTCATCCGTCCGGCCGAGGTCTACGGCGCCGACGCGCTCGACGCCCTCAGGGCGCTGGCCGCGCTCCGTTCCGTGGGCATCGAGCCCCGGCACCTCCGCGGCGTGCGCGCCGCGGCCGAGCGCGAGGCCGCGCTCATCGACCAGGCCATCCGGCCGGAACGCCGACCCGACCCTGCGGGCCGCGCGCGCAGCGCGGAGCGGGCACGCGAACTCGCCGAGCACCTCGCGATCGTGCACGCGAGCGTGCTCCAACGCGCGCTCGACGGCTTCTCGCGCTGACCCCGGTGCGGTCGGTCCGCGACACGCCGTGACGTTCGGCCCGATGTCCTCGACTCGGGTCGCGAGCGTGGGTAGCGTGGGACCCGCGCCGTCGAGGCGCCGACGAGAGGTGAGGGGCGATCGGATGAGCGAGCTCGATCGGAGCGAACGCACGCGCTACGACCTCGGTCTGCTCTTCACCGACGGGCTTCCCGAGCACGACGATGCGACGGGCTATCGCGGCGCCGTCGCAGCTCGTGCGGCCGGCATCAGCTACCGCCAGCTCGACTACTGGGCCCGCACCCAGCTCGTCGAGCCCACCGTCCGTGGCGCCGCCGGGTCCGGATCGCAGCGACTGTACGGGTTCCGCGACATCCTCGTCCTGAAGCTCGTCAAGCGGCTGCTCGACACGGGCATCTCGCTGCAGCAGATCCGCGTGGCCGTCACCCAGCTCCGCGAGGCCGGCATCGACGACCTCGCCCAGACCACGCTCATGAGCGACGGCGCGAGCGTGTACCTCTGCACCTCCGACGACGAGGTGATCGACCTCGTCAACCGCGGCCAGGGCGTCTTCGGCATCGCGGTCGGCAAGGTCCTGCGGGAGGTCGAGTCGACGCTCGTCGAGCTCGACACCCAGTCGGCCGACCACGTCGACGAGCTCGCGGCGCGACGGAGCCGGTCGACTCGCAAGATCTCCTGAGCGCGGCCCGACAGCCGGGGCCGGCCCGGGCGTCGCGCCGACGGCGTCGACATGACGTCGCGTGACGCCGCTCGAGGCGAGGTCAGCGGGGAGCGGCGTCGATCTCGAGGCGGCTGCCCGGAGTCGGCGCGAACTCGCCGATCCGTGCCGTGCGGAGCACGCGCTCGAGCAGCTGGTCGAAGTGGTTCGACATCTCCTCGGCGCTCTCGCCCGGCCACATGTGCAGCGGCTTCGCGGCGCCCTGCGCCTGCTGCAGCGACGTGCGCTCGGGCAGTTGCGGGGAGAGCACGAGCGGCCCGAACATGTCACGCAGCTCCTTGATCCGGAACTGGTGCTCGAGCGACTGCACGCGAGCGCGGTTCACGATGATGCCGAGCGGCTGCAGGCGGGGCGAGAGGCCGCGCCGGATCTCCTCGATCGCGCGCAGCGCCCGGTCGGCCGCGGCCACCGAGAACAGGCCCGGCTCGGTCACGACCGCGACGCGGTCGCTCGCCGCCCACGCGGTGCGCGTGAGCGCGTTGAGCGAGGGCGCACAGTCGATGAGGACGAGCTCGTAGTCGGCCTCGACGTTGGCGAGCGCCTCCTCGAGCTTCCAGATGTCGCGGATCGACGGATGCGGACCGTCGTAGTTGATCGCGGACGGGCTGCCGATCATGACGTCGATGGTCGACTGCGGGTTCGACCGGGCCCACCCGCTCGGCGCGATCGCCGAACGGACGATCTTCTCCTTGGGCGATGCCAGGACGTCGGCGACGTTGAGGTGGCCGGAGACCTGGATGTCCATGCCGGTCGACACATCGGACTGCGGATCGAGGTCGACCACGAGCGTGCGCACGCCGCGCGCGAACGCAGCCGACGCCAGTCCGAGGGTGACGGTCGTCTTTCCGACGCCGCCCTTCAGAGAACTGACCGAAAGAACGTGCACGAGCGAATACGTTACCGTTACTCGCAAGGCGATACCTAAATGTTCGCTGTGCGGAAGACCCCCATCCGGAAAGGCCTGCATGTTCTCGAAGATCCTGGTCGCCAATCGCGGTGAGATCGCCATCCGGGCGTTCCGCGCCGCCGTCGAGCTCGGTGCGAAGACCGTCGCCGTCTTCCCGTACGAGGACCGCAACTCGCTGCACCGGCTGAAGGCCGACGAGGCGTACCAGATCGGCGAGCCGGGTCATCCGGTTCGCGCGTACCTCGACGTCTCGGAGATTATCCGCGTCGCGAAGGAGTCGGGCGCGGATGCCATCTACCCGGGCTACGGCTTCCTCTCGGAGAACCCCGAGCTCGCACAGGCGGCCGCCGACGCGGGCATCACCTTCATCGGCCCGCCCACGCGCGTGCTCGAGATGGCCGGCAACAAGGTCACCGCGAAGGAGCAGGCGATCGCGGCCGGCGTGCCGGTGCTGAAGTCGACCGAGCCCTCGCGCGACGTCGAGGCGCTGCTCGCGCAGGCCGACGAGATCGGCTTCCCGATCTTCGCCAAGGCCGTCGCAGGTGGCGGCGGCCGCGGCATGCGTCGCGTCGACAAGCCGGAAGATCTGCGCCGCGCGCTCGAGGAGGCCATGCGCGAGGCCGACAGCGCCTTCGGCGATCCGACCATGTTCCTCGAGCAGGCCGTGCTCCGCCCGCGCCACATCGAGGTGCAGGTGCTCGCGGACGGCACGGGCGAGACCGTGCACCTCTTCGAGCGCGACTGCTCGGTGCAGCGCCGCCACCAGAAGGTCGTCGAGATCGCGCCCGCGCCGAACCTCTCCGACGAGATCCGGCAGTCCCTCTACCGCGACGCGGTCGCGTTCGCGAAGTCGATCGGCTACGCCAACGCGGGCACCGTGGAGTTCCTGCTCGACACGGCAGGGGAGCGTGCCGGCCAGCACGTGTTCATCGAGATGAACCCGCGCATCCAGGTCGAGCACACCGTCACCGAAGAGGTCACCGACGTCGACCTCGTCGTCGCGCAGATCCGCATCGCCGCTGGGGAGACCCTCGCGCAGCTCGGCCTCACGCAGGACCGCATCCAGCTGCGCGGCGCCGCACTGCAGTGCCGCATCACGACCGAGGACCCGACCGCGAACTTCCGCCCCGACACGGGCAAGATCACGACCTACCGCTCGCCCGGCGGCGCCGGCATCCGCCTCGACGGCGGCACGGTCAACCCCGGCGCCCAGATCAGCCCGCACTTCGACTCGATGCTCGCCAAGCTCATCTGCCGCGGTCGCGACTACGAGCAGGCCGTCACGCGCGCCAAGCGCGCCCTCGCGGAGTTCCGCATCCGGGGCGTGTCCACCAACATCCCGTTCCTGCAGGCCGTGCTCGAGGACCCGTCGTTCATCGCGGGCGACCTGAGCACCTCGTTCATCGACGAGCGCCCGCAGCTGGTGCGCGGCCGGGTCTCCAAGGACCGCGGGACGAAGATCCTGAACTGGCTGGCGGATGTCACGGTGAACCAGCCGAACGGGCCGGCGCCGACCACCGTCGCCCCCGCCGACAAGCTGCCCGAGCTCGACCTCGCGACGCCGGCGCCGTCAGGATCGCGTCAGCGCCTCCTCGAACTCGGCCCGGCCGGCTTCGCCGCCGCGCTGCGCGCGCAGACGCCGCTGGCCGTCACCGAGACGACCTTCCGCGACGCCCACCAGTCGCTGCTCGCGACGCGCGTGCGCACGAAAGACCTGGTGGCCGTCGCGCCGTACGTGGCGCGGATGACGCCCGAGCTCCTCTCGGTCGAGGCATGGGGCGGCGCCACCTACGACGTCGCGCTCCGGTTCCTCGGCGAGGACCCGTGGGAGCGGCTCGCCGCACTCCGTGGTGCGTTGCCGAACATCAACATCCAGATGCTGCTGCGCGGCCGCAACACGGTGGGCTACACGCCGTACCCGACCGAGGTCACCGACGCGTTCGTCCAGGAGGCGGCAGCGACGGGCGTCGACATCTTCCGAATCTTCGACGCGCTCAACGACGTGTCGCAGATGCGTCCCGCGATCGACGCGGTGCTCGCCACTGGCGGCTCGATCGCCGAGGTCGCCGTCTGCTACACGGGCGACCTGCTCGACCCGGCCGAGGACCTCTACACCCTCGACTACTACCTGCGCCTGGCCGACGAGATCGCGTCGGCAGGGGCGCACATCCTCGCGATCAAGGACATGGCCGGCCTCCTGCGCCCCGCCGCGGCCGAGATGCTCGTCACCGCGCTCCGCGAGCGGTTCGACCTGCCGGTGCACCTGCACACGCACGACACCGCCGGCGGACAGCTCGCGACCCTCCTCGCCGCCAGCCGGGCCGGCGTCGACGCGGTCGACGTGGCGAGCGCGCCGATGGCGGGCACCACGAGCCAGCCGTCGGCCTCGTCGCTCGTCGCGGCGCTCGCCCACACCGACCGCGACACCGGCATCTCGCTCGACGCGGTCTCCGACCTCGAGCCGTACTGGGAGGCGGTGCGGCGCCTGTACCGCCCGTTCGAGTCGGGCCTGCCGGGCCCCACCGGCCGCGTGTACCACCACGAGATCCCCGGCGGCCAGCTCTCCAACCTCCGCCAGCAGGCGATCGCGCTCGGCCTCGCCGACGACTTCGAGCTCATCGAGGACATGTACGCCGCGGCGAACGCGATCCTCGGTCGAGTGCCGAAGGTCACGCCGTCGTCGAAGGTCGTGGGCGACCTCGCCCTGCACCTCGCGGCCGTCAAGGCCGATCCTGCCGACTTCGAGGCCAACCCGGAGAAGTACGACGTGCCCGACTCGGTCATCGGCTTCATGGCCGGCGAGCTCGGCGACCTGCCCGGCGGCTGGCCCGAGCCCTTCCGCTCGAAGGTCCTCGCCGGACGCGACGTGCGCGTCGGCGTCACCGAGCTGACCCACGCGCAGCGGCGGGGGCTCGAGGCGCCCGGCGTCGAGCGCCAGGCGCTGCTCAACGCACTGCTCTTCCCGGCGCCGACACGCCAGTTCGAGCAGATCCGCGAGCTGTTCGGCGACCTCTCGGCGGTCGACACCGCCGACTACCTGTACGGGTTGCGCCCCGGCGCGGAGCACGTGGTCGAGATCGCGAAGGGCGTGCGACTGTACGCCGGGCTCGAGGCGATCGGCGAGGCCGACGACAAGGGCATGCGGACCGTCATGACGATCCTGAACGGCCAGCTCCGGCCCGTGTTCGTCCGCGACCGGAGCATCACGGTCGAGAGCCGTGCGGCCGAGAAGGCCGACGCGTCCCAGCCGGGCCAGATCGCCGCGCCATTCTCCGGCGTGGTCACGCTGCAGGTCGAGGCGGGTGCCGAGATCGCGGCCGGACAGGCCGTGGCATCCATCGAGGCCATGAAGATGGAGGCCGCCATCACCTCGCCCGTCGCGGGCGTCGTCGAGCGCGTCGCCATCCCGAAGACCCAGCAGGTGGAGGCGGGTGATCTGCTCGTCGTGGTGCGCCCGCGATAGACTCGTGAGCGTTCCGCACTGATGAGGAGGGAAATCGGTGGCTGAACACGATGACGAGACGGGCCCCACCGCCCGTCGCCCACGTTCCCGAACCACCGAGCGCTCCGCCGCTGCAGGCGGGTCGCACCCCGTCGAGCCGACCGAAAAGGTCGACGTCCGCGTCGACCTTCCGCCCGCGCCGGCACGGCAGATGCCCGACGACGAGGTGGCGGTGGCCATCGACGACGTCGCGGTCGATCCGCACGACCTCGGTGCGGTCACGACCGGCACGACCTCGGTCGACGTGCTCGCGGCGCTGCCGCGCGGGTCCCATCGCCAGGCGGCCGCGCGCGACGCCTCGCCGTACGGGGCGCTGCTCGCCGCCGATGCGTCGCGCCTGCGTCGCGAGCGTGTGACGACCGACACCGGTTCGCATGTCGCGATCGTTGACGCCGACGCCGACGCCGAGCTCCTGCCCGCCGAGCTGCCCGAGACGCCCGACTCGCTCACGGCCGATCGCCTGATCGACCTCAACCGCACCACGCGGCCGGCGCCCCAGGGCGGGTTCAATCGATTCCTCTACGAGGCGACCCTCCACATGGTCAACCTCGGCGACTCGGCCAAGGTGCGCGCGCACCGGGCGATGAACGAGCGGATCCGCCGGCGGTTCGAGGGCGGTGCGCGATTCGTGCCCGTGCTCACGCGAAAGGGCGGCGTCGGCAAGACCACCATCACGACGCTGCTCGGGATGGCACTGGCCGACGCCCGCGACGACCGCGTCATCGCGATCGACGCCAACCCCGACCGCGGCACGCTCGCGGAGCGCGTCGACCGGCAGACCCGAGAGACCGTCCGCGACGTGGTCGCGAAGGCCTCCTCGATCGGCGGGTACACCGACTTCTCCAAGTTCGTCTCGCGCGACGAGACGCGGCTCGACATCCTCGCCTCCGACACCGACCCGACCCTCTCCGAGGCGTTCGACGCCGACGACTACAACGTGGTCGCCGGCCTCGCGGCCCGGTACTACTCGCTCGTGCTCACCGACTGCGGCACGGGCATCGTGCACTCGGTCATGCGCTCCACGCTCCAGCGTGCCGATTCGATCGTGATCGTCTCGGGCGGCAGCGTCGACGAGGCGCGGCTGGCCAGCGAGACGCTCACCTGGCTCGAGGCCAACGGGTACGGCGAGCTCGTCCGGAACGCGGTCGTCGCGATCAACCTGGCCACGCAGGGCACGCACCTCGTCAAGGTCGACGAGATCGAGGCTCACTTCCAGTCGCGCGTGCGCGAGATCGTGCGGATCCCGTACGACCCGCAGCTCGCCGCGGGTTCGGTGGTGCACTGGAGCGACCTGCGCGCGGTGACCCAGCACGCGGCCCGCGAGCTCGCCGCCCTCGTGGTGGAAGGCCTGCCCGTCGAGCGCGGGCACTGACCCCCTGACCCCCTGCCCCTCGGCCGGGACCGACCCCGCCCGTCGTGCACGGGCCTGAACACGGAGCACCATTGCCGGAACGTCCCATCCGCCTGTTCGGCGACCCTGTCCTGAAGACCGTCTCCGCACCCGTCGAACGGGTCGACGACCGTGTGCGCGCCCTGGTCGACGACCTCGTCGACAGCGTCCGGCTGCCCGGCCGCGCCGGGGTCGCCGCGCCCCAGATCGGCGTGAACCTCCGCGTGTTCAGCTACAACGTCGACGGCGAGGTCGGCTACGTCATCAACCCCGAGCTCGTCGAGGTGACGGGGGAGCCCGAGCTCGTCGACGAGGGCTGCCTGTCGGTGCCCGGCCTATGGCACAAGACGCCGCGGCATCCATTCGCCCGCGTGCGCGGCATCGACCTCGACGGCAACGTGGTCGAACTGGCCGGCGAGGGGCTGATGGCGCAGGCCCTGCAGCACGAGACCGATCACCTCGACGGCATCCTCTACCTCGACCGACTCGAGAAGGACGAGCGCCGGGCGGCCATGCGCGCGGTGCGCGAGTCCGACTGGTTCTGACCGTCACGACGTCGAACGGCCCCGCGGGATCCGCGGGGCCGTTCGACGTGTGGCAGGCGATCAGTGCACGATCGAGTGCCCCTCGGTCGCGGGCGAACCGGAGTACATGCCCTCGATGTCGCCGGCGAAGTCCTCGAGGATGACGTTGCGCTTGATGCTCATCTTCGGCGTGAGGTGGCCGCTCGCCTCGGTGAACTCGATGGGAAGGATGCTGAACTTGCGGATCGACTCGGCGCGCGAGACGTGCTCGTTGGCCGCGTCGATCGCTCGCTGCACCTCGGCGAGCACGGCGGGATTCTTCGCCGCGTCGCCGAGGCTCATTCCCGCATCCTCGCCGTGGTTGTTGAGCCACACCGGCAGCATCTCGGGGTCGAGCGTGACGAGTGCGGAGATGAACGGCTTCTGGTCGCCGACGACCACGACCTGGCCGACGAGCGGGTTCGCGCGGATCGGGTCCTCGAGCGCCGCCGGGGCGACGTTCTTACCGCCCGCCGTGACGATGATCTCCTTCTTGCGGCCCGTGATGGTCAGGAAGCCGTCGGAGTCGAAGGAGCCGATGTCGCCCGTCTTGAACCAGTCGCCGTCGAACACGGCGGCCGTCGCCTCGGGGTTCTTCCAGTACTCCTTGAAGACGTTGATGCCCTTGACCTCGATCTCGCCGTCGTCGGCGATGCGCACCGAGACACCGGGCAGGGCGGGTCCGACCGTTCCGATCTTCGACTTGTGGGCCAGGTTCACCGTCGCGGGCGCGGTGGTCTCGGTCAGGCCGTAGCCCTCGAGGATCGTGATGCCGAGTGCGTGGTAGAAGTGGCCGAGGCGCGGGCCGAGCGGGGCCGAGCCCGAGACGGCGTACTTCACGTTGCCGCCCATCGCCGCGCGGAGCTTGGAGAAGACGAGCCGGTCGAACAGGCGGAACTTGAGCTTCAGCCCGAGCGGGATCTTGCCGCCGGCCTCGAGCGCGGTCGAGTACGCCACGGCGGTCTCGGCGGCGGCGTGGAAGATCTTCCCCTTGCCGCCGGCCTCGGCCTTCTGCTCGGAGACGTTGAAGACCTTCTCGAACACGCGCGGGACGGCGAGGAGGAAGGTGGGCTTGAAGCTGCCGAGGCTCGGGAGGAGCTGCTTGGTGTCGGGCTGGTGGCCGACGCGGACGCCCGCGTGCACGCAGAGCACAGAGATGAAGCGTGCGAACACGTGCGCGGTGGTGATGAACAGCAGCGTCGAGGCGCCGTTCGGGTCGAGCACGACCTCCTCGAGCGCGACCGCGGCGTTGCGCGAGAGCTCGACGAAGTTCGCGTGCGTGAGCACGCAGCCCTTTGGCTTGCCGGTCGACCCCGACGTGTAGATGAGCGTGGCGATGTCGCTGCCGACCGCGAGGTTGCGGCGACGCTCGATCTCCTCGTCGGGCACGTCGGCGCCCGCGGCGACGAGCTTGTCGAGGTCGCCGAGGTCGATCTGCCAGACATTGCGGATGGCGGGCAGGTCGGGGTGCACCTCGTCGAACCGCGCGAAGTGGTCGGCCGTCTCGAGGATGACCGCGACCGAGCCCGAGTCGCCGAGGTTCCAGCGCACCTGCGCGGGGGAGCTCGTCTCGTAGATCGGCACCAGCACCGCGCCGGCGAACCAGGCGGCGAAGTCGATCAGCGTCCACTCGTAGCGCGTCTTGCTCATCAGGCCGACCTTGTCGCCCGGCTGGATGCCGGCCGCGACGAGGCCCTTCGCGAGGCGGACCACCTGCTCGTGGAACTCGCGGGTCGTGACCGGGCTCCAGCCGCCGCCGGCGGTGGGCAGCGAGAACAGCACCGAGTCGGGAGTCGCCTTCACGCGCTCGACCAGCAGGTCGGTCGTGTTGGCGTCGGGGTCGGCGGGGACCAGGGGTGCTGTGGCGAATTCGGTCACGGTAGCTCCTTCGGCACCGGGAGGATCGCACGCGCTTCGGGGCCGCGCGAAACCTCGGCATTGGGGTTGACTACACTCTAACCGGTGCGCCCCCGGCAGCCCCGGGGGGCTTGTGCACAAACTCCAAACGATCACACCCGGAAAGGCGACCCCATTGGCGCTTGCGATCGGCATCGACATCGGCGGCACCAAGATCGCGGGGGCGGTCGTCGACGAACTGGGCACGATCACGCGGTCGCAGCGGGTGCCGACGCCGGCAGGGGATGCCGCCGCGCTCGAGGATGCGGTGGTCGAGATGATCCGCACGCTGTCGGCCGATGAGGAGATCCGCGCCGTCGGCGTCGCGGCGGCCGGCTTCATCGACGCCGCGCAGTCCACCGTCTACTACGCCCCGAACATCGACTGGCGCAACGAGCCCTTCCGCGAGAAGCTCGAGGCCCGGGTCGGGGGCACCGTCGTCGTCGAGAACGACGCGAACGCCGCGGGCTGGGCGGAGTTCCGCTTCGGTGCGGGCCGCATGGTCAGCGACATGGTGATGCTCACGATCGGCACGGGTGTCGGCGGCGCGATCGTGGCCGGCGACCGGCTCTTCCGCGGCGGGTTCGGCGCGGGCGCCGAGCTCGGCCACCTGCGCGTGGTCCCGAACGGCGTCGCGTGCGGCTGCGGCCAGCACGGGTGCCTCGAGCAGTACGGCTCGGGCCGGGCGCTCATGCGGATGGCCGGCGAGATCGCCGACGCGGGCGGCATCGGCCTCGCACTCGCCCGCGCGCGCGAGGAGCACGGTGCGCTCGACGGCACGATCGTGGGCGGCCTCATCGCGGCCGAGGATCCGGGCGCACTCGCCGCCCTGCGCCAGCTCGGGCACTGGCTGGGCCAGGCGTCGGCGAGCCTGTCGGCCGTGCTGGACCCGCAGCGGTTCGTGTTCGGCGGCGGCGTCGCGGTGGCGGGGGAGCTCCTGCTCGCTCCGATCCGCGAGGCGTTCCTCGAACACCTCCCCGCCCGCGGGTACCACCCCGAGCCCGACTTCGTGATCGCCGAGCTCGTCAACGACGCCGGAGTGGTCGGCGCGGCCGACCTCGCACGCCTCTGGGTCGAGGAGCACGCCTGACGGGTCGCGGGCTAGGCTGGCTGCCGGGCGGACGGCGAGACGGAGGACTCCGGTGTTCTACTGGATCATGAAGCACATCGTGGTGGGCCCGATCCTCCTCTCGATCTTCCGCCCCTGGGTCGTCGGACTCGAGCGCGTGCCCAAGGACGGGCCCGTCATCCTCGCCTCCAACCACCTGTCCTTCATCGACTCGATCTTCCTCCCGCTCGTGGTGGACCGTCCCGTGGTGTTCCTCGCCAAGAGCGAGTACTTCACGGGCAAGGGGCTCAAGGGCTGGGCGACGAAGATGTTCTTCCAGGCCGCCGGACAGCTGCCGATCGACCGCTCGGGCGGCAAGGCGTCCGAGGCATCCCTCAACACCGGTCTCCGGGTCCTGCGCGAGGGCCGGATCCTCGGCATCTACCCGGAGGGCACGCGCAGCCCCGACGGCAAGCTCTACCGCGGTCGCACCGGCGTCGCACGCATGGTGCTCGAGGCCGGCGTGCCCGTCGTCCCGGTCGCGATGATCGGCACCGCCGAGGTCATGCCGATCGGCACGCGGCTGCCGAAGATCCGCCGCGTCGGCATCGTGTTCGGCGAGGCGCTCGACTTCAGCCGGTTCCACGGGATGGAGGGCGACCGCTTCGTCCTGCGGTCGGTGACCGACGAGCTCGTGTACGACCTCCGCGCGCTCAGCGAGCAGCAGTACGTCGACGTCTACGCCAGCACCGTCCGGGAGCAACGCGCTCCGCAGTCGCGGTAGGCTGGCGGGTACGGCGTCGCGGCGTGCGGCGCCCGTTCCATCCCCCGCGCACGTGCGCCCCAACCCTCCAGGATTCCAAGTGGTACAGCTCGTCGAGCCCATCGTGAACGCAGATCCCTCCGTGATCGCGGGCCTCGACTATTGGCGCACGCTGCCGATCAAGCAGCAGCCCAGCTGGCCCGATCCCGAGGCGGCGCACGCGGCATCCGCCGAGCTGGCCACGCTGCCGCCGCTCGTGTTCGCGGGCGAGGTCGACATGCTCCGCGATCGGCTGGCCGCGGCGTCCCGGGGCGAGGCGTTCCTCCTGCAGGGCGGCGACTGCGCCGAGACCTTCGCGGGC
Source organism: Agromyces capsici (assembly GCF_058349965.1). Classification (NCBI taxonomy): domain Bacteria; kingdom Bacillati; phylum Actinomycetota; class Actinomycetes; order Micrococcales; family Microbacteriaceae; genus Agromyces; species Agromyces capsici. The sequence continues at coordinate 1,000,432 of NZ_JBYRET010000002.1, read as the reverse complement.
GCGACCGCCGACCAGATCCGCAACCGCGTCAAGACCGTGCTGCAGATGGCCGTGGTGCTCACGTACGGGGCCTCGATGCCGGTCGTGAAGATGGGGCGGATGGCGGGCCAGTTCGCCAAGCCCCGGTCGAGCGACACCGAGACCCGCGGCGATGTCACGCTGCCCGCGTACCGCGGCGACATCGTCAACGGCTACGACTTCACGCCCGAGTCCCGGGCCGCCGATCCCTCGCGACTGTTGCAGGGGTACCACATGGCCGCGTCGACGCTGAACCTCATCCGCGCGTTCACGCAGGGCGGCTTCGCCGATCTGCGTCAGGTGCACGCCTGGAATCAGGGTTTCGCCGCGAACCCCGCGAACGCCCGGTACGAGAAGCTCGCCCGCGAGATCGACCGCGCCGTGAAGTTCATGGACGCGTGCGGTGCCGACTTCGACGAGCTCAAGCGCACCGAGTTCTACACGGGCCACGAGGGCCTGCTCATGGACTACGAGCGCCCGATGACGCGCATCGACTCGCGAACCGGCACTCCGTACAACACGTCGGCGCACTTCATCTGGATCGGCGAGCGCACTCGCGAGCTCGACGGCGCGCACGTCGACTTCCTCTCGCGCGTCCGCAACCCGATCGGCGTGAAGCTCGGTCCCACCACGTCACCCGAGACGATGATGGAACTCGTCGAGCGGCTCGACCCGAACCGCGAGCCGGGCCGCCTCACGTTCATCACGCGCATGGGCGCGGGGAAGATCCGCGACGCCCTTCCGCCCCTGCTCGAGGCGATCAAGGCGTCCGACGCGAACCCGCTGTGGGTGACCGACCCGATGCACGGCAACGGCATCACGACGCCGACCGGCTACAAGACGCGCCGCTTCGACGACGTCGTCGACGAGGTCCGGGGCTTCTTCGAGGCGCACCGCGCCGCGGGGACGTACCCGGGCGGCATCCACGTCGAGCTCACCGGCGACGACGTGACCGAGTGCATGGGCGGCTCCGAGCACATCGACGAGCAGACGCTCGCCACCCGATACGAGTCGCTGTGCGATCCGCGACTGAACCACATGCAGTCGCTCGAGCTGGCGTTCCTCGTGGCCGAGGAACTCGCCGTGCGCTGATCGACCGCTCCGCCGGCGGGCGGTCGTGGCATCCGACGGATGCCGCGGCCGCCCGTTCCGCGTCCGGCCTCGGCGACGTCGAGCCGCGGGCCCGCCGCGACGCGGCTCAGAGCGTCAGCGAGCCCACGATCCTCACGCTGCTGCCGCGTGGCGCGGTCTCGCCGGCCGCGGGCGTCTGCTCCTTGACGGTGGCGAGGGGCAGGAAGATGTCGGGCAGTTCATAGGCGACCGAGAACCCGGCGGCCTCGAGGGTCGCGACCGCGTCGGACATCGTCGCCCCGACCACGTCGGGCACCGCCACGGGTTCCGGGCCCTGGGAGACGGTCAGGCGCACGATGTCGCCGGGGTTCATCGGGTCGTCGAGCCAGTCCGCCGTGATCACGACGTCGACGGGCACGTCGTCGCTGTACTGCGGTTCGGCGAGCTCGACGGTCAGGCCCACCTCCTCGAGACGCGACTGCGCCTCGCCCACCGCGAGACCCTGCACCGGCGGCACCGGGCCGACGGAGACGACGAGCGTGATCGCGCCGCGCTCGGGATAGGTCGCGCCGACCGGCGCACCCGACGCATCGAGCAGCGCGACCACGATACCGGGTTCGACGTCGGCGGAGAACTGGCCGGACGCATCGTCGGCCACCGTGAACGCGTCGAGGGCCGTGCGGGCGTCGGCCTCGGGCATCCCGACGACCGGCGGCACGTCCAGCATCTGCGGTCCGAGCGAGACGAAGAGCTGCACGGTCGACCCACGACGTGCGAGCGCACCGTCGGCGGGGTCGGTCCCGGACACCTGTCCGACGGGGACCTCGGGGTCGTTCCGTTCCGCGGGTTCGACCTGGAACCCCGCATCCTGGAGGACCTGGGTGGCGTTGTCGGGGAGCATGCCCGTGGTGTCGGGCACCGTCGCCAGCGATCCGGGTCCGGCGCCGAAGTACCATCCGGTGCCGGCCGCGAGGCCGGTGAGCAGGAGGACGAGCGTGAGGAGCCAGTACCCGCGATGGCGCCGCCGGGTTGCGACCGTCGTGAGTGCGGCGGCATCGCCGTCGACCGCGTCCCCATCCTTGGTCGCGGCCGGCGCGACGGCCATGCGGCCCGTCGCCGCGAGCACGCGGGTCTCGGCGGTCGGCGCGGAATCGAGCGCGCCGATGACTATGGTGTCGCCGGCGGAGGCGCGCGGCTGCGTGGGCCGGATGCGCGGTTCGAGCTCGCGGAGGCGTTCGAGCATGATGCGGGCGTCGGCAGGCCGCGCGTCGGGGTCGCGAGCGGTCGCCCACAGCACCAGCTCGTCGAGCTCGTGCGGCACCGCGGGGTTGCGGGTGCTCGGCGCGGGGACCGACTCGTTGGCGTGCTGGTAGGCGATCTGCATAGGCGCCTCGCCCACGTAGGGCTGCTCGCCCGTGAGCATCTCGTACGTCATTATGCCGAGCGCGTAGATGTCGCTGCGGGCATCGGCGACCCCTCGGGTCACGAGCTCGGGGGAGAGGTACGCGATCGTGCCGAGCAGGGCCTGCCCGGTCGCGGTGTTCGCGCTCGCGGCGCGCGCGAGCCCGAAGTCGCCGAGCTTGATGCGGCCGTCGTCGGCGAGCAGCACGTTCTCGGGCTTCAGGTCGCGGTGCACGATGCCGGCCTTGTGCGCGGCGGCGAGGCCCGAGAGCACGGCGTCGAGGATGTCGACGGTCTGCTCGGGCGTGAGCCGCTTGTAGTCCTTGAGGAGGTCGCGGAGCGTGATGCCGGGCAGGTACTCCATGACGAGGTACGCCATGTCGGCGTCCTGTCCCTGGTCGAACACGTTGACCACGTTCGGGTGCGCGAGGCGCGCGGCGGACCGCGCCTCCTGCACGAAGCGCGTCTTGAACGTGTTGTCGTCGGCGAGGTGGCCGTGCATGACCTTGATCGCCACGCGCCGCTCGAGGCGGAGGTCGGTCGCGAGGTAGACGGTGGCCATGCCGCCGCGTGCGATCCGCGAGCGCACCTGATAGCGGCCGTCGACGAGACGGCCGATCATCGGGTCGGCGGGCGCGGTGGTCACCGTACGAGTGTACGAAGGCACGTATGCCGCCAGATGAACAAACGCCGGGCGTGGTCGGATCGCAACGTCATCGTGACGATGGGATGTCGCGGAGCGAGCGTCATCCGAGCTCGGCGAGCCACCGCTCGGCCGAGGTCTCCCACTTGGCGTAGTGGCCGGGGTGCGCGCTGTGCTGCACGGCCTGCGCGGCCTCCGTGAGGGGCATCGCTTCCCAGCCCTCGACGTCGAGCAGGCCGGGTGCCGTCCCGACCGTGGGCGAGGCGGGGCCGCCGTAGAACGCGGCGGCCGCACGGACCGGGTCGCGCACCTGCTCGGGGGTTCCCCAGCCCTGGCTCGGACGCTGCTGGAACAGGCCGAGCGAGTCCTGGTCGCCGTGGTCGAGGTTGCGCAGGCCGGACTCCTGCGCGGCGGCGGCGAGGGCGATGACGATGCCCCGGTCGGGGATGCCGAGCGCGCGGCCGACGTCGACCACGATGCGCGCGTTCGCCCGCATCTCCTCGTCCAGCCCGACGTCGAGCATCACGACCGCGGTCGCCTCGACCGGCTCCGGCGGGTTCGGCGCCGCGTCCGCGGCGGGCGGCGGTGCCGCGGGTGCCGCTGCGGCATCCGCGTCGGAGTCGGTGCCATCCGTCGCCGGCAGCACGATCGCCTGGCCGGGGAAGATCAGGCTCGCGCGGCTCAGGCCGTTGGCGCTGAGCACCACGTCGACGTCGAGTCCGTGCGCCGCGGCGATGCCGCTCACGGTGTCGCCCGCCGCCACGACGTGCCGATCGATCTCGGGTCGCGACACCGGCGGAGTGCTCGACGCGGCGGCGGCCCCGCCCGGCAGCGCGAGCCGCTGGCCGGGGAAGATCAGGCTCGACCAGCTCAGTCCGTTCTCGGCGAGCACCTCGGCCGTGGACAGGCCGTAGCGGGCCGCGATGGCGCTGACGGTATCGCCCTCGAGCACCTCCACCTCGGCCGGCACGGTCGAGGCGACGGCGGCCGTGCTGCGCACCGCGGCGGGGGCGGCGGACTGCGCCTTGGCCTTCGCCTGCCGCTTGACGGTGGGTGCGGCGGCCGCGGCGGGCTGGACGATGCCGAGCGTGACGGCGACCGTGCTCGCGACCGCGACGGGCAGCGTGAGCAGTCGGCGGATGCCGCGGCGCGGGCCGGTGCGCGGAGCGACGGTGCCGCCGTCGGCCTCGTCGCCGGCGGGCGCGGCCCCCGTGGTGTGCTCCATGATCCCCCTCCGCCCTGAGCGGATGCGGTCACCGTCTCACGGTGGGGGAGGCGAGTCAAACTCATCCTCGCGCGTCGCCGCGCCTCGCCGCGGAAGCGGTTCCCAGGCCGCCCGCTCGCGTGGCAGTCTGTACGCGTGACCGACGCCGAGCAGACCGAGTGGCTGACCGTTCCCGACCTCGTCGAACGACTGGGCCAGACCCCGAGTCGCATCCGCCGCCTGATCGACGAGCGCTACCTGCTCGCCGCGCGGGTCGACGGCGTGCTGAAGGTTCCCGCGGTGTTCCTGCGGGACGACGCGCCGCTCCCCGAACTCCACGGCACGGCCATGGTGCTCGCCGATGCCGGCTTCACCGACGCCGAATCGCTCGAATGGCTGCTCGGAGAAGAGGACAGCCTGGGCACGACGCCCATCGCGGCGCTCCGAGCGGGTCGCAAGTCCGAGGTGCGACGCGTCGCCCAGGCGCTCGCCTAGGGCGGACTGCGGGTCTCAGCTCGCGCGTCGCGTCACGGCGCGCGCCAGCTCGCCGAGGCCGCTCGCGGCGTCGCGGTCGATCGGCGCGGACTCCAGCGCCGCCATCGCGCGCTCGGTGTTCTCGTCGATGATCCGCTCGAGCTCGTCCACCGCGCCGCAGTCGCGGATGGTGTCCTGCAGCATCCGCACCTGGCCGGCATCGAGGTCGGGATCGCCCAGCAGTCCGTCGACCAGTCGCCGAGCGTTCGGCGCCAGGCGTTCGCGCGCGATCGCGACGAGCAGCGTGCGCTTGCCCTCCCTGAGGTCGTCGCCCGCGGGCTTTCCGGTGACGGCGGGGTCGCCGTAGACGCCAAGCAGGTCGTCGCGCAGCTGGAACGCAATGCCGAGCGGCAGGCCGAACGCGCGGAGTGCATCGAGCTCGGTCGCAGAACCGCCGGCGATCGCGCCGCCGATGACCAGCGGCGCCTCGATGCTGTACTTGGCCGACTTGAACACGACGACGCGCTCGGCGCGCGTGCGCTGCTCGTCGTCGGGCATGGCGAGCCACGCCCGCTCCTCGAGGATGTCGAGGTACTGGCCGACGGTGACATCGGTGCGCATGCGGTTGAACTCCAGCCGCGCCGCGCGCGCCGCTGCGGGGTCGTGCAGCGCGGCGAGCCCCTCGTCGAGCAGTTCGTCGCTCCAGCCGAGCAGGAGGTCGCCGAGCAGCACGGCGGTGGCCCGACCGTAGTCGGGCGCGCTGCCGGCCCAGCCCGAGTCGCGGTGCTGCGCCTCGAAGACCCGGTGGGCGGATGGCGCGCCTCGCCGCGTGTCGGAGTTGTCGATGAGGTCGTCGTGCACGAGCGCCGCCGCGTGGAACACCTCGAGCGCCGCGGAGGCCGAGACCACGGCGTACCGCTCGCCGACGGAGGCGGCGTCGGAGCGCTCGCCGGCGGGGCCGCGGACGGCCTGCCAGCCGCGGTGGCAGAACTGCGCCCGGAAACGCTTGCCACCGCTGAGAAAGCGCTTGGAGAATTCCGACATCGGGTCGAGGTCGGTCGCGATCGAGCGGAGAATGGAGGCACGGTCGGCGAGGAACTCCTCGAGGCGTTCGTTCACCAGAGCGACGGTTCGGGGGGCCGGGACCATCGTCCTAGCCTACCGACGACGCGGAGGACTAGAATGGCGTCACGAAGCGTCGGTCCCGAGCATGAGGGGAATGAGATGCCGCTTTCAGAGCAGGAGCAACGCCTTCTCGAGGAGATGGAGCGGAACCTCTACAAGAACGACGCGGATTTCGTCGCGACGGTCGGAGGTGCCGGTCGCGGGCGACCCAATTACCGGGCGATCGTGCTCGGCGTGCTGCTCGCCGTCGCGGGCGCAGGGGCGCTCATCGGCGGGGTGGCGTCGCACCTCCTCATCATCGGCGTGCTCGGCTTCGCACTCATGTTCGTCGGCGTGCTCGTCGCGATCACGCCGTCCAAGCGCCCGGCCTCCGCGACCCCCATGTCGGGCATGCCCGGTCCGTCCGGCAGCCAGTCGCGCCAGCCCAAGTCGCGCGGGGGCTTCATGGACCGGCTCAACGAGCGCTGGGACCGTCGCCAGGAGGGCCGCGACTGACGCGCACCACGCACTGACCACCGACTGACGGGCCGATCATCGATCGGCCCGTTCTTCGTGTCCGGGGTCGGCGCCGGTGCCGTATTCGCCGCCCTCCACTCCCAGCCACCCGGGCCCTCCACATCCCGCCACCCGGGTCCTCCACTTCCCACCACCCAGGCGCAGCCGGCGCCCGCCGAGCCGCGATCGCGGCCGGATCGCCACGGTCCGCGGGGTTTCGTACGGATTGCGTGGGGCGGATGTCAACCCCCGGCGTGATCGGCGTGGCTGCGACCCCCACTTCCCTCCACCTCCGAGATGCCTGAGAATCCGGGCCTCCACTGAGGTGAAACACCGGGAAACGAGCCAAGGTCGTTGTCTGGTGGAGGACAGTGGAGTAAAGTGGAGACCAGCACCTGGTTCCTGGGCCGGAGGATGGGGGTGACGCGATGTTCCTCGGAAGCTACGAACCGAAGCTCGACGAGAAAGGCCGCGTCATTCTTCCGGCGAAGTTCCGGGATGAGCTGTCGAACGGCCTCGTGCTCACGCGAGGTCAGGAGCGCTGCATCTACGTGTTCAGCGCGCGGGAGTTCGAGAGCATGAGCGAGAAGATCCGCCAAGCCCCCGTCACGAGCAAGCAGGCGCGCGATTACATGCGCGTCTTCCTCTCAGGGGCCTCTGCGGAGACCCCCGACAAGCAGCATCGGGTCACCATCCCCGCGAACCTCCGCACGTATGCGGGGCTCGACCGAGACCTCACGGTCATCGGCGCGGGAACGCGGGTGGAGATCTGGGATGCGGCGGCGTGGCAGAGCTACCTCGCCGAGCAGGAGGCGGCCTTCGCAGAGACGGCGGAGGAGGTGATCCCCGGACTCTTCTGAGTCCCCGGGCTCCGACTCCCAGCCGTGCGAGCCTGCTGCACTTCCCCGCAGCAGGACGAACGGATGGGGATCAGAACCCGGAGGGCCGGGAGTGGGAGACATCATGGACATCGAACGGATCCACACCCCGGTGATGCTCGAGCGCACGCTCGAGCTCCTCGGACCGGCGCTCGACCGTGACGGCGCCGTGTTCGTCGATGCCACGCTCGGCATGGGCGGGCACACCGCCGCGGTGCTGGAGCGGTTCCCGGGGGCCGTGGCCATCGGGCTCGACCGCGACACCGATGCGCTCGCGATCGCGCGCCAACGGCTCGCACGATTCGGCGACCGCGCCCGGTTCGTGCACACGGTCTACGACGGCATCGCCGCGGCGGTTCACGGCGAGGGGTTCGACGAGGTGCACGGCATCCTCTTCGACCTCGGCGTCTCGTCGCTGCAGCTCGACCGGGCCGAGCGCGGGTTCGCCTACGCGAAGGATGCGCCGCTCGACATGCGCATGGACTCGACGCGCGGACGCACCGCGGCCGACGTGATCGCCGAGTACTCCGAAGCCGACCTGCGCCGCATCTTCCGCGACTACGGCGAGGAGAAGCTCGCGGCGCGATACGCCCGGGCGATCGTCCGGGCGCGTGAGAGCGCGCCGATCACGCGCTCCGGCCGCCTGGTCGAGGTGCTGCACGACGCGACACCTGCCGCGGTGCAGCGGGCGGGCCATCCGGCCAAGCGGGTCTTCCAGGCCCTGCGCATCGAGGTGAACGAGGAGCTCTCCGTGCTCGAGCGGGCGCTGCCCGCCGCGCTCGACCTCGTCGCCGTCGAGGGCCGCATGGTGGTCCTCGCCTACCAGTCGCTGGAGGACCGGCTCGTCAAGCGGGTCCTCGCGGCGGCGACCAGCTCCACGGCCCCCGCCGGACTGCCGATGGAGCTTCCCGAGCATCGCCCGCAGTTCCGGCTCCTCGTCAGGGGCGCCGAACTCGCGAGCGAGGCCGAGCAGGCGGAGAACCCGCGTGCCAAGCCGGTGCGACTGCGCGCCGCAGAACGAGTGAGGAGGCCGTCGTGAGCGCACTGCCGGCCCAGACCCGACCCGCCCGCCGCCCCGCGTCCGGAACGGCGCCCGTCCGCACGCCCCGCCTCCGACCTGTTCCCGACGCGGTCCGCCGGGCCCGGCCGCGTCTCGCGTACGCCGTGGTCGCCCTCGTCTCGATCGGCATCATCGCGATGGTGCAGCTGCTGCTCTCGATCGCGATGACGCAGGGCGCCTATGAACTCGACGCCCAGCTGCTGAAGCAGGCCGAGCTGCGACGCGAGGAGCAGAAGCTCTCCGACGACCTCGACCGGCTCGAGTCGCCGCAGTTCCTCGCCGCCAACGCCGAGGCGCTCGGCATGGTGCCGAACTCCGATCCCGTCTACCTGCGGCTCTCCGACGGGGCCGTGCTCGGCGAGCCCACCGCGGCCGCCGGTGCGGGCGTGTCATCCGCCCCGCTCGTGCCGAATGCCCTGATCGACGGCGTGCCGCTCGTCACGGAGCAGGCCGCGGGGGAGACTTCGGAAGAGGGCGTGCCGTCGCCGGCGACCGATGGCACACCGGCCTCGCCGCCCCCGCTCGAGGGCGGCCTTCCGACTCCCGCCACCCACTGACCGATCACGACGCACCGAACGACGACCGCAGCGAGGGGAGTGGAATCCGCCGATGAACCGAGTGAGCCGGCGGCCCGTGCGCCGTGTCATCGCGGCAGGACTCGCGCTGGTCATCATGGTCGGCTGGTTCGTCGTCCGGCTCGTCGACATCCAGGTCGTCCGCGCCGCGGAGCTCAACGAGGCGTCGCAGGATGTGCGGTCGCAGACCCGGGTGCTCCACGGCGAACGCGGCGCGATCCTCGACGCGAACGGCACCGTGCTCGCCGAGAGCGTGATGCGCTACGACATCGCGCTCTCACCGAAGCAGGCGCTGCTCGGGCCCGTGGTCCGCGAGGAGGCCGACCCATCCGATCCGTCGAAGCGGATCGAGGTCGAGGTGCCGGTGGAGCAGGTGCTCGCCGAGCTCGGGGGGGTGATCGGCCGGACGACCGAGGAGCTCCGGGCGCTCATCGACGCATCGCTCGCGGCCGATCCCGACTCGGACTTCGCCTACGTCGCGAAGCTGGTCGACACCGAGACGTACGAGCAGGTCAAGGCGCTCGACATCCCGTGGGTGGTGCCGTACGAGCACCCGAGCCGCCGGTACCCGAACGGCGCCGTCGCGGGCAACCTCCTCGGCTTCGTCGGCGACGAGGGCGACGCGCTCGCGGGGCTGGAGTTCTCGGAGGACGCGTGCCTGGCCGCCGAGGACGGCGAGATGAGCTACCTGCACAGCCTCAAGGACTGGGTCGCGATCCCGGGGTCGGAGCAGGTGCACACCCAGGCGCGCGACGGGGGCGACCTGCAGTTGACGATCGACGCCGACCTGCAGTACTTCGTGCAGCGCGTCGCCGCCGAGCAGGTCCAGGCCACGGGTGCGCAGTGGGCGACCGTCACGGTCATGGAGGCGAAGACCGGTCGCCTGCTCGCGGTCGCCGACGTGCCCACGGTCGATCCCAACGCGCCGTCGTCGACGGAGTCCGACGATCGCGGTTCGCGCTCGTTCACTGCGCCGTTCGAACCGGGGTCGACGTTCAAGGCGCTCACCTCGGCGTCGGTGATCGACGCCGGAAAGGGCGACCCGATGAGCGGCGTGACCGCCGACTACCGGTACCTGCCGGCCAACGGCGCCGACGTCAACGACAGCTTCTTCCACGGACCGACCAATTACACGATGACCGGCATGCTCATCGATTCCTCGAACACCGCGATGTCACTGTTCGGCGAGCGCGTGAGCGACGAGCAGCGCTACGAGGACATGCTCGACTTCGGACTCGGCACGACGACCGAGGTCGGCTTCGCGGGCGAGGCGTCCGGCGACCTGCACGGCGGCCCCGACGAGTGGGACAACCAGACCAAGTACGCCACGATGTTCGGCCAGGGCCTGACGACGACGGCGGTCCAGGTCGCGAGCGTGTACCAGACCCTCGCGAACGGGGGCGTCCGCATGCCGGTGACGCTCGTCGACGGATGCCGTCAGCCCGACGGCACGGTGACCGAGGCCGCGTCGACCGAGGGGCACCGCGTCGTGTCCGAGAAGGCCGCCGACGAGACCGCGCAGATGCTGGAGCGCGTCTACCTCGAGGGGTGGCTCGCAGACAAGTGGGAGATCCCCGGCTACCGGGTGGCCGCGAAGACCGGAACGGCCCAGGTCTCCGACGGCAACGGCGGCTACCAGTCGGGCCACTTGGTCTCGGTGTCGGGCTTCGCTCCGGCCGACGACCCCGAGTTCGTCGTTTCGGTGAGCATCATGGACCCCGTTAAGATGAATTCGTCCGCCGCATCGGCTCCTGTGTTCCAGCAGGTGATGAGCCAGGTGCTGAAGAAGTATCGGACGGTTCCATCCGGCGCCCCGGCGCCCGAGTTGCCAGCCACCTGGTAGAAAGTTGGGTTCGTGACCGGAACGCCTCCCACGGCACTCCGGCCGCAGCACCCCGGTCCTCGTTCGCTCCGCGGCCTTGCGGAGGCGTTCGGATTCGAGGTGCGCGGCGGGATCGACGAGATCGACGTGACGGGCGTCGCCATCGCCTCCGGGGCGGTCCAGGGCGGCGACCTCTACGTCGGCGTCCCCGGCCGCAACGCCCACGGGGCCGAGTTCGCCGCGCAGGCCGCCGAGAACGGCGCCGTGGCGGTGCTGACGGATCCAGCGGGCGCCGAGCACGCCGCCGGCGCGGGCCTGCCCGTGCTGGTCACGCCCGACGCCCGTGCGGCGCTCGGCGAGGTCGCTGCGTGGATCCACCGCACCGCGGAGAACCCGGCGACGCTGTTCGGGGTCACGGGCACCAACGGCAAGACCAGCGTGGTCTACCTGCTCTACGCCGTCCTGCGCCAACTCGGACTCACCGCGGGCCTGACCTCCACGGCCGAGCGCCGGATCGGTGACGAGGCCGTCACGAGCTCGCTCACGACGCCCGAGGCGAGCGAGCTGCATGCGCTGCTCGCGCGCATGCGCGAGGTCGACGTCCGCGCCGTGGGCATCGAGGTCTCGGCGCAGGCGCTCAGCCGGCACCGCGTCGACGGGCTGGTGTTCGACGTCGTGGGCTTCACGAACCTCTCACACGACCACCTCGACGACTACGCCTCGATGGAGGAGTACTTCGACGCCAAGCGCGAGCTCTTCACGCCCGAGCGGGCGCGCCGCGGCGTCGTCACGATCGACTCCGAGTGGGGTCGGCGACTGGTGGCCGAGTCCCGCATCCCGGTCACGACCCTCGCGACCGAGCCCGGTACCGATGCCGACTGGACCATGACCCTCCTCGAGGAGGCCCCGACGCACACGGCGTTCCGCCTCGTCGCCCCCGACGGCCGCGCCCTCGAGACGCGCGTTCCGCTCATCGGCCACTTCATGGCCGCCAATGCGGCGCTCGCGGTCGTGATGCTCGTCGAGGCGGGTCACGACCTCGACCTGATCGCACGCGCGGTCGCCGAGCACGGCATCGACGCGTACATCCCCGGCCGTGCCGAACGCGTGTCGGGTGAGCGCGGCCCGGTCGTCTACATCGACTACGGCCACACGCCCGACGCGTTCCGGCAGACGCTCGACGCGATCCGGCGCACGACCGACGGCCGGATCGTGATGGTGTTCGGTGCCGACGGCGACCGCGACACGACCAAGCGCGCCGACATGGGCGCGATCGCCGCGCGCGGCGCGGACTCGCTCGTGATCACCGACTTCCACCCGCGCTGGGAGGATCCGGCCGCGATCCGCGCGGCGCTCATCGCCGGGGCGCGGGCCGCCGTGCCCGATCGCGAGATCCACGAGATCCCCGACCCGCGTGCCGCCTTCCGGCAGGCGCTCGCCCTTGCCGGCGAGGGCGACGCGGTGCTCTACGCGGGGCCGGGCCATGAGGACTACCAGGAGGTCGCGGGCGTGAAGCATCCGTACTCGGCACGGGACGACGCCCGGCTGGCACTGCAGGAAGCGGGGTGGCTCGAATGATCGCGCTGACGTTGGCGGAGGTCGTGGCCGCGACCGCCGGGCGGCTCGAGGCGAGCGGCACCGACGCGACGGGGGCGACGGTCGTCGACGGTCCCGTCACGACGGACTCGCGCGAGGCCGTCCCGGGCGGCGTGTTCGTGGCCAAGCGCGGCGAGTTCGACGACGGTCACCGCTTCGCGCCCGGCGCCGTCGAGCGGGGCGCCGCCCTGCTCATCGTCGAGCACCCGCTCGACCTGCGCGTCCCGCAGGTCGTGGTCGAGGACTCGGTCGAGGCGCTCGGCGCCCTGGCGACCGAGGTCGTGCGACGGGTCCGGGCGCTCGGCCGCCTCAAGATCGTGGGGGTCACGGGCTCCAACGGCAAGACGACCACGAAGAACCTGCTGCGCACCGTGCTCGAGCAGGTCGGCCCGACGGTCGCGGCCCGCAAGAGCTACAACAACGAGGTCGGCGCGCCGACGACCATGCTCGAGCTCACCGAGGAGACCGAGTACCTCGTGGCCGAGATGGGCGCCTCCGGCGTCGGCGAGATCGCGCGGCTGATCCGGATGGCGCGTCCCGACGTCGGCATCGTCCTCAAGGTCGGCCTTGCGCACGCCGGCGAGTTCGGCGGCATCGAGAAGACCGTGCAGGCCAAGTCCGAGATGGTCACCGACCTGCTGCCGACGGATGTCGCGGTGCTGAACGCCGACGACCCGCGTGTGGTGCCCATGGCGGACGTCACGGCCGCGCGCGTCGTGTGGTTCGGGTTGGGGGAGCGCGCGGAGGTGCGCGCGACCGACATGGTCGTGCATGCGCGCGGCACCGAGTTCACGGTGACGGTCCCCGGTGGCGAGTCGGCGCGCGTGAGCTTCTCGGTGCTGGGCGAGCACCACGTGATGAACGCCCTCGCCGCGATCGCGGCGGCGCGCGAGCTGGGGGTGCCGCTCACGACCATCGTCGCTGGGCTCGAGCGCGTGACGCTCGCCGAGCAGTGGCGCATGCAGGTCATGGGCGGCCGGCACGGCATCACGGTGATCAACGACGCGTACAACGCCAGCCCCGACTCGGTCGCGGCGGCGCTGAAGACGCTCGCCCAGGTCAAGCGACCCGAGAGCCGCACGATCGCGGTGCTCGGCGAGATGAGCGAGCTGGGCGAGTTCTCGGGCGAGGAGCACGACCGCATCGGCCTGCTCGCCGTGCGGCTGGGGGTCTCGCAGCTCGTCGTCGTGGGGGCGGGTGCGCGGCGCCTGCACATCACGGCGATCAACGAGGGCTCGTGGGACGGCGAGTCCACCTACGTCGAGACGGCCGACGAGGCGTTCGACCTCGTGACGTCGACGGTGCGCCCCGGCGACACCGTGCTCGTGAAATCGTCGAACTCGGCGGGCCTCCGCCACCTCGGCGACCGACTGGGAGAATGGTTCGCGTGAGAGCACTTCTGACCGCCGGAGCATTGTCGCTCTCCTTCACGCTCTTCCTGACGCCGCTGTTCATCCGGCTGTTCACGCGGCTCGGGTGGGGCCAGTTCATCCGCGACGACGGACCGAAGACCCACCACGTCAAGCGCGGGACGCCCACGATGGGCGGCATCATCTTCATCCTGGGCACGCTGTTCGGGTACTTCTCGGCGACGCTGCTCATCGGCGACGGCCCGACGGCGTCGGGACTGCTGGTGCTGTTCATGATGGTGGGACTCGGGCTCGTGGGCTTCGTCGACGACTTCCTCAAGACGCGCAAGAAGCAGAGCCTCGGGCTCGGCGGCTGGGCGAAGATCGCCGGGCAGACGATCGTGGCGGCGGCGTTCGCGCTCCTGGCCCTGCAGTTCCCGAACGAGGAGGGCGCGACGCCAGCGACGACGAAGATCTCGTTCATCCGCGACCTCCCGCTCGACTTCATGGTGCTCGGCACGGTGGTCGGCATCATCGCGTACGTGGTGTGGATCGTGCTCATCGCCGCGGCCGCCTCGAACGGCGTCAACGTCACCGACGGACTCGACGGCCTCGCCTCCGGGGCCTCGATCCTCGCGATCGGCTCGTTCATCATCATCGGCTTCTGGCAGTTCAACCAGTCGCGCTTCAGCGAGAACCTCAATCCCGACGATCTCTACCGCAGCTACGACGTGCGCGATCCGCTCGACCTCGCGATCGTGGCGACCGCGATCGTGGGCGCCGTCGTCGGCTTCCTGTGGTGGAACACGAACCCGGCGCACATCTACATGGGCGACACGGGGTCCCTCGCACTGGGCGGCGCGCTCGCGGCGCTCGCGGTCACGAGCCAGACCGAGTTGCTCCTGCTGCTGCTCGGCGGCCTGTTCGTGATCGAGGCAGGCTCGGTGATCGTGCAGCGTGCATACTTCCGGGTCACCGGCGGCAAGCGGATCTTCCTGATGAGTCCGATCCACCACCACTTCGAGCTCAAGGGCTGGGCCGAGGTCACGATCGTGGTGCGCTTCTGGATCATCGCGGGCCTGTTCGTCGCGGCGGGCGTCGGCGCGTTCTACTTCGAGTGGCTGCAGAGTTGACCGATGCCGCTGCGCGCGCCGCGCGCCTCGAAGGTCTGACGAGCTGGCATGCCGACGGATGGCGCGGCCTTCGGGTCGCCGTCCTCGGCCTGGGCGTCACGGGATTCGCCGTGGCCGACACGCTCGCCGAGCTCGGCTCCGAGGTCACCGTCTACGCGCGCGACCGCGATGAGGACCGCGAGCGGATCCTCGAGGTGATCGGCGTGCGGTTCGCGTCGCATCCGCTCGACGCCGTTCCCGATGAGCTCGCGGCATCCGCCCCCGATCTCGTCGTGGTCTCGCCGGGATTCCGGCCCGACCACCCCGTGGTCGCGTGGGCGGAGGAGCACGGCGTCCCGGTGTGGGGCGACATCGAGCTGGCGTGGCGCGTGCGCGACAAGGTCAGGGCCGCCGAGTGGATGCTCGTCACCGGCACGAACGGCAAGACCACGACCGTGCAGCTGGCGGCGACCCTCATCGCCGCGAACGGCGTCAGGGTCGCGCCGTGCGGGAACATCGGCGTGCCGGTGCTCGACGCGGTCCGCGATCCGCTCGGCTACGACGTGCTCGTCGTGGAGCTGTCGAGCTTCCAGCTGCATCGCCTGCCGACCGACGGCCCCGGCGCGATCCATCCGTACTCGAGCGTCTGCCTGAACATCGCCGACGACCACCTCGACTGGCACGGCTCGGCCGACGCCTACCGTGACGCGAAGGGCAAGGTGTACGCCAACACCAAGGTCGCGTGCGTGTACAACCGCGCCGACGAGGCGACCCGGACGATGGTCGAGTACGCCGAGGTCGAGGAGGGGGCCCGCGCCATCGGCTTCGGGCTCGACACGCCCGGACCGAGCGACTTCGGCGTCGTCGACGGGATCCTGTGCGACCGGGCGTTCCTCGACGACCGCCGCACGGCGGCCCTCGAGATCACGACCCTCGAGGAGCTCGAGCCCCACGGGCTCGCCGCGCCCCACATCGTCGCGAACATCCTCGCGGCGTCGGCGCTCGCGCGCTCGTACGACGTTCCGGTGCGGGTCGTCCACGATGCGCTCGCGACCTTCCGCCTCGACGCGCACCGGATCGAGACCGTCGCGGTGGCCGGCGGCATCCGCTGGATCGACGACTCGAAGGCGACGAACCCGCACGCGGCCGAGGCGTCGCTGCGCGCCTTCGGCCGCGTCGTCTGGATCGTGGGCGGGCTCCTCAAGGGCGTCGACGCCGACGCGCTCGTCGCGCGGCACGCCGCGCGGCTGCGCGCGGCGATCGTCATCGGGCGCGACCGGGCGGCGCTCGTCGAGGCGTTCCGCCGACACGCGCCCGCACTGCCCCTCTTCGAGGTGGTCACGGATGACACTGAGAGCGTGATGCCCGACGCGGTCGCCCTGGCGGCCTCGGTCGCGGAGGACGGCGACACCGTGCTCCTCGCGCCCGCGGCGGCATCCATGGACCAGTTCGCGGACTACGCCGACCGCGGCCGGCGATTCTCCGACGCCGTCCGCGCCCGGCTCGGAGGGGAGTCGCATGACGAGCCCGCCTCGGACGAGCCGCCCGCCGAAGGCCGCTGAGCCCTCGGGCCTGGCCGCCCGGATCCGGCTCGGCGCGTTCCGGCCCGAGTCGAAGGACTACTTCCTCCTGCTCGGCACGACGGTCTTCCTCGTGCTGCTCGGGCTCATCATGGTGCTCTCGTCCTCGATCGTCGAATCCGGCCTCGAGAACGACGGCGACTTCACGTCGCGCGCGATGCAGCAGGCGACCTACGCCCTGATCGGCGTGCCCGTGATGCTGCTCGCCGGGCGCATGCCCGAGGGCTTCTGGATGCGCATCGCCTGGCTGGTGCTCGGCGTCGCCTGTGTGCTGCAGCTGCTGGTCGTCGCCACGCCGCTCGGCGTCGAGGTCGGCGGCAACACGAACTGGCTCCGGCTCGGCCCCGTGCAGTTCCAGCCGTCCGAGCTCATCAAGGTCGCACTCGTCCTCTGGCTCGGCCTCATCGTGACCAAGAAGCAGGACCACCTGCACGAGTTCGGCCAGGGGATCATGCCGATCCTGCTCGTCGGCGGCGGGGCGATCGGGCTGGTGCTGCTCGGCGGCGACCTCGGCACGGTCATGGTCATGGCCGCGATGCTGCTCGGCACGCTCTTCCTCATCGGCGTGCGGCTGCGGCTGCTGGTGATCCCGCTCGTCGTCGGCGCGGTCGCGTTCTGGCTGGTGGCGATCTCGAGCGAGAACCGGATGCGGCGCATCACCGCGTTCCTCCAGGAGCACTGCACGCGCTACGACACGGCCGACTGCTGGCAGATCCAGCACGGCACGTTCGCGCTCGCGAACGGCGGGATCTTCGGCGTCGGGCTCGGCAACTCGGCCGCGAAGTGGTCGTGGCTGCCGGCCGCCGACAACGACTTCATCTTCGCGATCATCGGCGAGGAGCTCGGGCTCATCGGGGCGATCGTCGTGATCGGGCTGTTCGTGGTGCTCGCGATCGCGCTGGCCCGCGTGCTCCGGAACGCCGCGACGCCGTTCGGCCGGACGGTCTCGGCGGCGGTGCTCGTCTGGGTCGTCGGCCAGGCGTGTGTCAATATCGGTGTCGTGCTCGGCGTCTTCCCCGTCCTCGGCGTTCCGCTGCCGCTCGTCTCCGCGGGCGGCACCGCGCTCCTGACCACCCTGTTCGCGATCGGCGTGGTGCTCTCGGTCGCCCGCGACCCCGAGGCGCCGGCCCGCGCCGCGGCGCGGTCCGAGCAGCGACGTGCGGCACGGGCGGCACGCGCGCGATGACGACCTACCTGCTCGCCGGCGGTGGCACCGCCGGCCACGTGAACCCGCTGCTCGCCGTCGCCGACCGGCTCCGCGAGCGCGACCCGGAGGCGCAGGTGCTCGTGCTGGGCACGGCGGAGGGGCTCGAGGCACGCCTCGTCCCGGCCCGCGGCTACGAGCTGCTCACGATCGAGAAGGTGCCCTTCCCGCGCCGGCCGAACGGTGCCGCGCTGCGATTCCCCTCGCGCTTCCGTCGATCGATCGCCGACGTCGCCGCGATCATCGCCGAGCGCGGCGTCGACGCCGTCGTCGGCTTCGGCGGGTACGTCGCGACGCCCGCCTACCTCGCCGCCCGTCGGGCAGGCGTGCCGGTCGTGATCCACGAGGCGAACGCGCGCCCCGGCCTGGCCAACCGGCTCGGCGCGCGCTTCGCCGCGCGCGTGGGCGTGGCCTTCCGCGGCACGCCGCTCCCGCGGGCCGAGTTCGTCGGCATGCCGCTGCGCCGCGAGATCGAGGAGCTCGACCGCGCGTCGCGTCGCGACGAGGCGGCCGCGCTGTTCGGCCTCGACCCGGCCCGGCCCGTGCTGCTCGCGACGGGCGGATCGCTCGGCGCCCGGCGGATCAACCGCACGATGGTCGAGAGCGCGGCCGCGCTGGTCGCGACCGGCTGGCAGGTGCTGCACGTCACGGGGGCGAAGTCCGAGGTCGAGGACCCCCGCCTGCCCGACTACCGCATGGTCGAGTACGCCGACCGCATGGACCTCGCCCTCGCGATCGCCGACGCCGCCGTCTCCCGCGCCGGCGCGGCGACCGTCAGCGAGCTCGCCGCGCTCGGCATCCCGGCGGTGTACGTGCCGTACCCCGTGGGCAACGGCGAGCAGCGCTTCAACGCGGCCGACGTGGTCGCCGCGGGCGGCGGCATCCTCGTCGACGATGCGGCGTTCCTGCCCGAGTGGGTGGAGCGCGAGCTCGTGCCCCTGCTGGCCGATCGCGATCGCCTCGCCGCGATGGCGCAGGCCGCGGCATCCGTCGGCGCCCTCGACGGCACCGACCGCACGGTCGCGCTGATCGACGCCGCGCTGCGGCCCGACGGCGGCACCCCGGCCACGGGCGCGTAACGTTGATCCCACCGAACCCCCGACCAGGAAGCTCCGCGACACCGTGACGATCAAGCCCGACCTCTCCACTCCGATCCCCGCCGACCTCGGCGCCGTGCACTTCGTCGGCATCGGGGGATCGGGCATGAGCGGGATCGCGCGGCTCGCGCTCGGTGCAGGCCACCGGGTGACCGGCTCCGACGTGCGCGAGTCCGACAACGTCACGGCGCTCCGCGCGCTCGGCGCGACGATCGCGATCGGGCACGCCGCCGAGAACCTGCCCGACGACGTCGACACGGTCGTCGTGACCGGAGCGCTCTGGCAGGACAACCCGGAGTACCGGCTGGCGCTCTCCCGCGGCGTCCCGGTGCTGCACCGCTCGCAGGCGCTCGCCTCGGTGATCGCCGGCCGACGGCTCGTGTCCGTCGCCGGCGCGCACGGCAAGACGACGTCGACGGGCATGATCATCACCGGCCTGCTCGCGCTGGGGGAGGACCCGAGCTTCGTCAATGGCGGCGTCATCGAGGAGCTCGGCGTGAGTTCCGCGTCGGGTTCGGGCGAGCTGTTCGTGGTCGAGGCCGACGAGTCCGACGGCTCGTTCCTGCTGTACGACACCTCCGTCGCGCTCGTCACGAACGTCGACCCCGACCACCTCGACCACTATGGTTCGCTCGAGGCCTTCGAGCAGGCGTTCGTCGACTTCTCCGACCGCGCGCGCGAGCTCGTCGTGATCTCCTCCGACGACGCCGGCGCGACGCGCGTGCACGAGCGCCTCTCGCACCGGCGGGTCATGACGTTCGGCGAGGCGGCGGATGCCACGGTGCGGGTGCACTCCATCCGGACCGAGGGTCCCGTTGCGTTCTCGCTGTCGTACGAGGGCGGCGAGTACGCTGCGCAGCTGCGCATCCCCGGCCGCCACAACGCGATCAACGCCGCGGGCGCGTTCGCCGTGCTGGTCGGGCTCGGCTTCGACCCGCAGCGCTCGCTCGAGGGCATCGCGCGGTTCGCGGGCACCGGCCGCCGATTCGAGCTGCACGGCACGGTCGACGGGGTGAGCGTCTACGACGACTACGCGCACCACCCGACCGAGGTCGCCGCGGCGCTCTCCGCGGCGCGGACGGTCGTGGGCGACGGGCGCATCATCGCGGTGCACCAGCCGCACCTCTACAGCCGCACGCGGCTCTTCGCGAAGGAGTTCGCCGACGTGCTCGAGCAGTACGCCGACGAGACGGTCGTGCTCGACGTCTACGGTGCCCGCGAGGACCCCGAGCCCGGGGTCACCGGCGCGCTCGTGAGCGAGCGATTCGTCCACCCCGAGCACGTCGCGTTCATCGCCGACTGGCAGGACGCGGCCGACCACACCGCGCGCATCGCCCGGCCGGGCGACTTCGTCATCACCCTCGGCTGCGGCGACGTCTACCGCATCGTGCCGCAGATCCTCGGTTCCCTCGAGCGCGAGCGGCGCAGCTGAGCGGGGCGTCGTGAAGCGGCCGCAGGGATTCGATCGGGCGCGGTCCGTGCGGACGCGCGCGAACGCGTCCGCGGCCGTCCGCCCCGAGGCGGGCGCTGAGCGCGGCGTCCGGAGGGACCGCGTATCCGCGGTCGGCGATCCCGTCCGCTCGTCGGAGGGTCGCGACCTCACGCTGACCGAGCCGATCCGGCTCCCGGTGGGTGAGGGCGACCGGGCCGCCGAGGTGCGGCCGACAGGAGACGGCGACGCACGGCCGGCCTCCGCTGGGTCGGAGGGCCGCGGCGCGACGTCGCCGTCCGACGATCGTGCGGCACGCCGCGCGGTGGCCGCCGCGGAACGGGAACGGCGCCGGTACGAACGCCAGGAGGTGCGGCGCTTCACGAAGCGGAGCCGCATGCGGCGGATCGCGTGGATCACCGGCCTCGCCTCCGTCGTCGGGCTCGCCGTGCTCGCCGTCGTCGTCGCCTACTCGCCGCTCATGGCGCTGCGCGAGGTGCGCGTCGAGGGCACCGCGCGCATCCCCACCGCCGACGTCCGCGCCGCCTTCGAGGATCGCCTCGGGACGCCCCTGCCGCTCATCGCGTCCGACGAGGTCCAGGAGACGCTCTCCGGATTCCCGCTCATCGAGACGTACTCGACCGAGACCGTGCCGCCCGGCACGCTCGTCGTCCGGATCGTCGAGCGCACGCCCGTGGGCTGGATCGAGGGCTCGTCGGGGTTCACGGCGGTCGACGCGGCCGGCGTGGTGATCGAGCGCGCGGACCAGGCGTCGGAGGGCCTGCCGATGCTCGACGTGGAAGGCGGCCTGTCGGGCGATGCGTTCCCCTCGGTCGGCGCGGTGCTGCGCAGCCTGCCCGCCGACCTGCTCGCGCGCGTGACGACCGTCGTGGCGGACTCGCCCGACGATGTCCGGCTCCAGCTCGCGGAGGGCGCGACCGTGGTGTGGGGGAGCGCGGAGGACTCGGCCCTGAAGTCGACCGTGCTGGTGCGGCTCATGTCGGCCGCGCCGCCCGACTCGGTGGGTCGCTACGACGTCTCGGCGCCGCTCAGTCCTGTCACGCAGTGACGCGTCGGATCGCGACACGCGGAGGCGCCTTGCCGGATGCCCGGCCGCGGGCACCTACCTTCGATTCAGGAATTGCATACTCGGCAAATCTTTAACCTTCGACTAGAGGTTCAGGGTTCAGAGTTCGCAGAGAGGGCCGAACATGTCGACAAACCAGAACTACCTCGCCGTCATCAAGGTGGTCGGCATCGGCGGTGGCGGCGTCAACGCCGTGAACCGCATGATCGAGCTCGGCCTGCGCGGGGTCGAGTTCATCGCGATCAACACCGACGCGCAGGCGCTGCTCATGTCCGACGCCGACGTCAAGCTCGACGTCGGACGCGACCTCACGCGCGGCCTGGGAGCCGGCGCGGATCCCGAGGTCGGCCGGCGCGCGGCCGAGGACCACGCGGAGGAGATCGAGGAGGCGCTCGCGGGCGCCGACATGGTCTTCGTCACCGCGGGCGAGGGCGGCGGCACCGGAACGGGCGGCGCGCCGGTCGTCGCGCGCATCGCGAAGTCGATCGGCGCGCTCACGATCGGCGTCGTGACCAAGCCGTTCGGCTTCGAGGGCAAGCGCCGGCAGACCCAGGCCGAGCAGGGCGTCGCGCGCCTGAAGGAAGAGGTCGACACCCTCATCGTCGTGCCGAACGACCGCCTGCTCGAGATCAGCGACCGCGGCATCTCGATGCTCGAGGCGTTCGCGACGGCCGACCAGGTGCTCCTCGCCGGTGTGCAGGGCATCACCGACCTCATCACCACGCCGGGCCTGATCAACCTCGACTTCGCCGACGTCAAGTCGGTCATGCAGGGCGCCGGCTCGGCGCTCATGGGCATCGGGTCCTCGCGCGGCGCCGACCGGGCGATCAAGGCCGCCGAGCTGGCGGTCGCGAGCCCGCTGCTCGAGGCGTCCATCGACGGCGCCCACGGCGTGCTGCTCTCGATCCAGGGCGGATCGAACCTCGGCATCTTCGAGATCAACGACGCGGCCCGGCTCGTGCAGGAGGCGGTGCATCCCGAGGCGAACATCATCTTCGGTGCGGTCATCGACGACACCCTCGGCGACGAGGTCCGCGTGACCGTGATCGCCGCGGGCTTCGACGGCGGAGACCCCATGCCGAAGCCGGTCGAGGTGAAGAAGCCGTCGGTCGTCCCGGCGACCGTGGGCGCCGTCGCGGGCGGCGGGTCCGGGTTCGGGAGCGCGCTCGCGGGCGCGGACTCGGGCGAGGCTCTCGCCGAGATCGACATCGAGGAGCTCGTCGAAACGGCGAACTGGGGCGAGGCCACCAGCCGCACGGCCGACCAGATCGTCTCCGACCCCGCGTTCGGCGATGACTCGGACGACCTCGACATCCCCGACTTCCTCAAGTGAGTCCACGGAGCCGGTGCCGGGGGCGGACCGCGTGAGCGAGCTCGCCGCCCGGCTCGACGCCGTGCAGTCGGGCATCGCGGAGGCCGCCTCGGCGGCAGGCCGCGATGCCGACGGGATCACGACGATCGTGGTCACGAAGTTCCAGCCGGTCTCGCTCATCCGCGAGCTCGCCGCGCTCGGCGTCACCGACGTCGGCGAGAACCGTCACCAGGAGGCGCAAGCGAAGGCACGCGAGCTCGCCGACCTCGCGCTGACGTGGCACTTCGTCGGGCAGCTCCAGGGCAAGAAGGCACGGCAGGTCCGCGCCTACGCCTCGGTGATCCACTCGGTCGACCGTGCGTCGCTGGTCGACGCGCTGCGCTCCGACGAGGCCTCCGTCGACTGCTTCGTCCAGGTCAACCTCACGGACGACCCCGGCCGCGGCGGCGTCGCCCCCGGTGCGCTCGCTCCGCTCGTCGAGCACGTGCTCGGCACGCCGGGGCTTCGACTGCTCGGGCTCATGGCGGTCGCGCCGCTCGGCGAGCCCGCGAGGCCCGCGTTCGCGCGCGTCAGAGGCCTGTCCGAGCGCATCCGCGCACTGGCCCCCGACGCGACCGCGCTGTCCATGGGGATGTCGCACGACTATCGCGACGCGATCTTGGAGGGTGCGACACACCTTCGGATCGGCACGGCAATCACGGGTGATCGCCCGACCCCGGGCTAGCCTCGGAACCACGGAACCACTGACGGAGGCAGCGATGTCCAACCCGCTCAAGAAGACCATGGTCTACCTCGGACTCGCCGACGAGGAGCTCGAGGCCGACACGCCGCAGACGGCGGCTGCGCCGGCTCCGATCGTGCACCCCGCGCCCTCGCCGGCACCAAAGACCGGGGCCGCGGTGACACCGCTCAGGAAGCAGCACATCCAACCGACACCCCCGCAGGCGGAGATGAACGAGATCCTCACGGTGCACCCGCGCCAGTACCGAGACGCCCAGGTGATCGCCGAGTCCTTCCGCGAGGGCGTGCCGGTGATCATCAACCTCTCGCAGATGTCCGACGCCGACGCGCGCCGGCTCATCGACTTCGCGAGCGGGCTCTCGCAGGGCCTCTACGGCAAGATCGAGCGCGTGACGAGCAAGGTCTTCCTGCTCTCTCCCGCGCACGTCGTGGTCTCGGGGGAGGCCGGCGAGACGGAGGGCGACGTCGACGCGTCGTTCTTCACGCACGCGTAGACTCCCCGACGTGAGTGCCCTCGTCGTCGTCTGGAACCTCCTCTACACCCTGCTCCTCATCTACTTCTTCGTGATGTGGGCGAGGTTCGTGCTCGACCTCGTGCGCACGTTCAACCGCTCCTGGCGGCCCCGCGGATTCGTGCTCGTGCTCGTCGAGGGCGTGTACACGGTGACCGATCCGCTGGTGCGATTCTTCCGGCGGCTCGTGCCGCCGATCCGGCTCGGCCAGGTCGCGCTCGATCTCGGATGGAGCATCGCGATGCTCGTCGTGATCGTCGCGATGACCGTCGTGTCGTGGCTCGCCGCGGCCTCCGCGGCATCGGCGTGACCGGATGACGCGGAGGTGGCGCGCCGAGCATCTGCGCTCTCTGCCTCCGTGAGGTTCTCTTTGCTACCGTTAGCTGAACGTGATCGACAGTTCGACAGATTTGAGGGTGGGAAGCCATGGCGCTAACTCCGGAAGATGTGGTCAACAAGCGCTTCCAGGCGACGAAGTTCCGGGAAGGGTACGACCAGGACGAGGTCGACGACTTCCTCGATGAGGTGGTCGTCGAGCTGCGTCGGCTGAACCAGGAGAACGAGGAGCTGCGCCAGCGTCTCGCCGCTGCTGAGGCCCGTGCGGGCGAGGGCGGTGCCGCACCCGCGGCCGCCGCCGTGCCCGTGTACGCCGAACCGGCCGCCGCGCCGCCGACCGTCGCAGTGCCGACGCCCGCGCCGACGCCGCAGTCCGAGATCGACGAGCAGACGAGCACGACGAACCTGCTCCAGCTCGCCCGCCGGCTCCACGAGGAGCACGTGCGCGAGGGCGTCGAGAAGCGCGACGCGCTCATCGCCGAGGGCCACGCGACCGCGGCTCGCATCGTGGCCGAGGCCGAGGCGAAGCAGCGCGCGCAGATGGGCATCCTCGACCAGGAGCGGGTCGCGCTCGAGAAGCGCGTCGACGAGCTCCGCGTCTTCGAGCGCGAGTACCGCCAGAAGCTGAAGAGCTACATCGAGGGCCAGCTCCGCGAGCTCGACACCGCACAGCCGGTGCAGGTCTCCGGCGGCGCGGGCTTCTCGGCCCCGGTCGGTGCGCAGGGCGCGACGAGCGAGCCCGCCCCGACCTTCCAGGGCTTTGGCGGCTGAGCGCGCGGCCAGGGTCGGCACCACCGCGCTGCTCATCCTGGTCGGCGTCGCGATCACCGTCTACGGCGTCGACCAGCTGAGCAAGTACTTCGTCGTCACCACGCTCGCCGAGGGCGAGGTCGTCCCGGTGCTCGGCAACGTGCTGCAGTGGCAGTTCGTGCGGAACCCCGGGGCGGCCTTCTCGATCGCGAGCGGCATGACCTGGGTCTTCACGATCCTCGCGGCGGGCGTCATCACGTTCATCGTGTGGTTCGCCCGCCGCATCCGCTCGATCGCCTGGGCGCTGGTCTTCGGCCTCCTGCTCGGCGGCGTGCTCGGCAACCTGACCGACCGGCTCCTCCGTGAGCCGGGGTTCGGCATCGGGCACGTGATCGACTTCATCTCAACGCCGTGGATGCTCCCCGCGATCTACAACGTGGCCGACATCGCGATCGTCTCGAGCATGGTCCTGTTCATGATCCTGACGATCCGGGGCATCGGCCTCGACGGATCGCGGCCGGCGCGCGACGGCGACGATGCGACCGAGGCCGCGACGCCCGCCTCGGAGACCGGGCGCGAAGCGCGCGGCGGCGCACCCGCCGAGCTCGCACGCGAGTCCTGACGTGGAGCACCGCGCACTGCCCGTCCCCGACGGGCTCGAGGGGTCGCGGGTCGACGCCGGGCTCGCCAAGCTGCTCGGCTTCTCCCGGACGCAGGCCGCCGAGGTCGCGTCGGCCGGGGGCGTGCGGCTCGACGGCGCCGTGGTCGACAAGGCCGACCGCCTGCGCGCCGGCGCGTGGCTCGAGGTGAGCTGGGCTCCGCCGCGCACGCTCGAGGTCGAGGCCATCCCGGTGCCCGATCTGGGCATCGTCCACGACGACGACGAGATCGTGGTGGTCGACAAGCCGCCGGGCGTCGCGGCGCACCCGTCGCTCGGCTGGGAGGGCCCGACGGTGGTCGGGGCCCTCGCCGCGGCCGGCTACCGGATCTCCACGTCGGGTGCCCCCGAGCGGCAGGGCGTCGTGCACCGGCTCGACCAGGGCACGAGCGGTCTCATGGTCGTCGCGAAGTCCGAACGCGCCTACACCGACCTCAAGCGGAAGTTCCACGACCGCGAGGTCGAGAAGATCTACCACACGCTCGTGCAGGGCCACCCCGACCCGCTGGCCGGGACGATCGACGCGCCCGTCGGGCGCCATCCGCGCTCGGAGTGGAAGTTCGCGGTGACCTCCGACGGCAAGCACGCCGTCACGCACTACGAGACGATCGAGGCGTTCCCGTACGCGTCGCTGCTCGAAGTGCACCTCGAGACGGGTCGTACGCACCAGATCCGCGTGCACATGGCGGCGCAGCGGCATCCCTGCACGGGCGACGCGATGTACGGCGCCGATCCCGCGTTGAGCGCCCGACTCGGGCTCGCGCGCCAGTGGCTGCACGCGAAGGAGCTCTCGTTCGTGCATCCCGGCACGGGGGAGTGGACGACCTACGATTCGGACTACCCGGCCGACCTCCAGCACGCGCTCGACGTCCTGCGGGGCGACTGAGCGGCGGGCACCTCCGAGGTCGGCGGTCGCCCCTAGACTGATGATCCCGAAGCGCTGAGGAGTTCTGTGGCCGCCGATTCCTTCGTCCACCTGCACGTGCACTCCGAGTACTCGATGCTCGACGGGGCCGCCCGGGTCGGCGAGCTGATGAAGGCCGCCGCGGCCGAGGGCATGCCCGCGGTCGCGGTGACCGACCACGGCAACGTGTTCGGCGCGTACGACTTCTGGAAGCAGGCGACCGACGCCGGCGTGAAGCCCATCATCGGCACCGAGGCGTACCTCACGCCGGGCACGCACCGCAGCGACAAGACGCGGGTGCGCTGGGGCAACGGCGGCGGCGACGACGTGTCGGGCTCCGGCGCCTACACGCACATGACGCTGCTCTCCGAGACGACCGAGGGCATGCACAACCTCTTCCGGCTCTCGAGCCGGGCGTCGATCGAGGGGTACTACTTCAAGCCGCGCATGGACCGCGAGCTGCTGCAGACGTACGCGAAGGGCCTCATCGCCACCACCGGCTGCCCATCCGGCGAGGTGCAGACGCGGCTCCGGCTCGGCCAGTACGACGAGGCGGTGCAGGCCGCGGCCGACTTCCGCGACATCTTCGGCAAGGAGAACTTCTTCGCCGAGATCATGGACCACGGGCTCGGCATCGAGAAGCGCATCATGGACGACCTGCTGCGCCTCGCGAAGCAGCTCGACCTGCCGCTCGTCGCGACCAACGACCTGCACTACACGCACGCGCATGATGCGAAGAGCCACGCTGCCCTGCTCTGCGTGCAGTCCGGTTCGACCCTCGACGACCCCAACCGGTTCAAGTTCGACGCCGACGAGTTCTACCTCAAGTCCGCCGCCGAGATGCGGCACCTGTTCCGCGACCACCCCGAGGCGTGCGACAACACGCTGCTGATCGCCGAGCGCTGCGACGTGCAGTTCAACACGAGTGCGAACTACATGCCGCGCTATCCGGTGCCCGAGGGCGAGAGCGAGCAGAGCTGGTTCGTCAAGGAGGTCGAGCAGGGCCTCCACGAGCGCTACCCGGCCGGCATCCCCGACGAGGTCCGCCGACAGGCCGACTACGAGGTCGAGGTCATCAGCCAGATGGGCTTCCCGGGCTACTTCCTGGTCGTCGCCGACTTCATCAACTGGTCCAAGCGCAACGGCATCCGCGTCGGCCCGGGCCGCGGATCGGGCGCCGGCTCCATGGCGGCGTACGCGATGAAGATCACCGACCTCGACCCGCTGCAGCACGGGCTCATCTTCGAGCGGTTCCTGAACCCCGACCGCGTCTCGATGCCCGACTTCGACGTCGACTTCGACGAGCGTCGTCGCGGCGAGGTCATCCGGTACGTCACCGAGAAGTACGGCGATGAGCGCGTCGCGCAGATCGTCACGTACGGCACGATCAAGGCCAAGCAGGCCCTGAAGGACTCCAGCCGCGTGCTCGGCTTCCCGTTCGGCATGGGCGAGAAGCTGACCAAGGCGATGCCGCCGGCCGTCATGGGCAAGGACATCCCGCTCTCCGGGATCCTCGACAAGGACCACCCGCGGTACAAGGAGGCCGGCGACATCCGCGCCCTCATCGAGACCGACGGCGAGGCGAGGACGGTCTTCGAGACCGCGCTCGGGCTCGAGAACCTCAAGCGCCAGTGGGGCGTGCACGCGGCCGGCGTCATCATGTCGAGCGAGCCGCTCATCGACATCATCCCGATCATGAAGCGGGAGCAGGACGGCCAGATCGTCACGCAGTTCGACTACCCGGCGTGCGAGTCCCTCGGCCTGATCAAGATGGACTTCCTGGGCCTGCGGAACCTGACGATCATCGACGACGCGCTCGACAACATCGAGGCGAACCGGGGCTTCCGGCCGGTGCTCGAAGACCTCGCGCTCGACGACGCGGAGGCGTACCAGCTGCTCTCGCGCGGCGACACGCTCGGCGTCTTCCAGCTCGACGGCGGGCCGATGCGCTCGCTCCTCCGGCAGATGAAGCCCGACAACTTCGAGGACATCTCGGCCGTCATCGCGCTCTACCGCCCCGGCCCGATGGGCGCGAACTCGCACATCAACTACGCGCTGCGCAAGAACGGCCTGCAGCCGATCACGCCGATCCACCCCGAGCTCGAGGAGCCGCTCAAGGACATCCTCGACACCAGCTACGGCCTGATCATCTACCAGGAGCAGGTCATGGCGATCGCGCAGAAGGTCGCCGGGTTCAGCCTCGGCCAGGCCGACATCCTGCGCCGCGCGATGGGCAAGAAGAAGAAGTCCGAGCTCGACAAGCAGTACGAGGGCTTCTCGGGCGGCATGAAGGCCAACGGCTTCTCGGATGCCGCGGTGAAGACGCTGTGGGACATCCTGCTGCCATTCTCCGACTACGCGTTCAACAAGGCCCACTCCGCCGCCTACGGCGTGCTCAGCTACTGGACCGCCTACCTCAAGGCGCACTACCCGGCCGAGTACATGGCGGCACTGCTCACGTCGGTGGGCGACGCACGCGACAAGCTCGCGCTCTACCTCAACGAGTGCCGGCGCATGGGCATCAAGGTGCTCCCGCCCGACGTGAACGAGTCGATCGGGTTCTTCGCGGCCGTCGGCGACGACATCCGCTTCGGCCTCGGCGCGGTGCGCAACGTCGGCTTCAACGTCGTCGACGCGATCCGGGCCGCGCGCGACGCGAAGGGGCGCTTCGAGACCTTCCACGACTTCCTGAAGAAGGTGCCCACGCAGGTCGCCAACAAGCGCACCGTCGAATCGCTCGTCAAGGCCGGCGCGTTCGACTCGCTCGGGCACACGCGCCGCGCGCTCGTCGAGATCCACGAGGGCGCGGTCGAGGCCGCCGTCAAGGAGAAGCGGGCCGAGGAGAACGGCGACGTCGGGTTCGACTTCGACAGCCTCTTCGAGGAGCACGAGAAGGAGGCCGCACCCTCGCCCGTGCCCGACCGTCCGGAGTGGTCCAAGCGCGACAAGCTCGCGTTCGAGCGCGAGATGCTCGGGCTCTACGTCTCCGACCACCCGCTGGCCGGGCTCGAGGCGACGCTCGCCAAGCACGCGTCGACGACGATCACCGACCTCATGAGCTCGGATGCCACGCAGGACGGCGACGTCGCGACCATCGCCGGCCTCGTGACGAGCGTGCAGCACCGCGTGGCGCGGCAGTCCGGCAACCAGTACGGCATGATCCAGGTCGAGGACTTCTCGGGCGAGATCACCGTGATGTTCATGGGCAAGGCGTACCAGGAGTTCGCGCCCGCGCTGAAGGGCGACTCGATCGTGGTCGTCCGCGGCCGCGTCAGCATGCGCGACGACGGCATGAACCTGCACGCCTACAGTGTCTTCGAGCCCGAGGTGGGCCAGGGCGACGAGAACGGGCCCGTGGTCATCTCGCTGCCCGACGTGCGGGCGACCACCGACACGATCACCGCGCTCGGCGACGTGCTGATCCGGCACCGCGGCGACACCGAGGTGCGGCTGAAGCTCACCAAGGGGCGCACGGCTCGGGTGTTCGAACTCCCGTATCCGGTCGCCGTGAGCGCCGACTTCTACGGCGAGCTGAAGAGCCTGCTCGGCCCGAACTGCTTGACGTGACGCGCGCGGTGCGTGCGTCGCGATGGCCTCGATAGGCTGGTCCGACCATGCTTCGCACGATCGACCTCCGCGGTTCCCGTCCGTCCGCAACCGAGCTGCTCGCGCTCGTCCCGCGCGCCGCGACCGATGTCGCGGCCGCCCTCGAGCCGGCCCGCGCGCTCATCGACGACGTCCGCGAGCGCGGCGAGGCGGCGCTGCTCGATCAGGCCGAGCGGTTCGACCGGGTCCGGCCCGCCGCGGTGCGGGTGAGCGCCGAGGAGCTCGCCGAGGCCGGCGACGCGCTGCGGCCCGACGTGCGCCGTGCGATCGAGTCGACCATCGAGCGCGTGCGCGCGGCCAGTGCGGCGCAGGTTCCGGCGCCCGAACGCACCGTGCTCGCCACGGGCGCGATCGTCGAGCAGCGCTGGCAGCCCGTCGGCCGCGTCGGCCTCTACGTGCCAGGCGGCAAGGCGGTCTACCCGTCGAGCGTCGTGATGAACGTCGTGCCCGCGCAGGTCGCGGGCGTGCGCTCGATCGCGCTCGCCTCGCCGGCGCAGGCCGCGCACGGCGGCCGCATCCACCCGACGATCGCGGGGGCGGCGGCGCTGCTCGGCATCGACGAGGTCTACGCGATGGGCGGGGCGGGCGCGATCGGCGCGTTCGCGTACGGCGTGCCGGGCATCGGGCTCGAGCCGGTCCAGCGCGTGACGGGGCCGGGCAACGTGTTCGTCGCGGCCGCGAAGCGCGTCGTGCAGGGCGTCACGGGCATCGACGCCGAGGCCGGGCCGACCGACATCCTCGTGATCGCCGACGAGGCGGCCGACGCCGACTTCGTGGCATCCGACCTGGTCAGCCAGGCCGAGCACGACGAGCTCGCCGCCGCCGTGCTCGTCACCGACTCGGCCGAGTTCGCCGAGCGCGTGCTGGAGCGGCTCGCGGTGCGCGCCACCGAGACGCGCCACTCCGAGCGGGTCCGCACCGCCCTCGAGGGTCCGCAGTCGGCCGTCGTGCTCGTCGACGACCTCGAGCAGGCCGCCGACTTCGCCAACGCGTTCGGCGCCGAGCACCTCGAGATCCAGGTGCGCGACGCCGACGCGACACTGGCGCGCATCGAGAACGCCGGCGCGATCTTCATCGGCCCGTACTCGCCCGTGAGCCTCGGCGACTACGCTGCCGGCTCCAACCACGTGCTCCCGACGGGCGGCCAGTCGCGGCACGCGGCGGGGCTCTCGGCGGCGACGTTCCTCCGCCCGCAGCAGGTCGTGCGGTACGACGAGGCGGCGCTGCGCGAGGTCGCGCCCGTGATCGCGACGCTCTCGGCCGAGGAGGACCTCCCCGCGCACGGCGAGGCCGTGACCGCGCGGTTCGGCGAGTGACGCCGCACCCGCCGGTACGCTGAGAGCACCATGTACTGCCCCTTCTGCCGTCACCCCGATTCGCGCGTCATCGACTCCCGCACGAGCGACGACGGGCTGTCGATCCGCCGTCGGCGCCAGTGCCCGGAGTGCGGGCGCCGGTTCTCGACCACCGAGACGGCGAGCCTGGCGGTGATCAAGCGGTCGGGCGTCATCGAGCCGTTCAGCCGCGAGAAGGTCGTGCTCGGCGTCAAGAAGGCGTGCCAGGGGCGCCCGGTCACCGACTCCGACCTCGCCGTGCTCGCGCAGAAGGTCGAGGAGACGATCCGTTCGACGGGCGCGTCGCAGATCGAGGCGAACGACATCGGCCTGGCGATCCTGCCGCCGCTCCGCGAGCTCGACGAGGTCGCCTACCTGCGCTTCGCGAGCGTCTACCAGGCGTTCGAGTCGCTCGACGACTTCGAGGCCGCGATCGAGGCGCTCCGCGAGGAGCACGGGCGCCTGCCGGCGCGCCCCGTCGAGTAGCCTGATCGACGGCATGTATCGACTCCTCTTCTCCCTGGTCTTCTCCCGCATGGAGCCGGAGCGCGCGCACCACTTCGCGTTCGGCTTCATCCGCGCCCTGCCCACCCTCGGGCTCGGCCGCCTCGTCGAGCGCACGACCGCACCGTCGCCCGAACTCGCGGTCGAGGCGCTCGGCCTGCGCTTCCCGTCGCCGTTCGGCCTCGCCGCCGGGTTCGACAAGGACGCCCTCGCGGTCGTCGGGCTCGGCAACCTCGGCTTCGGCCACGTCGAGGTCGGCACGATCACGGCGCTGCCGCAGCCGGGCAACGAGCGGCCCCGCCTGTTCCGGCTCGTCGCCGACCGCGCGCTCGTCAATCGCATGGGCTTCAACAACGGCGGGGCGGATGCCGCGGCCGGCCGCATCTCGCGGCTGTCTCGTCGCACGCACCGTCCGGTCCTCGGCGTGAACATCGGCAAGAGCCGGGTCACGCCCGTCGAGCAGGCCACCGACGACTACGTGCGGAGTGCGAAGGTGCTCGCACCGCACGCCGACTACCTCGTGGTCAACGTCAGCTCGCCGAACACGCCGGGGCTTCGCGGCCTGCAGGAGCTCGATGCGCTCGCGCCGTTGCTCGAGGCAGTGCGGCAGGCCGCCGGATCGACGCCGCTGCTCGTGAAGATCGCCCCCGACCTCGAGGACGCCGAGGTCGTGCGGATCTGCGAGCTCGTGACCCGGCTCGGCCTCGACGGCATCATCGCGACCAACACGACGATCTCGCGCGCGGGCCTCGTGACGTCGTCGGCGGAGGTCGAGGCGATCGGTGCGGGCGGGCTCTCCGGTGCACCGCTCGCCGCGCGGTCGCTCGCCGTGCTTCGGCTCATCCGCGAGCACGTGCCGGCCTCGCTGTGCGTGATCTCGGTCGGCGGCGTCGAGACGGCCGACGACGTCCAGGAGCGGCTCGACTCCGGCGCCACCCTCGTGCAGGGCTACACCGCGTTCGTCTACCGCGGGCCGCTGTGGGCGAGGCAGGTCAACCGGGGGCTCGACCGCATCCGGCGCGGGCGGCTCGCCGCGGCATCCGTCGCCTGAGGACCAGTTCCGCCCGCCGAGGCGGGCGACAGGTCGTCATGCGTCAGAGCATGCCGACGTCGCCGAGCCGGTCGGCCAGCGTCGCCCCGTCGCTCGCCGACACCCACGGGACGTCGGCGCCGTGCTGCTCGGCCTTGGCGCGGCCGCCGGCGAGGACCGCCTCGCCGACGGAGAGCTCGCGGATGGCGATCGCGGCGACCTGGCCGGGATGCTGCTTCGCGAAGTCGGCGTAGAGCTCCTCATCGTGCTGCCCGTCGTCGCCGATGAGCAACCAGCGCATGTGCGGGAACTCCTCGGCCAGCCGGTGGAGGTTCTCGGTCTTGTGCGCCCTGCCGCTGCGGAACCAGCGGTCGTGCGTGGGACCCCAGTCGGTGAGTAGGATGGGGCCCGCGGGGTAGAGGTTGCGCGAGAGGAACCGCGTGAGGGTCGGCGCCACGTTCCACGCGCCGGTCGAGAGGTAGATGACGGGCGAGCCGGGGTGCGCCCGCACGAGCCGCTCGTAGAGGACGGCCATGCCCGGAGTGGGGCTGCGTGCGTGCTCGTCGAGCACGAAGGTGTTCCAGAACGCGACGAACGGGCGGGGGAGCGCCGTGACCATCACGGTGTCGTCGATGTCGGAGACGATGCCGAAGTCGACGTCGGGGCCGACCACCCAGACGGGCGCCTCGACGTCCTCCGAGCCCTCCACGCGCAGCACGGCCCGGTTCCAGCCGGACTCGAGGCGAACGGGGATCTTCGTGTCGACGACGCCGCCGCGATCGGCGAGCACCTCGATGCGTTCGCCGCCGACCTCGATCACCACGGGAACGTCGCCCACCGGCACGCTCGTGAAGCTGCGCCATCCGCGGATGCCCTGCTCACGGCGACGGCGACGCCGCTTGGAGGTGTCGTCGGCGCGGACGGGCTTGGACAGCAGCACGCGGCAGAACACGCGGACCCACTCCGTCGAGCCGTAGCCGGTGTAGGGCACGACGGTCGGAACATGACCGCGGCGGCGGGCCCAGCGTTCGCGCACATCGTGGATCCAGTCCTCGACACGCGCGGCACCGTGCCGGACCGGCCGTTGCCGGGGACCGGCCGGGATGGGGGAACTCACCGGCATCCACTCAGTCTGTCATGCACCCCCGCCGGGATGCGAAACCCCGCCGTCATGGTCGGCACCGTTCCGAGGCCCGGGTAGAGTGGACCGGCAAGTGAGGAGATTTCCGTGCCAAACATCGACCTGATCCTCGGGACCGATCACGGACGGAGGCGCTCGGTACGCACCGAGCCGACGCAGCGTCGCAGCACCCAGCGGCTCGACGCCCTGCTGGATGCCGCCGCCGAGATCGTCGACGAGCTCGGATTCGAGCGGCTGACGACCCAGATGGTCGCCGAGCGCGCCGGAGCCTCGATCGGCACGGTCTACCGCTACTTCCCCGATCGTGTCGCGGTGCTGCACGCGCTCCGCGAGCGGAGCGTGCGCCGGTATCGCGAGCGTCTCGCCGAGACCATGGAGCGCGCCGAGCTCGCCCAGTGGTGGGACGTCGTCGGCCACGCCCTCGACGTGTGCGCCGACCTCTACCGCGAGGAGCCGGGGTTCAGCGTGATCCACGCGGCGCCGCGCGAGGCGTCCGAGCACGACGGCGAGCCCGAGCTCGCGCACCGCGTGGCCCGCCTCATGGAGCACGAGTTCGGCATCGCCGACGAGCAGGAGGTCCGCTTCCGACTCGGCGTGTCGCTCGAGATCGGCGGGGCGCTCATCCACCGTGCGTTCGAGCGCGATCCCGCGGGCGACCAGCGCTACCTCGACGAGGCGCGCCGCGTCGTGCGCGAGTACCTCGACGAGCATCTCGCGGCCCGCGCATCCGCCACGTCGGCCGCCTGAGAACCTGCCGGGCGCGCGGCGAACCGCCGCGCCATCCGTTGCCCCCGGCGCCCCCGAGGTGTTTGGCTTGACCGTGCGCCGCACGGCGTCCCGCACCGGGGGAGAGGCAGCATGATCGAGTTCCGCGGCGTCACCAAGGAGTTCCCCGACGGCACGGTCGCCGTGCACGACGTCGACATCGTGATCCCGCCGCACAAGACCACGGTCTTCGTGGGGTCGTCGGGTTCGGGCAAGACGACGCTGCTGCGGATGATCAACCGCATGGTCGACCCGACCGCGGGCCAGGTGCTCATCGACGGCACGGATGTCGCGACGCGCGATCCCGTGAAGCTGCGGCGCGGCATCGGCTACGTGATGCAGAACTCGGGCCTGCTCCCGCACCGCAAGGTGATCGACAACGTCGCGACCGTGCCGATGCTGCGCGGCGAGCCCAAGCGCGAGGCGCGCCGCCGCGCCCTCGAGCTGCTCGACACCGTCGGGCTCGACCGTTCGCTCGCCGACCGGTATCCGAGCCAGCTCTCCGGGGGCCAGCAGCAGCGCGTCGGCGTGGCGCGCGGACTCGCGGTCGACCCGAACATCCTGCTGATGGACGAGCCGTTCGGCGCGGTCGATCCCATCGTGCGCGCCGAGCTGCAGCAGGAACTGCTGCGGCTGCAGGGGGAGCTCGGCAAGACCGTGGTGTTCGTCACCCACGACATCGACGAGGCCTTCCTGCTCGGCGACCAGGTCGTGATCATGCAGCAGGGCGGCAAGATCTCGCAGGCGGCCTCGCCCGCCGAGATCCTGGCCCACCCGGCCGACGAGTTCGTCGCGGACTTCGTCGGCGCCGATCGCGGCAAGCGCGCGCTCCACCTCGCCGAGGTGGACGGGCGGAGCATCGTGGTCGACGGCGACGGCCGGCCTGCGGGGGTCCTGGTCTCGTGAACTGGCTCTGGTCGAACCTCGACCGGGTCGGCGAGCTCGTGCTCGTGCACCTCGCACTGTCGGTGCCCGCGATCATACTGAGTTTCGTGGTGTCGGTCCCGATCGGATGGCTCGCTCACCGTTACCGGTGGTCGCGCGGCGTGCTGCTCTCCCTCTGCGCGCTGCTCTACGCCGTCCCGTCGCTCGCCCTGTTCATCGCGCTGCCCGCGATCACCGGGCTCAGCCTGAGGTCGCCGCTGAACCTCGTGATCGCGCTCACCCTCTACGGCATCGCGGTGATCGTGCGCACGGCCGCCGACGCGTTCGACGCGGTGGAGCGCGACGTGCTGCAGTCGGCGACCGCGGTGGGCTACTCCGAGGCCGGCCGCTTCTGGGGCGTCGAGCTGCCGCTCGCCGGCCCGGTGCTGCTGTCCGGCCTGCGGGTCGTCATCGTCAGCACCGTGAGCCTCGCCACGGTGGGCGCGGTGATCGGCGTGCAGAGCCTCGGCAGCCTCTTCACCGACGGGTTCCAGCGCGGCATCCAGGTCGAGATCGTGACAGGCATCGTGGCGACCATCGCGCTCGCGCTCCTCCTCGACTGGCTGGCGGTGCTCGCCGGACGCCTGCTCATGCCGTGGACCAGGGTGCGCGCGTCGCGCGTCGGGTCGGCGCGGCGCGCCCCGGCTCCGGCGGAGGCATCGTGAACCTCCTCGCCGACGCGCTCGCCTGGCTCACCGATCCCGCGAACTGGAGCGGGGTGGGCAGCATCCCCCAGCGGCTGCTCGAGCACCTCTGGATCTCGGCGGTCGTGCTCGCCATCTCGGCGCTGGTCGCGCTGCCGCTCGGCGGGCTCGTCGGGCACACCGGTCGCGGCCGGGAACCCGCGGTCATGGTCTCCGGCGGGCTCCGCGCCCTCCCCACCCTCGGCGTGCTCACGCTGTTCGCGCTCTGGCTCGGCATCGGGCTCCAGGCCCCGATCATCGCCCTCGTGATCCTCGCGATCCCGCCGCTGCTCGCCGGGGCGTACGCCGGGTTCGAGTCCGTCGATCGCCGCACCATCGACGCCGCACGGGCGATGGGCATGCGCGAGACCCAGATCGTGGGCAAGGTTGAGCTGCCGCTCAGCATGCCGATCGTCGTCGGCGGCATCCGCTCGGCGACGCTGCAGATCATCGCGACCGCGACCCTCGCCGCCTATGTCGCCGACTTCGGCCTCGGCCGGTTCATCTTCGCCGGCCTCAAGACCCGCGACTACGGCGAGATGCTCGGCGGATCGATCCTCGTCATCGTCCTCGCGCTCGTCGTCGACGGAGCCTTCGCACTCACCCAGCGCCTCGTCGTGCCCGCCGGCGTGCGGGCCGCGCGCACCGCAGAGCCTCGCCCGGAGCCGACCCGGTCCCGGGCGATCGTGGGGCAACCCATCACCGAAGGGAATCAGGAATGACCACAGCAGGAAAAGGCCGGCTCGTTGCACTGGCAGCGGTCGCGGTCGGGGCGACAGTGGCCCTGGCAGGGTGCGCGTCGGGTGATCCGCTCGACAGCGGATCGGATGGCGGCGACGGCGCGTCCGAGACGATCGTCGTCGGCTCGCAGGACTACTACTCGAACGAGATCATCGCCGAGCTCTACGCGCAGGCCCTCGAGGCGAACGGCTTCACGGTCGACCGGCAGTTCCGGATCGGCCAGCGCGAGGTGTACATCCCCGAGATCGAGAGCGGCGCGATCGACGTCTTCCCCGAGTACACGGGCAATCTTCTCCAGTACTACGTGCCCGACACGACCGCGACGACGAGCGACGACGTCTACGCCGAGCTCGAGGGCGCGCTGCCCGACGGGCTGCGTGTGCTCGACCAGTCGCCCGCGACCGACCAGGACTCGTACAACGTGACCAAGGCGTTCTCCGAGGAGAACGGCGTCACGAGCCTCGCCGACCTCGCGGACGTCACGACGCCGATCACGCTCGGCGGCAACTCCGAGCTGGCGACGCGCCCCTACGGGCCGGAGGGCCTGAAGTCCGTCTACGGCGTCGACGTCGCGTTCACTCCGATCGAGGACAGCGGCGGACCGCTGACGCTGAAGGCGCTCGTCGACGACCAGGTGCAGATGGTGAACATCTACAGCGCCGACCCGAACATCGCCGCGAACGACCTCGTCACGCTCGAAGACCCTGAAGGGCTCTTCCTCGCCTCGAACGTTGTCCCGGTCGTGAGCGAGAAGGTCACCGACGAGATGGCCGAGGTCATCAACACGGTGAGCGCGGCGCTCTCCGCGGCCGACCTCGTCGAGCTCAACTCGCTGAGCGTCAACGACCAGGAGTCCGCCGATCAGATCGCCGCGGACTGGCTCGCCGAGCAGGACCTGTTCTAGCCCGACGCGTCCCGTTCGGAGGGGTCGGTCGCTTCGGCGGCCGGCCCCTCGTGCGTCGTCGTGCGGCCGCGGTGCGGGCGCGCCGAGTCCTCGGCCATGTGCCGCGCCTCGAGCTTGAAGAGCACCTTCTTGCCGGCCCACACGAGCAGGAGGAAGACCACGATGGCGCCGACGAAGAGGTAGCCGGCCCAGTGCAGTTCATCGCTCAGCTCGCGGTAGCCGCCGGCCGCCGCGGAGCCCACGCTCACGTAGCCGAACGACCAGATCACGCATGCGGGCGCGGTCCAGGCGAGGAACCGGCGATAGCTCATGTCGCTCATCCCGACCGTCAGCGGCACGAGCGAATGCAGCACCGGCAGGAATCGGGAGATGAACACCGCCGGGCCGCCGCGGCGTGCGAGGTAGCGCTGCGCGCGATGCCAGTTGTGCTCGCCGATGCGCCGGCCGAGGCGCGAGTGCTGGATGTGCGGCCCGAACCAGCGGCCGAGTGCGAAGCCGATGCTCTCGCCGATCAGCGCACCGACGATCACGGCGAGGGCGAGCGCGAAGTACTCGACGGTGCCGTCGACCGCCGTGGCGGCGACGAGGACGATGGTGTCGCCGGGGACGATCAGGCCGACGAGCACCGAGGTCTCCAGCATGATGCCGAGTGCGGCGAGGAGCGTGCGCAGCACCGGGTCGACCGCGGCCACGGTCTCGAGGATGCCGTCGAGCAGCTCGTTCACGGTTCGAGCCTAGGGTGTCCGCCTTCGCGCCCGCCGTGCGCGCCCTGCCTCAGTATGCGATCGCGGCGAGCACCCCGACGGGGACCGCGACGATCCCCGCGGTCGCGGCCCAGCACGCGGCGCGCGCTCCCGGGTCGAGCGGATGGCGCGGCGCCTCGAGGCGTTCGAGGCGCTGTTCGAGCATGCCCGCGTCGGGGTTCACGCCCCCGGTGTCGGCGTACGGTCCGGGTTCGCCGGAGGCGCCGACGCGCACCAGCGCGTCCCGGAGCGGGTCGGCGCCGACCTCGGTGCGCGCCCGGTCGTCGGCGAGCATCTCGGTGAGCAGCGCCACCGCTCGTTCGGCGCGGTTCGCGATGGGGAACCACGGGAGTGCGCCGTGCCAGGCGCGGAACGCCAGGAGCACGAGGTGATGGAGCTGGTCGAGGTGCGCGCGTTCGTGCGCGATGACGGCGCGGAGTTCGTCGGCGTCGAGCAGGTCGACGAGTCCTGCCGTGATGACCGTGGCGGTGCGGATTCCCGGGACGCAGTAGGCGAGGGGGATCGGGTGGGACAGCACCCGCGCGCCCGACGACTCGTCGGCGGGATCGGCGAGCAGGTCGACCATGCGATGCAGGCGACGGCGGGCGCGCTCGGCTCGCACCGCGGTGGTGGCGACGTTGAGCGCGAGGTGCACGGCGAGCCCGACGGCGAGCGTGAGGGCGGCGATGTGCACGATGCCGAAGGGCGGGGGGATCGGACCGGTGAAGAGCGCCGGCAACAGGAGCTGGACGGCGGCCGTGAGGGAACCGGCCGGTGAGGCGCCGAAGGCGAGCAGCGAGCCGATCATCGCGAGCGCGCCCCCGAGCGCGATGCCCTGCCAGAGCGCCAGCGCCGCCGCCGGCGAGCGGCTGGGCCATCGGGCGGTGGAGAGCGCCATCGGCACGGGCCACGCGAGCGCGAGCGCGAGCACGCCGAGCAGCACGGCGGCGGCGATCACGTCAGTGTCGCACGAGCTCGTCGAGCAGTTTGCGCAGCGTGTTCGCCTCGCCGGCGCTGACCGTGCCGACGAACCGGGCGAGTGCGGCGTCGCGATCGGACGACGACGAGAGCACCTCGTGCATGAGCTCGGCCGTGTGCTCGGCACGCGTCAGGAGCGCGTGGTAGCGGTGCGGGCGGGTCTCGCGGGCTCGGGCGACGAATCCCTTGCGCTCGAGGCGGGAGAGCACCGTCAGCACGGTGGTGGTCGCGGGGCCCCGCGACGGTGCGCCGGACTCGGCCAGGCGGTCGCGGATCTCGTTCGCGGTGAGCGGCGCGTCGCTCATCCAGAGCTGCTCCATGATCGAGCGCTCCAGCTCTCCGAGACCTGCCATATCTCGAGGATAGCGCGCAAGGGCCCAATGGTTCTACATGGCGTAGAAAAAGTGCTCTACGCTGTGTAGAAGTATCGCGTCGCCAGTTCACTCCCATGAAAGGGGCCCTCCAGTGAACGACCTCCTCGATCCGCTCCTGCTCGCGCGGTGGCAGTTCGGCCTGACCACGGTCTACCACTTCCTCTTCGTCCCCATCACGATCGGCCTGGCGACCACCACGGCCGTCTTCCAGACCGCGTGGGTGCGGACGGGCAAGGTCGAGTACCTGCGGATCACCCGGTTCTTCGGCACGATCTTCCTCATCAACTTCGCCATGGGCGTCGTCACGGGCATCGTGCAGGAGTTCCAGTTCGGCATGAACTGGTCGGAGTACTCGCGCTTCGTCGGCGACGTGTTCGGCGCTCCGCTCGCACTCGAGGGCCTCCTGGCGTTCTTCCTCGAGGCGACCTTCATCGGACTGTGGATCTTCGGCTGGAACCGCCTGCCGCAGAAGGTGCACCTCGCCACGATCTGGGCGACGGCGATCGGCACCATCCTCTCGGCGTACTTCATCATCGCGGCGAACGCGTTCATGCAGAACCCGGTCGGCTACGAGATGAACGCCGAGCGGGGCCGCGCCGAGCTCGTCGACATCTGGGCGCTCCTGACCAACCCCGTTGCCCTCGCGGCGTTCCCGCACACGATCGCCGCGTCGTTCATGGTGAGCTCCGGGCTGATCATCAGCGCCGCCGCCTGGCACCTCGCACGCAACCAGCACCTCGACACCATGCGCCCGGCCCTGAAGTTCGGGCTCTGGACGATGGTCGGCGCCGGCGCCCTCACGACGTTCTTCGGCGACCAGCTGAGCCTCGCGATGGTCGCGACGCAGCCCATGAAGATGGCGGCGGCCGAGGCCACGTACGACACCGTCTGCGGTGCGGATGCCTCGTTCTCGCTGTTCACGCTCGGCACGCCCGACGGCAGCACCGAGCTGTTCTCCATCCGAGTGCCCTACCTGCTCTCGCTGCTCTCGACCCACACGCTCGACGGGTGCGTCGAGGGCATCAACGACCTCCAGGCGCTGTACACCGACCTGTACGGGCCCGGCGACTACGCCCCGATCATCTGGGTGACCTACTGGTCGTTCCGCTGGATGATCGGGCTCGGGCTGCTCCACGTGCTCATCGCGGTCGTCGGCCTCTGGCTCACCCGCAAGGGCCGCATGCCCCGGCAGCGCTGGGTGTGGGCGATCGCCATCTGGAGCTTCCCGCTCTCGCTCGGCGCGATGATCGTCGGCTGGATCTTCACCGAGATGGGCCGCCAGCCCTGGATCGTGTTCAGCCTGCTGCCCACCGAGTCGGCCGTGTCGCCGAACGTCACCGGGCTCGACGTGCTCATCTCGCTCGTGGTGTTCACCCTCGTCTACGGCGCGCTCGCGGTCGTCGAGGTCAAGCTCATCCTCCGTGCCATCCGGAAGGGCCCGCCCGAGATCGCCCCGCCCGACCCGGAGACGGGCAAGGTCGAACACGCCGCAACGGTCTACTAGGAGGACAACGACATGGATCTCGCAGTGCTCTGGTTCTGGATCGTCGCCTTCCTCTTCGTCGGCTACTTCGTGCTCGACGGGTTCGACTTCGGCGTCGGGATGTCGCTGCCCTTCCTCGCGAAGGACGACACCGACCGTCGCGTGCTGATCAACACCATCGGCCCGGTCTGGGACCTCAACGAGACCTGGGTGATCGTCGCGGGCGCCTCCCTGTTCGCGGCGTTCCCCGAGTGGTACGCCACGCTGTTCTCGGGCTTCTACCTCGCCCTGCTGCTCATCCTCGTCGCGCTCATCGCGCGCGGCGTCTCGTTCGAGTACCGCCACCAGCGGCCCGAAGCCGAGTGGAAGCGGCGCTTCGACTGGATGATCATCATCGGCTCGGCCGTGCCTTCGCTGCTCTGGGGCGTCGCGTTCGCGAACATCGTGCAGGGCGTGCCGCTCGACGCGGACCACAACTACACCGGCACGCTGTTCGACCTGCTGAACCCGTACGCGCTGCTCGGCGGGCTGACGACCCTGCTGCTGTTCTTCACGCACGGCGTCGTGTTCGCCGCGCTGAAGA
Source organism: Agromyces capsici (assembly GCF_058349965.1). Classification (NCBI taxonomy): domain Bacteria; kingdom Bacillati; phylum Actinomycetota; class Actinomycetes; order Micrococcales; family Microbacteriaceae; genus Agromyces; species Agromyces capsici. The sequence continues at coordinate 958,206 of NZ_JBYRET010000002.1, read as the reverse complement.
CCGACGGCGAGATCCGCGAGCGCGCCCGGAAGCTCGCGGCGCGTGCGGGCGTCATCACGATCGTGGTCGCGGCGTCGTTCCTCGTGTGGACGGGGTTCGCGCACGGCACGGCGTGGTTCTGGGGGCTCGCCGCGGTCGCGGCGCTCGCGCTCATCGGCGGGTGGCTCGCCAACGGTCGCGGCGCCGAGCGGACCGCGTTCGCGCTCATGGCCGTCACGATCGGCGCAGCGGTGTTCGCGCTGTTCGCGGCGCTCTTCCCCGACGTCATGCCCGCCTCGAACGACCCGGCCAACAGCCTGACCATCGCGAACGCGTCGAGCACGCCCTACACCCTCACGGTCATGAGCTGGACGGCGCTGATCTTCCTGCCGCTGATCCTCGCCTACCAGGGCTGGACGTACTGGGTGTTCCGCAAGCGGGTCACGCGGCAGACGATCGACGCCGCCGCCGTGCACTGACGTGCGTCCGCTCGATCCGAGGCTGCTCCGCCGGTCACGCGCCGCGCGGGGCTTCCTCGTCGCCGGGGGAGCGCTCGCACTCCTGCAGGCGGGCGCGACGGTCGCGTTCGCATGGGCGCTCGCTTCGCTCGTCGTCGGCCTGATCGAGGGCGGCGAGCCCGGCGGCGTCGGCGTGCAGCCGGTCGTGGCTGTGCTCCTCGTCGCGGCATCCGTCCGCGCCCTCGCGGGCTGGTCGTGGGAGTCGCTCGGCTCGGCCGGCGCCATGCGGGTCAAGTCCGAGCTCCGCGACGAGCTGCTCGCGAGCCTCGAGAACCGCCCGGGCGCGCGCGACGTGACGACCGCGCGTGCCGCGACGCTGCTCGGCCCCGGCCTGGACGCGCTCGACGACTACTTCGGCCGCTACCTGCCGCAGCTCGTGCTCACGGCGGTCGCGACGCCCGTGCTCATCGTCGCCGCGTGGGCGGCCGACTGGGTCTCAGGGCTCATCCTCGTGATCGTGCTCCCGCTCATCCCCGTGTTCATGGCCCTCATCGGCATGGCCACCGAAGCCGTGCAGCGACGGCAGTGGCAGCGGCTGCAGTCACTCTCGCGCGGGTTCCTCGAGGTCGTGGGCGGGCTCTCGACGCTCATGGTGTTCGGCCGAGCCGAGCGACAGGTCGGCCGCATCCGCGCGGTGACCGACGAGTACCGGTCGAGCACCATGAAGGTGCTGCGCGTGACGTTCCTCTCCGGCTTCACGCTGGAGCTCGCGGCGAGCCTGTCGGTCGCGCTCGTCGCCGTCGCGATCGGACTGCGGCTCGTGGCGGGCGACATGTCGTTCGCGCCCGGGTTGTTCGTGCTGATCCTCGCTCCCGAGGTGTTCCTCCCGATCCGCAACGTCGGCGCCGCGTTCCACGCGTCGACGGCCGGGCTCGAGGCGTCGCGCGACGCGCTGGACCTGCTCGACGGCGGGGTCGACGAGCGGGCGGGAGCCGTGGCATCCGCTCGGCCCTCGACGGGTCGTGCTGAGACGGGCGAGCCGGCGACGGATGCCGCGGGGCTGCGCGCCCGCGGCCTGACCGTGCTCCGCGACGGCCGCCCCGTGGTGGAGGGACTCGACCTCGACGTCGCGCCGGGCGAGGTCGTCGCGATCACGGGTGCGAGCGGATCGGGGAAGTCGTCGATCGTCGCCGCCGTGCTCGGGTTCGCGGACTGGACCGGCGACCTGCGGCTCGACGGCGCCGACGCCGGCGCGGCGACCCGCGCCGGCGTAGCGTGGGCCGGTCAGGCGCCGCAGCTGCTCGAGGGCACCGTCGCCGAGAACGTCCGGCTCGGGTGCGCCGACGCGCCGCTCGCCGCGCTCGACCGCGCGCTCGCGATCGCCGCGGTCGACGTGCCGCCGGATCTCCCGCTCGGCCCGGGCGGCACCGGGCTCTCGGGCGGCCAGGCCCAGCGCGTCGCGATCGCTCGCGCGGTGCACCGCGCGCTCGCGACCGGCGCGCGGTTGCTCGTGCTCGACGAGCCCACGTCGGCGCTCGACGCCGGACGCGAGGCGGAGCTCGGCGCGGCGCTGCGCGAGTTCGCCCGCGAGGGACGCGCCGTGCTCGTGACCACGCATCGCGACGCGCTCTCGCAGGCCGCGGACCGCGTCGTGAGGATCCCGGAGGGCGCCCGTGTCTGACCGCTCCCGTTCCGTGCTCCGCCAGGCCGTGCCGCCCGTGCGACGGCTGCTGCCCTCGGTGCTCCTCGGCATCCTCGCAGGGCTCTCGAGCGTGGCGCTGCTCGCCGCGAGCGCGTGGCTCATCGCGCGCGCCGCCGAGCAGCCGCCCGTGCTCTACCTCTCGCTCGGCGTGGTCGGCGTCCGGGCGTTCGCGCTCGGCCGCGCGGTCTTCCGCTACCTCGAACGGCTCGCGGGTCACGACGCCGCCTTCCGGCAGCTCGCGGAGATCCGCGCGGGGGTCTTCGCGCGGATGCTGCCGCTCGCGCCCGACGGACTGGCGGCGTCGCGGCGTGGTGACCTCCTGGCCCGCTTCGTCGGCGACGTCGACGACCTGCAGAACGTGTCGCTGCGCATCGTGCAGCCCGTCGCGAGCGCCGCGGTGGTGCTCGTGGCCGCGATCGCCGGCGTCGCGTGGCTCGCCCCGGCGGCCGCGGCGGCGGTGGCGACCTGTCTCGTCGTCGGCATCGGGGTCGCCGTGCTCGCGCAGGCCGTGCTGGCCGCGCGCGCCGACGACCGGCTCGGGCCGCTCCGCGGCGAGCTGCAGGGCGCGATCGTCGAGCACGTGCAGGCGCTCGACGTGCTCGTCGCGTTCGACGCGGCCGAGGCGGGCCGGGCTCGGATCCGGCGGCTCGGTGCGCGGCTCGAGCGCGCGACGCGCGCGCGGGCCTCGGCCGTCGGGCTCGCGGCGGCGGCCATGAGCGCGGTGGGCGTGTTCGCCGCGGCCGCGAGCCTCGGTGCGTCGCAACCGCTGCTCGCCGACGGCCGCATCGACGGGCCGACCTTCGCGGTGCTCTGCCTCGTGCCGCTTGCGATCGCCGAGGTCGCGGCCGCGCTGCCGATCGCGATCGGCTCGCTGCGCGTCGTCCGTGCCAGCGCCCGGCGCGTCGCCGAGGCGGTGCCCGAGCGTGTTCCGCCGGAGCTGCCCGTCCAGGTCGCCGGCCACGCCGACTCGGCGGAGATCGAGGACGGTGCGCTCGTTCCTGCCATTCGCCTGCGCGGCGTGCGGGCCGACTGGCCCGGCGGCCGCGACGCCGCGACATCCGGGGCCCCCGCGCTCGACGGCATCGACCTCGATCTCGAACCAGGGGAGCGGCTGCTCGTCGAAGGGCCGTCGGGTTCGGGCAAGACGACCCTGGCCCACGTGCTCGTGCGGTTCCTCGAGTACGGCGGCTCGTACCGGCTCGGCGAGACGGAGGCGCGCGACCTGGATCCGCGCGCGGTGCGCCGGATCGTCGGGCTCGTCGAACAGCGTCCCTGGCTCTTCGACGAGGACGTACGGCAGAACCTCCTGTTCGCGCGCGACACGGCGTCGGACGACGAGCTCCTCGCGGTGCTCGACCGGGTCGGCCTGCGCGAGTGGGTCGAGGAGCGCGGCGGGCTCGACGCCCCCGTCGGCGAACGCGGAGCCCTCGTCTCCGGCGGGCAGGCGCAGCGGATCGCGCTCGCGCGCGCGATGCTCGCCGACTTCCCGGTGCTCGTGCTCGACGAGCCGACCGCGAGCGTCGACCCCGAGCGCGCGGACGCGCTCCTGCGCGACCTGCTCGAGGCGGCCGGGCGCGACCGGTCGGTCGTGCTCATCTCGCACACGGGGGCGCCGAACGGCCTCGTGGAGCGGCGGGTGCGGCTGGGCTAGGCACACGCCCGATCGACCTGACCGGGGAGGACTCCCGCCGCTTCGCGCACGATTCCGCCGTTGCGCGCAACTCGCTTGCGCGTTCCGGAGACGATCTTCCGAATGAACCGGTTCGTGGGCTAGGTTCGCGCCAACGGTGTCCGATCCGCTCGCGACGCCGTGAGATCACACCATCTCCACGAAGGAGCATTCGTGAACCATCGAACCAAGTCCCGACTCCAGATCGGCGCCATCGCGGCCTCCACCGCCGTCGCCGGGTCGTTGATCCTCGCGGGCACGGCCCAGGCCGCGCCGAGGATCGACACCTCGGCCCTGAGAGGAGCCGTCACCGTCGAGGGCGTGATGGCGCATCTCGACGCGCTGCAGGCGATCGCGGATGCCAACGGCGGCACCCGCGCGGCCGGCACGCCGGGCCACGAGGCGTCGGTCGCGTACATGGCGGGGCTGCTCGACGACGCGGGCTACGAGATCTCGCTCCAGGAGTTCTCGTACGAGAACGTCACGATCCTGGGCTCGTCGCTCGAGCAGACCGCGCCCACACCGACCGCGTACGTCGAGAACGTCGACTACGTCCCGATGGAGTTCACGGGCGCAGGGGACGTCACGGCGGCCGTCACGGCGGTCGACATCAATCTCGTCGGCGACCGCGCCTCGACGAGCGGGTGCGAGGACGCGGACTTCGCCGGCTTCCCGGACGGGAACATCGCCCTCATCCAGCGCGGCACCTGCACGTTCGGCGAGAAGGCCGACAACGCCGCGGAGGCGGGGGCCTCCGGCGCGATCATCTTCAACCAGGGCAACGGCGGGCCGGACCGCACCGACCTGTTCGGCGGCACGCTCGGCGATTTCGCTCGCGACATCCCTGTCGTGAGCGTGTCGTTCCCGCAGGGCGAGGTATGGGCGAACACCGCGGGCCTCACGCTGCACCTCGCGATCCAGACCGAGGTCGATGAGATCACCACCAACAACCTGCTCGCCGACACGAAGACCGGCCGCACAGACCGCACCGTCGTCGTCGGTGGACACCTCGACTCGGTCGAGGAAGGGCCCGGCATCAACGACAACGGCTCGGGCACCGCCACGATCCTCGAGGTCGCGTTGCAGATGCACGAGCTCGGCATCGAGCCCGAGAACCGGGTGCGCTTCGCATTCTGGAGCGGTGAGGAGGATGGCCTGATCGGCTCGAGCTACTACGTCTCGCAACTGTCGCCGCGTGAGATCAAGCAGCACGCGCTGAACCTCAACTTCGACATGATCGGCTCGCCGAACTACGCCAACTTCGTCTACGACGGCGACGGCGGCGCGTTCGGCACCGCGGGTCCGAACGGCTCGGACATCATCGAAGGGGTCTTCACCGAGTTCTTCGCGTCGGAGGGCGAGTACACCGAACCCACCGAGTTCGACGGCCGGAGCGACTACTTCGGGTTCATCGAGGCAGGCATCCCCGCGGGCGGTCTCTTCACGGGCGCCGAAGGCATCAAGACGGTGGAGGAGGCCGCGCGGTACGGCGGCACCGCCGGGCAAGCGTACGACCCGTGCTACCACCAGGCGTGCGACGACATCGACAACCTGAACGAGGACGCGCTCGACGTCATGTCGGACGCCGTCGCGCACGCGACGCTCACGTTCGCCGAGACCGAATCGGCCGTGAACGGCACGGCGAAGGGCAACGCGAAGGGCCAGCTGGAGCTCGAGTTCAAGGGCAGCCACGCCATCCGCTGATCGTCTGATCGAGCGAACCGGACCTCCGCACAAGCGGAGGTCCGGTTCCGTTTCGGCGCCGATTCCGAGCGTTGCGCGCAGGCTCGTTGCGTCGTACCGCGATACCCCTATCCCTACTGGGCCGGCTGGTGGTTGAATCCCCCCGTCGAAGACGCACTGCCCTTCCAGTAGAGGAGCTCTCATGAGGAGACGAGCAGTATTCGCAGGCACCGCGTTCATCGCCGCCGGAGCACTGGTGCTCAGCGGCGGGCCGGTGCTCGCCCACGACGACGTCGACTGGGTCGACGACGGCGTGCTGGATTCCGGAAAGGAGACGCATTACCACCATTCGCACGACCAGCAGCACGGTGAGGGGGAGGGCCACCTCCCGCCGACGAGCGCGAACGTCGACGTGATCGGCCAGCTCGACCTCTTCGAGGGCGACGAGGAGCCGGGCCGGATCGCCGACGTGTCGGCGTTCGGGGACTACGCGTACCTCACCGCCTTCTGGGAACCCGAGTGCGACCGCGGCGGCGTGTACATCGTCGACATCTCCGACCCGACGGAGCCGGAGGTGGTGAGCCTGATCCCGAGCCATCGCGGCACGTTCAGCGGTGAGGGATCGCAGGTGATGACCCTCGATACGCCGTTCTTCTCGGGACAGGTGCTCGCCTACCAGAACGAGATCTGCCCGGGTGAGACGCACGGGGTCGGCGGCATCACGCTCGTCGACGTGACGAACCCGCACAATCCGAAGAAGCTCGTCGAGGGCGCGGGCGACTTCACGCTCCCGGGCACGGCGCAGGGCAAGGCGCAGACCAAGGCGAACGAGACGCACTCGGTGCGGATGTGGACGGACGACGAGACCGGCAAGGCGTACGCGGTGCTCGTGGACGACCTCGAGGAGACCGACATCGACATCCTCGACATCACGAACCCGTCCAAGCCCAAGCTGATCTCGGAGACCTCGCTCGACGACGACACCGAGCAGCCGCTCGGCGACGTGCACGGCGACGCGGTGTTCCTCCACGACATGGTGGTCGAGGAGATCGGCGGCCGGCAGATCATGCTGGTCTCCTACTGGGACGGCGGCTACGCGAAGCTCGACGTGACCGACCCGGCGAACCCGGTGTTCCTGGCCGACACCGACTTCGCGGCGGTCGACCCGGTCCGGGCGCAGTTCGGCCAGAGCATCACGCCCGAGGGCAACGCGCACCAGGCGGAGTTCACGCGGGACCGCGGGATGTTCATCGCCACCGACGAGGACTTCAACCCGTATCGCGTCGTCGCCACGATGGAGGACGGCACGGAGTTCACCGCGATCCAGGGCTCCGACGTGCCGCAGGTCGAACCGGGCACCGACCTGTCCGGCGACACCAGGTACGTGGGGCTCGCGTGCGATGCGGCGCTGCCGGCACCCGACGGGGCCACCATCGCGGTGATCGAACGCGGCGTGTGCGACTTCACCGTCAAGGTGCAGAACGCCGAGAACGCCGGCTACAAGGGCGCCATCGTGTTCAACCGCACCGGCGTGGACGGCTGCGAGACCCTCGTGTCGATGCTCGTCGAGGCGGGGATCCCAGCGGTGTTCGTCTCCCGGACGGACGGCTTCCGCATCCTCACCGGCGGCGTGCCCGCCGGCTACACCTGCGAGGACTCGGGCGTCGGCACCGCCGTGCCGACCGCGATCGGCGACACGGGCCAGTCCGTCGACATCGCCGCCGTGTTCGACGGTTGGGGCTACGTGCACCTGTACGACGCGAACTCCATGCAGGAGCTCGACCAGTACTGGGTCCCCGAGAGCCAGGATCCGGATTTCGCATCCGGCTACGGCGACCTGTCGGTGCACGAGGTCGCGACCGACCCCGACCAGGACCTCGCCTACATCTCGTACTACGCCGCGGGCTTCCGCGTGCTGAGCTACGCGGGCGGGCAGCTCCAGGAGGTCGGCCGCTTCATCGACGATGGCGGGAACAACTTCTGGGGCGTCGAGGTGCACAAGCACCCCAACGGCCAGAAGTACGTGCTCGCCTCCGACCGCGACAGCGGGCTGTACATCTTCCAGTACGCCCCGTGAGCCGGTGAGCCGCTGACGGGCGGGCGGGCGCCTCGAGCGCCCGCCCGCCTGCCGTGTCCGGCGGTCGTAGGCTGAGGGGATGCCGCGACGCATCCGGAGCCTCACGCTGCCCGAGTGGCGCGACCCCGAGCTCGTGTTCCTCGCCGTCGCGGCCGACGCGGCACGGGTCGCCTGGCTCGACGGCGGTCGCGACGCGACTGACGGCCGCAGTGTGATCGCCGTGGCGCGCGGGGGAGCGCCCTCGGTGCTCGCCGCGGACGACGCGGATCCCGACGAGGTCTACGACGCGCTCGGGGCGCACCTGGGCGCGGCGGTGCACGGTGATGACCTCGACCCGGTCCGCCGCGCGGCCGTCGGATGGCACGGCTGGTTCGGCTACGAGTTCGGCGCCCGCACGCTCGGGGTGCCGGCAGCGGCCTCCGACGCGCCCGGTGTCGCGTTCTTCTTCGCCGACCGGGTGATCGTCTTCGAGCACGCGGCGCGCGCGGTGCGGCTCGAGTGGATCGAGGACGACGCGGCCGACGCGACCTCCGCCCGCCGCTGGGTCGACGAGACGGCGACCGCGATCGAGCGGGTGACGACGGATGGCGCGGACCCCGCGGCGCGTCACGAGCGATCCACGGGGCCCGCGACATCCGGCACCGCACCGGCCCCCACGCACTGGCGACACGACGCCGACGCGTACCGGCGCATGATCGCGGAGTGCCGGGCGGCCATCGTGCGCGGCGACGCCTACCAGCTCTGCCTCACCAACCGCGTCGACGTCGATGCCGCGCCCGACCCGGTCGCCGCCTACCTGCGCCTGCGTCGCAGCAGCCCGAGCCATCACGGCGGATTCCTGCGCTTCGGCGACGTCGCGCTGCTCAGTGCCTCGCCCGAGCAGTTCCTGCTCGTCGAGCGCGACGGGACGGTGGCGACCAAGCCCATGAAGGGCACCCGGCCGCGCTCGGACGATCCGGCGACGGATGTCGCGCTGCGCGCCGAGCTCAGCACGAGCGAGAAGGAACGCGCCGAGAACCTCATGATCGTCGACCTCATGCGCAACGACCTCGGCCGGATCGCCGAGCTCGGCAGCCTCCGGGTGCCGAGCCTGCTCGAGGTCGAGGAGTACCCCCACGTGCACCAGCTCGTCTCGACGGTCACGGCGCGGCTGCGCCATCCGCTCACCGCACTCGACGCGGTGCGCTCGGCCTTTCCCGCGGGTTCGATGACCGGGGCGCCGAAGCTGTCGGCCATGACGATCCTGCACGGGCTCGAGCGGGGTCCGCGGGGCGTGTACTCGGGGGCGTTCGGATGCCTCGGGGCCGACGGCACCGCCGACCTCGCCATGGTCATCCGCTCGATCGTGCTCACGCCGTCGGGCGCATCGATCGGCACGGGCGGCGGGATCACCGCACTGTCCGACCCCGACGACGAGGTCGAGGAGACGCGCGTCAAGGCGCGCGCGCTCATCGCGGTGCTCGGCGGCGACGTGCCGGCGCCGCCCCGTGCGCCCGATGCGAACGGCCCGCGGCCGGCGCACGCGATCGAATAGGCTTGACCCTCGGGCGCCGCCTCGGCGTGCCCGCTTCCGGGCATGCGCCCAGCCCCTCCCGCGCTTCACGATTGAGAGTCACGTGGCACACGAGCAGGACACCCCGCAGGCCGCCGACGCCGGCACCTACGACTTCGCCGCCATCCAGGCGAAGTGGCTTCCGGTGTGGGAGGAGCTCGCGCCGTTCCGCGCGGCGCAGCCCGGTGACACGCGGCCGCGCAAGTACATCCTCGACATGTTCCCGTACCCGTCGGGCGACCTGCACATGGGCCACGCCGAGGCGTTCGGCTTCGGCGACGCGGCCGCGCGTTACTGGCGCCACCAGGGCTTCGACGTGCTCCACCCCATCGGCTGGGACTCGTTCGGCCTGCCCGCCGAGAACGCCGCCATCAAGCGCGGCGCCGACCCGCGCGCGTGGACCTACGCCAACATCGACCAGCAGAAGCGCTCGTTCAAGCAGTACGCGCCGTCGTTCGACTGGTCGCGCGAGCTCCACACGAGCGACCCCGAGTACTACAAGTGGAACCAGTGGCTGTTCCTCAAGCTGTACGAGAAGGGCATCGCGTACCGCAAGGCCGGCCTCGTGAACTGGTGCCCCGTCGACCAGACCGTGCTCGCCAACGAGCAGGTCATCGACGGGCACTGCGAGCGCTGCGGCGCCGTCGTGACGAAGAAGGCGCTGACGCAGTGGTACTTCCGCGTCACCGACTATGCCGACCGCCTGCTCGACGACCTGAACCAGCTCGAGGGCAAGTGGCCCTCGAAGGTGCTCACGATGCAGCGCAACTGGATCGGCCGTTCCGCTGGCGCCGACGTCGACTTCGCGATCGAGGGACGCGACGAGCCGGTCTCGGTCTTCACGACCCGCCCCGACACGCTCTACGGCGCGACCTTCATGGTCGTGGCGCCCGATTCCGAGCTTGCCGCCGAGCTGGCCGCCGGCGCATCGGAGGACGTGCAGGCGCGCTTCGGGCAGTACCTCGAGTCCGTCCGCGCCGAGAGCGACATCGACCGCCTCGCGACCGACCGGCCCAAGACCGGCGTGTTCCTCGAGCGGTACGCGACCAACCCGCTGAACGGCGAGCGCCTGCCGATCTGGGCCGCCGACTACGTGCTCGCCGACTACGGCCACGGTGCGATCATGGCGGTGCCGGCGCACGACCAGCGCGACCTCGACTTCGCGCGGGCGTTCGAGCTCCCGGTGCGCGTGGTCGTCGACACCAATGCGCCGATCACGGGCGTCATCCCGGTGATCCCCGTCGACGAGCACGGCGTTCCGCTGCCGCTCGAGGAGCTGCCCGAGCTGGACCCGGCGAACACGGGCGTCGCGCTCGCGGGCGATGGCCGGCTCATGAACTCCGGGCCGCTCAACGGCCTCAGCAAGTCCAACGCCATCCGACGCGCGATCGAACTGCTCGACGAGAAGGGGGTCGGCCGCGCCGCGAAGAACTACCGCCTGCGCGACTGGCTGATCTCGCGCCAGCGGTACTGGGGCACGCCCATCCCGATCATCCACTGCGACGAGTGCGGCGAGGTGCCCGTGCCCGAGGCCGACCTGCCGGTTCGGCTGCCGGATGCCGCGGGGCTCGACCTCAGCCCGAAGGGCGCGAGCCCGCTCGGCGCGGCTGAAGAGTGGTCGCGGGTCGCGTGCCCGGACTGCGGCGGCGAGGCGCGCCGCGACTCCGACACGATGGACACCTTCGTCGACAGCTCGTGGTACTTCCTGCGCTACCTCGACCCGAACGACGACTCGCGCGCGTTCGACCCGGCCGAGGCCGAGAAGTGGCTGCCCGTCGACCAGTACGTCGGGGGCGTCGAGCACGCCATCCTGCACCTGCTCTACGCGCGGTTCTTCACCAAGGTGCTCTTCGACCTCGGCTACCTGGGCTTCACCGAGCCGTTCACCTCGCTGCTCAACCAGGGCATGGTGATCATGGACGGCACGAAGATGTCGAAGTCGAAGGGCAATCTCGTCGAGTTCGCGTCCGAGCTGTCGGCCCACGGCGCCGACGCGCTGCGGGTCACGATGGCGTTCGCCGGCCCGCCCGAGGACGACATCGACTGGGCCGACGTGTCGCCGGTCGGCGCGGCGAAGTTCCTCGCACGTGCCTGGCGCATCTCGGGCGAGGTGACCTCGAGCCCCGACGTCGAGTGGAAGACGGGCGACCCCGCCCTTCGCCGTGTGACGCACCGCCTGCTCGCCGACGCGCCCGGACTCGCCGAGTCGTTCAAGTTCAACGTCATCGTCGCGCGCCTCATGGAGCTCGTGAACGCGACCCGCAAGGCGATCGACTCCGGCCCGGGCGCGGGGGATGCGGCGGTGCGCGAGGCGGCCGAGGTCACCGCGATGATCCTCGACCTGTTCGCGCCGTTCACCGCGGAGGACATGTGGCAGCGGCTCGGCTACGAGCCCACCGTCGCGAACGTCGTGTGGCGCAAGGCCGACCCGGCCCTGCTCGTCGAGGAGTCGGTGACCGCGATCGTGCAGGTCGACGGCAAGGTGCGCGACCGGATCGAGGTCTCGCCGAAGATCGGCGCCGACGAGCTCGAGGCGCTCGCGCGCGCGTCGGCCGCCGTCGCGCGCTCGGTCGGCGAGCGCGAGATCGCGAACGTGATCGTGCGTGCGCCGAGGCTCGTCAACATCGCGACGCGGGCCTGACGACCGGTCCTCCACAGGCGGCCGCTCGGGCGCGTTGCGCACCCGAGTCGGCGAGTGACGGGCCGGGGCCGGCCGCGGACGTAGCGTTCGGGGCATGCCCGAATCCGCCGTCGATCCGCTGGCCGCGCTCGAGGGCGCCCGTGCGCGGCCACGTGCGCGGATCGCGGTCGGCGCCGCGGTCGTGCTGTTCGTCGTCGCCGTGGCGGTCTCGGCCGTGGTGTCGTTCGCCTCGGGCGGCGGCGGGGAACAGGGCGAGATCGCCGCGCCGGCGGTGTCGGTCGACGGCGCCGGAGACACCGGTTCTGGTTCCGGTTCAGCTTCGGCGGGCGCGGCCGACGGCACGGGGGCGACGCCCATCCTCGTGCACGTGCTCGGCGCCGTGGTCGAGCCCGGCATCGTCGAACTCGCGCCGGGCTCCCGCGTGCTCGACGCGGTCGCCGGTGCGGGAGGGCTCGCGGCCGATGCCGACCCCGCCGGGGTGAACCTCGCGCGGGCACTCGTCGACGGCGAGCAACTCGTCGTGCCTCGGGTCGGCGAGGTGCCGGCGCCGGCAGCCAGCGGCGACCAGGTCGGTGCGGGAGGGCCCGGTGCGGCGGCGTCGGGTCGCGTGAGCCTCAACCAGGCGGACGTCGCGGCGCTCGACACGCTTCCGCGCATCGGGCCCGCGCTCGCCCAGCGCATCGTCGACTGGCGCGAGGCGAACGGCCCCTTCACCGACGTGGCTCAGCTGCTCGAGGTCGCCGGGATCGGCGACGCGGTGTACTCGGGGCTCGTCGGCCTCGTGAGCCTCTGACGTGCGCGCGCACGACCTGCGACTGCTCGGCCCGGCCGCGTCGACCTGGGCAGCCGCGTGGCTCGCCACCGGCGCGACGGATGCCGCGGTGCCCGCCTGGGTGGCGCCGGTCGCCCTCTGGTCGCTCGCCGGGATCGCCCTGGTCGCGGTGATCGGCGGTCGTGTGCGATCCACCGAGCCCGTCGGCGTGCGGGATCGCCGCGACGTTCGTGCCATGCTCCGCAGGGTCGGCGCGCCCTTCCTGGTCGCGACCGCCTGCGCAGCCCTCGCGGCAACCGTCGCCGGCGCCGCCCTGGCGTCGAGGGAGGGGAGCGCTCTCGCGGGCGCGGCGGAGACGCGCGCGCCGACGGACCTTGCGGCACGACTCGAGTCGTCGCTCCGGCCGGAGCGCGCGGCCCCGTGGGGCGGCGGCGCGTCGATGCGCGCGCGGGCCGCGCTCGTCGAGGTCGCCGGTCGGGCGGTGCCATCCGTGCCGCTCGAGATCGTCCTGCCGGCGGATGCCGCGGGCGGCGCGCCGCCGGGCTTCGGCTCCGTCGTCACGGTCGTCGGTCGTGTCGCCGAGTCGCCCGGATCCGAGCGCGCCGCGTTCCTGGTGCGCGCCTCGGAGGTGGTCGCGGTCGGACCGCCGCCGTGGGTCGTCGCCTGGACGCATCCGCTTCGCGCCGGGCTCGCCGATCGGGCCGAACGGCTCGGCGGCGACGGCGGGTCGCTCGTGCCCGGGCTCGCGATCGGCGACACGTCGCGGATCTCCGCCGACCTCGATGCCGCGATGACGGCGGCGTCGCTCACGCACCTGACGGCGGTGTCGGGCGCCAACTGCGCGCTCGTCACGGCGGCCGCGTTCTGGTTCGCCGGACTGCTCGGGGCGCCCCGGGTGGGCCGCGTGGTCGCGGCCCTGGTCGCGCTCGTCGGGTTCGTGCTGCTCGTCACGCCCGAGTCGAGCGTCGTGCGCGCGGCCGCGATGGCCGTCGTCGTACTCGCCGCGTGCGCGACCGGCCGGGCGGGCGGCGGTGCGTCCGCCCTGTCCGTCGCCGCGATCGTGCTCCTGGTGGCCGACCCCTGGTACGCGCGCGACTTCGGGTTCGCACTCTCGGTGTGCGCCACCGCCGGACTCGTGCTGGGCTCGGGGCCGCTCGCGACGACGCTGGCCCGATGGATGCCGCACCCCGTGGCCGTCGTCCTCGCGGTTCCGCTCGCCGCTCAGCTCGCGTGCCAGCCTGTGCTCGTGCTGCTCGACCCGGTCGTCGCGACCTACGGCGTGCCCGCGAACCTGCTCGCCGCGCCGGCCGCCCCGATCGCCACGATGGCGGGGCTCGCGGGATGCCTCCTGCTGCCCGTGCTGCCGTCGGCGGGATTCGCCGCGCTCCAGCTCGCGTGGTTGCCCGCCTCGTGGATCGCGCTGCTCGCCCGCGGCGTCGGCGCCATGCCGTTCACCGGGCTGCCGTGGATCGCCGACGCGCCCGGCGCCGTGCTCTGCGCGGTCGCGATCGCGGCCGCCGCAGTGCTCGCGGCGACGCGCTCGGGCGTTCGGGCACGGTCGGTGCACCCGAGGCGTGTCGTCGCGGTGCGGGCCGGTGCGGTGATCGTGCTCGGGTTGAGCCTCGCCGTGCCGCTCGGCGCCGCGGTCGGGCGTCCTGCGATCGCGCAGGCCTCCCGGCCCGACGACTGGAGCGTGCTGCAGTGCGACATCGGCCAGGGCGATGCCGTGCTGATCCGCGAGGGCGGCGCGACCCTGCTCGTCGACACGGGAGCCGATCCCGAGCCGCTCGCCGCCTGCCTCACGCTCGCCGGCGTCGACCGGATCGACCTCGCGGTGATCACGCACTGGGATGCCGACCACGCGGGCGGAGTGGAGGCCATCGCCGGCCGCGTCGACGTGGTGCTCCACGGCCCGCTCGACGGCGCCCGATCCGATCGCGCGCTCGGGCCGCTCGCCCGCGGCGGTGCCGAGCTCGTCCAAGTCGGCGACGGGGCGACCGGCCGGCTCGGCGAGGGCCGCTGGCGGGTCCTCTGGCCACCCGCACGCGCCGAACCCGGGAACGACGCCAGTGTCGTGCTCGAACTCCGAGCCGACGACTACCGTGCCGTCTTCCTCGGCGACCTCGGCGCGGACGCGCAGGCCGCACTGCTCCGCCGGCACGAGATCGGCCGTGTCGATCTCGTCAAGGTCGCCCATCACGGCAGCGGCGACCAGGACCCGGCGCTGTATCGCGAGCTCGCGGCATCCGTCGGCCTCATCGGCGTGGGTGCCGACAACGGGTACGGGCACCCCACGACGAGCCTGATCGAACTCCTCGCCGAGGCAGGCACGGTCCCCATCCGCAGCGACCGCTCCGGCACCGCGGCGCTGACCGTCGTGGACGGACGGTTCCAGCTCTGGGCGGAGCGTGGCGAGGACCCCTCCGACGCTGTCGTCGGCCCTCCGTAGACTGGTGCGGGCCCCGCTCCTCGTTTGCGGGCGGAGGGAGACACGTGGCGGCACGAACGGGCACGGCGAGGTCGAAGGTCGCGATTCCGCAACTCGCGTGGACGGCGGTGCGGCCCGCGCCGGTGGTCCTCGTCTCCGGGGGAGAGGACGTGCTCGCCGAGCGCGCGATGACGATGCTGCGCGACGCGCTCCGCGCCGACGACCCGTCACTCGAGGTGAGCGACCTCGAGGCTGACGGCTACGCGCGCGGCACGCTGCTCACGCTCGCCAGCCCGTCGCTCTTCGGCGAGCCGAGGCTCATCCGCATCACGGGCGTCGAGAAGGCGAGCGACGAGCTCATCGTCGACGCGCTGGAGTACCTCGCTGCTCCGGCCGAGGGCACCACGCTCGTGCTCCGGCACCGGTCGGGCGTGCGCGGCAAGAAGCTCCTCGATGCGATCCGCTCGGGCCAAGGCGGCGGCGTCGAGGTCGTGTGCGCCGAGCTCCGCAGAGATTCGGAGAAGCAGGACTTCGCCGCCGCCGAGTTCCGGCTGGCCGGCAGACGCATCGCACCGGCGGCACTGCGCGCCCTGGTCGGGGCGTTCAGCGACGACCTCGGCGAGCTCGCCGCGGCCTGCCGTCAGCTCATCGCCGACGTCCCCGGCGACATCGACGAGGCCACCGTCGCCAAGTACTACGGCGGTCGCGTCGAGACGACCGCGTTCGAGGTCGCCGACGCGGCGATCGCCGGCCGTCACGGCGAGGCGCTCATCGCGCTGCGGCACGCCCTCGAATCCGGTGCCGACCCGGTGCCCATGGTCGCCGCCTTCGCCATGAAGATTCGGACCATGGCGAAGGTCGCCGGCGCGCGCGGCGCCTCAGCCGGCTCGCTCGGCCTCGCGCCCTGGCAGGTCGACCGGGCACGTCGCGACCTGATCGGCTGGACCGACGAGGGCCTGGGCGCCGCCATCCAGGCGCTCGCGGCGACCGATGCCGCGGTCAAGGGCGCCGAACGCGACCCGGTGTTCGCGCTCGAGCGACTCGTCGGCGTCATCGCGGCACGCGGCCGCGTCGAGGCCTGAGGCATACCCGCCGCACCGCGAGCGACGTCCCCGGCGGCGCGCCGCCCCGATGCCGCCCCGACAACGACGAAGGCCCCGCACCGGACGGTGCGAGGCCTTCGTGCGGAAGTGCTCGGATCAGAGCGCGGCGACCTGCTTCGCGATGGACGACTTGCGGTTCGCGGCCTGGTTCTTGTGGATGACGCCCTTGCTCACGGCCTTGTCGAGCTTGCGGGTCGCGACGCGGAGGGCGGCGGTGGCCTTCTCCTTGTCACCCTCGGCGATCGCCTTGCGGGTCGCGGTGATGACGGTCTTGAGCTCGCTCTTCACGGCCTTGTTGCGCTCCTGCGCCTTCAGGTTGGTGCGGATGCGCTTGATCTGCGACTTGATGTTTGCCACGTGGTTCGTCTTTCGTGTGTTCTGCGGGTACCGGAGTTGCCGCAATCGGTAGAGGGGCCGTCGCGGCGCATCGTGCGGGGGTGGGACCCACACGCAAGCCAACAGGCAACGATACCAGCAACGCCGGGACGACACCAATGCGCCCGGGTGTGCCGCGCGCGTCAGCGCGTCCGATCGTGGCGGACCCGTCGAGCCGCCCGCGCCTCCAGCTCGGCGACGGCACCGAGCACGGCCGCGGCGAACTCATCGGGGCGCGCGAGGCTCACGAGATGGGTCGCTCGGTCGATGAGCACGAGCCGTCCGTCGCGGGCGGCCCGCACCATCCGGCGCTCCTCGATGCGGAAGTGGTCGTACCGGCCGTTGACGAACCAAACGGGCACCTCGATCGCGGCGATCGAGCGCTCGACGTCGAGTTCGGCCACGGCCGTGAGTGCGGGTTGCATCACGTCGAGCGCGACGCCGCCGGCGACGATGTCGTCGACCGCGGCGGCCGGGAGGAACAGCCGCGCCATGGCGTCGTTGAGGCCACGCCCGCGGTCGGGAAGCCGGTTGATGGCCCGCGCGAGCGCCAGGTAGCCGCGCAGCCCGGGCCCGCGCGGACGCGTGCCGCACGACGCCGCGACGAGGCCGTCGATCCGATCCGGATGGCGCGCCGCGTACTCGATCGCGAGGTACCCCCCGAGGCTCAGCCCCACGAGCAGTCGCGGCACGCCGTCGGCGGCGCCGTCGGCTCGGGAGACCGCACGGTCGATCGCGTCGACCGCGGCCTCGATCGTGAAGGCCTCGTCCAGGCGGGCGCCATGACCGGGCAGGTCGACGGGGAGCACCTCGAGGTCGTGCCGCGAGAGGCGCGCGACCTGGCCCCGCCACATCGTCGACGACGTGCGGATGCCGTGGACGAGCACGACACGGGCCCGGGGCACCGGTCAGCCCGCCCGGATCGCGCCCAGCTCACGGGCCTTCGCGACGGCGGCCGTGCGCGAGCCCACGCCGAGCTTGGTGAAGATGTGCACGAGGTGCGACTTGACGGTCGCCTCGCTGAGGAAGAGCGCCTGCCCGATCTCGCGGTTGGTGCTGCCGCCGGCCACGAGCTGGAGCACCTCGGCCTCGCGGACCGTGAGTCGCTGGTCGGCGCTGCGCTGCGACGCGTCGAGCCGCGACGCGACCGCGGGCGCGAGTGCCGACTCACCGGCGGCGGCCGCGTGGATCGCGGCGATCAGCTCGCCGGGCGGGGCATCCTTCAGCAGGTACCCGCTGGCGCCGGCCTCGATCGCGCCGAGGATGTCGGCGTCGGTGTCGTAGTTGGTGAGGACCAGCACCCTCGGCGCGCCCGCCGCCGCCCGGATGCGCCGCGTCGCCTCGACGCCCTGGAGCCGCCCGGGGAACTGCAGGTCCATGAGCACGAGATCGATCCCGGGCGCCGCCGCGAGGCGCACGGCCTCCTCGGCGGAACTCGCCTCGCCGGCCACCTGGAGGTCGGGCTCGGCCTCCAGCAGGGCGCGCATGCCGGCACGGACCACGGGATGGTCGTCGCTGAGCAGGAGCCGGATCACGCGGTCACCGCCGGGATCCGCACGGACAGGGCCGCGCCGCCGCCGGGACTCGACTCGACGTCGGCGGTGCCGCCGAGGTTCTCGGCACGCTGCCGGATGGCGCGCAGCCCGAACGAGACGCCCTCGGCGGCCTGCGCGTCGAGGCTCGCGGGATCGAACCCGATGCCGTCGTCGACGACGTCGAGCGCGACCTCGTCGCCGAGGTAGCTCAGCGTGAGCTCGGCCCGTGCCGCATCGGCGTGCTTGACCACGTTCGAGAGCGACCCCTGCGCGATGCGCAGCAGTGTCGCTTCGATCGACATCGGCAGCGGCACCGGCTCGCCGCTCATCGAGAACGACACGCGCGTGCGCGTGCCCGCCTGTGACGCCTGCTCGTTCGTCGCGTCGGCGAGCCGCCGGAGCGCCGCGGGCAGCGTCCGCTCGTCGAGCGCCGGCGGCGTGAGCTCGCGGATGAACCGACGCGTCTCCTGGAGGTTGTCGGCCGCCGTCTCGCGCGCGAGCCGCAGCTTCTCGCGGGTCGCCTCGTCGGCGACGTCGCGTTCGGCCGCGTGGAGCAGCATCTGGATGCTCGAGAGCCCCTGCGCGACGGTGTCGTGGATCTCCCGCGCGATGCGCTCCCGCTCGGCGAGCGTGCCGGCCTCGCGGCTGGCCGCGGCGAGCTCCTCGCGCGTGGCGAGCAGGTCGAGGATGAGCGACTGCCGTTCGCGGGACTCCACGGCCATGGCCCGATAGCCGAGTCCGATGATCACCGCGACGCCGGCGGAGATGAACGGACCCAGCACGCTGCCCACCTCGAATCCGAGGTGGGTGGTCGTGCCCCAGACGCTGAGCGTGAACGTCACGGCCACGAGCGGCACCGCCCAGCGCGCCGGGAGCACGTGCAACTCGATGAAGAACAGCGGGAACGCCAGGAACGCGGCATCGGGTGTGAGCGCACTCAGCCCGAGCCACAGCCCCAGCAGCATGACGAGCCAGCCGGCCCGCATCCAGGGCGCGACGACCTGGTGCGCGGTGACCACGCCGACCGCGTAGGTGCCGAGGAACGCGATCGACAGGATGGCGATCGCCACGAGGTCGGAGCTGCCGACGACGATCGCGCGCGCGAGCACGAACACCGTGAGCCCGACGACGAGCACGTGGAGTCCGATGCGCAGCGAGGTGAAGACGGGCCGCAGCGCCGATGGCTGCACCCGTCCGACGAGGGGGGCATCGAGCACGGTCATGGTGGGATTCAGCCTAGTGACCGGCCCCTTCCGCGGCATCCGTCGAAAGTGGGATCGCCCGCATGGGAGAATCGTCGGGATGTCTCCGAGAGCCGCCCACCCGCCGGTGCCCGCCGCCACCGACCCCGCGCTGATCCGCAACTTCTGCATCATCGCGCACATCGACCACGGCAAGTCGACCCTCGCCGACCGCATGCTCGGCATCACGGGGGTGGTCGCCGACCGCGACATGCGGGCGCAGTACCTCGACCGCATGGACATCGAGCGCGAGCGCGGCATCACCATCAAGAGCCAGGCCGTGCGCATGCCCTGGCAGGTCGGCGACACGTCCTACGCGCTCAACATGATCGACACGCCCGGCCACGTCGACTTCAGCTACGAGGTCTCGCGCTCGCTCGCGGCGTGCGAGGGCGCCATCCTGCTGGTGGATGCCGCGCAGGGCATCGAGGCGCAGACGCTCGCGAACCTCTACCTGGCGCTCGAGAACGACCTCGAGATCATCCCGGTGCTGAACAAGATCGACCTGCCCGCCGCCGAGCCCGAGAAGTACGCGAGGGAGCTCGCCGACCTCATCGGCGGGTCGCCCGACGACGTGCTGCGCGTCTCGGGCAAGACCGGCCTGGGCGTGGAAGACCTGCTCGATCGGGTCGTCGAGCGCATTCCCGCCCCGGTGGGCGACGCGGATGCCCCAGCCCGCGCAATGATCTTCGACTCCGTCTACGACAGCTACCGCGGCGTGGTCACGTACGTCCGCATGGTCGACGGCCGGCTGAACCCGCGCGAGCGCATCCAGATGATGTCGACGAAGGCGACGCACGAGATCCTCGAGATCGGCGTGAGCGCACCCGAGCCGACGCCCACGAAGGGCCTGAGCGTCGGCGAGGTGGGCTACCTCATCACCGGCGTGAAGGACGTGCGCCAGTCCAAGGTCGGCGACACCGTGACCACCGCGGTGAAGCCGGCCGCCGAGGCGCTGGCCGGCTACACCGAGCCGCTGCCCATGGTGTTCTCGGGGCTGTACCCGATCGACGGCAGCGACTACCCCGAACTGCGCGAGGCCCTCGACAAGCTCAAGCTCTCCGATGCCGCGCTCGTCTACGAGCCCGAGACCTCGGTCGCCCTCGGGTTCGGGTTCCGTGCCGGATTCCTGGGCCTGCTGCACATGGAGATCGTCACCGAGCGACTCCGCCGCGAGTTCGGCCTCGACATCATCAACACCGCGCCGTCGGTGGTCTACGAGGTGACGACCGAGGACAAGAAGAGCGTCACGGTCACCAACCCGAGCGAGTTCCCGACCGGCGGCAAGATCGCCGAGGTGCGCGAGCCCGTCGTGCGCGCCGCGATCCTCGCGCCGAAGGACTACGTCGGCACCATCATGGAACTCTGCCAGTCCCGCCGCGGCACGCTGCTCGGCATGGAGTACCTCGGCGAAGACAGGGTCGAGATCCGCTACAACATGCCGCTCGGCGAGATCGTCTTCGACTTCTTCGACAACCTCAAGTCGAAGACGGCCGGCTATGCCTCGCTCGACTACGAGCCCGCGGGCGACCAGGCCGCCGACCTCGTCAAGGTCGACATCCTGCTGCAGGGCGAGCAGGTCGACGCGTTCAGCGCGATCGTGCACCGTGACAAGGCGTACGCGTACGGCGTGCTCATGACGGGGCGCCTGCGCGAGCTCATCCCTCGGCAGCAGTTCGAGGTGCCCATCCAGGCCGCGATCGGCGCGCGCATCATCGCGCGCGAGTCCATCCGCGCGATGCGCAAGGACGTGCTCGCCAAGTGCTACGGCGGCGACATCACCCGCAAGCGCAAGCTGCTCGAGAAGCAGAAGGAGGGCAAGAAGCGCATGAAGATGGTCGGGCGCGTCGAGGTCCCCCAGGAGGCGTTCATCGCCGCGCTCTCGGGCGAGACCGAGAAGAAGGACGCCAAGAAGTAGGCCGGGCCGTCGCGATCCCGCCCGTTCCGTAGAATTGACGGATGACTCGCCGGAGCACGTTCACCGACCAGTCCGTCACGTACGGCGCGATCGGCGCCACGCTCGACCCCGACCTGCTGCGCTACCCGCCCGCGGGCTTCCGCCCCGCCGAGGACTCGGTGAAGCTGGGCTCCGGCAAGGACCGGTTCGACCGCGCCGCCGAGGAACTCATGACCTGGGGGATCCAGAAGGGCGCCGGCTTCGAGGTCCTCGAGATCTCGCCCGGAACCGGTGCGCAGTACACGGGCATCTCGTACGGCCCGGATGGCGCCCCCCGCGCCGACCAGCCTGCGCCACGGACCGAGCAGCGCTTCGGACCCGACGGCACCCCGTACGTCAGCGCGGGCATGACCGCGACGCTGAAGCCCCGCGGTCGCAAGGGTTCGCGCGGCAGCATCCCGGTGCTCGTCGTGTACGTCGTCGACGAACCCGAGCGGATCGGCTTCGCGTACGGCACGACCGGCGACGCGGCCGAGAGCGGTGAGGAGTCGTTCCTCCTCGAGCACCGCGACGACGACTCGGTCTGGCTGACCATCCGCTCCGTCCTCCAGCCGAACGGCGGTCTCCGCCGCATGTTCGCGCCCGCGGTGCGCAGGCGCCGACGCGACCTCACGACGCGGGAGTTGCGCGCACTGCATCCCGCGTACGCCTGACGATGGCGGGTCCGCTTCCCCTCGGCGATCCGGCTCCGGCCGACGGCCTGCTGCCGCCGGCAGCGGTCGAGCGGGCCGACGAGCGCGCGTTCGGCGTGTACCTGCACGTGCCGTTCTGTCGCGTCCGCTGCGGGTACTGCGACTTCAACACATACACCGCGGGGGAGCTCCGCGGCGTCTCGCAGTCGCAGTACGCCGACCAGGCGATCGACGAGATCCGGTTCGCACGGGTCGCGCTCGCGGCATCCGGTGCCCCGGAGCGCGCCGCGCAGACCGTCTTCCTCGGCGGCGGCACCCCGACGCTGCTCCCGGCCGCCGACCTCGTCCGAATGCTCGACGCGGTCCGCCACGAGTTCGGCCTCGCGCCGGGCGCCGAGGTGACGACGGAGGCCAACCCCGACTCGGTCGACGCCGACGACCTCAGGCGACTGGCCGATGGGGGATTCACCCGGGTGTCGTTCGGCATGCAGTCCGCGGTGCCGCATGTGCTCGCAGCGCTCGACCGCACCCACGATCCCGCGCGCGTGCCGCTCGTGGTGCGGTGGGCCCGCGAGGCCGGCCTCGACGTCAGCCTCGACCTGATCTACGGGACGCCGGGGGAGTCGATCGACGACTGGCGCACGAGCCTCGAGGCCGTGCTTTCGGAGCGGCCCGACCATGTCAGCGCCTACGCGCTCATCGTCGAGGACGGCACGAAGCTCGCGCGGCAGATCCGGCGCGGCGAGCTGGCGGCACCCGACGACGACCTCTCCGCCGACATGTACGAGCTCGCCGACGACCTGCTCAACGCAGGCGGCTACGAGTGGTACGAGGTGTCGAACTGGGCGACGGATGCCTCGCACCGCTCGCGCCACAACCTCGGCTACTGGCGCGGGGACGACTGGTGGGGCGTCGGGCCCGGCGCGCACAGCCACGTCGGCGGCGTGCGGTGGTGGAACGCGAAGCACCCTGCCGCCTACGCCGACCGGATCGCCGCGGGCGTCTCGCCGGCCGTCGGGCGGGAGACGCTCGATGCACCCGCCCGTGAGACGGAGCGCGTGCTGCTGGCCACGCGCATCCGCGAGGGCATCGAGGTGGGATCCCTCCACGCCGGCGGGCGTCACGCGGTGGCGGGGCTCATCGCCGACGGGCTCGTGGACGCACGAACCGCCCTCGCCGGTCGGCTGACGCTGACGCGGCGAGGGCGGTTGCTGGCCGACGCCGTCGTGCGGCGCCTGGTCGAGGACTGAGTCCTAGCTCACGAACTTGATCGCGACCGGGTAGACGTAGTACTCGCCGTTGTTGGCCTTGATCGCGGCGATGATGCCGAACACGATCGCGGCGATCCAGGCGGCGATCAGGATGAAGATGCCGATGATCACGAACGTGAGGATCGAGCCCACGACGTATGCGATCAGCAGCGTGATCTGGAAGTTCAGCGCGGTCGCGGTGTGCTCGCGGATGAACGGGCCCTTGTCCTTGAGGATCAGGTAGCCGATCAGCGCGGGCAGGAAGCCGAACAGGATGCCGCCGATGTGGATCAGCGTCGCCCAGAGCTTCTCGTCGGCGGGGCTGAGCGGCTGGCTCTGCTGGTAGGCCCCTCCACCGGGAGGCGGAGGCGTGGGGCCGCCCGGAGGCGGCGGCGGCGTGCCGCCGGGAGGCGGCGGAGGCGTGGTCCCGCCGGGCGGGGGCGTCGGGGGCGTGGGAGGTGGTGCGTCGGACATGATGCTGCTCCTTGAGGGTCGCGCCCGGATCGCGGGTCGGTGTTTTCATGCTGGCACAGCGCGACGCGCCGGTCGAGGCATCCTCGCCCGGCGCGTCGCGTGACGAGATGCGGCGCCTTACTTGATGAGGCGCACCGCGAAGGGGTAGCGGTAGTGGCGACCCTCCTTGGCCTGGAGGAAGGCGATGATCGAGAAGACCACTCCGAGCACCCACGGGACCCAGGTCAGGAAGGAGAGGAACGCGCCGAAGCCGAACGTCACGATCGTGAGGACGGTGACGACGATCCAGAGCGCGATGGTCGCGAACAGCAGGGTGATCTGGAAGTTCAGGGCCTCCTTGGCCTCGGTGTTCGTGAAGGAGCCGCGGTCCTTGAACACGAGCCAGATGATCAGCGACGGGAGGATGCCGAGGATGCCGCCGAGGTGCGCGAACGACCCCCACTGCACGTCCTGCTCGTGCGAGAGCGGGGCGGCGGGAGCCGACTGCGGGGCGGCGTTGGGATCGTGCGGAGGGACGTTGGGGTCGGTCATGTGCATGCCTTTCGGATCGGGACGCGGGCACCTCGAACGGGGAGGGGTGGATCGGGTGGGTGCGCGCGACGTTGCACACGCTACTGCGGCGCCGTTCCGGCGGGCAACGGTGCGAGCCCTGAATGTCGCGATAGGATTGGCAGTCATGCGAACCGAGTGCTAAGCGCCGGTCCGCCGCCGTCACGCCGGTCGAGGGAAGCGAGGGCCATGGTCTCCGAACGCAGTCTCGCCGTGCTCCGCGCGATCGTGCAGGACTACGTCGCGTCGCGCGAGCCGGTCGGCTCGAAGACGATCGTCGAGCGTCACCACTTCGGCGTGTCGGCGGCCACCATCCGCAACGACATGGCCCTGCTCGAGGAGGAGGAGCTCATCGCGGCTCCGCACACCTCGTCGGGCCGCATCCCCACCGACAAGGGCTACCGGGTGTTCGTCGACCAGCTCGCCGACATCCGCCCGCTGACGACCGCGCAGCGGCAGGCGATCGAGACCTTCCTCGGCGAGTCGAACGACCTCGACGAGCTGCTCTCACGCACCGTGCGGCTCGTCGCGCAGCTCACCCGCCAGCTCGCGGTCGTGCAGTACCCCAGCTTCCAGCGCGCTCGCGTTCGCCACGTCGAACTGGTCTCGCTCGCGCCCACGCGCGTGCTCTGCATCCTCATCTCCGACACCGGACAGGTCGAGCAGCGGCTCGCCGAGCTCGCAGAGCCGGCCGACGAGGAGACGCTGGGCCGGCTCCGCAACCGCCTGAACGAGGTGGCCGCGGGCCTGACGATGACGGATGCCGCGGCGGCACTCTCCGCCGAGACCGCGAACGCCGACCGGGCCCATGCCGAGGTGCTGCGCACCCTCGCGGCCACGCTCGCCGACCAGGCGAAGTTCACCCGCAGCGACCGGCTCGTCGTCGCGGGCGCTGCGAACCTCGTGCGCACCGAGCAGGACTTCGCCGGCAACATCCTCGGCGTCATCGAGGCGATCGAGGAGCAGGTCGTGATCCTGCGCCTCTTCGGCGAGATGACCTCGGAGGAGGGGCTGGCGGTGCGCATCGGACGCGAGAACGCCGCGTACGGCCTCGGCGAGACCTCGGTCGTGTCGAGCTCGTTCGAGATCCCGGGCCGCGACGTGTCGCGCCTCGGCATCGTCGGCCCGACCCGCATGGACTACTCCCAGAGCATGGCCGCCGTGCGCGCCGTGGCTCGCTACCTCTCCCGGACGCTCGGCGAGAGCTGAACCGCGCGGAGCCGCCCGTCGCGGCATCCGCCACCGGCAATCGAAAGGAACCCGCCTGCAGTGGCCGACCACTACGAGGTCCTCGGCGTCTCCCGCGACGCCACCCCCGACGAGATCAAGAAGGCGTACCGCCGCCTCGCCCGCGAGCTCCACCCCGACGTGAACCCGGGCGCCGACGCGTCCGAGCGGTTCAAGCAGGTCACGCACGCGTACGACGTGCTCTCCGACCCCAAGCAGCGCCAGCAGTACGACCTCGGCGGCGGGCAGGGCGGCTTCTCGGGCGCCGGCTTCGGCGGGTTCGGCGACATCTTCGAGACGTTCTTCGGCGCCGGGCAGGCCAGCCGCGGGCCGAGGTCGCGGCGCGAGCGCGGCCAGGACGCGCTGATCCGGCTCGACGTGAGCCTCGACGAGGTCATCTTCGGCACGCATCGCGACCTCGAGGTCGATACGGCGGTGACCTGCGAGACGTGCCACGGCTCGTGCTGCCAGCCCGGCACCTCGCCCGTGACGTGCGACATCTGCGGCGGCACCGGGCACATCCAGCGTTCGGTGCGGTCGCTGCTCGGCAATGTCATGACCTCGAGCCCGTGCGGTTCCTGCCGCGGCTACGGCACGATCATCGCGACGCCGTGCGTCACGTGCCAGGGCCAGGGCCGCGTGCGCGCGCGGCGCACGGTGCCGGTCGACGTGCCCGCCGGGGTCGACACCGGCGTGCGGCTGCAGATGCCGGGCTCGGGCGAGGCCGGCCCCGCCGGCGGGCCGAACGGCGACCTCTACCTCGAGGTCAAGGTGAAGAACCACGAGGTGTTCAGCCGCAACGGCGACGACCTGCTCTGCACACTCGAGGTGCAGATGACCGACGCCGTGCTCGGCACGAACGCGAAGGTCGAGGCCCTCGACGGCGACGTCGACCTCGAGCTCAAGCCCGGGGTGCAGAGCGGCGAGATCCTGACGGTCAAGGACCGCGGCATCACGCACCTTCGCGGCGGCGGGCGCGGCGACCTCAAGGTCGCGGTGCACGTCGTGACGCCGACCAAGCTCAGTCACAAGGAGCGCGAGCTCGTGCAGCAGCTCGCGAAGGCACGCAAGGCGCAGCCGCCGCAGCTCGGGCACTTCCAGCAGGGGCTGTTCGCGCGGCTGCGCGACCGGTTCCTGGGCTGACGGCGACGAGCCGGCGGATGGCGCGATGAGCAGCCTCTACCTCGACGAGACGCTCGACCTCGCCGCGGTCGGCCGCGGCGACGCGGTCGTGCTCGCGGGCGACGAGGCGCGGCACGCGGTCACGGTCGCGCGCGTGCGCGTCGGCGAGCGGATCTCGGTCGGCGACGGCCGCGGCCGGATTCTGACGGGCGCGGTCATCGCGGCCGAGGGGCGCCGACTCGAGCTCGAGGTCGACGACGTGCGCGACGACGCGGAACCGGCACCCCGGCTCACGCTCGTGCAGGCGCTCGCGAAGGGCGACCGCGACGAGCTCGCGGTGCAGGCGGCGACCGAGCTCGGCGTCGACCGCATCGTGCCGTGGGCGGCCGGCAGGTCGGTCTCACGCTGGGAGGGCCCCAAGGCCGAGAAGGGCCGCGCGCGCTGGGCGAGCATCGTCCGCGAGGCCGTGAAGCAGTCCATCCGCGCGCGGATCCCCTCGGTCGAGCCGGTGGCGTCGACGCGCGAGCTGCCGGCGCGGCTCGAGGGCGAGCGGATGCTGCTGCTCGTGCCCGGCGCGGTGACGCCGCTGTCGGCCATCCGCTCCGACGGGCGCGACCTGGCGCTGATCGTCGGACCCGAGGGCGGGATGGATCCGGCCGAGATCGAGCGCCTGCGCGACGCGGGCGGCGAGCCCGTGCGCCTCGGCGACGGGGTGCTGCGCACCTCGACGGCCGGGCCGGCCGCGATCGCCGTGCTCTCGGTCGCGCTCGGGCGGTGGTGAGCCATCCGTCGCTACGATGGAGGGATGAGCGGAACGGCTGAGCCCACGGTCTTCGAGCGCATCGCCGCGGGCGAGATCCCCGCGCGGATGGTCGTCGAGACCGACCGCGTGATCGCGTTCCACGACATCGCGCCGCAGGCGCCCGTGCACGTCATCGTGACGCCGCGCGAGGGCCGCCACCGCGACGTGGTCGAGCTGGCCGCGGCCGATCCCGAACTGCTCGCCGAGCTCGTCTCGGTCGCCAAGCGCATCGCCGACGACCTCACCGACGGCGAGTTCCGGCTCATTTTCAACACCGGTCCCGCCGCCGGCCAGACGGTGTTCCACGTGCACGCCCACCTCCTCGGCGGCGGCCTCAAGGAGGGATCGCTTGCCGGCTGACGACGCGCGCGAGAACCCGCTGCCCGCACCCGACGTGCAGCCCGACGAGGATCGGCTCCACATCGACGGCATCGCAATGGTGCGGCTCCTCGGCCCGCAGGATCGCCTGCTCACGAGCATCGAGCGCGAGTACCCCGGCGTCGACGTGCACGTGCGCGGCAACGAGATCGCCATCCGCGGCGAGCCGGCAGACCGCGTGCGCGTGCGCCGTCTCATCGAGGAGCTCCTCGAGCTCGTCCGCGGCGGCGAGGACCCGACCCCCATCGAAGTGAGGAGCTCCGCCCGAATGCTCGACGCCGATCCGTCCGCCCGTCCGTCCGACACGCTCGGGCAGGTCATCGTCTCCAGCCGCGGCAAGTCGATCCGGCCGAAGACCGAGGGGCAGCGCTCGTACGTCGACGCGATCGACGAGCACACCATCGTGTTCGGCATCGGCCCGGCGGGCACCGGCAAGACCTACCTCGCGATGGCGAAGGCCGTGCAGGCGCTGCAGCGCAAGGAGGTCAACCGCATCATCCTGACGCGCCCGGCCGTCGAGGCGGGGGAGCGGCTCGGGTTCCTCCCCGGCACGCTCACCGAGAAGATCGACCCGTACCTGCGGCCGCTCTACGACGCGCTCAACGAGATGATGGATCCCGAGCTCGTCCCCAAGCTCCTCGCATCCGGCACGGTCGAGGTCGCCCCGCTCGCGTACATGCGCGGAAGAACGCTCAATGACTCGTTCGTGGTGCTCGACGAGGCGCAGAACACGACGCCCGAGCAGATGAAGATGTTCCTGACACGACTCGGGTTCGGCTCGAAGATGGTCGTCACGGGCGACATCACGCAGGTCGACCTGCCGGGCGGATCGTCGGGGCTGCGGCTCGTCACGCGCATCCTCGACGACGTCGACGACATCCACTTCTCCCGGCTCACGAGCGACGACGTCGTGCGCCACTCGCTCGTCGGCCGCATCGTCGACGCCTACACCGAGTACGACCAGCGTCAGCAGGCCGCGCGCTACGAGCGGGAGCAGGCGCGCGAGTTCGCCAATCGCGCCGAGCGACGCAGCGCCGAGCGCCGAACCGCGCCCGGCCCGCGCGACCACCTTCCCAGGAAGAGACAGCCGTGAGCATCGAGATCAACAACGAGTCGGCGATCACGGTCGACGAGGCCGCGCTGCAGCGACTCGCGGTGTACGCGCTCGACGCGATGCACGTGCACCCCGACGCCGAGCTGGCGATCGTGCTCGTCGACGAGGGAGCGATGGAGCAGCTGCACGTCCAGTGGATGGACGAGCCGGGTCCGACCGACGTGCTCAGCTTCCCGATGGACGAGCTCCGCCCGGGCACCGAGGACCAGCCTGCGCCGCCCGGACTCCTCGGCGACGTCGTGCTCTGCCCGCAGGTCGCGGAGTCGCAGGCGAAGACGGCCGGCCACGGGCTGCTCGACGAGCTGCTGCTGCTGACGACGCACGGCATCCTGCACCTGCTCGGCTTCGATCACGCCGAGCCCGATGAGGAGAAGGAGATGTTCGGCATCCAGCGCGACATCCTCGTCGGGTTCTCGATGCAGGAGCGCCGCCGCTGACCATGCTGCCCTGGCTCTTCCTCGCGGCCGCGTTCGTGCTCGTCGCGTTCGGCGGCCTGATGGCCGCGGTCGACGCGGCAATCGGAGTGACCTCGCGGGCCGACATCGTCGACCTGTCGATGGGCGCGCGCGCCGCGCGGTCGCTGCGTGCCATCGCCGACGACACGGGCGCGCACGTGAACGCCGTCAACTTCATGCGCATCCTCGCGGAGACGACCGCGGCGGTGCTGGTGACGCTCGCGTTCACGTTCTTCCTCGACGACGTGTGGCTCGTGCTCCTCGTCTCCGCGCTCGTGATGACCGCCGTGTCGTTCGTGCTCGTGGGCGCGAGCCCGCGCAGCGTGGGCCGCGCGCACCCCGACGCGGTGCTGCGGCTGTCGGCACCGCTCGTGCGGTTCGTCCGCGTGCTGCTCGGCCCGTTCGCGAACGCGCTGGTGTCGCTCGGCAACCGCGTGACGCCGGGCCGGATCCGGTTCGCGGGCGTCTCGAGCGAGGAGCAGCTGCTCAGCATGGTCGACGAGGCCACCGAGCTCGAGGTGCTCGAGCAGGGCGACCGCGAGCTCATCCACTCGATCTTCGAGTTCAACGACACGCTCGTGCGCGAGGTCATGGTGCCGCGCACCGACATGGTGACCATCGAGACGACCGCGCACCTGCCGCAGGCGATGGCGCTGTTCCTCAAGGAGGGCTACTCGCGGATCCCGGTCGTGGACCGCGAGGCCGACGACGTGGTCGGCATCCTGTACCTTCGCGACCTCGCCCGGCTCGGCTTCGAGCGGCCGCTCGACGCGGAGACGCTCACGGTCGGCGAACTCGCCCGGCCCGCGGCGTTCGTGCCCGAGTCGATGAAGGCCGACCGGCTGCTGCGGCAGATGCAGCTCGAGTCGAACCACCTCGCCATGGTGGTCGACGAGTACGGCGGCATCGCCGGGCTGGCCACGATGGAGGACCTCATCGAGGAGCTCGTCGGCGACATCGCCGACGAGTACGACCGCGAGGCGGCACAGGTCGAGCAGCTCGCCGAGGGCCGCTACCGCGTGAACGCGCGTCTGCCAGTCGACGAGCTCGGCGAACTGTTCGGGCTCGACCTCGACGACGAGGACGTCGACTCGGCCGGCGGCCTGCTCGCGAAGGAGCTCGGACACCTGCCGCAGCGCGGCGACCGCGCCTTGGTCAGCGGGCTCGTGCTCGAGGCCGAGCGCACCGAGGGGCGCCGCAAGCGCATCGCCACGATTCTCGTCGAGGCCGACCAGGCCCTCATCGACGTGCGCGCCGCCTTCGCCGGCGACGAGGCCACCGCAGACCAGGGGGAACGGGCATGACCGACTACCGCGCAGGATTCGTCTCGTTCGTCGGGCGCCCGAACGTCGGCAAGTCGACGCTCACCAACGCGCTCGTCGGCGAGAAGGTCGCCATCACGAGCTCGAAGCCGCAGACGACGCGCCGTGCCATCCGGGGCATCGTGCACCGCGAGTACGGCCAGCTGATCGTGGTCGACACGCCGGGCCTGCACCGCCCGCGCACGCTCCTCGGCGAGCGCCTGAACTCGCTCGTGCAGTCCACGCTCGGCGACGTCGACGTGATCGGGTTCTGCGTGCCGGCGAACGAGGCGATCGGCCCCGGCGACCGGTTCATCAACGAGCAGCTCGACCAGTACCCGCGCGCGAAGAAGGTCGCGATCGTGACCAAGACGGATGCCACGGGCAGGGCGAAGGTCGCCGAGCAGCTGCTCGCCGTGTCGCAGCTGCGCGAGTGGGACGCGATCATCCCGGTCTCCGCTCCGAAGGGGGAGCAGCTCGACGTGCTCGTCGACGAGCTGCTGGAGCTCATGCCGCAGTCGGAGCATCCGCTCTACCCCGCCGAGACGACGACCGACGAGGAGACGACCGAGCGCATCGCCGAGTTCGTGCGCGAGGCGGCGCTCGAGGGCGTCTCCGACGAGCTGCCGCACTCGATCGCCGTCACGGTCGACGACATGGTCGAGCGGGAGGACAAGGACCTGCTCGAGATCTACGCCAACCTGTACGTCGAGCGCGACAGCCAGAAGGGCATCATCATCGGCAAGGGCGGGTCGCGCCTGCGCGAGGTCGGCGAGCGCGCCCGCGCGCAGATCGAGCAGCTGCTCGGGCGGAAGGTCTACCTGGCGCTGCACGTCAAGGTCGCGAAGGACTGGCAGCGGGACCCGAAGCAGCTCGGCCGACTGGGGTTCTGACGCCGCCGGTCTCGCGCGGCGCCGGAGACCGTACCCGGCCTCGGCGTCGGCACCTCCGGAATCGCCGCGCGACGACCGTCCTTCTTTCGGTTGCGGTATCCGAGTATCCCGCGGATACCTTTCTCCCTCGTTCGAACAGGAACGCTCGTGCGGTCGATCGGTGGATGACCCGGTTCTCGGCATGGAGGCACCGGCGATCATGCGCGGTCGATCGAGGACGGCTGAGCAGCGAGCGCCTCGCGTGCGTCGAGGCGCCACCGCGCACGAGTTGCGAACGCGAGCGCGGAGTACGGGGTCCACCGAGAGGATGATTCCGCCGACCATACGGCCTGCGGGCCGCCTCACGACGTAGCGTGGGGCGGTGAGCTCCTCATCCCAGCGTGCGACCCTCGTCATCGACGGCGTCTTCGCGGCGGTGTTCTTCGCGGTGTGCGCGCTCTACGCGTTCGTCGGCGGGCCGCCCGACCTGGTGGTCGTCGTGCTGTTCTCCGCCGCGCTCGTGCTGCGGCGCGTCGCGCCAGGTGCGGCGCTCGTGGTCGCCTGGGTCGCGGCGTGCGCGCAGATGCTCATGCTGCGAGACCTGCAGCCGGCGGATGCCGCGGTGTTCGTCATCGTCTACTCGACCTCCGCGTACGGCTCGCGGGCCGTGCGGTGGTGGGGCCTCGGTTCGGCTGGGGCAGGAGCGCTGCTCGCCACCATCTACCTGGGCGTCGTGGTCCCGCTCGCCGGTGGTGCGGGCGCCGCGCCCCCGGCCGACCTCGCCGGGCGGCTCATGTGGGGCGCGGTGCTGTTCGGCGCCGCGCTCGCCGGCCTCGTGCTCGCGTGGACGATCGGGTTGCTGACCCGCACGGTCCGCGACTCGCGGGAGCAGCGCCGGCGGGCCGAACTTGATCGGCGCGAGCGCGAGCACGCCGAGTACCGGGTCGTGGTCGAGCAGGAGCGCACGCGCATCGCCCGCGACATGCACGACGTCGTCGCGCACTCGCTCGCCGTCGTCATCGCGCAGGCCGACGGCGCGCGGTTCGCCGCGCGCACGAGTCCGGAGGCCGCGGTCGAGGCGCTCTCCACGATCGCGGGCGTCGCCCGCGGGGCGCTCGGCGACGTCCGGCTCCTGCTCGGCGAACTGCGACACCGCGAGGGCTCGGCCCCGCAGCCCGAGCTCGACGACCTCGACGACCTCGTCGCGCAGCTGCGCGGAGCCGGCCTCGACGTGCGTCGGACCGACCGCGGCGAGCGCGTGCCGCTCGGCGCCGGGCACCAGATCGCCGTGTACCGCATCGTGCAGGAGGGGCTGACGAACGCGCTCCGGCACGGCGACACGAGCGCGCCGGTCGACCTCGAGCTCGACTGGGACCCGCACGGCGTCGCGGTCCGGGTCGAGAACGCGATCGCGACGACCCCCGATGCATCGCTCGCGGATCGCGGCGAGTCCGCGGTCGGCCCGCGGCACGGCATCCCCGGCATGCGCGAGCGCGCCGAGCTGGCCGGCGGCACGTTCGCCGCGGAGGCGAGCACAGACGGGCGGTTCCGCGTCACGGCGCGCATTCCCGCCGGGGCGGCCTCGTGAGCGCCATCCGCGTCGCGCTGGTCGACGACCAGGCCCTGTTCCGCGCGGGCGTGCGCATGCTCGTCGAATCGCAGCCCGACCTCGAGTTCGCCGGCGATGCGGCCGACGGGCGCGCGGCGATCGCGCTGGCCGAGCGCAGCCGGCCCGACGTGATCCTGATGGACGTGCGGATGCCCCAGCTCGACGGGATCGCCGCGACCGAGCGGATCCTCGCCGACGCCGACCGTGAGGGCCGTGAGCCGCCACGCATCCTCGTGCTCACCACGTTCGACCTCGACGAGAACGCGGCCCGTGCGATCCGCGCCGGCGCGAGCGGATTCGTGCTGAAGGACGCCGACCCCGAGTTCCTCCTCGCTGCGATCCGCACGGTGCACCGCGGGAACGCGGTGATCGCGGCGAACGCGACGCTCGGCCTCATCGCCAGCGCACCGCGGGGGAGCGGGCGAAGGTCCGCGCCGTCGGCGTGGGGCGACCTCACCGCGCGCGAGCGCGAGATCTTCGCGCTGGCCGCGAGGGGCCTCTCGAACGCCGAGATCGCGGCATCCGAGTTCCTCGGCGAGGCGACGGTGAAGACGCACGTGAGCCGCGTGCTCGCCAAGCTCGGCCTGCGCGACCGCGTGCAGCTGGTGGTGTTCGCGTACGAGCACGACCTGACCTCGAGCTGACCCGCGATCGCGCGAGGTCATCCGATCGGATGACACGAGCGCGACCCGCGGCGGACGCGACGACCGGCGGCCCGTTCCTAGCGTCGAGGACATGCAGATCCAACCTTCGGACCTCGGTCTCGTCGCCCGCGTCGCCGGGCTCGGCAAGCAGTACGGCACGGGCGCGGGTGGCGTCACCGCGCTCCAGGACGTCTCGCTCGGCCTGCGCCGCGGCGAGTTCACCGCGATCATGGGCCCATCCGGTTCGGGCAAGTCCACGCTCATGCACATCATGGCCGGCCTCGACACGCCGACGTCTGGCCGCGTGTGGCTCGGCGACACCGACATCACCGAACTCCCCGACAGCGCGCTCACCGTGTTGCGGCGCCGCCGCGTCGGCTTCGTGTTCCAGTCGTTCAACCTCGTGCCCACGCTCGACGTCGAGGGCAACGTGCTGCTGCCGTTCGAGCTCGACGGCCGCCGGCCGAGCCGCGAGGAGCGTGCGCGCATCGACGCGCTCATCGAGCGACTCGGGCTCGGCCCGCGCCTGCGGCACCGCCCGCACGAGCTCTCGGGCGGTCAGCAGCAGCGCGTGGCGATCGCCCGCGCCCTCGCTGCGAGGCCCGACCTCGTCTTCGCCGACGAGCCGACCGGCAACCTCGACTCGCGGACCGGCCGCGAGGTGCTCGCGATCCTCGCCGACGCGAGCCGCGAGCAGGGCCAGTCGATCGCGATGGTCACGCACGACCCGATCGCCGCGAGCCACGCCGACCGCATCCTGTTCCTCGCCGACGGTCGGATCGTGCGCGACGCCGCGCGCACGACGCCGGAGGAGATTGCGACGTACATGCTCGCGATGGAGCGTGCCGCATGATCCGGCGGCTCCTCGCCGAGCACGGCCCGACCCTGCTCGTCGCGACGCTCGCGTCGTCGTTCGGCGTCGCACTGCTGCAGGTCACGGGCTACCTCGGCTCGGCGATCCGCGCCGACGACGTCACCGGCGAGAGCGGCACGGCGGCGCTCATGGTGCAGATCGCGGCGTGGGTGTTCATCGTCATCGCGATCTACGTCAGTGCGATCGTGACCTCGAACACCGTCGCGACCGTCGTCGCGGGTCGCACGCGCCTCATCGCGCTGCTCAGGCTCATCGGGTCGAGCGCACGGGCGCAGCGCGCCACGATCGCGCGCGAGGGGCTCGTCGTCGGCACGATCGGCGCGGTCGCGGGCGTGCTCATCGGCACGGGCACCGCGATGCTCCTCGCCGAGCTCGCGGCGTCCACCGACGTGCTGCCGAGGGTCGAACACCAGTGGGCGGATGTCGCGGTGCTCGCGCCCGCGGTCGTAGCCGCGCTCACCACGTGGCTCGCGGCCTGGGTCGGCTCCCGCCGCGTGCTCGCGGTGCGCCCGGCCGAGGCGCTCGGCAACGCGGCGGAGCTCTCGCAGGGCGAGCTCGCCTCCCGACGCGGACGCACCGCGGCGGCCGGCGTGCTCGCCATCGTCGGGCTGTTCCTGCTGCTCGGCGGCGTCGCGCTCGGCCTCGTGACGCCACTCGGCGTGCTGGTCGGCCTCCTCGGCGGCATCCTGTCGTTCACCGGAATCGTGCTCGGTGCGCACCTCGTCATGCCGCCCGTGCTGCGGCTCGTCGGACGGGCGCTCGGCGCCTCGGCGCCCGCGCGCCTGGCCGCGGAGAACGCGGTACGCCATCCGGAGCGCAGCTCGCGCATGACGATCGGCCTCGTCATCGGCGTCACGCTCGTGACGATGTTCGCCGTCGCCATGGAGTCGTATCGCACGCTGCTGCTCGCGGCGACGGAGGACCGGCCCGAGATGCGCGCCGCGATCGAGCAGATGGTCGCCGCGACCGTCACGGTGTTCAGCATCCTCGTTGGCTTCAGCGCGCTGATCGCCGCGATCGGGCTGGTCAACACGCTCTCGCTCAGCGTGCTGCAGCGCACCCGCGAGCTCGGCCTGCTGCGCGCGCTCGGCTTCGAGCGTCGGCAGCTCCGGGCGATGGTCGTCGCTGAGGCCGCCGCGCTCACGGCCGCCGCCACGGCCGTCGGACTCGTGCTCGGCGTCTTCTACGGCTGGGCGGGCGCGCAGTCGATGCTCGGCAGCGTGCAGGGCGAGCCGCTCGTGATCCTCCCGTCGATCCCGTGGGGCATCGTCGCGGTCCTCGTCGGCGCGGCCGCCGTGCTCGCCGTGGTGGCCTCGCTCGCGCCGGCCCGCCGGGCGACGCGCGTGTCGCCGGTCACGGCGCTCGCGATCGAGTGAGCGCGGGCGGATGACGCGTGGCGGGTGCCGGTCGCTGGGGGGCGGCACCCGCCACGGCCCGTGCCTCGCCGCGGCCCGCGGCATCCGCTCGCCGTCATCGTTGCGCAGGCACCGGATCCCGGTGTTAGCCTTGGTTCGTGCTTCACGGCCTGCTTCTCCTTAGCTGCCGCAGCGAGTCCTAGTTCACAGGCCTCCCTCGCTGCGGAGTTCGTCGTCGGCTGAAACCCCCGAATAGCGAGAAGAGCACCCAATGCAGAACCACCAGAAGCCGTCGTCGATGCCCGTCCACCGGTATCGCCCGTTCCATGAGCAGATCCGGGTCGACCTGCCCGACCGCACGTGGCCGTCCAAGCGCATCGAGGTCGCCCCGCGCTGGTGCGCGGTCGACCTCCGCGACGGCAACCAAGCGCTCATCGACCCGATGAGCCCCGAGCGCAAGCGCATCATGTTCGACCTGCTCGTCAAGATGGGCTACAAGGAGATCGAGGTCGGGTTCCCGAGCGCGAGCCAGACCGACTTCGACTTCGTGCGCAGCCTCATCGACGAGGGCGCGATCCCCGACGACGTGACGATCCAGGTGCTGACCCAGGCCCGCGACCACCTGATCGAGCGCACGTACGAGTCGATCCGCGGCGCGAAGCAGGCCATCGTGCACCTCTACAACTCGACGAGCGTGCTCCAGCGCGAGGTGGTGTTCCGCACCGACAAGCAGGGCATCATCGACATCGCGCTGCAC
This sequence comes from Agromyces capsici, assembly GCF_058349965.1. NCBI lineage: Bacteria > Bacillati > Actinomycetota > Actinomycetes > Micrococcales > Microbacteriaceae > Agromyces > Agromyces capsici. The sequence goes on along the minus strand of NZ_JBYRET010000002.1, from coordinate 921,619 downwards.
GGCGCCCGCAAGTGCCGCGAGATGGAGGCGACCGTGCCCGGCACGACCGTCTACTACGAGTACTCGCCCGAGAGCTACACGGGTACCGAGCTCGAGTACGCGGTCGACGTCTGCAACCAGGTCATCGAGGTCTTCGAGCCGACGCCCGAGCGCAAGGTGATCATCAACCTGCCCGCGACCGTCGAGATGGCGACGCCGAACGTCTACGCCGATTCGATCGAGTGGATGTCGCGGCACCTCGCACACCGCGAGAACGTCATCCTCTCGCTGCACCCGCACAACGACCGCGGCACCGCGGTCGCGGCCGCCGAGCTCGGCTACATGGCCGGCGCCGACCGGATCGAGGGGTGCCTGTTCGGCAACGGGGAGCGCACCGGCAACGTCGACCTCGTCGCGCTCGGCATCAACCTGTTCACGCAGGGCGTCGACCCGCAGATCGACTTCTCGAACCTCGACGAGGTCAAGCGCACGGCGGAGTACTGCAACCAGCTGCCGGTGCACGAGCGCAGCCCCTGGGCCGGCGACCTGGTCTACACGGCGTTCTCCGGCTCGCACCAGGACGCCATCAAGAAGGGCTTCGAGGCCATGGAGGCGCGCGCCGATGAGCGCGGCGTCTCGGTCGACGACCTGCAGTGGGCCGTGCCCTACCTGCCGGTCGACCCGAAGGACCTGGGCCGGAGCTACGAGGCCGTGATCCGCGTCAACTCGCAGTCGGGCAAGGGCGGCGTCGCCTACCTGCTGAAGACCGACCACGCCCTCGACCTGCCGCGGCGGCTCCAGATCGAGTTCTCGGGCGTCGTGCAGGCCAAGACCGACGCCGAGGGCGGCGAGGTCACGAGCGAGCAGATCTGGTCGATCTTCAACGACGAGTACCTGCCCGCACCCCAGGAGCGCCCCGACGAGAAGTGGGGCCGGTTCGAGCTGCTGTCGCTGCGCACCGAGAGCGACCTCACGGGCGACGTCCGCGTGCGCGTCGGCCTGCGCGACGGTGACGAGCGCGTCGACGCCGATGGGTCGGGCAACGGCCCGGTCGCCGCGTTCCTCTCGGTGCTGGCCGCAGAGGGCGTCGACGTCCGGGTGCTCGACTACAGCGAGCACGCGCTCTCGGCCGGGGGCGACGCCCTTGCCGCGGCATACGTCGAGTGCCAGGTCGACGGTCGCACCCTGTGGGGCGTGGGTATCGACGCCGACATCTCGACCGCGTCGTTGAAAGCCGTCGTGTCGGCGGTCAACCGGGCGCTGCGCGCGGCCCGCGTGCGCGAGGAGGCCCAGGCGCCGGCGCTGGCCTGAGCTGCGAGCTTCCGACGTCCGAACGGGCGGGTGCGACATCCGTCGCCCCGCCCGTTTTCGCGTGCCGGCGGGACGAGTGCCGGCGGGTGCGCTCCGGCTCAGGCGCGGCGCCAGACCCGCCAGCTCGCGATCGCGCGCTGCTCGGGCAGGCTCCAGCCGAAGCGCACCGAGCCGAGGCGGATCACCGTGGTCACGACCACGCACACCGTCGCGGCGACGGTGATGTTCGCACCGAGCGCGACGAGCACGACGATGAGCACGGTGCCGGCGCCTGCGGCCACGGCGTAGAGCGAGCCGACGTGCATGAGCGCGATCGGCAGGTTGAGCGAGACGTCGCGCAGGATCGATCCGCCGACCGCCGAGACCACGCCCACGAACACCGCCGGCACCTCGGGTACGCCGTACGCGAGCGCCTTCGTCGTGCCGATCGCGGCGAACAGCCCGATGGTCACGGCGTCGAGCGCGATGATGAGCGGGTTCAGGCGCGTGAAGAGGCGCAGCAGCGCCATCCCGAGCAGCGCCGCGAGCGTCGCCACGACCAAGTACCAGTTGCTCTTCATGGCCGCCGGCAACTGGTTCAGCAGGAGGTCGCGGAGGAGGCCGCCGCCGAGCCCGACCAGGATGCCGATCAGCGCGACGCCGAGCAGGTCGAGCCGGCGCTCCTTGAGACGGCCGGCGAACATCGCCCCCTGCAGCGCGCCGATCCCGACGGCCGCGAGGTCGACCGGGAGCGGGATCTCGAACGGCGCGAGCGTCATGGCTCGGTTGTCCCACGCGGGTCGCGGGCGTCCGCGGCGGCGGCGCGCGACGCGAGGAACTGCTCGAACGTGATCCGGCCGTACGGCTCGCCGGGCACGAGGTTGGCTCCGGACGAGAACGCGGCGAAGCGGGTGCCGGGGAGTCGGAACTGCAGCGTGGGCCGGCGGGAGCCGCGCGCCGCGAGATAGGTGCGTGCCAGGTCGCGGGCGGTGCGCACCTCGGGGCCGCCGATGTCGGGGGCCATGCCCGCGGCATCCTCATCGAGCAGTTCGAGGAGGCGGCGCGCGACGTCGTCGACCGCGATCGGCTGGAACGAGAAGGCCGGCGCGAGCACGACGGGGGAGAAGCGCTGGATGTCGACCAGGGTCGCGATGAAGTCGTGGAACTGCGTCGCACGCAGCACCGTCCAGCGAAGCCGCGACTCCCGGATGATGCCCTCGGAATTGCGCTTGCCCGCGTAGTACGCGAGCGGGATGCGGTCGATGCCGACGATCGAGGAATACAGGATGCGGGGCCGGCCCGCGCGTTCGGCCGCCTGCACGAGCGTGCGGGTGATCTCGGTGTCGTCGCGGAGGTTGGTCGCGAGGTGCAGCACCGCGCGCACGCCCTCGAGTGCCGCCTCGACGCCCTCGCCGGTCGCGAGGTCGCCGCGCACGGTGCCGGGCGCGCCGCTTCGGCTGAGGATGCGGACGTCGTCGCCCCGGGCGACGAGCGCGCGGACGACCGATCGGCCGAGGGTGCCGGTACCTCCCGTGACGAGGACGGGTGCGGACGCAGTGGTCACCGCACCATTCTGCCGTGTCATCCGCCCGCCCGGCCGCCGCGATCGGACGGCGTGGGGGTGGACGGTGGGAGAATCGACGGGTGCCCGTGTACCGAGATGACGCCGTCGTGCTGCGCACCCACAAGCTGGGCGAGGCCGACCGCATCGTCACGCTGCTCACGCGCCGCCACGGCAAGATCCGGGCGGTCGCGCGCGGCGTCCGGCGCACCGCGTCGAAGTTCGGCTCGCGGCTCGAGCCGTTCATGGTCGCCGACCTGCAGCTCTACGAGGGCCGCACGCTCGACGTGATCACCCAGGCTGAGACGATCGGCGCGTACGGCGCCGAGATCAGCCAGGACTACGCCGCCTACACGGCCGCGAACGCCATGGTCGAGGCCGCCGACCGGCTCACCGAGGCCGAGGGGTCGCTGCAGCAGTACCTGCTCCTCGTGGGTGCGCTCAGGTCGCTCTCGCGGAGCGAGCACGGCCCGGCACTCACGCTCGACTCGTACCTGCTCCGCGCGCTCGCGATCGCCGGCTGGGCGCCGACGTTCGCCGACTGCGCGCGGTGCGGCCGCGAGGGGCCGCACACCGCGGTCGTCGTGCAGCTCGGCGGGGTGGTGTGCAACGAGTGCGCGCCGCCCGGAACGCCGCGGATCGCGCCGTCCACCGTCGACCTGCTCGGCGCGCTGCTCGCCGGCGACTGGGATGTCGCCGAGGCGGCCCCCGAACGCGACCGGGCGCAGGCGAGCGGTATCGTCGCCGCGTACGCCCAGTGGCACCTCGAGCGCGGCCTCCGCTCGCTCTCCCACGTCTCCCGAGAAACGGCCCAGCAGTGACCCCGAAGCCCTACACCCACAAGGATGCGGTGCCCTATCGCCCGATCGACTGGACCGGCCTCTATCCGCCGGCGCTGCCCAAGGGTGCGGTGCCCGAGCACGTCGCGATCGTCATGGACGGCAACGGCCGCTGGGCGAACCGGCAGGGGCTGACGCGCATCGAGGGTCACAAGGCCGGTGAGGCGGCGCTGCTCGACGTGGTGGCGGGCGCGGTGCAGATCGGCGTGAAGCACCTGTCGGTCTACGCGTTCTCGACCGAGAACTGGAAGCGCTCGCCCGACGAGGTGCGCTTCCTCATGGGCTACAACCGCGACGTGCTGCATCGGCGTCGCGACCAGCTCAACGAGTGGGGCGTGCGCATCCGCTGGGCGGGGCGCAGGCCGCGGCTGTGGCGCTCGGTGATCGACGAGCTGCAGTTCGCCGAGAAGCTCACCGCCGGAAACGACACGCTGACGCTCACGATGTGCGTCAACTACGGCGGGCGGAACGAGATCACCGATGCGGTGCGCTCGATCGCCGACGACGTGGCGTCAGGTCGCCTCCGCCCCTCGGCCGTGTCCGAGAGACTCATCCAGAAACGCCTCTACGTGCCCGACCTGCCCGACGTCGACCTGTTCGTGCGCAGCTCGGGCGAGCAGCGCACCTCGAACTTCCTGCTCTGGCAGTCGGCGTACGCCGAGATGGTGTTCCTCGACACGCTGTGGCCCGACTTCGACCGCACCGAGCTGTGGCGCGCGATCGAGCTCTACGCCTCGCGCAACCGCCGCTTCGGCGGCGCGATCGACGCGCCCGACGCGGCGACCGGGTAGGGGCGGCCGAGCGGATGTCGCCCCGACGCGTGCGTCGTCGGGAATACGTCGGCGGTTCCATTGGTTCGCATACGACGTGACGTCCCCCATCAAGATCGACATCTGGTCCGACATCGCGTGCCCGTGGTGCTACATCGGCAAGCGCCACCTCGAAGGCGGCATCGCCGCGCTCGGCGCCGACGCGCCCGAGGTCGAGATCGAGTACCACTCGTTCGAGCTCGCGCCCGACACGCCCGTCGACTTCGAGGGGAGCGAGGTCGACTTCCTGGCGGGTCACAAGGGCCTGCCGACCGAGCGCGTGCAGCAGATGCTGGAGCACGTGACCGACGTCGCCGCGAACGCCGGGCTCGACTACGACTTCGACGCGCTGCAGCACACCAAGACGCTGAAGGCGCACGAGTTGCTGCACTTCGCCAAGGAGCAGGGCCGCCAGCTGGAGCTGTCGGAGCGGCTGTTCCGGGCGTACTTCACCGAGGGACGCCATGTCGGACGCATCGACGAGCTCGTCTCGCTCGCCGCCGAGGTGGGGCTCGACGCCGACGCCGCGCGCGAGGCGCTCGAGTCGGGCCGCTACGGCGCCGCCGTGCAGGCCGACATCGCGCAGGCCGGTGCCTACGGCATCCAGGGCGTGCCGTTCTTCGTGTTCGAGGGCAAGTACGGCATCTCGGGGGCGCAGCCCGCAGAGGTCTTCGCGAACGTGCTCACGCAGGTCGCCGGCGAGCAGGAGCAGGTGGCATGACCACGCCGGAGCGCGTGCCGGATGCCGCGCCGTCGCCGCCCGCGTTCACGATGATCCAAGGCGATCCGAACGCCCTCGTCTGCGAGGGCGACGCCTGCGTCCTTCCCTCGTCGATCGGGTAGAGGCGCAATCCGGCCTCAGCGACCGGGTCCACAGCGCGTCCTCACCCGAGGAACCGCCGTGCCCTCGACATCAGGGCCGGCGATCGTTGCGGAACTGCACGCCTCCTGAATCGAAGGACGCGACGGCCCCCAACGGAGGTGGCGGCCGCCGAAGTCGGAACTCCTGAATCGAAGGACATGACGATCGGCACGGACGGGCTGCTCCCGAAGGTGCAGGGTCGGCCCCATGTGTCCTGGGGCTCGCGAGGAGCGTCCTTGGATTCAGGAGTTCCGGAGCGAGGGTCGATTCCGAGACACGCCGTGTCGGCCGAGCCGATGAATGCGTCCGCCGCATGCGCAGATCGTGTGCCCGCGGTCAGGCGGGAGGCCGCGGGGTGAGCGGATCACGCCGGGCAGCGCTGACGCGCGAACCCCGCTACTCCGGGTCGCTGATGTCGGCGACGGTGGCGTCGAGCGCGCGCACGAGCGCGTCGGCGTCGACGAAGAGGCTGCGGCCGTGCTCGCCTGCGCCCATCGAGACGCGTCGGCCCGGGATCGTGGCGTCGACGACGACGGGCCATTCGTGCGCCGATCCGAGCGGGGTGATGGTGCCGCGCTCGTAGCCGGTCGCGGCGAGGGCCAGCGCGGCATCCGGCAGCTGCAGCTTGTTGACCGAGAGCAGCGCACGCAGCTTCGGCCAGCTGATCTTGCGGCCGCCCGGCACGAGCGCGAAGACGTAGGTGTCGTCGCTCCGCTTCACGACGAGCGACTTGACGATGTCGCCGGGCTCGATGCCGAGCAACGCGGCGGCCTCCTCGAGGCTGCGCGCAGCGGGGCGCTCGATCACGTCGATCTCGAGCCCGCGCGCCGAGGCGTCGGCCTCGACCCGCTCGACCCCGGTGAGTCCCTCGAACCGCGCCATCCCGTCCTCCCCAACCTCCGACCTGCCCGAATCCTATGCGCCCCTGCGGCGGGCTCGGGCGGATTCCCGTCTGGGTCTGGGAGAATCGAGAGCGATGCCAACGACCACCACGCCCGCCCGCCCGCTCACGATCGGCGGCCTCGAACTCGAGGTGCCGGTCGTGCTCGCACCCATGGCGGGCATCACCAACACCGCGTTCCGGCGGCTGTGCCGCGAGTTCGGCGCCGGACTGTACGTCAGCGAGATGATCACCAGCCGCGCGCTCGTCGAGCGCACGCCCGAGTCGATGCGGCTCATCACGCACCACGAGTCGGAGACGCCCCGGTCGATCCAGCTGTACGGCGTCGACCCCAAGACGGTGTCCGAGGCCGTCACGATGCTCGTCGCCGAAGACCGTGCCGACCACATCGACCTCAACTTCGGCTGCCCCGTGCCCAAGGTCACGCGCAAGGGCGGGGGAGCGGCGCTGCCCTGGAAGTCGGGGCTGTTCCGCGACATCGTCGAGGGCGCCGTGAAGGCCGCCGGCGATGTGCCGCTCACGATCAAGATGCGCAAGGGCATCGACGCCGACCACCTCACCTACCTCGAGGCCGGTCGCATCGCCGAGGGCGCGGGCGTCGCGTCGATCGCCCTGCACGCGCGCACGGCCGCCGAGTTCTACTCCGGGCATGCCGACTGGTCGGCGATCGCCAGGTTGAAAGAGGCCGTGACGAGCGTGCCCGTGCTCGGCAACGGCGACATCTGGTCGGCCGACGACGCGCTGCGCATGGTCGACGAGACCGGATGCGACGGGGTCGTCGTGGGCCGCGGCTGCCTCGGCCGTCCGTGGCTGTTCGGCGACCTCGCGGCGGCGTTCCGCGGCGACCCTGCGACGGGCTCGGGGCTCACCAAGGCCGAGCCGTCGCTCGGCGACGTCGCCCGCACGTTCCGCCGGCACGCCGAGCTGCTCACCGAGTTCTTCGACAGCGAGGAACGCGGATGCCGCGACATCCGCAAGCACGTCGCCTGGTACTTCAAGGGCTACCCGGTGGGCGGCGACCTGCGGGCACGGCTCGCGACCGTCGAGTCGCTGGCCCAACTCGACGACCTGCTCGGCACCCTCGACTGGTCGATGCCGTATCCGGGCGAAGGTGCCGAGGGTCCGCGCGGCCGCGCGGGCACGCCCAAGAACCCGTCCCTTCCCGACGGGTGGCTCGAGTCGCAGGAGCTCGCCGGACACGATCGCACCACGCTCGTCGACGCCGAACTCGACACGAGCGGCGGCTGAGCGCGTGCGCGACCGACTCTTCGGCGGCTACCACGAGGCCGACGCCGAACGCTTCCTGCCCGAGCAGCACGAGAACCGGCGCCGCAGCGACTTCGCACGCGACCGCGCACGCCTGCTGCACTCGAGCGCGCTCCGGCGCCTCGCCGCGAAGACGCAGGTGCTCAGCCCGACGTCGGGGCTCGACTTCGCGCGAAACCGACTCACGCACTCACTCGAGGTCGCGCAGGTCGGGCGCGAGCTCGCGAGCAGCATCGGCCTCGACCCCGACGTCGTCGACACCGCGTGCCTCGCGCACGACCTCGGGCATCCGCCGTTCGGGCACAACGGCGAGCGGGCGCTGAATACCTGGGCCGCCGGCATCGGCGGGTTCGAGGGCAACGCGCAGACCCTGCGGATCCTCACCCGGCTCGAACCGAAGGTCTTCTCGCCCGAGGGTCGCTCGCTGGGGCTCAACCTCACGCGCGCGAGCCTCGACGCCAGCTGCAAGTACCCCTGGCCAGAGGCGTCCGGCGTGGGCGACCCGAGCGGGCGCAACAAGTTCGGCTTCTACGCCGACGACCTCGACGTGTTCGCGTGGATGCGGCGCGGCGCGCCCGAACGGCGGCTCTGCATCGAGGCGCAGGTCATGGACCTCTCCGACGACATCGCCTACTCGGTGCACGACTTCGAGGATGCGATCGTCGGCGGCTACATCGACGTCGCCGCCCTCGGGCGGCGCGTCGACCACGACGAGCTCGTCTCGTCGATGTACGAGTGGATCGGCGGTGCGATCGGCCACGACGAGCTCATCGCCGCGTTCGACCGGCTCGACTCGCTCGACGTGTGGATCTCGTCGTGGACCGGCAGCCGTCGCGACCAGGCCGCGCTGAAGAACCTCACGAGCCAGCTCATCGGCCGGTTCGCGCACGCCGCGACCGAGGCGACGCGCGCCCACCACCCCGTCGCGAGCCTCATCCGGTTCGACGCCGACGTCGTCGTGCCGCGCGACGTGCAGGCCGAGATCGCCGTGCTGAAGGGCATCGTGGCGGCCTTCGTGATGTCGAGGAACACCCGGCAGCCGATCTACAGCCAGCAGCGGGAGGTGCTCGCGACGCTCGCCGACGCGCTCCTCGAGACCGGCGCGACGCACCTCGACGCCGGCTTCGCCGAGGACTGGCGGGCGGCCGCCGACGACGCGGGGCGCAAGCGCGTCGTCGTCGACCAGGTCGCGAGCCTCACCGACCAGTCGGCGCTGGCCTGGCACGAACGACTGGTGCAGCGGTGACGGGCGCGACCGTGACGCGCGCGACGAGCGCGACGGGCCGCGTCGCGCCATCCGCGGAATAGGATGAGGACCATGCCGGGCCGAATTCGACAGAGCGATGTCGACGAGGTCAAGGCCCGCACCAACATCGCCGACATCATCGGCGAGCACGTCTCGCTGAAGTCGGCCGGCGTCGGCTCGCTCAAGGGGCTCTGCCCCTTCCACGACGAGCGCAGCCCGAGCTTCCACGTCACCCCGCAGCGTGGCTTCTACCACTGCTTCGGTTGCGGCGAATCGGGCGACGCCTACACGTTCCTGCAGCGCATCGACCACGTCTCGTTCACCGAGGCCGTCGAGCGCCTCGCCGGCCGGATCGGGTACGAGCTCCACTACGAGGACGGCGGACCGGCCGCCGACCACGGCAACCGCGCCCGGCTGCTCGCGGCCAACCAGGCGGCCGCCGAGTTCTTCGTCGAACGGCTCACCTCGCCCGAGGCCGAGGTCGGCCGGCGGTTCCTCGGCGAGCGCGGCTTCGACGCCGCCGCCGCGGCGCACTTCGGCGTCGGCTTCGCCCCCAAGAGCTGGGACGCGCTCACCGACCACCTGAGGGCGCGCGGGTTCACCGCCGAGGAGCTCGCGGCGGCCGGACTCGTCTCGCAGGGCGATCGCGGCGTCTACGACCGGTTCCGCGGTCGGCTCATCTGGCCGATCCGCGACGTCACCGGGCAGACCGTGGGTTTCGGCGCCCGGAAGCTGCTCGACGACGACTCGGGCCCCAAGTACCTCAACACCCCCGAGACCGCGGTCTACCACAAGGCCCAGGTGCTCTACGGGCTCGACATCGCCAAGCGCGACATCGCGCGCACCCACCGGGTCGTGGTCGTCGAGGGGTACACCGACGTGATGGCCTGCCACCTCGCCGGGGTCACGACCGCGATCGCGACGTGCGGCACGTCGTTCGGCGTCGACCACATCAAGGTGCTCCGGCGGGTGCTCGGCGACGACTCGGGCGTGGGCGAGGTCGTCTTCACGTTCGACGGCGATGCGGCCGGGCAGAAGGCCGCGATGCGCGCGTTCGCCGAGGAGCGGCGGTTCGCGGCGCAGACCTTCGTCGCGGTCGCACCCGACGGGCTCGACCCGTGCGACCTGCGCCTGGCGCGCGGCGACGGGGCGGTGCGTTCGCTCGTCGAGTCGAAGACCCCGATGTTCGAGTTCGTGATCCGCCACACGCTGTCGCGCTTCGACCTCGAGACCGTCGAGGGCCGCGTCGCCGCACTGCGAGCCACCGCGCCGATCGTGGCCGACCTCCGCGACCCCGCGCTCCGGCCCGGGTACACGCGTGAGCTCGCCCGCATGCTCGGGATGGAGCTCGCCGAGGTGACGCGCGCGGTGCGCAGCGCCGGGGCGCGCGAGCGAGCCGGGGACGCGCCGCCGCAGCGCGGCGCAGACGGCGATCGGGAGCGGGCGGGCGAGGCGCGCGGCGTCCGCCGCGATGACCGCCCGGCGCCCGGCGGCCGTGACGGCGGGGGAGCGGCCGTACCACCCGGCGATCCGCGCGAGGGCGGCGCCGTGCCATCCGACCGGCCGTTCTCGATCGTGCACCTGCCGAACGACCCGGCGACGCGACTCGAACGCGACGCGCTCCAGGCGATCATGCAGTACCCGGATGCCGCGTCGCCCGACTTGCTCACCAAGGCGCTGGAGTCGCGGTTCGACAACCCCACGCTGGCCGTGGTCATGAACGGCATCATCTCGGCCCTCGACGACGAGCGACGGCTGACGGTCGAGGACGTGATCGCGCAGGTGCCCGCCCCGTACGCGCTGCTCGTCGGCCAGCTTGCGACCGCGCCGATCCCGTTCGGCCGGGCCGACGAGATCGGCCGCTACGTCGACGCCCTGATGAAATCGGTCATCGATCGCGAGCTCCTGCGGCAGAAGGCCGAACTGCGGAGCCGTCAGATGCGGGTGGAGCAGGGGTCCGAGCTCTGGCGGACGCTGAGCCGGGCGATCGTCGACATCGACACGGAGCGCGTGCAGCTGCAGGACTGACCCCAGGAGCCGAGTACCGCTCGGGTCCGTCGTGCGCAGATGAGCGCAACGTTGCAGATCGGTCACATTCGCGCCTCCTTGACCGTCCGGCCCCGAATGGGGGAGGCCGCGTGTGCTACGCCTGAGAGATACACGATCGCGATGCGGCGACCCCGCGCGCGATCTCCGACAGGAAGAGGTAGACGGATATGGCATCCGCATCCATGCACCGCGGGCGCGGCATCGCTCTCGCCGCGGGCTTCTCGGCCGCGGCACTCGTGCTCGCCGGCTGCGCCGCCGGCGGCGGCGACGAGGACTCGGCCGGCGCAGACACGCTCACGATCGGCACGACCGAGCAGATCACGGCGCTCGACCCCGCCGGCTCGTACGACAACGGCTCGTTCGCGGTGATGAACCAGGTGTACCCGTTCCTCATGAACACCCCGTACGGCAGCCCCGACGTCGAGCCCGACATCGCGGAGTCGGCCGAGTTCACCTCCGACACCGAGTACACGGTCACCCTCAAGGAGGGCCTGACCTTCGCCAACGGCAACGAGCTCACCTCGTCCGACGTGAAGTTCACGTTCGACCGCCAGCTCGCGATCGCCGACCCGAACGGCCCGTCGTCGCTGCTCTACAACCTCGACAGCGTCGAGGCGCCCGACGACCTCACCGTGGTCTTCAAGCTCAAGTCGCCGAACGATCAGATCTTCCCGCAGATCCTCTCCAGCCCGGTGGGTCCCATCGTCGACGAGGACGTCTTCTCGCCCGACGAGCTCACCTCCGACGACGAGATCGTCGAGGGCGAGGCGTTCGCCGGCCAGTACACGATCACCAGCTACCGCTTCAACGAGCTGGTCTCCTACGAGGCGAACCCCGACTACGCCGGTATCCTCGGCGAGGCGAAGACCCCGACGGTCAACGTCAGCTACTACACCGACGCGTCGAACCTGAAGCTCGACGTGCAGGAGGGCAACGTCGACGTCGCGCACCGCACCCTCAGCGCGACCGACATCGAGGACCTCCGCGGCAACGACAACGTCAAGGTCATCGACGGCCCCGGCGGCGAGATCCGCTACCTCGTGTTCAACTTCAACACGATGCCGTTCGGTGCCGAGACCGCCGAGGCCGACGAGGCCAAGGCGCTCGCCGTCCGCCAGGCGATCGCGCACCTCATCGACCGCGACGCGATCTCGGAGGACGTGTACAAGGGCACCTTCACGCCGCTGTACTCGTACGTGCCCGAGGGCCTGACCGGCGCCAACGAGGCGCTCAAGGGCCTCTACGGCGACGGCAACGGTGCGCCCGACGCCGACAAGGCCGCCGAGGTGCTCGAGGCCGCCGGCGTCACGACGCCGCTGGACATCAGCATCCAGTACGTCGCCGAGCGCTACGGCCCGTCCTCGTCCGACGAGTACGCCATCATCAAGGACAACCTCGAGGCGAGCGGGCTCTTCACGGTCAACCTGCAGTCGACCGAGTGGGTCCAGTACTCCGAGGACCGCGTCGCCGACCTGTACCCGGCCTACCAGCTCGGCTGGTTCCCGGACTACTCGGACGCCGACAACTACCTCACGCCGTTCTTCCTCACGGAGAACTTCCTCGCGAACCACTACGACAACCCCGAGGTCAACGACCTCATCCTGCAGCAGGCCGTGACGGCCGACCCCGCCGAGCGCGAGGCGCTCATCGGCGAGATCCAGGACAAGGTCGCGGCCGACCTGTCCACGATCCCGTACATGCAGGGTGCGCAGATCGCGGTCGTCGGAGCCGACGTCGAGGGCGCCGAGGAGACGCTCGACGCGTCGTTCAAGTTCCGCTACGCGGCACTCTCGAAGGGCTGATGACGGACTAGAGTCGTTGAAGCTCGACGACGGGGGCGACCTGCTACCGCGGGTCGCCCCCGTTCCCCTGTACCCCTGAGGAATCCATGAGCACTGCTGACACCATCTCCACGGCGGAGGGTCCGGCCGCCGGCCGACCCAAGCCGAAATCCCAGGGAGGCGGCTTCGGCCGGTACCTCCTCATCCGCTTCCTGCTGATCTTCCCGACGATCTTCATCCTCGTCACCGTCGTGTTCTTCCTGGCGCGCACGACGGGCGACCCCATCACCGCCGCCCAGGGCGGCCGCCTCGGGCCCGAGCAGCTCGCCGAGCTCCGCGCCGCCGCCGGATACGACCGGCCGCTCATCATCCAGTACCTCGAGTACCTGGGCCAGCTCGCGACGGGGAACTTCGGGTCGACGATGACCTCGAACCGCCCCGTGATCGAGGTGCTGCTCACGTACGGCCCGGCGACTTTCGAGCTGGTGTTCTACTCCCTCATCGTCGCGTTCGCCGTCGGAATCCCGCTCGGCCTGCTCGCGGCGTACCACCGCGAGAAGGTGCAGGACGCGATCTTCCGGGTCCTCGCGATCGTCTGGTACGCCGTGCCGATCTTCTTCGCCGGCCTGCTGCTCAAGCTCGTGTTCGGCGTGTGGCTCGGATGGTTCCCGATCGCCGGTCGCGCGAGCGTCCGCTCCGAGATCGAGATGGAGTCGCTGCCGAACGCGACCGGGTTCTACACGATCGACGCGCTCCTCACCGGCGACCCCGAGGTGCTGCTGGACGTGCTCTCGCACGCGGTGCTGCCCGCGATCGCCTTGGGCCTGCTGACGGCAGGTGTCTTCCTCCGGCTCGTGCGCACGAACGTGATCGGCACCCTCGCGACCGACTACGTCGACGCGGCTCGCTCGCGGGGCGTCGCCGAGTCGCGGTTGCTGCGCAAGCACGCGTACCGGCCCGCCCTGATCCCGATCATCACCGTCATCGGCCTGCAGATCGCACTGCTGCTCGCGGGCGCCGTTCTCACCGAGACCACCTTCGAGTGGCGCGGGCTGGGCTTCATCCTCGCCGAGTTCCTCGAGTCGCGCGACTTCGTCGCCGTGCAGGGCATCGTGGTCCTGCTCGCCGTGATCGTCGCGCTGACCAACTTCATCGTCGACATCATCGCGGCGTTCATCGACCCGAGGGTGAGGTACTGACATGACCGCCGCAACCGTCGCAACCCAGGCTGCCCCGCGCCGCCGCTGGCGCGACCGCATCCCGGTCGTGCACCAGCTGCGCCAGAGCGTGGGCCTGCAGCGCGGCATGCTCGTCGCGGGCCTGCTCATCCTGCTGGTCTTCATCCTCTGCGCGGTCTTCGCACCGCTGCTGGCGCCGTACGGCTTCGCACAGCGCGCCGACGCCGAGGGCTCCTTCGGCACGCAGCAGCCGCCATCGGCCGAGCACTGGTTCGGCACGACCGTCGGCGGCTACGACGTGCTCTCCCGCGTGATCTGGGGTACGCAGACCGCCATCCTCGTGATCATCGTCGCGGTGCTGCTGTCGATCTTCATCGGCGTCGCCCTCGGCCTCTACTCCGGCTACTTCGGCGGATGGCTCGACCGCGTGCTCGTGGTGATCTGCGACGCGATCTACGCGTTCCCCTCGCTGCTGCTCGCGATCGTGCTCTCGATCGTGATCTCGCAGGGGCAGTCCAACCTGTGGGGCGGCGTGCTCGCGGCCGCGGGGTCGATCACCGTGGTGTTCATCCCGCAGTACTTCCGCGTGATCCGCGCCGAGACCGTGCGCATCAAGGCCGAGGCGTTCGTCGAGTCGGCCAAGGTGCTCGGCGCGTCGAACTCGCGGATCGTGTTCAAGCACGTGTTCCGGAACGCCACCCGCACGCTCCCGCTGATCATCACGCTGAACTCGTCCGAGGCGATCCTCACGCTCGCGGGGCTCGGATTCCTCGGCTTCGGCATCGAGCCGACCGCAGCAGCGGAGTGGGGCTACGACCTGAACAAGGCGCAGTCCGACGTGACGAGCGGCATCTGGTGGACGGCGATGTTCCCGGGGCTCGCGATCGTGTTCACGGTGCTCGGCATCACGCTCGTCGGCGAGAGCCTCAACGACCTCGCCGACCCGCGCCTGCGCGGTCGCCGCCGCGTCGCGCAGGCGGCGGGCGAGGTCGCGCAGACCTCGGTCGTGCCGGGCGGCACGCTCACGGCCGGACCGGGAGGACTTGCGGGCCTCGAGGACGGGGAGACATTCGGCGAGCAGGGGATCGAGGTCAAGCGATGAGCACGGTGGTCAACATCGAACGGCTCGGCGTGTCGTTCGCGACCGACGCCGGCGCCGTGAAGGCCGTCGACGACGTGAGCCTGTCGGTCGAGCGCGGCGAGGTGCTCGCCATCGTCGGCGAGTCCGGCAGCGGCAAGACCGTGACGGCCAAGACGATCCTCGGCCTCCTGCCGGAGACCGCGACGACCAGCGGCGCCGTGGTCCTCTCCAACCGGGCGGGCACCGCCGAGAACGACGTCGTCAGCCTCTCGGGCGACCGCCTCCGCGCCATCCGCGGAACCGATGTCGCCATGGTGTTCCAGGAACCGTCGACCGCGCTGAACCCGGTCTACACGGTGGGCTGGCAGATCATGGAGGGCCTGCTCGCGCACGGCAAGCTCTCGAACAAGGAGGCGCGCGCCAAGGCGATCGAGATCCTCGGCAAGGTCGGCATCCCCGACCCGGAGCATCGCATCGACCACTTCCCGCACCAGTTCTCGGGCGGGCAGAAGCAGCGCATCGTGATCGCGATGGCGCTCGTGCTCGAGCCGGGGCTCATCGTCGCCGACGAGCCGACGACGGCGCTCGACGTGACCGTGCAGGCCGAGATCCTCGACCTGCTCCGCCGCGTCCGCGACGAGTTCGGCACGGCGATCGTGCTGATCACGCACAACATGGGCGTCGTCGCCGACCTGGCCGACCGCGTCGCGGTCATGTACCAGGGTCGCGTGGTCGAGGAGGCCAGCGCCGCCGAGCTCTTCGCCTCGCCGAAGGACGACTACACCAAGTCCCTGCTCGCGGCCGTGCCGTACGTCGGTCACGGGGTCGCGCGCGCCGCCGAGCGTGCCGCGGCGCGACCGGCCGACTGGGCCCAGCAGGCGCCCGTGGTCGAGGCCCGGGGGCTCGAGATCGAGTATCCGGGACGCTTCGGACGCGCCGGGTTCCGCGCGGTCCAGGGTGTCGACCTCGTGATCCGGCCCGGCGAGGTGCTCGGCCTCGTCGGCGAGAGCGGATCGGGCAAGACCACGATCGGCCGCGCCATCGCGGGCCTCACGAGGGTGACCGGCGGATCGCTGAAGGTGCTCGGTCACGAGATGCTCGGCATCCGCGAGCGCGAGTTCCGGCCGTCGCGCAGCCGCATCGGCTTCGTCTTCCAGGACCCGGCGTCGAGCTTCAACCCGCTGCTCACGATCGCGGAGTGCGTCGCCGAGCCGCTCGTGATCCACGACCGCGCGGTCGACGCCCGCGACGCGCGCCCGCGCGTGAACGAGCTCCTGGAGGCGGTGCAGTTGCCCGCCGCGTACGGCGACCGGTATCCGCACGAGCTCTCGGGCGGCCAGCGGCAGCGCGCGAGCCTCGCGCGGGCCATCGCCCTGGAGCCTGAGCTGCTGATCGCCGACGAACCGACGTCGGCGCTCGACGTCTCGGTGCAGGCGCGCGTGCTCGAGCTCTTCGCCGAGCTGCAGCGCGACTTCGGCTTCGCCTGCCTGTTCATCAGCCACGACCTCGCGGTCGTCGACCTGCTCGCCGACCGCATCGCGGTGCTCTACCACGGACGTCTCGTGGAGGAGGGCACGGGTGCCGAGGTGCTCGGTGCGCCGACCGACCCGTACACCCAGCGGCTGCTCGCGTCGTTGCCCGTGCCCGACCCGGTCGCCCAGGCGGAGCGACGGGAGGAGCTGCGGCGCATCCGGGAGGCCGGCCGATGAACCGGGGCGCGACGCACGGCTACCCTGTGGTGGTGAGCGACCTGTCGGTCGAGTACCCCGCGCACGGCGCGAGCGCGGCGCATGTCGCGGTGCACGGCGTGAGCCTGCGGCTCGCGCCGGGCGAGGTGCTCGGACTGCTCGGTTCGGCGGGGAGCGGCAAGTCGACCCTGGCCCGGGTGCTCGCCGGCGTCGCGTTCGAGCCGTCGGGTCCCGGCGGCGAGGTGCGGCCCGTGATCACCGGCGGCGAGGCGCTCGTGCTGGGCACGCCCCTGCGCGGGGTCACCCGCCGACGGCTGAACGAACTGCGCTTCCACGTCGGCTACCTCGCGCAGGATGCCGCGGCGACCCTGCCGCCCGACCGCACCGTCTCCGAGATCATCGGCGAGCCCATCCTCGAACGCGACCACCGCTACAACACCAAGGCGCTCGCGACCCGGGTGGCGACGATGGTCGATGCGGTCCGGCTCCCGCTCGGCATGCTGCAGAAGTTCCCGTACGAGCTGAGCGGCGGCCAGCGGCAGCGCGTGGCGTTCGCGCGGGCGCTCGTGCTCGGGCCGAAGCTGCTCATCGCCGACGAGCCGACCGCGGGCATCGACCTGACCGTCCGCGACGCGGTCGCGCAGCTGATCGGCGAGCTGCGCGACGGCCACACCTTCTCGGCGATCGTCATCACGCACGACCTGCCGGTGCTGCGTCGCGTGGCCGACCGGGTAGCGGTGCTCGACCGGGGCGAGCTCGTCGCGATCGGCACCATGGACGACGTGCTCCACGACCCGTCGCACCCGTACGTGAAGGCGCTCGCGGGGGCGCTCGACGACGGCCATGCGGTCACCGACGAACTGATGCCGGAGCCGCCCGGGTGAGTGACGCGACCCCGTCGCGGCACCGTGCCGTCGACGGTGCGTCCGAGGTCGAGGCGCTCGACGGCGCAAGCGGCGTCAGCGGCATCGACGCGGTCGGCGGGCGAGCGGATGACGCGGCGCCGGCCGCGCGCCCGGAGGCCGGCCCGATCGCCATCGTGCCCGATACCGAGCCGCAGTTCGCCGCCGCGGTCGCGCGGGCCGGCGGAGAGGTCGCACCCCTGTCGGCGGAGACCCGCGGACTCGTCTGGACGAGTTCCGACGGCGAGGAGCGGCTCGACGCCCTGCTCGCCGCGCATCCGTCGATCTCGTGGGTGCAGCTGCCGTGGGCCGGCGTCGACGCGTTCGCCGGCCTGCTGGCCCGCCACCGCGGCGACGGACGTGTCTGGACGAGCGCGAAGGGCGCGTACGCGCAGCCCGTCGCCGAGCACGCGCTCATGCTGGCGCTCGCGGTGCTCCGCGAGCTCCCGTCGCGCGTGCGCGCGGGGGAGTGGCAGGCCGACGAGCGGGGCCGAAGCCTGTACGGCGCCGACGTGGTGATCGTGGGCGCCGGCGGAATCGCGGTCGAACTCCTCCGGCTCCTGGCGCCGTTCGGGGTGCGGGCGACGGTCGTCCGGCGATCGGATACCACGGTGCCGGGCGCCGCGCGCACGCTCACGACCGACCGGCTCGCCGAGGCCCTCGCGACGACCGAGGTCGTGTTCGTCGTCGCCGCGCTGACCGACGGGACGCGCGGGCTCATCGGCCGAGCCGAGCTCGCGATGCTGCCCGCGGGCGCCATCCTCGTGAACGTCGCGCGCGGCGCGCTCGTCGACACGGCGGCCCTCGTCGAGGCGCTCGAGTCGGGGCATCTGGGCGGGGCGGGCCTCGACGTCACGGATCCGGAGCCGCTGCCGCCGCGGCATCCGCTCTGGCATGCCCCGAACTGTATCGTCACGCCGCACGTCGCCGATACCGACGCGATGACGGTGCCGCTCTTCGCCGAACGCGTCGCCGTGAACACGGCGGCGTTCGTGGGCGGCACCCGGTTCGTCGGGCTCGTCGACCTCCACGTCGGGTACTGACGGCGGCCGCTGTGAGGCGCGGAGCTGAGCCCGGCTCGGATTGGGAGTCCGGCCCGCGCTTTGCTAGAGTGTCTACGCGCGATACGCGATCCTCCATAGCTCAATTGGCAGAGCAATCGGCTGTTAACCGATAGGTTCTTGGTTCGAGTCCAAGTGGGGGAGCTTCGAACCCCGGTCCTCCCACGAGGCCGGGGTTCTTCCGTTCCCGCCGCACGCCCGACGTCCGAGGAGGCCGCCCTGTCCGAGGACCGCGTCCCGCTCGAGGGCGCCGCTTCGGCGGAGGCCGCCGAGGTCCGGACCGCTCGCCGCGACGGGCTCGCGGTCGGGCTCGCGACGGCCGCGTACGGCATCTCGTTCGGGGCGCTCTCGGTCGCATCCGGGCTCGACCCCTGGCAGACGTGCTTCCTCAGCCTCATCATGTTCACGGGCGGGTCGCAGTTCGCGCTCGTCGGCGTGCTCGGCGCCGGCGGCGTCGCGGCGGGCGGATCGGCGATCGCCGCCGCCGCCCTGCTCGGCGTGCGCAACGTCGTCTACGGCATGCGGATGCGACCGGTCGTCGGCGAGCACGGGCTCGCCCACCGCATCGCGGCCGCCTGGCTCACGATCGACGAGTCCACCGCGGTCGCGCTGGCGCAGTCGTCCGAGCGTGCCGCGAGGGTGGGCTTCTGGGTCACCGGCATCGCGATCTTCGTCGGCTGGAACCTCACCACGCTCGCCGGCGCCCTGATCGGCGACGCACTCGGCGACACGCGCGCGTACGGCCTCGACGCGGCCGCCGCGGCCGCGTTCCTCGGGCTGCTCTGGCCGCGCCTGAAGAAGGTGCAGGCCGGCGCGACGGCGGTCGTCGCGGCCGTCGTCGCGACGATCGCCACGCCCGTGCTCACCCCGGGCGTTCCGGTGCTGGTCGCCGCGGTCGTCGCGGTGGTCATCGGATGGTTCGACCTCTTCCGCCGCCGGGAGGACCGATGACCCTCTGGCACGTGATCCTGCTCGCGAGCGCCGCGACGCTCGCCCTGAAGCTCGCCGGCCACCTCGTGCCGGCCGGCTTCCTCGAGCGCGAACGCCCCGCGCGGATCGCCGACCTGCTCACCGTCGCGCTGCTCGCCGCGCTGATCGCCGTGCAGACGCTCGCTGCGGGCCAGGCGCTCGTCGTCGACGCGCGCGTGCCCGCCGTGATCGTCGCCGCCGCCCTCTACGCGGTGCGCACGCCGTTCATCGTCGTCGTGGCGGTGGCGGCGCTCGTCGCCGCAGGCATCCGCTTCGTCGCCTGACCGGCACGAGAGCTCAGTGCGACGGATGTCGCGGCGTCAGCCCTCGAGCCGTTCGACGCCCGGTGTCCAACTCGAGCCGGGCCGGCCCCATCCGCGCTTCTTCGCGATCTTCTGAACGATGCGCTGGTCGTGGTCGTCGAGCCGGTCCATGTAGAGGATGCCGTCGAGGTGGTCGTACTCGTGCTGGAAGATGCGCGCGAGCCATCCCTCGGCGACGATCTCGTACGCCTCGCCCTCGAGGTCGGTCGCCCGCAGGATGGCACGCTCGGCCCGGCGCAGCGCGAACCGCTCGCCCGGGAACGACAGGCACCCCTCGGACTCGTCCTCATCATCGGGCATGCCGGGGATCGGCGGCGAGATCCACAACTCGGGATTGATCGCCACCCCGCGCCGCTCGACCTCCTCCTCGTCGGTCCATCCGTAGGTGAACACCCGGAGCGGGACCCCGACCTGCGGCGCGGCGAGGCCGACGCCGGGCGCGGCATCCATCGTCTCGAACATGTCGCGCACCAGGGTGCGGAGCTCGTCGTCGATGCGGTCGACCGGCGACGCCGGCGAGTGGAGCACGGGGTCGCCCGTGATTCGGATCGGGAGCACGGCCATTCGCCAAGGATATCGAGAGGGGATTGGGTAGGGTCGAGGTCGTGGATCCCGACCTCAACGAACTGACCGAGCTCATCCCGCTCGATCCCACACAGTTCATCGGGATCCCCCTGGCGCTGATCGGCGCAGTCTTCCTCTCGCTCGGCGCGCAGTTCCAGCACCGCGGCGTCGTCAAGGTCGAGGCGCAGACGGTCGACACGCTCGGCAAGGGTCTCAACGGCCGGCAGCTCGCGCTGCTGCTCGCGCGCCCCTCGTGGGTGCTCGGCACGCTCATGCTCGGGCTCGCCATCGTGTTCCAGCTCTCGAGCCTCTACTTCGCCCCGATCATCGTCGTGCAGCCGCTCGGGGCGCTCGCGCTCGTGATCACGTCGATCCTGAACTCCCGCATCAACCACGTCGAGCTGAAGCGCAAGTCGATCATCGCCATCGTCATGTGCGTCGGGGGCGTGCTGCTGT
This sequence comes from Agromyces capsici, assembly GCF_058349965.1. Lineage (NCBI taxonomy): Bacteria > Bacillati > Actinomycetota > Actinomycetes > Micrococcales > Microbacteriaceae > Agromyces > Agromyces capsici. Next base: position 900,814 of record NZ_JBYRET010000002.1, on the reverse strand, counting down.
TCGTCGGCGTGGCCGCGTTCACCGCCGTGGACCGTCCGGTGACGGCCCGCCAGCTCGTGATCATCCTCGTCGTGCTCGCCGTCGTGCTCGCGGTCGCGGCGGTGACGTTCGCACTGTTCCGTCGCCGCATCCGCGCCCTCTTCTACGTGATCATGGCCGGCGTGCTCTACGGCTTCGTCGCGACGCTCGCGAAGGTGGTCCTGGGGCGGCTCCAGCAGGGCGAGTTCGAATGGCTCACGTTCACGTGCGTGCTCGCGCTGATCCTCGCCACGGCACTCGGGGCCTACTTCGTGCAGAACGCCTACGCCAGTGGTCCGCCCGACCTCGTGATCGCCGGCCTCACGGTGGTCGACCCGATGGTCGCGGTGCTCATCGGCATCATCGTCCTCGGCGAGGCGTCGCAGGCGCCGATGTGGGCCAACATCGTGTTCGCCGTGTCGGGTGCGATCGCCGTCTGGGGGGTATTCCTGCTCGCGAGGAACCACCCGCAGACGAGGCTCTGAACCGGGGCGCATCGCGCGTTCGGGCCCGCCGCCGCACCATCCACAGACCCTTCGGATGGGGCTCTCGTAGACTATGTTCGGAGAAACCCGCCCCTTCGGCCTCGCCACATCCCGGCGAGGGCCTGCCATCCGTTCCACGAACAGCGAGGTACAGCACCACGTGTCCGACTCACCGCGCGTGTCCGCCGACGACGACACCGAGCGACCGCTCCGTATCCTGATCGGTGCCGACACGTTCGCGCCCGACGTCAACGGCGCCGCTCGATTCGCCGAGCGCCTCGCGGCCGGGCTCGTCGAGCGAGGCCACGAGGTCCACGTCATGGCGCCCGCCGCGAGCCGCAAGCATGGCACGTGGAAGGAAGTGCACGAGGGCCAGGAGCTGACGGCGCACCGGCTCTACAGCTGGCGCTGGTACCCGCACGACTGGCTGCGGTTCGCGCTGCCGTGGCGGATCAAGCAGAACTCCGCCCGCGTGATCGACCAGGTCCGGCCCGACGTGGTGCACTTCCAGTCCCACTTCGTCGTGGGGCGAGGGCTCTCGGTCGAAGCGCAGAAGCGCGGCATCCGCATCATCGGAACGAACCACATGATGCCCGAGAACATGCTCGAGTTCTCGCTCATCCCGAACGCCTGGCGCGAGTGGGCGGTCGGACTCGCGTGGAAGGCCGCGCGTCGGAGCTTCGTCAGGGCCGAGTCGGTCACGACGCCGACGCGACGCGCCGCCGACTTCCTCGAGCGGGCCACCGGCCTGCGCGGCGTCCACGCGATCTCGTGCGGCATCGATGCGCACAAGTACTCGCCGAACTGGGAACCCCGCACCGAGAACCGGATCCTCTTCGTCGGGCGCGTGACTGGCGAGAAGCACATCGACGTGCTGCTGCGCGCGGTCACGCTGCTGCCGTACGAACTCGACGTGAAGGTCGAGATCGTCGGCGGCGGCGACCAGAAGCGCAACCTCGAGCACCTCGCGGCCGAGCTCGGCATCGCCGACCGCGTGACCTTCACGGGCTACGTCACCGACGAGGAGCTGCGTGAGGCGTACCACCGCGCCTCGGTACTCGCCATGCCCTCGATCGCCGAACTCCAGAGCATCGTGACCATGGAGGCCATGGCCTCGGCGCTGCCGGTCGTGGCGGCCAACGCGATGGCGCTGCCGCACCTGGTGCACGACGGCGAGAACGGCTACCTATTCGCGCCGGGCAGCCCCGACGACCTCGCGGTCAAGCTCCGCCAGGTGCTCGAGGCCTCGCCCGAGGACTACCGCGTGCTGAAGGAGGGGTCGCTGCGGCTCATCGCCGCGCACGACATCCAGCGCACCATCACGACGTTCGAGAATCTGTATCGTGGGAAGTCGGTGACCGACCCGGTCACCGACATCGCGCCGGCCGCACTCCCCGAGTGATCCGGCGCGCGGGGCGGTAGCTCAGCCGGTCAGAGCAGTGGACTCATAATCCATCGGTCACGGGTTCAAGTCCCGTCCGCCCTACCTCAGGCCTGATCTGGGATTTCTTGCGCCATCACGGTCATTGCGGCATGGGTATGTGCCTTCGAACGGAGTTCGTCCGTGCTCGCGCGCGAGCTCCGGCACACCCTCCTCGGACCTCCAGTTTCGTGAGAAGCCGACAGGGCCGGCGTTCATCCAGCCACGGGCTCGCGCGGCGCAGAACGGGCTGGCCGTCACTCGTCGGGTCCGACGAACACGATGGAGTCGAAGATGGCGCGCGCCTCCTCGATCAGCGCGGGATCGATTGATTCGTGGGATTGGCTCACCGAGATCACAGCGCGCTCGCCGTTCAGGTCGACCACTAGGTAGGTTTCGCGCTCGCCTGCATTTGAGTACTGGCGCCCGGTGCAGTCCTGTGCCTGATCCGAGTAGATGCATATTTTGCCGATGTCGCAGTCGGTGATGTCGACGTCGCTCTCGACGGCGTGGTCGAACTCGAAGCCGGAGTAGTCGCCCACCACAACCTCGACGGGAGGGGTGCTTACCGTTGACGCCTGTGCCGTCATCGCATCGACGAACGCCTCTGCGGTCGGATCGATCTGGACGAGCGCGCCCTTCCAGGCGCATGCGTCCGTCGGGACATCGGTGACTGGGTCGGGGTAGAACCACAGGAAGGCATTCCACTCATCCGGTAGATCCGGGTCGTCCCTGCCCAGTTCCCGGCCGTTGTAGGTCCTCCAGCCGTCTGGGACGGTGATCTCGAAGGGCAGCGGGTAGCCGGTCACGAGGTATGTGCCGGCGTCGAGGACGCCGCGCTCCGGGAACGGTGCGATCGTGTCGGCCTCCGTGGTCGATGCGGGGGACGGCGGTTCGGTCGCGGTGCACGCGGCGAGGCCGACGCACGCCAGTAACGCGACGGCGACACCCGCCAGCTGCGAGCGAGTCGAGTGAGCGGAGCGGGTTCGCGGAGTTGAAGTCCACATGTCACGTCCTTTCCTTCGATCCATACAGCGCCCTGGCTGCTCGATCAGTGAAGGACTGACGTGTATCAGCGGGATAACGGCGCCTATCGGGTGTGTATCGGTCCGATATCAGCCGTCTTGACGGATGTCGGAGCCGGGCGCACAGTGGCCCCATGGAGGTTCGCGTTCTTGGAGCGCTGACGCTCGATGACGGTGGGATTGCACTGGCTCCGCGCGATCGTGCGGTGATGGCAGCGCTCACGATCCGCCTGGGTGCGCCATTGTCGGCGGCGTCCCTCGCGGCGGCGCTGTGGGGTGGTAACCCGCCCCCGTCCTGGTCGCATGTCGTTCCAGGGTGCATCATGCGGTTGCGGCGGCTTATCGCGCCGGCCCAGATCGAAACCACGCCGCACGGGTACCGACTGGTCCCGGAACACGTCGAGGTCGACGCGGAGCGGTTCGAACGACTCGTCGAGCGGGGTACGCAGCAGTTGGAGCTGGGTGAACCCGATCGCGCCGCGCACACGTTCTCGGAGGCGCTCGCGCTGTGGCGGGGCGAGCCGTTCGTCGAGCTCCCCGACTGGGAACCGGCTCAGATCGCGGCGGGTCGCCTGGAGGAGGTGCGACTCGGCGTTGAGGAACTGCTCCTGGACGCACGGCTGCAGGCGGGTGAGGTGCAGGAGGTGGCCGCGCTGTCGCGCGCCCGCGTCGCCGAGGCACCGCTGCGCGAGCGGCGTTGGGTTGTGCTGAGCGTTGCGCAATACCGATCGGGTCGGCAGGCGGATGCGCTCGACACCGTGCGCCGCGCCCGGGGGCTGCTCGCCGCCGAGCTCGGTTTAGATCCCTGCATCGAGCTCGCCGAACTGGAGCAGGCGATCCTCCGGCAGGATCCCTCGCTGCTGTCGGAGCGGGTGTTCCGGGCGGCTAGCCCTGAGTGTCCGTACTTCGGCCTGCCGCCCGCGGGCGCCGGCGACGCCGAGCGGTACTTCGGTCGCGAGCAAGAGTTGGCCGGAGCTATTCGGGCGCTCGACGAGCACGGTGTTCTCCTCGTCGCCGGATCATCGGGCGTCGGCAAGTCCTCATTCGTTCGAGCAGGGATCGGTGCGCACTACATCGCGCAAGGCAGGGAGGTCGCCATCGTCACGCCCGGCGAGCACCCGATCGATGCCCTTCGCAACATCGATCTCACCGCCGGAGCGTCACTGCTCATCGTCGATCAATGCGAGCAGGCGTTCGCCGCAGACGATCCCGCCGAGATCCGGGAGTTCTTCGACGCCCTGTCGCAGATGGCCTTCCGCGGCATCCTCGTCGTCGCGATCCGGGCCGACCGCCTCGGAGACCTCGCCGATCACCGAGGATTCGCCCAGATCATCCAGTCGCACCTGCTCATGCTCACCGCGCTCAGCCCCGACGGACTCCGAACCGTGATCGAAGAGCCCGCAGAGCAAGCCGGGCTCATCCTGGAGCCGGGCCTCGTGGAGATCCTGGTCCGCGACGCCGATGGGCGGGCCCTTCCACTGCTGTCCCACGCCCTGCGTCAGGTGTGGTCACGTCGTGAGGGCCGCGTTCTGACCGTCGAGGCGTATCGGGCATCCGGTGAGATCGACGGTGCCGTCGCGAAGACCGCCGAAGAGGTCTACGCGACGCTCTCGGAGGGGGGCGTACGCCTGCTGCGCGACATCCTCCTCCGTCTCGTCGAAACATCCCCGGACGGCGCGGTGATCTCGCGCCGCGTCGAGCGCACCCGGATCGCGATCGACAACGCCCACGCGAAGATCATCGACCGGCTGGCCGATGCACGCCTGCTCACTACCGATGAAGAGTCCGTACAGCTGTCGCACGAAGCGCTCGCACGTGAATGGCCACGGCTGAAGGAATGGCTCGCCGACGATGTCGAGGGCCAACGCATCATGCGGCACCTCGGCTCCGCCGCCGCCGCTTGGGACGCGATGGGACGACCGGACAGTGAGCTCTATCGCGGCAGCCGGCTCACCACCGCCGAACACTGGCGGGATGCGGTCGATCCCGCACTCACTGCGGTCGAGCGCGAGTTCCTGGACTCCGCTGCGGCGAATGAGACCGCAGGACTGGCCGCCGCGGAACGACAACTGCGCAAAGAGCGCCGGATGGTGCGCCGACTGTCCTGGGTGTCGGCGGGCGCCGCTGGTCTCGCGATCGTCGCTGTCACGGCCGGCATCCTCGCGGGGCTCCAGGCGAATCTCGCCGCGACGGCCGCTGAGGCACGGCACGTCGCCGCACGCGCGCTCGACGAGCCCGACCTCGACCGCGCACTCCTGCTCGCCGTGGAGGCCACCCGGCTCTGGGACAGCTCCGAGACACGTCTCAACCTCGTACGCGTCATCTCCCGCGCACCCCGCCTGACGAGCATCATCCACATACCCGAAGACGAGGTGGCCGCCTTGAGCATGTCACTCTCGGAGGACGGGACCCGAGCATCCGTGATCGACAGCGACCAGGGTGTGCGCCTGTTCGATCTCGACGACCGCACGCAGCTCGGTGAGTACTCGCCGCCGGGCGAGATCGTGGACCCCGGCAGGATCGTTGTGACCTCGGCGATCGACCCCGTCACTGGGGCGGTCGTGTTCAGCAAGATATCCGACCCTGTCCTGCGAACGGGAAGGCTCGATCTCGCAGACGCCGGCCGATCGCGGGTGACCACCTACGAGGGGGTGGATCGGACGGCCGCAGACGTCGAGTTCTCGGTCGACGGATCCCTATTTGCAGCGGTTGCGCCGACAGGGCAGACCGGTGGCGTCGCCCTCTGGTGGGGCGCCAAGGGGAACCTGACCGGGCCGGTTTTCCTGGACCTGGACGTGAGGTTCCCCGATCCTCCGTCCGGGCAGGTCTTCACCTTCAGTGCCGTGAAGTTCTCTCCGGACGGCTCGCGGATGTATGTCAGCGGATCCAGAACGACACTTGTTCTTGAGACGGCAACGGGCGAAGAGCTCCATCGGATCCCCGGCAACGGAATTCTCGCCATCAGTCCGGATGGCAGCCGGATCGCGGTCCGAGATGGCGCACGCGCCGTTCGGATCGTGGATCCCTCCGGGGTCGCAGCCCCCATCACCGTCTCGCTGTCATCCTTTCCGTGGGCGGCCGACTTCGACCCCGACAGCCCTCAACTCGCCATCGCAGGTGCAGGGGTCGTGGTGGCCAGCACCAGGACCGGCGAGATCACCGAGACACTCGTCGGTCATGACGGCTGGGTCAGCGCGGCCGAATTTCGACCGAACGGCGAGTTGGTCACGGCCGGAATCGACGGTGCGATCATCACATGGAATCTCGGGGACTGGTCGGCGGACCTTCCCGGCAGTGTTGTCCAACGGCACCAAATGGGGATCGAACCCAATGAGCGCACCGTCAAGCTCAAGGAGACCCTCGGGGGTTGGCAGCATGTCGTCGCCGAGCCGGCGGCATGGGAGGAACACGCCTGTCGGATCGCGGGACGGGTACTGACCGAGGAGGAGTGGGCGGAGCTCCTGGGGGCTCGGCCGTACGCCCCCGCATGCGGGGAATGAGCGCGCGGCTGTAGCTTGAAGACGCCCTAGGCTCGCGTGGCTCGCGCCGGCGTATCCGGAGGCGGACTTGCGCGCGAAGGCGAGTTCTCCGCCAAACCTACCTGGGGTAGGTCGCCCGCGGTCGGGAGCTCGACAGAGACGGCGAGCGCCATGCCGGCGGTATGTGCCAACGCTCGGCAGCCGCGGATATCAGCGTGATTCCGCGAACCTCAAGGCAAAGGTCGGTTCGACAGGCTCAACACGGCTCATCCCTTACAGATGGAGGAGAAGTGTCACCACCAACGACCCCGGAAGCGTCACCGATGTCCTGATACAGAAACGTCACCGATGTCCTGAGACATCACAACCCGGTCGATGACTTGATCCGCGCACGTTTATCCAGCACTTTTGACCCGAGACGTCTCGAGTACTGTCGAGGCCAACGGGTAGCATCGAGAACCAACAACCGCGATCCCGGCAAGGAACTCCTGATCACGTCAAGATTGTTCGAGCTATCCCGGCTCATGCCGAGACGGCGGCTACGGCCCGCGTAGTTCCATCGGTCACGGGTCCAAGTCCCGTCCGCCCTACCTCGAAGCTGTACGACTTCGGTTGATGCTGGACATCTGGTCGTCGGATGACGCGCGAAGCCGTGGTCTTCGACCTCCCAGCGTCTGTGGACGGCCGCCCGGCCTCACGTGAATTCGAGCTCGAGATTTGCTGCCTCGGTGAAGAGCCGGGTGGTCTGCTCGATCGTGATCGGGCGCTGTGTGCGCCCGCGATCAATGAGCGTATCGCCATGATTGCCGATCGCGATGCCGGTGTCCGCGGTGAGCTCGAGGACGGTGAGCGGAGCCATTGGCCTGACGAGTCCTGCAAGCGTGAACTCGTTGCCGGTCAGAACCGCGTGTTGTGCGAGCACGAGGCTGCCGGCGCCGTCGAAGACATTGTCGGTCACGAGGAATGACTCGTACACCGTGGTCAACTGCTCGCGACGGTCCGCAACCGCGAACGGATGCAGAACATCGAGGATCCCGAATGAGAGACGCAACCGGCCGAAGCGATTGCCGCTCAGGTGCACCGTGCCGGCGAGGCCGCCGAATCGCCCGCCTCCCTTGAGCAGGCCGGCCAATCGCTCGCGCTCGTCCGCGTTGAGCGGTTCCCCGCCCGCCAGTCCGTAGAAGCTGATGTTGCCGGAGATCTCGTTGTCGCGGACGACGATCTCGGCCGTCGTCGTCGAGCTCGGATCGGCCATCTGCCGCTGCTGCTCGTCGCCCGAGCCGATCTCGAGCGCCACCAGATCCGACTGCGCCGCCAGGAGTGCGGCCAGCTTCCTGATGTCGTCACCGAGTTTCGCCGGCGGTCGCTCGGCTGCGAGGCTGGCTGCGAGCTGCTCGAGTCCGACGAGGAACCCTGCTGCGAGCCTTCGCCGCCCGTCCCGTGCGCGTTCGAGCATGTTGGCGACGCCGGAGCGCCGCTCATCCGGGTCCATGTCCGCGAGGTCCGGCGTGATCGCCCGGACGATGTGGTCGAAGTCAGGCTCGTCGAGCCGCTCCCAGATCGCCTCGAGTGGCGCCAGGTCGGCGAACAGATCACGCAGTCGCTCGCCGCCCCCGGCCGGCCGCGCCTCGATGACATTGCGTGCGACGTGAACGCGGGCGGAATCGTGGATCCGGATGAGTCCCTGTTCCTCCGCACCCCCGCGCACCCGGACGTTCTCGACGCGAGTCTCCGAGACTCCTCGGGTGTGGATCACCGCGTGTCGGCCGAGCGTGATGTCGAGGTCGAGCAGGCGGAAGGATCCCCATCCGTCGATCAGCATGCCCTCGGGGATCCGGAGGCGAGTCAGGCGCCCGCAGCCTTTGACCGAGAGGTGGAACGGGGGGCCTCCGCGGTCTGGCACGCGAAGGTCCAGGCCGCTGCTCTCGTGGTCCCCTGGCATCAGGCAGATGCAGAGGTCGCGCTCGCCACGCTTGAGGAGCGCCCGGATCGCCTCCTCGATGGTGGCGAAGTCCCCGCCGGGTCCGACGCAGACGCAACAGCTCGCGCCCGCTGCCGCATCGGCGTCGATCGTGGCGTGGAAGCGGACGACCTGGTGCTGGACCGGCGTTCCGCCGGCGTCGAGGAGGTGCGCCTCGGTGGTCTGCGCCGGAATCCCCGGATCGAGTCGCCAGGTGCAGGTCGCCAGCCCGTTCGCGTCGGTCACCGCCTCGGGCGGCGTCTGCTGCCCCTGGCCCGTGAACGCGACCCGCGCGCCGGCCACCGGATGCGACCCGTTCGTGACGCGCAGGGTGAGGGGTGCCGGCAACCGGGGGAACCCCGGCGCCTGCGGGCGTGCCTCCTGGCCGTCGCCGCCGACGTACAGCAGGGTGGTCAGTTCGGTGACGGGCGGGAAGAGCTTCCGACAGTCGCCGATCACGCGAAGCGTCCGCACGCCCGCAGCTTCGGAGACCTGGACGACCGCGAGCGGACAGAAGTGGTGCCGGACTCCGAAGGGCGGCAGCGCGGCCGCTGCGGCGGCGTCCTGCGGCCATTCGATGTTGCCGGATTTCGCGTCGATGACCGCTGCTCGGGCCGGGAAGTGCCAATAGTCGCCGCTCACGTACGCACCGGCGATGAAGCGGACCTGGATGCCGTTCTCCACGTGGATCCATCCGCTGCCGTCGGGCTGGAACGCGATGGCCCGTGCGCCGTCCCATCGACGCAGCTGGGGATGGCGGTCCGGTTCGACTCCGTTCGCGGCCTGGGCGAGGGGCTCGGCCGCGGTGCGCAGCGTCACGACGAGCCGGTCGGTGTCGATGGCCTCGATCTGGCGGAGCTGCCGCGTGCGGTGTTCGAGCTCGATCGCTTCGTCGGTGAGCTCGACCCACTGGCCGGGAGCGAACCCGAGGACGTCGTCGGGCCCGAGATCATCGACCGTGACCTCGAGTCCGTCGATCCTGCTGATGCCGGTGACCACCGAGCCGTTCTCGCGCGAGATGACGACACTCGCCTCGGCGGTGCGGAGCTCCGCCGTCTCACCGTCCTCGAGCACCGGCAGTCGGGCGGTGAGGGTGACGACGGAGCCGGCGACCTCCGCGACCTGTGCGAAGGTCGCCTCCATCGGGTCGGACGCACCGGTGCGCACGACCTCGACGACGTCGCCGACGGCCAGGGAGCCGGCGTCGGCCGCGGACAGCTCGACCTGGTTCACGGTTCCGGCCGGGAAGTCCAGCACCGGCAGCACTGCCGCCGCCGTCAGGTCGAGGGCCGGCCCGGGGGAGAGGACCTCCACCCGGTAGAGCTGGTTCTCGAGGCCGGTGTACCCGGCGAGCGGGGGCACGAGGCATGGTGTGGTCGAGGCGGTCTCCGGCTCGGCGCGTGCGGCCATCGCCCCGGTCGTGACGGGCGGCGCCGGAAGGTCGTCCGCGCACGTCCAGTCGACGGGGACCGCGCGGTGCCGCGCCTGCCAGACGGTCTGCTCCCGTACGGCGGTGGTCGGTCCGCCCAAGGCGGCCTCGCGGATGGCGGGATCGTCGATCGCGGTGATCAGCCGGTGCCACGCGTCGAGGACGATCGCGTATCGACCCGGCGGCGGCGGCCACTCGACGTCCTCCATGCAGCGGTCGGGCTGGCGGGTGAAGTCGACGACCTCCTCGTTGACGACGAGCTTGCCCGCGACGTAGTAGCGACCCGCCGACAGCTCGAGTCGCACGCCGGCGGCGGAGACCTCGAATCCGGCCGAACCCAGCGGCCCCCCGCACCCGCCGATGAGGTCGGCGGCCGCGCGCTCGTGCGCGTGCGAGAGGATCCGGTGCTCCTCCTCCAGGTCGGCGTCGGTGAGGAGCCGTCCCTGCTGCTGGAGCACGGCGCTGTAGTGCTTCCGCGGGTCGTGGGTGCGACGGCTGAAATCGCCCTTCATTCGTGGCTCCTGTCTGTGCGTGACGTCATCGTGGTCAGGTGGCGAAGAAGAGCCCGGCCTCGAGACCGAAGCGGAGGTAGTCGGCGAGGCGTGCGCGGAGGTACGCCTCGCGAAGGGGTTGATTCAGGTGGTGGAGGGCGCCGAGCTCGGACTCGTCATCGGCCCCGCGCCACACCGCCTCGGGGGTGCGCGGGTCGAGCTGGATGTAGCCGGGCCGGCCATACCGACTCGACGTGAACACGGGTCGCAGTTCGGCGGCCTCGTTGTCGGTCGTCGGGACGCACCGGTACCGGCGGGGCGTGCGCGACCCGGCCGGCAGGTAGCAGAACCGGACACAGCCCTGCTGGCGGCGGTCCACCAGCACCGGACCGGGCCACCGTGCTTCCTCCCCGTCCGGCACTGAGGACACGAAGATGCTGTTCGAGGCGCGTCGGACCACGCGCGCGTGCACTCGACCCAGCACCGTGCATTCGTCGAACCTCACAGGACCCCCGGCTCCGGAGGCATCCGGTGCCGACGCGTACGCTATGCCGTGCTCACCCGCGTCGACCACCGTGTCGGTGCCGGAGACGTCGCTGTCGAGATGGCTGCGAATGCCCCCGAGGATGCTCCGCTCGAGGCTCACCGTGATGGCCGGCGACTCCACGATCAGGCTCGGCGCGCCGGGATCCACGGGCGCGCCGTCGGCGTCGAGCCCGAGTCCGGGTACGAGGGTGCAGTGCCGGACGTCGAGACGTCCCTCACCGGTGACCCGCAGGGCACCGCCGGCCAGGACCAGGCCGTTGAACGAGACCTCGGCGTCCTCGGCGAGCGTGACCACGAGCTCACCGCCGAGCTGCACGACCGGGCGACGCCGGTCGGCCGCGCGCACTTCGACGGAGGCCGCAGTGGCGGTGATCGCGATCACCTCCTCATAACGGTTGCTGTCGCGCACCTCGACGGCTCCGCCGTCGGGACCGAGGGCGGCGATCGCGTCGGCGATCGAGGTATGTCCCGCGCTTCCGTCCCGGGCGACCGTCTCCAGGTGATCGGTGGTCGTGGCGAACGAGTCGACTCGGTCGTACTCGCCGCCGCCCAGGTCGGCGCTGAACCCGTAGTGGAAGGAGACGAGCGGAGCCGTCGCCTGGTCGTCGCCGAAGGCGAGCCGACCGAGGACCGGGTCGAGTCGGATCCCGCCCGCCGGCACGGGCGTGTGCGCCCAGTCGCCGCCTCCGCCGGGGATGTCGCTGAGATCGCTCACCTCCACGTCCTCAACGTCGAAGCCGGCGATGTCGACCGACAGGCCGGGTCCGTAGGCCGAGCCCAGTCCGTCGCTCATGAGGAGTCGCGTGAACGGCAGCGGCACGTTCGCCGGCTCAGCGGAGTGAGTGATCTCGGTCTCGCTGACGGGTGAGGAGAACAACTGCATGGGGCCCCCGAGCGGATCCACCAGGAAGCGCGTCGTGTCGCCCGCGAGGGCCGGCTGAGCCGCGCATCCGGTGACGGGGTAGGCCCGCAGGCGCCAGAGGAAGACCCCGACGTTCGGAAGGTTGTACCGCCCTCGACGCGACCCGATGCGCCTCACGTCGGGCAGGTGCGCGATGTCGGCGCTCGTTCCCCGTTCGAAGGGCGTCTCCACGAACTGGAGACGACTGGGATTCCGCACGCTCACCGTCGCCTGAGCGCGCGGCCGGACATGGTTCACGTGCTGGCATGCGGTGAGCAGCTCGAAGTACTCCACCGCGCGAGCCGGCCAGCCGGTGGTGTCGCGCGCGACCTGCTCGAGGATGGTCGCCGTGCCCTTGCGGCGTCGGTAGGCGATCGTGTTCGCCACCTCGGCGCGCGAAGTGAGACCGGCGATGGATCGCCCGGGCAGCCCACGCAGCCCGATGAGCTCAGCCAGGTACGGCAGCACCCACGGCGCGGCGGTCTCGACGAACAGGTCGTCGTACAGCTGGTCGATCCCGTCGGCGGCGACTGCGAGCTCGTCGGTCAGGACCTCGAGGAACTGCCGGAGCGGTTCGCCAGTCACCGCGTCGCGCTCGCGATACAGCGCCGGGAGGAGGTCGTAGAGATGGTCGACCGAGATGCTCACCAGTCCACCTCCAGTGCGACGCCCTCCACCGGGAGGGTGAGGATCTCGGCGCCCGGGACATCCGGCGGCCCGCCCGCCCGTGGGGCCGCGGCGACCAGGAACGTCCCGAGCCGCACCGGCTCGTCGACGCGATGCAGTCGCTCGACGTGCACCGCATCGAGCCCGTCGATGCCGTGGATGGCCTGCACGACCCCGCTGAGCGAGACGCCCTCGCCGAAGGTCCGCTCGGCGAACGAGTACCGGTCGACCAGTCGCGCAGCGACGGCGCGGCGAACCGACTCGGGATCGTGGTCGGCGGCGATCCGCAGGGATGCGAGGAGCGCGAACGCTGCCGGCACGAAGTCGCGGACCTCGATGCGGACACGGCGGTCGCTGGCGGCGAGGATGCCCGCCCGGAGGTTGTCGAGCAGGGCGGCTCCGGGCGCGAGGCGCTCACCGTTCGCCGCGGCGACGGTGATCAGCACGCCGCGGCGCGTGCCGTCCCAGGTCCAGGTCGCTGCGGCCTTGCCCACGCCGGCGAACTCCGCCGCGAAGTCCGCGTAGTCCTGCAGCGCGACGACGCGGCCGAGCGTGAGCACCGAGCGGGGGGCGTTGAGCCGGGCATCCTCGGTGGACTGGCCGTCCTGGGCACCGCCGGCCGGCAGTGGGTTGGTCGCGGACTTGAGTCCCAGCGGCCTGGTGAGCGGGAGCGAGATCTGCTCGGCCCGCGCGGCGCCGGCCAGCCCGTGTCCGGCCCGGTATGTCGCGACCACGTTGTCGACGCCGGTCGGCAGCCGCGCACCGGTCACGCCGTCCCCGAAGGTGATCGTGGTGGCACCCGCGTCGTCGGATGCCGTGGTGTAGACCCGATCACGCGGGCCTGCGCCGAACAGGATCGGCACCTCGTGCCACAGGATGCCGTTGACCCGCACCTCGAGCGTGGACTCGCCGCCGGTCGGCGTCGCAGCCTGCACGTGCGTGACCGGCTTCTTGCGGAGGGTGAAGCGCTGGAAGGCCCGGGCGCCGTCGCCGCTGCCGAGGACCTCGCCGTGCACCCGCTCGCCATGGGTGGCGTCCGCGACGTTGCCGAACAGGTCGAGCGGCGCCCCGCCCTGCAGGTCGTAGACGTTCGTGAGCGGCTCGGCGAGGACCAGCGTGTCGACCTGCCCGGCGGGGCCGGGCTCGACCGTCACCACCTCTCCGACGATCCCATCGTCCTCGAACGCGGGGATGTAGCGCACGGCGCGAGGCGGCCCCAGGATCGTGACATCCTCACCGGAGCTCGGCCGGAGGACCCATCGGTGCAGCCCGGACTGGCCGATCTCGGTGTCGACCGACACGACCATGGGCAGGAGGTCGCCGACCGGGAAGCCGCCCTCGACGGGGTTCTCGGGTCCCGGCGCCACGCGGGCCCGCGCACCGCGCACGAGCAGCCGTCGGGGTTCGGGCATGGCGGGAATCGCCTCCGCCAGCGGGATGACGCTCCCGGCGAGCGGGTCGGTGACCGGCACCTCGGCCAGGGGGAGTTCCTCGCTCCGGAACGACACGATGGTCGTGCGGGTCGCGGGACCGCCGACTCCCGCGAGTGCCACGTCGGTCCGCTCGAGGTGGAGCGCGCTCACGCGGGCACTCAGCGCGTAGGCGGAGGCCGCCGTCTCCCGAATGGCGTCGACCGGCGCGAGGATCGTGCCGGCACCCGACGACAGTACCGCCCAGCCCGCGGGCTCGACGCCGTCGTACAGGCCGTCCAGCAGGACCTCTTGGCCGGTGACCGGGGCGAAGACCCACTCGCCATCGGTGTTCACGACCTCCGCGAGCTTGAGCGCCTCCAGGATCGTGGGCTCGAAAAGCAGGAGATTGGGTGCGTTGTAGCCGAAGAGCGCTGCCTGCGCCCGCAGGACGTGCACCGAGACGCCCGATCCGGCCAGGTCGAGTCCCGTGAGCTTGGGTGCGAAGGCCGCCGTCGTGGTGTCCGCTGCCGGATCGGACGTGACCTCCGTCACCCGCACGACCCGCCAGCGCGTGCTCAGCTCCGTCCAGTCGTCTGCGACGAACAGGAGCCGATCCCCGCGACGAACGGGAGCCCCCGCGCCGGCCAGCACCACCTCGACGTCGCCCGACCGCGGGATGCGCGGCTCGAGCAGGAGGACCCTCGGCCGGTTCCACGCGCCCACCGCCGTCACGGCCCCGGTCGTCTCGAAGATCTGCGGCAGCTCCTCGGGGCCGGGCACGGTCTGCACCCGGGTGCCGGCCGGGATCACCGACTCCGGCGGGGCGCCCGGTGCCGTCTCGAGGTCGACCGCGAGCCAGGCTCCCGCGGCGACACCGGGATGGAGTCGGTAGCCGATGAGTGCGGCCAGGTCGCCGACGGAACGTCGCTCGGTGGCTGTGCCGAGATAGTGCTCGTTCGCGATGCGCTCGGTGTAGAAGGTGAGCACGTCCGCGGCGACGGACCACGCGTCGACCAGCGCGATCGAGAAGTCGTCGGGCTCACGGGTCATCAGCTCGGCCAGCGCGGGCCGGTCGGGATGGCTCAGCCCGGCGAGCATGCTCGCGCGGAACCGGCTGTACGTCCCCGTGCGGTACGCGATCGCGGCCAGCCCGGGGCGATTCGTCACCTCGATTGGCGTGCGGTCGGCGACCCCGCCGCAGCCGGAGCATCCTGCCTGACCGTCGATGGTCATCGCCCTCCCTCCATCGCGAGCTCGATCGTCCCGCGCTCGACGAAGCTGGGGTCGTTGTCGACTCGCGCGATCTCCAGCCTCCCGATCCCGATCTCGGTCTTGCGGAGCGCCTCGGAACCCGTGTCACCGCGGCGGCGGAACACCAACGGCTCGACGAAGTGCACGCCCTCGACCTCCTGCGCGGCGGAGAGGACGGAGCTCAGGGTCACGGGCTGGGCGAACGTGAAGTTGTCCGGGTGGAAGAATCCCGGCCGGCCGTCGGGCGACCGCCCGCGTCCGAGACGTTCGAGGACGGCCTGCGCGACATCCGACCGGTAGTGGTCGGGCGACGCGCACACGCGGAGTGCGAGTTCGAGCGCGACGAATCGCGGGCCGTCGATCTCGAGATCGTGCCCGGCCATCCGGAATCGCTCGAGGAACGCCCGCAGCTCGGCTTCGAAGGCGGCGTCGACCGGCCGACCCGCCCGGCGATCCACCGTGAGGAACATCGTGTACCAGCTCCCGGTGAACCGCTCGGTGGCGACCGCACGCTGCACCTGGGGATGCCGCCCCGCGACGGTCGCGTAGTCCTCCGCGGTCACCGCGCGCTCCTGCACGAAGAACGCGGCCGGGGCGTCCTGCCTCGTGCGATCGATGCGCTCCGACCGCGTCCCGCCGCGTGCCGGCAGCGGATTGGACACGCCCTCGATGCGGGGGTCGGCCGAGACGAGGTGCGCGATGGCGCCCGCGCCGACATTGCCTCCGGGGCCGTTGCCTCGACGGTAGGTCAGGTCGAACACGGTGCCCGCTCGCGGTCGCATGCCGTACTCGCCATCGCCGAACCGCACCCGGGTCCGGCCATCGGCCTCGGTCTCGGCGACGA
This sequence comes from Agromyces capsici, assembly GCF_058349965.1. Lineage (NCBI taxonomy): Bacteria > Bacillati > Actinomycetota > Actinomycetes > Micrococcales > Microbacteriaceae > Agromyces > Agromyces capsici. Next base: position 884,887 of record NZ_JBYRET010000002.1, on the reverse strand, counting down.
ACTCGGCCTGGAACGGCCCGCTGCCGAGGAGGTCGCGCACCGGTCGCCACCGCCGGCCGTCCAGGTCCTGGAGGTACACCTCGGGCAGGACGTGCCGGGATTGCCACTCCAGGGCGGCGGTCGCCGACGCCGTGGGATCGAAGGACGCCCACGCCCGCGGATCCTCGCCGGGCAGCGACCGGCCGATCGTGCCGGCCATGGTCAGGTCCGGCTCCGGCACGGTCAGCGTGAAGCGGGCGGGGTGCTGCCTCGGCTCGGCCGCCTCGCACCCCGGCCCGCCTGTCGGCGGGAGCGCGAGTCGCGGGTCGGGGCCGGGAACCGTCGCCACGGCGGGTGCCGGCGTCGTGCGGCCGTGATCGGCCAGCACGATGTTGCCGAGGGCCACGCTCACGTCCGTGACCAGGCGGTCGTCGGCCCGGGACGAGATGCAGAGCGCGAAGGGCAGCGCATCGTCGGGATGCCACGTGACCTCGGTGACCGGTACCGCCCCGGCCTGCGCCGGGTCGGTGAACCTGCCGCCGAGCGGATCCTCGGTGGGGTCGACGCGGGTCAGGCGGACGGCGTGGCGGTGCTCCGGGTCCGCGTCGGCCGGATGCCCGCTCCTGGGCCCGACGCGCTCGACGAGGACGAGCACGTCGCCCTGCTCGAGCGGCGGATGCCCGAGCAGGGTCGCCGAGGTCGCGCCGGCGGGCAGGGCGCACTCCTCGTCGCCCCAGGCGTAGAGGCGTAGGTCGTTGAGCGCGTCGACGATCACGACGGGGTGCATCGTCTCGAACACGGTCGGACCTGCCGCCATCGCCTCACGGAACGCGGGCGTGTGCGGCGGAACGAGCGGACCGAGGCCTGATCGCCGCGTGAGCAACTGGCTTCCCTTCGGCAGCTCGACGCCCGACTGTCCGACGGCGGCGCGCACCTGGACCCAAGTGCGCGCGTTGCTGCCGTCGTGCGTGCGGTAATCCACGAGCCGCGCGTGCCGCCTGGCCGACGTCCGCCGGCGCGACGACGCGAGGGTCGACTCCATCCCGACGGCATCGAGTCGGTAGCTGAGGTGGTCGGCCGAGTACGCCAGCAGCTCGACCAATGCGATGCCGAGGTCGGCGGGGCTGCGTTCGGTCCACTCGGGGGCCAGCACGGCCAGCCGGTCGAGCATGAGCCGGCGGAATCCCGCGTAATCGCGCGTGAGGTAATCGATCTCGGGCGCATCCTCGGGCGGTGCGGAGCAGACCTCGCGCGTCGCGCAGTCGAATTCGGCGGGGCATTCGACCTTGAACGAGAAGTCCACCTGCGAGAGCCGGGCATCCATGCCGACGATCGTCCCGTCGGAGGAGGTGGTCATCCGCAGGGTGTAGATCGAGAAGTCACCGGGCCGGTCGACGCGCACCGAGAGCATGAGTCCGCTCCAGGCGACCGCGACCGCGCGGATCCCGAGGACGCGCATGCCGCCCTCGATGACGACGTTGCGCGGCTCGATCGCGAGGAGCTCCGGTGACGGCGGGTTGATGAGGTGGACCTCGAGGATCCGCTGGCGGTCGGCGACGGGGACCTCGGGACCGTCGACCACCTCGATGAAGTCGATCCCGTTCGACACCCCGCTCGCGCGGATCTGCTCCGCCCGGGAGTGCGTGCAGCAGGCGTACGTGGTCATGCCGTCACCGGCCCGCGGATCGTCTCGGTGCGGCGCTCGTGGGAGACGCGCACGACGTACTGCACGGTGATCTCGAGCGTCGCATCCCTCGCGCGGACGATCACCGCCTCGACCTCGATGACGTCGGCGAGCCACTGGTGCAGCGAGCCCTCGACCCTGGATCGCGTCGCCGCCGCGATCGCCTCGCCGTTCGGTTCGAAGAGCAGCCCGAGCAGCCCCGATCCGAAGTCGGGCCGGTTCACTCGCTCGCCCGGCGCCGTGAACAGGACCTGCTCGATGAGATCGCGGACGTGGTCTGCGAGGCCGGCGGTCGCGGTGCGGCCGTCCGACCCGAACCCGAACGGGTGATCGACGTGACTCATGGACTCACGTCCCCTTCACTCGCACCTGGGTGACGGTGATCGTCACGGGTGTGCCGTTCGGCATGCACACGGCCTGGCTGTCCTGCAGCAGCAACGGCGCACCGAGTGATCGCACCCGGGTCGCGCCGCTCGTCCACTGGGCGACGACGCACGGCATCGGCGAACCCGACACGTTGAAGGGACATCCGCTCACCGTGTGGGGGACGCTCGCCGTGGTGATCGGCTGGCCGCCCGCCTTGACCCGCGGGCTCGGCATCGCCGAGGACGCCTGCCCGCCGTGGGAGCACAGCACGGTCGCCCCGGCATCGAGGAGATAGCCGGGCATCACGTCACCTCCAGCGCGCCGCCGTTGACGGACACCTGCGGGCCTTGCATCTTGAGGCTCGCGCCCGAGCCGTTGTCGATCTCGATGCCGGTGGCAGAGATGACGACTTTCTGTCCGGCCGCCGTCGCGAGCGTGATGCCGCCGACCCCCGGCGTGTCGTCGATGAGGATGCTGCTGCCCCCGTCGGTGCGCAGCAGGACCTTCCCCGTCTGCGGCGGGGTCAGCACCTGGCTCGGCACCTCGGTCGCGTCGCCCCACCAGCATCCGGTCCAGATCGGATAGTCGGGGTCGCCGTGCTCGAACTCGATCCAGACGCCCGAACCGTCGGCGGGCAGCGCGAACCAGCCCATGCCCGTGCCGGCGAACGGCACGCACGGCATCGCCCAGCCGCTCGCGTCGTCTCCCATGACGTCGGGCACACGCGCCTGGATGCGCCCGATCATGAGCGGGTCCTTCGTGCTCGTGACCACGCCGCGATACTTTCCGTAGAAGGGTCCACTCATACCCGCACCACCGGTGTCGTCGTGCCCAGGCCTTCGCGGCTCAGGCGGAACTTCTGCGTGTACTCGCCTCGCGCGAGCTTGTGGGTGACGGCGTCGACGAGGTAGAGGCCGTCCAGTGAGAGGCCCGCGCCGCGCACGCCGACGAGTCCGCGGGGGCGGAGGATGTGCCCGTACGCTGCCGTGTCGACCTCCCCGTCGCCGCTGATGGCGTTGGGGGCGTTCGTCGCGGCGGCGAGCAGGGCGGTGGCCGCGTTCGCCGCGTTGCGGTTGGCGGTGTCCCGCACCCGTTCGGTGCGCAGTGCCGGTGCCGGGCTCGTGGCCAGCGGAGGAACCTTCAGCGAGGGCAGCGCCGGGATGGGAACGCTGAGCTTGAAGATCGGATCGACGAAGACTCCCCGCGGCGCGACCGGTCCGAGCGCGTCGAACGCGAAGGAGAGCGATCTCACGTTCGTCATGGCGCCCATGTCGGTGGTGAGCGCCGGCTGTGGCAGCCCGAGCCGGTTCTCCGGCCCCCAGTACGCGCTGTTCACGCCCAGCGATACGGGTTCGATGTAGAAGACGAACCCGTTCCGCTCGGCCATCCGCTCGAGATAGGCGAGATCGGTCTCATGCTGGCGAGGCGTCCGCTCGACCTGCAGCGGGACATCCGTCGTCGGCGTCACTGCCGGCACGAGACCCAGTTGCGGATAGCCGCCGATGATCCGGGTCGCGATGACTGAATCGGGCTGGTTCTCGAACGGCTCGTCCTTCTCCTCGAGGTTCAGCGCCGACGAGATCGCCTGCCCCGTGATGCTGAAGGTTCCGTCACCCCCCGCTGAAACCTCCTGGTGCGTGATGAGCCCGTCGATGAGGATCTGCGGCACGATGCCCATGGCGACCCCGACCACGATGCGGTTGCCGGGCGTCAGGAGGGGCTCGCGCAGCAGCGGGTAGTCGAGCGCCTGCGACTTCAGCAGGCTGAGGACCAGCTGCAGCCCATCGCCCTTCTCTCGGTCGGAGGTGACCTCGACCGACTGCAGCGCCTGGAGCACAGCCGGGGGAGCCGGGCGCGGCACCGTCGCGCCCATCCAGACAATGAGCCGGATACCCAGGTCGCCGCCGAGTGACATCCCTACCCCCGCGTCATCGCGATGCGGATGACCTGCCCCACGACCTCGAGCTCGGCTGGGCTGAGCACCGTGTTCGCGTCGCAGAGCATCCAGAATCGCTCCGGATCGCCGGCGTTGCGCGCGGTGATCACGTCGAGTCGCTCGCCCTCGGCGACGCGATGCTCGGCGAGCACGGGCTGGTCGGCGTAGTCGGGTATGACCCGCCGGACCGAGTAGGCGATCGTGCGAGTCTCCCCGGATGCGTCGACCACGGCGAACTGCGCCGTCGGCACATCGGAGTAGCGGCTCGTCGGTTCGTATGTCATCAGCGTCCTCCGAGTCCAGCGGCGGAGCGGACGGCGCTCGCCGCCGCATCCGCCGTGTTGAGGGTCGCGAGCACCTCGCTCGCGACGTGGGCGGCGATCGAGAGCGCCCCGGCGGCGCTCGTCATCCCGGTGTCGTAGTAACTCACGACCCGGAGCCCGAGGTCCACCTTCGCGCGAATCGGATTGAGTGCGGGATCGAACGCCTCCTCCGTGACCGAGAACTCGGTCACCCGCACCGGCAGGATGCGGCGCGCACCCCACACCAGCAGGGTGAGGGGGGCCGCCATGGGCAAGATCTCGACCACCCCGATCCGGGCGAGCGCCTCGTTCGCGATCACCGTGGCCGAGCCCGGGTAGAGCAGGGTCTCCAGAGCCGCGAGGGATGGCGCGACGCCGAGTGTCTCGGCGATGGGTTCGCCGGTCTCGAGCCGATCCGTGGCGTCGATATCGACGGTGAACTTGATCGTCTCCTCGGGCGGGCCGCTCAGGCGGAGCGGGCCCGACCCGGCCTCGCCGCCTGTGGTCCTCGCCTGGAGCGTGCGCGTGATGGTGTCGGGGTTGTACTGGAACACGATCACGCCGGTGGTGGGTCGCAGCGGATCGACCGCGACGAGCGCCCCCTTGAACACAGGCGGGGAGATCGGGCTGGATGTCATCTGCACTCCTCGTTCACGCGCATGGCTCGAGCCGGCAGGGGAGGTCGTCGGTGTAGCGGATCGTCATCCGGGTGTCGGGATCGGCGAGCGCCGCGTCGACCCCGAGCGTGCCGCTGCCCGGCACCGTCAGGCTGAGGACGTCGCCGAAGCGGGTGCCGAGCCACATGCCCGGACCGGCGTAGGCGGGCGCGGGATCGACGACCTTCCGCTCCGCCGACGGTGCGCTGCGGCCCTGGGGTGTGAAGGCGAGGCTCGCCGACACCGTCGGCGGGGTGAACGGCGCGGGCCTGGGGAGCCCTTCCGCGTCGACGTAGAAGCGCACCCGCAACGGATAGCGCGCGGGCGTCTCGCAGAACGAGGCGAGCGAGCCGCTCGCGCTCATCCTCCTGACCGAGCCGCGGGACGCCTCACCGAACGAGCCTGCCGGAACGCTCTTCGCGCTGCTCACATGGATGCTGATCGGATCGAGGTCGGGCGACCAGCGGGCGGTCGGCGCCGGTGGCGCAAGCAGACTGGACGGCTGCGAGCTACGGTGTGCGGTCAGCTGGCGGTTGACTCGGTCTGTCATCAGCTGTGCCATAGCACGTCCACGTCCAGGTGTGTCGGGACCGGTCCGCCGGTATGGATCGGGAAGCGCGTGCGAGCATCCGCGGGTTCTTGCAGTACTTCGACACTGGCGACTACCTCGGTGGGATGGAAGTAGTAAGCGGTCCGGCGCCGGAGATTGTCGGGGAGAGCGGCAAGCATCCCGGAATCAAGTGGCTCGGGGGGTTCACCGACAGCTGCTAACAGCGATGGGGGAGGCGGAGCCTTCTTCTTGGCCCCCTGCGCCAGTGCGAAGAGGTTCTCGCCGGCCTTGGAGCCCTCCTTCGTCACTCGCCTGGCGACAAGTTCACTCTGCAGATCCGAGGGCTCGTAGTACCTTCGCACCGAAACCACGTAACGGAAGACGTATTGAGGATTATCCGGCGGGAACTGCGCGGGGTTCTTCGCAATGAATCGCAGCGCCGTCCGAAGGCTGTTCTCGACGGCTTGGATCCCGATCCGCTTCGTGTTCGCGGACTTGGACATGGGGACCAGGTTCTCCGGGGTTCCCGGGCCTCCAAGGGACTTCGCCACGAGATGTCCCTTGTCGTAGCCGGGCCACACGGCAACGCCGGGAACGCCCGGCTCTGCAGCGCCTCCTTTGTCGAGCGAGTCGACGCTGAGCGGATCCACCGTAAACGAACTCGCTCGTCCGAAGGAGTCGACGCCTCCCGCCTTCGGTCCGTGACCCGGATGCAGGATCTCTGAGGTCGCCTCGGGGAGCTTCAGCTCATCGAACAGCACCCGCATCGCGGTGAACCCATCGCGGACGATCTTGCGTTCATTCCGTGCGGCCTTAGCTCGTACTCTCACATCCGCGCCCGCGGGTGCCTTGGCGGCATCGAGGTCCGCCACTAGGGACGTCGCCTTCGCACGAATTGCGTCGAACTTCACGGTGAGGGCCGTGGCGGCATCGGCGCCAACGAACTTCGCGGCCCGGGGATTCAGATAGGTCTGCGTCAGGGCCCTGAGGAGTGCGTTCACGCGAGAGACCATCGGGCCGAACGAGCCACTCGCCATATCCGTCGTGGCCTGGTCTCCGACAACGATCGATCGCAGTGTGTGGTCCTCTCCAGCTACCTTGAACGCCTCCGAGACAGTCTCGCTCTCCAAGGCTGCGGCCTCGCCGCCGCCGACGGGCGCCGCCGGGGCCGCGTTTTGTACGGCACCGCCCTTGAACGCGCTGGCGACGCGCTGCAGCATCGCGTCGATGCCCGAATCGATCATCGCCCGCACCTTCTCGATGATCTCCTTGACCCTCGCACCCACGTTCCCGAGACCGATCACGCGGGCGAGCAGGTCGATCGCGAGCGGCAGGAGTCGCGCGAGGACGCCCTCGACGGCGGCCTTGGCGTTGTCCAGGACACCGCGGGCGATGTCCCCGATCGCGTTCGTGACGGTCTGCACGACCTCGGCGATGCGGGCGAGCTGGTCTCGCAGGAACGTGTAGACGTTCCACGCCGTGAGGACGAGCTGGACGACGGCGCCGACCGGGCTGAAGAGGCTCGCCAGCTTCGTGATCGCCGAGATGATGACTCGGTCGCGTACGAAGCTCGCAATCCCCTCGAACACGATGTCGTACACGGTCGACACCGATTCCATGATCTTCGCCCAGAGGCCGCCCCACCCCTCGGTGACGAGGGTTTCGATGAAGCCGAAGACGATCTCGAGCCGTTCGACGTTCTTCTCGCCGATGAGCTTCCGCGCCTTCGCGCGCAGCAGTTCCCAGGTCAGGCCGAGGATCTGGCGCGCGAGATCGAGGACGCCGAGCAGGTCGAACGACTGCGGCAGCACGATCCCCGCGCCGCCGAGCGCGCCCGTCAGCCAACCGATGACGCCGGCCTGCAGGTGGGTGATGATCCGGTCGGCGAATCCCTGGATGCCACCGGTGACGGCCGCGAGGAGGTTGCCGAGGAATCCGACCGGGTTGTCGATGATCAGCTGGAGGGTCTCCTGGGCACGCCCGACGAACGCGTAGAACGCCTCCGGGTCCACGCCGATGAGCCGGAGCACCGCCTCGAGCACGCGCATCGCGAGCGCACCCCAGTCGCCCGTTATCGCCGCCGCGGCGACGCTGAGCGCGAGGGTCACCGCCGCCTGGTAGGCGTCGATGATCTTCATGAGCCCCGCACGAAGGCCCTCGACGAGGGCCGACACGCCGGCCTTGAGGCCGTCGGCGACGACGTCCACCGCGCGCTGTGCGGCCGCCACCGCGGTGTCGATCGCCTCGTTCAGCGCCGCGGCGAGCTCGGGGAAGACCTCCCCGATGAGCCCGGTGATCGCCGCCTTGAGGAACTCGCCGTAGGCCGCGATGGCGTCCTTGATGAATCCGGCGACCGCGTCGATCGCCGCCAGCGCGGCGGCCTTCACGGCGTCGAGGATGCCGTTGACCGCGCTGCGCACCGCGTCGAAGACGGCGCCGATCGCGTCGACGAGCGCGTTGAATGCGTCCCTGACGAAGCTGACCGCGCGGTCCCACCAGCTTTCGTCCTCGGAAGCGCGCTCGGCCTGTTCCTTCTTCGCCGCGGCCTGGCGCTCGCCCTCCGCGACCTCGTCGCCGATGTCGCGCTCTGCGGTCGCGTAGGAGGCGTCGATCTTCTCCTGGTCATCGGCGACGCGCGTGCGTATCGATTCCTCGTCGATCCTGCGCTGGTCGGCGGCCTCGCCCTCGACGCGTTCGACCGCTCGCTGCTGCGCATCGACCGTGTCCTGCCTCGCGGCCTGGATGTCGGTGCGCGCGTCGAGCACCGCCGTCGCCTGCTCGCCGTCGGCCCGCTCGTTGAGCCTGGCCGCCCCCGCCTCCGCCTCGGCGACGGCCGTCGCCTTCGCGGTGTCGCGGTCGGTCGCCGCCTGCTCGGCCTGCGTGACCGAGTCGGTCATGGACTGCTCCATCGCGGCGTGCTGCTGCTCGTCGAAGGCCACCTGGACCTCGGGCGGCAGACCCATGGCGACGTACGCCTCGGGCCCCTCGGGCGCCGCGGGCGCCTCGATCACGGGCGCGGGCAGTTCGCCGACGGCGTAGGCGTCGTCCAGTGACGACGGCTGGACGACCTCAGGTCCGGGTCCGGCGACGACCGCATGCGCGGCCTCGTCGCGGGCGCCCGCCGCCTCGGCGCGACCGGCGCCCTCCACCTCCGCGACGCGGGCGGGATCGGTCTCGCCGCCGAGCGGGATCATCGGTGGTGGACCGGGTGAGCGTGGAACCCCGGGATCGATCGTCTGCACGGCATCGAGCGAGTCGCCGATCTGCTCCGCGAGCACGGCGGGGTCGGGCTCGTGCAACCGGTCGAGGGGACTCACCGCGCCAGCGTCCGGTTCGAACGATCCGGTCACGGCGACATCGGGAATCTCCGGCTCCGGGGTCGGAGCGACGACGGATCCCTCCAGTTCCACCGGTCGCTGCGGCGGCGAGAGCACGGGGACCGGCGTCCCCGGGGGTTCGCCCCCGGAGAGCGCGGCGTGCAGGTCCGGCACGTCCGCCTGCCACTGGACCGACTCGGTCGCGGCGACGTCCGCCACCTCGGTGCCGAGCGTGCTCGCCCGCCGGGCCTTGACGGTCGGCGGCGCCGTCGCGTACGCCGTGAGCAGCGCCTCCGGCGTGTCCGCGGCGGCGATCGCCGCCTCCGCCTCGGCGATCACGGCCTGCCTCGCAGCGACCTCCTCCGCGCTCACCGTGAGCTCGGGCACCGCCGGGAGCTGGAATCCCGTCGAAGTCTCCTCCTGGGCTTCCGCGCCGGTCGGGGTCGCCGACGGCGTCGCTTCAGGCGCGCCGGTGATCGCCGGTTCCGCGGATGCCGCGGCGGCCGGGATGATGTCCCGGCGGGCGATCGAACTCGTGGGCGGACCGAGGGTGAGCTCGTCGCCGGTCCGATGCGAGGGCACCCGGAGGAGCGCCAGGGTGTCGGGATGGATGCCCTCGCTCACCGAGACGCGGCCGACGCCGCCGTGTGGGCGGCTCGCCGCGGCGGCAACCGACGACGCCTCGCGCTCGGCCGCACTCTCCGACGGCTCTACCGCGCGGGCCGGCGCGGCGCCGTTCGAGGCCTGCACGGCATGCGCGACCTCGTGCGCGACGACGTGCAGGGGTGCGGCGGGGCTGGCCAGGTACACGACGTCCCCGCGCGCGGCCGACACGGCGTGGAATCGGCCGAGGGCTGCGGCGACACGGGGACCGGAGTACACGGCGATGTCGTCGAGCGGCCTGCCGAATCGCTCTTCGAGCAGCGCACGGTGAGGCAGGGCGATGCGCTCGCTCTCCGCTGGGCCGAGATCCGGCTTCGCGTGCACCACCGCGACGGCCCGTGCGGGCGCCGCTCGACGGCGCGCTGGCCGCTCGAGGACGGTGCCCGCCCGCGCGCTCACGGCGCGAACCCCCGATAGATCCGATCCGCCAGCGCCGCCGAGAGCCCGTTCGTGCCGCCGCGGCCGTCCCAGTCGAGTTCGGCACCGAGTTCGGCCCGGGCGCCCGACGCCAGCCAGGCGGACGGGATCCCGCGTTCCTCGATGAGCCTGGCCAGGTGCCCTTCGAGCGCATCGCGGAGTGCGAGCCGGTCGAGCTCATCGAGACCCTCCACCGTCACCTCATCGATCGCGATATCCACGATCGTCATCGCCTCGGTCAGGTCCACCCGCGCACCTGCGCTTCCGGGAGCGGCCGCTCGAGCTTGGCGAACTCCGATCTCGCAGCCCGCAGGACATGCTGCATCTGCACGCCGGAGTCCGCCGCTGCGGCGTGGAAAGCGGCATTGAGCGCCATCGTCCGGATGTTCCCCCCGGCCACGTTGAGCTGGGCGAGCAGGTCGACGTCGAGATCCAGGGTCGGCACCGCGGGCGGGAACACGCGCCGCCAGATCTCGGCCCGGCTCGCCGCGTCGGGGAACGGGAACTGCACGGCGAATCGGAGCCGCCGCAGGAACGCAGGATCGAGCGCGCTGCGCAGGTTCGTCGTGAGGATCGCCAGCCCGTCGTACGCCTCCATCCGCTGCAGCAGGTAGCTCACCTCCAGGTTCGCGTAGCGGTCGTGGCTGTCCCTGACCTCGCTCCGTCGTCCGAACAGGGCGTCCGCCTCGTCGAACAGGAGCACGGCACCGGCGCCCTCGGCCTCGTCGAACACCGTGCCGAGGTTCTTCTCGGTCTCGCCGATGTACTTGCTCACGACGCGACTCAGGTCGATGCGATAGAGGTCGAGGTCGAGGTCATCGGCGATCACGCCCGCGGCCATGCTCTTGCCCGTGCCGCTCGGCCCGTAGAAGAGCGCCGTGATGCCGCGGCCGGGACCGCCGTCGACGCCGAATCCCCACTCGCGGTGCACCTTCCCGCGCCACCGGGCCTGGGAGGCGATCTCGCGGATGGTCTCCTTCTGGGCGTCAGGCAGCACGAGCTCGTCCCAGGTCGCCGACGGCGGCACGCGCTCGGTGAGGTGCTCGAGCCGGGGTCGAGCGCGTCCGCGGGCGAGGTCCCAGAACGTCCCGGCCGGGTCGGATGGCTCGTCGCCGCCCGCGGCCGTGAGCGCCGAGTACTCGAGCGCGGTCGCCCGGATCGATGTCGGATCCAGGTCGAACAGCTCCGCCGCGCGGGTCACCTGCCCGTTGAGCGATTCGCTCGCCGGTCCCAGCGCGGCGATCCACGCCTCACGCCGCTCCTCAGGGGTCGCGACGGGGACGTTCAGGCGCACGTCGTCGCGCTCCAGGTCGACGGGGTCCCTGGCGACCAGGACGACGGGTCCGCCGATCTCCTCGGCCAACCGGGCGGCGGCCGCGTGCGCGTCACGGTCGCCGTCGACCGCGTCGATCGTCGGGAGCAGCCCTGCGAGCACGGCCTCGCGCTCCATGAGCCGCGAGAGGTCGCGACGGTCCGATCCGGTCGGCGGGATGTCCTCGGCGCGGACCACGCCGGCGGAGAGGCCGAGCCGCGCAGCCGCGGACTCGGCGATCGCGCGACCCGTGCTCCGGCGGCGGACGAGCACCTGGACGACGGGGGCCGAGCCGCCGATCGCCGCGGAGATCGCCATGGCCGCGCGCTCCGACACGACCGCATGGCTGCGCGCGAGTTCCTGCGACGGGGCCGACTGGCTCAGGCCGGATGCGTCGTCGACGTAGTGCACGCCCGCGAGGTAGTGGAGGACACGCTCTCCGACGTGCAGCGGGCATTCGGTCAGCACGGGTCCCGTGCCGACGTCGAGCAGCCGCCAGCGCCGGAGGGTCGACGACGGGGTCAAGGCGCTCCAGTGCGGCTCGGGAAGCTCGGCGAGCGCGAGGCCGAACGTCGGCGCGGGCCGGCGGCCCGCTTCGGGCCCGTCGCCGTCGTGTCGGGAGAGGGCCGACCGCACGCCTTCGTCGAGTTCGACGCCGGCGCACATCACCAGCACGTCGGACTCGAACGGGCTCAGTCCGAACGCCTCGACGAGCGAGGTGAGGGCAGGTGGTCGGGCCATCGAATCGGCGATCCTCGCGAGCCGCTCGTCGATCCGCGGAACCGCCTCGCTGCGGCCGTCGAGCAGGGCGGCCACGCGCGACATCGCTGCGGCGGTGTACCGCTGGTTGTCCTTCGCCCAGGACGCGCTCATGGCACGCTCACCCTCGGCGCGACGAAGGTGTCGTGCGTCGGACCGGCCGCCGTCTCCACCTCGAGCGGGCTCTCCGCGCCTGAGACGACGACTCGCGCCAGGTAGTGGCCTCCCGGCAGCCCTGCGAACGGGATGTCGAGGTCGCTCGTGACCTCCGGTGCGCCGGGCACGTCGCGGCGTTCATCCATGAAGGTGAACGCCTCACCGGTGCCGTCGACCGCGTTGAGCACCACTGAGACGTCCTGGCGCTTGCCGACGGGGGGCTCGACCGCGAGCTCCAGGGTCCCGGCGAAGACGTTCGCGGGGTGCTCGACGGCGCCGGGCCGGACGCCGATCCGGTGGCCGCCCGCGCCGTCGTCCTGGATCCGCGGATGCACGACGATCGGGACGAGGTTCGACCGCCCCGCCGGGCGCAGCTCGGGCGGGTCGCCCATCGTCCGCTGGTGTTCGACGACCAGCCCGACGGCACCCGCCCGGACGTCGTCGGGGACCACGACCTCGATGCGCCTGCCGGTGGCCGTCGTCGTCGGCACCCGCGTGTCGCCGAGCACGACGAGCGTGGCCTCCTCGCCCCGCAGGTCGCCGCCCTCGATGACGAGGGGCGTGCCGGGGAGGGTCGGGACGTCCGGTCCGTCGACCGGGACGGCCCTGCGGATGACCGGACGGAGGATGCTCGACGCGAAGAGCCTGCGCTCCATCACCGGGAGCGGCCGGGACGGCGACGCCGGTGGGGTCAGCATGACGACCTCGGCCCTGAACGCGACCGACAGCCGGTACTCGACCTGGAAGAACGACGACCAGAGGGTCGCGAGCTCATCGAGGCTCAAGGGCAGCGGGGTGAGTCGGATCACGTCGGGTTGCTCGGCGAGGTCGACGAGGGCGAGCGGATCGTCGGCGTCGACCGCGAGGATCATCCGCTCGATCTCGCCCCGCGTGAGGATGGGATGGACGTGGATCGTCCCGACGCTGATGCCGAGCAGCCGCTGGGGGACGTAGTCCGTCTCGCTGCCGATGAAGGTCAGGAGGTAGTCCAGGTTCAGGGCGGCCTGCGGTCGCTGCACCAGCGTCTCGTCGCCGGAGCGGGTCGGCAGGTCGTCGTTGCGGCGGGCCGGGTTGGGCTCGACGCGGTAGAGGTAGACCCGCACCTCTGGATCGGCCTCGGACGCCCCGGGGAGATCGGGCCTTCCCGCGCTCGCCCGAGCACCGGTGAAGTCGCGCGCGACCGCTTCGTCCAGGAGCTGGACGAGGGTCGCCGTGACTCCGGCGACAGCCAGGTGGTTGCTCATCGCCGGCGTCTCTGATTCGCGCGCTCGAGGTAGGCGTCCAAGGTGAGCCGCGGCCCTGCCGGGGCAGCGGGCGAGGGCTGGGGCCGCGTTCGCTCGGGCGTGGGGGCACGGACCTCCACCCGGCCGATCGAGACCCGCACCACCGTCTGCGGCGGCGGGGGAGGAGCGCCGGTCTCCGACGGCGGCAGTGCCGGCGATGGAGGCGGGAACAGGCCCGTGGCGGGTCGGATCCGCGATCGGGGGTCGATCGGCCCCGCCGGCTCGGGCTTCGCCTCCCACCGGGCGGCGGGGACGACCTGATCAGCCCGAGCGGTCTCGACTGCCGCGGGCAGCGGGCGGGCGTCGAGCGGACCCCGCGCTGTGCTCGGCACCGGGGCGCGGCTGCGAGCCGACGTCGGCGCGCGCGGCGTCTCTCGGTGATCCGGATCGACCGATCCGATGGTCGCCCTCGCCGGAGTGGGTGGCCGTTCCTCCGACGGCGCCGGGACGAACGGAGGTGGATCCGCGGCGGCGGCAGAGGCGCTCGGGGCATCTGCGGCCCGCGATCGGGCCGACGGGCCGTCCGCCTGACGTTCGGCGCTCACCGGATCGGCCGGCGCCGCGACGGTGGGAGGCGCGACTCCGGCGGACGTCCGCGGCTCGAGCGATTCCCACTCGGCACCCGCGCCGGACTCCACGAAGTCCTCGCGTGCGGGGACCACGGGGTCCGCTCCGGGCTGGTACGGGTCGAAGATCGCGCGAGCCGGCGGGCGGGCCGCGATGGCCGCGATGCCCTCGTCTCGCGCTCGCTCGACGAGCCGGTCGAAGTAGTCAGCCACCGAGCACCAGCCCGAGGTATGCGGTGCGCCGGCGAGGGGGCACGGCGAGGATCTCGTGCTCCGGCCAGCCGTACGCCGCCGCGAGGATGTGCACCTCCCACAGCAGGCGACGGCTCCAGTCATGGAGCTCACGCCACACGAAGTCGCCCGGCTCGAGCGAGGTGTCCCAAGAGCCACCGCAGGCCTCGCACCTGACGGCGAGCGAGATCTCGGCGAGCGGGTCGGCGTCCGCGACACGGCGGCCGACCTCAGCCGCGAGGGAGGGCGGGAGCGCGCTCGCTGCGATCGGCACGCCGGCCTTCGTCGCCCGAACGATCGTTGCGGCGAGCAGTGCCTCGCGCGCCGCCTGTCGGTCGACCGCGCCGGCGGCCGCCACCAGGTCGGCACCGGTCGGCGGCCTCGCGGTCAGCTCGTACTCGCCGATCGCGAGGTCGACGTCGGAGGTGGACGCGGCGCCGGCCCGCTCCAGCGCCTCGACGTCGAGCTCGATGCTCGTCTCCTCACCGCAGTGGGGGCAGGTGTCTTGGGCTTCGATCGTCGGCCCGAAGAGCTGGGTCCTGAGCCGGAGGATGAGCCGATCCCTCGCGCCCAACGGCAGCGCGCCGGGATCGACTCCGCCGTCGGCTGCGCGCGCGAGCAGGATGGCGCGCTCGGGCTTCGACAACGACTCGCCGCTGTCGAGCAGGTCGAGGAGTTCCGTGTCGCTCGCGATCCGCGGCGTGGCCACTACGTGCTCGGTTCGGTGAACTTCGGTTCGGTGGGCTCGACGACGTCGTAGTCGCGCTCCCAGCCCTCGTTCTCGAGCTTGAGGGTCGCGATCTGGACGGCGTTGGCGTTGGCATCCCAGTCGCCGAACGGCTGGTACTCGGAGGGCCAGCAACGGAAGACCTTGTACGCGATCACGAGCTGGCCCGCCTCGTTGTAGGCCTCGAGCACGATGTCCTTGCGGAAGTCCTCGAGCGAGACCTCGGCGCCGAGCCCCGATCCGAGGTTCCAGACCTTGTTCGCCCACTTCTCGAACTCGGTGTCGTGGGTGACACCGCGTTCGAGCGTGATCGCCTCGTACTCGCTCCGGCCCGGCGACTTGCGGCTCGTGCTCGGATCGCCCCCGGCGCGATGGCTGACGACCTCGGTCGTGCGCTTGAACGGGCTGACCTTGCTCACGCCGGCGACGTACCTGCCATCCCAGCGAACCCGGAACTTGAAGTTCTTGTACGGGTCGAAGCGTTGCGCGTTGACGCTGAACTGAGCCATGGCTACACCACCGGTCGGAATTGCTGGATGCTGATGAAGACGAACTCGGCGGGCTTGAGCGGTGCGAAGCCCACGAGGATGTTCACGATCCCGCGGTCGATGTCCTCCTGCGGGTTCGACTCCCGGTCGCACTTCACGAAGTAGGCGTCGGCCGGTGTCACGCCCTGGAAGGCGCCCTGCCGGAACAGGCCGTTCATGAACGCGCCGACGTTCAGTCGGATCTGCGACCACAGCGGCTCGTCATTCGGCTCGAAGACCACCCACTGCGTGCCGCGGAAGAGACTCTCCTCGATGAAGAGGGCGGTGCGCCTCACCGGGACGTACGCCCACTGGTCAGCGAGGTCGTCCGCGCCGCGCAGGGTGCGCGCGCCCCACACCACCCGGCCGGCCCGGGGGAAGGTGCGCAGGCAATTCACGCCGAACGGATTGAGGCGCCCGTTCTCCCCATCGGTGAGGCGCACCGTCAGTTCCGGAACGCCGTTCAGGGTCGCGTCGATCCCGGCCGGCGCCTTCCAGACCCCGCGCTGGGCATCCGTCCGGGCGATGGCGCCGGCGATCGCCCCGCTCGGGGCGAAAGCCTCGAGCCGGTTCTCCTTGAGCGGATCGGGCACACGGATGCGCGGGAAGTAGATCGAGGCGTTCGCGGAGCGGGTCACGAGGGTCGTCAGCCCGTTGAGGACGTCGTCGGGCTCATCCCAGGCTGCCGGGGGGTCCACGATGAGCATCGCGCGTCTCGTGGCGCAGTAGGCGGCTGCGGCATCCCAGGTCGCGATGTCCGGCTCGACGTCGGGCGCGAACGGCGGGATCACGAGCAGGTTGAACAGGTCGGCGTCCTCGAGGGCGAAGATGCCCCGCCGATTCGCGGCGAGCGCATCGTCCGATACATCCGAGGCCTCCACATCGAGGCCGTCGTCGCCGTCCGCGAACGCGATCGGGGAGTCCACGACGGTGACCTGCGGACGCCCGTCCGGAAGGGTCTCGACGTCGACGAGCTGCGATGACGCAGCGAGCACGTCCGTCACGAATCTCGGGTCGTCAGCGGTCAGCGTGAGGTTGAGGAACCGCTCCTCGGTGAGGACCAGGTCCTCGTCGTCGGCGGAGACCTCCCGGACAGTGAGGTGGAATCGAGTCGGATCGTCCGGCAGCGTGATCGAGGCCCGGAGTCGGTTGCCCCACGTTCCCGGGTTCGATGCCCTGAGCGTCAGTGGTGTGCCGCCATCCGCCGGGATGTCCGCGACCGCACGGTCGTCAGCGCCCGGCGCGCTCGGATGGTGCACCCTGACGATCTCGGCGTCCGACCCCCCGTTGCGGAAGAAGTGCGAGACGGAGTGACCCATCGGGGCCTCCTCCCACAGCTCGCCGAAGCGGCGCACGTACTCGCCGAAGCCCTGCACGCGGGTCGGGGAGTCGGTGGGCCCCCGCCGCGCTCGGCCGACGAATGCGGTGATCGAGGTCGGAACTCCGGGGATGACCCGGACTCCGGAGTCGAGTTCCCGGATATAGACACCCGGATATGAGACGGTGATGGCCACGGCCTATCCCTTCGACTGCGCCACAGCGCGCTCTACGGAGCGGGATCCCGCCCGACCAGGATGTCGACCGTGACGGCGAGCGCTGTGGCGTTGCTGAACCGCAGGGCCTGGGGAGCGTCGGCGAGCAGTTCGACGGCTCCATTGCCGATCAACACGAGCGGGCCGAGGAGGCCGAAGGACGTCGTGCCCCCGTCCGCGCTGAACGTGAGGTCCTCGTCATACGAACTGGCCTGGAGGACGAGGATGTGCACCTTCCCTGCGGCCGTCGCCGGCTGCACTTGGACGTCGATGTCCGTGGCGCCGGACTCGAGGACGGAACTCACCTTGTCGTAAGCCCCGACGTCGATGCTGTCAGAGCCCTTCAGATTGGGTCCACCGTCGACACCGACGGAGAATGACCATCTCATGGTTTCGGACACGTCAACCCCCCAGTCGCGCCGTCCCGCCCACTCGAACTGCTTCGGGCGCCATGACACTTCGCCGCCGAGCCAGTCCGTGATGGGGCACAGTAAACCGCATTTTCATCTCCGCGCCTAGACCCCAACATGTCTCGGAGCGAGGCTCCGTCACCGGCTGGCAGAAGTTCACCCGAACGGGGGTCACCGTTGCCGTCTGCCGTCCGGCGCGGGACCCTGGGCCGACATCGATGAAGTGTCGCTACGTACGCGCTGCGGCCGGGGCCGAGGACTGCGAACACGAGATACTGGACGCATGTCTTCCTCCGTCGAGCGCCGCTCCAATCCGACCGCCTGGGCCGCCTTCTGGTTCGCGCTCGCCGGCCTCGTACTCATGCCCATCCCGCTGTTCATCGGACTGATTCTCGGCGGCGGCCTCTCCATCGTCGCCGCGATTCTCACGGTGATCGCCCTCCTCAAGGGACTTGCGCGTGGCGGAAAGGGTATTGCGCCCGTCGTCTTCGCCGCGATCTTCATCGCGCTCACGTGGGGCGGCATCTCAGTCGGCGGCGGCACCGTCTGGTAGGTCAGCCGACCGGGCCGTTTTCGCCATCAGGGAACGTTCGGCGCACCGGCCGTCAGGGATGAGCTCGTTCCGGATGCGGACGTCGGGGCGCGACGAGCAGCGCGTCGCGTGACGCCGTCCGGTCGCAGCCGGTGCGCGACGAGAGCGGTCGGCACGGCGATGAGCGCGATGGCTGCGCCGAACACGACGAACGTCCGCGCCAGTCCGAGCGGGCCGACCAGGAGTCCCGCGAGCACAGCAGGCACCGAGATCGCGGCGTAGGCGACCGTGTAGTAGCCCGACATCACCGAGGCGCGCAGCTGCGGCGGGATGACCATGGCGAGCGCTCGGAGGCCGCCGAGGAAGCCGATGCCGAACCCTACGCCGGAGATCGCGGAACCGATGAGGTAGGCCCTGTGCGACGTAGCGCGCGTAGCCGAGGCGCGCCATCAGCTTCGCCCACGCGCTTGCGATGGGGCCGTTCTCCCAGCCGAGCTCGGTCGGTTCGGCGGAGAAGCCGTAGCCGGGCAGGGACGGCAGCACGACGTGGAACGCGTCCTCAGCGGAGCCGCCGTGCGCGGTCGGGTCGGTCAGCGGTCCGATGGTGTCCAGCAGCTCGATGACCGAACCCGGCCACCCGTGCGTCATGATCAGCGGCATCGCGTTCTCGTGCGGCGACTTCACGTGGATGAAATGGATCTCGACTCCGTCGATCTCCGTCGTGAACTGCGGCAGCGAGTTCAGCCTTCGCTCGACGCGGCGCCAGTCGTACTCGTCAGCCCAGTATCGCGCGAGCGCCTGCAGCGTTGCGAGCTGCACTCCCTGCGAACGGTCCTGGACGAGTTCGCGGCTGGGGAATCGCGTCGACGCGATGCGCCGCCGCGCGTCGTCGATCTGTTCCTGCGAGAACTCGACCGTGAACGGCCGGATGCCGGTGGTGCTGTCGATGATGGTGCTCATGATGTTGTCCTTTCGGTGACCGGGTGCGGTCGATGACAGCCACGAGCCTGCCTGTCGGAGCCCACTGCTCGCGCCCGTCGTCGCTACTGGTCGGAGGCACGGGGGCGGACCCCAGGGGCCGTGCGAACCCGACCCGGGACCGGCCTCGAGCTCATTCGTGTTCGGGCAGCAGCGGCGTCGACCAGCCCGGGTCGCGACCGAGCTGCGCGGCCCGCGCGACGGCCGCGGCGCCGAAGCGATCGCGTACCGCATCGAGCACCGTGTCGAGGCGCACGCCGTCGTCCCAGTCGATCGGCAGCTCAGGTTGGATGGTGTCGGCGTGCGCCAACTGGGAGAATGAGACGCCGATCAGGGTGATGCCGCGCTCGGCGACCTCGGGCTGCGCGGCGGCGAGCAGCCCTCGCGCGACGCCGAGCAGCACGGCGGTGCGGTCGGTCGCGGAGCGCAGGGTGCGCGACCGGGTGGCCTTCGCGAAATCGCCGTAGCGCAGGCGCAGCACGACGGTGCGGCACACCCGGTCCCGGTCGCGGAGGCGGCGAGCGAGCCGATCGATGATCTGGGTGAGGATGAGGTCCAGTTCCTCGGGCGGGCGCGGGCGGCTGCCGAGCGCCCGTTGAGAGCCGATGGAGCCGCGGCGACGCGTGCTGTCGACCGGGCGCGGGTCGCGAAGCCGGGCCAGCGCGTGCAGGTGGGCGCCGGTCGCTCTGCCGAGCAGCCTCTCCGCGGCGTCGGCCTCCAGCTCGGCGAGCTGCCCGACCGTGCGGATGCCGAGCCGGTGCAGCTTCTCAGCGGTCACCGCACCGACGCCCCACAACCGTTCGACCGGCAGCGGGAGCAGGAACTCCTGCTCACGCTCGGGCTCGACCACCAGCAGCCCGTCGGGCTTGCTGACCGCGCTGGCCACCTTCGCGAGGAACTTGGTCCGTGCGATCCCGACCGAGATGGGCAAGCCGACCTCCGCCCGGACCCGCTCGCGTAGTCGCACCGCGATCTGCTCGGGTGTGCCCGCGATGCGTCGGAGGCCCCCGACTTCGAGGAACGCCTCGTCGATGGACAACCCCTCCACGAGGGGCGTCGTGTCGCGGAAGATCGCGAACACGGCTCGACTGGCCTCCGAGTAGGCGTCCATCCGTGGCGGAACGACCACGGCATCGGGGCACAGGTCGCGGGCCTGCCGGCCGCCCATCGCGGTGCGCACGCCACGGGCCTTCGCCTCGTAGCTCGCCGCCAGCACGACACCGCCGCCGACGATGACCGGCCGGCCGCGCAACCCGGGCGCGTCACGCTGCTCGACCGAGGCGTAGAAGGCGTCGAGATCCGCGTGCAGCACCGTCGCCTCGCCCCGCATCCCACCCTCCCGCAGATCACCCGTCCTGCGGATCGTCGCACGGACCGGGGACACCGCCTGGTGCGTTCCCGGGCAGGCGACGAGGAGGGACGGAGCTGCGCTCCGCGCCGACCCTGGATCGCTTGGCCGGCTACTCCTCGGTCTTCCACAGGATCTGCCGTATCGGCCCGTCGCGCGACCTGGATTCGACGAACTCGTAGGAGTCCTGGATGATCTGCTCGAGCACCGAGAGGTCGACGTCGCTGAGCCGTCTGAGGTAGAGGCAGTAGCCGGTGGTCGAGTGCTTCCCCAAGCTCGCCAGAAGTGCCGAGTGGCGCGCCGTTCCATCCATCAGATAGATGGTCAGCTTTCCCTTCCTCGGGTAGAAGCCGATCACGTGGGCGTCGCCTCGGCGGCCGCTGTCGTACTCGTAGTGGTAGGTGCCGAACCCGATCGTGCCCACGTTCCACAGCGTCGGCTCGTGCCCACTGATCCGCCGCATCATCTCGATCAGCGTTTCGCTGTCATCCACCATCTGCGCGTCGTTCAGCGATGCGAGGTACCGGTCGACTGCACCATCGCTCAGGTCTGTCATTCCGTGACCGCGCTTCCATCGGGATGTCGATCCTTGGACGCTACTCCTTCGTCCACTCGGTCGTGCATTCGCGTTGGGCCCACTCATTCCGTCGGCGGCGAGGCTGGACAGGCTCCCGCGCGCACAGGCACCGGGAGGGCGTCGGGTTCGGACACCGACGCCCTCCCGTGGTGTCAGCCGGCCTTCGGGGAGACCGCGTCGTGCGCGGCCACGATGCGGCCGCCCGCGAGGCCCGCGAGGATCGAGCTCACGTCGAGGCCGGTGAGCGACTTGACGACCTCGGTGCCCTCGCCGAGCACCTGGCCGACGGTCTTCGTCATGGCGCTCGCACCGTCGGTCGAGACGACCGTGAGGGTGTCGATGCTCGCGATCGGCTCGGCCGCGGCCCGGACGATCTCGGGCAGGCGCGAGATGATCTCCTGCGCGAGGGCGGCCTCGCCGTACTTCTTCAGCGCCTCGGCCTTCGCGTCGGTCGCCGCGGCGTCGGCGACGCCCTCGGCCTGGATGGCGGCGGCGCGCGCCTCGCCCTCGGCGCGGATACCGGCCGCGAGCGCCACCTGACGGTCGCGCTCGGCTTCACCCGCGAAGCGGACGCTCGTCGCGGCGGCCTCGGCATCCTGCACCGCCGCGACCTTGTTCGCCTCGGCGATCTTGGTGCGCTTGTACGCGTCGGCCTCGGTCGCGGCGTTGGCGGCGTCGCGCTGTGCGTTCGCCCGCTGGACCTCGGCGTAGGCCTGCGCCTCGGCGGGCTTGCGGATCTCGATGTCGAGGCGCTCCTGCGTCACGAGCGCCTGCTCGGAGAGCGCGTCGCGTTCCTGCACGGCGACGAGCTTGTCCTGCTCGGCGCGGGCCAGGAGGCCTGCCGCCTCGGCCTCGGCGTTCGCCCGGTCGGTCTCGGCCTTGATCCCGGCCTGCTTGAGGCTCAGCGCCTTCTGGCGCTCGGCGACCTGCTCGGCCGCCTCGATGCGCGCGAACTCGCTGACCCGCGCGGCCTCGGCCTCGCTGACCTCGGCGACCTGGCGTGCGCGCGCGGCCTCGGCGCGGCCGAGGTTGGCGAGGTACTCGCTGCCGGGGGTCGAGATGTCGCTGATGTTCAGCAGGTCGACCTGGAGTCCCTGCTCGGCGAGGTCGGTCTTCGTCTCGGAGACGACGCGGTCGGAGAGCGACTTGCGATCGGAGATGATCTGCTCGATGGTCATGTCGCCGACGATCGATCGGAGCGAGCCCTCGAGCGACTCCTTGATGATCTCGGTGAGCAGGTCCTGCTGGGAGAGGAACCGCTGCGCGGCACGGCGGACACCCTCTTCCGTACCGCTGACCTTGAAGTTGATCGACGCCTTGATCGCGATCTTGATGCGGTGCTTGTCGACGCCCTCGACGGTGATGCCGATCTGGCGCTGCTCGAGCGAGATCGAGAAGCCCTGCTGGAGGACCGGCCAGACGAACGTGCGGCCGCCGATCACGACGCGCTGCCCGGTGCCGATCTCGGCGGGCGCGCGGCCGGCACCGCGGCCGACGATGATGAGCGCCTCGTTCGGCGGCACACGACGGATCCGCCCGGCGATGAAGCCGAGCAGCCCGAGGAACGCGACGGCGATCGCGACGATGGCGCCGATCTGGATGAGTGCGGGGGTGGTCATGGAGTCCTTCCGGTTCGGGTCTGGTGCGGGGGAGGTCTCGAGGGATCAGGCGCGCTCGGGAACGACCTTCACGCGGCCGCCGACATGCTCGACGACCGTGACGCGCGAGCCCTCGGCGATGGGCGCATCGGCGTACGCGAGGCGGCGCTCGAGCTCACCGGGACCGTCGAGGCTGACCTCGCCGCCGGCCTCGGTGATGGACGCGGTGGCGACGCCCGTGAGTCCGACCGCCGAGGCGGGCACGCCGTCGGAGCTGCGTGCGAGCGAGCGGACGAAGGCGACGGATGCCACGTAGGCGACGAGCGCGAGGACGGCGGCGAGCACGTACGCCCAGACGAGGTCGAGGCCGGCACTCACGGTGAGCGCGCCGGACGCGCCGAAGACCGTGAGCCCCACTGCGAGCGCCGTTCCCGAGATCATCCCGTCGCCGATCTCGAAGTGGTCGAGCACGTCGCCGATGACGAGCGAGATCACGAGCAGGGCGAGGCCGAGGCCCCCGACGATCAGGAACGGAAGGAGCAACGAGGGGCCTTTCTGCATGAGGAAGTCCCCGCTCGGGTCGACGGGGACGGACTCACCATAGTGGGCCGGAACCCCGCCGACCAGAGGGAAGGATGCCCATCCGGAGGAATCGCTCCGGAATCGGGCGCGGAGGGCTCCGATGCCCGCTCACGAGGCCACGGTGCCGGGTACTCGCAGGCGATCGACCGCGGCGTCGCCGCGGATGACGGCCATGAGGCGCACGACCTCGTCGACCACCTGGGCGTTCACGGTGCGGCAGGCGACGCTGTACGGGCCGATCGGCTCGAGCCCGCCCGCGCGGATGCGGATGACCTCCCAGCCGACCTCACGCAGCGCAGCATCCTTCTCGACGTCGGAGCCCTCCTTGAGCCCGCGGTGCGCGCGGCCGGAGCGGCCGGGATCGTCGTACTCGATCGCGATACGCAGCTCGGCGACCAGGATGTCGGGCCACACCTCCTGTCGCCCGTAGAACGTGCGCGCGGTGCGCACCGCGTTCGCGCGGTGGTGCAGTCGCACGCGTTCGCCGAGCAGCGCGCGCAGCCGCTGCTCGGTCATCGAGGTGCCGACGCGCAGGCCGGGCTTCATGAACGGCATGCCGGCCTCGCGGGCTGCGCCCGGGGCAGCCGCGTTCGCCCGGCACTTGACGCAGCCGGGACCGGTGAGCACGTCGATCACCGTCGCACGGTAGCGGTCGTGACCGCGGCGGCACTGCCAGTCGTACTCGGCGCCGACGCGGGTCTCGGCCGCGAGCGCGCGCCGCTGCGGGGGCGCCACCCGACCGAGGAGCTCGCGTCGCGTGCGCTGCGTCTCGTCGAGCAGCATGCACAGCGGGCACGGACGACGGATGCCCACCGCGGCCGGATCCTCCGGTGCCGCCCCATGGCCGCACCCGAACCTCACCGCGACCATGTCGCGCACTCGTCTCGCATGCCGACATCATCACGGATGCCGCCGACACCGGCGTCACGCGACCGGCTCCGTGCGGTCACGAACCGCGATGTCGCCGGCTCGGGGGAGAATCGTCGACGTGCGGATCGCGGTCGCGGCCACGCGCGGTGGGCGCGCGGAGCTCGTCGACCCCGAGGGCGATCTGCGCATCGAACTCGACCGAGACGCCCTGCCCGGCGAGGTCGCCCGTCTCGAGTCATCGCTGGCCCCGCGCTGGGTGTGGCGCGACACCACGGAGTGGGCGCCCGGGCTGCTGGCACAGGGCGTGCAGGTTGCGCGGTGCCACGACCTGCGGCTGTGCGGCGCGATCCTCGCGTCGTCGACGCGCGTCTCGGAGGGATCGGGGCGCGAACCGGCCCGGCCCGCGTGGCTGCCTCCCGGGCCTGCGGAGGCGGCGGCGATCGGCGCCCTGCCGACCGCGGTCTCCGTCGACCGGGGCCCGGCGCTGTTCGATCTCGATGCCGAGCCCGATCTCGGCGGCGGTCCACGGGCCGGCGCCCCAGGCCAGCCCACTGCCGACGACCTCGTCGCCGAGCACGACCGGCAACTTGCACTCGTCGACGGTTCGGAGCAGCCGGCGGCGCTCCGGCTCCTGCTCGCCGCGGAGTCGGCGGGCGCGCTCGTCGCAGCCGAGCTCCGGGCCGCGGGACTGCCGTGGGACCGGCGCGTGCACGAGCAGGTGCTGCACGACGCGCTCGGCGCCCGTCCCTCGCCCGGGCGGAAGCCGGCCCGGATGGAGGAGCTCGCCGAGGCCGTGCGCGCGGCGCTCGAGGCCCCGAAGCTGAACCTCGACTCGCAGGCCGACCTGCTGCGCGCGCTGCGCAGCGCGGGCATCGCCGTCGATTCGACGGCGCGTTGGGAGCTGCGGGAGCACGACCATCCGGCCATCCCGCCGCTCATCGCCTACAAGCGCCTCGCGCGGCTGCTCTCGGCGAACGGCTGGAGCTGGCTCGACGAGTGGATCGTCGACGGCCGGTTCCGCGCCGACTACGTGGCGGGCGGCACCGCGACCGGCCGCTGGGCGACCGCGGGCGGGGGAGCGCTGCAGCTGCCCAAGGCGGTCCGCGGCGCGGTCGCCGCCGACCCGGGGTGGACCCTCGTGGTCGCCGACGCCTCGCAGCTCGAACCCCGCGTGCTCGCGGCGCTCGCGCGCGACTCCGCGATGGCTGCGGCGGGGCGCGGCCGCGACATGTACCGATCGATCGTCGACGCGGGCGTCGTGGCCACGCGCGACGAGGCGAAGGTCGCGCTGCTCGGCGCGATGTACGGCGCGACCACGGGCGACAGCGGCCGGCTCGTGCCGCGGCTCGCGCGGGCGTACCCTCGCGCGATGGCGCTCGTCGACCGCGCGGCACGCGACGGCGAGGCGGGTCGGTCCGTCACCACGCTGCTCGGGCGGTCGTCGCCGGTCCCGCCCGAGCGGTGGCACGACCTCCAGGCCCGCGCCACCCAACCCGACGCCACCGAGGCCGACGAGCGACGCGCCCGCTCGGCGGCGCGCGAATGGGGGCGCTTCACGCGCAACTTCGTCGTACAGGGCACGGCCGCCGAGTGGGCCCTGTGCTGGCTCGCCGGGGTGCGCAATCGCCTCACCACCTTCGGCGTGCCCCCGACGGCGACGCCCGCGATCGCGTCCGGTCCGGCATTCGAGCGGATGCCGCACCTCGTGTACTTCCTCCATGACGAGCTGATCGTGCACACGCCCGTCGAGCTCGCCGACGAGGTCGCCGCCGCCGTGCGCGAGGCCGCCGTCGAGGCGGGCCGGATGCTGTTCGGGCACGCGCCCGTCGAGTTCCCGCTCGACCTCGTCACGACGCGGAGCTACGCGTCGACCGGCTGAGGCTCGGGCGAGGGGCGCGCGGGGCGGCGGCCGCGGCGTGGTCGCTCGGCGCTCGGTGCGAACTCGAGCGCGGCGCCATCCGCTCGGCCCACCGCCTCGAGCCACGCGATCGCCGCGTCAGCCCTCGCGAGATCGGCGCGGTCGGCGAGCGCGGCGAGGGACGCAGGACCGGCGCCCGCGGGCGATGCCGCACGGTCGTCGGCGAGTCGCTCGGCGTCGGCGCGACGCCCCGCCCACCGCGCGCGCTCGCCGGCGACGATGGGGGTCGCATCGACCGCGGGCAGGGAGAGCGCGATCAGCACACGGTCGATCGTCTCGTGCCAGGGATCGGCGCCGGCGGCATCGGCCCCGGCGAGCCAGGCCGCCGCCGCAGCGCGCCCCGACGAGGTCGTCCGGTACAGCGGCAGGCCGTCGTCGGTCGTGCCGGCCGGCTCGATCAAGCCCTGCGCGGTCAGGCGATCGAGCGTGGCGTACGTCTGGCCGACGTTGATCTCGCGCCGGCCCCCGGTGCGCGCGGCCAGCCCGCCGTGCAACTGGAAGCCGTACGCCGGCCCGTCGAGCAGCAGCACCAGCAGTGCGTCGCGTACGGCCACCCAGGTCTCCTTCGCCCGCGGGCGATCAACTCACCCGGTGAGCAGTTTAGCGGCGTTCACCGGCCTGTCCCTTGTGATTCCAGCGCAGTTGCGGGCATACTCGACCTGACGACTCGTCGTCGCCAATCGAATACTCGCGCTCACGCCGAGCCCGCACGTTTCCGAGGTCGTAGGGGAAGACGCACCTCACGAGAACGGAGCAGGAGATGGCGGAGCAGGTCACGCGGGCCGTACGCGCCGCGCGAGGAATGCTGTTCGTGCATTCGTCGCAGCGGGCGCTCTGCCCGCATGTCGAGTGGGCGGCAGGCCGTGCGATCGGCACGGCCGTCAACTTCGACTGGGCCGAGCAGCCCGTGCTGCCCGGAACCATGCGCGCCGAGTTCTCCTGGACGGGGGAGCCCGGAACCGGGGCCCGGATCGCGTCGGCCCTGCGAGGTTGGGAGCAGCTCCGGTTCGAGGTGAGCGAGGACCCGGGCGCGGGCTCCGACGGCGCGCGCTGGATGCACACCCCCGAGCTCGGCGTCTTCTACGCGCAGACCGACGCCGCCGGCAACATGGTCGTCCCCGAAGATCGCATCCGCTACGCGATGGAGGTCGCCGCGTTCGACGCGGCCGAGCTCCACCGCGAGCTGCGCCTCGCGCTCGGGCAGGCGTGGGACGACGAGCTCGAGCCGTTCCGGCACGCCAGCGACTTCGCGCCCGTGGTCTGGCTGCACCGCGTGGGATGAGACCCGCCGCCAGGTGGCGCGACGCGTTCGCCGGTCGACTCCGTCCCGGTAGCGCACGACCGTAACCGCCGCGGCGATGCATCGGGCCCCGGCGCCGTGAGGCGACCGGGGCCCGATGCACGTCCGGGTGACGGATGCCGCGGCATCCGCTCGCAGGTCAGACGCTGCGGAACGCGGCGACGGCGTTGTGACCGCCGAAGCCGAACGAGTTGCTGATCGCCACGAGGTCGCCGTCGCCCAGGGCGCGCGGCGAGGTCACCACGTCGAGCGCGATCTCGGCGTCCTGATCGGTGAGGTTGATCGTCGGCGGGACCGTGCGCTCGTGGAGCGCGAGGACCGTGAAGATCGCCTCGATCGCGCCGGCACCGCCGAGCAGGTGCCCGGTCGAGGCCTTCGTCGCGGTGACCGCGATCTCGTCGAGGTGGTCGCCGAAGACCCGGCGCAGCGCGTTGTACTCGGCGATGTCGCCGACGGGCGTGCTCGTGGCGTGCGCGTTGACGTGCACGACGTCGGTCAGGTTCGCACCGGCACCCTCGATCGCGGCCTTCATGGCACGGGCCGCCGCGGACCCCTCGGGGTCGGGCGCCGTGATGTGGTACGCGTCGCTCGTGATCGCGCCGCCGAGCAGCTCGGCGTAGATGCGCGCGCCGCGGGCCTTCGCGTGCTCCTCGGTCTCGAGGACGAGCGCGGCACCCCCCTCGCCCATCACGAAGCCGTCGCGGCCGACGTCGTACGGGCGCGACGCGATCGCCGGGTCGTCGTTGCGGCGCGACAGCGCCTGCATCGAGTTGAACGACGCGATGGTGATGGGGTGGATGGCCGACTCGGAACCGCCCGCGATGACGACGTCGGCGACGCCGTCCTGCAGGTGCTCCCAGGCGTTCACGAGCGACTCGGTGCTCGACGCGCACGCCGAGACGACGGTGCGGATGCCGGCTCGGGCGTGCAGGTCCATTCCGACGGCGGCGCCCGGCCCGTTCGGCATGAGCATCGGGACGGTCATGGGCAGCACTCGGCGCGGCCCGCGCTCGCGCAGGGTGTCCCACGCATCGAGCAGGGTCCACACGCCGCCGATGCCGGTCGCCCAGTCGACGGCCAGTCGCTCGGGCTCGACGTGGGGTGCCCCGGCGTCGGCCCAGGCCTCGCGGCCCGCGATCAGCGCGAACTGGCTCGACGGGTCGAGCCGCTTGACCTCGTGCCGTTCGAGCACGTCGGCCGCGGGAACCTTGGCGGTCGCGGCGAAGGTCACGGGCAGCTCGTACTTCGCCACCCAGTCCTGCTCGATGGTGCGCGCGCCGGACTCGCCAGCGAGCAGGGCCTTCCAGCTGTCACGGGCGGTGCCGCCGATCGGCGTGGTCGCACCGATGCCCGTGATCACGATCTTCTTGGTCATACGAAATCACTCCCGTGGGGGCGGGACGACAGACGGGTCGGCTCGCGCCGACCCGTCCGTTCGTCTCTAGGCCTGGGCGCCGACGATGAAGTCGACGGCGTCGCCGACGGTCTTGAGGTTCTTGACCTCTTCGTCGGGGATCTTCACGTCGAACTTCTCCTCGGCGTTGACGACGATCGTCATCATCGAGATGGAGTCGATGTCGAGGTCGTCGGTGAACGACTTGTCCGCCTCGACCGTGTCGGTCGCGATACCGGTCTCGTCGTTGATCAGCTCGGCCAGGCCGGCAAGCACTTCGTCGCGGGACAATGCCATGGTTCTTCTCCTTGCAGGGGTGTCTCGTCGTATGACCGAGACACAGTCTAGATGGACGGGGATCGGCGGCTCAGGGCAGAACCACCACTTGGGCGCCGAACACGAGTCCGGCGCCGAAGCCGATCTGGAGGGCGAGGCCCCCGGAGAGCTCGGGGTTCTCCTCGAGCAGTCGGTGCATCGCGAGCGGGATGGAGGCCGCCGACGTGTTGCCGGTCGTCACGATGTCGCGTGCGATCACGACCGACTCGGGCAGCTTCAGCTGCTTGGCGAACTGGTCGATGATACGCATGTTCGCCTGGTGCGGGATGAACGCGGCGAGGTCGTCGGCGGTGATGCCCGCGGCATCCAGCGCCTCCTTGGCGACCTTGGCCATGTCCCAGACGGCCCAGCGGAAGACGGTCTGGCCCTCCTGCCGGAGCGTCGGCCACTCCGCCCCACCCTCGCGGTACTCGATGAGCGTGTGGTTCATGCCGACCGCGCCGGCCTTGGAGCCGTCGGAGCCCCAGACCGTGGCGCCGATGCCGGGCTCCTCGCTGGGCCCCACCACGACCGCGCCGGCGCCGTCGCCGAGCAGGAACGAGATCGTCCGGTCGGTCGGGTCGACCACGTCGGAGAGCTTCTCGGCGCCGATCACGAGCGCGTAGTGCGCGGCGCCGGCGCGGATGAGCGCGTCGGCCTGTGCGACGGCGTACGCGTAGCCGGCGCATGCCGCGTTCATGTCGTAGGCCGCCGCGGGGTTCGCCCCCACGCGGTCGGCGACGACCGCCGCGATCGACGGCGTCTGCTGCACGTTCGAGATGGTCGCGACGATCACGAGGTCGATCCGGTCGGCCGGGATGCCGGACCGCTCGATCGCCTCGCGCCCAGCGTCGGTCGCGAGGTCGACCGCGAGCACGTCGGCTCCCGCGCGGACCCTCGTGACGATGCCGGTGCGCTGGCGGATCCACTCGTCGGAGGAGTCGATCGGGCCGACCAGGTCGTCGTTCGGCACGGCGTTCTCGCCGCGGGCCGCACCCACGGAGTAGAGGCGGGTGAAGGCGGGTCCGTGCGACTGGGTGAGCGTGGGGTGCGTCATGCGTTCTCTCGTCGGGATCGGGGTGGGTTACGCGGCCTGCTCGAGCAGCTCGATCGCGGCGGGCAGGTCGTCGGGCGTCTTGACGGCGACGGTCGGCACGCCCTTGAGTGCGCGCTTGGCCAGCCCGACGAGCGCGCCGGCCGGCGCGAGCTCGATGAGGCCGGTGACGCCGGCCGCGGCGAACGAGTCCATGCAGCGGTCCCAGCGGACGGGCGAGGCGACCTGGCCCACGAGCAGGTCGAGGAACTCGGCGCCCGAGGCGACCTGCGAGCCGTCGCGGTTGGTCCAGAGGGTGATGCCGGGGTCGGAGACGTCGAACGAGGCCGCGACGTCGGCGAGGCGCTCGCGTGCGGGCTGCATGTACCGCGTGTGGAACGCGCCGGCGACCTGCAGCGGAATGACGCGCGCCCCAGCGGGGGGCTCGGCCTTGAGCTGCTCGAGCGCCTCGACGGCTCCGGCGACGACGACCTGGCCGCCGCCGTTGAAGTTCGCGGGCTCGAGGCCGAGCGCCTCGAGGCGGGCGAGCAGGTCGGCCTCGTCGGCGCCGATCACCGCGCTCATGCCCGTGGGCGCGAGCGCAGCGGCATCGGCCATGGCACGGCCGCGCGCGGCGACGAAGCGCATCGCATCGGCGTCGGCGAGGACGCCGGTCGCGGCGGCCGCCGTGATCTCGCCGACCGAGTGACCGGCCACGCCGCCGAGCCGCGCGGCACGGCCGCCGTCGATCAGCGCGCCGAAGGTCAGGATCCCGGCGGCGACGATGAGCGGCTGGGCGATCGCGGTGTCGCGGATGGTGTCGGCGTCGCTCTCGGTCCCGTGCAGCGCCAGGTCGATGCCCGCGGCGTCGGAGAGGCCGGCCAGGCGGTCGGCGAACGCGGGCTCGGCGAGCCAGGGAGCGAGGAAACCGGGGGTCTGGGAGCCCTGTCCAGGGCAGACGACGACGATCACCGCTCCAGTCTGCCAATCCGGCGAGGGTCGTGTGTGTGCACTCGCGACAAGGTATCCAGGATGCCGTTGTGCCGACGACACATACGTGTGGTCAACTCGAGGGCCGGCGGCGCGGCGCCGCGTCGTGGTCGCTCATCGACCCGATGATCAGCGCCGACTGCAGGATGAGCGCCTCGCGCGCGCCCGTGGCATCCCACCCGATGACGTCGGAGACGCGCTTCAGGCGGTACCGGACGGTGTTCGGGTGGACGAACAGCTCGCGCGCCGTCGCCTCGAGCGAGCGGCCGTTGTCGAGGTAGCTCCAGAGCGTCGTGAGCAATTCGGTCGAGTGCGCCTGCAGCGGCCGGTAGATGCGGTGCACGAGGGTCGCGCGCGCGAGCGGGTCGCCCGCCAGCGCGCGCTCGGGCAGCAGGTCGTCGGCATGCACCGGCCGCGGCGCGTGCCGCCACGACCGCGCCACCGCGAAGCCCGCGAGGGCCGCCTTCGCGCTCTTGCCGGCGTCGACGAGGTTCGCGACCTCGTGCCCGAGCACGAGGTGCCCCGCGCCGAAGTGCGGCTCGAGCTGGGTCGCGATCTCCATGAACGTCAGCGCCGGCGCGGTGCCGACCGATTCCTCGCCCTCGGGTCCGCGCGGGTCGGCGCGGCCGATGACGACGACGAGCCGATTGCCCTGCACGCCCACGAGGACGTCGGCCTGCATGTGACGGGCCGCCCGGCGGACCTGGTCGACGTCGAACAGCTTCGGCGCCGTGCCCACGAGCACCGCGACCTCGCCGTGGCCATGCCAGCCGAGGGCCGCGATGCGGCTCGGCAGCTCGTCGTCGTACTCGCCCGAGAGGATCGAGTCGACGACGAGCGCCTCGAGGCGCGCGTCCCAGAGGCCGCGCGCCTCGGCCGCACGAGCGTAGACGTCGGCGGCCGCGAAGGCGATCTCGCGCGAGTAGAGCAGGATCGACTCCCGCAGCAGCTCGCCGCCGTCCTTGACCCGCTCCTCGACGACCTCGACGGTGACGCGGATGAGCTGCAGCGTCTGCTGCAAGCTCACGGATCGCAGCAGTTCCCGGGGCGCCGCGCCGAACACGTCGGCCGCGATCCACGGCGTCGACCGCGGATCGTCGAACCAGGAGATGAACGAGGTGATGCCCGCCTGCGCCACGAGCCCGACCGCCGAGCGCCGGCTCGGCGGCATCTCGCCGTACCAGGGCAGCGTGTCCTCGAGACGCTTGAGCGTCTGCGTGGACAGCTCACCCGAGATGGTGCGCAACCACGCGAGGGTCTCCGCCTTGGTCCTGGGCTTCGTCGCCACCGTCGGAACGCCTGCTAGCTCTCGCCGCCGGCGGTGCCGGTCGTGCCCGCGTTCACGTCGTGGAGCCGGTACTTCTCGATCGCCTGGCCGGGCAGCGCACGGTCGACCTCGCCGCGGTCGGCGAGCAGCTCGAGGGTGCGAACCACCACCGAGGGGCCGTCGATCTTGAAGTAGCGGCGGGCCGCCGGACGCGTGTCCGAGAAGCCGAAGCCGTCGGCGCCGAGCGTGGCGTACTGGCCGGGGACGTACGGACGGATCTGCTCCTGCACCGCGCGCATGTAGTCGGACACCGCGACGAACGGTCCGCGGGCTCCGGCGAGCTTCTGCGTGAGGTACGGAACGCGGCGCTCGGCGTCGGGGTGCAGGAAGTTGTGCTCGTCGACCGCGAGTCCGTCGCGGTTGAGCTCGCCCCAGCTGGTCACCGACCACACGTCGGCGGACACGCCCCAGTGCTCGGCGAGCAGCTGCTGCGCCTCGAGGATCCACGGCACCGCGACGCCCGACGCGAGCAGCTGCGCCTTCGGCCCGTCGCCGTGCGATTCGGCGACCCGGTGGATGCCGCGGACGATGCCCTCGACGTCGACGCCCTCGGGCTCGGCCGGCTGCACCAGCGGCTCGTTGTAGACCGTGAGGTAGTACATGACGTTCGGGTCGGGGTGGTTGCCGCCGTACATCCGGTCGAGGCCCGAGTGGACGATGTGCCCGATCTCGTACCCGTAGGCCGGGTCGTACGAGACGACCGCCGGGTTCGTCGCCGCGATCAGCGGCGAGTGGCCGTCGGCGTGCTGCAGGCCCTCGCCGGTGAGCGTGGTGCGGCCCGCGGTGGCGCCGATCATGAAACCGCGGGTCATCTGGTCGCCGGCCGCCCAGATCGCGTCGCCCGTGCGCTGGAACCCGAACATCGAGTAGAACACGTAGATCGGGATGAGCGGCTCGCCCTGAGTCGAGTACGACGTGCCGACCGCGGTGAACGCGGCGAGCGCACCGGCCTCGTTGATGCCGACGTGGATGATCTGGCCCTGCGGGCTCTCCTTGTAGGCCAGGAGCAGCTCGCGGTCGACCGAGGTGTAGTGCTGGCCGTTCGGGTTGTAGATCTTGGCGTTCGGGAAGAAGGCGTCCATGCCGAAGGTGCGGGCCTCGTCGGGGATGATCGGCACGATGCGGTTGCCGAAGTCCTTCGAGCGCATGAGGTCCTTCAGCAGCCGGACGAACGCCATCGTCGTGGCGATCTCCTGCGTGCCGGAGCCCTTCTTCGCGATCGCGTACGCCGAGTCGTCGGGCAGCGAGATCGGCGTGTGCGTCGCGCGCCGCTCGGGCAGGTAGCCGCCGAGTTCGCGACGCCGCTCGTGCATGTAGCGGATCGCCTCGTCGTCGTTGCCGGGGTGGTAGTACGGCGGGAGGTAGGGGTTCTCCTCGAGCTGCGCGTCGGAGATCGGGATGCGCATCGTGTCCCTGAAGGTCTTCAGGTTGTCGAGCGTCATCTTCTTCATCTGGTGGGTCGCGTTGCGGCCCTCGAAGGCGGGACCGAGGCCGTAGCCCTTGATCGTCTTCGCGATGATGACGGTCGGCTGGCCCTTGTGCTCCATGGCGGCCTTGAAGGCGGCGTACACCTTGCGGTAGTCGTGGCCGCCGCGCTTGAGGCCCCAGACCTGGTCGTCGGTGAGGTCCTTGACGAGCTCGAGCGCGCGCGGATCGCGGCCGAAGAAGTTCTCGCGCACGTACGCGCCGGACTCCGCCTTGTAGGTCTGGTAGTCGCCGTCGGGCGTGACGTTCATGAGGTTGCGCAGCGCCCCGTCGTGGTCGCGCGCGAGCAGGTCGTCCCACTCGCGGCCCCAGACGACCTTGATGACGTTCCATCCGGCGCCGCGGAAGAAGCTCTCGAGCTCCTGGATGATCTTGCCGTTGCCCCGCACCGGGCCGTCGAGCCGCTGCAGGTTCGCGTTGATGACGAACGTGAGGTTGTCGAGGCCCTCGTTCGCGGCGACCTGGAGCTGGCCGCGGCTCTCGACCTCGTCCATCTCGCCGTCGCCGAGGAAGGCCCAGACGTGCTGGTCGGAGGCGTCCTTGATGCCGCGGTTGGTGAGGTACTTGTTGGCCTGGGCCTGGTAGATCGCGTTGATCGGCCCGAGGCCCATCGACACGGTGGGGAACTGCCAGAACTCGGGCATGAGCCGCGGATGCGGGTACGACGAGAGGCCGTTCGGCGCGTGCGACTTCTCCTGCCGGAAGCCGTCGAGCTGGTCGGCGGTGAGCCGGCCCTCGAGGAAGGCACGCGCGTAGGTGCCGGGGGAGGCGTGGCCCTGGACGAAGATCTGGTCGCCGCCGCCGGGGTGGTCCTGGCCGCGGAAGAAGTGGTTGAACCCGACCTCGTAGAGCGCCGCCGACGACGCGTACGTGGAGATGTGGCCGCCGACCGCGATGCCGGGGCGCTGCGAGCGGTGCACCAGCATGGCCGCGTTCCAGCGGATCCACGCGCGGAAACGACGCTCGATCTCCTCGTCGCCGGGGAACTCGGGCTCGTTCTCGGGGGCGATCGTGTTCAGGTAGTCCGTGGTCGGCACCATCGGCACGCCCAGGTGCAGCTCCTTGGAGCGCTTGAGCAGGCTGAGCATGATCTCACGCCCGCGCTGGTGGCCCTTCTCCGCGACGAGGGCGTCGAGGGACTCGGCCCACTCGTTGGTCTCCTCCGGATCGGAGTCCATCGCCTCGACCGAGTACGGGTCCTGGTCGTTGACAGTCACACGCGACCTCTCTCTTCAGCAGATCGTGCCGTCTCGTCGGTGCGTGCGCACGACGAAGCGACCGGGTCACGGTCGCGGGCACCACGCCATCCTAGTGATTCTACGGCCGCTGTGACGGGGCTAGGCTGGCGCGCGTCCCGACCCGGTCGTCAGGAGGCGCACGTGATCCTCGGCCCCGGCGCCCTCGCGCCCGAATTCGACCTGCCCGACCAGCACGGCGCCCCGCAGCGGCTCGCCGATCGGCGCGGCCTCCGTCCCGTCGTGCTCGTGTTCGTGCCCTTCGCGTTCTCGCGCACGTGCACTGGCGAGCTGCGCGAGCTCGACGCGCACGCCGACCTGTTCGAGACGGCCGGAGCCGAACTGCTCGTGGCCTCCGTCGACGCGAAGTACGCGCTCCGGGCCTGGGGCGAGGCCGAGGGCGTCGGCGTGACCCTGCTGTCGGACTTCTGGCCGCACGGCGCGGTCGCCCGCGCGTACGGTGCATTCGACGAGCGCGCCGGGTACGCCACGCGGGCGTCGTTCGCGATCGGCGCCGACGGGGTCATCCGTTCGTCGTTCGCGACCGGCCCGGGCGAGGCGCGCCCCGTTTCCGCGTACCGCGAGGCCCTCTCCGCGCTGGGCTGACGACGACGTCGAGCGGATGCCGCGTGGCGGCGCGTCCGGTCTCAGCCGAGGATGCCGACCGACCGGGCGATGACGAGCGCGAGGATCACGAAGCCGCCGAACGCCTGCAGGCCCATCAGCAGCTTCATGCGCTGCGAGAGGGGGATGGCGTCGCTGGCGCTGAAGGCCATGCTGTTCGACAGCGAGGTGTAGAAGTAGTCGACGAACCGGGGCGTCCAGTCCATGATCGCGGAGGACCGCGCCGCCACCTCGGCCACGGCGTCGTGGTCCTCGTCCTGGGGAAAACGCAGGTCGGCCGCCGGCAGTTCGGTCCGCGCCCAGGTCGTGCGCACGACCGGGCCGCCGCGGTCCAGTTCCCAGAACAGCAGCGCGAACCCGATGACGTTCGCGACCCAGACCTGGAGGGCGGCGAGCAGGAGGCCGGGGGCGTCGTGATGCCCGCCGATGAGCTTGGAGACGATTACGACCAGCGCGACCTGGTTGACGAGCACGAGGAGCAGGGCGAACCCGACGGAGACGATCCGGTACCACCTCGGCTGGCGGACCAGCCGGTGCGGGTTGACGATCGAGATCGTGACGAGGAACGCGAGGCCCGCGCCGACGATCACGAAGCGCTGCACGCCGACGAGCGTGTTCGGCAGCAGCGCGTACAACGCGAGCGCCGCCAGCAGCGCTAGCACCGCCGGCCAGCGGTACTCGGGCTCGGCGGTCCGGCTCGGATGCCGCGTCGCCACCTCCATGCCCGTGAGTCTAGGCCCGCTCGGATACCATGGGCGTGCGCCGCACTGCGGGCCCACCGGCCCGGCGCGGCGAGGGGCCTTTAGCTCAGTTGGTAGAGCGCCACGCTTACACCGTGGATGTCGTCGGTTCGAGCCCGGCAGGGCCCACCCGAACGACCTCGACGCCCCGGAACCGGCGATGCGCGGCGCTAGGCTGGGCGGGTGCCCGTTCCCCTCGCCGACCTGCTCGCGACCGTGGAGCGACTCTGGCCCGTGTCCGGCGCCGAGCCGTGGGATGCACCGGGGCTCGTGACCGGAGACCCGGCGCGCGAGGTATCCCGGGTCGTGCTCGCGGTCGACGCGGTCGCCGCGACCGTCGACGAGGCCGTCGCCGCCGGCGCCGACGTGCTCGTCGCGCACCATCCGCTGCTCCTCCGGGGCGTCACCTCGATCGCCGAGGACCGCTACAAAGGCGCCCTGCTCGCGAGGCTCATCCGCGCCGACTGCGCGCTCGTCGCCGCGCACACCAACGCCGACGTCGTCGAGACCGGCACGTCGGCCGTCCTGGCCGAGCGGCTCGGCCTGGTCGACGCGACCCCGATCGTGCCCGGTGCGACGGATTCCGCGCGCGGCCTCGGTCGCGTCGGACGCCTCGCCGAGCCGACCACCCTGGGCCGCCTGGCCCGTCGCCTCGCCGAGGTGCTGCCGCCCACGGCGAGCGGCGTGCGCGCGGCCGGCGGTTTCGACGACCCGATCGAGACCGTCGCGGTGTGCGGCGGAGCGGGCGACTCGTTGCTCTCGCACCCCGCCGTGCAGGGCGCCGACGTCTACGTCACCGCCGACCTGCGCCACCACCCGGCATCCGAGGCGCGCGAGCAGGCCGTGCTCGGCGGCGGCCCGGCGCTCATCGACGTCTCGCACTGGGCGAGCGAGTGGGTGTGGCTGGATGCTGCGGCCGCCGAGCTCCGTGCCGCGCACCCCGACCTCGAGGTCGCCGTGAGCGACCTCCGCACCGACCCGTGGGACTTCCAGGTCCTGCAGTGACCCGTCCCGCCCCCATCCCCACGAGGAGCACCACGTGAAGGCCAGTCCCGCCGACCAGCAGCAGCTGCTGCGTCTCCAGTCGATCGACACGCGCCTGCAGCAGCTCGCCCACCGGCTCCGCTCGCTCCCGCAGACGGCCGAGCTCACCGCGCTCGCCGACCGCGACGCCGGCGTGCGCACGCGCCGCGCCGAGGCGGTCGGCGCGCTCGAGGACGCGCGCACCGAGCTCGGCCGCATCGAGTCCGACGTCGAGGTCGTCGAGAAGCGCATCGCACGCGACGGCGAGCGGCTCACGCACACCTCATCGATGAAGGATGTCGCGGCGCTCGAGTCCGAGCTCGTCTCGCTCCGCAAGCGCCTCAGCGACCTCGAGGACCAGGAGCTGGTCGTCATGGAGAAGGTCGAGGCGGCCGAGGCGCACGTCGCCGACATCGACGCCGAGCGCGCCGAGGTGGCCGCCGACGTCGCGCGCCTCGAGGGCGAGCGCGACGAGGCCGCAGGCGGCCTCGCGACGGAGCGCGACGGGGCCGAGCGCGACCGCACCACGGTCGCGGGCACCGTTCCGGCCGAGCTGCTCGCCTTCTACGAGCAGCGTCGCGCCCGCGGCGGCGGCGTCGGCGCCGCGCTGCTGCGGCAGCGCACCTGCGGCGGCTGCACGATGACCCTCACGGGGTCCGACCTCGAGGCGGTGCGGCGCGCGGCTCCCGACGAGGTCGTGCAGTGCCCGGAGTGCGATCGCATCCTCGTGCGCACCGACGAGTCGGGGCTCTGAGCGCCCTCGGGTACGCTGGAAGGGCGAGCGGGTCGGCAAGACGGCCGCGTCGTCCGAGCGATCGGGCGCCGAGGAACGTCCGGGCTCCGCAGGGCAGGACGGTGGGTAACGCCCACCCGGGGTGACCCGCGAGACAGTGCCACAGAAAGCAGACCGCCACGGGCCTCGGCCCGCGGTAAGGGTGAAACGGTGGGGTAAGAGCCCACCAGCGGCCGCGGTGACGCGGTCGGCTCGGTAAACCTCGTCCGGAGCAAGGCCAGACAGGGAACGATGGGGCGGCCCGTCCCGTTCCCGGGTAGGCCGCTGGAGGGCTGCGGCGACGCAGCTCCGAGAGAGATGGCCGTCCAGCCGGTGTCGCGCAAGCGCCCGGTGAACAGAACCCGGCGTATCAGCCGGCCCGCTCGCACCCCACCTCGCGCCGCTCGGCTAGAAGCGGGCGGCGAGCGCCGCCGCGCCCAGCAGGCCGGCGTTGTTGCGGAAGGCCGCGGGGACGATCGGGGTCGCCAGCGAGAGCAGCGGCAGGAACTCGTGGTGGTGCTTGGAGACGCCGCCGCCGACGACGAACAGGTCGGGCGAGAACAGGAACTCGACGTGCGAGTAGTAGCGTTGCAGGCGCTCGGCCCACGCCGCCCACGAGAGCTGCTCGCGCTCCATGGCCGAGTACGCCGCGCGATCCTCCGCATCGTGCCCGTCGATCTCGAGGTGGCCGAGCTCGGTGTTCGGCACCAGCACGCCGTCATACAGGAAGGCCGAGCCGATCCCGGTGCCGAGCGTGGTCAGGATCGCGAGCCCGCGCTCGCCCTTCGCGGCGCCGAATTGCGATTCGGCGTAGCCGGCGGCATCCGCGTCGTTGATGAAGTGGATGGGGCTGCCGAGTTCGCGTTCGAACAGCTGCTCCGCCTCGAGACCGATCCACTCGTCGGAGATGTTCGCCGCCGAGAGCGTGCGGCCGTGCTTGACGATCGCGGGGAAGCACACCCCGAGCGGCAGCGAGGTGTGGCCCTGGCCTGCGATGATCGCGAGCAGCTGTCCGGTGGCCTCGAGGATGTCGCCGGGCCGGCCGCCCGCGGGCGTCTTGATCTTGACGCGCTCGGTGAGGAGCTCGCCGGTGCCGAGGTCGACGACCGCGCCCTTGATGCCCGTGCCGCCGATGTCGATGCCGATCGCACGCTCAGTCGCCATGGCGCCACCCTATCGCGGGCCTCACCGGCGGCGTTCAGGGCAAGGTCAGGATCTCGGCGCCGCGCTCGGTGACGACGAGCGTGTGCTCGAACTGCGCGGTGAGCGACCGGTCGCGCGTCACCACGGTCCAGTCGTCGGCCCAGAGGTCCCATTCGGTCGT
This sequence comes from Agromyces capsici, assembly GCF_058349965.1. Classification (NCBI taxonomy): domain Bacteria; kingdom Bacillati; phylum Actinomycetota; class Actinomycetes; order Micrococcales; family Microbacteriaceae; genus Agromyces; species Agromyces capsici. Next base: position 845,550 of record NZ_JBYRET010000002.1, on the reverse strand, counting down.
GCCCAGCGTGAGCATCGGCTCGATCGTGAACACCATCCCGGGCTCGAGCAGGGTCGTCGCCTCGGGCGCGTCGTAATGGGGGATCACGAGACCGGTGTGGAACGCGCGGCCCACGCCGTGGCCGGTGTAGTCGCGCACGACGCCGTAGCCGAACCGCTTCGCGTACGACTCGATCGCGCGCCCGATCACGTTCACCTGCCGACCGGGCGCGACGGCGCGGATGCCGCGGGCGAGTGCCTCGCGCGTGCGCTCGACGAGCAGGCGAGCCTCCTCGCTCGCCTCCCCGACGAGGAAGGTGTGGTTGAGGTCGCCGTGGTAGCCCTCGAGGTACGCCGTGACGTCGATGTTCACGAGGTCGCCGTCCTCGAGCACGGTGTCGTCGGGGATCCCGTGGCAGATCACCTCGTTGACCGAGGTGCACGAGGACTTCGGAAACCCGCGGTAGCCGAGCGTCGACGGGTAGGCGCCGTGCGCGACCACGAACTCGTGGGCGATGCGGTCGAGCTCGTCGGTGGTGACTCCCGGGCGTATCGCCGCCGCGGCCGCCTCGATCGCGCCCGCCGCGACACGCCCGGCCGCCCGGATCAGCTCGATCTCGTCGGGGGAGTAGCGGTCGCCGCCGGTGTTCGGCGAGGGCGCCGCACGGCCGACGTACTCGGGCCGGGCGATCGCCGCCGGAACGGCGCGCATCGGCGACGGTCGGCCGGGGATCACGTGGCCGGCGGGGTCCTTGGGCATAGGATCAGCCTATGTCGCGGGACGCCGAGCATCAGTTCTGGTACAACCTCAACACCGGCGAGGTCGAGGAGGGGATGGTCTCCCCGGCGGTCGAGCGCGTCGGGCCGTTCGAGACGCGCGCCGAGGCCGAGCACGCCCTCGAGATCCTCCGGGCCAACAGCGCCAAGTGGGCCGAGGAGGAAGCCGCGGAGGAGTGAGCCGCGCGCCGGCACGCGTACGAGCGCGCCGGCTGCGAGCCGTGCCTCTCAGTAGGAATGCTCCTCGGTCGGGTACGCCCCCGACGCGACATCGGCCCGCCAGGCGGTCGCCGCTTCGCTGAGGACGCCGGCGAGGTTCGCGTACTGCTTCACGAACTTCGGGATGCGGCCGGTGGTCAACCCAGCCCAGTCGGTCCACACGAGCAGCTGGCCGTCGCAGTGCGGGCCGCCGCCGACCGAGATCGTCGGGATGTGCAGCCGCTCGGTGACCTGTCGCGCCGCGTCGGCGGGGACCATCTCGAGCACCACGGCGAACGCGCCGGCGTCCTGCACCGCCTCGGCGTCGGCGAGCAGCTGCTTCACGCCCTCGCCGCGACCCTGGATGATGTGGCCGCCGAGCCCGTGCTCGCTCTGCGGCGTGTAGCCGATGTGCGCCATCACCGGGATGCCGGCACCGACGATGCGGCGGATCTGCTTGTGGCTGCGCTCACCGCCCTCGAGCTTGACCGCGTGCGCGCCCGTCTCCTTCATGAAGCGGATGGCGGTGTGCAGGGCCTCGTCGGGACCGTTCTCGTACGACCCGAATGGCATGTCGGCGACGACGAACGCGCGCTGGACGGCGCCCGCGACGGCTCGGGTGAGGGGGATGAGCTCGTCGACCGTGACCGGAAGTGTGGTCTCGTAGCCGAGCACGTTGTTGCCCGCCGAATCGCCGACGAGCAGGAAGTCGATGCCGGCCTCGTCGAAGATGTGCGCCGTGAGCGCGTCGTAGCTCGTGAGCCCGGTGATCTTGATGCCCTCGCGCTTGGCGTTCTGGAAGTGCCGGGTGCGCACTCGCTTCGGGCCGCCCGTGACCGCGGCCGCGCCGCCGTACGGGTTCTCGGGAACGGCGGAGTCGCCTGCGGACGCTGCGTCGGTGGATGCGGTGTCGGACATGTCGTCATCCTCGCACAGGGCGCCGTCACCCGGCGGGGCGGGGCGGCGCGACCCAGTACGCTGAAGAGCATCGAGGAAGGGTGTGCATGGACAAGCAGCGCGACTTCGTTCTTCGGACCATCGAGGAACGAGGGGTCAAGTTCGTCAGGCTCTGGTTCACCGACGTCGTCGGCACCCTGAAGTCGGTCGCCATCGCGCCGGCCGAGGTCGAGGGCGCGTTCACCGAGGGCATCGGCTTCGACGGCTCGGCGATCGAGGGGCTCAGCCGCACGTTCGAGTCCGACCTGCTCGCCTACCCCGACCCCACGACGTTCCAGACCCTCCCGTGGCGGGGCGACATCGACCCGACCGCGCGCATGTTCTGCGACATCACGACGCCCGACGGCGAGCCCGCCGTTGCCGACCCCCGCAACGTGCTGAAGCGCACGCTGGCGCGCGCCGCCGACCGCGGATTCACGTTCTACACGCACCCCGAGATCGAGTTCTACCTGCTGAAGTCGAGCAAGTACGGCCCCGAGGGCCCGCAGCCCGTCGACTCGGCGGGCTACTTCGACAACGTGCCCGGCGGCACCGCGCACGACTTCCGCCGGCGTTCGGTCCGCATGCTCGAAGACCTCGGCATCTCGGTCGAGTTCAGCCACCACGAGGCGGGCCCCGGCCAGAACGAGATCGACCTGCGCTACGCCGACGCGCTCACGACGGCCGACAACATCATGACCTTCCGCACGGTCGTGAAGGAGGTGGCGATCGAGCAGGGCGTCTACGCGACCTTCATGCCGAAGCCCTTCTCGCACTACCCGGGCTCGGGCATGCACACGCACCTCTCCCTCTTCGAGGGCGATGCCAACGCGTTCTACGAGCAGGGCGCGCAGTACCAGCTCTCCAAGATCGGCCGGCAGTTCATCGCCGGACTGCTGCGCCACGCCAACGAGATCTCGGCCGTGACGAACCAGTTCGTCAACTCGTACAAGCGCCTCTGGGGCGGCGACGAGGCCCCGAGCTTCATCTGCTGGGGGCACAACAACCGGTCCGCGCTCGTGCGCGTGCCGCTGTACAAGCCGAACAAGGGCCAGAGCGCTCGCGTCGAGTACCGCGCGATCGACTCCGCAGCGAACCCCTACCTGGCGTTCTCCCTCCTGCTCGCGGCGGGCATGAAGGGCATCGAGGAGGGGTACGAGCTCCCGCCCGAAGCGGAGGACGACGTGTGGGCGCTGACCGACAGCGAGCGCCGGGCGCTCGGCTATCGGCCGCTGCCCGCGAGCCTCGACCACGCGATCGAGTACATGGAGGAGTCCGAGCTCGTCGCCGACACGCTCGGCGAGCACGTGTACAACTACGTGCTGGCGAACAAGCGGGCCGAGTGGCGCGACTACCGCACGCAGGTCACGCCGTTCGAGCTGCACCGCAATCTCGAGATCCTCTGACGAGACCGGTCGGATGACGCGCCAAGTGCCCATGCTCGGCGCGCTCGCGCGCGCCGGGTTCGACGACCTCGACCTGGCGGCCGCCCGGCTGAGCGACCTGGCGGAGGCGGCCGGGCTCGTGCCTGACACGCTCCTCGACGCGTTCGCGGCCGCCGGCGACGCCGACCAGGCGCTCGCCGAGCTGCAGCGGCTCTTCGAGCGCACCCCCGAGGCCGTCCGCGCCGTCCTGCACGACCCGGCATCGCTCGACCGCGCCGCGCGCCTCCTCGGCGGGTCCCGCGGGCTCGCCGAGTTCCTGCTGCGCAACCCCGACGAGCTCGCCGTGCTCCACGACGAGCCCGGGCGACCGCCGTCGGCCGACGCGGCCCGGGCCGAACTCGTCGACGCCGTGGCATCCGTCGACGGGCCCCTCGCCTCGCTCGCCGACGCGGGCGCCAGGGCGCTGCGCGTGCGCTACCGCCGCGTGCTCGCCCGGATCGCGATCTGGGACCTCACGCGCAGCGATGCGGTCGCCGCGGTCGACACCGTCGCCGCCGGCCTCGCCGACCTCGCGGGCGCGGCCCTCGACGCGGCGCTGCACCTCGCGCGCCGCACGGTCGGCCGCGCCGACGGCGAGCCGGCCGCCCCGGGCCGGTTCCCCGCCGCGGAGGTCGAGGCGACGCGCCTGGCGATCATCGGCATGGGCAAGGCGGGCGCGCGGGAACTCAACTACGTCAGCGACGTCGACGTGATCTTCGTCGCCGAGTCGGCCGACGAGGAGGCGGCGTCGACCGCCCGGGCGCTCGACATCGCCACCCGTCTCGCGATGACCGCGATGCGGCTCATCGGCGAGCCCGGCATCGAACCCCCGCTGTGGGAGGTCGACCCCAACCTCCGGCCCGAGGGGAAGGACGGCGCACTCGTACGCACGCTCGAATCGCACCTGCAGTACTACGACCGGTGGGCGAAGAGCTGGGAGTTCCAGGCCCTGCTGAAGGCGCGCCCGCTCGCGGGCGACCCCGACCTCGGCGACCGGTACGCCGCCGGCGTCGCCCCCAAGGTGTGGGCGAGTTCGTCCCGCGAGGGCTTCGTCGAGTCGGTGCAGCGCATGCGCGAACGCGTCACCGAGCACATCCCGGCCGACGAGGTCGACGTGCAGCTCAAGCTCGGCCCCGGCGGCCTGCGCGACATCGAGTTCACCGTCCAGTTGCTGCAACTCGTCCACGGAGCGACCGACGATGCGATCCGCCAGCCCGGCACGCTGCCCGCCCTCGCCGCACTCGCCGAGCACGGCTATGTCGGGCGCGAGGAGTCGGCCGAGTTCTCGCGCGACTATCGGGTGCTCCGTGTGCTCGAGCACCGCCTGCAGCTGGCACGCCTCCGACGCACCCACCTCATGCCGCGCGACGCGGCCGCGACCCGGGTGCTCGCCCGCGCGTCCGGACTCGCCCGGAGCGCCGAGGAGCTCACGACCGTGTGGCAGGCGACACGCCGGCGCGTGCGCGGGCTCCACGAACGGCTCTTCTACCGGCCGCTGCTCTCGGCCGTGGCGGCGCTGCCCGCCGACGGGCTCGGGCTGACCAGCGAGCAGGCCGCCGCGCGGCTCGCGGCGATCGGCTTCGTGGATCCGAGAGGCGCGCTCGCCCACATCGGCGCCCTCACCGCCGGCGTCTCCCGGCGGGCCACCATCCAGCGCCACCTCATGCCCGTGCTCATCTCGTGGTTCGCCGACGGCGCCGACCCCGACTACGGACTGCTCGCGTTCCGACGGATCAGCGACACGCTCGGTACCACGCACTGGTACCTGCGCCTGCTCCGGGACTCCTCCGATGCAGCGCTCCGGCTCACTCGCGTGCTGTCGGGCTCCCGCTTCGCGGGTGAGCTGCTCGAGCGCATCCCCGAGGCGGTCGCCTGGCTGGAGGATCTCGACGAGCTGCGCCCACGCCAGCTCGCCGGGCTCCGCGAGGAGGCGTCGGCGGTGCTCGCCCGCCACTCCGAGCTCGATCCCGCCGCGAAGGTGCTCCGTGCGATGCGCCGTCGCGAGGTGCTCCGCCTCGCGCTCGCGGCGATGCTCGACGTCTGCACGATCGAGGAGCTCGGCCACGGCCTGAGCGACGTGGTCGAGACCCACATCGACGCGCTCGTCCGCGCCATCCGCCGCGGCGACGACGGCATCGAGTTCGCCGTCATCGGGATGGGACGCTTCGGGGGCCGGGAGCTCGGCATCGGCTCCGACGCCGACATCCTCTACGTGTATCGCCCCGCGGGGGCCGAACCCGATGCCGCGCACTCGCGCGCGCTGAAGATCGTGTCCGAGCTCGTCCGGGTCAGCGAGGACGCGCGCCTGCCGTTCGAGCTCGACGCCGACCTCCGCCCCGAGGGACGCAATGGGGTGGTCGCCCGCTCGCTCGACGCGTACCGCGCCTACTACGCGCGATGGTCGCTGACCTGGGAGGCGCAGGCGCTCCTTCGCGCACGCGGCGTCGCCGGCGACCCGGCACTCGTCGAGGACTTCACCGAGCTGGCCGACAGCGTGCGCTATCCGGCCGAGATCGCCGAGCGCGAAGTCCGCGAGGTCAAGCGCATCAAGGCCCGCGTCGAGAACGAGCGCCTCCCGCAGGGCGCCGACCCGACGCGTCACCTGAAGCTCGGACGCGGGTCGCTGAGCGATGTCGAGTGGTTCGTGCAGCTCGTCCAGCTCGAGCACGCGGCCGACGTCCCGTCACTGCGCACGACGTCGACGCTCGACGCGCTCACCGCGTCCGTCGCGGCCGAGCTCGTGGACGCCCGCGATGCCGAGACGCTGCGCGCGGCGTGGGTCTTCGCCTCCCGGGCCCGTTCTGCCCTCACGCTCTGGCTCGACCGCACGACCGACGTCCTGCCGGTGGAGCGCACGCAGCTCGAGGGCGTGGCGCGCATCATGGGCTACCCGCCGGGTTCCGCGACCCGGCTCGAGCACGACTACCTGCAGGTCACGCGGCGGGCCCGCGCCGTGTTCGAGCGCGGCTTCTACGGCCTCGAACCCAAGCGCGAGCCGACCACGGGCTGAGCCGCGGCATCCGCTCGCTCGCTCGCGCACACGCCACGAGGGCCCGTGTCGCAGATCGCGACACGGGCCCTCGGCTCTCTGGGGGGATGGGGGAGAGAGTCTAGACGCCGTAGTACAGCTCGAACTCGAACGGGTGGGGACGCTGGGCCAGCGGCTTCAGCTCCTTCTCGCGCTTGTAGTCGATCCAGGTCTCGATGAGCTCACGGGTGAACACGCCGCCCTCGAGGAGGAACTCGTGGTCGGCCTCGAGCGCGTCGAGCACGGCGTCGAGCGAGCCCGGCACCTGGGGGATCGTCTTGGCCTCCTCGGGCGGCAGCTCGTAGAGGTCCTTGTCGACGGGCTCGTGCGGCTCGATGCGGTTCTTGATGCCGTCGAGGCCGGCCATGAGCTGCGCGGCGAAGGCGAGGTACGGGTTGCCCGAGGCATCCGGCGCACGGAACTCGATGCGCTTGGCCTTGGGGTTCGTGCCCGTGATCGGGATGCGGATGGCCGCCGAGCGGTTGCCCGCCGAGTAGACCAGGTTGACGGGGGCCTCGAAGCCCGGCACGAGGCGGTGGTACGAGTTCACCGTCGGGTTCGTGAAGGCGAGCAGCGCCGGAGCGTGCTTGAGGATGCCGCCGATGTACCAGCGTGCGATGTCGGACAGGCCGCCGTAGCCGGCCTCGTCGTAGAACAGGGGCTTGCCCTCGTTCCAGAGCGACTGGTGCGTGTGCATGCCCGAGCCGTTGTCGCCGAAGAGCGGCTTCGGCATGAACGTGGCGGTCTTGCCCCACTGGTCGGCGGTGTTCTTGACGATGTACTTGAACTTCAGGATGTCGTCGGCCGCGTGCACCATCGTGTCGAAGCGGTAGTTGATCTCGGCCTGGCCGCCGGTGCCCACCTCGTGGTGCGCGCGCTCGAGGATGAGACCGGCCTCGATGAGCTTCAGCGAGATGTCGTCGCGCAGGTCGGCCTGCTTGTCGACGGGGGAGACCGGGAAGTAGCCGCCCTTGTAGGGCGTCTTGTTGCCGAGGTTGCCGCCCTCTTCGACGCGGCCCGAGTTCCAGGCGCCCTCCTCGGAGTCCACCGAGTAGAAGCTCGCGTTCTGCGTCACCTGGTAGCGGACGTCGTCGAAGATGTAGAACTCGGCCTCGGGGGCGAAGTACGCGGTGTCGGCGATGCCGGTCGAGGCGAGGTACTTCTCGGCCTTCTTGGCGACCTGGCGCGGGTCCTTGGCGTAGATCTCGCCGTTGCGCGGGTTGTAGATGTCGAAGACCATGATCAGCGTCCGCTCGGCGCGGAACGGGTCGATGTAGGCCGTCGAGACGTCGGGGATGAGCTGCATGTCGGACTCGTGGATCGACGCGAAGCCGCGGATCGACGAGCCGTCGAAGAGCTGGCCGACGGTGAAGAAGTCCTCGTCGACGGTGGAGGCCGGGATGTTGAAGTGCTGCTGCACACCCGGGAGGTCGGTGAAACGGATGTCGAGGAACTTGACGTCCGTCTCCTTGATGAACTTGAGGACTTCGGAAGAATCACTGAACATGTGACGGTGCTCCAAGGGCGGGTAGAGGGCGCGGACGCAGTCGTTCGACCGAGTGCGACGCTACGCGGGCGGAGTTTCCCGACCGTGACGCGAATGTTTCCACCGTGTTACACGATCGGCCATCGGTAGAATCGTCCGGTGCCCGACCCCGCCCCCGCGCCCGCCTCAGGCGACATCCCGCCCAGCCGTTATCCCGGGGAACGCCTCGGCCTTCCCGAGGAGGGCGTCGGCTCCGTCGCACGCGTCGGGCGGCGCATCGTCGCCCTGTTCGCCGACTGGGCGATCGCGAACGTGATCGCCCTGCTCGCCGGTCCGTACGCATCGCCGGCGCAGTCGTGGACGACGCTCGGGGTGTTCGCGCTCATGCAGGTCCTGTTCATTCCCACGATCGGCGGCAGCATCGGCCATCGGATCCTCGGCCTGCGCGTGGTCGCGATGCGCGGCGGATGGGTCGGTCCCTGGCGGCCCGTCGTCCGGACCCTCCTGCTCATCGTCGTCGTGCCCGCGCTCGTGTGGGACTCCGACCAGCGCGGCTTCCACGACAAGGTCGCCGGAACGGTGCTCATCCGGCGCTGAGCCGCCGCGCGGCATCCGCCCCGGATCTCACGGCCGGAGACGACCGCGGCACCCGTTCGAGGTGAACGGATGCCGCGGGGGAGTCGTGATCGGGTCAGCGCATCTTGCCGCGCTGCGGGCGGACCTTCATGGGGTCGATGCCCTTCGGGATCGGCAGCGGCGCCTGGAGCGAGTTCAGGCGATTGCTCACCGCCAGGACCTCGGGCTTGGTCAGCGACTTCTTGGTCTTGCGCAGCGTCGCAGGGAGCCGGTAGAGCTCGACCGAGCCCTCCTCATGGCCGACCGAGAGGGTCGTCACGGGCACGTTCGGGAGCACGCGGCTCACCTTGCGCTTCTCGTCCTCGAGCATGCGGTCGGTCCGCGAGCGCGGACCCTCGCTGATCAGCACGACACCGCCGCGGCCGACCGCCCGGTAGATGGCATCCTGCGTCTTTCCGTTCACGGCGATGGGCATCTCGTTGCCGACCCATCCGCCGCGCAGCCCGCTGCGGAGGACCGCGCCGACCGCGCCGGGCTGGCCGTCGATCTGGGAGTACGCCGCGCGCTCGGCCCGGCGACCGAGGATCACGAGGGCGATCAACAGGCCCGCGAGCACGCCCGAGACGATCCAGAGCGCGATGGTGAAGCCGTTGCCCTCGCTCAGCCAGAGGGCGAGCGCGAGACCCACCAGGACGGGCAGCAGGAAGCCGAGGAGCATGAGCCACTGGGCGCTCGGGTCGTAGCGGCGGGTCATCTGGAAGACCTGCCACATCTGCTTCATGCGGCCGGGCTCCTTGGGGGGCTTGGGAGCGGACCCGGCGTCCTTGGTTCGTGCCATGCGACAAGGATACCGGCGGAGGACGGGCCGTCCGACCGCGTCAGGACGCTCGGACGGCCCGTCTCCGCGCGCGTCAGCCCACGGCCTGGGCGAATCCCAGCGACTCGTCGGCGAGGTGCGCGAGCTCGGGGGGCAGCGGCCGACCCTTCGCCCGCATGGACTGGGCCCAGAGACGCCCGGCGCGGTACGAGGAGCGGACCAGCGGTCCCGCGAGGACGCCCAGGAACCCGATCTCCTCGGCCTCGGCCTTGAGCTCGACGAACTCCTCGGGCCGCACCCAGCGCGCGACCGGCAGGTGCCGCGGGCTCGGCCGCAGGTACTGCGTGATGGTGATGATGTCGGTGCCCGCATCGTGCAGGTCGCGGAGCGCCTGCGAGACCTCGGCGCGCTCCTCGCCCATGCCGAGGATCAGGTTCGACTTGGTGATCAGCCCCGCGTCACGACCCTGCGTGATCACGTCGAGCGATCGCTCGTACCGGAACGCCGGGCGGATGCGCTTGAAGATCCGCGGCACCGTCTCGACGTTGTGCGCGAACACCTCGGGTCGCGCCGAGAAGACCTCGCCGAGCAGCTCGGGGTTCCCCGAGAAGTCGGGGATGAGGATCTCGACGCCGGTTCCCGGCGACTGGGCGTGGATCTGCCGGATCGTCTCGGCGTACAGCCACGCACCCTCGTCGGGCAGGTCGTCGCGCGCGACGCCCGTCACGGTCGAGTAGCGCAGTTGCATGCGGACGACCGACTCGGCGACGCGGCGCGGCTCGTCGATGTCGTAATCGGCCGGCTTGCCGGTGTCGATCTGGCAGAAGTCGCACCGGCGCGTGCACTGCGAGCCGCCGATGAGGAAGGTCGCCTCGCGGTCCTCCCAGCACTCGTAGATGTTCGGGCAGCCGGCCTCCTGGCAGACCGTGTGCAGCTCCTCGGACTTCACGAGCTGCTGCAGCTGCCGGTACTCCGGGCCCATCCGCGCGCGGGTCTTGATCCACTCGGGCTTGCGCTCGATGGGCGTCTGGGCGTTGCGGACCTCGAGGCGCAGCATCCGCCGCCCCGCCGGATCGGCGCTCACGCCGCGACCCCCGCGACCGGGGCGAACTCCGCGTCCAGTCGCGCCTGCACGGCCTCCACGACGTCGGCCGGGTCGACCGTGCGGCCGAGCACGCGCGACATCGTGGTGACCCCGGCGTCGCGGATGCCGCAGGCCACGATCTTCTCGTACGGGGCGAGCGAGTTCGAGCAGTTGAGGGCGAACCCGTGCATGGTCACGCCCTCGGCGACGCGGATGCCGATCGCGGCGATCTTCTCCTCGAGGCCGTCGCCGAGGATCCAGACGCCGGAGCGGCCGTCGACCCGTCGGCCGTCGATGCCGCACCCCTGGAGGACGTCGATCAGGACCCCCTCCAGTCGGCGGACGTAGCCGACCACGTCGATCGGCTCGGCGAGGCGCAGGATCGGGTAGCCGACGAGCTGCCCCGGACCGTGCCAGGTGATCTTGCCGCCGCGGTCGACGTCGACGACGGGCGTGCCGTCGGTCGGTCGCTCGTCGGGGGCGGTCCGCTTGCCGGCCGTATAGACCGGATCGTGTTCGAGGAGGATGACGGTGTCCGGTCGTTCACCGGAGACCACCGCCTGATGGACGGCGCGCTGGAGGGAGAGGCCCTCGCTGTACGGCACGGAGTTGGCGCTTAGCCCCGCGACGACGTAGTCGAGCATGCGAACCAGTCTAGGTCGCCTCCACTCCTCCACAGGCGACGGCGGCGGATGGCTCGCCACACCCTCCCCGCATCGACCCCCGAGGCGCCGCCGCGGGGGCGAGCCTGAGGGCATGCCCCGTTTCCGAATCCGCCCCGGCACCACCGCGGTCGGGGCCGAGCATCCGGTCGCCTCGACCCGTGCCGAGGCCGGCGCCGCCGTCGAGTCGGCACTGGCCGGGTATCGTCTCCTCCGGCGGCTCGCCGAAGGAGACCGTGCCGACGTCTACCTCGCCGCGATCGACCGCGGCGAGGTCGAGCCTGCGCCGGGTGAACCGACCGCGGCGGCCGACTCGCTCGTGGTCATGCGCGTGTACGGGCCCGGCACCGACGACGACGCGATCGCGACCGAGATCGCGTCGATGCAGCACGACGGCTCGGGACCCACTCCCGCACTGCTCGACGTCGCCACGCTGGCCGACGGTCGCGCCTGCCTGATCGTCGAGCGCGTGAGCGGCCCGTCGCTCGCCGGCCTCCTCGCGGGCAGCGATCTCCTTCCCGGCCAGGCGGTCACCGCCCTCGCGCCGGTCGTCATGGCGGTGCGATCACTGGCCGAACTCGGACTGGTGCATACCCGGCTCGCCGCGGCCGACGTCCTCGTCGACGAGACCGGGCGCCCGCGGCTCATCGGGCTCGGCGCGCTCGCCCGGCTCGACGCCGCCGCGACGACGGCCGAGCGTGTCGGCCTGCTCCGCGGCGGGCATGCGGCACTCCTCCGGTTGATCGACGACGTCGTCGCGTCGACCCGTGAGGCGCGCGGGTTCGCCGACGTCGCCGGGATCGCGCGGCGGGCCCTCGAGGCGCGGCCGTTCACTCCCGTCGAGCTCGAGCTCGAGCGGGCGCTGTTCGCCGCGGCCGACCCGCTGCCGCTTCCCGGGGTGCCGACGGAGGTCCGCCTGCGCGGGGTGCCCTCCCGCGCCACGCCGATCGCACGGGTTCCCGCCGATGCGCCTCCCGCGATCGTCGCGCACGACGGCGGGCGTCAGGTCCGCCATCGCGAGCTGACCCGGCTCGCCGAACTCGCGCAGCTTCCCGGCGACGCGGCGGAGGACCTGGCCGCCTCCCTCGATCGCGACCCGCGGGCCGCACTGGCGCGCCGTGCGGCCGGGTGGGCCCGGCAGCGCCGTGGAGCGCTCCTGACCGGCGGCCTCGTGGGCGCCGGCGCGCTCGTCGCACTGCTCACCATGGTTCCACCGTCCGCCGCCGGCGTGCGCGCCGAGCCAGGGCCCGACGTCTCCGCAACGGAGGCGTCGGCCGAGGTCGATGGGACCGCCGACGGCATCGCACCCGCCGATGGGGTCGCGACTGCCGCGCCTCCCGAACCGTCGGAGGAGGCGCCGCCGGTCGGATCGGCGGACGATCCGGTCGCGGCGGCGGCGGCCCTGCTCGAGATCCGGGCGACCTGCCTCGTCTCCGCCGACGTCGACTGTCTCAGGGCGGTCGAGCAGCCGGGATCGGCGATCGAGGTGCGCGACCGGGCCGCGATCGACTCCGGCGCGACGATCGGACAATCCGATGCCGACCTCGACGCGATCACGCTCGTCGCCGACCTCGGCGACGCGGTCGTCCTCTCCGTGCCAAGCGTCGGCGGCGAACGCGAACCGACCTCGCTCCTGCTGGTGCGGAGCGAGGCCGGTTGGCGCTTGCGCGAGTGGTTCGACTAGAGGCCGAGGTCGCCCTCGAAGTCGCCCTCCTCGAGACGGGCCTTGACCGCGGTGAGGAACCGAGCGGCGTCGGCTCCGTCGATGATGCGGTGGTCGTACGAGAGCGCCAGGTAGACCATCGAGCGGATCGCGATGGCGTCCGACCCGTCCTCGGAGATCACCACGGGCCGCTTCACGACGACGCCGGTGCCGAGGATCGCCGTCTGCGGCAGGAACACCACAGGTGTGTCGAACAGCGCGCCGCGCGAACCCGTGTTGGTCAGCGTGAACGTGCCGCCGGCGAGCTCGTCGGGCTTGAGCTGGTTGTTCCGGGTGCGGTCGGCGAGATCGGCGATCTGCTGCGCGAGGCCGGCGATGTCGAGCTCGCCGGCATCGCGGACGACCGGCGTGAGCAGGCCGCGCTCGGTGTCGACCGCGATGCTCAGGTTCTCGCGCTCGGGGTAGACGATCGACTCGCCGTCGACCGTCGAGTTGATGATCGGGTAGGCGCGGAGCGCCTCGACCGCGGCGAGCGCGAAGAACGGCAGGAACGAGAGCTTCGTACCCGTCTTCTCCTGGAAGGCGCCCTTCACGCGGTCGCGCAGGCGCGCCACGCGAGTGACGTCGACCTCGACCACCGAGGTGAGCTGTGCCGTCGACTGCATCGAGACGACCGCGCGCTCGGCGACGACCTTGCGCAGGCGCGTCATCGGCTGGGTCGTGCCGCGCAGCGGCGAGGTCTCGAGCGGCTGGCGCGCGGGCTTCGCCTCGGCCGCGGCAGCGGCCGGGGCGGGGGTGCCCGCGGAGAGGACGTCCTGCTTGCGGATGCGACCGCCGACACCCGTGCCCTGGACGGACGCGAGGTCGACGCCCTGCTCGTTCGCGAGCTTCCGGACGATCGGCGTGACGTAGCCCGACGTTCCGGCGTGCGCTCCGCCGGCCGCCGGAGCCTCGGCCGCGGGAGCGGCAGGCGCTGCCGGGGCAGCAGCGGGTGCCGGGGCAGGAGCGGGAGCCGCCTGGGCGACGGGCGCCGCCTCAGGGGCCGGAGCCGGAGCAGGAGCCGCCTGCGGTGCCGGCGCTGCCTGGGGTGCCGGAGCCGGAGCCGGAGCGGGTGCCTCGGGTGCCGGCGCAGGAGCGGGCGCGGGCGCCTCGGCAGCGGGAGCCGGGGCGGCCTCGGGCGCCGGTGCCGCCTCGGGAGCCGGAGCCGGTGCCGGCGCCTCCTGCGGGCCGGCCTCGGCGGCAGGGGCCGGAGCAGCCTCAGCTGCAGGCGCCTCGGCGGCCGGAGCCGCGCCGGCGCCGGAACCGTCGCCGATCGTCACGAGCGGCGTGCCCACCTCGACGGTCTCGTCCTCCTGGACGAGGATCGACTCGATGACCCCCGCCACCGGCGACGGGATCTCGGTGTCGACCTTGTCGGTCGAGACCTCGAGCAGCGGCTCGTCGACCTCGACACGGTCGCCCACGTTCTTCAGCCAGCGGGTGACCGTGCCCTCCGTGACACTCTCGCCGAGTGCCGGGAGGCTGACGGATTCGCTCATGCGCTTGTCTCCTTCACAGCGTTACGCGTTCTAGCTTATTGCAGTCGGATTTCGGCGGGACGGGCTCAGAGCGCGTGGAGCGGCTTGCCCGCGAGCTTGAGGAACGCCTCGCCGAGCGCCTCGTTCTGGGTCGGGTGCGCGTGGATGAGGGGCGCGATGTCCTCGGGGTAGGCCTCCCAGTTCACCGCGAGCTGGGCCTCTCCGATGAGCTCGCCGACGCGAGCGCCGATCATGTGCACGCCCACCACGGGGCCGTCCTCGACCCGGACGACCTTGATGATCCCGCTGGTCTCGAGGATGTGGCTCTTGCCGTTGCCCGCCAGGTTGTACTCGTACGCCGAGACCTTGTCGGCGCCGAACTTCTCGGCGGCCTTCGCCTCGCTGTAGCCGATCGAGGCGACCTCGGGCTCGCAGTAGGTGACCTTGGGGATGTTGACGTCGTCGACGACGATCGGGTTCAGGCCCGCGATCTCTTCTGCGACGAAGATGCCCTGCTGGAAGCCGCGGTGCGCGAGCTGCAGGCCGGGGACGATGTCGCCGACCGCGTACACGCCGGGCACGCTGGTCTGCAGGCGCTCGTTCGTGATGACGAAGCCGCGGTCGACGGTGACCCCGGCCTCCTCGTACCCGAGGCCCTGGGTGACCGGACCGCGCCCGACGGCGACGAGCAGGAGCTCGGCGTCGACCGTGTCGCCGTTCTCGAGCGTGATGACGACGCCGTCCTCGTGCTGGGTGACGCCCTGGAAGCGGACGCCGAGCTTGTACTCGATGCCGCGCTTGCGGAACGCGCGCTCGAGGTGCTTGGAGATCGTCTCCTCCTCGTTCGGCACGAGGTGGGGGAGCGCCTCGATGATCGTGACGTCGGCGCCGAAGGACTTCCAGACGCTCGCGAACTCGACGCCGATGACGCCGCCGCCGAGGATCGCGACCTTCTGCGGGACGAAGTCGAGCTCGAGGGCCTGCTCGCTCGTGATCACGCGGCCGCCGATCTCGAGGCCGGGCAGCGAGCGCGAGTACGAACCCGTGGCGAGCACGACGTTCGTGCCGACCAGGCGCTGGTCGCCGACCTGCACGGCGTTCGCGCCGACCAGCCGGCCCTCGCCCTCGACGACCGTGATGCCGCGCGCCTTGACGAGGCCCTGCAGGCCCTTGAACTTGCTCGCGACGATGCTCTCGCGGTACTTCGTCACCGCGGGGACGTCGATGCCCTCGAACGTCGAGCGCACGCCGAACTTCGCCGACTCGCGGGAGTTGTCGGCCACCTCGGCGGCGTGGAGCAGCGCCTTCGTCGGGATGCATCCGCGGTGCAGGCACGTGCCGCCGAGCTTGTCCTTCTCGACGAGTGCCACGCTGAGGCCGAGCTGGACGGCACGCAGCGCCGCCGCGTACCCTCCGCTGCCGCCTCCGAGGACGACGAGGTCAAAGTTCTGCTCGGACAAACGGATCTCCCTTGCGCATCGGATCAGCGGCACGAACTGCGTCGGCTCGTGGCCGGGCAGGCCCTCGGGCGACGATCGCCCCAGACGACTGTACTACCTGGCGGCGAGCTGCTCGCCCAGCCGGACGAGCGTGCGGACGGCCGCTCCCGTGGCCCCCGATCCGGTGAATCCCCACGGCGCGCCGCTGTTGAACGACGGGCCCGCGATGTCGAGGTGGGCCCACGGAATCCGCGGCGCGTCCTCGCCCTCGCGGCGCCCGACGAACTGCTGCAGGAAGACGCCGGCGAGGAGCATTCCCGGCACCACGGTGCCGAGCTTCGTGTTGGCGAGGTCGGCGACGTCGGACTTCAGCAGCGACTTGAGGTCGCCGGGCAGGGGCATCGGCCAGACCGGCTCGCCCGCGTCATCCGCCGCCCTGCGCACGTCGGCGACGAGATCGTCGTCGCCCATGAGGCCCGATATGCGGTTGCCGAGGGCCACGACCTGTGCGCCGGTGAGCGTGGCGACGTCGATGATCGCGTCGGGCTGCTCCTCGCTCGCCGCCGCGAGCGCGTCGGCCATGACCAGGCGTCCCTCGGCGTCGGTGTTCAGCACCTCCACGGTCGTTCCGCCCTTCATGCGGAGCACGTCGTTCGGTCGCACCGCGTGCCCGGACGGCATGTTCTCGGCGAGGCAGAGCCAGCCGGTGACCCGCACCGGCACCTGCAGGTCGGCGAGCGCGACGATCGCCGAGAGCACCGCCGCCGCGCCGGCCATGTCGGACTTCATGCCGACCATCGAGGCACCGGGCTTCAGCGAGAGCCCGCCCGAGTCGAACGTGATGCCCTTGCCGACGAGGGCGAGGTGCACGGATGCCGCGTCGGGGGCGTACTCGAGGCGGACGAGCCTCGGCGGGCGGGACGATCCGCTGCCGACCGACAGGATGCCCGTGAACCCCTCGGCGGCGAGGGCGTGCTCGTCGAGCACCCGGACGGACACGCCCGCGGCCGACGCCGCCTCGGCTGCGAGCTCGGCGAGCACCGAGGGCGGGAGGTCGTTGGGTGCCCTGTTCACGAGGTCCTTGGTGCGCGCGACGGCCGCCACGACCGAGCGGATGCGGTCGAGCCGGACGGCGTCGGCGTCGTGGCCGGTGTGCAGGGTGATGCGCTCCGGACCGGTCGGCCCCTCGCGGTACTCGGTGAAGGCGTACGCGCCGAGCGCCGCACCCTCCAGGAGCGCACCCGCGTCCGTGGCATCCTCGACCGGCACGGCGACGGCGATCGAGGTCGCCGACGCGAGGCCGCGCACCGCCGCGCCGGCCGCGAGACGCAGCGCCGCGGCATCCGCCGACTCGCCGACCCCGGCGACGACGACGATCCGCCCGGATCCACCGGGCTCCACGAGACGCGTGACCTCGTCGACCGAACCCTTGGCGCCGAGCGCCGAGAGGGCCGCCGTCGCCCACTCGAATCCGGCCGGCGCGAAGAGTTCGGGGCCGTCGCCGGTGCGCCGTGCGGCGAGGACGACGGCGTCGGCGTCGGAGTCGATGGCGGGGGAGTCGGCGAGGGCGATCGTGGGAACGGACATGCGTTCGATGCTAGGTGTTCGCTCTCGGCATCATGGCGCGGTGCCGCTGCCGGCAGCCCGGGCGCGGGGCGTCAGTACCCTTGAGGTATGCGCGATCCCCGCTCCCTTTACGAGCTGAACGCCGACGTCGTGGTGCCGCCGGGGCTGCCCCTCGTCGCGGGCCTCACGGGGTTCGCCGATGCCGGCGGAGCGGTGGCGCAGACCACCCAGTACCTGCTCGACACGCTCGAGACCACGGTCGTCGCGACCTTCGACGCCGACGAGCTCCTCGACTACCGGGCGCGTCGCCCCATCATCCTCTTCGACGGCGACCATCTCACCGACTACCGGCCGCCGCGGCTTTCCCTCGACCTCGCGCGCGACGAGCTGGGCCAGCCGTTCCTCCTGCTCACCGGCTTCGAACCCGACTTCCAGTGGGAGCGGTTCGGCGCAGCGGTGCTCGGCCTCATCGAGCGGTTCGAGATCGGTTCGACGACGTGGATCAACTCGATCCCGATGCCCGTCCCGCACACGCGCCCCATCGGCGTGACGGTGAGCGGCAACCGCGACGACCTGATCGAGGCCATGTCGGTGTGGAAGCCGACGACGCAGGTGCCGGCCAACGCGCTCCACCTCGTCGAGTACCGGCTCCAAGCGCAGGGGCACCCGACCACCGGCTTCGTCCTGTTGGTACCGCACTACCTCTCCGACGCGGAGTGGCCCTCGGCGGCCGTCGCGGCGCTCGAGGCCGTGAGCGCTTCGACGGGGCGGATCTTCCCGACCGACGCGCTGCGGGAGCAGGGGCGCGAGTTCACCGCCCGCATCGACGAGCAGGTCGCCGAGAACGGCGAGCTCGCCAAGCTGGTGCACGCCCTCGAGGAGCGTCACGACGCCTATATGGAGGGCACGACCGTCCGCTCGCCGCTGACCGACGAGGACGGCGAGGTGCCCTCGGCCGACGAGATCGCCGCCGAGCTCGAGAAGTTCCTGGCCCACCGCCGCAACCGGGACGACGACTCGGCCTGAACCGCCGATCCGCACGCTCGCCGGGGGAATGCGCACCCGGCCGCCGGCGTTGTGGTCAGAGACGGGTGCGACGCGCCCCGGATCCGGCGGTGTCGCGGGACGGTCGACGCGCGCAGCCCTGTATAATAGGGGGAAGGACCCGTTCTGGTCCGCGGTGCGGCGCTTGCCGCACTCCTCGCGGACTTGACATGGGTCCTCATCGTGTCCGAAATCACCGGATCGCGACGCAGATCTCCGGGGTCCGAACTCGGGCACCGACCGCGCGACGGTGAGGAAGAGGTTCTAACGCATGGCAACCAAGGCCACCAAGGCCACCACGGCGCCGACCGACGAGTCGGCTGAGGCCGTCGGCACGGCGGCGAAGCGCGCCGCCGCATCCAAGACGAAGGCCGCGGCGAAGCCGACCAAGGGCAAGGCCGCTGCCACGGCCTCCACGACGCGGCGCACCGCGACCGCCAAGGGCGCGAAGGCCAAGGGCGCCGCCGGCGACCAGGCGGCGCTCGACGACGACGACGAGGAGATCGACCCCGCCGACCTCGAGGCCGACGCGGCCGAGGTCGGCGACGACGCGACCGAGGTCGCTCCGGGCGCCGAGGCCGCCGCCGCCGACGAGGACGAGGAGGAGGCCAAGCCGATCCCGGCCGAGCCGCACCCCACGGGTGCCCTCGTGCTCCGGGCGTCCGACGACGAGGACGAGATCCCCGTCTACTCGACGACGATCACCGGCGCGACCGCCGACCCGGTCAAGGACTACCTCAAGCAGATCGGCAAGGTCGCGCTCCTGAACGCGGCCGAAGAGGTCGAGCTCGCGATGCGCATCGAGGCGGGCCTCTTCGCAGAAGAGAAGCTCTCGCACATGTCCGACGCCGAGAAGAAGTCGCAGCTCGGCCGCGAGCTGCAGTGGGTCGCGCGCGACGGGCAGCGGGCCAAGAGTCACCTGCTCGGCGCGAACCTGCGTCTCGTCGTCTCGCTCGCCAAGCGGTACACGGGTCGCGGCATGCAGTTCCTCGACCTGATCCAGGAGGGCAACCTCGGCTTGATCCGTGCGGTCGAGAAGTTCGACTACACCAAGGGCTTCAAGTTCTCGACCTACGCGACGTGGTGGATCCGTCAGGCGATCACCCGCGCGATGGCCGACCAGGCCCGCACCATCCGCATCCCGGTGCACATGGTCGAGGTCATCAACAAGCTCGCCCGCGTGCAGCGGCAGATGCTGCAGGACCTGGGTCGCGAGCCCACGCCCGAGGAGCTGTCGAAGGAACTCGACATGACCCCCGAGAAGGTCATCGAGGTCCAGAAGTACGGCCGCGAGCCCATCTCGCTGCACACCCCGCTCGGCGAGGACGGCGACAGCGAGTTCGGCGACCTGATCGAGGACACCGAGGCGGTCGTCCCGGCCGACGCGGTGGGCTTCACGATGCTGCAGAAGCAGCTCGAGTCGCTGCTCGACTCGCTGAGCGAGCGCGAGGCGGGCGTGATCCGCATGCGCTTCGGACTCGGCGACGGCATGCCGAAGACCCTCGACCAGATCGGCGACACCTTCGGCGTGACGCGCGAGCGCATCCGCCAGATCGAGTCGAAGACGATGGCGAAGCTGCGCCACCCGTCGCGGTCGCAGTCGCTGCGCGACTACCTCGAGTAGGTCGACGGTGCGCTACGCGCCGGCGATCCTCGTCGGCAGGCTCGTCCGCATCGCCGCCCGGCTGCGCAAGCCGGGCGGCGGCTCCGCGGTCCCCGGCCTGATCGTCAACCGGATCGCCCCGGGATACCTGCGGAGCACCCTCTCGGGCTTCCCGCAGGGGCTCCTCGTCGTGTCCGGGTCGAGCGGCAAGTCGACGACCACGAAGATGCTCGTGGCCATCCTCCGCGCGCACGGCGTCGACGTGTTCACGAACCCCTCGACGGCCAACATCAGCCAGGGGCTGACCTCGGCACTGCTCGAGCGGGCCGACTGGCGCGGGCGCGTCCCGGGCGACATGGCCGTGCTCGAGATGGACGAGGGCCATGGCGCGCTGGTCATGGACGGCGTCGACGCACGCTCCGTCACGCTCACCAACGTGATGGTCGACCAGATCGACCGCTTCCACGACTCCGAGATGGTCGCCGGAATGCTCTCGAGGATCGGCGCGCGGGCGCGCGAGGCGGTCGTCGTGAACGCCGACGACGCCTACCTCGAACGGCTCGCGGGCGGCCTCCGCCCCGAGGTGCGCATCCACCGCTTCGGTGTGTCCGCCGCAGTCCTCGCGGCCGCGCCGCGCGGACTCGGGCACACCGAGACGAGCGCGCGACGGCTCGATCCGGGCGACGGCGTGGTCGTCGAGTCCGTCGACGGCGCGTCGGCGGTGCTCGCCGACCACGCGACATCCGTGCCCATCGGGCTTCCGGCGCGCGGCACGCACTACGCCGTCGACGCGGCCGCCGCGTACGCGACCGCGAAGTCGGTGCTGGGGGAGCGGTTCTCCTCCGAGACCGCGGCGGCGGCCCTCAGCGCCATCCCCGCCGTCTTCGGACGCGGCGAGCGCGTCACGGTGCGCGGCCACGAGGTCGACTTCGTGCTCGTGCAGAACCCGGCGAGCTACCAGCTCAACGTCGACAGCATCGCGCCGGGCACCGAGCAGATCCTCTTCGCGATCGGCTCCGATGTGCGCGACCCCTCGTACTTCTGGCCCACGGATGCCTCCTCACTCGGTCGCGTCTCGATCGTCAGCGGTTCCAAGGCGAACGAGGCGGCGCTCATGCTCGCCTACGACGGCGTCGAGATCGACCGCGTCGAGCCCGACCTCGCACGCGCGCTGGACGACTTCCTCGCCGCACCCGCGCCGACCGGCGGCAGGAAGACCATCGTCTTCTCCGCGGACTCGATGCGGCGTACGCGCGCGCACCTCGGACTCACGGGAGCGGAATGAGCCTCACGATCGTCTCGCTGCTTCCCTCGCTGCAGAACACGAACGGCGACGCCGAGAACGCGGCGGTCCTGGCCGCACGCGCCCGGTGGGCCGGACTCGACGCGCGCGTCGTGCCCGTCGAGCAGGCCGCGGACCTGCCCGCGCACGTCGACGCGGTGATCCTCGGCTCGGGCAGCGACGCCTCGCTCGAGGCGAGCCGCTCGCGGCTCCTCGGCCTGCACGACGAACTGCGCCGCTGGGGCACCGAGGGCGTCCCGATCCTCGCCGTCGGCACCGGTTGGGAGCTGCTGAGCTGGGGCGTCGAGCGCGCAGACGGCAGCACCGTCGAGGGCCTCGGCATCGTCGCCGGCCGCGCCGTGGCCCGCGAGGAGCGCGTGGCCGGCGACCTCGTCGTCAAGGCCGGCGGCGGAATCGGCCTCCTCGTCGGATTCGAGAACCACGCCCGCGACTACGTCGGGGCCGAGGCGTCGCCGCTCGGGCGCGTCCAGGCCGGCTCGGGCAACGGCCGGGGGTCCGGCCAGGAGGGCGTGCGCATGGGCGACGTGATCGGCACGCACCTGCACGGTCCGGTCCTCGCGAAGAACCCGCGGCTCGCCGATGCGATCCTCGAGCGCATGTGCTCGCGTGCCGACCTGGCGTACGAGGCCGGCGAGCAGGCGGCGGTCGTCGACGGCTACGCCGAGGCGGCACGCGCCGCCCAGCTCCGCGCCGCCGGCGTCGCGACATCCGTCGGCGCCTGAACCCCGCGCCATCGCGCTGCTCGGAAACGACGAAGGCCCCAGATCGCTCCGGGGCCTTCGTGCTGCTTTGGGACGCGCTCAGTCGCGCGTGTCGGTGAGGAGCCGGCTCGACTCGTCGTGCCAGCTGTGGGCGATCTGCGAGAGCTTCTCCTGGTGCTTGCGGCCGTGGTGGGCGCAGAAGAGGAGCTCGCCGCTCGCGACGACCACGCGGATGTAGGCCTGCGCGCCGCAGGCGTCGCACCGGTCGAGGGCCGTGAGCTCGTTCGGGGTGTCGAGTTCGTCGACCGCACCGGCGGTGTCGGTGGTCTGGTTCATGGCGCCTCCTCCGTAGCTCACGATCCGATTCCTTACGTCTACCAATGAAAACACGTGCGGGGACCGGATCCTTCCGGATGGCTGCGCATTTCGCTCAGCGCGAAGCGCCTGGCCGATGATGCCGGTGGGCATCACTAGGCTTGGGCGACGTGAGTTCCGACTATTCCGCCCGCCATCTCTCCGTCCTCGAGGGCCTCGAGGCCGTGCGCAAGCGGCCGGGCATGTACATCGGCTCGACCGACTCCCGCGGCCTGATGCACTGCCTGTGGGAGATCATCGACAACTCCGTCGACGAGGCGCTCGGAGGGCACGGCACCGAGATCGACGTCGTGCTGCACGCCGACGGCAGCGTCGAGGTGCGCGACCGGGCGCGCGGCATCCCCGTCGACGTGGAGCCCAAGACCGGACTCACGGGCGTCGAGGTCGTCTTCACCAAGCTCCATGCCGGCGGCAAGTTCGGCTCGGGCTCCTACGCCGCGTCGGGCGGCCTGCACGGCGTCGGCGCCTCGGTCGTGAACGCGCTGTCGGAGCGCCTCGACGTCGAGGTCGATCGCGGCGGCGCGACGTGGGCGATGTCGTTCCACCGCGGCGAACCGGGCGTCTTCGCCGACCGGGGCACCGCCTCACCGGCCTCGACGTTCACGCCGTTCGAGCAATCCAGCGAACTGCGCAAGGTCGGGCGTGTCGCGAAGGGCGTGACCGGCACCCGGGTGCGCTACTGGGCCGACCCGCAGATCTTCACCAAAGGCGCCGCCTTCCAGCTCGACGAGCTGCTGAACCGGGCGCGGCAGACCGCGTTCCTCGTCCCCGGCCTCGCGATCTCGGTGGTCGACGAGCGCGGCGAGGAGCCTGAGACGCATCGCTTCCAGTTCGACGGCGGCATCTCCGAGTTCGCCGAGCACCTCGCGGTCGACGGTCCGGTCACCGATGTCTGGCGCATCACGGGCGATGGCCGGTTCACCGAGACGGTGCCGGTGCTCAGCGACCACGGCGCCATGATCCCGACCGACGTCGAACGCCACTGCCACGTCGACATCGCCCTTCGCTGGGGCACCGGCTACGACACCGTGCTGCGCAGCTTCGTGAACATCATCGCCACGCCGAAGGGCGGCACGCACCAGGGCGGCTTCGAGCAGGGCCTCCTGCGGTTTCTGCGCCAGCAGGTGGAGCAGAACGCGCGCCGCCTCAAGGTCGGCAACGACAAGCTCGAGAAGGACGACGTGCTCGCCGGCCTCACGGTCGTGCTGACCGTCCGGCTGCCCGAACCGCAGTTCGAGGGCCAGACGAAAGAGGTCCTCGGCACGCCCGCCGTGCGTTCGATCGTCGCCTCCGTCGTGCAGAAGGCGCTCGGCGAGCGCTTCGCCTCGACCAAGCGCGACGACAAGGCCCAGACCTCGCTGCTGCTCGACAAGATCGTCGCCGAAATGAAGGCGCGAATCTCCGCACGCACGCACAAGGAGACCCAGCGCCGCAAGAACGCGCTCGAGACCTCCTCCCTGCCGGCCAAGCTCGTGGACTGCCGTTCGAGCGACGTCGCGCAGAGCGAGCTGTTCATCGTCGAGGGCGACTCGGCGCTCGGCACCGCCAAGCTCGCGCGCGACAGCGAGCACCAGGCGCTGCTGCCGATCCGGGGCAAGATCCTGAACGTGCAGAAGGCGAGCATCGCCGACATGCTGGGCAATGCCGAGTGCGCGTCGATCATCCAGGTGATCGGGGCCGGTTCCGGGCGCACCTTCGACCTGTCGACCGCCCGCTACGGCAAGGTCATCATCATGAGCGACGCCGACGTCGATGGCGCGCACATCCGCACACTGCTGCTCACGCTGTTCTTCCGCTACATGCGGCCGATGATCGAGGACGGCCGGGTGTTCGCCGCAGTGCCGCCGCTGCACCGCGTCGTGGTGATGAATCCCGGCTCCAAGCCGAATGACATCATCTACACCTACTCCGAGGCCGAGCTGCAGGGCGTGCTCGCGACCCTGCGCAAGCACGGCAAGCGGTACCAGGACCCGATCCAGCGCTACAAGGGCCTCGGCGAGATGGATGCCGACCAGCTCGCGACGACGACCATGGATCGCCGCCACCGCACCCTCCGACGCGTCGGCGTGGCCGATGCCGAGAACGCCGGGCGGGTGTTCGAGCTGCTCATGGGCAACGAGGTCGCGCCGCGCAAGGAGTTCATCGTCGACAGCGCGGCGGCGCTGACGCGCGACCGCATCGACGCGTAGCGATCCACGCTTCGAACGGCTCGCCGGGCGCATCCAAGCGCGACATCGGGCGGCCGTCGCCGTTCAGGGCTGCGCCGGCGGGATGTTCTGGTTCAGGTGGAACACGTTGGCGGGATCGACTGCCGTCTTGATCTCCCGGAGCCGGGCGAGCTTCGCGTCCGAGTAGGCGCGACGCACCCCTGCAGCGCCCTCGTCGGCGAGCGCATTCACGTAGACGCCGCTCGCGAATCGATCCAGGGCGCCCGCGTACCGGCGCGCCGCAGCCATCCGCGGCTCGTCGTCGGCCGGATCGCTCCACCGCGACGCGGCGACGAACTCGAACGCGGTGTCGCGGCCTGAGAAGGCCGTCGCCTCGTCGGGCACCTCGGCGATGGCTCCGCCGTACGCCTGCAGGCTCACGCTCGGCAGGTCCGCCCCGTCTCGCGCGAGGATCGCGTCGATGGCCCCGTCGCCGAGCGCGTCGAAGTAGTGCCCCTTCCAGTAGCGTCGCCACGTGTGGCCCTCGACGTCGTCCTCCCGTGTCTGCAGTCCCAGGTAGGTCAGCGGCTCGACGATCCGCCGGGGAACGGGCGCCGCCGTCGCGAGCGCGGCGCCGAGCCGGTCGGCGCGGGCCGCGCCATCCGCGGGGTCGCCCACCCACACGAAACCGAGCGAGAGCGATTCGCCGGCAAGGGTCGCGTTCCAGGTCGCCCGTCGATCGGCCGACGCAGCGGCATCCCGCCAGCTCCGCATGGCGTCCGCACCGGATGCCACGGGGAACAGGAACTCGACCGAGAGCGCCGTTCCCGGCTCGGGGTGCAGTGCGAACTCGAACTCAGTGACCACGCCGAAGTTGCCGCCACCGCCGCGGAGGGCCCAATACAGCTCGGGATGCGAGTCGGCGTCGACGCGAAGGATCTCGCCTTCGGCGGTGACGAGCTCGAACGAGACGACGTTGTCGCAGGCGAGGCCGTGCCGGCGGGCGAGCCAGCCCATGCCGCCGCCGAGCGTGAGGCCTCCGACACCCGTGTGCGAGACGTTGCCGGCGGTCGTCGCCAGGCCCTGTTCCTGCGCGGCGCGGTCGAGCGCGCCGAGCAGCGCCCCGCCCTGCACGCGAGCCCGGCGCACCGCGGCGTCCACGCGTACGGCACCCATCGGCCGCAGGTCGATCATGAGCCCGTCGTCCGGCACGGCGTGGCCGACGATCCCGTGGCCGCCGCACCGCACACCGACCTCGAGGTCGTGGTCGGTCGCGTACCGCACCGCAGCGGCCACGTCGGCCGCGCTCGTGCAGCGCACGATCAACCGCGGCCGGCGATCCACCATCGCGTTCCAGACGGACCGCGCCTCGTCGTATCCCGGATCGCCGGGCTCGAGCACGACGCCGTCGATCCTGCTGGCCCACTGCTGCGCCGTCATCGATCATTCACCTCGCGCGCCCGGACGGGTTCGCTCAGCCTCGATGCATCGCGGCTCGCAGTCCGGGTCGTGCCCGAAGATTCCACGCCTCGCTCGCGACGTCAAGCGTCGACCGGAGCGCGGGAGTCATCGCCTGGCGAGGCGCTCGTCGGTCAGCGGATGGCGCGGCCCACGACCTGCACGACCGCCTCGAGCGGCTGGCCCGAGCCGTCGCGCTTGCCGCCGCCCTCGGGGAGCGCACGTACGGAGCCGTCCGCGGCGAGCGCGTGGGCGGGGCCGGGCCCGACCCACGCGATCGACAGCGCATCCTGCCCCTTGAGGAAGCGGTGCGCGCGGACGCCGCCCGTCGCGCGCCCCTTGCCGGGGTACTCGGCGAAGTCGGTCACCTTGGCGGCGCCGGGGTCGGCTCCGAGCAGCGTGTCGGTCGACGCGGCGACGGTGACCACCACGGCGCGCTCGACGTCGGCGCGGGAGAGCACGGAGAACTCGACGACGCTCGCACCCGAGGTGAGCTTGATGCCCGCCATCCCTCCGGCCGGGCAGCCCTGCGGGCGAACCGCCGATGCCGGGAAGTGCAGCAGTTGGGCGTCGCTCGTGACGAACACGAGCTCGTCGTCGTCGCCGCCCTGCGACGCGCCGACGACCCGATCGCCGGGCTTCAGCGCGATGACCTCGAAGTCGGGCCGGTTGGGGTAGCCGCCGGGGGCGACGCGCTTGACGATGCCCTGTGCGGTGCCGAGCACGATGGGCTGCGACGACTCGAGCGAGACGATCGCGAGCACCGTCTCGTCGCGATTGGGCAGCGCGAGGTAGTCGGCGACGCGCACGCCCGCCGCGAGCTGCACCGAGTTGGGCGGCAGCGCGGGCAGCTCGAGCGGCGAGAACCGGATCAGGCGACCCTTCGAGGTGATCGCGCCGATCTCGGTGCGGCTCGTGGTGTCGAGCTCGGAGCGGACGGCGTCGTGCTTGGACCGGCGGCTCGGGGGAGTGAGCGCGACCGCGGTCCCGCCATCGGGTGCGTCGACGCGGGCGATGCGGCCCGTGACGCTGAGGATGACGCGGCACGGCACGTCGGCGTGCTCGAGCGTGGCCGGGTCGACGGCCTTGCGCGTCTTGGGTTGCACGCGTGCCTCGGTGAGCATCGTGCGACGCGGCGTGCCGTAGAGCTCGGCAGCGCGGTCGAGCTCTTCCGCGACCTGCGCGCGGATCCGCAGGTCGCTGCCGAGCAGTTCCTCGAGCGCGGCGATCTCGGCGAGCAGCTGGTCGCGCTCGGCCTCGAGCTCGATGCGCGAGAACTTCGTCAGGCGCCGCAGGCGCAGCTCGAGGATGTACTCGGACTGGAGCTGGCTGAGGTCGAAGACCTCCATGAGGCGCGTGCGCGCGGCATCGGCGTCGTCGCTCGACCGGATGACCTGGATGACCTCGTCGATGTCGAGGATCGCGATGAGCAGGCCCTCGACGAGGTGGAGTCGCTCGCGGCGGCGTGCGAGGCGGAACTCAGACCGGCGGGTGACGACGCTGATGCGGTGCGCGAGGTAGA
Organism: Agromyces capsici; assembly: GCF_058349965.1. NCBI lineage: Bacteria > Bacillati > Actinomycetota > Actinomycetes > Micrococcales > Microbacteriaceae > Agromyces > Agromyces capsici. The sequence goes on along the minus strand of NZ_JBYRET010000002.1, from coordinate 818,246 downwards.
CGTCGAGCAGCTCGCGCAGTCCCAGCGTCTGCGGCTGGCCGTCGACGAGGGCGACGCTGTTGATGTTGAACGAGTCTTCCAGCGGGGTCAGGCGGTAGAGCTGCTCGAGCACCGCCTGCGCGTTGAAGCCGGTCTTCACGCCGATCACGAGGCGGAGGCCGCGCGTGCGGTCGGTGAGGTCGGTGACGTCGGCGATCCCGGTGATCTTCTTGGCGTTCACCCCGTCCTTGATCTTCTCGATCACCTTCTCGGGGCCGACGAGGTAGGGCAACTCGGTGACGACGAGGCCGGTCTTGCGTGCCGTCAACTGCTCGATCGACACCTTCGCCCTGGTCTTGAACGAACCGCGGCCGGTCGCGTAGGCGTCGCGCACTCCGGCGAGCCCGACGATCGTGCCGCCCGACGGGAAGTCGGGCCCGGGCACGAACTCCATGAGCTCGTCGAGCGTCGCCCCGGGGTGCTGGAGCAGGTGGCGCGCGGCCGCGACGACCTCGACGAGGTTGTGCGGGGCCATGTTCGTGGCCATGCCGACGGCGATGCCGCTCGCCCCGTTGACGAGCAGGTTGGGGATGGCGGCGGGCAGCACCTCGGGCTGCTGGTGCGAGTTGTCGTAGTTCGGGATGAAGTCGACGACGTCTTCGTCGAGGCTCTCGGTCATCGACATCGCGGGGGGCGCCATGCGCGCCTCGGTGTAGCGCGCCGCGGCGGGTCCGTCGTCGAGCGAGCCGAAGTTGCCGTGCCCGTCGACGAGCGGCACCCGCAGCGTGAACGGCTGGGCGAGGCGCACGAGCGCGTCGTAGATCGCCGAGTCGCCGTGCGGGTGCAGCTTGCCCATGACCTCGCCGACGACGCGCGCCGACTTGACGTGCCCGCGATCGGGGCGCAGCCCCATGTCGCTCATCATGTAGAGGATGCGTCGCTGCACGGGCTTGAGCCCGTCGCGCGCATCGGGCAGCGCGCGCGAGTAGATGACCGAGTAGGCGTACTCGAGGAACGACCCCTGCATCTCCTCCGCGACGTCGATGTCATCGATCCGCTCGGCGATCTGGGAGGGGGCGGGCTCGTTCTTGCCTGGGGTCATTCGTCGTCTCTGGACAGGGCGTGGCGCGCACGCGCGGGGGAACGGGGACCGCGCCCGGCCTGTGCCAGACTGGGCGCGATGCCTGCCATGCTACCGGTGCCCACCGACGGCGCCCCGAGGCTCACCGGGGTGCTGGGCGCCGCGCTCGCATCGCTCGACGGCACGCCCGACCCGTTCGGTCTGCCGCGCGCGAACTCGGCGGTCGTCGTCCTGGTCGACGGGCTCGGCGCGTCGAACCTCCGCGGCCGGGCGGGGCACGCACGGTTCCTCGCCGGCCGGATGGCGAAGCGCGACGTGATCCGAACCGTCTTCCCCTCCACGACCGCCGCCGCGATCGCGAGCTTCGCGACCGGGCTCATGCCCGGCGCCCACGGACTCATGGGATACCGCGTGCCCGACCGGGCCAACGACCGCGTCGTCAACCAGCTCAGCGGGTGGGACGAGCGCATGGTCCCCGAGCAATGGCAGCGCCATCCCACCGTCTTCGACCAGGCCGTCGAGCGCGGGTTGCGGGCCGTCGCCGTCGGCGGCACCCGGTACGCCGACTCGGGCTTCACCCGCGCGGTGCTGCGCGGCGCCGAGTACCGGGCCGGCGCGAAGGTGCCCGACCGGTTCGCCGAGGCGCTGCGCGTCGTCCAGGAGGGCCCCGCGCTCGTCTACGTGTACGTGTCCGAGCTCGACCAGATCGCCCACGCGCACGGGTGGGAGTCCGACCGGTGGATCGCCGCACTCGAGGCGCTCGACGCCGAGATCGACGCGTTCGAGCAGCGGATGCCTCGCGGCACGGGCCTGCTCGTCACGGCCGACCACGGCGTGGTCGACGTTCCCGCGCACCGCCACGTGTTCGTCGACGCGTCGCCCGAGCTGCTCGACGGAGTCCGGCACGTCGCGGGGGAACCGCGCTGCCTGGGCCTCGTCCTCGAACCCGGGCTCGACGCGGACGGCCGGGCCGCGCTGCTCGACCGGTGGCGCGCCGCGGAGGGCGACCGGGCATGGGTGCTCTCCGGCGACGAGGCGATCGCGGCGGGCCTCTACGGCGAGGTCGAGCCCGAGAACCGCGACCGGATCGCCGACCTCCTCGTCGCCGCGCGCTCCGGCGTCGCCTACTACGACCGACGCGAACCCGACCGGCGCGGCGAGGAGATGGTGGGCCAGCACGGCTCGCTGTCCGACGAGGAGACGCGGATCCCGCTGATCAGGCTGGGCGCCTTCGCCCGCGACTGAGCGCGGACAGCGCCGTCACGGCGCCGCCACGCGGCATCCGGCTCGGGCCGGGGTCAGGCCGGGTACTGGCCGCGCTTGACCTGCGGCTTGGGGAGTCGGAGCGGGCGCAGCTGCAGCGCACGCATCGCGGCGTACCACCGGATGCGCTCGACCTTGTCGGCGCCGAACTTCGCCGCGAGCTTGCGCCGCAGGATGACGCCGAGGATGATCACGTCGACGACGGACACCAGGAAGAACGCCCACAGGGCGAAGATCCCGACGGTCTGCACCTCGTAACTCGGGATGAACGTGAGCACGATCACCGCGAACATGACGGGGATCAGGACCTCGCCGATGCTGAAGCGCGCGTCGACGTAGTCGCGCACGTACTTCTTCTGGGGACCGCGATCGCGGACCGGGAGGTACTTCTCCTCGCCGGCGGCCAGGCCGACGCGTGCGCGCTCGCGCTGTTCGGCCGCCTTCGTCCGCGCCTGACGCGCCGCTTCCTTGCGGTCGTTCGGCACGAGCGGGCGCTTGCGGGCCGCCTCCTGGGCGGCGCGGCTCGGGGTCGGGGCGCCCTTGCCGGCCTTCGGGGCGGCGGGCGTGTCGCCGTCGCCGGTCTGGGGCGCGGGCAGGTCGGTGCTGGGGTGCTTGGCCACGGGGAGTCCTCGTCGATCGGTTCGCCTTAAGATTACCCGCATGACCGAGACCCGGACCGACGTCCCGCCTGCCCGCGAACCCGCCGAGCGCCCCGATGCGGCGACCGTCGAGCGGCTCCGGACGGCGGTCGAGCAGGGATTCCCGTCGACGCTCGCCGACCTGACCCGGCTCGTGCGGATCCCGTCCGTCTCCTGGGGCGCATTCGACCCCGAGCACGTCGCGCGGAGCGCCGAGGCGGTCGCCGACCTGGTGCGCGGCCTCGGCGTGTTCGACGTCGTCGACGTCCGCCGCGCCCACGTGGGCGACGGCGACGAGCTCGGCCAGCCGGCCGTGGTCGCGCGTCGCACCGCACGCAACGGCCGCCCGACCGTGCTGCTCTACGCCCACCACGACGTCCAGCCGCCCGGGCGCGACGAGGACTGGGACTCGGCGCCGTTCGAGCCCACGCTCCGCGGCGACCGGCTCTACGGCCGCGGCGCCGCCGACGACAAGGCCGGCGTCATGTCGCACGTCGCCGCGATCCGGGCGCTCGTCGACGTGCTCGGCGACGACCTCGACCTCGGCATCGCACTCTTCATCGAGGGGGAGGAGGAGTACGGCTCGCGCTCGTTCGCGAACTTCCTCCGCGAGCAGCGCGACCTGCTCGCCGCCGATGCGATCGTCGTCGCCGACTCGAACAACTGGGACGTCGAGACGCCCGCGCTCACCGTCGCGCTGCGCGGCAACGTGACCTTCCGGCTCACCGTCACGACCCTCGACCACGCCTCGCACTCGGGCATGTTCGGGGGAGCGGTGCCCGACGCGATGCTCGCGACCGTCCGCCTGCTCGACACCCTGTGGGATGCGGACGGCTCGGTCGGCGTCGATGGGCTCCGCTCGGCCGACCTGACCACGCCCGAGTACGACGAGGCGCAGCTGCGCGCCGAGACCGGGCTGCTCGACGGCGTCGCCCCCATCGGGCGCGGCAGCATCCTGTCGCGCATCTGGGCGCAGCCTTCGATCACGATCACGGGCGTCGACGCGCCGTCCGTCGCGAACGCGTCGAACACCCTGCTGCCGAGCGTGGCCGTCAAGCTGAGCGCGCGCATCGCGCCCGGCCAGGACGCCCGCGAGGCGTACGAGGCCCTCCGCGCCCACCTGTTCGCGAACGCGCCGTTCGGCGCACGCCTCGAGATCGAGGACCTCGACACCGGCCAGCCGTTCCTCGTCGACACGAGCGGGTGGGCCGTCGCCGAGGCCAAGTCCGCCATGGCCGACGCGTGGGGGCGCCAGCCCGTCGACATCGGCGTCGGCGGATCGATCCCGTTCATCGCCGAACTCGTCCAGGAGTTCCCGGAGGCGCAGATCCTGGTGACCGGGGTCGAGGACCCGGACTCGCGTGCCCACAGCCCGAACGAGTCGCTGCACCTCGGCATCTTCCGGCGGGCGGTGCTCGCCGAGGCGGCCTTCCTCGCGCGGCTCGAAGCGCGGGAGGGCTGAGCCACACGGGATGGCGCGTCATCCTGCGCCGCGCTGGGGGAGTGCCCAGCCCGGCACGGGTACAATCGAGGCATCCGTACTTCTTCGAGGAGTGACATGAGCGACACCATCACCGACGCCGTCCACGGCGTGAAGCTGAGCGAGCCGGCCGCCGACAAGGTGCGCAACCTCCTCGAGCAGGAGGGCCGCGACGACCTGCGTCTTCGCGTCGCCGTCCAGCCGGGCGGCTGCTCGGGCCTCATCTACCAGCTCTACTTCGACGAGCGGCTGCTCGACGGCGACGCCGTCGTCGACTTCTCGGGCGTCGAGGTCGTGGTCGACAAGATGAGCGTGCCCTACCTCGACGGCTCCACGATCGACTTCGAGGACACCATTCAGAAGCAGGGCTTCACCATCGACAACCCCAACGCGCAGGGCAGCTGCGCGTGCGGCGACTCGTTCCACTGAGACGCCCGAACCCGGAAAGGGAGACCGCTCACGCGGTCTCCCTTTCCGCATTTTCGGCGGCTGGCGGCGGGTTTCATCGCACACGCACCTGAACGCGCGCCGAGGGTGCACGAGCGGGTGGTCGACTCGGAGTAGGCTAGGCATGATCAATGCGCTTCGCTGAGAAGCGCCTTCGAATCTCCCGAAAGGTCACCGGTGCGCCACAATCGCCGTCTCCGATGGGCTGCAGTTCCGATCGCAGCGACGCTCAGCCTCGTCCTCGCCGGATGCACGCAGGCACAGCTGAACGGATTCCTCCCCGGGTTCGTCGAGGGCGAGCCGCCCGTGACCAACCACACGGAGCGCGTCTCGGGCCTGTGGGTGACGTCCTGGATCGTCCTCCTCGTGGTCGGCGTGATCACGTGGGGCCTGACCATCTGGGCGGTCATCGCGTACCGCCGACGCAAGGGCCAGACCGGCCTTCCGGTCCAGCTGCGGTACAACATGCCGATCGAGGTGTTCTACACCGTCGTTCCGCTGATCCTGATCCTCGGGTTCTTCGCGTTCACCGCGCGTGACCAGTCCGCGATCGAGGCGCGCTTCGCCGAAGACGAGATCGACGTCAAGATCGAGGCGATCGCCAAGCAGTGGGCCTGGGACTTCAACTACGTCAATGAGGATGTCTACTCCGCCGGCATCCAGGCGCAGCTCGACCCCGACGGCGAGGCCGGCTCGGTCAAGCAGGAGGAACTGCCGACGCTGGTGCTGCCGGTCGGCGCGAACGTCGAGATCGCGCTCGAGGCGCGCGACGTGATCCACTCCTTCTGGGTCGTCGACTTCCTCTACAAGAAGGACATGTTCCCGGGCAAGACGAACTACATGTCGTTCGTGCCCGAACGCGAGGGCACCTACGCCGGCAAGTGCGCCGAGCTCTGCGGGGAGTACCACTCGCTCATGCTCTTCAACGTCGAGGTCGTCTCCGAGGCCGAGTACGAGGACTACATCGAGTCGCTCCGCGACGCGGGCCAGGAAGGCCAGCTGTCGACCGAGTACGACCGCAACCAGAACCTGCCCGGCACGGGCGCGCCCGAACTCGAAGAGGAAGAGTAAGCCGCGATGAGCACCACCACCACCGCACCGGCTCGCCCGACCGCGTCGTCGCAGCCGTTCGGCGCGCTGAAGGTCGAGCGCAAGGGCAACGTCCTCGTCAAGTGGATCACGTCGACCGATCACAAGGTCATCGGGTACCTCTACCTGATCACGTCGTTCATCTACTTCTGCATCGGCGGCGTGATGGCCCTCATCATCCGCGCGCAGCTGTTCGAGCCCGGCCTCGAGATCGTCCAGACGCGTGAGCAGTACAACCAGCTGTTCACGATGCACGGCACGATCATGCTGCTGATGTTCGCGACGCCGCTGTTCGCGGGCTTCGCGAACGTGCTCATGCCGCTGCAGATCGGCGCTCCCGACGTCGCCTTCCCGCGCCTGAACGCGCTGGCGTACTGGATGTTCAACTTCGGTTCGCTGATGGCCGTCGCCGGCTTCTTCACGCCGCAGGGCGCCGCGTCGTTCGGATGGTTCGCCTACCAACCCCTGGCCTCGACCACGTTCTCACCAGGAATCGGCGGCAACCTCTGGATGCTCGGACTCGGCCTCTCGGGCTTCGGCACGATCCTCGGCGCGGTGAACTTCATCACCACGATCATCACGATGCGCGCGCCAGGCATGACCATGTTCCGGATGCCGATCTTCACGTGGAACACCCTCGTGACCTCGATCCTCGTGCTCATGGCCTTCCCGGTGCTCGCCGCCGCGATCCTCGCCGCCAGTGCCGACCGCATCTTCGGCGCCCACATCTACGATCCCGAGAACGGCGGCGTCATCCTCTGGCAGCACCTGTTCTGGTTCTTCGGGCACCCCGAGGTGTACATCATCGCCCTGCCGTTCTTCGGCATCGTCTCCGAGATCTTCCCGGTGTTCAGCCGCAAGCCGATCTTCGGCTACAAGACGCTGATCTACGCGACGATCGCGATCGCGGCGCTGTCGGTCTCGGTGTGGGCGCACCACATGTACGTCACCGGATCCGTGCTGCTGCCGTTCTTCGCGCTCATGACCATGCTGATCGCGGTGCCCACGGGCGTGAAGATCTTCAACTGGGTCGGCACGATGTGGCGCGGCTCGATCACGTTCGAGACACCGCTCATCTGGGCGCTCGGATTCCTCATCACCTTCGTGTTCGGCGGTCTCACCGGCGTCATCCTGGCGTCCCCGCCGCTCGACTTCCACGTGTCCGACACGTACTTCGTCGTCGCGCACTTCCACTACGTGGTGTTCGGCACCGTCGTGTTCGCGATGTTCGCCGGCTTCTACTTCTGGTGGCCGAAGTGGACCGGCAAGATGCTGAACGAGACCCTCGGCAAGTGGCACTTCTGGCTGCTCTTCATCGGCTTCCACACGACGTTCCTCATCCAGCACTGGCTGGGCGTCGTCGCGATGCCGCGCCGGTACTACTCCTACCTGCCCGAAGACAACATCACCTGGATGAACCAGCTCTCGACGATCGGCGCGTTCATCCTCGCGATCTCGCTCCTGCCGTTCTTCCTGAACGTGTACATCACCGCTCGCCGCGCCCCGAAGGTGACCGTGAACGACCCGTGGGGCTACGGCGGATCGCTCGAGTGGGCGACCAGCTGCCCGCCGCCCCGACACAACTTCACGTCGATCCCGCGCATCCGCTCGGAGCGTCCGGCGTTCGACCTCAACCACCCGGAGGCCGGCATCCCCGTGGGCATCGGCCCCGCGAAGGACGCCCCCGAAGCCCCCGTGTACGACGCCGAGACGAAGGAAGTCAAGTAGATGCGCGCCAATGTCATCCTCTTCTGGATCCTTGCCGCGTTCTTCACGCTCGCGGCGGCCGTCTACATCGTGTGGACGATCATCGACGAGAACGAGCCCGGGGTCGAGTGGGTGGGGCTCGTCGCCCTGAGCCTCTGCGCGGTGCTGGGCGCGTTCATCGCGTTCTACCTCGGTCGCGTCCAGAAGGAGCAGGGCGGAACGCTCCCTGAGGACCGCCTCGACGCGAACATCGACGACGGCGACGCCGAGCTCGGCTTCTTCAGCCCATGGAGCTGGTGGCCGATCTTCCTCGCCGGGGCTGCGGCCCTCGCGTTCCTCGGCCTCGCGGTCGGGTTCTGGATCACGTTCATCGCGGTGCCCCTCGCCCTCGTCGCCCTCGTCGGCTGGGTCTACGAGTACTACCGCGGTAACTTCGCGCGCTGATCGAACGCTCCGACGAAGGTCCCGGCACACTCGTGTCGGGACCTTCGGTCATTCCGGAGCGATGCGGCTCACGTGCGCGCCGCGCCGACGATCGACCAACGGGGGCCCCGGCGGAGCGGTACGACCGTCAGGCCCGACCGCGCGAGCGTGGCGTACATCGTGTCCGGCGAGTGGATGTAGGCGCGATACTCGCGGCCACGGATGCGCATCATCGCGTTCTCGATCGCCACGGGCACTCGGGTGAGCCAGGAACGGGTCGGATGGCTGAAGACGAGCTCCCGGCGTGCGTGCTCCGCCGCCGCCTCCAGCAACCGGTCTGCGTCGGGATAGCAGCACACCACCCGGTGGAGGACGACGTAATCGGCCGGAGCGATCCGTTCGCCCTGTGACGCCAGGTCCACGCCGACGACGCGGGTGACTCGGGCGACGACGCCGTGCTCGTCGAGCAGGGGACCTGCCGCGGCCTCGTAGGCACCCGACATCTCGAGGTTGATCGTGCGCTCCGCTCCGCGAGCGAGCAGTTCGAGCTGGATCTGGCCGACGCCTCCGCCGATCTCGAGGACGGTGGAATCGGCCAGTCCGTGGGCGGCGAGATGGGTCACGATCCGACGCTCGGGCGCGGTCAGCCCGCGACGCCGGTACCGGCGGGCGACCTCGTTCGCGAAGTCGCCGTCGAACACGTCCTCGTAGCGTGACGAACCCGCGCGGCAGCATTCGGGCATGCGCCCAGTATGCACCCGCCTCAGCCGCCGTGGTGCGGCGCGTGCTCGAATGTGAGGACGTCGACGGCGACCGTCACGACGGCGGTGCTCGTCGCCCCGGGATCGGGGTCGAATGACGCGGCATGATGCGCGGAGGGTCCCATGCCGGCGAGGAGTCCCCTCGTCTCACGATCCGTATCGAGCACGTAATCGACCGCGTCGAGACGACGACGCGTCAGGCCGGCGCCCTCGAACTGCTCGGTGACGGCGTTCGCCTTCTCCGGCGGCACGTCGAGGAGCACCCCGCCCTGCCTGAGTTCGCGGAGATGCTCGGGCCGCGGAACGACCACGACCAGGCGACCGCCGGGCCGGAGGATTCGAGCGAACTCGGCCGGGTTGCGCGGAGCGAACACATTCAGGATCACGTCGGCTGCGCCATCCCGGATCGGGAGAGGGCGCCAGATGTCGAGGACGACACCGGTGGCCGTCGGAATGGCGCGCAATGCGGCCCGCACGGCGTCGGGCGACCGGTCGGCGAGCAGCATCTCGCTGCCGGGAGCCGCCTCACCGAGGCGCGATGCGTAGTAGCCCGTGCCGCAGCCGAGGTCGGCGATGCGGAGCGAGCCGGGGCCGGCAGCCTCCGCGTCCGGCAGCGCCGACCCCGCCACCGCGTCGGCGATCGGTCGGTACGCGCCACCGCCCAGCAGTCGCGACCGCGCGTCCAGCATCGAACGGTCGTCGCCGACGGTGCGTGGCGCCTTGGGCGGCAGCAGCGTGAGGAAGCCGTACTTCGAACGGTCGAAGCGGTGGCCGTGCCAGCACCCGTACACGCGATCGTCGACGGGGGAGAGGTCGGCCATGCAGTTCGGGCACCGGAGCCAGGTCGAATCGATCGACATGGCCCGGTGCCCGAACGCGATGGTGGCGCGGATCAGTGGTGGTTCGAGTGCGATGCCTCGAGCTCGCCCTTGGTGACCGGCGCGATGCGGTCCTCGAAGAACCAGCGCGACATGCCCGCACGGAGACGCTCACCGACGGTGATCTTGCCGCGGGCGTTCGGACGGAGCATGAGCGGCTCGTACGACTCGTGGCTGACGAGCTTCCACCGGTCGTACTCGTCGAGCGGCTGGTGCACCTCGATGAACTCGCCGCCCGGCAGCTTCACGATGCGGCCCGACTCGTAGCCGTGCAGCACGATCTCGCGGTCCTTCTTCTGGAGCGCCAGGCACACCCGCTTCGCCACGAAGTACGCGACCAACGGTCCGATGAAGAGCAGCGCCTGCAGCGTGTGGATGACACCCTCCATCGTGAGCAGGAAGTGCGTCGCGATGATGTCGGATGCCGCTGCGGCCCACAGCACCGCGTAGAACGTCACGCCGGCAGCACCGATCGCGGTGCGGGTCGGCATGTTGCGCGGACGGTCGACGATGTGGTGTTCGCGCTTGTCGCCGGTGACCCACGCCTCGATGAACGGGTAGATCAGCACGGTGAGGATGAACAGGCCCAGACCCATCAGCGGAACGAGGATGTTGAAGGACCAGGTGCGGTCGAACAGCACGAACTCCCAGCCCGGCGGGATGAGGCGAAGCGCACCGTCGGCGAAGCCGATGTACCAGTCGGGCTGCGTGCCGGCCGACACGGGCGACGGGTCGTACGGTCCGTAGTTCCAGATCGGGTTGATCGTGAACATCGACGCGATGAGCGCGAGCACGCCGAACACCAGGAAGAAGAAGCCCCCGGCCTTGGCCGCATAGATCGGCAGGATGGGCGGGCCGACCGCGTTCTGCTGCGTGCGTCCCGGCGCAGCGTACTGCGTGTGCTTGTGCACCACGACGAACATCAGGTGCAGTGCGATGAGCGCGAGCAGGATCAGGGGCAGCAGCAGGATGTGCAGCGTGTAGAGGCGGCCCACGATCGCGGTGCCGGGGAACTCGCCGCCGAAGAGCAGGAACGAGGTCCACGTGCCGATGAGGGGGATGCCCTTGATCATGCCGTCGATGATGCGGAGGCCGTTGCCCGAGAGGAGGTCGTCGGGAAGCGAGTACCCGGTGAAGCCCTCACCCATCGCGAGGATGAACATCACGAAGCCGATGACCCAGTTGAGCTCGCGCGGCTTGCGGAACGCACCGGTGAAGAAGATGCGCAGCATGTGCAGGCCGATGGCGGCGACGAAGAGCAGGGCGGCCCAGTGGTGCATCTGCCGGACGAACAGGCCGCCGCGGATGTCGAACGAGATGTCGAGCGTCGAGGCCATCGCCACCGACATCTCGACGCCCTTGAGCGGAACGTAGGAGCCGTCGTACTCGACCTCGGCCATCGAGGCCTGGAAGAAGAACGTCAGGAACGTGCCGGTGATCAGGATGACGAGGAAGCTGAAGAGCGCGATCTCGCCGAGCAGGAACGACCAGTGGTCCGGGAACGCCTTGCGGCCGAGCTCCTTGACGAACGTCGAGACGCTCGTGCGCTCATCGATGTAGTTCGAGGCGGCCGCGGTGAATGTGCGACGCTGCGGCTCGCGGGTGGTTGCGGTGCTCAATGACGCTCCCAGAAGCTCGGGCCCACGGGTTCGGTGAAGTCGCTCTGCGCGACGAGGTAGCCCTCGTCGTCGACCGTGATGGGCAGCTGGGGCAGCGGCCGAGCGGCCGGCCCGAAGATGACCTCGCAGTGGTTGGCCACGTCGAACTGCGACTGGTGGCACGGGCAGAGCAGGTGGTGCGTGTGCTGCTCGTACAGGGCGACGGGGCAGCCCACGTGGGTGCAGATCTTGGAGTACGCGACGATGCCGTCGTACGACCAGGACTTGCGCTCCTCGGTCTCGTTGAGTTCCTCCGGATTGAGGCGCATGAGGAGCACGGCCGCCTTGGCCTTCTCCTCGAGGCGCCCGTGGTGGAGCTCGCTGAGACCCTCGGGGATGACATGGAATGCGCTGCCGATCGTGACGTCGGAGGCCTTGATCGCGACGCCCGACGGGTCGAGCGTGAGCCGGGTGCCCTGCTTCCACATGGTGTGGCTGAGCAGTTCGACCGGGTGCTGGTCCTGCGGGGCCAGGCCGCGGAAGAGCACGACGGCGGGCAGCGGGAAGACGAGCAGTGCGCCGATGAGGCTGTTGCGCACGACGGCGCGCCGAGTGAAGCCCGACTCCCGGTCGGCGTCCTGGAAGACCTTGATCGCGCCCTCGCGCGAGACCTCGTTGCCGCCGATCTTGTGGCGCTCGTCGGCGATCTCGACATCGGCCATGAGGGCCTTCGCCCAGTGGACCGCGCCGAAGCCGATGCCGAGGAGCGCGAGCGCGGCGCCGAGGCCGATGAACATGTTGTTCAGGCGGACCTCGCCGACGTCGTTCGACTCCATGGGGAACAGCATGTACGCCGCGATGGCCCAGACGCTGCCGAGGATCGAGAGGTAGAACAGCGTGTAGACGGTGCGCTGGGCGCGACGCTGCTTCTTCGGGTCCTCGTCGGTCACCCGCGGACGGTGCGGCGGGAACCCGGGGTTCTCGAACGCGTCGGCCTGGATGAGTGCGGTGCCCGTCTTGACGGCGGGAACGTTCGCGGCGTGCGACGAGTCGGCAGCGGCGAGTTCAGTGCCGCTGTGGTCGTCCTGTGCCATGGTTCTCCTTCTTCGCTTCTTCGGTGCGGGCCCTAGTTGGACTTCGCCGTGATCCACACGGTGATCGCGACGATGGCGCCGAGACCGAAGACCCAGATGAACAGGCCCTCCGCGACCGGACCGAGCGAGCCGAGCTCGAACCCGCCGGGCGAACGGTTGTCCTGGACGTACTGCAGGTAGGTGATGATGTCGCGCTTGTCCTCAGGCGAGATGTTCAGGTCGTTGAACACCGGCATGTTCTGCGGGCCCGTGACCATGGCCTCGTAGATGTGGACGCCGGACACGTCGGTCAGCGCGGGAGCGAACTTGCCCTCGGTGAGGGCGCCGCCTGCGCCGGCCACGTTGTGGCACATGGCGCAGTTGATACGGAACAGCTCGGCGCCGTTGGCCGCGTCGCCGCCGCCGTTGACGAGGGAATCGGCGGGGATGTCGGGACCGGGGCCGAGGGAGGCGACGTAGTACGCGAGCTGCTTGACCTGCTCGTCGGTGAACTGCACGGGCTTGACCTGCGCCTGCGGGCCCTGCATCTGCATGGGCATGCGGCCGGTGCCGACCTGGAAGTCGACGGCGGCGGCACCGACGCCGATGAGGCTGGGGCCCTCGTCGGTGCCCTGGGCCTCGAGGCCGTGGCAGGTGGCGCAGTTGGCCTGGAAGAGCTTCTCGCCCTCGTCGATCGTCTCCTGCGACGTGGGGGAGGCCTCGGCCTGCGCGGTGGTCGTGCTGAAGGCGGCGTAGGCGCCGCCCGTGAACACGAGGCCGAGCGCGAGCAGCGCGGCGGTGGCGAGCGGGTGCCGGCGACCGGTGCGTCGCTTCGAGCGGGTCATTGATCTCTTCCTGTTCGCGGGCATTGCGGGTGGCGCTCCTGTGCTCGGCCTATTTGAGGACGTAGATGACGAGGAACAGGCCGATCCAGACGACGTCGACGAAGTGCCAGTAGTAGGACACGACGATCGCGCTGGTGGCCTCGCGGTGGCCGAAGTTCTTCACGGCGAAGGTGCGCCCGATGACGAACAGGAAGGCGAGCAGGCCGCCCGTGACGTGGAGGCCGTGGAAGCCGGTGGTCAGGTAGAACGCCGAGCCGTAGGAGTTCGAGTCGATCGCGATGCCCTCGGAGACGAGCGTCGCGTACTCCCAGACCTGCCCGGCGACGAAGATCGCGCCCATGGCGTAGGTGAGGAAGAACCACTCGACCATGCCCCACTGGCTCGGCTTCCACCCGGTGCGGTACGGCTGGCTGCGCTCGGCGGCGAAGACGCCGAACTGGCACGTGAACGACGAGGCCACGAGGATGATCGTGTTCGTCAGGGAGAAGGGGAAGTTCAGGCGGTCGGCCTCGAACGCCCACAGTTCGGGGGACGTCGAGCGCAGCGTGAAGTAGATCGCGAAGAGTCCCGCGAAGAACATCACCTCGCTGCCGAGCCACACGATCGTGCCCACAGCAACGGTGTTGGGGCGCTTGATCACGGGCGCGCTCGCCTGATACGTCAATGAGGTGCTCGTCACGCTCCCCATTATGGCTGATTCGGAGGCCGAGTTTTGGACGTCACGGCTCGCTTCAAGGTTGGCCCGCCTTGCGAGACCCTGCGGTGGGGCTGATGAACGCCCGTGAATCCGCCTCGAATCCCCGCGGATAGGATCGGACCATGTCGTCGTTGCAGTCCTGGCCCGCCGTCCTGAACGCCCTCATCGAGGGCGACGACCTCAGCGTGTCGGATGCCGCGTGGTGCATGGAGCAGGTCATGACGGGGGTCGCGACCGACGCCCAGCTCGCCGCGTTCCTCATCGCGCTGCGCCTCAAGGGCGAGACCGTCGACGAGATCGTGGGCTTCCGCGACGCCATCCTCGACCATGCCGTCGAGCTGCCGGTCGACCCCATGGCGCTCGACATCGTCGGCACGGGCGGCGACCGGTTCGGCACCGTGAACGTCTCGACCATGGCCTCCGTGATCTGCGCTGCGGCCGGTGTCCCCGTCATCAAGCACGGCAACAAGGCCGCGAGCTCGGCGTCGGGCTCATCCGACGTGCTCGGCGCGCTCGGGATCGACCTCACGCTTCCGGCCCATCGCGTCGCCGAGGTGCTCGGCGAGGCCGGCATCACGTTCGCATTCGCCGCCGCGTTCCACCCCGGCTTCAAGCACGCCGGACCGGTCCGGGCTCAGCTCGGCGTCCCCACGGTGTTCAACTTCCTCGGCCCGCTCTGCAATCCTGCTCGTCCCGAGGCATCGGCGGTGGGCGTGGCGCAGCTCGACCGCGTGCCGCTGATCGTCGGCGTGTTCCAGACCCGAGGCGCGACGGCGCTGGTGTTCCGCGGCGACGACGGACTGGACGAGCTCACCACGACCGGCCACAGCCACATCTGGGAGGTCTCGCGCGGAACGGTGAAGGAGCACGACCTCGACCCCCGCGAGCTCGGCATCCCGCGCACCACGATCGAGCAGTTGAAGGGCGGCGACGCCCAGCACAACGCGCAGATCGTCCACGACGTGTTCGCCGGGGCCCGCGGCCCTGTGCGCGACATCGTCGTGCTCAACGCGGCCGCCGGACTGGTCGCGTTCGAGCTGGCCAACGACCCGAGCCAGGTGCAGCGCACCATCCTGGAGCGCTTCCACGAGAAGATGGCGGTCGCCGAGGGTGCGATCGACAGCGGGGCGGCGGCTCGCAAGCTGGAGGAGTGGGTCGCGGCCACTCGGGCGTGATTCCGAGGCACGTCGGCCCGACGCATGACGACGGGCCCCGCGGATGCCGCGGGGCCCGTCGTGTCCGCCGGAACGGGTCCGGAGCTCAGCCGTGCGACACGTCGTCGTCGACCCAGTCGAAGGTCTTCGTGACGGCCTTCTTCCACAGGCGCATCTGGCGGTCGCGCTCCGCGGAATCCATCTTCGGCTCCCAGCGCGAGTCCTCCTGCCAGTTGTCACGGAGCTCGTCGAGGCTCGACCAGAAGCCGACCGCGAGACCCGCAGCGTAGGCCGCGCCGAGCGCCGTCGTCTCCGCGACCACCGGTCGCACGACCGGCACGCCCAGGATGTCGGCCTGGAACTGCATCAAGGTGTTGTTGGCGATCATGCCGCCGTCGACCTTGAGCTCGGTGAGGTCGACGCCGGAGTCGGCGTTCACCGCGTCGAGGACCTCGCGGGTCTGGAACGCGGTGGCCTCGAGGACGGCGCGGGCGATGTGGCCCTTGTGCACGTACCTCGTGAGGCCGACGAGCGCGCCGCGGGCGTCGGGTCGCCAGTACGGCGCGAACAGGCCCGAGAACGCGGGCACGAAGTACGCGCCGCCGTTGTCGTCGACGGTCTTGGCGAGCTCCTCGATCTCGGCCGCGTTGGAGATGAGCCCGAGGTTGTCGCGCACCCACTGCACGAGGGAGCCGGTCACGGCGATCGCGCCCTCGAGGGCGTAATGGGGCTTGTCGTCGCCGAGCTTGTATCCGAGCGTCGTGAGCAGCCCGTTCTTCGAGTGGACGATCTCCTCGCCCGTGTTGAAGATCAGGAAGTTGCCCGTGCCGTACGTGTTCTTCGACTCGCCGGGGTCGAACGCGGCCTGCCCGAACGTGGCGGCCTGCTGGTCGCCGAGGATGCCCGCGACGGGCACCTCGCGCAGCAGGCTGGACGGCTCGACGTTGCCGTAGACCTCCGACGACGCCCGGATCGACGGCATCATCGAGCGGGGCACGCCGAACGCGGCGAGGATGTCGTCGCGCCACTCGAGGGTCGCGAGGTCCATGAACATCGTGCGGCTCGCGTTCGTGACATCCGTCGCGTGCACGCCGCCCTCGACGCCGCCGGTCAGGTTCCAGAGCACCCAGCAGTCGGTCGTGCCGAACAGCAGGTCGCCGGCCTCGGCCTTCTCGCGCGCGCCGTCGACGTTCTCGAGGATCCAGACGATCTTCGTGCCGGAGAAGTACGTCGCGAGCGGCAGGCCCACGTCCTGCTTGAAGCGCTCGACGCCGCCGTCGGCCGCGAGGCGGTCGACGATCGGCTGGGTGCGGGTGTCCTGCCAGACGATCGCGTTGTAGACGGGCTCGCCCGTGTTCTTGTCCCACACCACCGCGGTCTCGCGCTGGTTGGTGATGCCCACCGCGGCGACGTCGTGCCGGGTGAGGTCGGCCTTGCCGAGGGCCTGCCCGATGACCTCGCGGGTGTTGCGCCAGATCTCCATCGGGTCGTGCTCGACCCAGCCCGCCTTGGGGAAGATCTGCTCGTGTTCGAGCTGCCCGGTCGAGACGATCGAGCCCTTCTTGTCGAAGATGATCGCTCGCGTGCTGGTGGTGCCCTGGTCGATGGCCAGGATGTAGTCCGCCATGTCCGTTGCGTCCTCTCTGTCGCATTGGGATGGTTCACGTCCGCGTGCGCGCCAGGTCGACGCGCGTCAGGACGAACGAGGGGCCGGTCGATCGACCGGCCCCTCGGAGGGTCAGAACTCGATGGGGAGCAGCGGGATGGCCGCCCAACCCGCCAGCAGGCCGCCGATGATGGGGCCGACGACGGGCACCCACGAGTACGACCAGTCGGATCCGCCCTTGCCCTGGATGGGAAGGAACGCGTGCGCGATGCGCGGACCCAGGTCGCGGGCCGGGTTGATCGCGTACCCGGTCGGGCCACCGAGCGACACGCCGATGCCGACCACGAGGAGGGCAACGGGGAGTGCGCCGAGGGCCGCGAGCCCGCCGGGGTCGCCCTGACGGCCGAAGCCGATCACGACGAAGACCAGCACGAACGTGCCGATGATCTCGGTGATCAGGTTCCAGGCGTAGTTGCGGATGCCGGGGCCCGTCGAGAACGTGCCGAGCTTGGGTGCCGGGTCGGGCTCCTGGTCGAAGTGCTGCTTGTAGGCGAGCCACACGATGACCGCGCCGATGATGGCGCCGAGCAGCTGCGCCCCGATGTAGCCCAGCACGCTGAGCGGGGAGACGGCCACCGTCATGTCGAGCCCGGCGTTGCCGAACTCGGTCGCGCCGTTCGCCACGAGGCCGAGCGTGACCGCCGGGTTGATGTGGGCACCGGAGACGTAGGCCACGATGACGCCCGCGAAGACCGCGAAGCCCCATCCGAACGTCACCATGAGGAATCCGCCGCCGAAGCCCTTGGTCTTGGCTAAGGCGACGTTCGCGACGACGCCGCAGCCGAGGAGCACGAGCATCGCCGTGCCCACCAGCTCGGAGAGCATCAACACACCGAGATTGTCCACGTTGACCTTCCATCCTTTCGCCGAGCCCGAGGGCCACGCCCAGGGGCGGATGGCGCCCACCCTACTCGCGTCGCGAAGCCAGGCGGAAGAGCCGCTCCGCTTTTCGGGAGAGCCCTTTCATGGGCACCCTTCGCGGGAGTAGTTTTGCGAGGGAGTGCTGCGTCAGCGTCGATGTGCGAGGGGCCCGACGCGAGCAGCCGAGGGGAAAGGGACGTCCGTGAAGAAGATCATCAACGACCCCAAGCGAGTCGTCGACGAGTCGGTCGCCGGGTTCGCGCTCGCGCACGCCGACCTCGTGACGGTCGCGACCGACCCGATCCACGTCGTGCGCGCTGATGCGCCCGTGGCGGGCAAGGTCGGGATCGTGTCCGGCGGCGGCAGCGGGCACGAGCCGCTGCACGCGGGGTACGTCGGCCACGGCATGCTCGACGCCGCCGTGCCCGGCGCCGTCTTCACGTCGCCCACCCCCGACCCGATCCTCAACGCGACGAAGGCGGTCGACGGAGGCAAGGGCGTGCTGCACATCGTGAAGAACTACACCGGCGACGTGCTCAACTTCGAGACCGCGGCCGACCTCGCCGCGGCCGACGGCATCGAGGTGCGCGCGGTCGTCACGAACGACGACGTCGCGGTCAAGGACTCCCTGTACACGGCCGGCCGCCGGGGCGTGGGCGGCACCGTCCTGGTCGAGAAGATCGCGGGTGCGGCGGCTGAGCGGGGCGACTCGCTCGACCAGGTCGCCGAGATCGCCGAGCGCGTGAACGCCAACGTCCGCTCGATGGGCATGGCGCTCACGCCGTGCATCGTGCCGCACGCCGGCGAGCCGAGCTTCACGCTCGCCGAGGACGAGGTCGAGATCGGCATCGGCATCCACGGCGAACCGGGCCGGGAGCGCATCAAGCTCGAGCCCGCGGACGCGCTCGTCGATCGACTGCTCACGCCCGTGCTCGAGGACCTGCCGTTCTCGTCCGGCGATCGCGTCCTGCTGTTCGTGAACGGCATGGGCGGCACGCCGCAGGTCGAGCTCTACATCGCGTACCGCCGTGCTGCCGAGGTGCTCGCCGAGCGCGGCATCCGCATCGAGCGCTCCCTGGTGGGCAACTACATCACCTCGCTCGAGATGCAGGGCTTCTCGATCACCCTCCTGAAGCTGGACGACGAGATGCTCCAGCTCTGGGATGCGCCGGTGCACACCGCCGCGCTCCGGTGGGGCCGGTAGGGGCGCCGCGGTGGGGCTGGACATCACCTGGGCGGTCGACTGGGTACGGCGGAGCGCGGAGTCGATGGCGGAGCACCGCGTCGAGCTCATCACGCTCGACCGCGAGATCGGCGACGGCGACCACGGCGAGAACATGGACCGCGGATTCCAGGCCGTGCTGCCGAAGCTCGACGACCTGCCGGCCGGATCGACGCCGTCCGACGTGCTGAAGCTCGTCGCCACGACCCTGATCTCGACGGTCGGCGGGGCGGCCGGGCCGCTCTACGGCACCGCGTACCTGCGGGCGTCGACGGCGACGGCCGGCGAGACCTCGATCGATGCGTCGGGCGTCGTCGCGCTGCTGACCGCCGGACGCGACGGCATCGTCGCCCGCGGCAAGGCGGAATCGGGTGACAAGACCATGGTCGACGCCTGGACGCCGGCCGTCGATTCGGCCCGAATAGCGGCCGACGGGGGCGCGAGCGCGGCCGAGACCCTGAAGGCGGCTGCGGATGCCGCGGCAGCAGGCTCCGACGCGACGATCCCGCTCGTCGCGCGAAAGGGAAGGGCGAGCTATCTCGGTGAGCGCTCGGCGGGTCATCGCGACCCCGGAGCGCAGTCCACGGCGTACCTCCTCGCGGCGGCGGCCGCGGCGGCGACGAACGGAACGAGTGCCTGACGTGGGGGAGGGCCCGCGCGTCGGCATCGTCTTCGTCTCGCACTCGCGCCGGCTCGCCGAGGGGCTCGTCGAGCTCGCCCGTCAGATGGCACCCACGGTCCGGCTCGAACCCGCGGGCGGAACCGACGACGGGCGCATCGGTACCAGCTTCGACCTCGTGTCGACGGCGATCGAGGCAGCGGATGGCGGGGCAGGGGTCGTCGTGATGTGCGACCTCGGCTCCGCCATCCTGACCGCCGAGACCGCCCTCGAATTCCTCGACGAGGAGGTGCGCTCTCGCGTGCGGATCGCGGACGCGCCACTCGTGGAGGGCGGAGTCGCGGCATCCGTGGCAGCCGAGGCGGGCGACCCGCTCGACATCGTGGTGCGCGCCGCCGAGAGCGCCGGCGGCGGGGGAGGGGAGCCCGCCTCGGCGCCGCCGCCCGGGACTGCCGCGCCCGATCTGATCAGCCGCCGCGTGACGCTCACGAACGCCGACGGGCTGCACGCACGGCCGGCCGCTGAGCTGGTCAAGCTGGCGAGCACGTTCTCGCAGCGCGTGACGGTGAACGGCACCGACGCGAAGAGCCTGCTCGCCATCATGGCGCTCGGACTGGTGAGAGGCGACGAGGTCGAGATCGCGACGGAGGCCCCCGACGGCGGGCCCGCGGTCGACGCGCTCGCCGAACTCGCGGAGTCCGGGTTCGGCGAACACTGACGGTCGACGCTGCGCGGATTTCGAGATATCCGCGGTTTTCCTCGCGCAGCGCACTCGGCCGGGAGTAGCATCTGCGCCATGGCACGCGAAGAGGCGGGCCCCGGCGAGGGCAACGCGTTCACCCGGTTCTTCGACCGGGTCGATCGGACCCTGAGTCCCGCGTTCGAGTCACCGCGAGTGGCCCCGGAGGACCCGGATGACCGCAGTCATCTGGGGGAGAAGCCGTGCCCCATCTGCGGGCACCCGATGTTCGAGCACCGCATCGACGAGTCCACGTCGAACGTGCTGCTCGAATGCCCGACCGACGAACGCCTGCCCGAGCGGGCCGCGAGCGGTCCACTGAACGAGTTCGGCATGCCCGCGAGCGAGGCCCGCGTGCAGAAGATGCAGCAACGCAGCGAGAAGCGCGCCTGACTGACCACGCGAACGGGCCGGTGCCGAGCCGGCGATCGCGTCGTGAACGGATTGTGAAGACTCTTCACAGTGCATCTGCATCGCGATTCGGTTGGTCGATATCGCGCCGCACGCGTCCCGTGTCGACTCGTGTACGGCACCGCTCGCGCGCATCGGGCGAGCGCGTGTGCGATGTCGCTGTCAACGGGTCAGTTGGCAGGAATGGAATGTCGCTGTCCACGGGCAGCGGGGGCGTGCGACTGCTCGGCATCTCACAGTGATTCGGACATAATGTGCATTATCGGCTCCTCATCGAGCGACGTCATCGTGGCCCGTCCCTTGGCGAGCAACGCCGATTGCCGCGTGTCAACTGCCATGCTGGTCGGATGCCGCAGCCGAACGATCTCCTCGCCGTCCTCGTCGACGCTGACAACGTGCCGCCGACGAAGATCGGCGCTGTCCTCGCCGAGGTCGCGCGATTCGGCACCGCCTCGGTGAAGCGGGTCTACGGCGATTGGACGAAACCGAACCTGAGCAGCTGGAAACCGGTTGCGAGTGAGCACGTGATCCAGCCGATGCAGCAGTTCGCCAATACCGTCGGGAAGAATGCGACCGACAGTGCGCTGATCATCGATGCCATGGACTTGTTGTACACGCGTCGCTTCCACGCATTTTGCATCGTCTCGTCCGACAGCGACTTCACCCGGCTCGCGTCCCGCATCCGCGAAGAAGGCGTCACCGTATACGGGTTCGGCGAGCGGAAGACCCCCGAGGCGTTCCGCAACGCGTGCGATCGTTTCACCTACCTCGAGGTGATCGACGAGCCGGCGGACGAGAGCACGTCTGAATCAGGTGGGCGCGTGCTGCCGCCCAAGCTTCGCGGCGACACCAAGCTGGTCTCCGGGTTGCGAGCGAGCGTCACCACGGCATCAGGTGAGGACGGATGGGCCAATCTGGCCGCGGTCGGAAACCTGATGCGGAACCAACAGCCCGACTTCGATTCTCGAAACTGGGGCTATGCGAAACTGTCCGACCTGATTCGAGCGACCGAACTCTTCGTCGTCGAGACCCGGCCCACCGGCGGACTCCACGTGAAGGATCGAAGGAAGGCCAGCGTCTGAACGGGGCGCCGCGGGCGACTCGAAATCTGGATCCGATCCTCGGCTGGCGTCGACGATCGTGTCCCTGCGACGACTGGGCACTTCATCGGCGGATTCGCTACTCCCGGAGACCACGGGAGTCGCGGTCCAGGTTGAGCGTGATGTCGGCGAGGATGAGCCGCGTGCTGAGACGATCCGGGTTCAGCCATTCGAGGTCGTCCATGGTGATGCCGAAGCGCCCGGTGATGCCATCGGGCGTATCACCCCAGGCGACGCGGTAGCTCTCGGGGCTGCCGTCGGCGGCGAGCGTCACCCTTCCGCGTGCGCCGTCAGCAGCGCCGTGGTCGACGACATCGATTCCGGGGTTCATGTCAGGGAGCAGCCAGGTGAGCGGCGCCCTCGCCACGATGCTCCCGAACATGAACGACGTTCCGGGTTCGGCCGCCCAGATGATCGCCGTGCGCATGTAGCTCGGGTCGTTCGTCTCGAAGCCGCCGTAGCCCACACCCGGCGTCGTGAACGTCTGGTCGGTCGACGGCTGCAATGGGTCGTATCGGTAGTAGCTGAAGCCGCTGCGCAGTTCGTGCTCCCCCGCGGTCGCTTCGAGCGCGCTCAGCTCGAGCGACGCTCCTGCCGACGGCACCGGGGTCAGGCCCGCGAGCGAGACGTCAAATCCCCGGTCGGTGCCGTTGGCGCGGATCTCGATGCGACCGGCCGCGCCGCCGTCGAATTCGCCCGTCGCGATCACCGTCCCCGGAACCAGTTCGGAGAGGCGCGGGACCGCCGGTACGGGCGACGACGCGACCTCGCCGACATCCGCGGGTTTCGTCGACGGGTCGACCACAGGTGAGCGGCCGGCCGTCGCAACCGGCTCATCGACGGATGCGCATCCCATCAGGACCAGCGCCACGAGCGCCGCCGCGCCGACCACTCCCCTGGGCCGATTCGCTGACTCCACCATGGGCGCACTCTAGCGATGCGTGCTCGCCGGAAGCGGCCGATGCGGGCGGATGTGGAGAAGTTCCTCCGCACCCGCCCGACGGCAGGCGCGCCTTTCCGGTTCGGTCGGATGGTTCAGATCGCCGGGCTCACGGTTCGAACAGGTGTTCGAATCGTGAGCCCGAGCGGGCTTGGGATCGAGGCCGCGCACGTACACCACTCCCCCGGCCTCGTATGCCGAATGCAGGCACATTCGTCCTCCTTCGATCCGGATGTCGCGGGCGTCACGCCCCGACGTAGGCGGCGAGGTGCTCCCCCGTCAGCGTCGCCCGGCCGGCGATGAGATCGGCGGGCGTGCCCTCGAAGACGATCCGTCCGCCGTCGTGGCCCGCACCCGGCCCGAGGTCGATGATCCAGTCGGCGTGGGCCATGACGGCCTGGTGGTGCTCGATGACGATGACGGACTTGCCCGAGTCGACGAGGCGGTCGAGAAGGCCGAGGAGCTGTTCGACGTCGGCGAGGTGCAGGCCGGCGCTCGGCTCGTCGAGCACGTACACGCCGCCCTTCTCGGCGAGGTGGGTGGCGAGCTTCAGCCGCTGCCGCTCGCCGCCCGAGAGCGTCGTGAGCGGCTGGCCGATCGCGAGGTAGCCGAGTCCGACGTCGGCCAGGCGAGCGAGGATCGCGTGCGCCGCCGGGACGCGGGCCTCGCCGTCGGCGAAGAAGGCCAGCGCCTCCGTCACCGACATCCCGAGCACCTCGCTGATGTCGCGGCCGCCGAGCCGGTACTCGAGCACGGCATCGGCGAACCGGCGGCCCTCGCAGACCTCGCACGTGCTCGCGACGCTCGCCATGACGCCGAGATCGGTGAACACGACGCCGGCGCCGTTGCAGTTCGGGCACGCGCCCTCGGAGTTCGCGCTGAACAGCGCCGGCTTCACGCCGTTCGCCTTGGCGAAGGCCTTCCGGATCGGGTCGAGCAGGCCCGTGTACGTCGCCGGGTTGCTCCGCCTCGAACCGCGGATGGCGCCCTGGTCGACGGTCACGACGCCGTCGCGTCCGGACACCGACCCGGTGATGAGCGAGCTCTTGCCCGACCCGGCGACCCCGGTCACGACGACGAGCACGCCGAGCGGGATGTCGACGTCGACGCCGCGCAGGTTGTGCTCCGTCGCACCGCGAACCTCGAGCGCGCCCGTGGGGCTGCGGACCGACGGCTTCACCGCGGCCCGGTCGTCGAAGTGGCGCCCGGTGAGCGTGTCGGCGGTGCGCAGCTCGTCGACGGTCCCTTCGAACACGATCGCTCCCCCGGCCGCGCCGGCACCGGGTCCGAGGTCGACCACGTGGTCGGCGATGGCGATCGACTCGGGCTTGTGCTCGACGACGAGGACCGTGTTGCCCTTGTCGCGCAGGCGCAGCAGCAGTTCGTTCATGCGCTGGATGTCGTGCGGGTGCAGCCCCACGGTCGGCTCGTCGAAGACGTACGTGACATCCGTCAGCGACGATCCCAGGTGGCGGATCATCTTGGTGCGCTGGGCCTCGCCGCCCGAGAGCGTCCCCGACGAACGGTCGAGCGAGAGATAGCCGAGGCCGACCTCGACGAACGACTCGAGGATCTGACGCAGGCCGGAGAGCAACGGCGCGACGGATGGCTCGTCGAGCCCGCGCACCCATTCCGCGAGGTCGCTGATCTGCATGGCGCACGCGTCGGCGATGCTGATGCCGTCGATCTTCGACGCGCGGGCGGGTGCGTTCAGGCGCGTCCCGTCGCACTCCGGGCAGGCCGCGAACGTCACGGCGCGTTCGACGAAGGCGCGGATGTGCGGCTGCATCGCGTCGACGTCCTTCGAGAGCATCGACTTCTGGATCTTCGGCACGAGCCCCTCGTAGGTGAGGTTGATGCCGTTGACCTTCACCTTGCGGGGCTCGGAGTAGAGGAAGTCGTGGCGCTGTTCGTCGGTGAAGTCCGCGATCGGGACGTCGGCGGGCACGACCGCACCGATGATCTTCGTGCTCCACCCGTCGGCGGTGTAGCCCGGGATGGTGATCGCGCCCCCGGCCAGCGACTTCGTCTCGTCGAAGAGCTCGGCGAGGTCGAGGTCGGAGACCGTGCCCATGCCCTCGCACCGCGGGCACATCCCGCCGAGCTGGCTGAACGTGCGCTCCATCGATTCGGGCGTGCCGCCCCGTTCGATCGTGATGGACCCGCTGCCGGTCACCGACGGGATGTTGAACGAGAACGCCTGAGGCGAGCCGATGTGCGGCTGCCCGAGGCGGCTGAACAGGATGCGCAGCATGGCGTTGGCGTCGGTCGCGGTGCCGACGGTCGAACGCACGTTCGCCCCCATGCGCTCCTGGTCGACGATGATCGCGGTCGTGAGCCCGTCGAGCAGGTCGACGTCGGGCCGCGCGAGCGAGGGCATGAACCCCTGCACGAACGCGCTGTACGTCTCGTTGATGAGCCGCTGCGACTCCGCCGCGATCGTGTCGAACACGAGCGAGCTCTTGCCCGACCCCGACACGCCCGTGAACACGGTGAGGCGCCGCTTCGGCAACTCGACCGAGACATCCTTCAGGTTGTTCTCGCGCGCGCCCTGGACCCGGATCAGGTCGTGGCGGTCCGCCGCGGGCACGGCGGATGCCGTCGCACCGCCGGTCGCGGCCGTCGTCATCGAGCCACCTGCTGGATGCGGATCATGTTGCCGGCGGGGTCGCGGAACGCGCAGTCGCGGAGCCCGTACGGCTGGTCGACCGGCTCCTGGACCACTTCGGCGCCCGCCGCATCGAGCGTCGCGAACGTGTCGTCGAGATCGGTCGCCGCGAGGTTCACGCCGAAGTAGCTGCCCTTGGCGATGATCTCGAGGAGCGCATTCCGGTCGTCGTCGGTCATGCCGGGGCCGACGCCCGGGGGGTGCAGCACGATGGCGGTGTCGGGCTGGTCGGCCGGGCCGACCGTGATCCACCGCATGCCCTCGTAGCCCACGTCGTTGCGGACCTCGAAGCCGAGGACGTCGCGGTAGAACGCGAGCGACGCCTCGGGGTCGAGGTGCGGGAGGAAGCTGGAGTGGATGGTGAGGCTCATGTCAGCCACGCTAGCCCCGGCCGCCCACCATCGCTTCTCGATTCCTGATCGGCTTGGTGACCTGCTTCGCCACGCACGGGAGCATCCCGAGGGTGACGCCGGCGTACTGCTCGCGATAGACGCTCGGCGGCACGCCCACGAGCTCGGTGAAACGGGTGCTGAACGTCCCGAGCGACGACGAACCGACCTCGAAGCACACCTCCGTGACGCTCAGGTCGCCGCGGCGCAGCAGCGCCATCGCGCGTTCGATGCGCCGCGTCATGAGGTAGGAGTAGGGCGACTCGCCGAACGCGAGCTTGAACTGACGACTCAGATGCCCGGCCGACATGTTCGCTCCCCGCGCGAGCGCCTCGACGTCGAGCGGCTGCGCGTACTCGCGGTCGATGCGGTCGCGGACCCGTCGCAGGGCCGCGAGGTCGCCGAGATGCTGCGTCGTTGCGGAACTGCTGCTCACGTGCGCGATGGTGCCACGTCGCCCCGGCCGTGTCCAGCGCGGCAGAGCGCCGGGCGGGCGGGCCGGGCCGAACGTCACCCGTCCGCGCCGGGACGCGGTGCGACAATGACGCCATGGTGTCGGCGAAGGTCGCGTTCGTCCTCGGCGGCGGCGGCGTGCTCGGTGCCGTGCAGGTCGGGATGCTGCGTGCGCTGCTCGAGCGCGGCATCCGGCCCGACCTCGTCGTCGGCACCTCGATCGGCGCGATCAACGGCGCGATCATCGCCGCCGACGTCGATCGTTCGCTCGAGCGCCTCGAACACGCGTGGACGTCGACGGACGCCCGCGCGCTCACGACCGGCATGGGCTTCCGGCCGGGCCGCGCGCACGTCATGTCGACCGGTCCGCTCGTCCGCCTGCTCGAGGCCGGGCTGCCGGGTGCCCGCACGTTCGGCGACCTCGAGGTCGAGTTCCGGTGCGTCGCGGCGAGCATCGAGCGCGCCGCCGAGCACTGGTTCACCGACGGCCCGATCATCCCCGCCGTGCTCGCGTCCTCGGCGCTGCCGGGCCTGTTCCCGGCGGTGCGGATCGGCGACGAGCACTTCGTCGACGGCGGCATCGTCAACTCGATCCCGATCAGCGAGGCCGCCGCCGCCGGCGCGACCGAGATCCACGTGATGCAGGTGGGGCGCATCGAGTACCCGCTGTCCGCTCCGCGGAACCAGTTCGACAACGCCCGGGTCGCGTTCGAGATCTCTCGGCGCCACCGCTTCGCGCGCGACTCGGCGAACCTGCCCGAGGGCACCCGACTGCACGTGCTGCCAACGGGCACGACCTCGGAGCGGGAGAACCGGATCGCGCGCAACCTCTCCCCCGCGGCCGTGCTGCGGCGCATGGAGAGCGCGCACCGGGCGGCCTCGGAGTACCTCGACCGGGAGACGGCGACCGCCGGTCGAGCCCGCGACGGATCGCCGGACTGATGCGCGTGCCGCCGAGGTGGGTGCGCCGCCTCATCCTCGCGCCCCTCGTCGTGCTCGCGGCGCTCGTCGTCACGCTGCTGCTGCCCGCTTGGCTGGTGGTCGCCACGGCCGTCTCGATCTTCATCGAGCCGCGTCTGCGCACGCCGCGGCTGCTCTGGATGCTGAACCTCTACCTGCTGTGGGACGCCGCCGCGCTGATCGCCCTGTTCGCGCTCTGGGTGGCCTCGGGCTTCGGATGGCGCATCCACTCGCCGGGCTTCCAGCGCGCGCATTACCGGCTGGTCGCGAGGATGCTCGAGTTCCTGTTCTGGAACGCGTACTGGGTGCTGCGGCTCGACATCGACGTGCGGGTTCCCGACGACTTCCACGACGACGACCGTCCCCGCGTGATCGCGAGCCGGCACGCCGGGCCGGGCGACTCGTTCATCCTGATCCACGCGGTGCTGAACTGGTTCGCCCGAGCGCCCCGCATCGTCATGAAGGACACGCTGCAGTGGGATCCCGCGGTCGACGTCGTGCTCAACCGGCTGCCCAACCGGTTCATCGCGCCGCCGCCGTTCTCCGGTGACGCACGTCCGAGCGACCACGTCCTGCAGCACCGGATCCACGACCTCGCGAGCGACATGGGCCCGCGGGACGCGCTGGTGATCTTCCCCGAGGGCGGGAACTTCACCGAGCGCAGGCGCACCCGCGCGATCGAACGCCTCCGCGCCGCCGGCCTGGACGCGGCCGCCGACCGCGCGGCGCGGTTGCAGAACGTCATGGCGCCGCGCCCGGGCGGCTTCTTCGCGGCCACGGATGCGGCGCCCGACGCCGACGTGTTCTTCGTGGCGCACACCGGACTCGACCGCATCCGGACCATCTCCGACGTGTGGCGCGAGCTGCCCACCGACAAGACGATCATCATGCGGTTCTGGAACGTCCCGCGCGCCGAGATCCCCGCCGACCACGACGAGCGGAACGACTGGCTCATGCGCGAATGGGAGCGGATCGACGACTGGATCGACCGGCACCGGCCCGAGGCCGAGACGGCTGCTCCGCCCGCCGCGCGACTCCGCCGCGGGCGGCCGGCCCGGACCGCCCGCTGACGCGCGGTCGCCGCGGTCGGTCCGGCCACGCCGGACGCGCCGCCGCGCGGCGCCGCCGCGCCGTCAGATCGCCGCGAGCAGGTCGCCGTCCCGCACGGCGGCGAGCGAGAGCACCCGGTACCCCTCGTCGTCGAAGAACACCGTGATGCGGTCGGGCTCGATGCTCATCACGCGCCCCTCACCCCACTCGCGGTGACGTACCGTCTGGTCGGGGCGGTACTCCCCGGCTGCGGCCGCCGGTTCGTCGGACTCGAACGCCGACCCGCTGTCGCACGTGTCGCAGTTCCCGCACGGCTCGTTCAGGTCGTCGCCGAAGTACTCCAGGAGCGTGGCGCGCCGGCACCGGGACGTCTCAGCGTACGCCCGGATCATCGCGAGCCGGGACTCGTCGATCCGCTTCCGGCGCTCGACCACCTCGTCGACGAGCGTCAGCACGGTCTCGGGATCGAGCGTGCCGTGCGCCACGACGCCACCCTCGACGGCGGTCGCGGCATCCGCCTCGACCAGGATGTTGAGGATCGAGGTGACTGCGCGTGGCGGCAGGTCGAGTTCGGAGCCGAGCGCGCGGCCCGTCTGCGGCGCACCGGTCGCCGAGAGCGCCGCGGCGACCGTGCGGACCCGATCCTCGCGGGGCCGGCCGGAGGCGAAGAACGTGCGCAACCCCAGGTCCTCGACCCGGTAGTGCAGCGTCGCCGCCGACGGCTGCCCGTCGCGGCCGCTCCGCCCGACCTCCTGGTAGTACGAATCGAGCGACTC
The DNA here is from genome assembly GCF_058349965.1 of Agromyces capsici. Lineage (NCBI taxonomy): Bacteria > Bacillati > Actinomycetota > Actinomycetes > Micrococcales > Microbacteriaceae > Agromyces > Agromyces capsici. The sequence continues at coordinate 789,279 of NZ_JBYRET010000002.1, read as the reverse complement.
GGTGATGTCGCCGTGCACGACGAAGCGCACGTTCGGCTTGTCGACCCCCATGCCGAACGCGCTCGTCGCGACGACGACGTCGAGCTCGTCGCGGAGGAACGCCTCGTGCACCTCGCGGCGGGCCCGTGCGGGCATGCCGCCGTGGTAGGCGGCGGCGCGCAGCCCCTCGCCGGCGAACCGCTCGGCGAATCGCTCGGTGTCCGTGCGGGTGGCGACGTAGACGAGACCGGGCTTCTGGGCGGCCAGCGCGGTCTCGATGACCGCGCGCTCCTTCGTCGCCTCGTCTTCGTGGCGCACGACGGCGAGGTGGATGTTGGGCCGGTCGAACCCGCCCACCAGCACGCGCGGTTCGCGCAGCCCGAGGCGCTCGATGATCTCCTCGCGCACCGGCGCCGACCCGGTCGCGGTGAGGGCGACGACGCGGGGACGGCCGACGGCCTCGATCGCCGCCCCGAGCCGCAGGTAGTCGGGGCGGAAGTCGTGCCCCCAGGACGAGACGCAGTGCGCCTCGTCGACCGCGAACAACGACACGCCGAGGCCCGCGAGCTCCTCGATGACCTCGGGCTTGGCGAGCTGCTCCGGGGCGAGGAAGACGAACTCCGCCTCGCCGGAGGCAACGGCTTCCCACGAGCGCTGGTTCGCGCCGTCGCTGTGCGCCGAGTTGACGGCCACCGCGGTCCCGTCGCCGGACGCGCGCTCGAGGTGCCGCACCTGGTCGGCCTGCAGCGCGATCAGCGGCGAGACGACGACCGTGGGCCCCTCGAGCAGGTGCGCGGCGATCTGGTAAACCGCCGACTTGCCGTAGCCCGTGGGCATCACGACGAGCACGTCGCTGCCCTCGACCACGGCCCCGATGGCCTCGGCCTGGCCGGGCTTGAGCTCGGCCCAGCCGAAGCGCTGCCGGGCGACCTCGCGCATCCTGCCGGTGAGTCCACTCACGCCGCTCCCCCATCCTGATCGATTTCCCAGTCTGTCGCATCGCCGCGACGGTCCGGCGGCTCTCCACAGGCGGGCGGATGGCACGACACGCCGACCTCAGGACGAAAGGCTCCCCCATCGGAGCCGTCGCCGCCAATAACCTGATCCCGGGCGCGCCAGTCGGGGCGTGCCGGAAGGAGTCGGTATGTCGTCCCCGCAGTCCAACAGCACCTTCGCCGCGTTCTCGTTCGATTCCGCCGAGCTGACCAAGTCGGCGGTCAACACCATCCGCGTCGCGCTCGGCGTGACGGGCGTGCTCGCCCTGATCGCCGGCATCTTCATCACCTTCTGGCCGAAGAACTCGGCGATCGTGCTGACGGTGATGCTCGGCATCTACTTCCTGATCGCCGGTCTCGCGTACGTGGGCCTGGGCATCTTCTCGAAGGGCCTCTCGGGCGGTGCGAGGGCGCTCGACATCATCCTCGGCGTCCTGTTCGTCATCGGCGGCATCCTGATGCTCGCCAACCCCACCCAGAGCGCCGTCGTGATCGGCATCTTCCTCGGCGTGATCATCGGCATCCTGTGGATCGTCGAGGGCGCGGTCGCGCTCGCGCAGTCCGGGAACTCGCCGTCGAGGGGATGGAGCATCTTCTTCGGCCTGCTCAGCATCATCGCGGGCATCGTGCTGCTCTTCTCGCCGTTCTGGGGCGCCGCGATCCTGTTCTGGGTCATCGGCGTCTCGCTCATCGTGCTCGGCATCGTGCAGATCGTGCGTGCCTTCACGTTCGGCCGAGGGATGCAGCTCTCGAGCTGACGCCGACCCCGCGCACGGGGTGACACGACGGGGGCCGGTCGGAACGCGACCGGCCCCCGTCCGCATGCGCGGCCTACTGCTCGGGCGCGAACCCCGAGACGTCGCCCACATAGCGCGTGTGGTCAGCGGGGATCGGCTCGACCGCGGCCGAGGCGACCTCGGCGGCGAACTCGGCGACGTTGTAGAGTTTGCCCGCGTCCTCCTTGCGAGCGGCGATCGCGCCGGGGTTCGCGCGCTCGAGGAGCGTCGCGGTGATCGTGCCCTCGATCATGTCGCCCGACACGACGACGAACTCGACGCCCGCGGCCTCGAACTCGGGCAGCTTGGCCCGGAGGGCGTCCTCGCCGGCGCGCTTGGAGAGCGCGACGGGCTCGTACTCGGGCATGGTCGGCGTGGTGCGGATGAAGTGCGCCTGGTGGCTCGTGACGAACACGATGCGAGCCCCCTCCGCGAGGTGCGGCAGGGCGTTGTCGACGACGTTGACCTGCGCGTCGCGGTTGAGGCGCATGGCGTAGTCCTCGCCCATGCCGGACTCCATGCCGCCCGAGGCGTTGAGCACGAGCAGGTCGATCGGCCCGAACTCAGCGACGGCCCGCTCGAACATGGCCTGGACCGAGGCGGCGTCGGTGAGGTCGGCGCCGACCGCGAGCGCGCGGCCGCCGGCCGCCGTGACCTCGCCGACGATCTTCTCGGCGCGCGGCGCCTTGCTGCGGTAGTTGATCACCACGGCGGCGCCGGCCTCGGCGAGGTAGCGGGCGGTGTCGGCGCCGATGCCGCGGGACGAGCCCGTGACGAGGGCGACGCGACCGTCGAGCGATCCGGGGGCGAGGGGGTTGGTCACGGTGGGCTCCTCAATGCTGCGGATGTCGGCGCGCACGCGGACGCGCCGCACCGAGACTACCAACTCCCCCAACCGCGGCCCTCGCGCTGCTAGGTTCATGACGGGTCCTGAAGGAGACGAAGTGGATGTGCTGACGCAGTACGCCTGGATCGCCTGGCTGGTGCTGATCCTCGTGTTCGCGACGATCGAGGTGTTCACCCTCGAGATGACCTTCCTGATGCTCGCACTCGGCAGCGTGGCCGGACTGCTGTCGGGCCTCACGGGCATCCCGTGGTGGGCGCAGTTCATCGTCGCGGCGATCGTCTCGATCGCGCTGATCCTGACGTTGCGTCCGTCGCTGCTCCGGATGCTGCGGCGCGGGGCCGACCCGGCCCGCAGCAACATCGACGCCCTGATCGGCGCCGACGGCTCGGTCGTCCGCACGGTGACGACGACGGGTGGCCAGGTGAAGCTGCAGAACGGCGACGTGTGGACGGCGCGGCTCTCGCCCATCACCGACCAGGCGGATGTCGCCGTGGGCGAGCACGTGCTCGTGACCGGCATTGACGGGGCGACGGCGGTCGTCGTCCCGGTGGAGAGGAGCACAGAGGCGTGAACGACCTCGGACCAATCATCACCGTGATCGTGGTCCTCGCGATCGCGATCTTCGCCATCGTGGTGATCGCGCGCTCCATCCGCATCATCCCGCAGGCCTACGCCGGCGTCGTCGAACGGCTTGGCCGGTACCACAAGACGCTGACCCCGGGCCTGAACATCCTCATCCCGTTCATCGACCGGCTGCTCCCGCTCGTCGACATGCGCGAGCAGGTCGTCTCGTTCCCGCCCCAGCCGGTGATCACGGAAGACAACCTCGTCGTCTCGATCGACACGGTCGTCTACTTCCAGGTCACCGACGCGCGGGCCGCGACGTACGAGATCAACAACTACCTCGGTGCCGTCGAGCAGCTCACGACCACCACGCTCCGCAACGTGGTCGGCGGACTGAACCTGGAGGAGGCGCTGACCAGCCGCGACAACATCAACGGGCAGCTGCGCATCGTGCTCGACGAGGCGACGGGCAAGTGGGGCATCCGCGTGTCGCGGGTCGAGCTCAAGGCGATCGACCCGCCCCTCTCCATCCAGGACTCGATGGAGAAGCAGATGCGCGCCGAGCGCGACCGCCGGGCCGCGATCCTCACCGCCGAGGGAACGAAGCAGTCGGCGATCCTCGAGGCAGAGGGTGCTCGGCAGGCTGCGATCCTCAAGGCCGAGGGCGATGCGAAGGCCGCGGTGCTCCGCGCCCAGGGTGAGGCCGAGGCGATCCTCACGGTCTTCGACGCCATCCACAAGGGCGACCCCGACCCGAAGCTGCTCGGCTACCAGTACCTGCAGATGCTGCCGCAGCTCGCCGAGGGTGCGTCGAACAAGCTGTGGATCATCCCGAGCGAGCTCACCGAGGCGCTGAAGGGCGTGAGCTCGGCCTTCACGCCGAAGGGCGACGGCACGGCCGGCAGCGGCGCCGGACGGTCGACTCCCGGCGGGCTCGCCTGACCCGCACGGTGCCCTCGCACTGGTTCGATCCGCCGCGGCCGCGACTGCTCGCGCATCGCGGTCTCGCGCTCGACGCGCCCGAGAACACGCTCGCGGCGTTCGAGCACGCGGTGCGCGCGGGGGCGACGTACCTCGAGACCGACGTGCACGTGAGCGCCGACGGCGCCGCGGTGCTGGCGCACGACCCGACCCTGGCGCGCCTCGCGGCCCGCCGCGATGCGGTCGCGAGCCTTCCCCTGTCGGAACTCCGCCGGGTCGACCTCGGCGGCGGCCACGGCTACGGCACGCTCGACGAGCTCCTGCACGCGTTCCCCGAGGCGCGCCTGAACATCGACGTGAAGGCGGATGCCGCGGTGCCGGCCACGATCGAGGCGATCCGTCGTGCGAAGGCGGACGGCCGCGTCCTGCTCACCTCGTTCTCCGATGCACGTCGACGGCGGCTCGTCGCCGCGGTGCCCGACGCGGCCACGTCGGCCGGTCGCACGTCCGTGCTGCGGGCGCGCGCGGCATCCGTCACCCGAAGCGCGACGCTCATGCGCCGGACGACCGCCGGGCTGGGAGCGCTGCAGATCCCCGAGCGGGTCGGCCGGATGGCGCTGCTCTCCCCCACGTTCATCGGCGCCGCGCACGCGGCCGGCGTCGAGGTGCACGTCTGGACCGTCAACGACGAGGCCGACATGCGGCGCCTGCTCGCGCTCGGCGTCGACGGACTCGTCACCGACCGCGTCGACCTGGCGCTTCGCGTCGCCTCGGAAAGCTGAGAGTTCCCCGGCAAAACATCAGCCCGTGGAAAGAAGACGCCCAGCTTGATCGTTTATACCTGATGACGATCGAGAGGAGTACGCCATGGCGGACCGGAGCCTTCGGGGCATGCGAATCGGCGCGCAGAGCCTGCAGAGCGAGGACGGCGTCGTCTTCGCCGACCGTGCCGAGTACACGTACCAGTGCGAGACGTGCGGTCGCGAGACCACGATGGTCTTCTCGACGGAAGCAGAGATCCCCGAGACCTGGGAGTGCCGTCACTGCGGCAACTCCGCGGTGCTCCTCGTCGACTCCAAGCCGGTCGAGATCGACCGCTCGGGCGAGAAGGTCGCCCGCACCCACTGGGACATGCTGCTCGAGCGCCGCACGCGCGCCGAGCTCGAGGAGATCCTGCAGGAGCGCCTCAACTACCTGCGCGCCCGTCGCGGGCAGCAGAAGATCGGCGCCTAGGTCGCCGATTCCACGCCGACGCCCCGCCCGGATCGCTTCCGGCGCGGGGCGTTCCGCTTACCCGCGCGGACGCCGGCGACGACCAGTCCCGCGATGGATCCCATCACGATGAGGGTCGGCACGAACCCGCCGAGCACGACCGACGGGGTGAACCCCTCACGAAGCTCGACGTCGGTGACCATGGCGCCGGCCTCGTAGGCGGGCAGCGAGTCGATGGTCCGGCCCGACGGGTCGATCACCTGGCTGGTGCCGACCGTCGAGATGTTCACCACGGAGCGGCCGGTCTCGATGGCACGCAGGCGCGCGATCGCGAGCTGCTGCTGGTTCTCGTCGGTGCCGCGGAAGTCGGCGTTGTTCGTCTGGAACAGGTAGAGCTCGGCGCCATCCCGCGCGCCCTCCCAGATGAGCCCGTCGTAGATGACGTCGAAGCAGATCGCCAGGCCGGCGATCGTGCCGTCGAGGTCGAACACGGGCGGCTCGGTGCCCGGCGAATAGCCGCGCTGGATCAGCCCCGTGAGGTCGGGGGCGAGCGCGTCGTAGAACCAGCGGTCTGGGATGTACTCGCCGAACGGCACCGGGTTCCGCTTCGAGAACCGGTCGACCGCGCCCTCGCCGTCCTCCCACAGCAGCGACGTGTTGAAGAAGCGCTCCTCGTCGTCGACCGTCACGGTGTTCAGCACCACGGGAGCGTCGAGCTCATCGCTCAGGTCGTCGAAGATGCGCGCCGCCTCGGCGCTGCGCGTCGGATCGACGTCGGAGCCGCCCTCGGGCCAGAGCAGCACGTCGATCCCCGGCTCGTCGAGGATCGGCTCGGTCGCGGCGAGTTGCGCCTCGAGCACGTCGCCCGGCGCGCGCTCGTCGAAGTAACCCGACGGGCCGTTGCCCTGCACGCTCGCCACCCGGAGCTCGCCGCTGGGCACGGTCTGCCACGCCGGAACCACGATCGCGACGACGAGCAGTGCGGCGACCGGGATCCCGGTGCGCAGGTCGCGCCATCCGCGTGCCCGCACCCATTCGATGAGGCCGGCGACGATCGCGACCATGACGAACCCCAGCCCCGAGGACCCCGCCCACGAGACCACCTCGGCGAACGGACTCTCGGACTGGCTGAGGGCCGCCCGACCCCACGGGAATCCGCCGTACGGCAGGGTGCCGCTGGCGGTCTCACGCAGCACCCAGAGGCCGGCGACCAGCAGCGGGAGGAGCACGAGACGCGCCCACCGCGAGCGGGTCGCCTGCGGCATCCACCGGTACGCCAGCGCGATGAGCACCGCACCGCCCGCCACGAAGAGGGACTCGAGGATCGAGAGCGCCAGCCACGGCACCGGGCCGAGGTAGAGCGAGGTCCACGACACGTGCGTCAGGTAGAAGGCGAGGCCGAACGCGAGCCCGACGTGGAACGCCGCCCACGACGAACGCCCGATGAGGCTCACGAGCGCCATCGCGATGCCGGCGAACGCGAGCGGCCAGACGCTCGCACCCGGGAAGCCGAGGTCGTAGACGAATCCGCCGAGCGCGGAGACCAGCAGCGCGGCCCACAACGGCATCAGCGGCCGGGTCGGATCGACGGCCGGTTCGACCGTCGCGGACTCGGACCGAGGGGGTGCGGCGCTCACGCCGCCGCCCCGTACGCGACGACGCCGCGGCGCACCGCGTCGATCGCCGCCCGGGCGGTGGCGCCGAGCTCGGCGTCGGCCACGATCGACACCTGGTCGAGCAGGTCGATCACCTGCTTGGTGAGCCGCACGAAGTCGCCCGCCGCGAGCTCGGTGTCGGCGAGGATCACGCCGAGCCCGACGCCGCGCGCCCAGGCGTGCATCGCCGAGGCGAGCGCCGGCGAAGGCTGTTCGCTGCCCGGCAGGCGGCGGTCGCGCTCGACGTCGTCGAGCTCGCTCCACGCGTCGGTCGTCCGCTCGAACGCCTCGCGGAACGGGCCCCGCGGGAAACGGAACTGGATGCCGCGCTCGTCGCGGCGCGGCTCGTACACGAGGGACGCGGCCATCGCCGCGAGCGCCGGCACGTCGAGGCGGTCCCAGTACCCGCGGCGGAGCGACTCGGCGACGAGCAGGTCGCGCTCGCCGTAGATGCGCTTGAGCGTGCGGCCCGCCGCCGTCGAGGCGAGCCCGCCCTGCCCGTCGGACTCGAGGTAGCCGAGCTCCTCGAGCACCTCCGCGACGCGGTCGAACCGCTTGGCGACCTGGCCGGTTCGCGTTCGGATCTGCCGGGAGAGGTCGTCGTGGTCCTTCTTCAGCCGCCACCAGCGCTCGGCCCAGCGCGCGTGCTGCTCGCGTTCGGCGCAGCCGTGGCACGGATGGGAGCGCAGGCGCTTGCGCTCGGCGGCGAGCTCGCGCTGCATCCGCTCCCGCTGGGCGTGCGTGGGGTTGCCCTTGGCCTGCTGGCGTTCGAGCTCGCCGATGCGGCGGCGCATCGCCGCGTACTCGCCGAAGTCGCCGAGGTGGCAGCGCATCGCCTGCTCGTACCCGGCCATCGACTCCTCCTGCTTGCGCAGGGTGCGCGCGAGGTCGACGACCGCGCGATCGGCCTGGAACTGCGCGAACGAGAGCTCGAGGACCTGGCGCGTGCGCTCACGGCCGAACTGGTCGACGAGGTTGACGGCCATGTTGTAGGTCGGGGTGAAGCTCGAGTTCAGCGGGTAGCTCCGCCGCGAGGCGAGCGAGGCGACCGCCTCGGGGTCGAGTCCATCGACCCACTGGATGACCGAGTGGCCCTCGACGTCGATGCCGCGCCGGCCCGCGCGGCCGGTCAGCTGCGTGTACTCCCCCGGCGTGATCGGCACGCGGGCCTCGCCGTTGAACTTCTCGAGCTTCTCGAGCACGACCGAGCGAGCGGGCATGTTCACGCCCAGCGCGAGCGTCTCGGTCGCGAAGACGACCTTCAGGAGCTTGCGCTGGAAGAGGTCCTCCACCGTTTCCTTGAACGCCGGCAGCATGCCCGCATGGTGCGCCGCGACGCCGCGCTGCAGGCCCTCGAGCCACTCCCAGTACCCGAGCACCGCGAGGTCGTCGTCGCGAAGCATCCGCGCGCGTTCCTCGACGATCGCGCGGATCTCGTCGCGCTCCTCGGCGTCGGTCAGTCGGATGCCGCTGCGCAGCACCTGGCGGACCGCCTGGTCGCACCCCGCCCGCGAGAAGATGAACACGATCGCGGGCAGCAGGTGCTTGCCGCGGAGCAGCTCGACGACGTCGGAACGCTCGGCGCGGCCGCCGCCCGGCCCGGGCCCGTGGAACCGGCCACGGTCGCTGCCGCGGCGCCCGCGCTGCGAGCGGCCCTGGATCGAGCGGCCCCCCGCGCGCGCGAGCCGTTGCAGCTCGGGGTTCACGCGGTGGGTCGCCGCCTGTCCCGACGAGTCGAACAGGTCGACGAGCTTCGTGCCCACGAGCGCGTGCTGCTCGAGGGGCACCGGCCGCTGCTCCGAGACGATCACGTCGGTGTCGCCGCGCACCGCCTGGAGCCAGTCGCCGAACTCCTCGGCGTTCGACACGGTCGCGCTGAGGGAGACCAGTCGCACCGCCTCGGGGAGGTGGATGATCACCTCCTCCCACACGGCGCCGCGAAACCGGTCGGCGAGGTAGTGCACCTCGTCCATCACGACGTACGAGAGGCGGTCGAGGAGCGGCGAGTCGGCGTAGAGCATGTTGCGCAGCACCTCGGTGGTCATCACCACGATGCGCGCGCCGGAGTTGATGTTCGTGTCGCCGGTGAGCAGGCCGACGTTGCGCGCACCCCAGGTCTCGACGAACTCCTGGTACTTCTGGTTCGACAGCGCCTTGATCGGCGTCGTGTAGAAGACCTTCTCGTCGCCGGAGTGCATCGCGAGGTGCACGGCGAACTCGGCCACCACCGTCTTGCCCGCGCCGGTTGGCGCGGCCACGAGCACGCTCCGGCCCTCATCGAGCGCGGCACAGGCGGCGCGCTGGAACGGATCGAGGTCGAAGGAGAGACCGGCGGCGAACTCCTGCAGCCTGGGCTGTCTGCGCTGCTGCCGTGAGAGCGCGTAGCGCTCCGCCGGTGAGAGGCTCATCACCCCTCCAGCCTAGACAGCCGCGCCGAACTCCAGTTCATTGCGCTTGGCCACGCGCCGGTCGTGCAGGTACGCGATGCCGTATGCGGCGAAGTACAGGCCGATCATCGGGATCGCCAGCATGAACATCGAGACCACGTCGGCCGACGGCGTCGCGAAGGCCGTGAACAGCACGATCACGAGGATCGCGATGCGCCACGACTTGATGATCGAGGACGCGCTGATGACGCCGGCGAAGTTCAGCAGGACGATGAACACCGGGACGACGAACGCGATGCCGATCGCCACGACGAGCTTGAGCACGAAGTCGATGTACTCCTTGGCCGTCAGCAGCGTCTCGGCGCCCTCGGGCACGAAGCTCGTCATGAGCTTGACGATGTTCGGCAGCACGAACCATCCGGCCGCGCACCCGGCGAAGAAGAGCGGGATGGCGGTCGCGAAGAACGCGAACGTGTACTTGCGCTCGCGCGTGTTCAGCCCGGGCACGAGGAACGCGAACACCTGGTAGAGCCACACCGGCGCCGAGATCACGATGCCCAGCGTGAACGCGATCTGCAGTCGCAGGTCGAACGCACTCGAGATCGTCGGGAAGATGATGCCGGTCGACGCCGCGTCGGTGCCCTGCTGCGCCTCGACCACGAGGTTGACCGGCTCCTGGATCGCCTGCCACACGAAGGCGTCAGTGAGCCACCAGCCGAGGGCCATGCCCACGACGATGGCGATCGCGGACCGGAACAGGCGCTTGCGCAGCTCGACGAGATGCGCGCCGAGCGACATCCGCTTCTCGCGGTTCTTCTCCCCGCGATCCTTCACCGCGGTCATGCGACTCAGGCGCTCGGGCCGGAGTCCGCGCGCTTCGGCTGCTCGACCTGGCCGGGAGTCGTCGACGCCGGGGTCGCCGTCGCGGACGGAGCCGGAGCCGCTTCGGCGTTGGCCGCCGTGCCGTCGGCCGTCTCGGCGTCGCCGTCGGAACGGACCTCGGTCTTCAGGATCTTCATCGACTGGCCCAGGCTCCGCGCGAGCGCGGGAAGCTTCGGCGCACCGAACAGCAGCAGGATCACCAGGAGGATGATCAGCGCGTGCCAACCGGTGAAGGCGTTTCCAAACATAGGTGCTCGTCCATTCTGGCGGGATGGTGCGGCCAGTCTACCTGCTCGCGGAGGGTGCGGTTCTCACGCTTCGATCACGCCGTCACCGGGGGCCGGCGGAGCCTCCCCGTACCCCGCGAGACCCGCCTCCGCCCACTCGGCGACGGCCGCGCGCGCCTCTGCGGGCGCGACGACGGTGACGAGTCCCGGCAGCCCTGCGACGAGTCGCTTGAGGCCGTGCACGTGCGCGAGCCGGAGCGTCACGCGGAGGCGATCGTCGACCTCGGTGGTGGTCGCGTCGGCGAGGTAGTCGGCGAGCAGCGGCAGCGTGGCCGGCGCGACGTCGACGACGACCTCGAGGTCGTCGGGCGAGGCCTGGAAGAGCGTCTCGGGGATGGCGCGGCCCGTGTGGTCGCCGATCGGCTCCTCGGTGACCTCGAGGTCGCTCATGCGGTCGACTCGGAAGTTGCGGACGTCCTCGCGCAGGTGGTCGTACGCCTGCAGGTACCAGTCCGCGCCGAGCGAGGCGATCCGCAGCGGGTCGACGCGCCGGCGGCGGCGCTCGCCGCGCGCGTTCAGGTAGTCGAACTCGAGGCGGTGGCCGGATGCCACGGCGCGGCGCACCGTCGCGAGGGACTCGTCGGCCGACTCCTCGGCCACCGCGAGCCGGCTGGGCGCGGCCGACGCGCCGGCGCGCAGCTTCCGGGTCAGCGCCGCGAGCGACGCGCTCCCGGCGTTCTCGGGCAGCGCGGAGAGGTACTGCAGTCCCGCGATGAGCGCGGCGGCCTCGCGCGCGGAGAGCCGGGGTGCGTCGTCGATCGCGACATGGTGCACGATGACGATGACGTCGTCGTCCTCGAAGGAGTCCCAGTCGATGTCGAAGAGGTCGTTGGGCTGGTACGTGCCGGTTGCGCCGGGCAGGCCCGACGTCGCGATGAGCATGACCGCGTCCCGGATCTCCTGCTCGCCGACGCCGAAGTGCGCGGCGGCATCGCGGACGTCGACGACGCGCTGCTCGAGCAGGTAGGGAACGAGCGAGAGCAGGAAGACCAGCTTGTCTGGCGCGCGCAGGCCGGCGGGCCGCCGCGCGGACGGTCCGCTCATGCCGCTCCTCCTCCGCGGTGGGCCGACACGACCGCCTCGAGCCGCTCGCACACCGCGTCGCGCAGCGACGCCGGTGCGAGCACGCGGACCTCGGGACCGTACGAGGCGAGCTCGTCGGCGAAGATCGCCGCGTCGGTGTAGTGCAGGCGGATGACGCCGGCATCCTCGTCGGCCTCGACCGCGCGCTTGCCCAGCCGCACCTCGGCATCGGAGCCCGCCCGGACCGCGAGATCGGCGGCGTTGGCCAGCCGGAGCTCCTGCAGGTCGGCGAGCACGCGATCCTGGATGTCGGCGGGCGGCGGGTCGAACGGTGCGCCCGGCATCGTCTGCACGTCGCCCACGATCCGGGAGAGCAGGAAGGTCCGCCCGGCCGCGGCGTCGACGTCGCGGCCGTGCAGGTGCCAGCGCCCCTCGTGCAGCACGACCGCGTACGGTTCGACCGTCCGCAGCCGCGGGTCGCGCTCGCCGGGCTTGAGGTAGCGGAAGCGCACGCGCTGGCGCTTGTCGAGCGCCTGCCGGATCGGCTCGAACGCGGCATCCCGCACCCGCAGTCGCGGCGCGTACCCGATCACGGGCTCGCGCGGCTCGATGCCGAGCGATCGCAGCTTGGTGAGCGCCCGCTGCGAATCGGACGACAGCGACGCCTCGCGCCACACCTCGGCGGCCAGGCCGAGCAGGGCCAGCTCGTCGGGCGTGAAGCGCACGTCGACGGGCAGGTCGTACTGGCCCTTCGGGATGCGGTAGCGCAGCGCCTGGTTGTCGCCGGGCCGGTCGGGCGACTCGACCGTCTCGAGCGGGATGCCGAGGTCGCGGATGTCGTCCTTGTCGCGCTCGAACTGCCGTTCGAGGTTCGCGTTCCCGCCGCGCGGATCGTAGCGCTCGGCGTACCCTCGGACCGTCGAGAGGATCTCGGACTTCAGCAGTCCGGTCTCGGTCGCGAGCAGCGCGAGGACGAGGCTGAACAGCCGGTCCTCGACCGGGATCCTCGGCTCCCCCGAGCGCTTGGATGACGCCACGTCAGCGATCATACTGAAGCGCCCGCGGCGGCACGGCGGCCGCGAGCCGTCACACCACGCCGAGGATGTCGATCACGAAGAACAGCGTGGCGCCGGCCGGGATGCTGCCGCTGCCGGCCTCGCCGTAGCCGTCCTCGGGCGCGACGACCACGCCGACCTGCGAGCCCACGGGCTGGCCGATGACGGCCTCCGCGAAGCCGGGGATGACCTCCGAGTCGGCGCCGTCGCTCACGACGAACGAGGCGGGACCGCCCTGCTCCCAGCTGGAGTCGAAGACGCTGTTGTCGTCCCAGAGGACGCCCGTGTAGTGCACCACGACGCGGTCGCCCGACTCGACCTCCTCGCCGTGGCCGCGCTTGAGGACCTCGACCTCGGTGGTCGTGAACGGCTCCTCGTCGGGCACGGTGATGCCGGGCCGGCCGTCGGGTGCGGTCACGACCGCGGGGAAGCCGTCGCGGGTCAGCTGCGGGGCGCCGTTCGCACGCGGGAGGAAGGCCTCCTTCACGTCGAAGACCACGACGAGGCTGTCTTCGGCGCCGATGCCGAACGAGGCGTTGCCCTCCTCGCCGAACGCATCCGCCGGCGGCACGACGACGACCACGCGCGAGCCCTCGCTCGCGCACGAGAGGCCCTTGCGCAGGCCCGGAAGCGTGCTCTCGCCGAGCAGGACGGGCAGCGCCTCCTCGTCGCCGAAGCCCTGCGGCGCCTGGATCTCCTCGCCCGTGGCCCCGTTGTACACCGCGAGGCCCACGAGCGCCTGCTGGCCCGCGACGAGACGCTCGCCGTCGCCCTCGACCACCTCGGTGCACTGCGTGGACTCGGGCGTGAGCGGCGTCGGGAAGTCCACTCGCGGCGCCTCGCCGAACTCGCCGGTCACCTCGATCAGGTCGGACGACGCGCCGGCGGTCGCCTCGGGCTCGGGTGCCGGGGCGGTGCAGCCGGTCAGGGTGACCGCGAGGGCGGTCGCGGTGGCCATGAGTGCGAGCGGGAGGCGCACGGATCCTCGTTTCGTCGAGTGGAGCACGGGCGGCAGACAGCCTAGTCGGCGTCGGCGGGCGGGATGGTCGGTTCGGCGTCGTCGTCGCCGCGCGAACGGCGCGCCGCGGCATCCGCCGCCCTCGCGCGCTTGCGCAGCACCTTGTCGCTGACGTTGCGCTCGCCGAGGGCGCCGGGCGTCCAGGCCTCGACGTCCTCGTCGCTGAACTCCGTCTTCGACGGGCGGCGCTTCAACTCGGGCAGGACCGTGTCGGGCGCGAGCCGACGTGCGGTCAGGAGGAACCCGGTGTGCGCGATCATGCGGTGGTCGGGCCGGACGGCGAGGCCCTGCACGTGCCATCCGCGGACCATCGTCTCGTTCGCCTGCGGCTCGGTGTACTCGCCCGTCGCGCGGATCGCCTCGGCGACCCGCGAGAGCTGCGTGACGGTCGCGACGTAGCAGAGCAGCACGCCGCCGGGCTTCAGGGCGGTCGAGACGGCGTCGATGCACTCCCACGGCGCGAGCATGTCGAGCACGACGCGGTCGACGGAGGCCGCCTCGGCCTGCTGCGGCAGCGCCTCGGCCAGGTCGCCGAGCGTGATCGACCAGTTCGCGGGGTCCTCGCCGTGGAAGGTGGCGACGTTGCCGCGTGCGACGTCCGCGAACTCCTCGCGACGCTCGAACGACAGCAGGCGACCCTGCGGGCCGATCGCGCGGAGCAGCCAGAGCGACAACGCCCCCGAGCCGACGCCGGCCTCGACGACGGTCGCGCCGGGGAACACGTCGGCCTGCGCGAGGATCTGCGCCGCATCCTTCGGGTAGACGATCGCCGCACCCCGCGGCATCGACATGACGAAGTCGCTGAGCAGCGGCCGCAGCGCGAGGTACTCGACGCCGACCGCGTTCGCGACGACCGAGCCGTCGGGCAGGCCGATCAGGTCGTCGTGCGCGATGAAGCCCTTGTGCGAGTGGAAGACCTTGCCCGGCTCGAGCGTGATCGTGTGCAGGCGGCCCTTGGGGCCCGTGAGCTGCACGCGGTCGCCGATGCGGAACGGCCCGCTCGCCTCGCCGCGGCTCATGCGCGTTCCCAGACGGATGCCGCGACCTCGACGAGATCCTCGAGCGAACGCCCGTCGAGCGTCGGCCACACCACGTGCGACGGCGCGTCGTCGAGCGGGAGCATGTGCGGCACGCCGATCGAGACGGCGCCCGCGGACATCGCGGCGGCCAGCCCGGTCGGCGAGTCCTCGATCGCGACGCAGTCGGCGATGTCGACGCCGAGGCGGCCCGCCGCGGCGAGGTACGGCTCGGGGTGCGGCTTCGGGGCGGCCACCTCGTCGCCCGTGACGAGCTCGTCGAACGCGGCGAACGGGATGGCGCCGACGATGTCCTGGGCCATCGAGCGGATCGACATCGTCACGAGCGCGGTCGGGATCCCGGCATCGCGGACCGACTTCAACAGCGCCTTCGCGCCGGGCTGCCACGGCACGCCGTGCTGCGCGAGCTGCTCGCGCACGCGCTCGGTGAGTCGCTGCACGATCTCGTCGGCGGGCAGGTCGACGCCGGCACGCTGGAACACCGCGGCCGCATCCCACAGCCCGGCGCCGACGACCTGCAGCGCGTCCTGTTCGGTCCACGTGCCGCCGAACTCGCGGATGAGCTCGATCTCGGCCCGCATCCAGTACGGCTCGGTGTCGACGAGGGTGCCGTCCATGTCCCAGAGGACTGCGGCGGGGAGGCGCTTGGTCACAACGGGCGATTCTATCGGCACGCCCTATTGTGGAGGTGAGCCCGGAGGTCCCGGGTTCGGGAAGCGGGGCGAACCGAGTGCAGCATCCGACCGGGTTCGAGGGCGGGCGACTCCTCATCGTGGCGTTCGAAGGCTGGAACGACGCGGGCGAGTCGGCGACCGGTGCAGCCAGGCTGCTGGCCGAGCGACTGGGACTGGTCGAGATCGCGGCGGTCGACCCCGAGCTGTACTTCGACTACCAGTTCACGCGCCCCACCATCCAGGCCGACGACGACGGCATCCGACGACTCACCTGGCCGGGTGCCGCCATACTCGGCCCGAGCGGCGAACCGCCCGCCGACGACGACGAGATCGTCACGGGCCCCGGCGCCGACACCCTGCACGTGCTGCTCGGCGCCGAGCCCGCACGCACCTGGAAGGGGTTCGCGGCCGAGCTCATCGACGCCGCGCTCTCGGCCGACATCGAGGGCATCGTCCTGCTCGGAGCCATGCTCGCCGACGCGCCCCACACCCGGCCGCTCGCGGTCTTCGCCTCCAGCGAGAACCCCGAGGTGCGCGCGGCGCTCGGGGTCGAGCGGTCGACCTACGAGGGGCCGGTCGGCATCCTCAGCGTCATCGCCGACCAGGCCGAGCGCGTCGGGATCCCGACCGTGTCGCTCTGGGCCTCGGTGCCGCACTACGTGCACAACGCGCCGTCGCCGAAGGCCGTGCTCGCGCTCCTCGGCAAGGTCGAGGAGCTCACGGGCCTCAGCATCCCCCGCGGTTCGCTGGAAGACGAGGCGCAGGCGTGGGAGGCCAGCGTCGACGCGCTCGCGGCCGACGACGAGGAGATGGCGGGCTACATCCAGCAGCTCGAGCAGGCGCGCGACGCGGTCGACGCGCCCCAGGCGTCGGGCGAGGCCATCGCGCAGGAGTTCGAGCGGTACCTGCGCCGGCGGGGCGATCAGCCCGGCGGCGGGCCGTGGCGTCCGCGCGACGTCGGCTGAGCCATCCGCTCACCCTGAGGCCGCAGGCCGCCCTGCGGCCCACCGAACGGGATCAGTACGGCTCGAGGACGCCCGCGCCGAGCAGGATGAAGAGCGTGACGCCGAGCACGATGCGGTAGATCACGAACGGCAGGAAGCTGTGCCGCGAGATCCACTTCATGAAGACGGCGATGATCAGGATGGCGACGGCGAAGGCGACGGCGGTCGCGACCGCCGTCTCGAGCGGCCCGTAGACCGCGGGCTCGCCCATGCTCTTGAACAGCTGGTAGAACCCCGAGCCGAACACGGCCGGGATCGCGAGCAGGAACGCGTACCGCGCCGCCGCCGCGCGCTCGTAGCCGAGCAGGAGGCCCATCGTGATGGTGCCGCCGGAGCGCGAGACACCCGGGATGAGCGCGAGCGACTGGGCGAGGCCGAAGTACAGGCCGTGCGGGTAGGTCAGATCGTCGAGCTTGCGGCGCTTGGCGCCCGCCCAGTCGGCGAGGCCGAGCACGATGCCGAAGACGATGAGCATCGTCGCCACGATGTAGAGCGAGCGGAAGGTGGTCTCGATCTGGTCCTGGAAGAGCAGGCCCAGCACCACGATGGGGATCGAGCCGATGATGATCAGCCAGCCCATGCGCGCGTCGGGGTCACTGTGCGGGATCTTTCCGCGGACGGCCTGGAACCAGTGCGAGATGATGCGCACGATGTCGCGCCAGAAGAAGACCACGACCGCCGTCTCGGTGCCGAGCTGGGTGATCGCGGTGAACGCCGCACCCGGGTCGGCCGCGTTGGGCAGGAACTCGCCGAGGATGCGCAGGTGCGCGCTCGAGGAGATCGGCAGGAACTCGGTCAGTCCCTGGACGAGGCCGAGGATGATGGCTTCGAGCAACGGCGCATCGCCTTCCCGCCCTCCGGCGCGGCGAAGGGCAACGGACCGTCGTGGTCGGGCTGGGGGTGGACGGCGTACCTCAGTACGCGAGGAGCAGGTCGCGCAGGACCCGCCTACCGAAGACTAGTGCGTCGAGCGGCACGCGCTCGTCCACGCCATGGAACATCGCCGGGAAGTCGATACCCTCGGGAAGCCGCAGTGGCGCGAACCCGTAGCCCGAGATGCCGAGCCGCGAGAGCGACTTGTTGTCGGTGCCCCCGCTCAGCAGGTACGGGAAGACGCGCGCCTCGGGGTCGTGGGCGTTCAGCGCGGTGGTCATCGCATCGACGAGCGGCCCGCGGGTCGGCGACTCGAGGCCGACGTCACGGTGCACGGTCTGGATCTCGATGTCGGGACCGATGAGCTCGCGGATCTCGGCGAGCACCGCGTCCTCCTCGCCCGGCAGGGTGCGGATGTCGACGAGCGCCTCCGCACGGTCGGGGATCACGTTGTGCTTGTAGCCGGCGTCGAGCAGCGTGGGGTTCGACGTCGTGCGGAGCGTCGCCGTGATGAAGCCCGAGGCGGAGCCGGTCGCCAGCGCGAGCTCGTCTGGCGCCACCTGCTCGGGGTCGACGCCGAGCGTGTCGGCGATCGCGGCGAGCAGCTCGCGCGTCGTGCCGGTGAGCCGCACCGGCCACTCGCGGCGGCCGATGCGCGCGATCGCCTCGGCGAGCTTCGTGACGGCGTTGTCGCGCACGAGCCGCGACCCGTGCGCGGCGGTGCCGTGCGCGACCAGGCGGACCCACACGAGCGACTTCTCGCCCGTCTGCAGCAGGTAGGCGCGCTTCCCGCCGACCGTGATCGAGTAGCCGCCGACCTCGCTGATCGCCTCGGTCGCGCCCGCGAAGAGCTCGGGGTGCTCGTCGACCATCCAGCTCGCGCCGTAGAGGCCGCCCGCCTCCTCGTCGGCGAAGAACGCGACGATGAGCTCGCGCTCGGGCAGTCGGCCCTCGGCCAGGATGTCGCCGACGGCGGTGAGGATCATGGCGTCCATGTCCTTCATGTCCACCGCACCGCGACCCCAGAGCATGCCGTCGCGGATCTCGCCGGCGAACGGGTCGACGCTCCAGTTGCGCGGGTCGGCCGGGACCACGTCGAGGTGGCCGTGCAGGACCAGCGCGGGCTTGTCGGGGTTCGTGCCGGGGATGCGCGCGACGACGTTCGCCCGACGGGGCGCGGACTCGTGCAGCACCGGGTCGAGACCCATCGCGCGCAGGCGCGCCTCGACGTACTCGGCGGCCTCGCGTTCGCCGTTGGAGCGGCCCTCGCCGTGGTTGGTGGTGTCGAACCGGATGAGGTCGCGCGCGATGACGGCGGTCTCGTCGAGGGCGGCGGCGGGCGGCTCGGCGGGCGCCGCAGCGGGCGTCGGGGCGTCGGTCGGGGTCGTCTCGGCCATCGCTCCACCGTAGCGTCGGGGCGTGGTCAATGGCCCCGGGAAACCGTGCTAATGTCTTCTACGGCCCGCTGAGCGATCAGGGGTCACGGCAACGCGCGGGTGGCGGAAATGGCAGACGCGCTAGCTTGAGGTGCTAGTGCCCTAACGGGCGTGGGGGTTCAAGTCCCCCCTCGCGCACGCGTTGTCGAGAAGGCCGGATCTTCGGATCCGGCCTTCTCGCGTTAACCCGCGCAGTGGTGCCGCATGCTGCCGCCATGTGCTGAATTCAGGAGCAGCCGGCCGCGGCTCCTCGGTGGGCGCGGCGTTTCGCTCCGCGGAATGCCGTCCGCACGCGCCGCAGTCCTGAATTCCGAACCGCATCGAACGGGTGGGCGGATGGCGCGACCCCCGGTCGGGGGCATGGACGCGTGGCACCCGCGACTTGCCGTATTCGAACATGTGTTCGAATATTGAGTGGTGACGATGACCGCTCCCCTCCCCACCGGCCGGGTCGCCCCCGCGGCGGCGGGCGTGCGGGTCGAGCGGGTCGAAGAGCTGCAGGCGCGCATCCGCGGCATGCAGGCGACGCGGCTCGACTCGCGGGCGGTGCCCACGCACCCGGCGCTCGCCTCGGTGCTGCCCGGTGGGGCGCTGCGCGAGGGCGCGGTCGTCCAGGTCGAGGGCTCGATCACGCTGCTCATGGCCGCACTCACGGGTCCGTCGCAGAGCGGGCGCTGGGTGGCGGTCGCCGGCATCCCCGAGTTCGGCGTCGAGGCGGCCGCGCGGTTCGGCATCGACCTCGAGCGGCTGGTGCTCGTGCCCGATCCGGGGCGGCAGTGGCTCACGGTCGCGGCGGCGCTCGCCGACGTGATCCCGGTGGTCGCGGTGCGGCCGGCCGGCCGGCTCGCGCCCGCCGAGGCCGCGCGGTTCGCCGCCCGGCTCCGGCAGCGGGGCGCGCTGCTGCTCGTCGACGGCGACTGGCCGGGGAGCGACGCGAGACTCGAGCTCGAGCGCAGCGACTGGAGCGGCCTCGAGCACGGGCACGGGCACCTCGCCGAGCGCGAGGTCGTCGTCCGGGTCACGGGGCGCGGCGAGGTGGGCCGGGGCAGCCGGCGCCTGCTGCGGCTGCCCGCGGGCGACCTCGGGTTCGCAGCGGTCGACGAGGGCGGTGCCGATGCGGCCGCTCGCGGCGCGACATCCGCCGCCCCCCTCGTCGGCGCCGTCGACGGCATCGTGCACCGGCCCGACTTCGCGGCGAGGGCGTCGTGAGCGCGGCGGTGCGCACCATCGTGCTGTGGTGTCCCGACTGGCCCGTGCTCGCGGCGTGTCGCGAGCACGGCATCGACCCCGCCCTGGCGGTGGCGCTCACCGAGACGGGGCTCGTGCACTCGTGCTCGGCCGCCGCCCGGCGCGACGGCGTGACGCGCGGACTCCGGCTCCGCGAGGCGCAGTACCGTTCGACGGCGCTCACGGTGCTCGAGTACGACGCGGCGCTCGACCACCGTGCGTTCGAGCCGGTCGTGCGCGGCATCGAGGCGATCGTGCCGGGTGTGCAGGTGCTGCGGCCGGGCACGCTCGCGATGCGCGCGCGTGGTCCGGCGCGCTACTACGGCGGTGAGGATGCCGCGGCGCGGGCGCTGCTCGAGGCGGCCGCGGGCCTCGGGGTCGCCGGGGCGCGGGTGGGTGTCGCCGACGGTCCGTTCGCGGCCGAGCAGTCGGCGCGGGCGGCCGCGCGACAGGCCGACCCGGTGCACGTGGTGCCGGTCAGCGGGGCGGCCGCGTTCCTCGCGCCGCTGCCCGTGTCGCTCGTGGTCGACGCGCGCACCACGACGCTGCTGCACCGGCTCGGCGTGCGCACGCTCGGCGAGTTCGCGGCGCTGCCCGACGACGACGTGCGGCGGCGCTTCGGCGCGGCGGGCGCGTTCGCGCACGACCGCGCCGCGGGGCGCGAGCAGTCGCGCGTGGCGCCGCGCACTCCCCCGCCCGACTTCGAGGTCGAGCAGCACTTCGAGCCGCCGCTCGACCGCATCGACCAGCTCGCGTTCGCGTTCCGGGTGCGGGCCGAGCAGTTCATCGAGCGCATGCGGGCCGTGCGGCTCGTGTGCACCGGCATCCGCGTCGAGCTCGACGACGAGCGCGGCGGGCACTCGAGTCGCAGCTGGCTGCACCCGCACTGGTTCACGCCGGCCGACGTGGTCGACCGGGTGCGCTGGCAGCTGCAGGGCGCGGGCACGGCCGATGCGGGGCTCGACTCCCCCGTCGTGCGCCTGCGCGTCGTGCCCGAGCGCGTCGACTCGACCGGCAACCACGAGGAGGGGCTGTGGGGCGGCGGGCCCGACGAGCGCGTGCACCACGGGCTGACCCGGGTGCAGAGCATGCTCGGGCACGAGGGCATCGTGACGGCGGCCATCGGCGGCGGCCGCATGCTCGCCGACCGGCAGGTGCTCGTGCCGTGGGGCGACCGCGCGCCCGAGCGCGGCACGGCCGATGCGCCGTGGCCCGGCAGCCTGCCCGCGCTCGCGCCCGCGAGCGTGTTCCGCGAGCGGCTGCCGGTCGCACTCGTCGACGCGGGCGGGGCGGCCGTGTCGGTCGACGCGCGCGGGGCGATCTCGGCGGCGCCCGTCTCGTTCGCGGTCGGAGCCGAGCGAGGGGCGCCCGCGCCCGTGCGCGCGTGGGCGGGTCCCTGGCCCGTGGTCGAGCGCTGGTGGGATGCCGAGCGCGCCCGCCGCGTGCACCGGTTCCAGGTCGTCGACCACGACGGGTGCGCGTGGCTGCTCGTGCGCGACGCCGACGGCTGGTGGGCCGAGGCGAGGTACGACTGATGGGCTGGAACAACCCCGAGATCCCGTGGTCCGAGCTCGAACGGCGGCTCTCCGACCGGCAGCGGCCGGGCGGGTCGAAGGTGCTGGCCGACGGCGGCGACAGCCCGGGATGGAGCCGGAAGCGGCATCCGTACCGCCCGTCCGATGCCGCCGACGAGCGGCCCGCCGGCCCGGTCGTGCCGTACGCCGAGCTGCACGCGCACTCGACGTTCAGCTTCCTCGACGGCGCGTCGGGGCCCGAGCGGCTGGTGGAAGAGGCGCACCGGCTCGGCCTCACGGGCATCGCGATCACCGACCACGACGGCTTCTACGGCGTCGTGCGGTTCGCCGAGGCCGCCGAGTCGTACCCCGAGCTCGACACCGTGTTCGGCGCCGAGCTGTCGTTCGGGCTCACCGAGCCGCAGATGGGCGCGGCCGACCCCGAGGGCGACCACCTGCTCGTGCTCGCCGCGCGCGAGGAGGGATACCACCGACTCGCGTCGGCGATCACCGCGGGCCAGCTCGCGGGCGGCGAGAAGGGTCGGCCGACGTACTCGCTCGATGAGCTCGCCGCGCGCGCCGACGGCCACTGGGTGGTCTCGACGGGGTGCCGCAAGGGCGTGGTGCGGCGCGCGCTCGCGGGCGAGGGCGGGGCCGATGGCGCGTGGCGCGAGCTCGACCGGCTCGTCGCGCTGTTCGGGCGCGACCACGTGGTCGTCGAGCTCACCGACCACGGCGATCCGCTCGACCAGGTCCGCAACGACGCGCTCGCCGAGCTCGCGACCCGCGCGCACCTGCCCGTGCTCGCGACGAACGCCGTGCACTACGCGACCCCCGGCGAACACCGGCTCGCGTCGGCGCTCGCCGCGGTGCGGGCCCGGCGCAGCCTCGACGAACTCGACGGATGGCTGCCGGCCACCGACGGACTGCACCTGCGCTCGGGCTCCGAGATGCTCGCGCGCTTCGACCGCTACCCCGGTGCGGTCGCCCACTCGGTGACGCTCGCGCGCGACCTGTCGTTCCGGCTGCGCAGCGCGCGCCCCAAGCTGCCCCGGCAGGAGGTGCCGGAGGGACACACTCCGATGTCGTGGCTGCGCGAGCTGGTGTGGCGCGGTGCCGATCGGCGGTATCCCGGCGTGCCCGATCACGTGCGCGAGCGGCTCGCGAAGGAGCTCGACGTGATCGAGCAGAAGGACTTCCCGGGCTACTTCCTGATCGTGCACGACCTCGTGCAGGAGGCGCGCCGCCGCGGCATCCTGTGCCAGGGTCGCGGGTCGGCGGCGAACTCGGCGGTCTGCTACGTGCTCGACATCACCGGGGTCGACTCGATCTTCTACGAGCTGCCGTTCGAGCGGTTCCTGTCGTCGCTGCGCGACGAGGAGCCCGACATCGACGTCGACTTCGACTCCGACCGCCGCGAGGAGATCATCCAGTACGTCTACGGCAAGTACGGCCGGCACAACGCCGCACAGGTCGCGAACGTCATCAGCTACCGCCCGAAGGGCGCCGTGCGCGACATGGCGAAGGCGCTCGGGTACTCCACCGGGCAGCAGGATGCCTGGTCGCGGCAGGTCGAGCGCTGGGGCGCCGTGGTCGAGACCGACGACCACGACATCCCCGACGCCGTCGTCGAGCTCGCCGAGCAGCTGCTGACCTTCCCCCGGCACCTCGGCATCCACTCGGGCGGCATGGTGCTCACCGACCGGCCCGTCGGCGAGGTGTGCCCGATCGAGCATGCGCGCATGGAGAACCGCACCGTGCTGCAGTGGGACAAGGACGACTGCGCGTGGATGGGCCTCGTGAAGTTCGACCTGCTCGGCCTCGGCATGCTCGCCGCGCTGCAGTACACGTTCGACCTCGTGCGCGAGCACACCGGCGAGGAGTGGGAACTCGCGACCCTCCCGAAGGAGGAGCCCGCGGTCTACGACATGCTGTGCCGCGCCGACTCGATCGGCGTGTTCCAGGTGGAGTCGCGCGCGCAGATGGGCACCCTCCCCCGCCTGAAGCCGCGCTGCTTCTACGACCTCGTCGTCGAGATCGCGCTCATCCGGCCCGGGCCGGTGCAGGGCGGCGCGGTGCACCCGTACATCCGCCGCCGCACCGGCGAGGAGCAGGTCAGTTACCTGCACCCGAAGCTCGAGCCCGTGCTGCGCCGCACGCTCGGGGTGCCGCTGTTCCAGGAGCAGCTCATGCAGATGGCCGTCGCGGTCGGCGACTGCGACGCGGCCGACGCCGACCTGCTGCGCCGGGCCATGGGCTCCAAGCGCGGCGTGGAGAAGATCGAACGGCTGCGCGCGAAGCTCTACGACGGCATGGCGAAGAACGGCATCGAGCCCGACGTCGCCGACTCCATCTACGAGAAGATCGAGGCGTTCGCCAACTTCGGCTTCGCCGAGAGCCACGCCATCAGCTTCGGCCTGCTCGTCTACGCGAGCTCGTGGCTGAAGCTGCACTATCCCGCGGCGTTCCTCGCGGCGCTGCTGCGCGCGCAGCCCATGGGCTTCTACTCGCCGCACACGCTCACGGCCGACGCGCGCCGGCACGGCGTCGAGCTGCTGCGGCCCGACCTCGCACGGTCGGGCGTGCACGCCGGGCTCGAGGCGCTCGGCGTGGCGGGCCCCGATGAGACGGCGACGGATGCCGCGGCGGGGGCGCGCGGCATCCGTCGCCCCACCGGCATGCCGACGTGCGCCGACGCGGCCCAGCCGCCGGTCGGCCCGTTCGACCGCGACGCGCCCGACCGGTCGGCCGAGCACCGCCGCGACGGCGCGTTCGCCGTACGGCTGGGGCTCGCCGATGTCACCTCGATCGGCGAGAAGGTCGCCGAGCGCATCGTGACCGAGCGCGAGCAGCACGGGCCGTACCGCGACATGGCCGACCTGTCGCGACGGGCCGACCTCGACGCGACGCAGCTCGAGGCGCTCGCCGCGGCCGGCGCGTTCGAGTGCTTCGACCTCGCGCCCCGTCAGGCGCTGTGGCTCGCCGGCGAGGCCGCGCAGGATCGCGCCGACTACCTGCCGGGCGCGGTCGTCGTCGTCCAGCCGCCCCTGCTGCCGATGCTCAACGACGCCGAGCAGGTCGTGTACGACCTGTGGGCCACGGGCATCTCGCCCGACGACCATCCGATCCGGCACGTGCGCGAGCGCCTCGACACCCGCGGCGTCGTACGCATCGACCGGCTCGGCGAGGCCGAGTCGGGCCGGCGGATCGAGGTCGGCGGCGTGGTCACGCACCGGCAGCGCCCGGCGACCGCGAGCGGCATCACCTTCATGAACCTGGAGGACGAATCGGGCACGCTCAACGTGATCGCGAGCGTCGGCGTCTGGACGCGGTATCGCCGCATCGCGCGCGAGGCGCCGGCGATGATCGTGCGCGGAATCCTCGAGCGCTCGCGCGAGGGCGTCGTCAACCTCGTCGCCGACCGGTTCGAGCCGCTCACCGTGTCGACCACGAACCGGTCGCGCGACTTCCGTTGAACGCGGTCACCGAAGCCCCGCCACGATCAGGGCGCGGCGGTACGCTGGAGCATGGCCGCGCCCACCCCGCCTCGGCGGCGTGACGGAGGCGACTCCCTGGCCCCGTCGACGCGTGCACCGCTCATCACGACGGCGTTCGTCGCCCTCGCGGTCGCCGACCTCGCCTACTTCACCGCCGACGGCATCGCCATCTTCGCGCTGCCGTTGTACGTGGTCGGGCCGATCGGCGGAAACGAGGCCGCGGCCGGCATCGCCTTCGGCGCGTTCGCGGTCTCTGCCCTCGTCCTCCGGCCCATCGCCGGGCGACTGGCCGACCAGTTCGGTCGTCGACCCCTCCTGGTCGGCGGCGCCCTGCTGGCCGCCGGTGCCCTGGGCCTCACCGCGATCGCCGACTCGCTGGTCGTCGTGGTCGCCCTGCGCCTGCTCGCCGGAGTCGGCGAGGCCGCGTTCTTCGTCGCGAGCTTCGCGGCGCTGGCCGACATCGCCCCGCCCGAGCGGATGGGCGAGGCCCTCTCGTACAACTCGCTGGGCCTCTACCTCGGACTCGCGCTCGGTCCGCCGCTCGGCGAACTGCTCGTCGGCGTGGGCGGCTACCAGGTCGCCTGGCTCGGCGCCGCGGCCATCGCGGCGATCGCTGCGGTCGTCGTGCTCGTGGTCGGCGAGACGCGCACCGCGGTGCCGGCCGCGAACGAACCGCTGCGCATCATCCACCGCCCGGCGATCCCGGTCTCGCTCGGATTCCTCACCTCGCTCATCGCGATGGGCGGTCTCCTGGCCTTCGCGTCGCTCCACGCGACCCGCATCGGTCTCGCGAACCCGAGCGTGGTGCTCCTCGTCTACGGCGGCACGGTCGTGATCTGTCGACTCGCCTTCGCGCGCGTACCCGATCGCGTGCCGTCGCTCGTCCTGGGCGCCGCGGCGCTCATCGCGATCGGTTCCGGCGCCGCGATCGCCGCCGTGTGGCAGCAGCCCACCGGTTTCGTGGTAGCGACGGTCATCATGGCCATCGGCGTCGCGTTCAGCACGCCGGCCTTCTTCTCGGCGATCTTCGCGACGGCGTCGCCATCGGAGCGCGGCATCGCGTCGGGCACCGGGAGTGCGGCGATCGATCTCGGGCTCGGCATCGGCCCGATCCTGCTGGGGCTGGTCGCGACGCCGCTCGGCATCCCCTGGGCGTTCGGCGTCGCCGCCCTGATCGCGGGCGCCGGAGCGGTGTGGACCGGCGGCTTGGCGCGTCGCGCGCGGAGTCGTCTCGCGTGAGCGGCGAACGGACCGTGTCGCCGCTGTCGACGAGCCGAACTCCGTTAGCCTCGTCCGGTGCCTTCCGCCACCGACGACCGATTCGGATCCGACCGCTACGGCGAGGACGTGCTCGCCGGCGACTGGCGCGCCGCCGGGCGCCGCAGCATCCCCGAGGTGCCCGCGACGCGTGACCTGGTCGTCGAACTCGCCACCGACGGATACTGCGGCGCCGTCGTCGCCGTCGAGAAGCAGACCGTGACGCTCGAGGACCGCCACGGCCGCACGCGGATGTTCCCGCTCGGCCTCGGCTTCCTGGTCGACGGCCAACCGGTCCGGCTCGTCGCGCCGAAGGCCGCGGCGCCGCAGGGCCGGCTCCGGACCGCCTCCGGCTCCTTCGCGGCGGAATCGGGCCCGGCGAAGGTCGCCCTCCCGAGCCGGATCTTCGTCGAGGGCCGGCACGACGCCGAACTCGTGGAGAAGATCTGGGGCGCCGACCTGCGGGTCGAGGGCGTCGTGGTCGAGTACCTCGAAGGCGTCGACGTGCTGGGCGACGTGCTCGACGAGTTCCGCCCCGGGCCGGGGCGACGCGTCGGCGTGCTCGTCGACCACTTGGTGGCCGGTTCGAAGGAGCAGCGGATCGCCGACGCGGTCATGCGGGGTCGCCACCGCGGGCACGTGCTCGTGGTCGGTCATCCGTACATCGACATCTGGCAGGCCGTGAAGCCGGCCCGGCTCGGCCGTGACGCGTGGCCGACGATCCCGCGCGGCACCTCGTGGAAGCACGGCATCTGCGCCGCGTTCGGCTGGCCGCACGCCGAGCAGGCCGACATCGCCCGCGCGTGGCAGCGGATCCTCGGCCAGGTGCGAGGCTACGGCGACCTCGAACCGGCCCTGCTCGGCCGGGTCGAGGAGCTCATCGACTTCGTGACGACCCCCGCCGAGGCCTGAGCGCTACGCGAGCGTCGTGCCGAAGGCCAGGCCGAGCAGGTAGGTCACGGCAGCCGCGCCGAGGCCGATCGCGAGCTGGCGCAGTGCGCGCCTGAGCGGCGACGCGCCCGAGAGCAGGCCGACCGTGGCGCCCGTCAGCAGGAGCGCGATGCCGACGAGCACCGTCGCGGTGACGACGGCGGCGAGTCCCGACATCCCGAACAGGTACGGCAGGACCGGGATGAGCGCGCCCGACGCGAAGAACAGGAAGCTCGAGATCGCGGCGCTCATGCCCGTGCCGACGGCCTCGTCGTCGTGCTCGACGGTGCCGATCGCGTCGGTCGGCGCCTGCAGTCGCTCGGCGGCCTGCACGCGCGCGATCACGAGCGCGGCCTGGTCGATCGCATCGTCCTCGGCCATGCCGCGGGCGCGGTAGACCAGGGCGAGCTCGTTTGCGTCGATGTCGAGGTCGCCGAGCGCCTCGCGCGCGGTCGGGTCGGGGGCGGATGCCTCGAGCAGCTCCCGCTGCGACCGGACCGACACGTACTCCCCCGCGCCCATCGACAGCGCACCGGCGAGCAGGCCCGCGATGCCGGTGAACAGCACGACCGGGGCGGGCACGCCCGTCGCCCCGATGCCGAGGACGAGCGCGAGGTTGGAGACCAGGCCGTCGTTCGCGCCGAATACAGCGGCCCGGAACGTGCCCGCGAGCCGGCGGCGTCCGCGTGCGGCGAGCCCACGCACCACCTCGCCGTGGATGCGCTCGTCGGCCGCCATCGCCGCGGTCGCGTGCGGGTCGGTGGAGTAGGGCGATCGGGCCTCGGCGCGCTGCGCGAGCGCGAGCACGAAGATCGAACCGAACGCGCGGGCGAGTCCCGCGAGCACCCGGGTTCGGAGGTCGGCGCGCGGGATGCCGGTGTCGTCGCCGTCGAGGAGCGCGAGCCAGTGCGCCTCGTGGCGGCCCTCGGCGGCCGCGAGGGCGAGCAGGATGGCGCGTTCCTCGCCCTCGCGCCGGGCGGCGAGTTCGCGGTAGACGGCGGCCTCGGCGCGTTCGGCGGCGAGGTAGCGCTTCCATCGGGCGCGGTCGGCTGGGGTGCCCAGGGGCTGCTCGGCGGTCATGGTGCTCCATCGGGTCGCGGGCCGCACGTCGCTATCGCGTCGGTTCGGGCGTCCCGCCTCGTCGCGTTCGGCCCCCGTGGGGCCTCCGAAAGGCTAGCGGCACCGAGAGCGCGGCCACCCGCCGAGCGACTGGATTGGCAGCATTTCGGAGCACCGAACCGGCCCGCCCGAAGCGGCCCCGCCGGGACGGCTCCCGGCTCAGCCGACGAGCTTCTGCCAGCCGTCGCCGTCGGCGTACTCGAAGATCAGGTTCGTCTCGGTGTGGGCGACCGCGGGGTGGCCGGTGAGGTGCGCGAGCACGAACTCGCGCAGTTCGACCGCGTCGCGCGCGGCCACGTGCAGCAGGTAGTCCTCGGCGCCGGCCATGTGGA
Organism: Agromyces capsici; assembly: GCF_058349965.1. Classification (NCBI taxonomy): domain Bacteria; kingdom Bacillati; phylum Actinomycetota; class Actinomycetes; order Micrococcales; family Microbacteriaceae; genus Agromyces; species Agromyces capsici. Next base: position 760,778 of record NZ_JBYRET010000002.1, on the reverse strand, counting down.
ACACGCCGAGGACGCCGGGCAGGTGCGGCACGGCGTTGCGGAATGCGTCGATCTCGCTGCGGTCGTGCTTGACGAGCCGGATGGCGATGAGCGCCTGGAGCGAGACGCCGAGCGAGGCGAGGTCGACGTCGACACGGTACCCGCGGACGGTGCCGAGGCTCTGCAACCGGCGGAGCCGCAGCGACACGGTCGACTCGGCGACGCCGACCTCGGCCGCGAGCGCGGCGCCAGATGCACGGGCGTTCTTCGAGAGGGCGGCGAGCAGCGCCCGGTCGACGCGATCGAGTTCCGGTTTCTGCACCATCGCTCGCTTCCTTCCCCTAGTTCTGTGAAGATTCTGCGCCCTCAGATACAGAATCGCAAGAGCCTGCAGGCCGACTTGAGTCTGGTCACAGATTCTGCTTCATTGACCCCATGCTGACACCGACGTCGAACCTCGAGACCCGTGCCGTCCACGCTGGGATGGAGGGGGTGCGCGAGCAGGGCTCGCACGTTCCCACGATCGATCTTTCCACGACCAACCCGCTCGGCGACGTCGAGAACGGCGGACTGTCGTACGAGGAGCTCGCGACGGGCGGCTGCCTGACCGAAGGCCGTTCGGCGGTCTACCAGCGACTGTGGCATCCCGGCGTCGCGCGCTTCGAGACCGCGCTGGCCGACCTCGAGGGCGCCGAGGGCGCGGTCGCCTTCGGCAGCGGGATGGCGGCGCTCGCCGCCACGCTCATCGCGGCGGGGTCGGCCGGCACGCCCCACATCGTGGCCGTCCGGCCGCTCTACGGCGGCACCGACCACGTGCTGGAGAGCGGCCTGCTCGGCACCGAGGTGACCTGGACCGACGTCGACGGCATCGCCGGCGCCATCCGCCCCGACACCGGCCTCGTGATCGTCGAGACCCCCGCGAACCCGACGCTCGAGCTGGTCGACCTGCGCCGGGTGGCGGACGCCGCGGGGCGCGTGCCGCTCCTCGTCGACAACACGTTCGCGACGCCGGTGCTGCAGCGCCCCATCGAGCACGGCGCGACGCTCGTGCTGCACAGCGCCACGAAATACCTCGGCGGACACGGCGACGCGATGGGCGGCATCGTCGCCGGCCCGACCGAATGGGTCGAGCGCCTCCGGCGCGTGCGGGCCCTCACCGGCGGTCTGCTGCACCCGATGGGCGCGTACCTGCTGCACCGCGGGATCCGCACGCTCCCCGTGCGCGTCCGCGCGCAGCAGCAGACGGCCGTCGAGCTCGCAGATCGGCTGCAGGCGCACCCCGCCGTCGCACGAGTGCGCTACCCGGGCCTGCCCGGGCAGGACCCGCAGGGCCTGATCGGCCGCCAGCTCGCCGGCCCGGGATCGATCATCGCGATCGAGTTGGTTGGCGGCTACGACGCCGCGTGCCGGTTCACCGAGGCGTGCCGCCTCGTGACGCACGCCGTGTCGCTCGGCGGCGTCGACTCGCTCGTGCAGCACCCGGCGTCGCTCACCCACCGGCCCGTCGCGGCGCACGCGAAGCCCGACGGCGGCGTCGTACGGCTCTCCATCGGGCTCGAGCACGTCGACGACCTCACGGCCGACCTCATGGCTGCGCTCGACGCGGCCGCCGATCCCGGCGACCTCGAGCGCTCGCCGGAGTTCGCGGCCTCGGTCGACGCCGCGAGCTGACCCGCATCCGGTATCGGGGCGACGTTGCGGCGTCGCCCCGATACCCCGACGCCCCGGGTCGGCCTCAGCGCCCGGAGAGCCGACGACGGAGCATCTCGATGCGCGACTGCAGCTGGGTCACGGTCGCCTGCGCGACCTCGGGGCCGCCGCACGCGCGCCGGAGCTCGGCGTGCACCATCGAGTGCGCCTGCCCGTTCTGCCGCGCGTACAGCCCGACGAGGCTGTTGAGCAGGGTCCGCTGCTCCTTGAGCGTGCGGTAGAGCGCGACGGGCTCGGCGGCGCCGGCTCCCGCGGCGTCGCCGTCGCCGCCGCCCTCGGAGGCGGCCGCGTGCTTGCGCCGATCGGACGCCCGGCGGGCCTGTCGCGCCTGCCGGTGCCGCAGCAGCTCGGAGACCTGCTCGGGTTCGAGGATGCCGGGGATGCCGATGAAGTCGAGCTCCTCGTCGCTGCCGGGCTCGGCGAACGTGCCGAACTCGGTGCCGTCGTAGACGACCCGGTCGAAGTTCGCGTCGGAACCGAGCGCCTGCCACGTGAACTCGGCCTCGAGCTCGTCGGATGCCTTGTCTTCGCGGTTGGCCGACTCGAGCAGGCCGTCCTCGAGGCCCGGGTCGTCGTCGCCGTCGCCGGAGCGCCGGTCGAGCGCGTGGTCGCGCTGCCGTTCGAGCTCGGAGGCGAGCGCCATGAGCACGGGCACGTTCGGCAGGAACACCGACGCGGTCTCGCCGCGGCGCCGGGCGCGCACGAAGCGCCCGATCGCCTGGGCGAAGAACAGCGGGGTCGACGAGCTCGTCGCGTACACGCCGACGGCGAGCCGCGGCACGTCGACACCCTCGGACACCATGCGGACCGCGACCATCCACCGGCTCGTGCCGTTCGAGAACTCCTCGATGCGCGCCGAGGCCTCCTTCTCGTCGGAGAGCACGACCGTGACCTTCTCGCCGCAGATGCCCTCGAGGATCTCGGCGTAGGCCCGTGCGACGGACTGGTCGGTCGCGATGACGAGCCCCCCGGCATCCGGGATCGCGTGCCGAACCTCGGTGAGGCGCCGGTCGGCGGCCTGCAGCACCGACGGGATCCACTCCCCCGTCGGCTCGAGCGCGGTGCGCCACGCGGCCGAGTGGATGTCCTTGGTCGCGTCCTCGCCGAGGCGCGCCTCCATCTCGTCGCCGGCCTTCGTGCGCCAGCGCATGCTGCCCGCGTAGACCATGAAGATCACGGGGCGCACGACGCCGTCGGCGAGGGCGCGGCCGTAGCCGTAGTCGTAGTCGGTGCTCGACACGCGGATGCCCTGCGCGTCGGGCTCGTAGTGCACGAACGGGATCGGCGCGGTGTCGCTGCGGAACGGCGTGCCCGTCAGCGACAGGCGCCGCGTGGCGGGCTCGAAGGCCTCGCGGATGGCGTCGCCCCACGAGAGCGCGTCGCCGCCGTGGTGCACCTCGTCGAGGATCACCAGCGTGCGACCCGAGAGCGTCAGCTCGCGATGCAGCGCGGGCCGCACGGCCACCTGCGCGTACGTCACGGCGACGCCGTGGTAGTGACGCGCGCTGCGACCGTGCGCGTTGCGGAACCCGGGGTCGAGCCGGATGCCGACGCGCGCGGCGGCATCGGCCCACTGCCGCTTCAAGTGGTCGGTCGGTGCGACCACGGTGATGCGGTCGATCGTGCGGCGCGCGCGGAGCTCGGCGGCGAGCCGGAGCGCGAACGTCGTCTTGCCGGCGCCCGGCGTCGCGGCGGCGAGGAAGTCGCGCGGCTCGGTCTCGAAGTAGCGGTCGAGTGCCTCGGCCTGCCAGGCGCGCAGCTTCGACGCGGTGCCCCACGGTGCGCGGGCCGGGAACGAGGGTGAGAGGTGCTCGGCGGCCGAGGTGCCCGGCAGGTGCTGGCCGGATGGGGTCGCGGTGCTCACTGGATGGGAGGCTACCCGAGCCGACTGACACACGGCCACTCGACAGGCTGTGCAGAATGGAGGGATGGTCACCCAACAGCATCCGTGGTCGAGATATGTCGCGATCGGCGACTCGTTCACCGAGGGCATCGGCGACCCCGAGCCAGGAGTGCCCGATGGCAACCGCGGCTGGGCCGACCGCGTCGCCGAGGTGCTCTCGCAGGGCGTCGACGACTTCGCGTACGCCAACCTCGCCATCCGCGGCCGGCTCATCCAGCAGATCATCGACGAGCAGATCGAACCGGCGCTCGAGCTGCGCCCCGACCTGATCACGATCTCCGCGGGCGGCAACGACGTCATCCGCCCCCGCACCGACCCCGACGAGATCTCGGCGCGATTCGAGTACGCCATCGAGCGGCTCTCGCGCGACCGGGCGACGATCGTGCTCTTCACTGGCGTCGACGTCGGCTTCTCCCCCGTGTTCCGCGGGATCCGCGGCAAGGTCGCGATCTACAACGAGAATCTCCGCGCGATCGCGCAGAAGCACGACTGCATCGTCGCCGACCAGTGGGCGCTCGCCGAGATCCAGGACCAGCGCATGTGGGACCGCGACCGCCTGCACCTGAACGCGCTCGGCCACCACGAGGTGGCGCGGATGGTGCTGCGCGCCCTCAACGTCGAGAACGACCTCGAGCCCATGAAGCCCGAGCCGCTGCCGCAGCACTCGTGGCGCCAGGCTCGCACGCAGGACCTCTCGTGGGCGCGCGAGTACCTCGTGCCGTGGGTCGTCCGCCGCATCCGTCACCAGTCGTCCGGCGACCTCATCACCGCCAAGCGGCCGGATGCCGGTCCCTACGCCGCTCGTGTCGAGGATGCCGACGGCGCCGAGGGGGCGACGAGATGAAGCCACTTCGGTACGCGATCAACGTCACGCTCGACGGCTGCGTCCATCACGAGGCAGGAGTCGCTCCGGATGAGGAGTCGATGCGCTACTGGACCGACGAGATGGAACGTGCCGACGCCGTGCTCTTCGGCCGGACGACCTACGAGATGATGGAGTCGGCCTGGCGGCGGCCGGCCACGGGCACGTGGCCCGACTGGATGCGGGAGTGGGAGATCCCGTTCGCGGAGGCCATCGACCGGACGAAGAAGTACGTCGTGTCGAGCACGCTTGGGGCGGTCGATTGGAATGCCGAGCTGGTGCGAGGCGACCTGGAGCTCGCGGTTCGGCGGCTCAAGCACGAACCGGGCGAGGGCCTGTCCGTGGGTGGCGTGATGCTCCCCCGAGCGTTGGCAGATCTCGGACTGATCGACGAGTACGTGTTCGTGGTGCAGCCGGTCCTCGCCGGGCACGGGCCGACGTTGCTCGCCGGGCTGCGTGAGCGCATCCAGCTCGAGCTCGTGGATCGCCACGAGTTCCGATCGGGAGCGGTCGCCCTGCGCTACCGCCCACGAGCGTAGGGCCCATCGCCGTTCGTCATGGCCGGGAACGAATGGCTCGGCCCTAGTCGAGCCCGCCCGGGTTCGTGAGGCGCCACCACATGCCCGGGTCGTCGATCGTGCCATCGAGCACGAGCGGAACCTCGACGCGCTGCGTGCCCGCGGTGACGACCGCGGTGCCGACGGCCGCGCCATCCGCTGCGAGCGTGATCGGGTCGGCGTCGACGGTGACATCGACCGGCGTATCGGACCACACGACGACCGTCGCGCCCTCGGCAGTGCGCGCCGTCGCGGTGTCGCCCCAGGGCGTCGTGTACGACGCGACCTCGGTGCCGGCCTCGATCGCGACGACCTCGTGGAAGCCGGGCGCGATCGTGTCGATCATCTCGGCGATCGCCTGCCGCACCGCCGGGTGGTTCGCACCGCCGAGCACCACGCCGACGACCGTGACCGACGACGAGCCGACCGCGACGTCGGTGGAGAACAGCAGGTTCGCCGCGTCATCCGTCGTACCGGTCTTGATGCCGTCGACGCCGTGCGTGCCGAGCAGCTTGTTCGAGTTCTGCAGCACCCCGAGCTCGGGGATGTCGACCTGCTGGGTCGCGACGATCTCGGCGAGCGTGGGGTCCTGCAGGGCGAGCTCGCCGAGCCGGACGAGGTCGGAAGCGGTCGCGACGTTCTCGAGCGACAGGCCGCTCGGGTCGGCGATGCGCAGCGAGCCGAGGCCCTGCTCGGCGGCCCAGGCGTTCGCGCGCGCGACGTAGGCGTCGATCGAACCGAACCCCCAGATCGCGAGCGAGTTCGCGTAGTTGTTGCCCGAGGGCAGCATCATCGCCTCGAGGCTCTCACGCAGGCTCAGCGTCGCGCCCTCGGCGACGGGGGCGACCGAGCCGTTCTGGGCGATCATGTCCCAGTAGATCGCGACGTCGGCCGCGGTGTACCCGATGTCGGGGCCACCCTCGCCCGCCGGGATCGGCTGCTCCTCGAGCAGGACGAGCGCGGTGACGACCTTCGCGATGCTCGCGATCGGCATGGCGGTGGTCTCGTTGCCGGTGGCGAGCGCACCGTCGTGGCCGACGGCGCCGACGGCCCAGGCACCGAAGTCGGGCTGGTCGACGACCTGCGTCGGCGCGACGATCGGGGCGGGGTCGACGACGGATGGCGCGGCCACCGGGACCGGCGCGTTCAGCGTCGTCGTCGCGTACGCGCCGCCGCCCACGAGGCCCGCGAGCAGCATGCCGAGCGTGCCGAACACGACGATCCGCCGCCGGCGGTAGACGCGGGCGGAGGGTCGGGGCGGCGCGGCGGCGGGCGCGGGCGGTGCCGGGTCGAGCGTTCGAGTCATCGCGTTCAGGATACCGAGGGCACCTCTGTGAGCGCGTACAACGCGACGGCGGCGGCGGCAGCTACGTTGAGCGAGTCGACGCCGTGCGCCATGGGGATGGTGACGACGGTATCGGCGGCGGCGAGCGCCTGCCGCGAGAGCCCGTCGCCCTCGGCGCCGAGCACGAGCGCGAGCCGCTCCGGTGGATCGGCAGCGAGGGCGCGCAGCGTGACGGCGTCGTCGGCGAGGGCGAGCGCGGCGACCCGGAACCCGCGGGCGGTGAGCAGGTCGCGCGCGTCGGCCCACCCGGGCAGGCGCGTCCAGGGCACCTGGAACACCGTGCCCATGCTCACCCGCACGCTTCGGCGGTACAGCGGGTCGGCGCAGCGCGGCGTGACGAGCACCGCGTCGGCACCGAGCGCGGCGACGGAGCGGAAGATGGCGCCGACGTTGGTGTGGTCGACGATGTCCTCCAGGATCACGACGCGGCGTGATGCGGCGAGCAGGTCGCCCGGGTCGGGCAGCGCAGGCCGCTCGAACGCGGCGAGGGCGCCGCGGTGCACGCGGTACCCGGTGATGGCCTCGAGCTCGGCGGGGTCGGCGAGGTGCACCGGGATGTCGAACGGCGCGAGGGCCGACTCGAGGCCCGGCAGCCACTTCTCCTCCATGAGCACCGACCTCGGCGTGCAGCCCGCGTCGATCGCGCGTCGGATGACCTTGGCCGACTCGGCGATGAAGATGCCGCGCTCGGGCTCGGTGATGCTGCGGAGCGCGACATCCGTCAACCGCGCGTAGTCGGCGACGGCGTCGGATGACGCGTCCCGGACGTGTTCGATTCGCATGCGTACAGCCTGCCGGTCCCTCCTGCCGCCCGCGGAAACATTCCGGTAAAGCGCGGCGTTTAGAATCAAGCACCGCACGAAGGGAGAGCCCGTGGCCACAGGGATCGAGGCACCGGCCCCATCCGACGTGCAGCTCGACGAGGCGATCCGCCTGATGCGCGGCTCGCACGTCGCCGTGCTCACCGGCGCGGGCGTGAGCACCGACTCGGGCATTCCCGACTACCGGGGCGAGGGCGCACCGGTGCGCGCGCCCATGACCTTCCAGACCTTCCTGACCTCGGAGACCGCGCGGAAGCGCTACTGGGCGGGCAGCCACCTGGGCTGGCGGCACTTCGGGGTCGCCCAGCCGAACGACGGGCACCGTGCGCTCGCGGCGCTCGAAGCTGGCGGCGTCGTGTCGGGCGTCGTGACGCAGAACGTCGACGGGCTCCACCGCCGCGCGGGCAGCACGCACGTCGTCGAGCTGCACGGCGCCACCGACCGGGTGCTGTGCCTCTCGTGCGGGCAGGTGTTCGCTCGCCAGTCGATCGCCGACCGGCTCGAGCAGCTGAACCCGCACATCGACCTCGAGACCGCGATCCGGCCGAATCCCGACGGCGACGTCGACGTCGACGACCCCGATGCGATCGTGATCCCCGAGTGCACGGTGTGCGGCGGCATGCTGAAGCCCGACGTGGTGTTCTTCGGCGAGTTCGTGCCGACGCCGGTGTACCGCCAGGCGGCCTCGCTCGTGCAGCACGCCGACGTCCTGCTGGTCGCCGGGTCCTCCCTGGTGGTCAACTCCGGCGTGCGTCTGCTCGAGATCGCCCGGCGACGCCGGGTGCCGATCATCGTCGTCAACCGCGGCATCACCAAGGGCGACAGCCGTGCGACCGTGAAGCTCGACGCGGGCGCGACCGAGACCCTGACGGCGATGGCCGAGGCGCTGGTCTCCTGATCGTCAGCGGCGGGCGTGTGCGGCGCGCCCGTTCGCCTCGCCGACGTCGAGCAGCAGTGCGAGCAGTCGCTCGGCGGACGCGCTCCAGGTGAACCGGCCGGCGAGTTCGGCCGAGGCCGCGGAGCGGCGCTCCCATTCGCCCGTCGCGTCGAGCGCAGCGATCGCGCGCGCGGCCCCGGCGGCGTCGTCGGCGGGGAAGTATGTGGCCGCGTCGCCGCCGATCTCGCGGAAGATCGGGATGTCGGTGACGACCGCGGGCGTGCCGAACCGCATGGCCTCGACGAGCGGGATGCCGAACCCCTCGGCCTTCGACGCGGTCACGAGCGCGGTCGCATCCGCGAGTGCCGCCGCGTACTCGGCGTCGGTGGCGCCGTCGTGGAACACGAGCCGGGCCTCGGGGGCGAGTCGCGTGAGCCGCTGCCGCTCGTGCTCGGGCACCCGGCTCATGAGGTGGAGCTCGTGGTCGGGCAGCATCCCGACGGCGCGCACGAGCGTGTCGACGCCCTTGTACGACATGAACGAGCCCATGTAGACCAGTCGCTTGTCGGCCGGCCGGGTGCGGGGAAGGTCGGGCGTCCCGAGCTCGTCGGCGGCGTTGTGCACGACGGTGAGCGGTCGGCGGGTCAGCCGATGCTTGCGGATGAGGCCGGCGCTCGTCTCGGAGACGGTGACGATCGCGTCGGCCCGGTTCAGCAGCATCCGCTGCGGCCACCAGGCGAGGTGGTAGAGGCGCCACAGGCCGCGCACGAAGGCGGGCAGGTCGCGCGGCGGCGTGCGGTTCTCGTAGTAGATCAGGTCGTGCAGGGTCAGCACGAGGCCGTAGTCGCGGCCCCACGAGCCCATGGTCTGCATGGGCGAGAACACCACGTCGGGCTTGAGCTTGCGCACCTGCCGGGCGACCCACGGCTCGCGTGGGCTCGTCGGGCTGCTGACGAGCTCCCACGGCAGCGCGGGCAGCTTCGCGAGCTGGCGGTGGTCGCTGATGAGCATGGTCAGCGGATGGCGCTTCGCGAGCTCGCCGACGAGCGCCGCCGTGAACCGGCTGATGCCGTCGTGGTGGTCGATCCGCACGTAGCGGCAGTCGACGACGAGTCTCACGCGCGCTCCCCCTCGACGAACACGCGGATGTGACCGGCCGCCTCGGCGGGCGTCTCGTAGTGGATCAGGTGCCCCACGCCGCCGATCACGGCGAGCGTCGCGTCGTCGAACAGCGGCTGCAGCCGATACTGCGCCGCGAGCGGCGTCACGTCGTCCTGCTCGGCGACGACGAGCAGCACCGGCATGCGGATCGCCGGCGCGTACTCGCGAACGTCGTGGCTCACGGACGCCTCGAACGCCTGGAGCACGGCGTCGCGGTCGCTGAACGCGGAGAAGTACCGGTCGTGCTGGTCGTGGATGAACCGGCGGAGGTCGGGCTCCTCGGTCTTGGCCATGGTCACGCTCATCACGCGCACGATGGCGCGGTTGCGGAGCAGCGCGAACCCGAGCTTCTCGGGCAGGGCCGCCGATGCGCGGTAGTAGCCGATCGCCAGCTTGGTCATGATCGCGCGCGGGCCCTCGAGCGCGGGCGCGCCGATCGGGTTGACGAGCACCAGGTCGTCGGGCGCGAGGCCGCCCGCCACGGCCGCCGACGCGATGATCGAGCCGAACGAGTGGCCGAGCAGCGTCCAGCCGCCGGGACCGTCGGGCGCCGCGGCATCCGCCATCCCCGAGACGCGGGCGAACTCGGCGAGCCACGCCGCGTACCCGTCGATGTCGTGCGCGCCGTGGGCGAACGTCGACGAGTCGCCGAACCCGGGCAGGTCGGGCACGATGACGCGATAGCCCGGGAGCTTCGCGACGATGGGCTCGAGTCCGTGGTGGTCGCCGCGGAAGCCGTGCACCATCAGGATGACCGGCGCCTCGGGATCGCCGTACTCCCACCACGCGGTGTCGCTGCCCCGCACACGGGCGTGGCGTTCGCGCACCGGGATGCGCGCGAGGTCGTCGGCGTACGGTGAGGCGATCATCCGTGTCATCCTACGGCGCGGCACCTGAGCGCTGTCGGAGGCGACGGATACCGTGACCGGCATGGAGCACTCCCCCGCCGCATCGTGGGCCGACACCCTCGCCGTCTTCGACCTCGAGACCACCGGCATCGACATCGACACGTGCCGCATCGTCACCGCCCACGTCGGCGTCATCGGGGTCGACGGCGAGGTGCTCGAGCAACGGGAGTGGCTCGTCGATCCCGGCGTCGAGATCCCCACCGCGGCCACGCTCATCCACGGCGTGTCGACCGAGCGCGCCCGGCTCGAGGGGCTCGCCGCCGTGCAGGCCGTCGCCGAGATCATCGGCGCGCTGCGCGATGCCGCGTCGCGCGGACTGCCGATCGTCGCGTACAACGCGGCGTACGACCTGTCGGTGCTCCACCGGGAGGCCGAGCGCTACGGGCACGAGGCGTTCCGCGGGCCCGGGTACGTCGTCGATCCGCTCGTCATCGACAAGGCCGTCGACCGGTACCGGCGTGGCAAGCGCACGCTGACCGCCGCGTGCGAGCACTATGGCGTCGAGTTGCTCGCCGCGCACGACGCCGGCGCCGACGCGATCGCCGCCGGCCGCGTCGCGCAGGCCATCGCCCGCGCCTTCCCCGAGCTCGCGGCGTGCGCGGTGGCCGAATTGCACGCACGCCAGGTCGACTGGTGCCGCGAGCAGGCCGAGGGCTACCAGCAGTGGCGGCGGCAGAACGGCGAGCCCGAGTTCACGACGTCGGGAGCGTGGCCGATCCGCTGATCGACCGTCGCGCTCCGGTCCGCGCCGTGGAATCCTTGCCTCATGGAGCCACCCCGCGTGAACCGTTCCGAGACCGAGGCGCTCGTCGATGCGAGCGCACTGTGGATCCTCGGCGACACCCCGGTCGATCCGGTGCTGGACGCCGCCGTCGACCTCATCGTCGCCGGCACGGATGCCGCGGCGCTCCGCGAGCTCGCCGGCATGTCCGATGCCGACGACCCGTGGCAGATCCGCGCGGCCCTGGGTCGCACGTTCGACGAGCTCGGGCTGACGATGCCCGACGCCGCCTCGCCGGCGACCACGCGCCTGGCGCTGCGAGAGCTGTGCGCGCTGTTCCTGCACGACCGCATCTCGGTGCGCGAGCTCATCGACCGGGCCCGGGCGCTCGCGGGCGACACGGCCGGCTCAGTCGGGGCGGATCCGCTGCTCGAGATCGGAACGGCGCTCGACGCCGGCCGGTCGACCCCGCACGAGGCGCAGCTCGCCGCGATCGACTGGGCGACCGGCTACCTCGCGGCGTCGTCGCCGGAGTCCTGAGGCCCCCACCTCCTGCGCCGGCCCGCCATCCGCCGTTCGACGAGAGTTCGGTGTTCGGGTCCAGGTTCGGGTGCACCCCGGCACCGGTCCGGGGCATGACGAGAGGGCGGGCGACCGGAGTCGCCCGCCCTCTCGTGGTGGCGTCTTAGGCGCCGAAGCCCTTGAAGCGCTTGTTGAACTTCTCGACGCGGCCGGCCGAGTCCATGATGCGCTGCTTGCCCGTGTAGAACGGGTGCGACTCCGACGAGATCTCGACGTCGATGACCGGGTAGGTCTCGCCGTCGAGCTCGATCGTCTTGTCGCTCGAGACCGTCGAACGGGTGAGGAACGTGGCGCCCGAGGCGAGGTCGCGGAAGACGACGGCGTTGTAGGTCGGGTGGATGTCGGCCTTCATGGTGAATCCTTGCTGGTCGGATGGTGGGTTCGCCCCGCCTCAGGGCAGGGAAGCGTGTCGGCCGTTGGGCCAAAAAAAGAGTCTAGCAGAGACGACGAGCGGATGCCGCGCCGCGCCGGCCTCGTCAGGCGGCCGAGCGGCGCGCGGTGTACCGGCCGTCGGACTCGCTGAGCTCGATCGGCATGCCGAACGTCTCGGCGAGCGTCTCGGCGGTCAGCGCCTCGTCGATGGGGCCGGCTGCGCGGATCTTGCCGCCGGCGAGGAGCATCGCGTGGGTGAACCCCGCCGGGATCTCCTCGACGTGGTGGGTGACCATGACGATGGCCGGTGACGACGGCGACGAGGCGTACCCGCCGAGCAGCGAGACGAGCTCTTCGCGCGCGCCCAGGTCGAGGGAGGCGGCCGGCTCGTCGAGCAGCAGCAGCTCGGGGTCTGTCATGACCGACCGGGCGATCTGCACGCGCTTCTGCTCGCCGTCGGAGAGGCTGCCGAAGCGGCGACCGGCGAAGCCCTCGAGGCCCCACTCCTTGAGCACGCGCTGCGCGCGGCGGTCGTCGATGGCCTCGTACTCCTCGTTCCACCGGCCCGTGACCGAGTACGCGGCGGTGAGCACGGCGTCGAGGACCGTCTCGTTCTTCGGGATCCGGCGCGCCATCGCCGTCGAGGCGAACCCGATCATGGGGCGCAGCTCGAACACGTCGACCTTGCCGAGCGACTCCTGCAGCACCTCGGCGGAGCCCGTGGTGGGATGCATCGCGGCGGCGGCGATCTGCAGCAGCGTGGTCTTGCCCGCGCCGTTCGGCCCGAGGATCACCCAGCGCTCGTCGGACCCGACGTTCCAGTCGATGTCGTCGAGGATCGTGTTGCCGTCGCGGACCACCGACACATGCTGGAACTGGAGAACCGTAGACGCCATGCGCTCCATGCTAGTAGGACGGATGGCACGCTCCGGCGCACCCCCGACCCGCTCAGCGGCCCGCGAGCACCCGCTCGTACAGCGCTCGCGTGGCGGCGGCGATCGCGTCCCACGCGAAGTGCTGCTCGGCGCGCACGCGGCCCGCGGCACCCATCTCGCGGGCGCGGGCGGGGTCGCTGACGACCCGCGTCAGCGCCTCGGCGAGGTCGGCCACGAACCGGTCGGGATCGAGGGGCGTGCCGGTGCCGTCGTCGCTCTGCTCGATCGGGACGAGCACGCCGGTGACGCCGTCGTCGACGACCTCGGGGATGCCGCCGGTCGCCGTGCCGACGACCGCCGCGCCGCACGCCATCGCTTCGAGGTTCACGATGCCGAGCGGCTCGTACACCGAGGGGCAGACGAACGCGGTCGCCGCCGTGAGGAGGGCCGTGAGCTCGGCGCGCGGCAGGTGCCGGTCGATCCACACGACGCCCTTGCGCGTCTCGCCGAGCTCGGCGACGAGCCCGGACACCTCGGCCATGATCTCGGGGGTGTCGGGCGCGCCGGCGCAGAGCACCAGCTGCACGTCGGCGGGCAGCGACCGGGCGGCGCGCAGCAGGTACGGCAGGCCTTTCTGCCGGGTGATCCGCCCCACGAACACGATCGACGGGCGATCGGGGTCGACACCGAGCGCGCGCACCTGGTCGGCGTCGTCGTTCGGCTTCCAGTCGGTCAGGTCGATGCCGTTGTAGACCACCGACACCCGCTCGGGGTCGATGCCCGGGTACGAGCGCAGGATGTCGCGGCGCATGCCGTCGCTCACCGCGACCACGGCGTCGGCGCTCTCGAAGGCGGTCCGCTCGACCCAGCTCGAGACGCGGTACCCGCCGCCGAGCTGCTCGGCCTTCCACGGACGCAACGGCTCGAGGCTGTGGGCCGTCACGACGTGCGGGATGCCGTGCAGCTGCTTCGCCGTGATGCCCGCGAAGTTGGCATACCAGGTGTGCGAGTGCACGAGGTCGGCGCCCGCGGCATCCTGCGCCATCAGCAGGTCGACGCCCATCGTCGCGAGGGCCGCATTCGCCGACGCGAACTCGGCGGGCGTGGCGTACGCCGTGGTGCCCGCCTCGTCGCGCGGCGCGCCGAAGCAGCGGACCTGCACGTCGATGTCCCTGCGCAGCGCGCGGACGAGCTCGGCGACGTGCACGCCGGCCCCTCCGTAGATCTCGGGCGGATATTCGCGCGTGAGGAGGTCGACTCGCATGCGGCAACGTTAGCCCTTCGAGGTCACGCGCCGTCAACCACCTGTGCCGCGCGGCATCCGGCTGACTACGCTGGGCACATGGTCGCCACGCGCAAGATCTTCGGCATTGTCCTCGCTGGTGGCGAGGGCAAGCGCCTCATGCCCCTCACCGAGGACCGCGCGAAGCCGGCGGTGCCCTTCGGCGGGCAGTACCGGCTCATCGACTTCGCACTGTCGAACCTCGTCAACTCGGGCCTGCGCCAGATCGTCGTGCTGACCCAGTACAAGTCCCACAGCCTCGACCGCCACGTCTCGCAGACCTGGCACCTCGACGGCCTGCTCGGCTCGTACGTCGCATCGGTGCCAGCGCAGCAGCGGCTCGGCAAGCGCTGGTTCTCGGGTTCCGCCGACGCGATCCTGCAGAGCCTCAACCTGATCTACGACGAGCAGCCCGACATCATCGTCGTCGTCGGCGCCGACCACGTCTACCGCATGGACTTCAGCCAGATGATCCAGGCGCACATCGACTCCGGCGCCGAGGCGACGGTCGCCGCCATTCGCCAGCCCATCTCGCTCGCCAACCAGTTCGGCGTCATCGAGGTCGACGCGACCTCGCCGCAGCGCATCCACCGGTTCCTCGAGAAGCCGAGCGACCCCGAGGGCCTGCCCGACTCGCCCAACGAGGTGCTCGCCTCGATGGGCAACTACGTCTTCAACGCCGACGCGCTCATCGATGCCGTGCTGCGCGACGGCGAGCGCACCGACTCCAGCCACGACATGGGCGGCGACATCATCCCCGCGTTCGTCGCGCAGGGCACCGCGGGTGTGTACGACCTCAAGGGCAACGACGTCCCCGGGTCGACCGACCGCGACCGCTACTACTGGCGCGACGTGGGAACGATCGACTCGTTCTTCGAGGCGCACCAGGACCTCATCTCGGTCCTGCCGGTCTTCAACCTGTACAACCGCGAGTGGCCGATCTTCAGCCAGCAGGTGAACTCCCCGCCCGCGAAGTTCACGCGCGACTCGCGCGGCTCGCTCGGCACGGTCATCGACTCGATCGTCTCGCTCGGCTCGGTGATCTCGGGCGCGCACGTCGAGCGCAGCGTGCTCGGCCCGTGGGCGATCGTGGGCTCCGGGGCGCACGTGGCCGACTCGATCCTGTTCGACCGCGCGCGGATCGAGGCGGGTGCGACGGTGCAACGGGCGATCCTCGACAAGGAGGTCGTCGTCGAGGAGGGCGCCCGCATCGGCGTCGACCGCGCGGAGGACATCGCGCGCGGGTTCGTCGTGACCGACAGCGGCGTCACCGTGGTGGGCAAGGGATCGCACGTCCGGGCCACCGCGTGAGCCCAGCGCCATCCGGCCGCGAAGGCGGCCTGCTCGTCGTGCTCGACGCCGACTCCACGCTGATCCGCGAGGAGGCGATCGAGCTGCTCGCCGAGGCGGCCGGAAGCCTCGAGCACGTCGCGGCCGTGACCGAGCGCGCCATGCGCGGCGAGCTCGACTTCGCCGCGAGCCTGCGCGAGCGTGTCGCGACCCTGGCCGGCCTGCCCGTCGCCGAGGTCGCTGCGGCGCGCTCCAGGCTGACGCCGACGCCCGGCGTCGAGGCGCTCATCGACGGCGTGCACGCGGCGGGCGGTCGCGTGGGGGTCGTCTCGGGCGGATTCCACGAGCTGCTCGACCCGCTCGCCGACCGGCTCGGCCTCGACTTCTGCCGTGCGAACCGGCTCGAGGTCGACGGCGACCGGCTCACGGGCCGCGTGCTCGGCGACATCGTCGACGCCGAGGCGAAGCGGCGCGCGCTCGAGGAGTGGGCCGCCGCATCCGGTGCGCCCCTCTCCCGCACCATCGCCGTCGGCGACGGCGCGAATGACCTGCGCATGCTCGACCGGGCAGCGCTCGGCGTCGCGTTCTGCGCGAAGCCAGTGGTGCGGGCGCAGGCCGATGTCGCGATCGACCGCGTCGACCTCAGCGGCGTGCTCGCGCTCGCCGGCCTCCGCGGCTGACGTATCCCTCCCCCCGGCTGGGAGTCGCATCAGAAGCCGGGCGGTCATCCTCGCACCGGCTTAGCATGACGCCATGGCCAGCCGCATCGTCGCACGCTCGTCTGCCGTGGGCGCCATCGTCGCCCTCCTCACCGTCGGCACCGCGGGTGCCGCGATCGGAGCTCCCGCTGCGCCGCCCGGCGGGGGCGCCGTCGAGGACCTCATCGAACTCCCCGACGGATTCCGACCCGAGGGCATCGCGATCGATCCGCGCGGCACGGCCTACTTCGGGTCGCTGGCCGATGGCGACATCGTCGCGGTCGACCTGCGGACCGGCGAGGAGGTCGACCGTTTCGAGGGCCCGGGCACGCCGTCGGTCGGGCTCAAGGTCGATCAGTTCGGCCGGTTGTTCGTGTCAGGCGGACCCGCCGGCGACGCGCGCGTGATCGATACGGCCACGGGCGACCTGCTCGCGAGCTATCAGCTCACGACCGGACCGGCATTCATCAACGACGTCGTCCTCACTCGGGATGGCGCGTTGTTCACGAACAGCCAGGCGGCAGAGCTCTCCTTCCTGCCGATCGGTCCGGGCGGAGCGCTTCCGGATGCGGATGACGTCGAGACCCTGCCGTTGACGGGCGACTGGTCGCAGGTCGCCGGGTTCAACGCGAACGGCATCGCCGAGACGCCCGACCACCAGGCGCTGCTCGTCGTCCAGTCCGCGACCGCGACCGTCTTCCGCGTCGACCCGGACACGGGCGTGGCGACGGCCGTCGACCTCGACGGGTTCGCGGCCACGGCCGGCGACGGCCTGCTCGTCATCGGCCGGACCCTCTACGTCGTGCAGAACCAGTTGAACACCGTGGCCGTCCTCCGGCTCAGTGCCGACGGAAGCTCGGGTGAACTCGTCGACAGGCTCACGAGCGCGGAGTTCGACGTGCCGACGACGGTTGCCGCGTACGGCGATGGCCTGTACCTGCCCAACGCGCGGTTCGGTACGCCGCCGACGCCCGACACGACGTACACGGCGGTGCGAATCGATCGCTGATCGGTGCGGCGGCGGCCCCTAGTGGCCCATGCCGAGGCCGCCGTCGACCGGGATGACGGCGCCGGAGATGTAGCCCGCGTCGTCGCCGGCGATCCAGGCGACGACCTTCGCGACCTCGGACGGCGACGCGAAGCGGCCCGCCGGGATGGACTTCTTGTACTCGGCCTGCTGCGCCTCGGGGAGGGCGTCGGTCATGTCGGTCTCGATGAAGCCGGGCGCGACGACGTTGGCGGTGATGTTGCGGGCGCCGAGCTCGCGCGTGATCGAACGGGCCATGCCGACGAGCGCGGCCTTCGACGCCGAGTAGTTGACCTGGCCGGCGCCGCCGTACAGCCCGACGACGCTCGAGATGAGCACGATGCGGCCGTAGCGCGCCTTGAGCATCCCCTTCGACGCGCGCTTGATCACGCGGAACGCACCGGTGAGGTTGGTGTCGACGACGCTCGTGAACTCCTCCTCGCTCATGCGCAGGAGCAGGGTGTCGCGCGTGATGCCGGCGTTCGCGACGACGACCTCGACGGGGCCGAGCTCGGCCTCGATCTCGGAGAACGCACGGTCGATCGACTCGGCGTCGGTCACGTCGGCGCGGACCGTCAGCGTGCCCTCGGGACCCTCGCCGGAGCGGGCGGTCACCGCGACGCGGTGGCCCTGTGCGACGAACTCCTGCGCGATCGCGTAGCCGATTCCGCGGTTGCCTCCGGTCACCAGCACGGTGCGGCTCGTGGTCATGGCGGACTCCGTCTCTCTCCAAGGGACACGTCAAGGCCGGAAGGCCCGTCCCAGCATAGAGGTTGCCGAAAGCGCGGCATCCGCTGGCCCTCGGAGTCGTAGGCTTGAAGGTGAGGAGCGCCGGCAGGCCACGGCGACCAGCATGAAGCACCAGCCCCTGCAGTCGATCACGTCGCTGCCTCCTTCGCCCGAGGAGGAGCGTCGCGCGCGCATGATCAAGTACTCGATCATGATGGGGATCCGCGTCGCATGCATCGTCGCGCTGCTGTTCGTGCAGGGATGGTGGATCCTGGTGTTCGCGGCGGGTGCGGTGTTCCTGCCGTACTTCGCGGTCGTCGTGGCCAACGTGGCGACGAACCGCCCGCAGGCCAAGGTCGAGCGCCCGGGCAGCATCGTGCCCGTCGGCCGGCCGGCGCCGTACGACGCCGACGCCGACGCCGACGCCGACGCGAGCGGAACCGCCGACGCCGCCGGCGAACCGCGAACCGCCGCGGAGCCCGATGGCGGACGCCCAGACGACGAGGGTCCGGAGGCCGAACGGTGATCGGCTCGCTCGGCGCCGCCCCCGCGGGCGGCTGCTCCCGCGCGGGCTGCCGCGAGGCGGCGACCTGGCGCATCGACTGGCGCAACCCGAAGATCCACGCGACCGACCGGGTGAAGACGTGGCTCGCGTGCGACGAGCACGTCGACTACCTCCGCGAGTTCCTCGCCTCGCGCTCGTTCCCGGTGCGCGTCTCGGCGTTCGATGCGTCGGCCCCCGATGACGCGGCGGCGGCGCCCGCGCCCATCGCCGATCCGTCCGTGGCAGGCGGTGACGGCGCATGAGCGACTGGCGCTTCCTCCTCGCCCCGCGCTGGGCGGGCTACCTCGCGCTCGTGATCGTGTTCGCGATCGCGTGCTCGGCGCTCGGCACGTGGCAGTTCAACCGCCGCGCCGAGGCGCTCGCCGAGGTCGCGCGCATCGACGCGAACTACGACGCCGAGCCGGTGCCCGTCGCCGAGGCGCTGCCCGAGCACGACGGCTTCGACATCGACCAGCGCTGGCAGGTCGTCGCGCTCACGGGCGAGTTCCTGCACGACGAGGAGGTCGTCGTGCGCAACCGGCCGAACGCCGGAAGCACGGGCTTCGAGGTGATCACCCCGATGCGCCTCGCGGATGGCACGGTGTTCATGGTCGACCGCGGCTGGATCGCGCAGGACTCCGACGGCCGGCCCTCCGAGGTGCCGCCGGCGCCCGACGGCGAGGTCTCGGTGACCACGCGCCTGAAGGCCGGCGAGCAGCGGATCGCGGGGCGCACCTCGTCGGGCTCGGAGTTCGCGACGATCGACCTCGACGAGCTCGCCGAGCGTGTGGGCGAACCGTCGTACACGGGCGCCTACGGCATCCTGATCCAGACCGGCGCCGACGCGAACGAGCCGCCGCTCGCCCTCCCCCGCCCCGTCCGCGACGAGGGCCCGCACCTCTCGTACGCGCTGCAGTGGTTCGTGTTCGCGCTGCTCGCGTTCATCGCGCTGGGCTGGTTCGCGAATCAGGAGCGCAAGGCGCTCGCGGCGGATGCCGCGGAGCGGTCGGGCGTCCCGCGCCGCCCGGCCGGGCCCACGCGACCGCCGCGACTCCAGCCCGCGCGAACCGACGCCGACGTCGAGGACGAGATCCTCGACCGCCGCTGAGCTCGGACGCCGAGCTGCCCGGCGGAACGACGTTCCATTTGCGTGATCCGGTACCGAAGTACCGAAGTACCGAAGTACCGGGATTCTCGAGGTGGATCACTCGCCCCCGCACCGGTGGAGTCTCCGTCGCGAATCCCGCATTCCCGCGGATCGACCCGCGGGAACCCGGGATTCACAGCGGGGAACGCAGGCGACCGAGCGGACTATGCCAACTCGATGAGCTCCTGGTACTCGCGGCTCCAGTGGTCCTCGACGCCGTCGGGCATGATCAGCACGCGCTCGGGATTGAGCGCCTCGACGGCGCCCGGGTCGTGCGAGACGAGCACGACCGAGCCCTCGTAGTGGGCCAGCGCGTCGAGGATCTCGGCGCGGCTGGCCGGGTCGAGGTTGTTCGTGGGCTCGTCGAGCAGCAGCACGTTCGCACCGGAGACGACGATCATCGCGAGCGCGAGCCGGGTCTTCTCGCCGCCGGAGAGCACGCCCGCGGGCTTGTGCACGTCGTCGCCCGTGAACAGGAACGAGCCGAGCACCTTGCGCGCCTCGGTCTCGGTCAGGTTCGGCGAGGCGCTCACCATGTTCTGCAGCACGGTGCGCGCGACATCCAGCGTCTCGTGCTCCTGCGCGTAGTAGCCGACGCGCAGGCCGTGCCCGGCCTCGACGACACCCGTGTCGGGCCGGTCGACGCCGGCGAGGATGCGCAGCAGCGTGGTCTTGCCGGCGCCGTTCAGCCCGATGATGACGACCTTCGAGCCGCGGTCGATCGCGAGGTCGACGGCCGTGAAGATCTCGAGCGATCCGTAGCTCTTCGACAGGTCGGCGGCGGTGAGCGGCGTCCGGCCGCACGCGGCCGGGGTCGGGAACCGGAGCTTGGCGACCCGGTCGACCTGGCGCACCTCCTCGAGCCCGGAGAGCAGCTTCTCGGCGCGGGCGACCATCTGGTGCGCCGCGGCGGCCTTGCTCGCCTTGGCGCCGAACTTCGCGGCCTGCTGCTTGAGCGCGTCGGCCTTCTTCTCGGCGTTGACGCGCTCCTTCTTGCGGCGCTCCTCGTCGGCGGCCCGCTGGCGCAGGTAGTGCTTCCAGCCCATGTTGTAGATGTCGATGAGCGAACGGTTCGCGTCGAGGTAGAACACGCGGTTGACCACCTCGCCCACGAGCTCGACGTCGTGGCTGATGACGATGACACCGCCCTTGTAGCCCTTCAGGAACTCGCGCAGCCACACGACCGAGTCGGCGTCGAGGTGGTTCGTGGGCTCGTCGAGGATCATCGTCTCGGCGTCGGAGAACAGGATGCGCGCGAGCTCGATGCGGCGCCGCTGGCCGCCCGAGAGCGTCTTCAACGGCTGGTCGAGGATGCGGTCGGGCAGGTTGAGGTTCGACGCGATCGACGCCGCCTCGGCCTCGGCGGCGTACCCGCCGAGCGCCTGGAAGCGGTCGGTGAGGTTGCCGTAGCGCTTCATGGCCTTCGCCGCGACATCCGGATCGTCGGAGCCCATGAGCTCCGACGCCTCGTGCATGCCGAGCACGAGCGAGCCCAGGCCGCGCGCATCGAGGATGCGGGTGCGGGCCAGCATCTCGGGGTCGCCCGAGCGCGGGTCCTGCGGCAGGTAGCCGATCTCGCCCGACCGGTCGATGCGGCCGCCGGTCGGCAGCGTCTCGCCCGCGAGGGTCTTGGTGAGCGTGGTCTTGCCGGCGCCGTTGCGGCCGACGAGCCCGATCTTGTCGCCGTCGGAGACGCGGAAGTTCACGCCCTCCATGAGCACGCGCGCGCCTACGCGGATCTCCAGGTCCTGGACGGCGAGCACGGTTGACCTCCGGTGGGGCGGCGTTGGGGTTGGCGTGCCGAGCGGCACAGCCCTCCAGTCTAGCGTCGGTCGAGGGATGTCGCGTGTCGGCGGTGCGCGGGAGACTGGCGGCATGGCCGCCGCCTCCTCCCCCGCCGTGCGTGCGATGCGCCTCGCGGCGCACGGGTTCCGCACGCCCGCCGACGATGCGGTCGCCGCGATCGAACGTCTCGGCGCGATGCAGGCGCAGGACCTCGGCGCCGCCAAGTGGGCGATCGGCAGCCGGATGGCGCGACCGTCGCTCCAGGCGGTCGACGCCGCGCTCGAGTCACGACGCGTCGTGCGGTCCTGGCCGATGCGCGGCACGCTGCATGTCCTGCCGACGCGCCTGCTGCGTCCGCTGCTCGAGGTGACGCGTCCGCGGATCCTCGCCAAGGCTGCGCTCCGGCATCGGCAGCTCGAGCTCGCCGAACCCGAGTACCGCGTCGCGCGTGCGACGACCGAACGCGAACTCGCCGGCGGCGCGACGGCGACCCGCGATGAGCTCGCGGCGATGTGGTCGGCCGCCGGCCTGAGGGTCGACGGCCAGCGCGCCTACCACCTCATCCTGTGGCTCGCGCTCGACGCGGTGCTCTGCTGCGGGCCGGTCGACGGGCGGGTGCAGCACTTCGCACTCCTCGACGAGTGGGCGCCCGCGCCATCCGATTCGCCGACCGAGCGCGACGCGGTGCTCGGCGAGCTGTTCGCGGCGTACGTCGGCGGGCACGGCCCCGCGACGGTCGCCGACTTCGCCTGGTGGGCCGGGGTCACAATGGCCGATGCTCGAACCGGGCTCGCGGCGGCGGGCCGGCGCGTCGAGCGGTTCGACGGCGACGACGACCGCTACGTCGGCGCCGGGGCGACGGATGGCCCGGCCTCGCGCCCCCGCGGAGCGCTCGCGCTCGCCGGGTTCGACGAGTACTTCCTCGGCTACGCCGACCGCTCGGCGGTGTGCGAGCCGGAGTTCGGCGACCTCGTGGTGCCGGGGGGCAACGGCGTCTTCAAGCCCATCCTCGTGCTCGACGGGCGGGTCGTCGGCACGTGGGCGCGCGCGGGAACGGCGCGGAGGCCGCGGGTCGAACTGCGCTGGTTCCACTCGATGCCCGCCGGCGCGGCGCAGCGGTTCACCCGTCCGCTCCAGGCGTGGGCGCGGTTCACGGGCATCGACCTCCAGGGCGTCGACGAGCGCGTCCCGGGCACCTGAACGATCCGGGAACGACCGTGGGCGGCCCGGCCGAGGCCGGACCGCCCGCGGGACGTCTCGGTCGAGGACTACTCCTGGACGAGCGCGGCCTGCAGGTCGATGGTGATGGTGACCTGCTCGCCGACCAGCACGCCGCCGGTCTCGAGGGCCGCGTTCCACGAGAGGCCGAAGTCCTCGCGGTTGATGACGGTCTTGGCCGTGGCGCCGCCCTTGTAGTTGCCGTACGGGTCGGTGCCGAAGCCGCCGAAGTCGAAGTCGAACGTGGCGGGCTTGGTGACGCCCTTGATGGTCAGGTCGC
This sequence comes from Agromyces capsici, assembly GCF_058349965.1. Lineage (NCBI taxonomy): Bacteria > Bacillati > Actinomycetota > Actinomycetes > Micrococcales > Microbacteriaceae > Agromyces > Agromyces capsici. The sequence goes on along the minus strand of NZ_JBYRET010000002.1, from coordinate 738,105 downwards.
CGTCCACCTTGAACTCGCCGCCCTCGACGCGGACGCCGGTCGAGACGAACTCGATCGTCGGGAACTGGTCGGCCTGGAAGAAGTCGTTCGTGCGCAGGTGCGCGTCGCGGTTCGGCTCGTTCGTGTTGATCGAGGCGACCTCGGCCGTCGCGGTCACGCGAGAGTCCAGCGGGTCCTCCCCCGTCACGAAGGTGGCGTCGAAGCGCTCGAACTTGCCCTTGACCTTGCTGATCATGAGGTGGCGGACGCTGAAGGCCACCTCGCTGTGGGTCGGGTCGATCTTCCAGGTGCCGGCGCGGTAGCCGGGGATCTCGATCGTCGTCTCGGTCGTCGTCATTCGGTGTCTCCCGTGTGTCTGCGTTCGCGGCCGAATGGCCACAGTCAATGCAAACGCATGGACGACCGGGATCTATTCCCCACCCGCGAGGGAAATCTCGCGACGGAGTTCGAGCACGCGTTCCGCGGCCTCGTCGAGCCGCTCCTCCGGCACCCGGCCCGATTCCACGGCGTCCACGATCGACCCGGTCAGGCCGTCCAGGCTGATGCCGAAATCCGTCGGGTCGGCCGGGAGCACGTAGAGCAGCAGGTCGCTGCCGGCCTCGAGCGCGCGCACCGCGTTCTCGCCCGGGTCGGCGTACTCGGGCAGCTCGTTGTGTTGCAGCATCAGCATGTCGTCGGTGACGACCACGCCGTCGAAGCCGAGCTCCTTGCGCAGGATGCGGTGCCACTCCGCCGAGAGCGACGCCGGCGCGGCATCCACCGAGGGGTAGGCCAGGTGCCCGGTCATCACCAGCTCGACGTCGGCGCCGATGGCCGCCTGGAAGGGCGCGGCCGGGCCGGCGCGCCACTCGTCGAGCGTGAGGGGCGCCGACGGGACCGAGAAGTGCGAATCCCCCGGCGCCGCCCCGTGGCCGGGGAAGTGCTTGACGGTGCTCGCCACGATCCCGCGCTCCCCCGCCACGGCGGCGGCGACCCGCTCGCTCGCGGCCGCCGGATCGGTGCCGAGCACGCGCTCGTGGATGAAGGACGACGGGTCGGCCGTGACATCCGCGACGATGCCGAAGTTCACGTTCACGCCGGATGCCGCCAGCGCGGCCGCCCGCGCGGCGAACGCGTCGCGCGTGGCCGGCGCCGGCTGCCCGCGCAGCACCTCGGGCCCCGGCGCCGGATCCCAGTCGATGCGGCTCACGATGCCGCCCTCCTGGTCGATGCCGACGAGCGTCGCCGCTTCGGGGTCGGCCTGCAGGGCTCCGGTGAACGCGGCGAGCGAGGCCTCGTCGGCCGGCATGTTGTCGCCCATCAGGATCACGCCCGCGATGCCCTCGTCGATCAGCGCCCGGAGCGGCGCGGGGTCGGTGCCCGGCGCGTGGAGCATGAGCAGCGAGGCCGCCTTCTGCTCGACGGTCATGGCCTCGACGCGCTGCTTGGCCCACGCCGCAGGATTCGCCGGGGCGCGTGCGGGCGACGGCGTCGTCGAGGGCGACGGCAAGGGTTTCGCCCCCGGCGCCTCGGCGGGCCCGGCGCAGCCCGCGAGCGCCGCAACCCCGAGCAGGGCGACGGCGATGAGGGACGAGACCGGGCGACGCACCCGCCCGAGTCTACGTTCGCCTCCTGCGCGCGAGCCGGGCGCCTCCGGAGTGAACGTCGGGTAGAACGGAGGGGATGGAATTCGACGAGAGCGATCGCGCGATCCTGCAGCGGTACGCCGCCGACGCCACGTTCATGGCGGGCGGCGCCGCGGCGATCCTCCTGCAGCTCGCCGATCCGCGGATCGCCGCCGGCGTGGCGCGGCACAGCGGATTCCGCGAGCGCCCCCTCGACCGCCTCGCGGCGACGCACCAGTACCTGATGGCGCTGTGGTTCGGCGACGAGCGCGACGTCAACCACGTCGTCCGCATCGTCGACGCGCGGCACTCTCGCGTCCGCGGAGCGGGCGACCCCGACTACGACGCGCGCGAACCCGACGCGCAACGGTGGGTCGCGGCGACCATCCTGTTCGTCGGGACGGACCTGGAGCGCCGGATGTCCCGGTCCGCGCCCGACGCCGGCACGGCCGACGCGCTCGTCCGCGCGTACGCGCCGCTGGCGGGCCGACTGCAGGGGTCGGCCGCGGGGTGGCCGGCCACGCGGGACGAGTTCGACGCGTGGTGGGCCGAGCGGATGCCGCGCCTGCAGGTCGGACCCGACGCGCGAGCGGTCGCACGCGACCTCCTCGGCGGCACGGGGCTGCCCGCGGCGATGCGCCCTCTCCTGCCTCCCCTCCGACTCGTCACCGCAGCCCTGCTCCCGCCCGCGATCCGGGAGGCGTACGGCTTCCGGTGGACCCCGCGCGTCGAGCGGGCGGCCGCCGACTGGATCGGCGCCCTGGCGACGGCGCGCCGCCTCACGCCGATGGCGGTGCGCACCATCCCGATGCGCATATCACTCCAACGCGTGCAGCAGCGCAGCCGGTACGCTGAGGGTGACCCGCGAGGACGAGGATGACCCAGCACGCACCGCACCGTAGCGAGGCGCTCGACGCGATCGACCGACGCATCGTCGCCGAGTTGAGCCGCGACGGCCGGCTCTCGGTGCGCACCCTCGCCGAGCGCGTGCACATCTCCCGCACCGCCGCGCACAACCGCGTGCTCGCACTGCAGCAGCGCGGCGTGATCACGGGCTTCGGCGCGCAGATCGACCGCAAGGCGATCGGGCTGAACATCTCCGCGCTCGTGGTGGTCCGGATCGGCGACGTCTCGTGGGAGGAGATCGCCGCGAAGCTCGCGACGCTCCCGTTCGTCGAGAAGGTGCAGGCCGTCTCGGGCGACATCGACATCATCCTCACGGTCAGCGCCCCCGATCACGAGCAGTTGAGCCAGGCGATCCTCCGCGACATCCATGACATGCCCGGTGTCGTGTCGACGAGGTCGCACCTCATCCTCGAGGAGATCGACGGCCGGCCCCCCGCGCAGTCGCTGGACATCTGGCGCGCCTGAGGCCATCTACCGCGGACGAACGGCATCCGTTTCGTCCACGCAGTGCCGTTCGTTCACGGTTCTGCCGTACTCCGAGCGGGGGGCCTCAGACTGTCGCACCATGGCCGTATGAGCCTCAACGTCGAGCATCACGAGACCCGCGTCCTGCCGTCAGAGAAGCCGCTCCGGCTGCTGGACAATGCCGGCCATGCCGTCCACGGCCGGGAGACCGGCGGCTTCGCGCTGCCACCCGTCGAGACGCTCCTCGAGCTCTACCGGCGCATGGTGATCGCACGCCGCTTCGACGTCCAGGTGACCGCGCTCACCAAGCAGGGCCGGCTCGCCACGTATCCGTCCGCGTACGGGCAGGAGGCCTGCGAGATCGGCGTGATCTCGGCGATCACGTCCGACGACTGGTTCTTCCCGACGTACCGCGACAGCATCGCGCTGCTCACGCGCGGCCTCGCCCCCGGCGAGATCCTGCAGTCGTTCCGGGGCGACTGGCACAACGGCTGGGACCAGCACGAGCACCGCACCGCGTCGATGGCCACGCCGCTCGCCACCCAGGCGCTGCACGCCGTCGGCCTCGCACACGCCGCACGCCTGCGTCGCGACCCCATCGTGACGCTCACCTTCCTCGGCGACGGCGCCACGAGCGAGGGCGACGCGCACGAGGCGTTCAACTTCGCCGCCGTGTGGCAGACCCCGACCGTGTTCCTCGTGCAGAACAACCAGTTCGCGATCAGCACGCCGCTCGCGCGGCAGACGCACGCGGCGACGCTCGCCGACAAGGCCGTGGGCTACGGCATGCCCGGCTACCACGTCGACGGCAACGACATCGCCGCCATGTACGCCGTCGCGTCGGCGGCGGTCGACCGCGCGCGCTCCGGGGGCGGGCCGACCCTCATCGAGGGCCTCACGTACCGCATCGAATCGCACACGAACTCCGACGACCCGACGCGGTACCGCCAGAAGCGCGACGTCGAGCACTGGAAGCGGCGCGACCCGATCGAGCGGCTCGAGAAGTACCTGGTCTCCGAGGGAGCGCTCACCGACGCGGTCCGCTCCGAGATCGGCGAGGCCGCCGAGGAACTCGCGGCCCGCACGCGCGAGGCGATGAGCGAGGAGCCGCACCTCGACCCGCTCGAGCTGTTCGACCACGTGTACGCGACGCCGCGCGCGGCGCTCGCGGAGCAGCGGTCTGCGCTCGAGGCCGAGCTCGCGGCGCACGCCGACCACGCCGCGCACGCCGCCGGCGCGGAGGTGCCCGCCCGATGAGCACGGCCGCGACCGAACGTGCGACGGATGCCGCGGCATCCGCCCCCCAGCCGCTGACCATGGCGGGTGCGCTGAACGCCGCCCTGCGCGACGCGATGGAGGCCGACGACCGGGTCGTCGTCTACGGCGAGGACGTCGGGCCGCTCGGCGGCGTGTTCCGCGTGACCGACGGCCTGCAGGCGAAGTTCGGCGACGAGCGCGTCTGGGACTCGCCGCTCGCGGAGGCCGGCATCGTGGGCACCGCGGTCGGCATGGCCATGTACGGCCTGCGACCCGTCGTCGAGATGCAGTTCGACGCGTTCTCCTATCCCGCGTTCGAGCAGATCGTCTCCCACGTGGCGAAGATGCGGAACCGCACCAAGGGGCACGTCAGCCTGCCCATGGTCATCCGCATCCCGTGCGCCGGTGCGATCGGCGGCGTCGAGCACCACTCCGACTCCTCCGAGGCGTACTGGACCGCGACGCCGGGCCTGACCGTCGTGATGCCGTCGAACCCGGCAGACGCATACTCGATGCTCCGCGAGGCGATCGAGAGCGACGACCCGATCGTGTTGATGGAGCCCAAGAGCCGCTACTGGTCGAAGGCGAACCTCGAACTGCCCGTACGCACCGCGCCGATGAACCGCGCCGAGGTCGTGCGCGAGGGCACGGATGTCACGCTCATCGCGTACGGTCCGACCGTACGCACCGCGCTCGACGCGGCCGCCGCCGCGGAGGCCGAGGGGCTCTCGATCGAGGTGGTCGACCTCCGGAGCCTCTCGCCGTTCGACGACGAGACCGTCGGCGCGTCGGTGCGGAAGACCTCGCGCGCCGCGGTCATCCACGAGGCCGCGCAGTTCGGCGGCTACGGCGCCGAGGTCGCCGCACGCCTGACCGAGCGGAACTTCTTCCACCTCGCCGCGCCGATCCTGCGGATCACGGGCTACGACATCCCCTACCCGTCGCCCAAGCTCGAGGAGCACCACCTGCCGACGCCCGACCGAGTGCTCGATGCGCTCGCCTCGTGGGAGTGGGACCTGGCATGAGCGCGCGCGAGTTCATCCTGCCCGACCTCGGCGAGGGCCTCACCGAGGCCGAGGTCGTCGCCTGGCTCGTGCAGCCCGGCGACGAGGTGACGGTCGACCAGCCGGTCGTCGAGCTCGAATCGGCGAAGTCGGTCGTGCAGCTGCCCACGCCGTTCGCGGGCGTCGTCGAGTCGCTCGGCGGCGAGGTGGGCCAGGTGCTGCACGCCGGCGAGGTGCTGATGCGGCTCACCCCGGTCGGCGCCGCCGCCGAGCCGGCGACGGATGGCGCGGCCGCACCCGCGACCGCGGCCGCGGCTGCGACAGCGGACGCGCCCGTCGCCGCCGAGCCCGGCGTGGTCGCCCCCACCGACACGGCGTCGGAGGAGTCCGGGGCCGTGCTGATCGGCTACGGCACGCGGACGACCGCGGCGACGGCGCGCGCAGCGAGCGCGCCGTCGCGGTTCGGCGCGCGGCGGCCTGCGGCGGATGGCCCGGCGGCGGCGTCCGACGCTGGGGCGGCACCGCCTCCCGAGGCCGCGCCCGTGGCGCCCGTGGCCCCTGCGGCGCCGACCCCCGCCCCGGTACCGGCCGAGGATCCTCGGGAGGCGCTCGACCACGACCGCCACTCCCCCGTCGTGTCCCCGATCGTGCGCCGGCTGGCGCGCGAGCACGGCTTCGACGCGTCCGAGCTCGTCGGCTCGGGGCCCGACGGCCTCGTCACGCGCGGCGACGTCGAGGCGTTCATCCGCGAGGTCGAGGCGGCACGGGCCGGCACGCCGACCGGGGTCACCGCGGCGCACGCCGCTGCTGCGCCATCCGTCACCGCCCCGGCCCCGCCCCCGGCGACGTCCGTCGCGACGGGCGACCACCGCGTGCCGCTCGACCGCACCGGGCGCGCCGCCGCCGCGCACTTCACGCGGTCGCGCCGCGAGATCCCCGAGGCGACCGTCTGGATGGACGTCGACGCGACCGAGCTGCTCGCCGCCCGCCGCCAGCTGCAGGAGGCCACCGGCGAACGGTTCGGCATGACCGCGCTCGTCGCGCGTTTCGTGGTCGCCGGCCTCAAACGGCATCCGTCGCTCAATGCGAGCTTCGACGCCGAGCGCAACGAACTCGTACTGCACTCCGCGATCAACCTCGGTCTCGCCGCGCAGACGCCGCGCGGGCTGCTCGTGCCGGTCGTGCACGGGGCCGAGCGGATGTCGCTCCGCGAACTCCGCGACGCGGTGCAGCGCCGCACGGAGCAGGCGACGACGGGCGCGTTCCCGCCCGACGCCCTGTCGGGCGGCACCTTCACCTTCAACAACTACGGCACGCTCGGCGTGGACGGCTCGGCCGCGATCATCAACCACCCCGAGGCGGCGATGCTCGGCATCGGGCGGCTCGTGGAACGGCCCTGGGTCGTCAACGGGCAGCTCGCGGTGCGGACCGTCACCGAGCTGACGATCTCGTTCGACCACCGCGTGTGCGACGGCGCGGAGGCCGCGGCCTTCCTCACGTACGTCGCGCGCTGCATCGAACGCCCGATCTCGCTGCTGGCCGATCTCTGACGGCCGGCCGCACGAACGACTGAGGCGCACCTCCCTGCGGAGGTGCGCCTCGGCCGTTTCCGGGCTCCGGCCGGATCAGAAGAAGTCGTCGGGGGTACCGGCCGCACGCTCGACGTCGCGCGTCTCGATCCGGGCGGCGGCGAGCTTGGCGACCGCGACACGCAGGCCGGACTCCATCTGCGCCGCCCAGGCGTCGGACTCGCGCGCGGTCGTCTCGGCGGCACGTGCGCGCGCGTCGGCCGCGTCGGCCGCGCGTCGTGCGTCGGCGACCTGCCGCAGGGCGAGGGAGATGCCGTAGTACGCCGCGACCATCGTCGCGATCGGCGCGGCCACGACGGCGAGGGCGCTGACCCCGGCTCCGGTCGGCGTGAACGCGACCACGAGCGCGAAGGCGAGGAACAGCGCCGCGATCGCGATGATCACGACGAGCATGAAGCGCAGGTCGCGACTCCATGGCGTCGCCGACTTCGCCGCAGTCTCGGTCGATGGCTCGGGCGTCGCGGCGGGCTCGGGTCCGGGCTCGGACCCGAAGACGGCGGTGTCGCCGTATCCGGCGCCGGGGAAGCTCTGTTCGGAGGTGCGGGCGGTCGTGTCGCTCATATCGCGGAACCCCTTGCGTTCGGATCGTCCCCTCATTGTGTGACGCGTTCGGGGGTCGGTCAAGCAAGCACGCCGAGGCCCCATCCGTTCGCGCGCTGCGAACCGCGCCCGTCGGGCACGATGCCCGGGCGCCTCGGATGTCGGTGGGTGCTGAGATGCTCTCAACATGGAAGCCGTCGAACTGAAGCAGACCAGAGAGCTCGCCGTCGGCGACACGCTGGTCAGCGCGACCGGCAGCGTCTACGAGATCACCCGCCTCGCGCGCATCGGCCGCGGCATCCGCGTGCACTACGCCACACCTGACGGCCGCACGGGCCGCTTCACGGCTGCGCCCGACGCCGTCACGCGCGTCCGCCGCGCCGACTCGGTGCACGCCGCCTGAGATCCGAGCGACGACCATCCACGGTCGCGCAAGCGACGGACCACGTCGTTCCGCACGGCCGACTGAGCCGGCACCTGGCCGACCTCACCTCTGGCGGAGGTCGGCCGCGCGCAGGTATGTTGCAGGCGGGGGTGGGCGTGGAGAGACCGCTGGCGGGGCTCGGGCGTCGGAACGTCGTGCGCGAGCTCGCGGCCGGCGTGACACTGCTCGCGATCGCGGTGCCGCTGAACATCGGGTACGCCCAGATCGCCGGTCTCCCGCCGACCGCGGGGCTCTACGCGCTCGTCGTCCCGGCGGTGGTCTATGCACTCACGGTGTCGTCGCGCCAGCTCGTGGCGTCGCCCGACGCGGCAGCGGCCGCCCTCGTCGCGTCTTCGCTCGTCGGGTTGGCGACGGTGGGGGCGGGTGACTACGCGACGATGGCGCTCGCGCAGGCCATCGTCAGCGGCGTGGCGTTCCTGCTCGCCGCGGTGTTCAAGCTGGGCTTCCTCGCGAGCTTCCTCTCGAAGCCGATCCTGGTGGGGTTCGTCGGCGGGCTCGCACTCGACATCCTGGTCAGCCAGGTCGCCAAGATGCTCGGCGTCCCCATCGAATCGGGCGAGGAGTTCGTCGGCAAGCTCATCGGGCTCGCGACGGGCCTCGGCGAGGTCGACGCCTGGTCGGTCGCGATCTCGGCCGGCGCGGTCGCGATCCTGATGCTCGGTCGACGGTTGGCGCGCGCGGTGCCGTGGGCGCTCATCGTGCTCGTGGCCGCGACGGTGCTCGTGGTGGTCGCCGACCTCGACCGTGCCGGCGTCGACGTCCTGGGCGAGGTGCCCGCGGGGCCGCCGACGCTCACCTGGCCGGTGCTCGAGTGGACGACGTGGCTCCTGCTCGTGCCATCCGCTCTCGCCCTGACGATGGTGACGATGGCCGAGGGCCTGCTCGTCGCGCGCTCCTACGCGGAACGGAACGGGTATCGCGACGAGCCGAACCGCGACCTGTTCGCGTTCGGCCTCGGCAATATCGCCGCCGGCGCGACCGGCGGATTCGCCGTCGGCGCCTCGACGTCGCGGACCGCCGCCATGGACCAGGCCGGCTCGCGAACCCAGCTCCCGGCGCTGGTCGCGGCAGTCGGCACGCTACTGCTCCTCGTCTTCGGCACGGCGCTGCTGGCCGACATCCCCTCGCCGGCCATCGGCGCGGTCGTCGCGGTCGCGATCATCCCGCTGCTCGGCATCCGCGAGCTCGTCGCACTGTGGCGACGGGATCGCTTCGAGTTCGCCGTCGCGGCGGCGTGCTTCCTCACGACGCTGTTCGTCGGGGCGATCGCGGGGATCCTGATCGCGTTCGTGCTCGCGCTCGTCAACCTCGCCCGAAGGGCTGCCAGACCGGCGCTCGACGTGCTCACCTCCGACGGGGAGCCGACGCACTCCCTGCTGGACCCTGCGCCGAAGGGCGCGGTCACCGCGCCCGGGGTCGTGGTCGTCCGGCTCGCCGCTCCCCTGTTCTTCGCGAACGCGACCTCGTTCGACGACGCGGTCAAGCGCGCCGTCCGCGACGCCGCCGAGCCGGTGCACCACCTCATCCTCGATGCCGAGTCGATCACCGACCTCGACGTCACGGGCGCCGAGGCGTTCGAGTCGCTCCGCAGCTGGCTGCGCGACCACGACGTCGCGTTGTCGATGAGCCGGATGCGACCGGCGGTCCGCCGACGCTTCGAGACCTTCGGCCTGCTCGACGGTGTCTCGATCCATTCGACCAATCGGGCCGCCCTCGCCGCCGCCACGGTGGATGCCGTGCAACAGGGGGAGGACCCGCATGGGCTCGGTCATCGGTGACGTCCTGCCGCTCGCCGTCGGTATCGCGATCAGTCCCATCCCGATCATCGCCGCCATCCTGATGCTGCTCTCGCCCAGGGCTCGGACCACGAGCGTGGGCTTCCTCGCCGGGTGGGTGCTGGGCATCGCGGCAGCCGTGACGATCTTCACGCTCCTGTCGTCGGTGCTCCCGCAGGGTGAAGCGGATGACTCGAAGCCGATCACGGCCGTGATGCAACTCGTGCTCGGAGCCGGCCTCCTGGTTCTGGCCCTCCGTCAGTGGCGCTCACGACCTGATCCCAGCGAGGAACCGCCGTTGCCGAAATGGATGGCCGGGATCGACACGATGACCGCCGGCCGCGCGCTGGGCCTCGGATTCCTGCTCGCCGCGGTCAACCCGAAGAACCTGCTGCTCGGCGCCGGCGCCGGGCTCTCGATCGGCTCCGCCGGGCTCGATCTCGGCGCGGTCGCGATCGTGCTCCTGACATTCACCGTCATCGCCGCGGCATCCGTCGCCATTCCCGTGATCGCCTACCTCGCGGCATCCGAGCGGATGGCGGCACCGCTCGAACGCCTGCGCGGCTGGCTCGTGCACAACAACGCCACCGTCATGGCCGTGCTGCTCGTCGTGATCGGCGTCGTGCTCATCGGCAAGGGCATCGGCAACTTCTGAATCGACATCGTCAAGGGGGAACAGCATGCAGCAGAACGAGGCGACCGAGAGCATCCGGGCGCAGCAACGGGAGCTCGCCGAACGACTGCCGTTCGACGACCGCCGCGACCTGGAGGCGGTCGAGCGTGGCTTCATCGCTGCGCTCGAGCCCGGCGAGATCCGCGACGCCGACGGGATGGTCGTGTGGGATGCGGACGAGTTCGCCTTCATCACGGGCGAGGCGCCCGACACCGTCAACCCGAGCCTCTGGAGGCAATCCACCCTGGTATCGAAGCAGGGGCTCTTCGAGGTCGCCGAGGGCATCTACCAGGTCCGCGGGCTCGACCTCTCGAACGTGAGCTTCGTCGAGGGCGACGCCGGCGTGATCGTCATCGATCCGCTCATCTCGAAGGAGACCGCCGCGGCGGCGCTCGCCCTCTACCGCGAGCACCGCGGCGATCGACCGGTCACGGCGGTGATCTTCACGCACAGCCACATCGACCACTTCGGCGGCGTGCTCGGCGTCGTCTCGCACGAGGACGTCGGCGCGAACGGCGTGCAGGTCGTCGCGCCGGTCGGCCTCGTCGGCGAGGCCGTCGCCGAGAACGTGTACGCGGGCACCGCGATGGCGCGTCGCGCGGGATACATGTACGGCGCGGCGCTGGAACGCGGGCCGCGCGGCGCGGTGGGGGCCGGCCTCGGCCAGTCCACCTCGACGGGGCACCCGGGCATCGTCGTGCCGACGCTCGAGATCCGCAGCACGGGTGAGACGCACGTGATCGACGGTGTCGAGATCGAGTTCCAGATGGCGCCCGGCACCGAGGCGCCGGCCGAGATGCACTTCCTGTTCCCCCAGAAGCGGGCGCTGTGCATGGCCGAGAATGCCACGCACAACCTGCACAACCTGCTGACCCTCCGCGGCGCACTCGTGCGCGACCCTCACGTCTGGTCGAAGTACCTCACCGAGGCGATCGAACGGTTCGGCAGCCGAGTCGACGTCGTGTTCGCCTCGCACCACTGGCCGACTTGGGGTGCCGACGAGATCCGCGAGTTCCTCGGCCTGCAGCGCGACCTGTACGCATACCTCCACGACCAGACGCTCCGGATGCTGAACCAGGGGCTGAACGGTGCCGAGATCGCCGAGGAGATCCAGCTGCCACCCGCCCTCGAGAGCGCCTGGCACGCGCGAGGCTACTACGGGTCGGTGAGCCACAACGTCAAGGCCATCTACCAGCGCTACATGGGCTGGTTCGACGGCAACCCTGCCCGCCTCTGGCCGCATCCTCCGAAGCCGCTCGCCGAGCGGTACGTCGCCGCCATCGGCGGCATCGATCGCGTCGTCGAGCTCGCGAGGCAGGCGTACGACGAGGGCGACTTCCGGTGGGCGGCGACTCTGCTCGACCACGCGGTCTTCACCGATCCCGCCCATGCGGCCGCACGCACGCTCTACGCCGACACGCTCGAGCAACTCGCATACGGCGCCGAGAACGGCACTTGGCGCAACTTCTTCCTCTCGGGAGCGACGGAACTGCGCGGCGAGAACTTCGGCACGCCGACGAGCACCGCGGCACCCGAGATCCTCGCCCAGCTCACGCCCGAGCAGCTGCTCGACGCCATCGCGATCACGGTCGACGGACCGCGGGCCTGGGACCTCGACCTCGCGCTCGACCTGACCTTCACCGACGTCGACCGGAACTTCCGCGTCACGCTCCGCAACGGCGTGCTCGTCTACGTCGAGAAGCCCGCCGACGAGTCGAGCGCCCAGGCGACGGTCTCGCTTACGAAGCCGCGCATGCTCGCCCTGCTCGCCGGCGACCGCGAGACTCCGGGCATCGACAAGCGTGGCGACACCGAGGTCCTCGACCGGCTGATGTCCGTCCTCGAGCGTGGCGACCCGTCATTCGACATCGTCGTTCCATGACGGGTGCGGCCCGTGAGTCCGTCGACCCGGTTGATGGCTCTGATCAGATGACCAGCTTGCGCTGAACGTCATCGGCATGCGGCTCGGAGGCGCAGTTCGGTCGAGGCTACCACGTGCTCCCGTCTGGAAGTACCGGATGGATCGCCGCACCTGGGTGCCGACGCCCAACGCCGAGGTCAGTTACTCGATGAGCTACCTGGACCTGAAGGAGATGCCGAGCCGGCGTTCGACGGCCACCTGAGAAACGGGAAAGCCCCTGAGAATCTGCCGATCATCAGGGGTTCTTGGTGGATGTGAGGGAACTCGAACCCCTGACCCCCTGACGGTGTGCACCGTGGTGTGCGCGCACGTGTTTGGTTGTGGATGCTAGCAATTGTACGGCAGGGCGGGCTGATCGAGGGTCTCGACATCGCCGCTTGTTGCCGTCAGCTGCAGGTGCTTGTAGTTGAAAAGAGCCCCAAAAAGGCCGCAGTGCCAGCGACCGTCGTGTGATGTATCAAGACATCGGTGACGGTTCTGCATCAGGACATCGGTGACGGTTCGTGTGTCAGGACATCGGTGACACTGGATGCTCTTCGGTCGTCGGCCGCGGAGTCTGCCGTTGCCGAGGTACTTCACGCCGGGCGCCGGCCGGTCGTGCTCGATGAGGATGGTGCCGTCGAGATCGGCGACGAGGATCGCGTCGCCGTCTTCGATGACGATCACGTCGTCGCCGGCGCGTTGCCCATCGATCATGTACGTCACCCGGTGGAGCCGGATGATGCCGTTCTCGCGGAGCCTGATGACGCGCTGGGCGGCCGGTAGGGCTTGGGGCGTGGCGGGTCGGCCTTCGGGGTCGCCAGCCACGCGGTTTCCAGGGTTACTCGGCCGGGCAGCCCCTGGTGCGGGCGCTCGGTGTTGTAGATCAAGTCGAACGCGTCGACCTGCGACTGCAGCTGCTCGAGCGAGTCCGCCAGCGGCTGCTTGTCGAGGTACCGGAACAGGGCCTGGTGGAAGCGTTGGATGCTCCTATGTTCGCCGGCGAGCTCAGTGCCGACGCCATGCAGCTGAACGAGGCTGGGCACGGCCTCGGTGACCAGCGCGGCGATCTGCGTGCTCAGCTGCTTGACCTCATCGTCCAGCGCCTTCCATCGTCGGGCGAGATCACGCAGCGATAGCTTCATTGCCGCCAGGTGCATGCGCTCAGGATCGGCGACCAACGACAGCATGTTCTCGGTCTCCGGGCGAAGTCGCAGGCAACGGCTTACGAGCGTCCGCTTGGTTAGCGAGATGAGTTCGTCGCGGAGCTGGGACGGTGCGCCGATCGCGACGCCGAACAATGTGTTCATCGCTTGAGTGCGCACCTTCACCGCGCTGGAGCGGGTAACGCGAAGCGTCCGGATCACTTCGACGATGCCCGACTTGGTCTTCGAGACTGCGGTTGATGTCCCGCCAGGCACGGCGCGAGCGACCTGTTCCGCATCCAGACGGTCGGACTTGCCATCCATGCGTCGGGCGAGCCTGTTGGGTCGGTTCACCTCGACGATTTTCTCGCCGCTGCGGGTGAGCTCGCGAGCGAGGGCCGCGCCGAACGATCCGGTGCTCTCCACCCCGATCGAGGCGACATCACCGTGACCATGCATCCAGTCGCGCAGGACTGCGCAGCCGGGCATGGTGGCGGGGAACTCTCGGTGGCCGAGCAGGCGCCCGTGCGCGTCGATCGCCGCCGCGTAGTGGGTGTGCTTGTGAGTGTCGACCCCGCCGATCACCATGACAGGGTTCATCAGGGTTGTCATGCTGGGAGGGCGCTGCAGCCGCCGAGTGCGATCGCTAGTCCGAGGGCTACGGCAACGGCAAGCAGCGAGGCGCGGCGGGGATCTGCCATAGGACCCGGCGCATCCAATTGTGCCGAACGCAACCGAGAGGGTCACAACCGCAAGAAGGATGCTGCGCCACGGCTTCTCGCTCCCCCATAGGAGAAGACCTGGCTGGTGAATTAAGCCGCCGCCGCAGCACGCCGCTCGTCGTCACGATCTTCGGTCAGTTCCCGGAAAGAGCGCCGGCCCGTGGCGTAAGCGACTCCGAAGAGTACGAGCCCATAGGCGACGACAATCGCAATGATGGCCCCGTCCTCGAAGTCGCTGAAGTAACCGATTTGCAGGAGCCACGACCAAATCAACACCCCGGCGAGGCCAATCACAAGAGTCCAAGCCATCCGCCGATACGCGGCGCGGGTCACCTCGGTTTGATGGCGCAGCGCCCTCGCTTGCCGCCGAATGTAGCGCTCCAGCACCTCCCGCGCGTAAGCGTCATCGACGGACTCCAGAGCCTCGGCAGCTGACTTGATGTGCGCTACCCGATGATGTGCGGCGGTCTGGGCAGTGGCGCCGAGCCATGTCGCTAGTGCCGTGCTGATCAGCAGCGCCACCGCCCCGATGATCGCGACCCACACACTGTCCGTCATGCACGCGAGCCTATTGGCAGCGGGTCGCCTTCGGGTCCAACTCATCGGCCATTTGGGTCAAGCTCAGGTCTGATCGGCCGATCGCTCGTCCTCGCTGTTCCCGCCCACGGAGTCGTCATCGCCATGCGCCTCAAGATTCCGAAGGTCGATCGCTTGACGGAGGCTTTCCGCGCGTGCCTCTGACTCGCGCGCCACCGAGACCCCGAACGATGACAACTTCGTGTCGATTGAGGTTGGCTTCGTCGCCCACGTATTGGCGAGGGCGTGGGCTCGCTCAGCTCGTCCTGCGAACGGGACGGGTGACGTGCGTGCGCGCGTTCTCCCGCTGACAACTTATCGAGTGCAGTGTCGATTGCGGCGATCTTGATCGGAATTGCCCTCATCAGCCCCAGACCTTGCACTTCGCCCTCGCGTTCCAGTCGAGCCGCGATCTGCTTCTCCTGAGCGCGAAGATCTCGGCCATCTTCGTCATCGGTCCGCCAGAACAGCCCAAATCGTTCGTCGCAGCGCGCCGCTTGTCCAATCGCGCATATCAACTGCGACCCCACGCCTAGATCGCGCGTACCGCGCGCTTCAATCCTCCTCTCGGTGGCGCTCAACGATGTCGTTCGCTCGCTCTTCCGCCCGCCACGATTTCGCCGCAGCGTACACAGCCCGCGGCGGGCCTCGCGGAGCGCTGCTCATCCCGGTGAATCGAGGCAACCTCATCTCACGCCTTAGCATCCTCCACACCCGAGTCGAGTTCCGCATGTCCACCCAAATGAGGACTGGTCGTGTCCTCGAAGCGAGTGACGCATCTCGGGGACTCTCTTTCGAATGAGAGGACGGGGACGAACTGAAAAGGATTCAGCGTGGCGTCAGCCGATACGCCCTACTCAACGAGTTCAAACGCGATCTCCTCGCTGTCCAGATAGGCGTTCGCCAGCCCGATCGGGTCAAGCGTGTCGAACCACGGCCGCGTGATCGACATCGCCAGGCGGTACATTCCATCGGGGACCATCGATCTGGATGCTGCGCTGCGGATCGTCCGCTGGAATTCGGCGCCGGTCGTCGAAGGGGTCGAAGCCCATCCGTACGTCCTTCGGCAACGAGATCGGTGCAACGGAGCCGATCTCCTTTGTGCCTTGGAGGACAAGGATCTCGAGGTCTGCGATGAACGAGGACAGGAGGTCCATGAAGTTGCGACGACCGAATGTATGCTCGGCGGTAGGTCCGATGACCAGCAGGTCGCCATCAGCGACGAGAAACTCGGATGCCACGAGGTAGTCGAGCACCTCGGTCGCGCCATCCATCACCGCGGAATCCGCCCACCAGTCTTCCCAGCCTGCTACCGGGATACGACCTTCCTGCAGCGCGAGCGCGAGCAGCTGCTGCGCGGCGATGTGTCGCGGATGCGGCGGGGCGACGATCGGCTCGACAAAGCCACGTGACCACAGCAACAGCAGGCCCGCCGCTCGAGCGAACGCATCGAGCTCGGTCGCGAGGAACAAGGCGTTCCGCGATGTCCCTGGCCGCCGCCCGGTGCGACCGAGTCGCTGCAGAAACGCCGATACCGAGAACGGCGCATCGATCTGGATCATCCGGTCGAGGTCGCCGATGTCGATACCGAGTTCGCGCGTCGAGGTGGCCACGATCACGCAGTCGCGCGCTTCTGCGAACGCCCGCTCGCTGATGCGCCGCGCATCGACCGACAGCGAGGAGTGGGAGATATGCGTGGTCACGCCCCGCTGTCGCAGTTCGAACGCGAGTTCCTCGGCCTGAGCCCTCGCTTGGCAGAAGACGAGCCGCTTCTCCCCCACGAACAACCGCGACAGGATCTCAGCGGCGTTCTCGAGCGAGCCAACGTAGTCGAGCGTTATCGTGGGCTCAGTAATCGTGCTCGAGTCGCGCACAACCTTTGCGAACACACCGCGAGCCCGGTTCGAGCCCTGCAGCCAGTGCAGCACATCCTCCGGGTTGCCGAGTGTCGCCGACAGCCCGATTCGCTGGATCGGGCGGTCGGCGATGCGCTGCAGCCGCTCGAGTACCGCGAGCAGGTGCCAGCCACGATCGGATGCCGCGAACGAATGCACCTCGTCGACGACGATCGCGCGGATCCTTCGGAAGAACTGATGATGCGAGACTCGCCGCGAGACGAGCATCGCCTCGAGCGATTCCGGCGTGGTGAGCAGGATGTCTGGTGGGTCAGCGAGGATGCGTCGGCGATCGCCATCGCCGACATCGCCGTGCCAAAGCGCCACCCGACGACCGCCCACGTCCGCGCGACGCAGCACCCCCGCGCGCCATTCGATCACGGGTCCGTGCCGCAGCCTTGAGCCGCATGACATCCCTGCTCATCGATCCGGACTACGAGCTCCTCCCGACGGGCCGTATTCGTGGCTCACGATCGCAATCGCAGGCACCATCCTCTTTCGTGCGGTGGCCGATGTCGGGATCATCGGCCACCGACGACGAGGTTCAGCAGTTGCTCTGCAACAGAGCCGAGTAGCGCTGTTGCAAATGCTGCCGCACCTGCGACCAACAGGCCCGCACCCCAGACGACGAGCCGGTTGACGCTGTAAATGTCACCCACACGATCCAGGCCCAGTCCTGCACTTTTCAGCGATCGGAGATCAAAGGCGAATCCGAGAGCCAGGAAGACCGTTGCGACTTGCAGCAGACGGAGCAGGAGGATCTGCTGAATCGCAGGACCCCACGCGAACGGAATGAGTATGACGATCGATTCGGTGACTACAAGGACCGCAGCCATCAGGACTGCTTTGCTTATGCCGCGGTGGCCTCGAATCGCGGGAAATAGGAAGCCGAACGCGAATCCGTACAGCGGAAAGCCAAGACCGATCACTGCGTTCATTCCGGTGCTCAGTACGTAGGGTCCGGTTGCATCATCGGCCAATGCGAGTATGAACCCCAGTGACTCGAGGGCGTATGGGAGTCCCGCCACGGTTGCGATAGCGGCACCGTACCCGCCACGTCGCAATGCGCTGGCTGGGTTTCCGCCCCAACTCAGGGCGCTCGCGCTCAGCCGCCGGGAAGCGTAGTGACGCGGCGAGATCTCATGTTTGATCGCCTCGAGCTTCTCGAGCGTGTCTACTGAGCCGTCCGCGATTGCCTTGCGTCGCGCATCAGCGTAGTCACGGTCCATGCGGCGCTCGCCCACACCCTGCACGAAGCTCCGTAACCTACTCGACAACTCGCGGGCAGGCGGCACTCGCCAGCGATTGCGCGCGTTGGGGACAAGGACGAGGAGTGTAAAGAGCACGCCTCCGACGATCAATGACACCGGCGCGCCATTGAATGTCGTCGGTCTGAAGAGGAGCACAAGGCCGGTGGCGATCAGTCCGTAGCGAGTCCAATCGCCGAGTGATCGATCAGATCGAGCGAGCCCAACTACGAGGAGAATTGTGAGGGCTACGCGTAGCGGGTCGACGAAGATGTCGAGCGAATCGTACGCCTCGCGTGTTCCCACGGAAGCGAACTCCTCGAACAGTTGAGGAAGTGTGGTTCCGAGCACGAGGAGAGCAGTCAAGGCGACGAGCCACCGCATCACAGACACTCGCCGCACCCCGACCACCCGACCAACCCAGCGGACGAGTCCGCACATTGCGAGCAGAATAACCGCTACGACGATGGCGTGAGCCGTTCGGTTCGCAGCTTTGCCGTCAAATACCGGCATGAGTGAAACGAAAGCAGTTCCGAGCGCACCTGCACCGATCGCGCCCCAAAGCGCAAGGGAGCCTTTGAAGGCGCGGATAATTAGCCACGCGCCTCCCGCCATCACTACCCCGCCCGCGAGAACTGCGGCTATCAGCCAGCCCCCCGGGATGCTCCACTCCGAAAGTGCGGGGAGGTTCAGGAGGAGCACAGCGAGAATCGCCGATCCGCCGAGGACTCCGAGACTTGCGCCGATCCGCCCCCAGAAAGCCACTCGACCTGACGTGCCTTCCGAGAAGACCAGGCTCCAACCCCACGCGACGATCAGCGGGAGGATCGCCCCGACCACCGATCCGGGCGAGAGCAGTGGAGCAAGGTACATCGGATCTATCGACGGATCCTGTGCCAGCAATCGGTGTGCTTCTGGACCCCATGAACCTAGTAGT
This sequence comes from Agromyces capsici, assembly GCF_058349965.1. Taxonomy (NCBI): domain Bacteria; kingdom Bacillati; phylum Actinomycetota; class Actinomycetes; order Micrococcales; family Microbacteriaceae; genus Agromyces; species Agromyces capsici. The sequence continues at coordinate 719,425 of NZ_JBYRET010000002.1, read as the reverse complement.
TCGTCGATTCGGGGCAGCAAGGCAGCCAGGGTGAAGACAGCTAGAGCTGCGACGAGAGGGCCGAACCGCGTCCACTCGTAAGGGACGTTGCGCCCACTTGGATATGCCAGAGGCGTCTCGCGGAGGGTGCCACGTCTGCGGCTCCACATCAGTGAGAAGTAGAAGACGCCCCAGATCGCGAAGGTTACGAGCATCGAGGGGAGTTCGCTTCTGAGTAACCAGTTGTCGGCGACAGGTGAAGAAGACTCGGTCGGTGCCGTCGAGTGCGCCATCGTGAAGGTCACGGGGTCGGCGCCGTCATCGTCGATATCCACTTCGGCATCGGTGTCTGACTGGCGATCCACCCTCTCGTCGGGAGTTACGCGGGTGAGTGTCCATCCGTCGACCGCCGATAGCGTGACGTGAGCGGCAGCGAAGTACGGCTTCACCAGCGCGACTTCGACGGGTCCGTCGGCCTTATTGAGTAACCCCGTTCGCACGACCATCCGCAGAGTCTCCGTCGCGCTGCCCGCGTCGCGCTGCTGAGTCAGGGGCTGAGCGGTGAGCTGGAGGACGCCGGAACGATTACGCACTTCTGGTCGGCCGGCGGCGGCGTAGAACAGCCAAGCTTGGGCGTGCATGAGCTCGAGTGATTCCTCGTCCAGGAGGCCGTCGGAGGCGTCGACAGTTAGCTCGATTGTGTATTCCACCGAGTCACCTGCAGTGATGTGGATCTCTGCTTCCCGAGATTCCCCGTCGATGTTGCCGACGATGGTTTCCAGTATCGAATTGGTCTCACCGCCTCTCTGCAGTTGGCTCGCAGCGGAGGAGGTAAGCAGCGATCCGCTCAACAACAACACGAGACCCACGCCGAGGGCAATCGCTCGCTGGACTATAGGAGTGAGCCTCGGGACCACTGCCATAGGACGCTCCCGTCAGTCTCAAGATGACTGCTGACTGTACAGCCGTGAGCGTCAGGCGTCGAGGGCGCGACCGGTGACGCCACGCGTCCGCCGGTCAGCACTCTGGTTACTCGCCTCAAGGAGAGCGAGCACATCGCGCGCCACCTGGGAGGTAGCCATACCGATTCCATCCGGCAATGCCGACAACCCATTCGATCGTCCTGCCGTTCGGTTTCCCCACCCGCTCGGCGAGGCCCGGGGCAGACTCGGATTCCGCCCGCTGAGCGATCCTTTCGTCGAGATGGCGCCGTCCGTCACGAACGGCCATCAGGTGTCTATGCAGGAGGCATCTGACGCGCTGCGTCCCTCAGGTCGTCACCCAATCTTGGTGACGGATGTCCCCATCGCTCGGTGTAGCCGGGACAGGCGATTATGCACCGAGGTTGAGCCGACGCTTCCGGCGGCCGGCTAGGGCTCAATGACTAGGGCGGATGATTTGGGCGTTAGCGCAGCAGCGTGGTTCCCGCCTTGTGGTGGGCCCCGGCATGCGATATAGAAGCCATGTATCAAACTGCAGGCCTCGACTTCGAAGGGTGCGAAATGGCAAATCGGAGCAAGAAGGTTCCGATCACAAGCGACTTTGTGATTGTGGTCGATGTGAACGCGTCCGGCGATGTCCGGGTACTACTTGACGATCTTGGCCTCGACTACGGCCTCGCACCCGGAGACACGCTCACCCTCATAGTGCAACCATCGAAATCAGACGAGAAAGCCCCCAAGGACGCCACCAAGCCCAGCTGGGGAAACGATCCTGGTGCGAAGGCAGAAGATTCATGGCCGACTGGCGTTGGCGCTGCTGGCTACGCGCCCGACTTCTCTGACGGAGAACCTGGCCCCAATCCCGCCGACGACGCTCGGAACGGCTGATGGCCGAAAACGCGCAATCAGAGCCATCGCTTCCACCAGTCTCTCGGTGGCGGGAAGCAGCCGACCGGCTGCGCAATAACGCACGATTGTTCGTTGTGTCACTGGGTGCTGTCGCCGTGACGGTGGTAGCAGGTTTAAGCCTGACCGGCCTTCGAGAATTGGACCCACAATCTCCCAATTTCGTGGTCGCGATAGTGGCCGCGTTACTCGCGACTCTCGGCGTTGTCGCGATGCTCGCGTTCGCAATGCGACTATCGTCCGCGTCGGCGGTTACCATGGCCGACCTGCTAGAGCTCGGTCCAGACAGCGATCAAACGGAGGCAAAGAAGAAACTGCGAAAGTCTCGGCCCGGGTACGCCTACGCTCGCAAGGTAGTAAATAGCAAATCGAACGGCTCGCTCGCAGGCTACGAGAATCTCGAGGCCTTCAATGCGGCGGTTGCTGCAGCCTATGTTGACCTGACGTCGAAGGCTAGAGCCGCCGCACAAGCGCCAGCCAACACGGACCTTTATGGAGAGTATCTCGCGTCACAGAGAACGGCCGAGTGGTACAACGCTCGACTGGCGGCACTTATCGAGGTCGCGAGTTACCAACGCCTCCGATGGAACTTCGGGCTCACGTCCGTGCTCATGGCGGTCGCCGGTGCGATCACCGCTGTAGGAATCGTCACCTACGCGGCGGCCCTGCAGCCGAGTGGCGTTCCTCCCACCCCGGTTGCGGTCACCACCCACCAGATGATCGAGATACTTCCCCCGTCGACACCCGCGGCCGCCGCGCTTTATGAGGACGTACTCGGTTGCAGAGTGGCCGTGCAAGGTTTGGTGGACGTCGTAGCCGGCGGCAGCGTCTCTGCAATCACCATCCCTGACGAAACTTGCCGCTCCGTCACCCTGACGGCCAAATGGGATGGCGAGGTTTTTGTTGCAACCTTCAACGACGTGGAAGATCCAGAAGAAGACCAGGAGACCGCGACCCCGTCCCCTTCGGCCACTCCCCAATAGGCGCACCTTCTAGGTGTGATGTCCAGGGACGTTGTTTCGGGACACGGCCCTGATCTGCTGAAAGGCGAAGACCTCCGCTTGTGAAGTGGAGCTGTTCAAGGAACCGCTTCGACAACTGGAGGCCTTCGTGTCCCACGCTAACGCGCTGCTGACTCCGCGCGCTCGTCTTCGCCTGGCTCGTCTGATCGTCGATGACCGCTGGCCAGTCGCAGCCGCGGCGAAGATGTTCATGGTCTCGCCCGTGACCGCCCGCAAGTGGGCCGCCCGGTACCGCACCGAAGGGCCGGCTGGGATGACCGACCGCTCGAGCCGGCCTCGGTCGATGCCGACCAAGACGCCGCTGCCGACGGTCAAGCGGATCGTCAAGGCCCGGTGGCGCCGCCGGCTCGGTCCGGCGCAGATCGCCGGTGAACTCGGGCTGCCGACCTCGACCGTGCACGCCGTCCTCGTGCGCTGCCGCATCAACCGGCTGGGCCGCATCGACCGCGTTACCGGTGAACCGATCGGCAACATCCCTGACGGTGGCGGCTGGCGCTTCCTCGGGCGGGCTCAGGGCGAAAAGAATCGCGAGGCCACCGCCCGCCGCACCGGGAACCGGAACCACCGCTACGAACCGCGGGTCGGCATCGCCTACGTGCACACCGTCATCGACGACCACTCGCGCGTGGCCTACGCCGAGATCTGCGCCGACGAGAAAGCCCCGACCGCCGTCGCGGTCCTGCGCCGTGCAGTCGCCTGGTTCGCCGACCGCGGCATAACGATCGAACGGGTGATCTCCGACAACGGGTCGGCATACAAGTCCTACGACTGGCGCGACGCGTGCATCGAGCTCGGCATCACGATGAAGAAGACCCGCCCGTACCGTCCGCAGACCAACGGCAAGATCGAACGCTTCCACCGCACCCTCGCCGACGGCTGGGCGTACGCCCGCTTCTACGCCTCAGAGACCGAACGCAGAAATGCCCTGCCCGGTTGGCTGCACTTCTACAATCAGCACAGGCGCCACTCCGCGATCGGAGCCCCGCCCATCAGCAGATTCAACAACCTGCCTGGACATCACAACTAGGCCGTGTTGATCAAGTCGTTTCGGGTCTCGGTCGGTGAGTCTTGACAGGTGGCGCGTCGCGAGGTCTCTGACGAGGTGTGGGCTGTGCTGGAGCCGTTGATGCCGGCAGTCACGGGTCGGTCGCGGCCGTGGACGGATCACCGGCTCGCGGTCGAGGGAATGGCCTGAAAGTACCGGACCAGGGCGCCGTGGCGCGATGTGCCGGAGCGGTTCGGGAAGTGGAACTCGATCTACAAGCGGTTCACCCGTTGGGCTCACGATGACACGTGGGACAAGCTGCTCACTGAGGTGCAGCGCCAGTCGGACGCCGCCGCGCGGCTCGACTGGGTTGTGTCGATCGATTCGACGATCACGCGCGTGCATCAACACGGCGCGACCCTCGAGGGGGACACAGGGGGCTCCACCGAATCACAAGAATCCCTGATTCGAGCCGGTTGACCACGCGATCGGCCGCTCCCGCGGCGATTGACCTGCAAGGTCCACCTGGTCGCCGACGGTCGCGGACGCCCGTTGGGGTGGGTGCTCACCGGGGGCAACGTCAACGACACCACGATGATGACCACGGTGCTCGAGCACATTCGGGTGCCGCGGAGCGGGGCCGGCAGGCCGCGCAGCCGCCCTGATCGGGTGCTCGCGGACAAGGGGTACCCGTCGAAAGCGAACCGCGCCTGGCTGAGACAGCGTGGCATCGCCGCGACGATCCCCGAACGTGACGACCAGATCCTTCACCGCCGCAAGAAGCCGGGCCGACCGATCGACTTCGGCGCCGAGCAGAAGTCCCGGTATCGTGGCCGCAACGTGGTTAATCGCTGCTTCAACATGCTCAAGCAGTGGCGCGGGATCGCGATGCGCTCCGACAAGACCGCACGAAGCTACCGCGCCGCGATCGCCCTCGCCGCCACGCTGATCTGGATCAGGACCGACCTAGTCGACGCGACGTAGCCGGCTTCACGGGCAGAATGCTGTCTAACGCTGACCTGAACTTCCTTCGCGTCATCAACGAGGACGGGGTTCCGAAAGCGCCGTACTGTCCGGGGAGTGAGAGATGGCCGATGAGCTGAGTGGGATCATGGTCGCTCTCCCGTACGCGCGAGCGCTCAGCATGTCGGAGCTGCTATCGGGCTGGAAGCAGCACGTTCATCGCTTGGCGCTCGAGACGAGTCGCCCGCCAAGCGACACCGATTGGGGCGGCCGCGACCTGGTCGGGGCATTGATCTTGCGGAACTTCATCGCAGCTGGCATGACGTCCTTACCGAAAGCCAACTGTCGCTCGTCGCTGGGCAACTCGCCGTGATTGACGAGGAGTACCGCGCTTTCACCGAGCCGGACCAAGCGGGTGCCCTGCGCGCGTTGATGCCGACCGTCAGCGGGATCAGGATGTGGATGCCTGTGGAAGCCGTCCGCCGAAACGAGAAGAGCCCCAAAAAGGCCGCACGGGCCTTCGACAGGCCCCTCAGCAACGGGAAACCCCCTGAGAATCTCGTGATTCATCAGGGGTTTCGGTGGATCTGAGGGGACTCGAACCCCTGACCCCCTGCATGCCATGCAGGTGCGCTACCAGCTGCGCCACAGACCCGTTTCAGGTGTGTTGCCCGCTCGGGGCAACGGATTCAGCCTACACCAGCCTCCGTCGCGATATGAAATCGAGACGACCTCAGGACGACGAACCGGTGGCCGACGACGCGGTCGAGCCGTCGCGTTCGATGAGCGGCGCGACGGGGATCGACGGGCAGTCGCGCCACAGGCGTTCGAGGCCGTAGTACATCCGCTCCTCGCGGTGGAAGACGTGCACGACGAGGTCGCCGAAGTCGAGCAGCGCCCACCGTCCGGCGTCGCGGCCCTCACGACGCACGACGTCGTCGCCGCCCTCGCGGACCGCCTCGACGACGGCGTCGGCGATCGCCACGACGTTGCGCTCGGAATTGCCGCTGACCAGCAGGAAGACGTCGGTGAAGGGCAACGGCTCCGACACGTCCAGTGCGACCAGGTCCTCGCCTCCCTTCGCATCGGCGGCGCGGGCGGCGGCGGCGAGCAGGTGGTGCGCGTGGTCGGATGCGGTCATGTCCTCGACTTCCTGGAAACGGTCATGACGATCAGAAGAGTCCTGCCACCGCGCCGACCACGAGCGTGGCGACGACGCCGAGGGCGAGCACGCCGGCGGTCACCGCGAGCACGAGGGGCACGTTCATGCCCTCCTTGGATGGCGGCGCCATCATGGCCTTGCCGGGGCCCTGCGTGCTGATCGCCCGCGTCGCGGCGACCGGCGCGACACCCGTGCCGGTGACATCCTCGACGCTGCTGTCGAAGATGCGGTCGACGTCGCTCGAATCGATCTGGCTCGGGTGCACACCGGTCGAACCGTAGCTGCGCGGCAGGTCGATCGAACCGGTCACGATGATCTCGCCGCTCGGGGCGAGCGGGGTGCCGGCGAGGGCGCCCTGATCGGGCAACGTCGGCAGGATCAGCGCGTTCGTCGTGGTGGGAACGCCGCGCGGCGACCCGCCGCGTGAGAGCAGCTGGTCGTACGGCTCGACGCGTTCGTCGGGCAGGTTCAGCTGCGAGGTCCAATGGCCGACCGGCTTGGGTGCGACGACCGGCTCGTCGAGCCCAGCGTCGACGGTGGTGTGCGGCGCAGCCGCTCGTCCGGGCGCCGGCTGATGCGGATGCCGCGACGGCGCCTGCGACGACGGCGCACGCCCGTCGGGCGCGCCCTGCGGCGGCCGCTGCTGCGGTGAGGGCCCGCGCTGCGGCGCGGCCGCGGATGCGGGTCGCTGCGGCACCTCGTCGAACTCGTCGCCCTCGTCGAAGCCGTCGCCCGCGTGGGAATCGAGCATCGCACGGAGCTCGCGGCGCGTGAGCGTGCGCTCGGGCGTGGTGCGCTGCGCGGGCGCGCTGCGCGGCGGGCCCTGCGGCGGACGCGGCGCCTCGCCCTGCGGCGGCCGCTGCGGGCCCTGCGCGCGGGGGTCGCCCTGAGGGACCGGCATGGCTCCCGAGGTGTACGCGTCGCGCGATGGCGGTGCGGCCTGCGGATACGGCTGCTGCGGGCCTCGGGCCGGAGCATCGGACCAGGCCTGCGGCGGGCGACCGGGCGCCTGGGGCGCCCGGGGCGCCTGTCGCTGTTCACCGGGTCGCGGTTGCGCACCGGGAGGGCCACCGGGCGCGCCGCGGGCAGGCGCGCCGTGGCCGCCGCCCTGCGGACCCGTCGGCTGCGGCACCCGCGGCTGCTGCGGGTACGGCTGCTGCGGGTAGGCGGGCGGAGCCGCCTGCGGCGGCTGGGCGGGCGCCGGCGCATCCGCCGGCTGGGACGCCGAGGCAGCCTGCTGCTGCTCGATCAGCCGCTCGCGCTCGCGAATCTCGCGGCGCGTGAGCGGCGGTTCCTGCGACGACGTCATTCGACACTCCGATAGAGGTGGTGCTTGGAGATGTACTGGACGACCCCGTCAGGCACCAGGTACCACACCGGGAATCCCCGATGCACTCGGTCCCGGCAGTCTGTCGACGAGATCGCCAGCGCCGGAACCTCCAGCAAGCTTACGTCCTGCTCGGGCAGTCCCGAAACGGACAACACGTGTCCCGGACGACTCACAGCCACGAAGTGCGCGAGCGACCACAGCTCCTCGACGTCCTTCCAGGAGAGGATCTGCGCGATCGCGTCGGCCCCCGAGATGAAGAACAGGTCGGCCTCGGGGCGCTCGGCGTGGATGTCGCGGAGCGTGTCGATCGTGTACGTCGGCTTCTTCCGGTCGATGTCGACCCGGCTCACGGTGAACCGCGGGTTCGACGCGGTGGCGATCACCGTCATGAGGTAGCGGTGCTCGGCCGGCGTGACGACCTCTTTGTAGTACGGCCGCCCAGTCGGGACGAACACCACCTCGTCGAGGCCGAACGACTGCGCGACCTCACTGGCCGCCACGAGGTGCCCGTGATGGATGGGGTCGAACGTGCCGCCCATCACGCCGATGCGTGGTCGGCGTGTCTCGGTGGTCACGACGGCGCCGCGCCTCAGTGGCCGCCGTGCTCCGATCCGGCGTGGCGGGCCGCGTAGGCGGCGGCCTTGGCGCGGTGCCGGTTCGCGACGTCGCGGTACGAGTAGGCGACGGCGCCGAGCACGAAGAAGACCGCCAGGGCGACGATGCCGTACACGTACGGCTCCATCGGGAGCTCCCTCGCGTGCACCGTCTCGGTCAGCACCGTGCTCGTCAGCACTGCGGTCGCCAGGCTCATTCGCCGCTCCTTCGGTTCTTCGCGGGGGTTCGCTCAGGACAGTCTAGCGGGGACGCGGGAGCCGGGTCGGTTCAGGCGCGGACGTGCCCGGCGCCGCGGACGATCCACTTGGTGCTCGTCAGCTCGGGCAGACCCATGGGCCCGCGGGCGTGGAGCTTCTGCGTGGAGATGCCGACCTCGGCGCCGAAGCCGAACTCGGCGCCGTCGGTGAACCGCGTCGAGGCGTTGACCATGACCGCGGCCGCGTCGACCTCGTCGAGGAAGCGCTCGGCGTTGCCGAGGTCGTTGGTCACGATCGATTCGGTGTGCTTGGTCGAGTAGCGGCGGATGTGGGCGAGCGCGTCGTCGAGCGAGTCGACGATGCCCACCGAGAGGTCGAGGCTCATGTGCTCGGTCGCCCAGTCCTCGTCGGTCGCGGGCACGGCCTCGGGATGGAGCGCCCGGACGCGATCGTCGCCGTGGACGGTGACGCCGGACGCCTCGAGCTTCGCGAGCACGGGCGGAAGCAGTCGCTCGGCCGCATCGGCGTGCACGAGCAGCGTCTCGAGTGCGTTGCAGACGCTCGGCCGCTGCACCTTCGCGTTGTGGACGAGGTCGACCGACCAGTCCTCGCGCGCGCTCGCGTCTAGGAACATGTGCACCACGCCGGCGCCGGTCTCGATGACGGGCACCGTGGCCTCGTCGACGACGGCGCGGATGAGCGCCGCGCTCCCCCGCGGGATCAGCACGTCGACGTGGTCGCGCGCGCGCATGAGGTGCCGTGCACCCTCTCGGCCGAAGTCGTCGACCGTCTGCACGGCGTCGCCCGGAAGCCCGGCGCCGGCGATCGCCTCACGCAGCACGTCGACGAGCACCGCGTTGGTGCGCTCGGCCGCCGAGCCGCCGCGGAGCGCGACGGCGTTGCCGCTCTTCAGGGCGAGCGCCGCGATGTCGACGGTGACGTTGGGCCGCGCCTCGTAGATCGCGCCGACCACGCCGAGCGGCACGCGCACCTGCTCGATCCGGACGCCGTTCGGCAGGGTCCGGCCGCTGACGGTCTCGCCGACCGGGTCGGTGAGGGCGACGAGGTCGAGGACCGCGTCGGCGATCGCGCCGATGCGCCGCTCGTCGAGCGTGAGCCGGTCGAGCAGTCCCTCGCCGAGGCCCGACGCGCGGCCCGCGTCGAGGTCGAGGCGGTTCGCGGCGACGATGTCGTCGGCGCGGGCGCGGAGGCGGTCGGCGATCGCCTGCAGCGCGGCATCCTTCTCGGCGGTCGTGGCGCGCGCGAGGCCGCGCGACGCCTCCTTCGCGGCGGCGAGGCGCTCGTCGAGCACGGTGGCGAGGTCGGCCGCGAGGTCGGCGGCAGGATCGGTGCGGACGTCGGTCATGCTGCCAAGCCTAGTTCGACCGGGACGACCACGGGCGGGTGTGACGTCAGTCGGCGGCGGGCTCGAACCACGTGCCGATCGGCTCGCCCGCGAGTGCCTGCGAGACGAGCGAGGTCGCCGTGAGCAGCACGCCGGCACCGGATGCCGCGGCGATCCGCGCCGCTGACACCTTCGTCTCCGCACCCCCGGTGCCCACGCCGGCGCGCCCGATCGACCCGATCTCGACGCCCGCGAGCGGGTCGCCGTGCGCCACGTGCTCGATGCGCTCGGCCCCCTCGAGGTGCGGCGGCCGGGTGTAGAGCGCGTCGACGTCGGAGAGCAGCACGAGCAGCTCGGCGTCGACGAGCTCGGCGACCATGGCGGCGAGGCGGTCGTTGTCGCCGAACCGGATCTCGTGGGTCGCGACGGTGTCGTTCTCGTTGACGATCGGCAGGATCCGCAGTCCGAGCAGTCGCTCCATGGCGCGCTGCGCATTGAGTCGGTGCGTGTCGTTCTCGAGGTCGCCCGCGGTGAGCAGCACCTGGCCGGCGACGATGCCGTAGCGGCGGAGCGAGTTCTGGTAGCGGTAGATCAGCACGTTCTGGCCGACCGAGGCGGCGGCCTGCTGGGTCGCGAGATCGTCGGGCCGCGCGTCGAGCTTCAGGTACGGCATGCCCGTCGCGATCGCGCCCGAGGAGACGAGGATCACCTCGGCGCCGCGCGCGTGCGCGACCGCGAGCGCGTCGACGAGCGGTTCGATCTGGCCGGCGTTCTCACCCGAGATCGACGACGACCCGACCTTCACGACGATGCGCTTCGCGGTCGCGACGGCGTCGCGGGCCAGTGGACGTGCGGTCACCGCTCCCCCTCATCGCTCGACTCGGCGCCGCCGACCTCCTGGGCTTCGTCTGCCCACAGGCCGGCCTCGCGCTCGCGCTCGAGCTCGGCGCGTGCCTCGGCCTTGGCGTCCATGCGCTCGTGGTACCCGCTGCGGCGCTCGGCGCGCGTGGCACGTCGGTTGTCATCGAGGCGGATGTCGGCACCACGCGGCGACGTGATGAGCTCGGCCGTCGAGGTGAGCGTGGGCTCCCAGTCGAAGATGACGCCCGCGCCGGCCCCGATCACGACGGTCGAGCCGGCGACGGCGCCCGCGCGGACGAGCTGGTCCTCGACCCCGAGCCGCGCGAGGCGGTCGGCGAGGTAGCCGACGGCCTCGTCGTTCTGGAAGTCGGTCTGCGCGACCCAGCGCTCAGGCTTGGCGCCGAGGATGCGGTAGATCGTGCCGTAGCTGCCGCCCTCGGGGCGGACGACGAAGTCGGGCTCCTGCACGGCCTTCGGACGCAGCACGATGCGGGGCGCCTCGGCCGCGTGCGCGGCATCCTTGCGGGCACGGTCGACGACCTCGCCGAGCGCGAAGCCGAGCTGGCGCAGGCCCTCGTGGCTGACCGTGGAGATCTCGAACACGCGGTAGCCCCGCGACTCGAGCTCGGGGCGCACGAACTCGGCGAGCTCGCGTGCCTCGGGCACGTCGACCTTGTTCAGCGCGACGAGCTGCGGGCGCTCGAGCAGCGGCACCTGCCCCTCGGGCACATCGTAGGCGCCGAGCTCGGCGAGGATCACGTCGAGGTCGCTGATCGGGTCGCGGCCGGGTTCGAGCGTCGCGCAGTCGAGCACGTGCAGCAGCGCCGAGCAACGCTCGACGTGGCGCAGGAACTCGAGCCCGAGACCCTTGCCCTCGCTCGCCCCCTCGATCAGGCCGGGCACGTCGGCCACGGTGAAGCGGTGGTCGCCCGCCTGCACCACGCCGAGATTCGGATGCAGCGTCGTGAACGGGTAGTCGGCGATCTTCGGCCGCGCCGCGGACATCGCGGCGATGAGGCTCGACTTGCCGGCCGACGGGAAGCCGACGAGCGCGACGTCCGCGATGGTCTTCAGCTCGAGCGAGACCTCGCCCTCGAAGCCCGGCGTGCCGAGCAGCGCGAAGCCGGGCGCCTTGCGCTTCTGCGAGGCGAGCGCGGCGTTGCCGAGCCCGCCCTGGCCGCCCGGGGCGACGACGAAGCGCATGCCCGGCTCGGCCAGGTCGGCGAGCTCGACGCCGTCGGCGTCCTTGACAACGGTGCCCACCGGAACCGGGAGTTCGAGGGGTTCGCCGGCCGCACCGGACCGGTTGTCGCCCATGCCGGGCTGGCCGTTCTCGGACGAGCGGTGCGGGCGACCGTGGTACGAGAGGAGCGTCGTGACCTGCGGGTCGGCGACGAGCACGATGTCGCCGCCGTCGCCGCCGTTGCCGCCGTCGGGGCCGGCGAGCGGCTTGAACTTCTCGCGGCGCACCGAGACGCACCCGTTGCCGCCGTGGCCGGCACGGACGAACAGTCGCACCTGATCGACGAAGCTCACCATGGCCGCGTCACCTCTCTCTGGAAACACGTGAGGGCGAGCCGAAGCCCGCCCTCACGACAACGACCGACGACTACGCGTCGACCGCGACGATGTTCACGACCTTGCGGCCGCCCTTGTTGCCGAACTGGACCGCGCCGGCCTCGAGGGCGAACAGCGTGTCGTCGCCGCCACGACCCACACCCGCACCGGGGTGGAAGTGCGTGCCGCGCTGGCGGACGAGGATCTCGCCCGCCGAGACGACCTGGCCACCGAAGCGCTTCACGCCGAGGCGCTGCGCGTTCGAGTCACGACCGTTGCGAGTGGAGCTCGCACCCTTCTTGTGTGCCATTGTCCCTGTCTCCTCTGGCCGTTACTTGATGCCGGTGATCTTGACGCGCGTGAGCTCCTGACGGTGGCCCTGGCGCTTCTTGTAGCCGGTCTTGTTCTTGAACTTCTGGATCACGATCTTCGGGCCGCGGAGGTCGTTCAGGACCTCGGCCGTGACCGTGACCTTGGCGAGCGACTTCGCGTCGGAGGTGATCTTGTCGCCGTCGACGAGGAGGACGGGCGTGAGCTGGACGTTGCCGTCCTTGTCGGCCTTGATCCGGTCCATCGTCACGATGGTGCCGACCTCGACCTTCTCCTGCCGGCCACCGGCGCGCACTACTGCGTAAACCACTTCTCGTACCTATCTCCAGGGAGTCATACGACTCCGCCTAACTGATGGGATGTCACTGCGCGGATGACCCCAGCGGGAAAGGAGGGTCGTCACTGCCAGAAAACTGTGCGTGCCCACCGTGATAAGCGGCGGCACCAACGGTCGAGTTTACCGGATGCCGGAGAGGCGGTCAAACGGAGGCCGCCCCGCGTGTCACGCGCACTGCCGGCGGGGGTGCAACGGCCCGCGGGCGTACACTCGGCGCCATGGCCGTGCTCATCGATCCGCCGCTGTGGCCCAAGCACGGCACCGTGTGGTCGCACCTGGTCAGCGACTCCTCGATCGAGGAGCTCACGGCGTTCGCCGAGCGCGCCGGGATCCCCCGTCGCGGGTTCGACCTCGACCACTACGACGTGCCCGCCGAGCGGTACGACGAGCTCGTCGCGGCCGGCGCCGAGCCCGTGCCGCCACGGGAGCTCGTGCGCCGGCTCGCCGCGAGCGGGCTCCGCGTCACGCCGCGCGAGCGCCGATCACTCGGCGCCTGACTCCCGAGCGTCGTCGGACCGCGTGATCACGGGCGGCGCACCGGCCGGGCTCAGCGCCGCGGTCGACACGCGACGGCCGCGCGAACGCGCGCGACCCTCACCGGCCGCCTTCGGCGCCGGCAGCGCGTCGAGCACCGAGTCGAGCAGCGTCTCGGCCTCGGCGACGCGGACGGGACGCTCGCGGCGGGTGGGAGGCTCGGGCAGCTCGATGATCGGTGCGGAAGGCTCGGCCTGCGGGACCTCGACGGCCGCCTGCTCGCCGAGCGCCTCGGCGCCGGGCTCAGCGGCCGCGTCGGCTGCGGACTCGGCGGCCTGCGAACGCTCGCCGCCTGCGCCGCCCGAACCGCGCGAGGCGCGGCGGCGACCGCGGCGGCGGCCGCCCGTCGACTCGGATGCCTCGCCGGCCGGCGCCTGCTCGGCGGTCGGGGCCGGCACCTCGGGTTCGACCGGCTGCGCCTCCGCCGCCGGCGCGGACGGCGCCTTGTGCTCGCCGTGCGCCACGGTCGAGGCCGCGATCTGCGCGAGCGCGTGCTTGACATCCTCGGTGATGGCGTGCGTGCCCTGGTGGGCCTTGTCGCTCGCGGGCTGGGTCGACGGGGCACCGCCTCCGTTGCCGCCGCCGCGGTTGCGGTTGCGGCCGCGTTCGACCTGCTGCTGCGGTGCGCGGTGCTTGGCGATGGGCTCGTGGTGCACGATGATGCCGCGGCCGGCGCACACCTCGCACGGCTCGCTGAACGACTCGAGGAGACCGAGGCCGAGCTTCTTGCGCGTCATCTGCACGAGGCCGAGGCTCGTGACCTCGGCGACCTGGTGCTTCGTGCGGTCGCGCGACAGGCACTCGACGAGCCGACGCAGCACGAGGTCGCGGTTGGACTCGAGCACCATGTCGATGAAGTCGACGACGATGATGCCGCCGATGTCGCGCAGTCGCAGTTGGCGGACGATCTCCTCGGCCGACTCGAGGTTGTTCTTGGTCACCGTCTCTTCGAGGTTGCCGCCGGAGCCGACGAACTTGCCCGTGTTGACGTCGATCACGGTCATCGCCTCGGTGCGGTCGATGATGAGCGAACCGCCCGACGGCAACCACACCTTGCGCTCGAGGGCCTTCTCGATCTGCTCGCTGATGCGGAACTCGTCGAAGGCATCGCGCTCGCCGGCGTACGCCTCGACGCGCTCGAGCAGGTCGGGCGCGACCTGGCCGAGGTACTTCTCGATCGTGCGACGCGCCTCGTCGCCCGCGATGATCATCTTCTGGAAGTCCTCGTTGAACACGTCGCGCACGATCTTGATCAGCAGGTCGGGCTCGGAGTGCAGGAGCGCCGGCGCCTGGACCTTCTCGATGGTCTGCGAGATGTCGGCCCACTGGCTGATCAGGCGGTTCACGTCGCGCGTGAGCTGCTCCTCGGTGGCCCCCTCGGCCGCCGTGCGGACGATGACGCCCTGGTTCTCGGGGAGCACCTCCTTGAGGATCTTCTTCAGTCGCGCGCGCTCGGTGTCGGGGAGCTTGCGGCTGATGCCGTTCATCGAGCCGTTGGGGACGTACACGAGGTAGCGGCCCGGCAGCGAGATCTGGCTCGTCAGTCGCGCGCCCTTGTGGCCGACCGGGTCCTTCGTCACCTGGACGAGGACGCGGTCGCCGGGCTTGAGCGCGAGCTCGATGCGACGCGGCTGGTTCTTCTCGCCGTTCTCGGCGGCGGCATCCCAGTCGACCTCGCCCGAGTACAGCACCGCGTTGCGGCCGCGGCCGATGTCGACGAAGGCCGCCTCCATGCTCGGCAGCACGTTCTGGACGCGGCCGAGGTAGACGTTGCCGATGAGCGAGGCGTCCTGGTTGCGCGCGACGTAGTGCTCGACGAGCACGCCGTCCTCCAGCACGCCGATCTGGATGCGGCCGCCCTTCTGGCGCACGACCATCCGGCGGTCGACCGACTCGCGACGGGCGAGGAACTCGGCCTCGGTGATCACCGCGCGGCGGCGACCCGCGTCGCGGCCGTCGCGGCGGCGCTGCTTCTTCGCCTCGAGGCGGGTCGAGCCCTTGACCTTCTGCGGCTCGGTGATGAGCTCGGGCTCGCGGGGCTTGCGGACCTTGACGACGGTGTTCGCGGGCTCGTCGGCGGCCGTGCGCGACTCCTCGCCGCTGCGGCGGCGGGCACGGCGACGCACGCTCGACCCCTCGCCCTGGCCGCCGGCCTCGCGCTCGGGGCGCTCCTCCTCGACGGGCGGCGCGAACACCGGCGGGGCGTGGAAGATGAGCGACGTGGTGGTCAGCACGGCCGGGATCGGCGACTCCGGAGCGGGCTGCTCTGCATCGGCATCGGATGTCGCGGCGTCGGCGGACTCCGGCTCGGTGCCGGCCTCGGCCGACTCGCTCTCGTTGGCGGGCTCCCCCGCGTCGCCGGCATCGCCGGCGTCGGACTCGCCCTCGGCCTCCACCGCGGGCGCGGCCGACTCGGCGAGCGCCGAGGCGTCGGCCGTCGCGTCGGGCGCCGGTGCCGCGGCATCCGTCGTCTCGACCGACTCGCCGGGCTCGGCCGGCTCGTTCACCGCGTCGCCGCCCGCGCGGGGAACGACCTGGGCGCGTCGCCCTGAGCGGCGAGCGCCGAACAGTCCGGCGCGACGCCGCGGCGCCTCGTGCTCTGATGCGTTCGGCGGTGTTCCGTTGTCTTCCACCATCTCTGGTGCACTCCTACACCGGGGGCGATGGCCGCGCCATCTCTCCCGTACTCCTCAGAGCGATCCTGCGCCGTGCGCGGGATCGCCAATCCTTCACTGCTGCGCCCGGCGGGTGCCGGTGACGCCAAATCTCGCGGTTGCTCCGCGGATGGGATGCGGTGCATCCTCAAAGCCCTCGTTGGCGTCGCACCGGGCGCGGCCCGGACGACTCCTCCGATTATCGCATGCTCTCCCAGCTCGGCGCGGAATCGGCGTGCCAGAATCGGCTCATGCCCGATTCCCCCCGCACGGCGCGGCCGATCGCGTTCGCCGTCTTCCTGGTCATCGCCGGCGGTCTCGGGCTCCTGGCCGCGTTCGAGCTGTCGCTCGAGAAGATCCTCACCCTGACCGATCCGGGCTACGAGCCCGGGTGCAACGTGGGCGTGCTGGTCGGGTGCAGCGTCAACCTCGCCTCGCAGCAGGGCGCGATCTTCGGGTTCCCCAACCCGTTCATCGGCCTCATGGCCTGGCCCGTGGTGATCACGATCGGGATGGCGCTGCTCGCGCGCGCCCGGTTCGACCGCTGGTTCTGGATCGGGCTGAACGTCGGCGTGACGGGCGCGCTCGCGTTCGTGATCTGGCTCATCGCCCAGAGCATCTACGTGCTCGACGTGCTGTGCCCCTGGTGCATGCTCACGTGGGCGGTGACGATCCCCGTGTTCTGGGCCGTGACGTTCCGGAACCTCCGCGAGGGCGTGGTCACGTCGGACGAGCGCGTGCGCCGGTTCGGCGCCGTCGCGCTGAACTGGGTGGTCGTGGTCACGATCGCGAGCTACGCGGTGGTCGTCGTGCTCGCGCAGGTGCACATGGACGCCATCCCCCGCGTGCTCCTCGACCTGCAGAACCTGTTCTAGGGAGTGCGGGCGCGGGGCGGCGGCATCCGTCGGCCGGACCCCGCCGCCACGCGCGAGCGGACGCGACGCCGCTCAGGCGAACCAGAGCGCGAGCTCGCGCTCGGCCGACTCGACCGAGTCGGAGCCGTGCACGAGGTTCTGCTGCACCTTCAGGCCCCAGTCACGGCCGAAGTCGCCGCGGATCGTGCCGGGCGCCGCGGTCGTCGGGTCGGTCGTGCCGGCGAGCACGCGGAAGCCCTCGATGACGCGGTTGCCCGCGACCCTGGCCGCCACGACGGGGCCGGACTCCATGAACTCGACGAGCGGCTCGTAGAACGGCTTGCCCTCGTGCTCGGCGTAGTGCGCGGCGAGCAGCTCGCGGTCGGCCTGCAGCATGCGGAGGTCGACGAGCGAGTAGCCCTTCGCCTCGATGCGGCGCAGGATCTCGCCGGTGAGGTTGCGGGCGACGCCGTCGGGCTTGACGAGCACGAGGGTCTCTTCGATCGCGGTGGTCATGCGGGTTCCTTTCCCGGTTCGGTTCCCCCGGCGGCCTCCGCCGCCCGGGCGCGGTCGATGCGAGCGCCGACGACCATGCAGTAGGCCCACATGCCGCCGAAGATCGCGCCGACCAGGTACATGGCGGGGTTGAGCAGGCCGGACGCGAGGACCAGCACCTGCAGCGCCCAGCCGAGGACGTAGGCCCACTCGTAACGCAGGAGCGGGATCGTGAGCAGCATCAGCAGCACGAGCACGCCGCCCGCGGCGAGCGGCGTCCACGCGGGCAGCCCGAACGGGCCGCCATCCTCCCTGGAGAGCCCCCAGATCACCAGCACGCCGAGGAAGACCACGACGGCCTCGAACACGAGCACGATCGAGGCGAGGCTCTGGCGCACCGAGCGTGCAGGTCGCGCGGAGCGCGCGCCCTCGGCCGGCTCGTCGGGCGCCGGCGCGGCGGCGTCGCTCATCGGCTCCCCCACTCGCGGTCCTCGGCGATCGCCATCGCATCGCCGACGAGCGTGATCGATCCGGTCACGACCACGCCGCGCTTGTCGGCGCGCCCCGCCCAGTCGCGGGCCTCGTCGAGCGCGTCGTCGAGGCGCTCGATGACGTCGACGCGCTCGGCGCCGACGATCGAGACGACGGATGCCGCGAGCTCGCCGGCCGGCACGGCCCGGTCGGATTCCGACTGCGTGACGAGGAACCGGGCGCCGGCGGGCTCGAGCGCGCGCACGATGCCGCCGGCATCCTTGTCGCCGAGCACGCCGAGCACGATCAGCAGCTCGTCGAAGTCGAAGTACTCGCCGATCGCCTCGACGAGCGCGGTCGCGCCGTGCGGGTTGTGCGCGGCGTCGACGAGCACGGTCGGGTCGGTGGAGATCGGGTGCAGCCGTCCGGGCGAGCTCACCGAGCCGAGGCCCTCCTCCAGCACGTCGTCGGCCAGGCGCACCGCGCCGCCGAGGAACGACTCGACGGCCGCGATCGCGAGGGCGGCGTTCTCGGCCTGGTGCCGCCCGTACAGCGGCAGCGCGAGGTCGCGGTACTCGCCCGCGAGCCCGCGGATGGAGACGAGCTGGCCGCCCACGGCGACCCGTGAGTCGAGCACCGCGAAGGCGCCGCCCTCGACCGCCACGGCGGCATCCTTCGCCGCGGCGACCTCGTGCAGCACCTCGAGGGCCTCGGGGGCCTGGAAGGCGGTCACGACCGTGGCGCCCGGCTTGATGATGCCGGCCTTGGTGCGGGCGATCTCGGCGACCGTTCGGCCGAGGCGCGACTCGTGGTCGAGCGCGATCGGCGTGAACACGGCGACCTGGCCGTCGGCGACGTTCGTCGAGTCCCACTCGCCGCCCATCCCGACCTCGAGCACGACGACGTCGACGGGCGCGTCGGCGAACGCCGCGAACGCGAGCACCGTGAGCGCCTCGAAGAACGTCAGCGGCTCCTCGACGCGGTCGGCGAGCTCGGCGTCGACCAAGTCGACGAACGGCTCGATCTCGCCCCAGATCCGGGCCACGGCCTCGTCGGCGATGGGCTCGCCGTCGATGCGGATGCGCTCGGTGAAGCGCACGAGGTGCGGGCTCGTGAGCAGGCCGGTGCGCAGTCCCTGGGCGCGCAGGATCGACTCGATCATGCGGCTCGTCGACGTCTTGCCGTTCGTGCCGGTCAGGTGGATGACGGGTGCCGCGCGATGCGGGTCGCCGAGCAGTTCCACGGCCCGCCGGGTGGCGTCGAGCCGGGGCTGCGGCGCGGACTCGCCGACGCGGGCGAGCAGCGCGGCATACACGGCGTCGGCCGCGTCGCGCTCCTCGGGCGTCGCCTCGGGGGCGGCGTCGTTCACGGGACGCTCACCTCCGCGACGCGGTCCACGGCGACGACGAGCTTCGAGCCCTCGCCGACCGCGCGGGCGCCGTCGCCGCGCACGTCGCCCTCGGCGATGCGCACCTCGGTCGCGAGCGTCTCGCGCGCGATGAGCTCGCGGTGCGCCTCGGCCGCCGCCGCACCCGCCGCGTCGAGTGTCAGCTCGAGCCGGATACGGTCGCCGACTTCGAGGCCCGCCGCCTTGCGCGACTCCTGCACGGCACGCACGACGTCGCGCGCGAGCCCCTCGGCCTCGAGCTCGGGGGTCGTCTGCACGTCGAGGATCACGAAGCCGCCGTCGGCGAGGAGGCCGAGCGCGCTGCCGCCCTCGCCCGTGCCCGCGGCCTCGAGCACGAGCTCGTACTCGCCGGGCTCGAGCGCGATGCCGCCGGCGACCACGTTCTCGCCCTCGAGCGACCAGTCGCCCGACCGGGCGGCCTGGATCGCCTGCTGCACCTGCTTGCCGAGTCGCGGGCCCGCCGCCCGCGCGTTGACCGTGAGGCGCTTCGTCACGCCGTACGCGGCGGCGCTCGACTCGTCGAGGGCGACGAGGTCGACGCGCTTCACGTTGAGCTCGTCGCGCAGGATCGCCTCGAACGGCGCGAGCGCCGCGGCATCCGCCGTCACGACCGTCAGCAATTCCAGCGGCAGGCGCACCCGGCGGCTCGCCTGCTTGCGCAGGGCCAGCACCGCGCCGGTGACCTCGCGCACCGCGTCCATCGCCGCGACGAGCTCGGGGTCGGCCGGGAACTCGGACGCGTCTGGCCAGTCCTCGAGGTGCACGCTGCGGCCGCCGGTCAGGCCGCGCCAGACCTGCTCGGTCACGAGCGGGAGCATCGGCGCGGCGATTCGCGTGAGCGTCTCGAGCACCGTGTAGAGCGTGTCGAACGCCTCGGCGCCCGCTCCGTCGGCGTCGACGCCCTGCCAGAACCGGTCGCGCGACCGGCGCACGTACCAGTTGGTGAGCACGTCGGCGAAGTCGCGCAGCTTCTGCGACGCCAGCGGCGAGTCGAAGTCCTCGAGGTCGGCCGTGACGGCCTCGACGAGGTCGCGCAGCTTCGCGAGCAGGTAGCGGTCGAGCACGTCGGTCGAGGAGGTCGAACGGGACGCCTCGTAGCCGCCCTCGCGCGCCGTGTTGGCGTAGAGCGAGAAGAAGTACCAGGTGCTCCACAGCGGCAGCATGAGCTGGCGCACGCCCTCGCGGATGCCCTCCTCGGTGACGACGAGGTTGCCGCCGCGGAGCACCGAGCTCGACATCAGGAACCAGCGCATCGCGTCGGAGCCGTCGCGGTCGAACACCTCGTTGACGTCGGGGTAGTTGCGCAGCGACTTCGACATCTTCTGCCCGTCGTTGCCGAGCACGATGCCGTGGCTCACGACGTTCTCGAAGGCCGGTCGATCGAAGAGCGCCGTCGAGAGCACGTGCAGCGTGTAGAACCATCCGCGGGTCTGCCCGATGTACTCGACGATGAAGTCGGCCGGATGGTGCGTGTCGAACCATTCCCGGTTCTCGAACGGGTAGTGCACCTGCGCGAACGGCATCGAGCCCGAGTCGAACCACACGTCGAGCACGTCGGGGATGCGACGCATGGTGGACATCCCGGTCGGGTCGTCGGGGTTCGGACGCGTGAGTTCGTCGATGTACGGACGGTGCAGGTCGGGCTCGCCGTGCTGGTTCAGCGGCAGGCGGCCGAAGTCGCGCTCGAGCTCCTCGAGCGAGCCGTACACGTCGACGCGCGGGTACGCCGGGTCGTCGGACTTCCACACCGGGATCGGGGAGCCCCAGTAGCGGTTTCGGCTGATCGACCAATCGCGCGCACCCGAGAGCCACTTGCCGAACTGGCCGTCCTTGACGTTCTCGGGCACCCAGGTGATCTCCTGGTTGAGCTCGCCCATACGGTCGCGGAACTCGGGCACGCGAACGAACCAGCTCGAGACCGCCTTGTAGATGAGCGGGTTGCGGCAGCGCCAGCAGTGCGGGTACGAGTGCTCGTAGCTGGCCTGACGCAGGAGCCGCCCCTCGGCCTTGAGCAGCTGGGTGAGCGGCTTGTTCGCCTCGCTCCACAGCAGCCCCGCGACATCCGTCACCTCGGGCAGGAACTTCCCGCCGTCGTCGAGCGAGAGCACGACCGGGATGCCGGCCGCCTCGCACGCCTTCTGGTCCTCCTCGCCGTAGGCGGGCGCCTGGTGCACGAGGCCCGTGCCATCCTCGGTCGTGACGTACTCGGCGATGAGGATCGTCCAGGCGTTCTCGAGGCCCCAGTGCTCGACGTCGGCGTAGTAGTCGAACAGCCGGTCGTACGTGACGCCCTCGAGTTCAGCGCCGCGCACCGTGCGACTCACGGCCGCGCGGGCGTCGTCGGCGGAGTCGTAGCCGAGCTCCTTGGCGTAATTGCCGACGAGGTCGACCGCGAGCAGGTACTCGGCGCCGAGCACCTCGATGTCGGACGGCGCGTCGCCGCCGCGCTCACGGAGGACCGTGGCATCCGGGGTGCCGTTCGGGCCGGCGGGCACGACCGCGTACTCGATGTCGGGCCCCACGGCGAGCGCGAAGTTCGTCGGAAGGGTCCAGGGCGTCGTGGTCCACGCGAGCGCGCGGACCGCCGTCAGGCCGAGGGACTCCGCCTTCGCGCCCGTGAGCGGGAAGGTGACCGTGACGGACTGGTCCTGCACGTTCTTGTAGACGTCGTCGTCCATGCGCAGCTCGTGGTTGGACAGCGGCGTCTGGTCTCGCCAGCAGTACGGCAGCACGCGGTGGCCCTCGTACGCGAGCCCCTTGTCGTGCAGCTGCTTGAAGGCCCACACCACCGACTCCATGAAGGTGACGTCGAGCGTCTTGTAGTCGTTCTCGAAGTCGACCCAGCGGGCCTGGCGGGTGACGTACTCCTCCCACTCCTCGGTGTAGCGGAGCACGGCGTCGCGCGCGGCCTGGTTGAAGGCCGCGATGCCCATGCGCTCGATCTCGCTCTTGTCGGTGATGCCGAGCTGGCGCTCGGCCTCGAGCTCGGCGGGCAGGCCGTGGGTGTCCCACCCGAAGCGGCGGTGCACCTGCTTGCCGCGCATGGTCTGGAAGCGCGGGAAGAGGTCCTTGGCGTACCCCGTGAGGAGGTGGCCGTAGTGCGGCAGGCCGTTCGCGAACGGCGGGCCGTCGTAGAAGACCCACTCGGGGGCGCCCTCGCGCCGGTCGATGGACGCCTGGAAGGTGCCGTCGGCCTTCCAGTGCGCGAGCACGTGCTGCTCGATCGCCGGGAAGGACGGCGACGGCGTGACGGA
The DNA here is from genome assembly GCF_058349965.1 of Agromyces capsici. Classification (NCBI taxonomy): domain Bacteria; kingdom Bacillati; phylum Actinomycetota; class Actinomycetes; order Micrococcales; family Microbacteriaceae; genus Agromyces; species Agromyces capsici. The sequence goes on along the minus strand of NZ_JBYRET010000002.1, from coordinate 697,225 downwards.
CTGCTGCTCGGGGTCCTGGCCCTTGGGGTACAACGCTCGCTCCTGCTGGATTCGCCGGTTCCACGAGGACGGTGCGCCCGTCGAGCGCCACCGCGGTACCACCCCGCTTGCCCCGGCGATGCCGGAGCCTCTCGTTCCTCAGCTGTGACGGGCTGGTCCCGTTCGGTTCTAGTGACGACCCGGATGCCTAGTGGCGCCCGTTCCGCGTTCTTCCGAAGACTCCCCGGTGATGGCCGGATCGCAGTCGTTGGCTACCAGAGTACCGTGCGGGGGCCGGTCGGCGCTCGTCGCGGGGCAAGCCGGGATCAGCGGTATGCCTCGCGGATGAGCGAGAGGAGTGCGGGGGCGTCGACCCCGTTGAGTCGCGCCTCGTCGACGAGGTCGTGGATGGCGCCGGCGAGCGCCGTGTGGTGGCCGAGGCGCTTCGCGACGACCGCGCCGCGGCCGGGGTGCAGCTCGATGAGCCCCTCGTCGCGCAGCACGCGGTACGCCCGGAGGACGGTGTGCACGTTGACCTCGAGCGCCTTCGCGAGCTCGCGCGCGGCGGGCAGGCGCTCGCCGTAGCCGACGCGGCCGTCAACGATGGAGGCGCGCAGCGAGGAGGCGAGCTGGCCGAACAGCGGTCCGGGCGCGGTGGGGTCGAGGCGGATGCGCACGTTCCGACCGTACGGCGCTCGCCTGCGCACTTCAAGCGCATTGTGCTAGGGCGAATAGCGCAAGTTCCTTGTCGTGCCATTCGCTCGCTGTCAGGATGGTCAGCCGTGACCACTGCAGTCCCCTCCACGGAATCCCTCCCACCGAGCTCCTCCCCCGTCCGCCGCGTCGCCTGGGCGTCGATGGTCGGCACCTCGCTCGAGTCCTTCGACTTCTACGTCTTCGCCTACTTCAGCGCGTATTTCATCGGCCCGCTGTTCTTCGACCCGCTCGGCCAGTTCGGCGGCACCCTCGCGGCCTTCGCCACGATCGGCGTCGCCTTCGTCGTGCGCCCGATCGGCGCGGCGATCTTCGGCCACCTCGGCGACCGCATCGGCCGCCGGGCGACCCTGCTCTGGACGGTCGGCGTCATGGGCGTCGCGACGGGCCTCATCGGCCTCCTGCCCACCTACGCGCAGGCCGGATGGCTCGGCGCCGTGCTGCTCGTCCTGCTCCGCGTCGCCCAGGGCCTGTCGCTCGGCGGTGAGTGGGGCGGCTCGATCCTGCTCGCGACGGAGCACGCGCACCCCGTCAAGCGCGCGTTCTACGCGGCGGTGCCGCAGCTCGGGTCCCCCGTCGGGTCGATCCTCTCGGCCGTGGTCTTCATCGTGATGACCCTCGCGCTGCCGGCCGACCAGCTCGCCGAGTGGGGCTGGCGCATCCCGTTCCTGCTCGCGTTCCCGCTGCTGCTCGTCTCGCTGTGGCTGCGCATCTCGATCGATGAGACGCCCGTGTTCAAGGCCGTCGTCTCCGAGCACCGGCGCGACCGCGTGCCGTTCGCGGCCATGTTCCGCGCCCAGCCCGTGGCCCTGCTCGTGGCGTTCGGTGCGGCGATGCTCGGCATCGGCTCCTACTCGCTCATGAACACGTACACGATCAACTACGGCGTCACGACCCTCGGCTTCAGCTTCCAGGACCTCCTCGTGGCGACCACGATCGGCGGCCTCCTGCAGCTCGTGACCATCCCGCTGTTCGGCTGGTGGGCGACCCGCATCGGCTCGGCGAAGGTCGTCGCCTACGGCGCGCTCGGCACGCTCCTGATCACGTTCCCGATGTACTGGCTCCTCCAGTTCGCGAGCTTCCCCGTGCTCGTCGGCACCATGATCGTCGGCGGCATCCTGCCGACCATGTCGTGGGCGGCGCTCGGCGGCCTGATGAACGACCTGTTCGCCGACCACTACCGATACTCGGCGCTCTCGGTGGCGTACGCCGTCGCGGCCGCGGTCGCGGGGTTCATCCCGCTTCTCACGACGCTGCTCGGCGAGTCGACCGGCTACGTGTGGTGGCACCCGGGCGTCGTGCTGGCGCTGCTCTCGGCGATCACGCTCGTCTCCGCGTGGGCCGCCGCGCGGATGCGCCACGCGCCCATCTCGGAAGACGGGCGCGAGGTGCAGCCCGTCGCCGCATAGGACGTGGCGGATGTCGCGGCGCGCGCCCGCGACATCCGCCCGCCCTGCTCGACCCGCGCCCGGTTCAGGCCGATCACGGCACGGATCGGGCGACTCCGGTAGGCTTGAGCGTCCCACATTCAGGCACCCCCACGGACTCGGTGCCGCACATACCGAACCGGAGCATCATGACCGACACCGCGCGCATTCCCGACAAGCCCGCTCTCGAGGGCCTCGAAGCCAAGTGGGGCGATGTCTGGGAGTCCGACGGCACCTACCGGTTCCACCGCGACGGGGTGACGCGCGAGCGCATCTTCTCGATCGACACGCCGCCGCCGACCGCCTCCGGCTCGCTGCACATCGGCCACGTGTTCTCGTACACGCACACCGACGTCATGGCGCGGTTCCAGCGCATGCGCGGCAAGTGCGTCTTCTACCCCATGGGCTGGGACGACAACGGGCTGCCCACCGAGCGCCGCGTGCAGAACTACTACGGCGTGCGCTGCGACCCGTCGCTCCCGTACGAGCCCGGGTTCACGCCGCCGTTCGAGGGCACCGAGGGCAAGACCATCAAGCCCGCGGACCAGGTGCCGATCAGCCGCCGCAACTTCATCGAGCTCTGCGAGCGGCTCACCGCCGAGGACGAGCAGCAGTTCGAGGCGCTCTGGCGCACGCTCGGCCTCTCGGTCGACTGGACCCAGACGTACCGCACCATCGCCGACGAGGCGCTGTTCACCTCCCAGCTGGCCTTCATCCGCAACGTCGAGCGCGGCGAGGCGTACCAGGCGCTCGCGCCGACCCTGTGGGACGTCACGTTCCGCACCGCCGTCGCGCAGGCCGAGCTCGAGGACCGCGAGCAGCCCGGCCACTACCACCGCGTCGCGTTCCACAAGCCCGGCGGCGGCCACATCGAGATCGAGACGAGCCGGCCCGAGCTCATCCCTGCATGCGTCGCGCTCGTGGCCCACCCCGACGACGAGCGCTACCAGCCGCTCTTCGGCACGACGGTGACCACCCCCGTCTTCGGCGTCGAGGTGCCCGTCGTGGCGCACCACCTCGCCCAGAAGGACAAGGGCACCGGCATCGCCATGATCTGCACCTTCGGCGACGTGACCGACGTGGTGTGGTGGCGCGAGCTCGACCTGCCCAACCGCGCGATCATCGGCTTCGACGGCCGCATCATCTCCGAGGCGCCCGACGCGATCACCTCCGAGGTCGGCCGCGAGGCCTACGCGCAGCTCGCGGGCAAGACCGCGTTCTCGGCCAAGCAGGCCGTGGTCGAGCTGCTGCGCGAGTCGGGCGACCTGCTCGCCGACCCGAAGGCGATCACGCACCCCGTGAAGTTCTACGAGAAGGGCGACCGCCCGCTCGAGATCGTCTCGACCCGGCAGTGGTACATCGTCAACGGCGCGCGCGACGTGTCGCTCAGGGAGCGCCTCGTCCAGCGCGGCCGCGAGATCGACTGGCACCCCGACTTCATGCGCGTCCGGTACGAGAACTGGGTCGGCGGACTCTCGGGCGACTGGCTCATCTCGCGCCAGCGCTTCTTCGGCGTGCCCATCCCCGTGTGGTACCCGCTCGACGGCGACGGCAACCCGGTGCACGACCAGCCGATCGTCGCGACCCGCGAGATGCTGCCCGTCGACCCGTCGTCCACGGCGGCGCCCGGCTATGACGAGTCGCAGCGAGGCGTGCCCGGCGGGTTCGTCGGCGAGCACGACATCATGGACACCTGGGCCACGTCGTCGCTCACCCCGCAGCTCGCGGGCGGGTGGGAGCGCGACCCCGAGCTGTTCGACCTCGTGTTCCCGTACTCGCTGCGGCCGCAGGGGCAGGACATCATCCGCACCTGGCTGTTCTCGACGGCGCTCCGCGCCCAGCTCGAGCACGGCGTCGCGCCGTGGGGCAACGCCGCGATCTCGGGCTTCATCGTCGACCCCGACCGCAAGAAGATGTCGAAGTCGAAGGGCAACGTCGTGACCCCGGCGGGCCTGCTCGAGCAGCACGGCTCCGACGCCGTGCGCTACTGGGCGGCGTCCTCGCGGCTCGGCACCGACGCGGCGTTCGACCCGCAGAACCCGACGCAGGTCAAGATCGGCCGGCGCCTCGCGATCAAGGTGCTGAACGCGGCGAAGTTCATCCTCGCCTTCGAGGGCCGGGCCGATGCCGCGGTGTCGGTGCCGATCGATCGCAGCATGCTCGCCGGGCTCGCCACGGTCGTCGAGCAGGCCACCCGCGCGCTCGACGCGTACGACCACGCCCGCGCGCTCGAGGTCGCCGAGACGTTCTTCTGGACGTTCTGCGACGACTACCTCGAGCTCGTGAAGGAGCGCGCGTACGGCGAGCCGAGCGAGGAGCAGGCGTCGGCGGTCGCCGCGCTGAAGACCGCACTCAGCGTGCTGCTGCGCCTGTTCGCCCCCGTGATCCCCTTCGCCGCCGAGGAGGCGTGGCGATGGTCGAACGACGGCTCGGTGCACGTCGCGTCGTGGCCGACGGTCGACGAGCTCGCGGCGCGCGGCGATGCCGGCGTCGAGCTGATGGAGCTCGCGAGCCTCGCGCTCACCGGCATCCGCAGAGCGAAGACCGACGCGAAGGCCTCGCAGAAGACCCCGGTCGCGCGCGCCGTGATCGCCGCGCCCGAGGCCGCGACGGCGCTGCTCGCGCACGCCGCTGGCGACCTGCGCGCCGTCGGTCGCATCGGCCTGCTGGAGTTCGCCGCGTCCGAGGAGCTCGAGGTGCGTGACGTCGAGCTCGAGATCGTCACCGAGGAGGCCCGCGCATGAACGTCACCGTCCGCGACATCGCCGAGAACGACTTCTTCGGCTGGCTGCCCCTGTTCGACGCGCACTGCGCCGGGCGAGGCGCCCAGCTCGACGACACCAAGGCGCTCATCGTCTGGAGCTGGATCCAGGACGGGCGCAACGGGCTCCGTGCCGCGCTCGCGGTCGACGACGAGGGCACCCCGATCGGCCTCGTGCATTACCACCCCGAGCCGCGCACGTTCGACGCCACCGTCGGCGTCGTGGTCGACGACCTGTACGTCACCGAGGAGCACCGCCGGAACGGGGTCGCGCACCGGCTGCTCGACCTCGTGCGCGGGCACGCCGCCGAGCTGCACGCGGCGCGCCTCACCTGGACGAACGACCCGGAGGACGCCGACGGCCTCGCCCTCTCCGACGACGTCGCGCGCCGCAGCCCCGCGATCACCTTCGAGCAGGACCTCTGATGCGGCTCGGCACGCGCTGGTCGTTCGGCGACGAGCCGCCCGCGTCGGTGCCGGCGGAGCTCCGGCCCCTGATCGCCGCGGCCGAGTCGCGCGCGACCGACGGAGCCGGCCGGCACTGGACGCTCACCTGGCTCGAGGGACGGCCGATCGCCGAACTCGACGACGGGACCGTCGTGACGACGGGCGCCGCGCCCTCCGGCACCCACGCGGAGGCCGACGATTGGTGAGCGCCCTGCGCTCATGAGCCGAGTGCGCGCGTGAGCCGAGTCGCTCAGGCGCGCGCGATGATCTCGCCGTGCGGCATGAGCAGCCACCCCTCGGGATCGGCGGCCCAGTCGCGCCACGCCTCGGCGACGAACTCCAGTTCGGCGTGCGTGGCGTGGCCCGACTCGATGGCGTGCGCGGCGAAGGTGGACTGCGTCGCCCGCTCCGACCACGCGCCGCCCCACCACTCGCGATCGCGGTCGGATGAGAAGACCCACACCGAACCCGTGGCCGTGACCTCGTCGAAGTCCGCGGCACGCGCCCACTGCTTCAGCAGCCGGCCGGCGCGCGATTCTCCCCCGTTCCAGGCGTACACCTCGCGGTTCAGCTGCAGCCACCGCGTGAGGCCGTCGGAGTCGGGATTCCAGATCACCCCGCCGTAGTCGGCGTCGCGGGCGGCGAACACGCCGCCTGGCTTCAGCACGCGGCGGATCTCGCGCATCACGTCGACTGGCCGGCCGAGGTGCTGCATGACCTGGTGGGCGTGCACGACGTCGAACTGGTCGTCGTCGAAGTCGAGCGCGTACGCGTCGCCGACGCGGAACTCGACGTTGGCCACGCCCTCGCTCGCCGCGAGGCCGGCCGCGCGGTCGACGACCTCGGCCGACGCGTCGATGCCGATCACCGTGCCCGGACGCACGCGCCGCGCGAGGTCGATCGAGATCGTGCCCGGCCCGCTGCCCACGTCGAGCACCCGGAGCCCCGCCCTCAGGTGCGGGACGAGATAGGCGGCCGAGTTGTCGACCGTCCGCCATTCGTGCACCCGGAGGACGCTCTCGTGGTGGCCGTGCGTGTACCCCTCACGGGTCGCGGATTCCGGTGCGCCGTCCATGGGACGAGCCTATTCCTCCGGGCCGCTCCAGGGTCAGATCGCGAAGCCCAGCGCGCGCATCATGTCGCGGCCGTCATCGGTGATCCGCTCGGGACCCCACGGCGGCATCCACACCCAGTTGATGCGGAACCGCTCGACCGTGCCGTCGAGCGCCTCGGCGGTCTGCTCCTCGATCACGTCGGTGAGCGGGCAGCCGGCGCTGGTCAGCGTCATGTTGATGACGAGGGCGTCGTTCTCGTCGTCCCAGTTGAGGTCGTAGATGAGCCCCAGGTCGACGATGTTCACGCCCAGCTCGGGGTCGACGACATCCTTCAGCGCTTCGCTGATCTCGTCGAACCGCTCGGGTGCGAGTGAGGTGACCATGATCGGAGTCTACCCGCGCCTACTGGGCCGCCGACTCGGCGACGTGGTACCGGTCGTAGCCCTCTTCCTCGAGGCGGTCGGCGAGCTCGGGGCCGCCCTGCTCGGCGATCTTGCCCGCGACGAAGACGTGCACGAAGTCGGGCTTGATGTAGCGGAGGATCCGCGTGTAGTGCGTGATCAGCAGGATGCCGAGGCCCGTGTTCGCGTGGGCGCGGTTGACGCCCTCGGAGACGACCTTGAGCGCGTCTACGTCGAGGCCCGAGTCGGTCTCGTCGAGCACCGCGAACTTCGGCTTGAGCAGCTCGAGCTGGAGGATCTCGTTGCGCTTCTTCTCGCCGCCCGAGAAGCCCTCGTTGACGTTGCGCTCGGCGAACGCCGAGTCCATCTTGAGGTTGCCCATCGACTCGCGGACGTCCTTGACCCAGCCGCGGATGGAGGGCGCCTTGCCGTCGATGGCGGTCTTGGCCGTGCGGAGGAAGTTCGTGACCGTCACGCCCGGGATCTCGACCGGGTACTGCATCGCGAGGAACATGCCGGCGCGGGCGCGCTCGTCGACGGTCATCTCGAGCACGTTCTCGCCGTCGAGCAGGATCTCGCCCTGGACGACGGTGTACTTCGGGTGGCCGGCGATCGTGTAGGCGAGCGTGGACTTGCCGGAGCCGTTGGGCCCCATGATCGCGTGGATCTCGCCCTCGTTGATGGTCAGGTCGACGCCGCGGAGGATCTCGCGGGTGCCCTGGTCGGTCTCGACGTTGACATGCAGGTTCTTGATCTCGAGCACGGACATGGTCTCGGTGGTCTCTTTCGTTCGTGTCGGCCGCGCGGACGGCCGGAATTCTTCTGGAAGCGGGAGGTCAGACGGCGAGCTTCACCGCGGGGTCGATGAACACGCCCCCGTCGGTGATCTCGACCTGGTAGACGGGGACGGGCTCGTACGCCGGCAGCGTGAGCGGCTTGCCCGTGAGGAGGGAGAACTTCGAGCCGTGGGCCCAGCACTCGAGCGTGTCGTCCTCGACGAAGCCCTCGGAGAGCGAGATGTCGCCGTGCGTGCACGTGTCGCCGATCGCGAAGATGTCGCCGGCGGCGTCCTTCACGACCGCGATCGGCACGCCGTCGACGACGAATCGCTGGGCCTCATTGACGGCGAGGTCGTCGACCCCGCACACGCGAGTGGATGCCACGTCAGCTCCCCTGGAGTTCGGCTTCGAGCGCCGCCATCAGGCGCTCCTCGAGTTCGGCGTCGCCGATCTGCTGCACGACCTCCGCGAGGAATCCGCGCACGACGAGGCGACGCGCCTCATCTTCCGGGATGCCGCGGGCCTGCAGATAGAACAGCTGCTCGTCGTCGAACCGGCCCGTCGCCGATGCGTGGCCGGCGCCCTCGATGTCGCCGGTCTCGATCTCGAGGTTCGGGACGGAGTCGGCACGCGTGCCGTCGGTGAGCACGAGGTTGCGGTTCTGCTCGTAGCTGTCGGTTCCGGTCGCGGCGTTGCCGATGAGCACGTCGCCGACCCAGACGCTGCGCGCACCCTCGCCCTGGAGCGCGCCCTTGTAGGTCACGCGCGAGCGGGTGTGCGGGGCGTCGTGGTGGACGAACACCTGCTGCTCGAGGTGCTGGCCGGCGTCGGAGAAGTACAGCCCGAGCGCCTCGATGTCGCCGCCCTGCTCGGCGAGGTGCGTCGACGGGTTCACCCGCACCACCCGGCCGCCGAGCGAGACGACGATGTGCTTGAGCTTGGCGTCGCGTGCGATGCGGGCGAAGTGGCTCGCCAGGTGCACGGAGTCGTCGGTCCACTCCTGGAGGGAGACGACGGTGAGGTTCGCACCCTCACCCACGAGGATCTCGACGTTCTCGGCGAGGCGGGCGTCGCCGGTGCCGCGCAGCACGAGGAGTGCGCGGCTGTTCGGCGCCGCCTCGATGACGGTGTGAGCGCCGCGCGGCGACGTGCCGAGCCCCGAACGCGTGACGGTGACGGTCTTGGCGTCTTCACCGGAGATCGAGACGAGCAGCGCCTCGTCGACGCTCGACCAGGCGTTCGCGGACGCGCGGTCCTCCGGGATGCCGGCACGCCCGATGCGGGCGTCGTCGCGCGGGATCCAGGAGAGGGCGACCCCCGCGACATCCGGCGCCGTCACCTCGGGACGCGAGCCGTCGAGCTCGCCCGAGGTCAGGTCGGCGAATGCGGCGACGGGCGAGTACTTCCACTCGTGCTCGCGACCGGTGACCGGGGCGAACTCCGCGACCTCGGTCGAGCGGAACCGCTCGGACCGGGTCTGCACGGGCACGAAGGCACCGTCGGAGTGGGGGCGGAAGCCGTGCTGCTCGGCTGTGGGCATGGCGGTGCTCTGCATAGTGTCGGTCATCTCCTAGCCGACCGATCCTTCCATGCCCATCTCGATGAGCTTGTTGAGTTCCATCGCGTATTCCATGGGCAGCTCGCGCGCGATCGGCTCGATGAAGCCGCGCACGATCATGGCCATCGCCTCATCCTCGGGGATGCCGCGGGCCATGAGGTAGAACAGTTGCTCCTCGCTGACCTTCGAGACGGTCGCCTCGTGGCCGAGCTGCACGTCGTCGACGCGGATGTCGATCGCGGGGTACGTGTCGGAACGCGAGATGGTGTCGACCAGGAGCGCGTCGCAGCGCACGGTGTTGGCCGAGTGGTGCGCGTTGGCATCGACCCGCACCTCGCCGCGGTAGCCGGCCCGGCCGCCGCCGCGCGCGATCGACTTCGAGACGATCGACGACTGCGTGTACGGCGCCATGTGGATCATCTTGGCGCCGGCATCCTGGTGCTGGCCCGGGCCCGCGAACGCGACCGAGAGGGTCTCGCCCTTGGCGTGCTCGCCCATGAGGAAGATCGACGGGTACTTCATCGTCACCTTCGAGCCGATGTTGCCGTCGATCCACTCCATGGTGGCGCCCTCGTGGGCGACGGCGCGCTTGGTGACGAGGTTGTAGACGTTGTTCGACCAGTTCTGGATCGTCGTGTACCGCACGCGGGCGTTCTTCTTCACGATGATCTCGACCACGGCCGAGTGCAGCGAGTCGGACTTGTAGATCGGAGCCGTGCAGCCCTCGATGTAGTGCACGTACGAGCCCTCGTCGGCGATGATGAGGGTGCGCTCGAACTGGCCCATGTTCTCGGTGTTGATGCGGAAGTAGGCCTGCAGCGGGATCTCGACCTGCACGCCCTTCGGCACGTACACGAACGAGCCGCCCGACCAGACGGCCGTGTTCAGCGCGGCGAACTTGTTGTCACCGGCGGGGATGACCGTGCCGAAGTACTCCTCGAAGAACTCGGGGTGCTCCTTGAGCGCGGTGTCGGTGTCGAGGAAGATGACGCCCTGCTGCTCGAGGTCCTCCCGGATCTGGTGGTACACGACCTCGGACTCGTACTGGGCGGCGACGCCGGCGACGAGGCGCTGGCGCTCGGCCTCGGGGATGCCGAGGCGCTCGTACGTGTTGCGGATGTCTTCGGGCAGGTCCTCCCAGGTCTGGGCCTGCTTCTCCGTGGAGCGGACGAAGTACTTGATGTTCTCGAAGTCGATGTCGGACAGGTCGGCGCCCCACGACGGCATCGGCTTGCGGTCGAACAGCTGGAGCGCGCGAAGGCGACGCTGCAGCATCCATTCGGGCTCGTCCTTCAGACGAGAGATGTCGGCCACCACCTCGGGCGACAGGCCGCGGCGAGCGGATGCCCCGGCGACGTCGGAGTCGGACCAGCCGAACTCGTACGTGCCGAGCCCCTCCAACTCGGGGCGGTCGATCAATACGTCCGTCATGCTCTCCCTCTTCTCCCTCCCCGCGCACCGGATATCAGTCCGGCCCACCCCTGCCGCCCGGTCGAGGTGCCGATGCAGTCGTGGGGTGATGTGCGGGTGGCGTCGTCGCGAACCTACAATGGCTGTGCGCCGTTGCCGCGCCGAGGCGCGCGCATCGGCCTGTGCCAACCCACCAAGTCTATAGGGTCCAAGGTCCCGGAGTCCCGACTCCCAGAACCCTCCCACTGCGACCCGGATCAGGAACCCACGAGCGTGAATCGCGTCATCGCCTGGCTGCCCGACCGCATCGACCGCCGCGTGCGGGTGGTGGGATGGCTGTCCTTCCTCGCGCAGACGATCATCATCGCCACGGGCGGCGCGGTCCGGCTGACCGGTTCGGGCCTCGGCTGCCCCACCTGGCCGCTCTGCACCGAGGACTCCCTCGTGACCACGCCCGAGATGGGCATCCACGGCATCATCGAGTTCGGCAACCGGCTCATGACCGGCGTGGTCGGCATCGTCGCGCTGCTCGTCGTGCTCTCCATCTGGCGCCTGCGCCGCGAGCGCCGCGACCTCTGGACGCTGGCGCTGGTCGTCGTCCTCGGCATCGTCGCCCAGGCGATCGTCGGCGGCGTCACGGTGTGGACCGGGCTGAACCCGTTCATCGTCGGCTTCCACTACGTCGCCTCGCTCCTGCTCGTCTGCGTCGCGGCCGCCTACCTCGTACGCCTCGACGCCGTGCCCGGTCCGCGGGAGCGCGCCGTGCCGGGCTGGTACGCCGCGCTCACGCACGCGACGACGGCGGTCCTGGCGGTCTCGATCGTGTTCGGCGTGCTGACGACCGCGTCGGGTCCGCACTCGGGCGATGCCGACGCGGGCCGCACCGGCTACAACGCCGAACTCCTCGAGCACGTGCACGCCTGGCCCGGCTACGCGCTGCTCGCGCTGACGGTCGCGCTCGTCGTCGGCGCGTGGCGCCTCAGGCTGCCCACGCTCCGCTGGTCGCTCGTCGTGCTCGGCGTCGAGCTCGTGCAGATCGCCGTGGGCCTCTACCAGGCCCGCAACGGCCTGCCGCCGCTCGCCGTCGGCGTCCACATGGTGCTCGCTGCCCTGACGGCCGCCGCGATGACCGTGCTCGTGCTGAAGCTCACGCGCCCGGTGACGACGGAGGCCGCAGCGAGCGACGCCGCGGTCGAGGCATCCGCCCGCTGACCCGGCGGATCGTCATCGGGCGGAGGCCTCGCGCTCGTCCAACCGGTGGACCAGTCGCGCGAGCTCGACCCGGTTCGCCGCGCCGGTCTTGGCGAGCAGGTGCGAGACGTGGGTGCTCACCGTCTTCTCGCTGATCATGAGGGTGCGCGCGATCTCGGCGTAGGTGCGCCCGACTGCGACGAGTCCGAGCACCTCGCGCTCGCGCTCGGTGAGCCCCGGCACGGCCGAGGTCGCGTCGGATGCCGCGGGGGCGGGCTCCTCGACGGGCACCCGGGCGCGCCGCGCGAGGTCGACGAGCTCGTCCTCGACCGGGCGGGCATCGAGGCGCCGGGCGAGCGCGAGGCCACGGCGAAGCATGTCGGCGCCGGCCGGCCGATCCGCGCCGCGTCCCAGGAGCGCCTCCGCGGCCCGCCACCGCGCGTACGCCTCCTCCCACGGCAGCCGGGCCGCCGAACAGCGCTCCACGGCCAGCGACCACGCCTCCGCCGCATCCGCGGCATCCCTGGCGCGAGCGCACTCCGCGGCGTACACCGCGTCGAGGGCGGCGACCTGTCGGCCCATGAGCTCCGTCCACGTCCCGACGTCCTCGATGACGTGCGGGAACCGCTCGACGAGTGCGTCCAGGGTCTCGAGCACCTCGTCGGCCGAGGCTCCGGCGTCCCGCGCCGCCTGCGCCTGATCGGCCAGGGCCCGAGCCGCGAACGGCAGGAGCCATTCCGCCATGGTCGGCGGCGTCCCCCGATCGACGGCGCCCGCGAGTGCGGCCCGGTACGCGCCCTCGGCGTCGCCGGCCCCGAGGCGGACCTCGGCACGAACGGCGTCGTACTCGATGGCCAGGAACGCCGAGCCGTCGACGATCAGCTCCTCGACCCGCAGCAGGTGCCCCTCCGCGTCGCGTTGGCGTCCCTGGAGCACGGCGAGCCGGGCCGCCGCGAGTCGGGCCTCGACGTCTCCGATCGGTCCGGGATCGGAACCGAGCGCCACGCGGAGCCGCTCGTCGGCCTCCCGCCATGCTCCGCTCGTCAGCCGCGAGAGCGCCTCTGCCGCCGACAGCCACGCGATGTACGGGTGCGGCCCGCCGTGCGCCTCCAGTTCCAGGCGCCGGTCGCGCATCCGCAGGGCGTAGGCCTCGCTCGCCCAGGTCTCGATCGCGTTCGCCTCCCACATGGCCGCGTGCACGTACGCCCACCAGTCACGTGCCTGCAACGCGGGCGCCAACGCCTCCCGGCCGAGGTCCGCGGCACTGGTGAAGTCCTCCGCGAAGCTCGCGGCCATGGAACTGGCGGCGAGCGCGATCGACAGCGCCCTGGGGTCGGCGGCCGCGCGAGCCACCTCCACCGCCTCGCGGGCGTGCACGGCGGCGACCGCGTGGCCCTCCCACTGCTCCGCGTGCGCCAGCTCGGCCAGGGCGAGCGCGTACTCGGGACTGGTCGTGTCGGATGACGCGAGCCGCACGGCCTCCTCCATCTCGCCCGCCTCGATGAAGGACAGACCCCGCATGAAGCGCAGGTGCATCCGGCGCACTCGGAGCTCGGAAGCCCGGAGGGGGTCGGCGTCCGCGTCGACACGCTCGAGCATCATCTCCACGGCCTCGAGCTCATCCCCCGTGGCGCCGGCATCCGCGGCCGTGCGCCGGAGCCGTCGGAGCAGCTCATCGACCGACGGCTCGGCACCGGGCAGCTCCGCCCGCAGTGCCACGGCCCGCCGCAGCAGGCGCAGTTCCTCCGCGGTGCCCGCCGCCTCGCCGGCAGCGCTCGCCGCGCGCAGGGCCCAGTCGAAGGCGGCGCGCACCTCGCCCGCGCGATGACGGTGGTCTGCGACGGCGACGGCCGTCGACACGGTGATCGCCTCCCGTCCGTCCGTCTCCATCGCGTCGGCGAACCGCCGGTGCCACTCGCGGCGCTCGTCGGCCCCGAGCGCCGCCTCGAGCGCCTCCGCGTTCAACGGGTGGTGGAACCAGAAGGTCCCGTCCTCGAGGAGGTCGAGCGTTCCCGCCTCCACCGCCTCGGACAGCAGCGCGCGGGTCGACGCGACGTCGACGTCGCCGACGACCGCGGCCAGGTCGTCGGCCCGCATCGCACGCCCGCCGACGGCGAGGACGATCGCGAGATGACGCGTGGGCTCCGAGAGCCGGTACCAGGACTGGAGCACCGCCGAGCTGAGGTCGGCCGGGAACGAGGCCGGGACGCTCCGCGCGTCCGCAGGGAGGCCAGCCACGAGCAGGCGGGTGAAGTACGGGTTGCCCCTGCTGCGCGCGTGCACATCGTCGATCAGCGACTGGTGCGGCGAAGTGCCGAGCAGCGACTGGACCTGCGCGGCCGTCCCCGCGCGGTCGAGCGGGGGAAGCGCGAGCTCCGTCATGCGAGGCAGGCGACGGATGTCGGCGAGCCAGCGCTGCAGCGGATGGCCGAGACCGACCTCGCCGGCCCGCAGCGTCACGACGATCGCGAGGCGACGCGCCGCCGGGCCGGCGATCGCGTACATGAGCGTGTCCAGCGTGCTGCGGTCGGCCCACTGGACGTCGTCGACCACGAGCGTCATCGGCTGCCGATCGCACTGCTCGTCGAGCCAGGCGTCGAAGCGCACCGCGAAGTCCCGTTCACCGCCGTCCGACGCGGAGACCGGCGGCGTGGCGAACCGGCGGTCGGCGCGAAGCGCGGACCGGATCGGGAGGAACGGGATGGACATCGAGGTCAGCGGCAGGCACGCGCCGACGAGCGTCACGCCCTCTCCGTCGCGGGCCGCGCAGGCCGTCGCGACGAGCGCGGTCTTGCCGACGCCCGCGTCGCCGGAGACCACAAGGGTCTGCGCCTCCTCGACCCAGGCCCGGTCGAGGAGTCCCCCCACGATGTCGAGCTCCCGCTCGCGGCCGACCAACGGCGGCCCGGCGGTCGCGGCTGGCACGACCACCCGACCAGTCTGGCACCGACGGGCTGGAGAATCAGGACTTTCGTCGTCGATCTCAGGAGTACCGCCCGATCCGGCCTCACCGCGAGGGGCGCATCGTCGTCGGCGTCGACCACGGTCGGCACCATCCCGGAAGGAACAGGATCATGCGCATCACGACCACCCTCACCGCGTCGGCGCTCGCCTCCGCCGCCGCTGCCGCCCTGCTCGCGGCCCTCGCAACCACCCCCGCGTCCGCGCGACCGGATCCGGCGACGACGCCCGCCGTGCAGGCGATCGACGACGACCGGTGCCCGCTCGAACGGATCGGCACCCAGTTCATCCGCTGCGACGACCTGACCGGCGCCGGCGTCCCCGCCCCGTCCCACATCCCGGAACGGCGCTGATCCGCGCCGCGCTCGCACGTGCTCGGAGGCGAGGGGTGGAGCCTCCGGGCGCGCTGCACCGCTCGACGACCGGCGCCCGATCGGATCAGGACGGCAGCAGGATCAGAACGGCAGGAGCGGGTCGATGCCGACGGCGAGGAAGAGCAGCGACAGGTAGACGATCGAGCCGTGGAAGACGCGCATCGGCGAGACCTCGACGCCGCGGATGGCGAGGCTGTAGAGGCGGTGGCACTCGGCGATGAACCACACGCCGGTCACGAGCGCGACCGTCGAGTAGAGAAGCCCCATGCCGGCCACGGGGATGAGGAGCAGTGAGGCTGCGACGGTCGCGTAGGCGTACAGGATGACCTGCAGGCCGACCTGCGCACGGCCGCGCACGACGGCGAGCATGGGCACGCCGGCGGCCGCGTAGTCGTCCTTGTACTTCATGGACAGCGGCCAGTAGTGCGGCGGCGTCCAGAGGAAGATGATGAGGAACAGGATGAACGGCGCCCAGTCGAGGCTGCCGGTCACCGCCGCCCAGCCGATCAGCACGGGCATGCAGCCTGCGACGCCGCCCCAGACGATGTTCTGCGCGGTGCGGCGCTTGAGGATGAGGCTGTAGAAGACGACGTAGAGCAGGATGGCGAGCAGCGAGAGCCCCGCGGCGACCCAGTTCGTGAACACGCCGAGCCAGACGATCGAGGCGATGCCGAGCGCGTAGGCGAACACGAGCGCCTCGCGGTCGGTGAGCTCGCCGGTGACGAGCGGGCGGCCCTTGGTGCGCTTCATGACCCGGTCGATGTCGCGGTCGATGTAGCAGTTGAAGGCGCCCGCCGAACCGGCGCTCATGGCGCCGCCGATCAGGGTGGCGATGAGCAGCCACAGATCGGGCAGGCCGTTCGACGCGAGGATCATCGTGGGCGCCGTGACCACCAGGAGGAGCTCGATGACCCGGGGCTTCGTGAGGGCCACGTAGGCGGCGACCTTGCGTCGCAGGCCCGTCGACGGACGGGTCGGACGAGCGTCACGGGTGATCGGCGCGGCGTGCATGCATTCCTCTTCCGGGGCGCACGCGAACGGCGGGCGCGCGCATCCCGTTCGATTCTAGGACATGCCCCCGCCGGCCTCCGGACGCGTCAAGCCCCGTCACACAGTGAGGGGTACTCCATATACTGAAGCCAGCGCGCCCGGAGGCGCGGATTCGACGTGCCACTCCACCTGACGCATGACCGGATCGGTCGCCGGGCTCCACCGCGCCGTCGCGTTTCCCGGCGGGTCGGGAGCCGGAAGAAGAGCTCCCCGACGCCCGTCACAACCGGAAGGAACAGCAACCCGTGGCACCTCTGCACTGGGACCCCATCGACGACCGCGCGGTCGACACGGCGCGCGTGCTCGCCGCCGACGCCGTGGAGAAGGTCGGCAACGGCCACCCCGGCACGGCGATGAGCCTCGCTCCCGCCGCCTACCTCCTCTACCAGAAGGTCATGCGCCGCGACCCGGCCGACCACCGCTGGCTCGGGCGCGACCGGTTCATCCTGTCGGCCGGTCACAGCTCGCTCACGCAGTACGTCCAGCTCTACCTTGCGGGCGACGGGCTCGAGCTCGCCGACCTCGAGTCGCTCCGCACCTGGGGCTCGAAGACCCCCGGCCACCCCGAGTACGGGCACACCGACGGCGTCGAGATCACGACCGGTCCCCTCGGCCAGGGCCTCGCCTCGGCGGTGGGCTTCGCGTACGCGGCCCGCTACGAGCGCGGCCTGTTCGACCCCGAGGCGCCCGCCGGCGAGAGCCCGTTCGACCATCACGTCTACGTCATCGCGAGCGACGGCGACCTCGAGGAGGGCGTCACCAGCGAGGCATCCTCGCTCGCCGGCCACCAGCAGCTCGGCAACCTGGTCGTGATCTACGACTCGAACCAGATCTCGATCGAGGACGACACCGACATCGCCTTCACCGAGGACGTCGCCAAGCGCTACGAGGCGTACGGATGGCACGTCCAGACGGTCGACTGGAAGAAGTCCGGCGAGTACGTCGAGGATGTCGCCGAGCTGAACGACGCGATCGAGGCCGCGAAGGCCGAGACCGGCAAGCCGTCGATCATCGTCCTGAAGACGATCATCGGCTGGCCCGCGCCGAAGAAGCAGAACACCGGCAAGATCCACGGCTCCGCGCTCGGCGCAGAGGAGCTCGCGGCGACCAAGGAGGTGCTCGGATTCGACCCCGAGCAGCACTTCGCCGTCGCCGACGAGGTCATCGAGCACACGCGCGGCAACGCGCGCGACCGCGCCGCCGAGGCGAAGGCCGCATGGCAGCAGGCGTTCGACGCCTGGGCCGCCGCGAACCCCGAGCGCAAGGCGCTGCTCGACCGTCTCGAGTCGGGCGAGCTGCCCGAGGGCCTCGAAGACGCGCTTCCGGTGTTCGAGGCCGGCAAGGACGTCTCGACCCGCGCCGCATCGGGCAAGGTCATCAACGCGCTCGCGGCGCACCTGCCCGAGCTGTGGGGCGGCTCGGCCGACCTGGCCGAGTCGAACCTGACCACGATCAACGGCGCACCGTCATTCATCCCGGCCGAGCACTCCACGCACGAGTTCAGCGGCAACCCGTACGGGCGCGTGCTGCACTTCGGCATCCGCGAGCACGCCATGGCGTCGATCCTGAACGGCATCGTGCTGCACGGCCCGACCCGCCCGTTCGGCGGCACGTTCCTCATCTTCAGCGACTACATGCGCCCGGCCGTCCGTCTGGCCGCGCTCATGGGCGTCCCGTCGATCTTCGTCTGGACGCACGACTCGGTCGCGCTCGGCGAGGACGGCCCGACGCACCAGCCGATCGAGCAGCTCTCGACCCTGCGCGCCATCCCGAACCTCTCGGTCGTGCGCCCCGCCGACGCGAACGAGACCTCCTACGCGTGGCTCGAGATCCTCAAGCGCCGCAGCGGCCCCGCGGGCATCGCGCTGACCCGCCAGAACATCCCGGTGTTCGAGCGCGGCGACGGCGCGGCATCCGGCGACACGCTCGCCTCGGCGGCGAACGTCGGCAAGGGCGCGTACGTGCTGGCCGACGCGGCCTCGGGCACGCCCGACGTGATCCTCATCGCCACCGGCTCCGAGGTGCAGGTCGCGCTGGCCGCGCGCGAGCAGCTCGCCGCCGAGGGCGTCGCCGCCCGCGTCGTGTCGGCGCCGAGCCTCGAGTGGTTCGAGGAGCAGGATGCCGCCTACCGCGAGTCGGTGCTGCCGTCGTCGGTGACCGCGCGCGTGAGCGTCGAGGCGGGCCTGGCCATGAGCTGGCAGCGCTACCTCGGCACGCACGGCCGCGCCGTCTCGATCGAGCACTTCGGCGCCTCGGCCGACTACAAGACGCTGTTCCGCGAGTTCGGGATCACGGCCGAGGCCGTCGTCGCCGCCGCGAAGGAATCGCTCGCCTCCGCGTGAGTCCGAGCATGAAGGAGACCACTGTCATGAGCACCAACACCCCCACCGCCGCCCTGTCGCAGGCCGGCGTGAGCATCTGGCTCGACGACCTGTCGCGCCAGCGCATCGCCTCGGGCGGCCTCGAGCGGCTGATCGCCGAGCGCGACGTCGTCGGCGTCACCACCAACCCGACGATCTTCGCCACGGCCCTCACCGACGGCGAGTCGTACCGCGAGCAGCTGCACGCGCTCGCCGCCGACGGCGCCGACGTCGACCGCGCGGTCTTCGAGATCACCACCGACGACGTGCGCGACGCGGCCGACCACTTCCTGCCGGTCTACGACCGCACCGACGGCTACGACGGCCGCGTGTCGATCGAGGTCTCCCCCGACCTCGCGAACGACACCGAGGCGACCATTGCCGAGGCGCACCGCCTGTGGGAGAAGGTCGACCGCCCCAACGTCATGATCAAGATCCCCGCCACGCGCGAGGGCCTTCCCGCGATCACGGCCGTCATCGGGGCCGGCATCAGCGTCAACGTCACGCTCATCTTCAGCCTCGACCGCTACCGCGAGGTCATCGACGCCTACCTCGCCGGGCTCGAGCAGGCGAAGGCGGCCGGGCACGACCTCTCGACCATCCATTCGGTCGCGTCGTTCTTCGTCTCGCGCGTCGACACCGAGATCGACAAGCGCCTCGCGGCCATCGGCACCCCCGAGGCCGTCGCCCTGAAGAGCAAGGCCGGCGTCGCGAACGCGCGCCTGGCCTACGAGCTCTACGAGCAGCAGTTCGCGAGCCCGCGCGCCGTGGCCCTCCTCGACGCCGGCGCGAACCGCCAGCGTCCGCTGTGGGCGTCGACCGGGGTCAAGGACCCGGCGCTGCCCGACACCCTGTACGTGACCGAGCTCGTCGCGCGCGGCATCGTGAACACGATGCCCGAGAAGACGCTCGAGGCCACGTTCGACCACGGCGTGGTCGAGGGCGACACCGTGACCGGCGCGTACACCGACGCCGGCCGCGTGCTCGACGCGCTCGCCTCGGTCGGCGTGGACTACGACGACGTCACCCTGCTCCTGGAGCGCGAGGGCGTCGACAAGTTCATCGTGTCGTGGAAGGAGCTGCTGGAGACGGTCCGCGGCGCGCTGGAGGCGGCACGATGAGCTTCCGCATCTCCGTGAGCGGCCCGGCCGCCGACGCGGTCCGCCGCGTCGTCCCGCAGCTCGTCGCCGACGACGTCGCCTCGCGCATCACCGCGCTCGACGCGACCCTCTGGGGCCCCGAGGCCGAGGCCGAGTCCTCGAAGCGCCTCGGCTGGACCGAGGCCGTCGCGGTCTCCCGGCCGCTGCTGCCCGAGATCGCCGCGCTGCGCGACGAGCTCCGCGCCGCCGGCGTCGACCACATCGTGCTCGCCGGCATGGGCGGATCGTCCCTGGCGCCCGAGGTCATCACGCGCACGGCGCGCGCGCACCTCACGGTGCTCGACTCGACCGAGCCCGGCCAGGTCGGGGCGGCGCTCGCCGACCGCCTCGAGCGCAGCGCGCTCGTCGTGTCCTCGAAGTCCGGCTCGACCGTCGAGACCGATTCGCAGCGCCGCGCGTACGAGCAGGCGTTCCGCGACGCGGGCATCGACCCGGCCACGCGCATCGTCGTCGTGACCGACCCCGGTTCGCCGCTCGACGAGTCCGCGCGCGCCGCGGGCTACCGCGTCTTCAACGCGGACCCGACGGTCGGCGGGCGCTACTCGGCGCTCACCGCCTTCGGGCTCGTGCCGTCGGGCCTCGCCGGCGTCGACCTCGACGAGCTGCTCGCCGAGGCCGAGTCGATCGAGCTCGCACTCGCGGTCGACTCCGAGGAGAATCCGGGCCTCGTCCTCGGCGCGGCGATCGCCGCGACCGAGCCCCGCCGCGACAAGCTCGCGATCGTCGCCGACGGCACGCACATCGTGGGCTTCGCCGACTGGGCCGAGCAGCTCATCGCCGAGTCGACGGGCAAGGAGGGCACCGGCATCCTGCCCGTCGTCCTCGGTCCCGACGCGCCCGAGCTGAAGGATGTCGCCGCCGACGTGCAGGTCGTGCGCCTCGTCGACGACGCGGGCACGCACCGCTTCGTCGACGGCACCGACGGCGAGATCCGCGTGTCCGGCACGCTCGGCGCGCAGCTGCTCGTCTGGGAGTACGCCACCGCCGTCGCCGGCCGGATCCTCGGCATCAACCCGTTCGACCAGCCCGACGTCGAGTCGGCGAAGATCGCCGCGCGCGGCCTCCTCGACGCGCGTCCCGAGCCGGCGCCCGCCGCGTTCGTGACCGACGGCATCGAGGTGCGCGGCACGCCCGACGTGATCGGGGCCGCGAGCGACCTCACCTCGGCGATCGAGGTCCTGCTCGAAGAGGTGCCCGCAGACGGGTACATCTCGGTGCAGGCCTACGTCGACCGCGTCGCGCACCCCGAGATCGAGGAACTCCGCGACCTGCTCGCCGCGCGCAGCGGCCGCCCGGTCACGTTCGGCTGGGGGCCCCGCTTCCTGCACTCGACCGGCCAGTACCACAAGGGCGGCCCCGCGCACGGCGTGTTCCTGCAGCTCGTGCAGCGCTCCGGCGACGACCTCGCGATCCCCGAGCGGCCCTTCACGTTCGGCGAGCTCATCGCCGCGCAGGCCTCCGGTGACGCGTCCGTGCTCGCCGAGCACGGACGTCCGGTGCTCACGCTCACCCTGACCGATCCGAGCGCCGACCTCCGGTCGTTGCGCTCCGCGATCGGCTGATCCCGGGAGCGCACATGCATCCGGTCGAGATCACGGCGACGCACAACCCGCTGCGGTCGCCGAAGGACTACCGCCTGAACCGGATCGCCGGCCCGTCGAGCCTCATCATCTTCGGCGTCACCGGCGACCTGTCGCGCAAGAAGCTCATGCCCGCGGTCTACGACCTCGCGAACCGGGGGCTCCTGCCCCCGGGCTTCGCGCTGGTGGGCTTCGCGCGCCGCGACTGGGAGGACCAGGACTTCGAGAAGGTCGTCCACGACTCGGTGAAGCAGTACGCCCGCACCGAGTTCCGCGAGGACGTGTGGCAGCAGCTCGCCCGCGGCATCCGCTTCGTCCCCGGCGCCTTCGACGACGACGAGGCGTTCGAGCGCCTTCGGCGGACCGTCGAGGAGCTGGACCGCGAACGCGGCACCATGGGCAACCACGCGTTCTACCTGTCGATCCCCCCGAAATCGTTCCCGATCGTCACGGAGCAGCTCAAGCGCTCCGGGCTCACGGAGCAGAAGGACGGGCAGTGGCGGCGCGTCGTCATCGAGAAGCCCTTCGGGTCCGACCTGAAGACGGCCATCGAGCTCAACGACGTGGTCGCGTCGGTGTTCCCGCCCGACTCCGTGTTCCGCATCGACCACTACCTCGGCAAGGAGACGGTCCAGAACATCCTCGCGCTGCGGTTCGCGAACCAGCTGTACGAGCCGATCTGGAACGCCAACTACGTCGACCACGTGCAGATCACGATGGCCGAGGACATCGGCGTGGGCGGCCGGGCCGGCTACTACGACGGCATCGGCGCGGCACGCGACGTCATCCAGAACCACCTGCTGCAGCTGCTCGCGCTCACCGCCATGGAGGAGCCCATCTCGTTCGACGCCGCCGACCTGCGCGCCGAGAAGGAGAAGACCCTCCGCGCGGTGCGCCTGCCCGACGACCTGGCCGCCGCCACCGCCCGCGGGCAGTACTCGGGCGGCTGGCAGGGCGGCGAGAAGGTGATCGGCTTCCTCGACGAGGACGGCATGGACCCCGCGTCGACGACGGAGACCTACGCCGCCATGAAGCTGCTCATCGGCACCCGCCGATGGGCCGGCGTGCCGTTCTACCTCCGCGCGGGCAAGCGTCTCGGCCGTCGCGTGACCGAGATCGCCGTGGTCTTCAAGCGGGCGCCGCAGCAGGTGTTCGCCGACAGCCAGACCTCGCAGCTCGGCCAGAACGCCCTCGTCATCCGCGTGCAGCCCGATGAGGGCGTCACCATCCGGTTCGGGTCCAAGGTGCCCGGCGCCGGCATGCAGGTGCGCGACGTGACGATGGACTTCGGATACGGCCACGCCTTCACCGAGGCCAGCCCCGAGGCGTACGAGCGACTCATCCTCGACGTGCTGCTCGGCGACCCGCCGCTCTTCCCCCGGCAGGAGGAGGTGGAGCTCTCCTGGAAGATCCTCGACCCCATCGAGGAGTTCTGGGAGACGCAGGGCCAGCCCGAGCAGTACAAGCCCGGGTCGTGGGGTCCGTCCTCCGCCGACGAGCTCCTCGCCCGCGACGGACGCACCTGGAGGCGCCCATGATCGTCGAACTGCCCGACACCACCACGAGCCAGGTGTCGAAGACCCTCGTCAAGATCCGCGAGGAGGGCGGCGTCGTCGCCCTCGGACGCGTGCTCACCCTCGTCATCGCGACCACCCACGACGGCGAGGAGGAGGCGATCGAGGCGGCGAACGACGCATCTCGGGAGCACCCGATGCGCGTCATCGTGGTCTCGACCGAGGACGAGGACGACGCCCCCGCCGCCGAGAGCCGGATCGACGCGGAGATCCGCGTGGGCGGCGACGCCGGCGCGAGCGAGGTCATCATCCTCCGCGCGCGCGGCGACGCCGCACAGGACGAGCAGAGCCTCGTCATGGGCCTGCTCCTGCCCGACGCCCCCGTGGTCACCTGGTGGCCGGGCGCCGCACCCGCGGTCCCAGGCGACTCGCCCCTCGGGCGCATCGCGCAGCGACGGATCACGGATGCCTCGACCCAGGCCGACCCCCAGGCGGCGCTCGACCACCTCGCCGAGAGCTACCGACCGGGCGACGCGGACTTCTCGTGGACCCGGCTGACGCTCTGGCGCGCCCAGCTCGCGGCGGTGCTCGACCAGCCGCCGTACGAGCCGGTCACCGCCGTGAGCGTGACGGGCGCGGTCGACTCGCCGTCGACCACGCTGCTCGCGGCGTGGCTGTCGATGCAGCTCGGCGCCCCGGCCGACTGCACGCTCACGGGGCTCGAGCACGGCTCGCACGGCATCCACGGCGTGCACCTCGTCCGCCCGACCGGGCGGATCGAGCTGGTTCGCGATCACCCCGGCGTGGCCACGCTGCGCCAGCCCGGACAGCCCGTGCACGACGTCGCACTCCCCCGTCGCAGCCTCCGCGACTGCCTTGCCGACGAGCTGCGTCGACTCGACCCCGATGAGCTGTACGGTGAGGTGATCACGAGAGGGCTCGCGCTGGTCTCGCAGCGCCGGGCGACGACGAAGGAGTGACCGAATGACGAACGAGCGCCGCGTGCTCGTCCATCCCGACAAGGAGACGCTGGCCGGGGCGGTCGCCGCCCGGTTCATCACCAAGGTGCTCGACCTCCTCGACGTCCAGGAGACCGTGCACGTGGTGCTGACGGGCGGGTCGATGGGCGGCGCGGTGCTCGTGGCGGTGCGCGAGTCGCCCGCGCGGCAGTCGGTCGACTGGCAGCGCGTGCACTTCTGGTGGGGCGACGAGCGGTGGGTGCCCGACGGCGACGCCGATCGGAACGACCGCCTCTCGCGTGAGTCGCTCCTCGACGCGCTCGACCTGCCGGCGGGCAACGTCCACCCGTTCCCCGCCGCCGACCAGGGCCTCACGCTGGACGAGGCGGCCGACGCGTACGCGGCCGAGCTCGAGCGCTTCGGCGCCGAAGGGCTGCCGCACCCCGTGTTCGACATCGTCTTCCTCGGCGTCGGTCCCGACGGGCACATCGCCTCCCTTTTCCCGCACCGATCGGGCATCCAGGTCGTCGACCGGCCGGTCATCGCCGTGCGCGAGTCGCCCAAGCCGCCGCCCGAGCGGCTGAGCCTCACGCGCCCCGTGATCAACGCGTCGCAGCGCGTGTGGCTCGTGCTCGCGGGTGCCGACAAGGCCTCCGCGCTCGGTCTCGCGCTTGCGGGTGCGAGCCGCGACGAGGTCCCCGTCGCGGGCATCAAGGGCCGCCGCCGCACGGTGTTCTTCGTCGATCGGGATGCCGCGGCGGAGGTCCCCGACGCGCTCATCGCCCGCGACTACTGACCCGGCAGACACGAAGGAAGGGCCGCTCCTGACGGGGCGGCCCTTCCTTCGTTGCAGTGCGTGGAACTCAGTCCTTCGACGCCGTGCCACGGCGTGCGCGGAGCTGCTGCAGCGCCTCCTCCAGGAGCGCGGCCGCCTCCTCCTCGGTGCGTCGTTCCTTCACGTACGCGAGGTGCGTCTTGTACGGCTCGAGCTTGGAGACCGCGGGCGGGTTCTCCTTGTCGCGGCCCGCCGGCAGGCCCGTCGAGGGGCTGTCGATGACGTCGGGGATCTCCTCCTCGGGGAGGTTCGCCGCGAAGTACCGCACCGTCTCGTTGCCCTGGGCGTCCCAGTAGCTGACGGCGACACGGTCGGCGTGGAAGCCGCGGTCCTGCTCGCCCATGGGGCCGGAGCCGACTCGCGAGCCCCGGATCGCGCTGTTGCCTGATGCCACGGTGACCTCCGTCAGATCCCTGCGTCGAACTTGGTGATGAGGCCGAGCACGACGATGCACGTCACCCAGACGAGTCCGAGGATGATCGTGATGCGGTTGAGGTTGCGCTCCGCAACCCCGGACGCGCCGAGGTTCGACGTGACGCCGCCGCCGAACATGTCGGACAGACCGCCGCCGCGACCCTTGTGCAGCAGGATCAGGAGCGTGAGCAGGACGCTCGTGAGCCCGAGCAGCACCTGCAGGACGACCTGGAGAATCTCCACGGTGAAACCTTTCCGGGCATGACGAAGTGTCGATGCCGCCAGTCGAGTATAGCCGTCCGCGCCGCCCGCCCCACGTCGCGACGGGGGTGGGCGGCGCGGTTCCGGGCCTCAGGCGCCGACGTGCTTCTTGAAGCGGACGATGCTCGAGAACTCGTCGATGTCGAGGCTCGCGCCGCCGACGAGCGCACCGTCGACGTCGGGCTCGCGGAGGAACGACGCGATGTTCGCCGCCTTCACGGACCCGCCGTACAGGATGCGCGTCGACGCCGCGAGCTCGTCGCCCGCGAGCTCGGCGAGGACTGCGCGGAGGGCCGCACCGACCTGCTGGGCCTGGTCGGGCGTGGCCGCCTGGCCCGAGCCGATCGCCCAGACCGGCTCGTACGCGACGACGAGGCCCTTGGCGACGTCGACGCCCGCGAGCGCCGCCCGCAGCTGCGCCACGGGGACGGCGCTCGCGCCGTGCGTCTCGAGGTCCTCCGCGGTCTCGCCGACGCACAGGACGGGGACGAGCCCGTGGCGGTGCGCGGCGAGGACCTTGGCGTTGACGACCTCGTCGGTCTCGGCGTGGTACTGGCGCCGCTCGGAGTGCCCGATGATCACGTACCGGCAGTCGAGCTTCGCGAGGAACGCGCCCGACACCTCGCCGGTGTACGCGCCCGAGTCGTGCTGCGACAGGTCCTGCGCGCCGTAGCCGATGGGCAGGTCGTCGGCCGAGACGAGCGTCTGCACCGACCGCAGGTCGGTGAACGGCGGGAACACCGCGACTTCCGCGTCGGCGAAGTCGTGCTTCGCGTCGGCGAGGCTCCACGCGAGCTTCTGCACGAACGCGATCGCCTGCAGGTGATCGAGGTTCATCTTCCAGTTGCCCGCGATGAACGGGGTGCGGCCTACTGCCATCCGAGGACCTCCAGTCCGGGGAGCTTCTTTCCTTCGAGGAATTCCAGGCTCGCGCCGCCGCCCGTCGAGATGTGCCCGAAGGCGCTCTCGTCGAAGCCGAGCTGGCGCACCGCCGCGGCCGAGTCGCCGCCGCCGACGACGCTGAGTCCGTCGACCTCGGTGAGGGCGGATGCCACGACGCGCGTGCCCTCGGCGAAGGGCGCGAGCTCGAACACGCCCATCGGGCCGTTCCAGAACACGGTCTTCGCACCGCGGACGCGCTCCGCGAACGCGGCCGCCGTGTCGGGCCCGATGTCGAGCCCGAGGCCGGAGGCGCCGAACGGCGTCTCCTCGATCGCGTCGGCCGCGGCGACCTGGTGCTCGGCGTCGGCCGAGAACGAGGCGGCGACCACGACGTCGGTCGGGAGCACGATGTCGACGCCGCCCTCCGTGGCGGCCGCGAGGTAGCCCTTCACGGTGTCGATCTGGTCGGCCTCGAGCAGGCTCGAGCCCACCTTGTGGCCCTGCGCGGCGAGGAAGGTGAACAGCATGCCGCCGCCGATGAGCAGCGCGTCGACGCGCGGGAGCAGGTGCTCGATCACGCCGAGCTTGTCGGACACCTTCGAGCCCCCGAGCACGACCGCGTACGGCCGCTCGGGGTTCTCGGTGAGCCGGTCGAGCACGTCGAGCTCGGCCGCGATCAGCAGGCCGGCCGCGCTCGGACGCAGCTGCTCGAGCTCGTACACGCTGGCCTGCTTGCGGTGCACCACGCCGAAGCCGTCGGAGACGACCGCGTCGGCGAACTCGGCCAGCTGCCCGGCGAACGCGGTGCGCTCGGCCTCGTTCTTGCTGGTCTCGCCCGGGTTGAAGCGCAGGTTCTCGAGCACGAGCACCTCGCCGTCGCCGAGTACGGCGACCTTGGCCGCCGCGTCGTCGCCGACCGTGTCGGACGCGAATGCGACGGGCGCGTCGAGCAGCTCGCCGAGGCGCGCGGCGACCGGCGCGAGGCTGTACTTCGGGTCGGGTGCGCCCTCGGGGCGGCCCAGGTGCGAGATCACGATCACGCGGGCGCCCTGTTCGACGAGCGCGGTGAGCGTGGGGACCGACGCGCGCACGCGGCCGTCGTCCGTGATGACCCCGTCCTGCAGAGGGACGTTGAGGTCGCAACGGACGACGACACGCGAGCCGGCGAGCGGACCCAGGGAATCGATGGTTCGGAGGGTCACGTCGTCTCGATTCAGAGACGCTCGGCGACGTACTCGGTCAGGTCGACGAGTCGGTTGGAGTAGCCCCACTCGTTGTCGTACCACGCCGAGAGCTTGACCTGGTCGCCGATGACGCGCGTGAGACCGGCGTCGAAGATCGACGAGTGCGGGTCGGTCACGATGTCGCTCGAGACGATGTCGTCCTCGGTGTACTTGAGGATGCCCTTCAGGGGACCCTCCGCGGCCTTCTTGTACGCGGCCTTGACCTCGTCGACCGTGACCGGGCGCGACGAGGTGACCGTGAGGTCGGTGATCGAGCCGGTGGGGACCGGGACGCGCAGCGCGAACCCGTCGAGCTTGCCGACGAGCTCGGGCAGCACCAGGCCGATGGCCTTCGCGGCGCCCGTCGAGGTCGGCACGATGTTGATCGCCGCGGCGCGCGCACGACGGAGGTCCTTGTGCGGGCCGTCCTGCAGGTTCTGGTCGGCGGTGTACGCGTGGACCGTGGTCATGAGGCCGCGCTCGATGCCGAACTCGTCGTTGAAGACCTTCGCGAGCGGTGCGAGGCAGTTCGTCGTGCACGACGCGTTCGAGATGATGTGGTGCTTCTCGGGGTCGTAGGAGTCCTCGTTCACGCCGATGACGAACGTCGCGTCCTCGTCGGTCGCCGGGGCCGAGATCAGGACCTTCTTCGCGCCGGCCTCGAGGTGCTTGCGCGCGTCGGCGGCCTTCGTGAAGAACCCGGTCGACTCGATGACGATGTCGACGCCGAGCTCGCCCCAGGGGAGGTTCGCGGGGTCGCGCTCCGCGAACGCCTTGATCGACTTGCCGTCGACGATGAGGTGCTCGTCGTCGTAGTCGACGGTCGCGTCGAGTCGGCCGGTGATCGAGTCGTACTTGAGCAGGTGAGCGAGCGTCTTGTTGTCGGTGAGGTCGTTCACCGCGACGATCTCCAGGTCGGCGCCCTGGGCGAGGGCGGCTCGGAAGTAGTTGCGGCCGATACGGCCGAAGCCGTTGATGCCGATCTTTACGGACACAGGTTTCTCCCCTGTCATGACGGGCGCGAGCGCGCTATCGGGATGGATCTGGTGGAGCTGATCGGACGGCGGTGTCCCCGGGACGGCGCCCGGGGACACCATCCGCGTTACGACAGTAGCAGCAGCCCTGAGGTCTTCTCAGTGGCGGACTGGAGGCGCTGCTGGACGTTCTCCCAGTTCACGATGTTCCAGAACGCCTTCACGTAATCGGCACGCACGTTCTTGTAGTCGAGGTAGTAGGCGTGCTCCCAGACGTCGAGCATGAGCAGCGGCACGATGCCCGCCGGCAGGTTGCCCTGCTGGTCGAAGAACTGCACGATGATCGGGCGCTGGCCGATCGAGTCCCATGCCAGGACGGCCCAGCCCGAACCCTGCACGCCGAGCGCGGTCGCGGTGAAGTGCGCCTGGAACTTCTCGAACGAGCCGAAGTGGTCGTCGATCGCCGCCGCGAGCTCGCCCGTGGGCTTGTCGCCGCCGTCGGGCGAGAGGTTCGTCCAGAAGATCGAGTGGTTGACGTGGCCGCCGAGGTTGAACGCGAGGTCCTTCTCGAGCTTGTTCACGTTCGCGAGGTTGTCGGAATCCCGCGCCTCGGCGAGCTGCGCCAGCGCGGTGTTCGCGCCGGTGACGTAGGCCTGGTGGTGCTTCGAGTGGTGCAGCTCCATGATCGTGCCGCTGATCGACGGCTCGAGCGCCCCGTAGTCGTAGGCGAGTTCAGGGAGGGTGTAGTCAGCCATTGCTTCTCCTTGTCAGCAGCCGGGCGACCCGGACCTCTGCCCGGGCGGACCGCGGCTTCCTCGATCCTATGCCCGTGCATGCGGCGCATGACGGGGGTTGACGACGTTCGGAGCGCGTTCGGGAAGCGTTCAGACGTCGTCGAGGTCGGCCGGCAGGTTCGCCTCGGTGCCCGGGACCCCCAGGTCTGCGGCACGCTTGTCGGCCATCGCGAGCAACCGGCGGATGCGGCCGGCGACCGCGTCCTTCGTCAGCGGCGGGTCGGCGTGGTGGCCGAGCTCGTCGAGGCTCGCGTCGCGGTGCGCGAGTCGCAACTCGCCGGCGTACTTCAGGTGCTCGGGGATGTCGTCGCCGAGGAGCTCCATGGCGCGCTCGACGCGCGCGCACGCCGCGACCGCCGCCTGGGCGGAGCGGCGGAGGTTGGCGTCGTCGAAGTTCACGAGCCGGTTGGCCGTCGCGCGCACCTCGCGGCGCTGGCGCAGCTCCTCCCAGTTGCGCACGGTCTCGCTCGCCCCCATGAGGGCGAGCATCGCGCTGATCGCCTCGCCGTCGCGGATCACGACGCGGTGCACGCCGCGCACCTCGCGCGCCTTCGCCGACACGCCGAGGCGGCCGGCGGCGCCGACGAGCGCCATCGCGGTCTCGCCGCCGGGGCAGGTCACCTCGAGCGCGGCCGAGCGGCCGGGGTCGGTGAGGCTGCCGCGCGCGAGGAACGCCCCTCGCCACACCGCGGCGACGTCGTCGCGCGATCCGGTCGTGAGCTTGTTCGGCAGCCCGCGGACGGGTCGTCGCCTGGCGTCGAGCAGGCCGGTCTGCCGGGCGAGCGTCTCACCGCCGTCGAGCACCCGCACGAGGTACTGGTTCGTGCGACGCAGCCCCGATGCCGAGATCACCGAGACGTCGGGCCGCACGCCGTACAGCTCGCCGAGGTCGCGCGTCACGCGGCGGGCAATCGTGGGCGAGTCGAGCTCGGCCTCGATCGCGATCCGCCCCGAGATGATGTGGAGTCCTCCGGCGAACCGGAGCACCGAAGCGAGCTCCGCGGCACGCACCGAGGTCTTCGTCACCTCGACTCTCGCGAGCTCCTCTTTCACCTCAGCCGTCAGGGCCACGTGGTCGTCCTCTCTGTCGTCGGCAGGCGCGCGTCGCGCCGGGTCATTCTCGTCCGAGGTCGCGGTGCTTGACGCTGACCGCCAGTCCCGGGATCGATCGGAGTCGCGCCGCGAGCTCGCGGACCAGTGCGACCGAGCGGTGCTTGCCGCCGGTGCAGCCGATCGCGATCATCGCATGGCGCTTGTTCTCGCGCTGGTAGCCCTCGAGCACGGGCCGCAGCGCGGCGACGTAGGCATCGAGGAACTCGCGCGCACCGGGCTGGTCCAGCACGTAGTCGCTGACCTCCTGGTCCTCGCCGGTGAGCGAGCGCAGTTCATCATTCCAGAACGGATTGGGCAGGAAGCGCGCGTCGGCGACGAGGTCGGCGTCGGCCGGCACCCCGTACTTGAACCCGAAGCTCTGGACGGCGACCCGGAGCCCGGCGCGACCGGCCTCGGCGAAGGTCTCGGTGACGAGGTTGGCCAGCTGGTGGATGTTCAGGTTCGAGGTGTCGACGATCAGGTCGCTCGCCTCACGCACCTCGGCCAGCCGCGCCCGCTCGGCGGCGATGCCGTCGAGGAGCGTGCCGTCGGCCTGGAGCGGGTGCGGGCGCCGCACCGACTCGAAGCGCCGGACCAGCACGGCGTCGTCGGCATCGAGGAACATCACCCTGACGTTCACGCCGTTGCGGAGGACCTGGACGACGTCGCGGATCTCGGAGAAGAATCCGCCGCCGCGGATGTCGACGACGGCGGCGATGCGCGGCAGTGACGCGCCGGCGCGCTCCGCGAGGTCGACGAGCGGGCGCAGCATCTGCGGCGGGAGGTTGTCGACGACGTACCAGCCGAGGTCCTCCAGTGCGTCGGCCACCGTCGACCGTCCGGCACCGGACATCCCCGTGACGATGAGCATCTCCTGACGGTCGCCGTCGCCCATGGTGTCGGCGCTCCCTTCCTGCAACTCCCCCGGCCTCCCAGCCTAGTCGCCGCCCGGTCGGGCCTCTCCCCGCAGGTGGGCGCGGACGCTCGTCGCGAGCGCCGGGCCGATTCCCGGAACCTCGGCGATCGCGGCCTCGTCGGCGCCGCGAAGCCGTGCGACCGAGCCGAAGTGCGTCAGCAGGGCCTTCACGCGCGCGGGCCCGAGCCCGGGGACCTCGGACAGGATCGAACCGATGTCGCGCTTGCGCCGCTGTCGCTGGTGCGTGATCGCGAACCGGTGCGCCTCGTCGCGGATGCGCTGGAAGAGGAAGAGCGCATCGCTGTTGCGCGGCAGGATGACCGGGAAGTCGGACTCGGGGGTCCAGATCTCCTCGAGTCGCTTGGCGATGCCGCACAGGGAGACGCCCTCGACGCCGGCCTCTCGGAGCGCGCGCTCGGCGGCGGCGACCTGGGGCTGTCCGCCGTCGACGACCAGCAGGTTGGGCCGGTAGGCGAACTTCGCACGGCGCGGCGGCGAGGCCGCGCCATCCGCACCGCCCTCGTCGGCGCCGTTCGCTCCGTCGCCGTTCGCTCGGTCGCCATTCGCGACCGGCTGGGAGAGGTACGCGAGTCTCCGGGTGAGGACCTGGTGGATCGAGTCGGTGTCGTCGGTCGAGTTCGGGATCGTGAACCGCCGGTACTCGTCCTTGCGCGGCAGGCCGTCTTCGAAGACGACCATCGACGCCACGATGTTCGTGCCGCTGAGGTGCGAGACGTCGAAGCACTCGATGCGCAGCGGGGCGTCGGTCATGCCGAGCGCCTCCTGGATGTCCTCCAGCGCCCGCGACCGCGCGGTGAAGTCGGCGCTGCGCCGGGTCTTGTAGAGCATGAGCGATTGCCGGGCGTTCTGCGTCGCAGTGTTGAGCAGCTGCGCCTTCGCACCGCGCTGGGCCACGCGAAGGCTCACGTTGCGACCGGCGAGTCCGCGCAGCCATGCCTCGAGCGCCTCGGCACCGTCGGGCAGCTCGGGCACGACCACCTCACGGGCCGGCGCCTGGCCGTCGCCGTAGGCGTTCTCGACCACGAAGCCGACGAGCTCGCCGAGCGGGACGTCGAGCTCCTTGTCGACCGTCCACGAGCGCTCGCCCCGGATGCGGCCGCCCCGGACCATGAACAGGTGCACCGCGGCCGCGAGCTCGTCGTGCTCGATGCCGTACACGTCGAGGTCGACGCGGTCGCCGAGCACGACCGCGCTCTTCTCGAAGAACGCGGTGGCGGCCTGCAGCTGGTCGCGCTTGCGGGCGGCGGTCTCATAGTCTTGCGCGGCCGACGCGTTGCGCATCTCGCGCTCGAGGTCGCGAACGATGCGAGGGTCCTGGTTCTGCATGAACGCGACGAAACGGTCGACGTTGGCCCGATGCTGCTCGATCGTGACCCTGCCCGAGCAGGGCCCGAAGCAGCGCCCGATCTGGCCCGCGAAGCACGGCTTGCCGGTGGCCATCGCCCGCCGGTAGTCGCTGTCCTTGCAGGTGCGGATCGGGAACAGCTTGATGAGGATCTCGAGCATCTCGGTCACGGCCCACATCTTGGGATACGGGCCGAAGTACCGGGCGCCCGGGATTCCGCGCCTCCGCGAGACCATCGCCCGCGGCGCCTCGTCGGCAAGCGTGACGACCAGGTACGGGTACGACTTGTCGTCCTTGAAGCGGACGTTGAACGGCGGCTTGAGCTCGTTGATCCACGTGATCTCGAGGTTGAGGGCCTCGACGTCGCTCGCGACGACGGTCCATTCGACGGATGCCGCGGTCGTGACCATGCGACGCGTGCGCTCGTGCAGGGTGTGCAGGGGTGCGAAGTAGTTCGACAGCCGCGCGCGGAGGTTCTTGGCCTTGCCGACGTACAGGACCCGGCCCTCGGCGTCGCGGAACCGGTAGACGCCGGGGTCGGTCGGGATCTCCCCCGGCCGCGGCCGATAGGGGACGGTCGTGCGCATCGTCAGCTCGCGGCGACGGCGGGCGGCGCCGCGGCCTCGAAGATCTCGCGCAGGAAGTACCCCGTGTGGCTCTCGTGCACCTCGGCCACCTGCTCGGGCGTGCCCACCGCGACGACTTGGCCGCCACCGGAACCGCCCTCGGGACCGAGGTCGACGATCCAGTCGGCCGACTTGATCACGTCGAGGCTGTGCTCGATGACGATCACCGTGTTGCCCTTGTCGACCAGCTTCCCGAGCACCTTCAGGAGCTTGCGCACGTCCTCGAAGTGGAGGCCGGTGGTCGGCTCGTCGAGCACGTAGACGCTGCGCCCGTTCGAACGGCGCTGCAGTTCGGTCGCGAGCTTGACGCGCTGCGCCTCGCCGCCGGAGAGGGTCGTGGCGCTCTGGCCGAGCTGCACGTACCCGAGGCCGACGTCGACGAGGGTCTTGAGGTAGCGGTGGATCGCCGAGATGGGCTCGAAGAACTCAGCCGCCTCGCTGATCGGCATCTCGAGGACCTCGGCGATGTTCTTGCCCTTGTAGTGCACCTGCAGCGTCTCGCGGTTGTACCGCTGGCCGCCGCAGACCTCGCACGCGACGTAGACGTCGGGGAGGAAGTTCATCTCGATCTTGATCGTGCCGTCGCCCGAGCACGCCTCGCAGCGCCCGCCCTTGACGTTGAAGCTGAACCGGCCGGGAAGGTAGCCCCGCGCCTTCGCCTCGGCGGTCTCGGAGAACAGGGTGCGGATGCGGTCGAACACGCCCGTGTACGTGGCCGGGTTCGACCGGGGGGTACGGCCGATCGGCGCCTGGTCGACGTGCACGACCTTGTCGAGGTGATCGAGCCCGCCGACGCGGCGGTGCTTGCCGGGCACCTTGCGGGCGCCGTTGAGGCGGTTGGCGAGCACCCGGTACAGGATGTCGTTGACGAGCGAGGACTTGCCCGAGCCGCTGACGCCGGTGACGGCCGTGAACGTGCCGAGCGGGAACGCCACGTCGACGTTGCGGAGGTTGTTCGCCTGCGCCCCCTCGACCGTGATCATGCGGTCGGGATCGATCGCCCGGCGCGTCGCCGGGATCGGGATCTCCTTGCGCCCCGCGAGGTAGTCACCCGTGAGGGAACGGGTGTTCTTCACGAGGTCGGCGTAGCTGCCGCTGTGCACGACCGTGCCGCCGTGCACGCCGGCCCCCGGCCCGATGTCGACGATCCAGTCTGCGGTGCGGATCGTGTCTTCGTCGTGCTCGACGACGATGAGCGTGTTGCCGAGGTCGCGGAGTGCGACGAGCGTGTCGATGAGGCGGCGGTTGTCGCGCTGGTGCAGGCCGATGCTCGGCTCGTCGAGCACGTAGAGCACCCCCGTGAGGCCGGACCCGATCTGCGTCGCGAGCCGGATGCGCTGCGCCTCGCCGCCGGAGAGCGTGCCCGCGGCGCGGGCGAGGTCGAGGTAGCTGAGGCCGACGCGGATGAGGAAGTCGAGCCGGAGCTTGATCTCGCGCAGGACCTGCGCCGCGATCGTCTGCTCGCGGTCGGTCAGCTGGAGCCGGTCCATGAACGAGCGGGCGTCGTGGAGGCTGAGGCGGCACACGTCGGCGATCGACGCGTCGTGGATGAGGACGGAGAGCACCTCGGGCTTGAGCCGGTCGCCCTGGCAGACGGGGCAGGGCACCTCGCGGAGGTACTCGGCCCAGCGCGCGCGCTGCACGTCGGTCTCGGCCTGCAGGTACTGCCGCTCGATGTACGGCACGACGCCCTCGAAGCCCGAGGTGTAGCTCATCTCTCGGCCGTAGCGGTTGCGCCACCGCACCTTGACCTCGAAGTTGTCGCCGCGCAGCACCGCGTTGCGCGCCGCCCCGGGCAGTTCCTCCCACGGCGTGTCGAGGGAGAAGTCGAAGTCGCGGGCGAGGCCGTCGAGCAGCTTCTCGTAGTAGTTGTAGAGGCTCTTGCCCTGCGAGGTCCAAGGCAGGATGACGCCCTCGGCGATGCTGAGCGTCGGGTCGCCGAGCAGCAGCTCCTCGTCGACCGACATGCGCGTACCGAGGCCCGAGCACTCGGGGCACGCGCCGAACGGCGCGTTGAACGAGAAGGTGCGGGGCTCGATCTCGGTGAGCGCGATCGGGTGCTGGTTGGGGCAGCTCAGCTTCTCGGAGAAGGTCTGCCACGCGTCGTCGCCCTCGAGGTCGACGTAGTTGATCTGCACGAGGCCGTCGGTCAGCCGCAGCGCGGTCTCGAGCGAGTCGGTGAGCCGGCCGAGCATTTCATCGGATGCCACGAGCCGGTCGATCACGACCGAGATGTCGTGCTTGACCTGCTTCTTCAGCTGCGGCGGCTCGCCGAGGCGGATGACCTCGCCGTCGACGACGGCCCGCGAATAGCCGTGCGAGGAGAGGTCGCGGAAGAGGTCGACGAACTCGCCCTTCTTCTGGGAGACCATCGGGCTGAGGATCTGGAACCGCGTGCCCGCGGGGAGCTCCATGAGCTGGTCGGCGATCTGCTGCACGGTCTGCCGCTGGATGCGCTCACCGCACACTGGACAGTGCGGCACGCCGATGCGCGCCCACAGCAGGCGCATGTAGTCGTAGATCTCGGTGATCGTGCCGACGGTCGATCGGGGGTTGCGGTTCGTGGACTTCTGGTCGATCGAGACCGCGGGGCTCAAGCCCTCGATGAAGTCGACGTCGGGTCGGTCGACCTGGCCCAGGAACTGGCGCGCATACGCCGAGAGCGACTCGACGTAGCGCCGCTGGCCCTCGGCGAAGATGGTGTCGAACGCGAGCGAGGACTTGCCCGAGCCCGAGAGGCCCGTGAAGACGACCATGGCATCGCGCGGGATCTCGACATCGACGTTGCGCAGGTTGTGCACGCGGGCACCGCGGACGCTCAGGCGCGAATGGGCATCGAGACGTGAAACTGGCACCCTACGAGTGTACGAACGCCCTCCGACACTCCGGCTACGATCGCACGTGCCGAGAGCGAACACACGTTCGATTCACGGCACCGCTGCCGGCCGTCGCGCGGCCGCTCCCCCGACGAGGCTCAGCCCAGGTGCCCCGCCTTCTCCATCTGACGCAGCTCGCGCTTGAGCTCGGAGACCTCGTCGCGGAGCCGGGCGGCGAGCTCGAATTTGAGCTCTCCGGCGGCCTCGAGCATCTGGTCGTTGAGGTCGCGGATGAGTTCCTCGAGGTCGTTGGCGCCGGCCGCCGCGATGCCGTCACGACGCATCGGCACGGGCGAGGTCTTCTTCGCGTCGCGCCCGGCGAGCAGCGCCGCCGTGTCGGCCTCCTCGCGCGCGAGCACCTCGGTGATGTCGGCGATGCGCTTGCGGAGCGGAGTGGGGTCGATCCCGTTCACGCGGTTGTACTCGATCTGCTTGTCGCGGCGCCGGTTGGTCTCGTCGATCGCGGAGGCCATCGAGTCGGTCATCACGTCGGCGTACATGTGCACCGCGCCCGAGACGTTGCGCGCGGCACGCCCGATCGTCTGGATGAGCGAGGTCGACGAGCGGAGGAAGCCCTCCTTGTCGGCGTCGAGGATCGCCACGAGCGACACCTCGGGCAGGTCGAGGCCCTCTCGGAGCAGGTTGATGCCCACGAGCACGTCGTACACGCCGGCGCGCAGCTCGGTGAGCAGTTCGACGCGGCGCAGGGTGTCGACGTCGGAGTGCAGGTAGCGCACTCGCACCCCGGCCTCGGTGAGGAAGTCGGTGAGCTCCTCGGCCATGCGCTTGGTGAGCGTCGTGACGAGCACGCGCTCGTCGCGCTCGGCGCGGATGCGGATCTCTTCGAGCAGGTCGTCGATCTGGCCCTTGGACGGCTTCACCACGATCTCGGGGTCGACGAGGCCGGTCGGGCGGATGATCTGCTCGACCACGCCGTCGGCGATGCCGAGCTCGTACTTGCCGGGCGTGGCCGAGAGGTACACCGTCTGGCCGACGCGGGCCTTGAACTCGTCGAACTTGAGCGGGCGGTTGTCGAGTGCACTCGGCAACCGGAACCCGTGCTCGACGAGCGTGCGCTTGCGTGACGCGTCGCCCTCGTACATCGCGCCGATCTGCGGCACGGTCACGTGGGACTCGTCGATCACGATCAGGAAGTCGTCGGGGAAGTAGTCGAGCAGGCAGTGCGGCGCCTCGCCCGGCGCGCGCCCGTCGATGTGCCGCGAGTAGTTCTCGATGCCCGAGCAGAAGCCGATCTGCTCCATCATCTCGAGGTCGAACGTCGTGCGCATGCGCAGCCGCTGCGCCTCGAGGAGCTTGCCCTCGCGCTCGAGCTCCTGCAGCCGCTCGTCGAGCTCGTCGCGGATCGTGCCGATCGCCCGCTGCATCACGTCGGTGCTTGCGACGTAGTGCGAGCCGGGGAAGACCGGCACCGCATCGAGCTTCGCGACCACCGACCCGGTGAGCGGGTGCAGGCTGTACAGCGCCTCGATCTCGTCGCCGAACAACTCGATGCGGATCGCCAGCTCCTCGTAGATCGGGATGATCTCGATCGTGTCGCCGCGAACCCGGAACGTGCCGCGCGAGAAGGCGACGTCGTTGCGCTGGTACTGCATCGACACGAACTTGCGGATCAGCCAATCGCGGTCGACGCGCTGGCCGACCTGCAGCGGCATCATCGCGTTGAGGTACTCTTCGGGCGTACCGAGGCCGTAGATGCACGACACGCTCGAGACCACGACGACGTCGCGCCGGCTCAGCAGGGAGTTCGTGGTCGAGTGCCGCAGCCGCTCGACCTCGGCGTTGATCGAGCTGTCCTTCTCGATGAAGGTGTCGGTCTGCGGGACGTACGCCTCGGGCTGGTAGTAGTCGTAGTACGAGACGAAGTACTCCACGGCGTTGTGCGGCATGAGCTCGCGGAACTCCGTGGCCAACTGGGCCGCGAGGGTCTTGTTGTGCGCGAGCACGAGCGTCGGCCGTTGGACCTGCTCGATGAGCCACGCGGTCGTCGCGGACTTGCCGGTGCCGGTCGCACCGAGCAGCACGACGTCGGTCTCGCCGGCGTTGATCCGGGCGGCGAGCTCGGCGATGGCCTGCGGCTGGTCGCCGCTCGGCGCGTACTCGCTGACGACCTCGAATGGGCGCACGGAACGGGTCGACTGCATGGATTCGAGTCTAGGTCGACCCACCGACACGGGGGCCGGGTACGCCGAGGGCGAAGCGGATGGCGCGGTCGCGCCATCCGTCGGCTACTGCGTCGCCGCGCGTCGCGCGCGATCGATGCGCACCCAGAGGTCGTCGGCCTGGCTCATGGTGTGCGCGAGGGAGCCGCCCGTGTCGATCACGACGTCAGCGACGGCGCGCCGGTCGGCATCGTCGACCTGCGCGTCGACCCGCGCCTCGGCCTGGATCGGGTCGAGCCCGCGTTCCTCGACCAGTCGCCTGACCTGGGTGCGCTTGGGCGCACTCGTCACCACGATGAGGTCGAACGGATGGTCGACCTGCGCCTCGACGAGGAGCGGGACGTCGTACACGACGACCGCGCCGGGATCCTCCTGCTCGGCCTTGGCGATGAGCCGGCCCGACAGCTCGCGCACCGCCGGGTGGACGATGGCGTTCAGGCGAGCGCGCGCATCCTCGTCGTGGAAGACGATCTCGCCGAGTTTCTGCCGGTCGAGCATGCCGTCGTGGTTCAGCACGCCTTCGCCGAACTCGCGGACGATCGCGTCGAGGCACGCGGAGCCCGGCTCGACGACGCGACGCGCGAGCTGGTCGGCATCGAGATGGATGGCGCCGTGCTCGACGAGGCGGCGGGCGACGGTGGACTTTCCGGAGGCGATCCCGCCGGTGAGGCCGATCAGATACACATCCCCCACCCTATCCGTGTGCGACACTCCACCCGAACCGTGAGGGGGCGAGGCGTGCTGGAAGTGCTGACCGCGTCGGGCCTGGCGCTCGCCGCCGGCCTGAACGCGTGGATCCCGCTCATCGTGCTCGGCGCGCTCGACCGGTTCACCGGACTGGTCGAGCTGCCGTCCGGATGGGAGTGGCTCGCGAACGAGTGGGTGCTGCTCATCCTGGTGGTGCTGCTCGTCGTCGAGATCATCGCCGACAAGGTGCCCGGGCTCGACTCGCTGAACGACATCGTGCAGACCGTCGTACGACCCACCGCGGGCGGGCTGGCCTTCGGCTCCGGCGTGGGCGCCTCGACGGCCGCCGTCACGGATCCGGAGGCGTTCTTCGCCTCACCCGACTGGATCCCGGTCGCGATCGGCGTGGTGCTCGCCCTCGGTGTGCACCTCGCGAAGGCCGCCGTCCGCCCGGTCGTGAACGCGTCGACGGCCGGGGTCGGCGCTCCCGTCGTGAGCACGGTCGAGGATGTCGGCAGCGTGTCGCTGTCGTTGCTCGCGATCCTCGCTCCGGTCCTCGTCGTCATCGCACTCGGCGGCATGATCGCGCTCGTGGTCGTCTTCCTGCGCCGGCGACGCGAGCGACGCCGACGAGCGGACTCCCCCGTGCCGGGCTCCTAGCTCCGACGCACCACCGGCCGGCGCGGTCGGCGCACCGGACACCGCGCCGGCCCATGGCCGGAGACGCCGGAAGGCCGGCCCCATCCGGGACCGGCCTTCCGTCTGCGAATGGAGCAGCGACTAGTTGCTCGAGAGCTTCTCGCGCAGCGCCGCGAGCGACGCGTCGTCGGCGAGGGTGCCGGCCGAGGCCGACTCGCTCGTGTACGACGAGGTGCCCGACGAGAACGACTCGTCCGAAGCCTGGGCCGCGAGCGACGCGGCGACCTGCTTCTTGTGCGCCTCCCAGCGAGCCTGGGCGGCAGCGTACTCCTGCTCCCACTTCTCGCGCTGGGCGTCGAAGCCCTCGCGCCACTCGTTGGTCTCGGGGTCGAAGCCCTCGGGGTACTTGTAGTTGCCCTGCTCGTCGTACTCGGTGAGCATGCCGTAGAGCGCCGGGTCGAACTCGGTGCCCTCGGGGTCGACGCCCTCGTTGGCCTGCTTGAGCGAGAGCGAGATGCGGCGACGCTCGAGGTCGATGTCGATGACCTTGACGAAGACCTCCTCGCCCACCGACACGACCTGCTCGGCGAGCTCGACGTGACGGCCCGACAGCTCGGAGATGTGCACGAGGCCCTCGATGCCGTCGGCGACGCGGACGAACGCACCGAACGGCACCAGCTTGGTGACCTTTCCGGGCGTGACCTGGCCGATGGCGTGCGTGCGGGCGAAGACCTGCCACGGGTCCTCCTGCGTCGCCTTGAGCGACAGCGAGACGCGCTCGCGGTCGAGTTCGACGGAGAGCACCTCGACGGTGACTTCCTGGCCGACCTCGACGACCTCGGACGCGTGCTCGATGTGCTTCCACGAGAGCTCCGAGACGTGCACCAGGCCGTCGACGCCGCCGAGGTCGACGAACGCACCGAAGTTGACGATCGACGAGATGACGCCCTTGCGGATCTGACCCGGGTGGAGGTTCTGCAGGAAGGTCGAGCGCGACTCCGACTGGGTCTGCTCGAGCAGCGCACGGCGCGACAGGACCACGTTGTTGCGGTTCTTGTCGAGCTCGAGGATCTTCGCCTCGATCTCCTGGCCGAGGTACGGCGTGAGGTCGCGCACGCGGCGGAGCTCGATGAGCGAGGCGGGCAGGAAGCCGCGGAGGCCGATGTCGACGATGAGGCCGCCCTTGACGACCTCGATGACCGAACCGGTGACGACTCCGTCGTTCTCCTTGATCTTCTCCACGTCGCCCCAGGCGCGCTCGTACTGCGCGCGCTTCTTCGACAGGATCAGACGGCCTTCCTTGTCCTCCTTCTGGAGAACGAGGGCCTCGACGGTGTCGCCGACCTCGACGACCTCGCTGGGGTCGACGTCGTGCTTGATGGAAAGTTCGCGCGAGGGGATGACACCCTCGGTCTTGTACCCGACGTCGAGGAGGACCTCGTCGCGGTCGATCTTCACGACGGTGCCCTCGATGAGGTCGCCGTCGTTGAAGAACTTCAGAGTCTTCTCGACCGCGGCGAGGAAATCGTCAGCAGACCCGATGTCGTTGATCGCGACCTGCTTGGGCGCCTTGGTCGTTGCGGTTGTCATGTAGTGGATGCTCCGTTAATGGACAGAATCAGGCCCGTCGCGGAAAGAGCGTGTTGTTGGGATCCGCGGCGGGCAGGCGGACATGGATGTCACACGAGTGACGCTCCATCCTAGCGGGTTCATTCCCGGCGCGGCAACCGGCGCGTCTCAGCCGCCCAGCGCGCCCCGGAGCGTGTCGAGCCCGACACCGCCGAGCGCGAGCGCCCGCGAATGGAACGAGCGGATGTCGAAGCGCTCGCCCTCGCGGCGGCGGACGTCGTCCCGGAGCTGCTCCCAGATCCGCTGGCCGACCTTGTACGACGGCGCCTGGCCCGGCCAGCCGAGGTAGCGATGCACCTCGAACCGGACGAACTCCGGGGGCATGTTCACGTTCGCACCCATGAACTCGAAGGCGTACTCCCCCGTCCAGGCGCCGAGGCCGTCGGGGCGCGACTTGCCGAGGTGCACGCCGATGTCGAGCACGACGCGCGCCGCGCGCATCCGCTGCCCGTCGAGCATGCCGAGCCGGTCGGCGCGGTCGTCGAGGTAGCCGAGCTCCTCCATGAGCCGCTCGGCGTAGAGCGCCCAGCCCTCGGCGTGCCCCGAGGTGCCGGCGAGCTGTCGGCGCCACGTGTTCAGCTGCCCGCGGTTGACGACCGCCTGGCCGATCTGCAGGTGGTGGCCCGGCACGCCCTCGTGGTAGACCGTGGTCTTCTCGCGCCACGTGTCGAACTCGGTGACGCCCGCGGGCACCGACCACCACATGCGGCCGGGCCGCGTGAAGTCGTCGCTCGGCCCCGTGTAGTAGATCCCGCCCTCCTGGGTCGGCGCGATGCGGCACTCGAGCGTGCGGATCTCCTCGGGGATGTCGAACTGCGTCGCGCCGAGTTCGGCGACCGCCTCATCGCTCGTCTCCTGCATCCAGCGCTGCAGGGCATCCGTGCCCACGAGCTTGCGCGCGGGGTCGGCCTCGAGGTGGGCGATCGCCTCGGCGACCGAGGCCCCGGGCAGGACCTGCCGGGCGACGGACTCCTGCTCGGCGACCATGCGCGCGAGCTCCTCGATGCCCCATTCGTAGGTCTCGTCGAGGTCGATCGTCGCACCGAGGAACCTTCGGGACTGGAGGGCGTACGCATCGCGGCCGACTGCATCCTCCTGGGTCGCGCGCGGCGCGAGCTCGCGCTCGAGGAACTCGGCCAGTCGGTCGTAGGCGGATGCCGCGGCCGCGGCGTTCGCGTCGAGCTCGCGTCGCAGCGCATCGCCCGCGATCCCGTCGGCGCCCTCCACGAACGCCGGGAAGAACCCGTCGGCACGAGCGGTGCGCCGCGCCTGCTGGGCGACCTCGCGGACCTGCCGGACCGCGGGCACGACGCCGCGCTCGATGCCGAGCCGGAGCGTCTCGACGTAGCCGTCGATCGCGGCGGGCACCGCGGCGAGGCGCTCGGCGATGCGCGCCCACTCTTCGGTGCCGGTCGTCGGCATGAGGTCGAAGACGTCGCGGATCTCCTGGGCGGGGCTCGCGATCACGTTGAGGTCGCGCAGGTGGAGTGCTGCGGCGTCGCTCTCGAGCGCGAGCTCGAGCTGGCTGCCGAGGTCGGCGACCGTGATGCGGTCGACATCGTCGGCAGGCGTCGCGGCGCCCAGGGCCGCGAGCGCCGCCCGGACGGCCTCGACCCGCGCGGCGTGGCCCCCCGGCGAGAAGTCGGGCATCCGGTGGTCGTGTTCGGTCCGGCCGATGTACGTCGCGGTCGCGGGATCGAGGGCGACGAGGGTGTCCACCCACTCCTCGGCGACGCGGTCGACCTCGGTGGGGGTGCGCTCTGGGGTGGCCATGCGCGCGAGCCTAGACGAGCGGATGGCACGCCCGCGAACCTGCGAGCAGTCCTCGGCTTGCTCGACGCACGCGCGCCCGCCTCAGTGCGCGGCGTCCTCCCAGTCGCGTCCCCTGCCCACCTGGACGTCGAGCGGCACGAGCAGGTCGGCGGCGTGCGACATGCGGTCGTGCACGATCGCCTCGACCTCGTCGCCCTCGCCCGCGGCGACCTCGAAGATGAGCTCGTCGTGCACCTGCATGAGCATGCGCGATCGCAGCTCGCGTGCCTGCAGCTCGCGCTCGACGCCGATCATCGCGAATTTCATGATGTCGGCCGCCGACCCCTGGATCGGCGCGTTGAGCGCGGCGCGCTCGGCGTTCTCGCGCAGCACCCGGTTCGGGCTGTTGAGGTCGGGGAACGGACGGCGTCGGCCGAAGATCGTCTCGGTGTAGCCGTCGACCTTCGCCTGCCCCACGACCCCGCGGAGGTAGTCGCGCACCGCGCCGAACCGCTCGAAGTAGTCCTTCATGAGCTGGGTGGCCTCGGCGCGGTCGATGCGCAGCTGCTTCGAGAGGCCGAACGCGCTGAGGCCGTACGCGAGCCCGTACGACATCGCCTTGACCTTGGTGCGCATGAGCGGCGTCACATCGGACGGGTCGACGTCGAAGATGCGGGCGCCGACGAATCGGTGGAGGTCCTCCCCGGAATGGAACGCCTCGATCAGGCCGGGATCCTGCGAGAGGTGCGCCATGATGCGCATCTCGATCTGCGAGTAGTCGGCCGTGAGCAGCTCGGCGTAGTCGCGCCCGTAGGTGAAAGCCGCCCGGATGCGACGGCCCTCCTCGGTGCGGACGGGGATGTTCTGCAGGTTCGGGTCGGTCGACGAGATGCGACCGGTGGTCGTGCCGACCTGCACGTAGCTCGTGTGCACGCGGCCGTCGGACTGGATCGACTTGTCGAGCGCATCGACGATCTGCCGCAGCTTCGTCGCGTCGCGGTGCTCGAGCAGCAGGCCGAGGAACGGGTGCGGATGCGACTCCTGCAGGTCGGCCAGTGCACCGGCGTCGGTGGAGTACCCCGTCTTGGTCGCGC
The DNA here is from genome assembly GCF_058349965.1 of Agromyces capsici. NCBI lineage: Bacteria > Bacillati > Actinomycetota > Actinomycetes > Micrococcales > Microbacteriaceae > Agromyces > Agromyces capsici. The sequence goes on along the minus strand of NZ_JBYRET010000002.1, from coordinate 653,305 downwards.
GCGTCTTCGGCATGCCGAGCTGGTCGAAGAGCACCTCCTGCAGCTGCTTCGGCGAGCCGAGGTTCACCTGGCGACCGATCTCGGCGTAGGCGGACTCGGCGAGCGTTGCGGCCCGCTCCCCCAGCTGCCCGGACAGTTCGGCGAGCCGGTCGTGCTCGACCGTCACGCCGCGCAGCTCCATCTCGGCGAGGATCGAGACGATCGGGATCTCGATGTCGGCGAGGACGCGGCGGGACCCCTCGGACAGGGCCGCGAGCACGACGGGTGCAACCCGGAGCGAGTACCAGGCGAACTCGGGCGCACCGGCCGTGGAGTCGGCGTCGGGCACGAGCTGCGCCGGATCGGCCATCGGCACGGTCTCGCCGAGGTACCGCGACACGAGGTCGGGGAGGTCCTTCTCGGCCAGGCTCGGCCGGATGAGCCAGCCCGCGATGAGGGTGTCGACCACGAGGCCGTCGAACGCGAGCCCCGATCTGCGCATCGCCTTGAGCTGCGGCTTCGCGTCGGTCATGACCTTCGGGGCGTCGCTCGCCAGCCACCGCTCGAACGGCTCGAGGTCGGCGGTGCCCGCGCTCCACGCGAGCTGCACCGACTCGGTGGTCGAGGCGACCCCGGCGCCGATGACCTTGCCGTCGAGCGTCTCGAGGCTCAGGCCGAGGCCCGCGGGCTCGGCGGCGGTGACCCGCTCGAACCAGGCGTCGAGCTCCGCCCCGCGGAGCGCCTGCGGCGCCGGAGCGGTCGCCGCCGGCACCGCCTCGGCCGCGAGCGCCGCCGTGCCGTCGGCCGTGAGGCCGTTCGACTCGGCCGCCATCTTGGTCACCCGCTCGAGCAGCGTCTTGAACTCGAGCCGGTCGAACAGCTCGCGCACGGCCGCCTCGTCCATCGGCTGCGCCGCGAGATCTGGCACGTCGACGTCGAGCTCGAGGTCGCGCACGAGCCGGTTGAGCCGGCGGTTGCGGATCGCGTTCTCGCGCTCGCGCCGCAGGTTGTCGCCGACGACGCCCTTGATCTCGTCGATGTGCTCGAGGATGCCGTCGAGGCTGCCGTACAGGCCGAGCCACTTGACGGCGGTCTTCTCGCCGACCTTGGTGATGCCGGGGAGGTTGTCGCTGGTCTCGCCGACGAGCGCCGCGATATCGGGATACTGCTCGGGCCGCACGCCGTAGCGCTCGAGCACCGCGTCGGCGTCGTACCGCTTCAGCTGCGACACGCCCTGCACGTTCGGGTAGAGCAGCGTGACGTCGTCGTCGACGAGCTGGATGGTGTCGCGATCGCCCGAGACGACGAGCACGTCGTACCCCTCGGCCTTGCCGCGCGTGGCGAGCGTCGCGAGGATGTCGTCGGCCTCGTAGTCCTCCTTCTCGAGCACCGTGATGCGCATGGCCCGCAGCGCATCTTTCAGCAGCCCGATCTGGCCCTTGAACTCGGGCGGCGTCTCGCTCCGGTTCGCCTTGTACTCGGTGTACTCGCGCGTTCGGAACGAGTGCCGCGAGGTGTCGAACGCGACGGCCAGGTGCGTGGGCTTCTCGTTGCGCAGCAGCATGAGCAGCATCGACAGGAAGCCGTGGATGGCGTTGGTGTGCTGGCCGTCGCGCGTGCTGAAGCTGTCGACGGGCAGCGCGTAGAAGGCGCGGTAGGCCAGGGAGTGGCCGTCGACGACGAGGAGGGTGGGCTTTTCGGGGGTGGGGTCCGACACCCCCCAAGACTACAAGCGGCCACCGACGTCCCCGTGGCCGCCGAGGCGTCGCGGCGGGGGCCCGTCAGCCGTCCGCGGACCGCCGCGCCGCGTCGAGCAGGATGCGCCGTTCGGCCGCTGCGACGACGCGACGCGTCCGCTCCGCCGCATCCGGGTTCACCGAGATCGAGTCGATGCCGAACCGCACCAGGTGCTCCGCGAACGAGGGCGTGTTCGACGGCGCCTGGCCGCAGAGCGAGCTCGTGATGCCCGACGCCCGGCACGCCGCGATGATCCGCTCGATGGCGTCGAGCACGGCCGCGTCGGACTCGTCGAACAGCTCGGCGCACACCTCGGAGTCGCGGTCGACGCCGAGCATGAGCTGCGTGAGGTCGTTCGAGCCGATCGAGACCCCGTCGATGCCCATCGCGGCATACTCGGGGATCCGGTACACGATCGAGGGCACCTCGGCCATGACCCAGCGCTTCAGCCCGCGCTGGCGGCCGAGCGGGCTCGCGTCGATGAGCTCGAGGCACGCCTCCAGCTCCCACCGGGTGCGGACGAACGGCAGCATCACGTGCAGGTTCGGCGTCTCGTCGCGCACGCGAGCGAGGAGCTCGAGTTCGAGCATGAAGAGCTCGGGCTCCTTCACGTACCGGTACGCGCCCCGGTACCCGATCATGGGGTTGTTCTCCTGCGGCTCGAACCGGTCGCCGCCCTCGAGTCCGCGGAACTCGTTGGTGCGGAAGTCGATCGTCCGATAGACGACCGGACGGCGCCCGAACGCGCGCGTCACCTCGAGCAGCGATCCGGTCATCCGGCGGATGAACTCCTCGCGCTGCCCGCGGGCGAGCATCTCGCGCGGGTGCAGGCCGCCGAGCGCGTCGGTGATCATGAACTCCGCGCGCAGCAGGCCCACCCCGTCGACGTCCTGCGCGGCGACGTCCGCGGCGCGCTCGGCGATCGCGAGGTTGACGTAGAGCTTCGTCGCGAGCGACTCGGGCGCTGCCGGCGCGCGCACCTCCGAGACGACGGCCGCAGGCCCGGGTGCGACGGATGTCGCGACATCCGCCCCCTCGATGATCTCGCCCTTCGCACCGTCGACCGTGACCATCTCGCCGTCGCGCAGCACCGACGTCGCCGTGCGCGCACCGACCACCGCGGGAACGCCGAGCTCGCGCGCGACGATGGCGGCGTGGCAGGTCATGCCGCCCCCGTCGGTGACGACCGCCCCGGCGCGGCGCATCGTCGGCACCCAGTCGGGATTCGTCATCGGCGCGACGAGGATCTCGCCCGCCTGCAGCGCGGCGCCCTCTGCCGGGGCCTGCAGGATGCGGACGCGCCCCGACACGCGGCCCGGCGCCGCCGCGAGCCCGCGGAGCAGTACCGTGCCGACCGGCGGGCCACCGCCGAGCGTGGTGACCGGTCGCGACTGCAGCATCCACAACCGCCCGCCCGAGTACGCCCACTCGGTGTCCTGCGGCTCGCCGTAGTGCGCCTCGACGCGCAGGCCCAGGGCGGCGACCTCGAGTACCTCGGCATCCGAGAGCACGCGCGCATCGGCCGACGCCGGATCGAGATCGTCGCGCTGCACCGTGCCGTCGTCGGCGGCCACGAGCCGGTGCGACTGGCGCCCGACGCGGACCGACAGCATCCGCGGGCCGTCCTTGGCGACGATGTACGTGTCGGGCTCGACCGCGCCCGACACGACGACCTCGCCCAGGCCGAGCGCGGCCTCGATCACGAGCCGGTCGCGCGCGCCGGTCGACGGGTCCACGGTGAACATCACGCCCGAGCGGTCGGAGACGACCTGCGTCTGGACGACGACCGCGAGCTCCGGCTCCTCGTCCATGTGCTGGCTGGCGCGGTACGAGATGACGCGATCGCCGTAGAGCGACGCCCAGCAGTCGCGCACGCGCGCGATCACCGCGTCGTCGCCGACCACGTTGTTGTAGGTCTCGTGCATGCCCGCGAACGAGGTCCCCTCGGCGTCCTCGGAGGTCGCCGACGAGCGGACCGCGACCGCGATGCCCTCGCCGAGCCGGTGGTACTCGTCGAGGATCGCCGCGCGGACCTCGTCGGGGACGTCGATCCCGCCGACCGTCTCCCGAAGGGCCGCGGCCGCGCTCGCGAGCGCGGCCGGGTCGTCGACCGCCCGAGCCGCGGCCCGGAAGTCGTCGAGCAGTCGCTGCCGGACCCCCGCCCCGTCGACCGCGCGCAGGTACGCCTCGGCGGTGACGACGAAGCCGGGCGGGATCGGCAGCCCGGCGGAGGTCATCTCGCCGAGATTCGCTCCCTTGCCGCCGACGACCGGGGCGTCGCCGAGCCGTACCTCCTCGAACCGGCTGACCAGCCTGGACGTCTCGTCGTGCAGCATGCGTGTACCCCCGCTTCGAACGGAACCGGGCGGTTCCGCCCGGGATACACCCACACTCGCCCGGACGCCGGGCTCGGCCTAGGGCCGGAGGGCCTACTTCTTCGGCGCGAGCTGCTCGATGATGGCCTGCGAGACGTCCTTCATGGTCAGCCGGCGGTCCATCGAGGCCTTCTGGATCCAGCGGAACGCCTCGGGCTCGGTCAGGCCCATCTTCTCGTTGAGCAGGCCCTTCGCCCGGTCGACGAGCTTGCGCGTCTCGAAGCGCTCGACCAGGTCGCCGACCTCGGCCTCGAGCGCGATGATCTGCGCGTGGCGGGCCAGGGCGATCTCGATCGCGGGCAGGAGGTCGTTGGGCGTGAACGGCTTCACGACGTAGGCGAGTGCGCCCGCCTCGCTCGCGCGCTCGACGAGCTCCTTCTGGCTGAACGCCGTGAGGAGCACGACCGGGGCGATGTGGCCCTTCGAGAGCCGCTCCGCAGCCGAGATGCCGTCGAGCTGCGGCATCTTCACGTCCATGATGACCAGGTCGGGTCGCAGTTCGGTGGCGAGCTGGACCGCGGTCTCGCCGTCTCCGGCCTCGCCGACCACCTCGTAGCCGTTGTCGCGCAGGATCTCGACGATGTCGAGGCGGATGAGCGACTCGTCCTCCGCGACGACGACGCGTCGCGGTGCCGGCTGGGTGTCTTCGGTGTCTGTCACGCAGGAAAGCCTACGGTATTCTGGCCGAGGCCTCCGGGCCGGTGTGGCGGAATGGCAGACGCGGAGCACTCAAAATGCTTTGCCCGAAAGGGCGTGTGGGTTCGACCCCCACCACCGGCACCGCACTCCCTCGCGCGTGTCGTCCGCGGGCGGTCAGGCCGCGGACGGCCCGATCCCGATGACGAGGCAACCCGCGTCCGCGTCCCAGTCCGCATGCGTGTCGAGCGCGCCACAGCGCCGCACCATCTCCTCGGCGGCCTCCCGGGCGTGCCGGCGCGCGAGGCGGACGCGACATCCGTCGATCTCGGTCGGATGCAGCCGCAGCTCGACGGGCGTCGCCCCCTCGGTGCGGAGCACGAAGACGAACGAGCGGTCGTTGCGTTCGACGGGGTCGACCGCGTAGTCGTCGACGAAGTCCCCCGCGCTGTGGAGGATCGGGCGGCCGCGGATCACCTCGACGCCCCGCACGATGTGCGGCGAGTGCCCGAACACGACGTCGGCGCCCGCCTCCACGAGGGCGCGCGCGAACGCCCGGTGCGATCGCGGCACGTCCACGCCCCAGTTGCCGCCCCAGTGCGCGGACACGATCAGCAGGTCGACGGCCCCCCTCGCGCGGGCCACCGCATCCAGGATCGCCGCCGCACGATGGTCGCGCGGATCCACCGGCGCGAAATGCACGCCGGGATCGGCGGGCCCCGCGGCCCACCCGGGCTCGTTGTCGGTGAAGGCGATCATCCCGATCGTCAGGCCCCCGCGCGACACGACGGCGGTCCGCCGTGCGGCGTCCAGGTCGGGCCCGGCGCCGGCGTAGCGGATGCCGTGGTCGTCGAGCGTCGCGAGCGTGGCCAGCGCCGCCTCGACGCCGAAGTCGAGCACGTGGTTGTTCGCGACCGAGACGAGTCCGAACCCGGCCGCCTCGAGGCTGGCGACCGCGTCCGGGTCGGCGCGGAAGTGGAACACCTTGCCGGGCCACGGGCGTCCGTCGTCGGACAGCACGAACTCGAGGTTGCCGACGAGCAGGTCGGCCCGGCGCAGCAGTGGCAGCGTGTCGCCCCACGGGAACGCCGCCGGCCGACGGCGCAGCTCGTCCGCGACGAGCCGCCCGAGCATCACGTCGCCGACGAACGCGATCTCCATGGCTGCCATCATGCGCCCCCGGCCCGCCGGACGCCATGCCCCGGAGCACGCCGGAGGCCCGGCCATCCGCTCGGACGACCGGGCCCCTGACAGCGAGCTGCTAGAGCACCTCGCCGACGACGTGCACGCGCACGTCGTTCGTGGTGCCGGGGATCCCGGGAGGGGACCCCGAGATGATGACGACCTTCTCGCCCGCCACGGCCTTGCCGGTGCGCGCGAGCCACTCGTCGACCTGGCCGACCATCTGGTCGGTGTGCGTCACGCGGTCGACCACGAACGACTCGACACCCCAGTTCAGGGCCATGCGACGACGGATGTCGGGGTACGGCGTGAACGCGAGGATCGGGATGATGCTGCGCAGGCGCGACATCCGTCGGACGGACTCGCCCGTCTCGGTGAACACGCACAGGTACTTCGCCTCGACGAAGTCGGCGACCTCGACCGCGGCGAGCGTGATCGCGCCGGCCTGCGTGCGGGGCTTCGTGCCGAGCGGCGCGATGCGGTGCAGGCCGTGCTGCTCGGTCGACTCGATGATGCGCGCCATGGTCTTCACGGTCTGCACGGGATACTCGCCCACGCTCGTCTCGCCCGAGAGCATGACCGCGTCGGCGCCGTCGAGGATGGCGTTCGCGACGTCGGACGTCTCGGCGCGGGTGGGGACGGGCGCGTGGGTCATCGACTCGAGCATCTGCGTCGCGACGATGACGGGCTTCGCCAGTCGACGGGCGATCTCGATCGCGCGCTTCTGGACGATCGGCACCGCCTCCAGCGGGAGCTCGACGCCGAGGTCGCCGCGGGCGACCATGATGCCGTCGAACGCCTCGACGATGTCTTCGAGGGCGTCGACGGCCTGCGGCTTCTCGATCTTCGCGATCACCGGCAGGCGGCGGCCCTCCTCGGACATGATCGCGTGCACGCGGTCGATGTCGGCGGCGTTGCGCACGAAGGACAGCGCGATGATGTCGGCGCCGAGCTGGAGGGCCCAGCGCAGGTCGGCCTCGTCCTTCTCGGAGAGCGCCGGCACGTTCACCGCGACGCCCGGGAGGTTGATGCCCTTGTTGTTCGACACGGGACCGGCCACGACGACCTTGGTGGTCACGACCGTGCCGTCGGTCTCCAGGACCTCGACGCGGACCTTGCCGTCGTCGATCAGGAGGTGGTCGCCGGCCTCGACGTCGTGGGGCAGGCCCTTGAACGTGGTGCCCACGATCTCCTTGGTGCCGAGGATCTCCTCGGTCGTGATCTTGAAGATGTCGCCCTCGGCGAGCTCGTGGGGCCCGTCGGCGAACTTGCCGAGGCGGATCTTCGGGCCCTGCAGGTCGACGAGCACCGCCACCGCACGACCGGAGTCGTTGGCCGCCTTGCGCACGTTCTGGTAGACGCCCTCGTGCACGTCGTAGCTGCCGTGGCTGAGGTTCATGCGGGCGACGTCGACGCCCGCATCGATGATCGCGCGGATCTGCTCGTAGCTGGACGTGGCCGGCCCGAGCGTGGCGACGATCTTCGCTCTTCTCATGTGGTGTCTGCTCCAGTGGGTTGCGCGCCGTAGCGCTGATACGGACTCGTCGGGCGCCGGATGGCGCGGGTCAGATGGCGAAGGCTCGTGCGTTCGCGGGGATCGGGCTCGGCAGCTGCGTCTCACCCTCAAGGTAGCGGTCGACGGCCGCGGCCGCAGCACGGCCCTCGGCGATCGCCCACACGATGAGGGACTGGCCGCGACCGGCATCGCCGGCGATGAACACGCCGGGCTCCGAGGTCGCGTAGTCGGCGCCGCGGGCGAAGTTGCCGCGGTCGGTGGCCTGCAGGCCGAGCTGGTCGTTCGCCGCGTCCGTCTCGGGACCGGTGAAGCCGAGCGCGAGCAGCACGAGGTCGGCGGGGATCTCGCGCTCGGTGCCCGCCTTCGGCACGCGGCGGCCGTCGAGGTACTCGGTCTCGGCGACGCGGATGGCGCGGACCTCCCCCGCCTCGTTGGCGAGGAACTCGACCGTCGAGGCGAGGTACTGGCGCACGCCGCCCTCCTCGTGCGCGCTCTGCACCTCGAACAGCGTCGGGTGCATCGGCCACGGCTGCTCGGCCGGCCGCGTGGGGCTCGGCTGCTTGCCGATCGCGAGGTTCGTGACCGAGAGCGCGCCCTGGCGGTGCGCGGTGCCGATGCAGTCGGCGCCGGTGTCGCCGCCGCCGAGGACCACGACGTGCTTGCCCTCGGCCGTGATCTGGTCGAACACGTCCTCGCCGGCGATGCGGCGGTTCGCCTGCACCAGGTACTCCATGGCGAAGTGCACGCCCGGCAGGTCGCGGCCGGGGATCGGCAGGTCGCGCGGGACGAGCGCACCCGTGGCGACCACTACGGCGTCGTAGCGGCGGCGGAGCTCGTCCCACGAGAGATCGACGCCGATCTCGACGCCCGCGCGGAAGCGCGTGCCCTCGGCCGTCATCTGCGCCAGGCGCGCGTCGAGGACCTTCTTCTCCATCTTGAAGTCGGGGATGCCGTAGCGCAGCAGGCCCCCGATGCGGTCGTCGCGCTCGTACACGGCGACCGTGTGGCCCGCGCGCGTGAGCTGCTGCGCCGCGGCGAGGCCGGCGGGACCCGAGCCGACGACGGCGACGGTCTTGCCGGTCAGGCGGCCCGGCGGCTGCGGCTGCACCCAGCCGTTGCCGAACGCCTGATCGGCGATCGAGACCTCGACCTGCTTGATGGTCACGGCCGGCTGGTTGATGCTGAGCACGCAGGCCGACTCGCACGGCGCCGGGCACAGCCGGCCCGTGAACTCGGGGAAGTTGTTCGTCGCGTGCAGGCGATCGCTCGCCGCGCGGCCCTCGCCGCGCCAGGTGAGGTCGTTCCACTCGGGGATCAGGTTGCCGAGCGGGCAGCCCTGGTGGCAGAACGGGATGCCGCAGTCCATGCAGCGTCCGGCCTGGCGGCGCACCTGCGCCGGGTCGCCGGCCTCGTAGACCTCTTTCCAGTCCATGATCCGCACCGGCACGGGGCGCCGCTTGGGCAGCTCGCGCTCGGTGACCTTCAGAAAGCCCTTCGGGTCAGCCACCCGTCACCTCCAGAATGCGAGTCCAGACCACGTCGCCGTCGGGGTCGAGCCCCTCGTCGACGGCGGTCTGGCGGGTGCGGAGCACCGCGGCGTAGTCGCGCGGGAGCACCTTGGTGAAGCGGTCGAACGCGGAATCCCCCTCGGCGAGGAGGGTGGCCGCGACCGCGGAGTCGGTGTGCTCGAGGTGCTGCTCGAGCAGGTCGCGCACGATCTCATGGTCGGCGCTGCCGAGCGGATGCAGCTGCAGCTCGCCGCTCGAGAGGGCCTCGCGGTTCACGCGCGGCTCGGCGAGGTCGAGCACGTAGGCGGTGCCGCCCGACATGCCCGCGCCGAGGTTGCGGCCCGTCGCGCCGAGGATGAGCGCGAGGCCGCCGGTCATGTACTCGAGCGCGTGGTCGCCCACGCCCTCGACGACCGCGGTCGCCCCGGAGTTGCGCACCAGGAACCGCTCGCCCACGATGCCGCGGATGAACATGCTGCCCTGCGTGGCGCCGTAGCCGATCACGTTGCCCGCGATGACGTTGCGCTCGGCGACGAAGCCGGCCTCGCGCGACGGTCGGACGATGATCTGTCCGCCCGAGAGCCCCTTGCCGACGTAGTCGTTCGAGTCGCCCTCGAGGCGAAGCGTGATGCCGCTGGGCAGGAACGCGCCGAGCGACTGGCCCGCGGAGCCCGTCAGGGTCACGTCGATCGAACCGGTCGGGAGCCCCTGTGCGCCGTGCCGCACGGTCACCTCGTGGCCCAGCATGGTGCCGACCGCGCGTTCGGTGTTGCGGATCGGCAGCGAGACCTCGATGCGGCCGCCCTGCTCGAGCACGAGCTGGCTGCGCCGGATGAGCTCGTTGTCGAAGTGCTCGTCGAGCTCATGGTCCTGCGCGCGGCTGTTCCGACGCGGGTCGGACTCCGAGAAGTCGGGGCCGACGAGCACCGGCGTGAGGTCGAGGCCCGACGCCTTCCAGTGCGCGACGGCACGGTCGACGTCGAGCAGCTCGCGGCGGCCGATGATCTCGTCGATCGAGCGGTAGCCGAGCTCGGCGAGGTACTCGCGCACCTCCTGCGCGATGAACTCGAAGAAGTTCACGACGAACTCGGGCTTGCCCGTGAAGCGCTTGCGCAGCTCGGGGTTCTGCGTGGCGACGCCGACCGGGCACGTGTCGAGGTGGCAGACGCGCATCATGACGCAGCCCTCGACGATGAGCGGGGCCGTGGCGAAGCCGAACTCCTCGGCGCCGAGCAGCGCGCCGATGACGACGTCGCGGCCGGTCTTGAGCTGGCCGTCGACCTGCACCACGACGCGGTCGCGCATGCCGTTGAGCATGAGCGTCTGCTGCGTCTCGGCCAGGCCGAGCTCCCACGGCGTACCCGCGTGCTTGAGCGAGTTCAACGGGCTCGCACCCGTGCCGCCGTCGTGCCCGGAGACCAGGATGACGTCGGCCAGCGCCTTCGCGGTGCCCGCGGCGACCGCGCCGATGCCGGACTGGCTGACGAGCTTGACGTGGACGCGCGCGCCGGGGTTGGCCCGCTTGAGGTCGAAGATCAGCTGCTTGAGGTCTTCGATCGAGTAGATGTCGTGGTGCGGCGGCGGCGAGATGAGCCCGACGCCGGCGGTCGCGTGCCGCGTGCGCGCGACCCACGGGTACACCTTCGTCGGCGGCAGCTGGCCGCCCTCGCCGGGCTTGGCGCCCTGGGCGAGCTTGATCTGGATGTCGTCGGCGTGCGTCAGGTACATGCTCGTGACGCCGAAGCGACCGGAGGCCACCTGCTTGATGGCGCTGCGGCGCTCGGGGTCGAGCAGGCGGTCGAGGTCTTCGCCGCCCTCACCGGTGTTCGACTTGGCGCCGAGCCGGTTCATGGCGATCGCGAGGGTCTCGTGCGCCTCCTTGGAGATCGAGCCGTAGCTCATCGCACCCGTGGAGAACCGCTTGACGATCGACTCGACCGGCTCGACCTCGTCGATCGGCACGGGCGCGCGGACGCCGGTGCGCAGCGCGAACATGCCGCGGAGCGTCATGAGCTGCTCGGCCTGCGAGTCGACGAGCTCGGTGTACTCGCGGAAGACGTCGTACCGGCGGTTCCGCGTCGAGTGCTGCAGGCGGAAGACCGTCTCGGGGTTGAACAGGTGCGGCGAGCCGTCGCGGCGCCATTGGTACTCGCCGCCGGTCTGCAGGCGCTCGTGCGCCCGCACCGCGACATCCGCCGGGTACGCGACGGCGTGGCGCGAGAGGTTCTCGGAGGCGACCACGTCGATGCCGACGCCGCCGAGCTTCGACGTGGTGCCCGTGAAGAACTCGTCGATGAAGCCCTGCGCGAGCCCGACGGCCTCGAAGGCCTGGGCGCCCGCGTACGACGAGATGGTCGAGATGCCCATCTTCGACATGATCTTCAGCACGCCCTTGCCGAGCGCGGTGATGACGTTGCGCACGGCCTGCTCGGGTGTCACGCTCGCGAGCACGCCCGAGCGCACGAGGTCCTCGCAGGTCTCCATCGCGAGGTACGGGTTGACCGCCGACGCGCCGAACCCGACGAGGAGCGCGACGTGGTGCACCTCGCGGACGTCGCCCGCCTCGACCACGAGGCCGACCTTCATGCGGGTCTCGGAGCGGATGAGGTGGTGGTGCACTGCCGAGAGCATCAGCAGCGACGGGATCGGCGCGAGGTCCTTGGTGGAGTCGCGGTCGCTCAGGACGATGAACGACGCGCCCTCGTCGATCGCCTCGTCGACCTCGCGGCAGAGCTCGGCGAGCCGGGCGCGCAGGCCGTCGGGCCCGTCGTCGACGCGGTAGAGGCCCCGCAGCGTGCGCGACGCGCGGGCGCCGGACGGCGCCGTCATGTGCACGATCTTCGCGAGCTGGTCGTTGTCGATCACCGGGAAGTCGAGCGAGACCTGCCGGGCATGCTCGGGGCCGGCCGTCAGCAGGTTGCGCTCGGGCCCGAGCGAGGTCGAGAGCGAGGTGACGACCTGCTCGCGGATGGAGTCGAGCGGCGGGTTGGTGACCTGCGCGAACTGCTGCGTGAAGTAGTCGAAGAGCAGGCGCGGTCGCTCGGAGAGCACCGCGATCGGCGTGTCGGAGCCCATCGCGCCGAGCGGTTCCTGCCCGGTGGCGGCCATCGGCGCGAGGAGGATCTTGACCTCCTCCTCGGTGTAGCCGAACGTGCGCTGACGGCGATTCACCGAGGCCGGCGGGTGCACGATGTGCTCGCGCTCGGGCAGGTCGGCGAGGCGGATGCGGCTCTCGTCGAGCCAGTCACCCCACGGGGCGGATGCCGCGAGCTCGGACTTGATCTCGTCGTCCTCGATGAGGCGGCCCGCCTCGGTGTCGACGAGGAACATGCGGCCCGGCTGCAGCCGGCCCTTGCGGACGACCTTGCGCTGCGGCACGTCGAGCACGCCGATCTCGCTCGCGAGCACCACGAGGCCGTCGTCGGTGACGACGTAGCGGCCGGGGCGGAGGCCGTTGCGGTCGAGCGTCGCGCCGACGAGCGTGCCGTCGGTGAACACGATCGCCGCCGGGCCATCCCACGGCTCCATGAGCATCGAGTGGTACTCGTAGAACGAGCGGCGGGCGGGGTCGATCTCGGTCTGCTTCTCCCACGCCTCGGGCACCATCATCATGACGGCGTGCGGCAGGCTGCGCCCGGCGAGGGTGAGGAGCTCGACGACCTCGTCGAACGAGGCCGAGTCGCTCGCACCGGGGGTGACGATCGGCATGAGCGGGCCGAGGTCGCCGAGGACCTCGGCCTCGAGCTGCGACTGGCGTGCGCGCATCCAGTTGCGGTTGCCCTGGATGGTGTTGATCTCGCCGTTGTGGGCGATCATGCGGAACGGCTGCGCGAGCGGCCACGACGGGAATGTGTTCGTCGAGTACCGCGAGTGCACGAGCGCGAGCTTCGAGGCGAATCGCTCGTCGGAGAGGTCGGGGTAGAACGGCTCGAGCTGGAGCGTGGTGACCATGCCCTTGTAGACGAGCGTGCGGCTCGAAAGCGACGCGAAGTACAGCTCGAGCTCGCGTTCGGCCCGCTTGCGCAGCCGGAACGTGAGGCGGTCGAGCGCGAGGCCCTCGAGGTGCTCGCCCTCGGACGTCGTCGCGGCGCTGCGCACGTAGAGCTGCTGCACGACCGGCATGGCGGCGCGGGCGAGCGTGCCGAGCTCGTCGGGACGCACGGGGACCTCGCGCCATCCGAGCACGTCGAGGCCCTCGGACGCCGCGATCCGCTGGAGCTGCTGCTTCACGCCGCTCCGCGCGGTCGGGTCGACCGGGAGGAACGCGTTGCCCACGGCGTAGCTGCCGGCCGGCGGCAGTGCGAAGCCCGCGACCTCGCGCAGGAACGCGTCGGGCACCTGGGTGATGATGCCCGCGCCGTCGCCCGTGCCCGCGTCGGAGCCGACCGCGCCGCGGTGCTCGAGGTTGCGGAGCGCGTCGAGCGCGGCCGTGATGATGTCGTGGCCGGCGGTGCCGCGCAGGGTCGCGACCATGGCGAGCCCGCAGGCGTCCTTCTCGGCGGCAGGGTCGTACATGCCCTGTGCGGGCGGCACGGTTCCGAACCTGGAGTGGGGAGGGGGAAGCGACACGTTGGACCGTCCTCGGTATCTCGGTGGCAACGGGGACGACGTCGGCCCACGATGGAGGATTCGCGGCGCTAGGTGCGGCGCCGCGGCGGAGAACGCGGTGGTGGCGGGGCCTCCTAGGCGGAGGCCGAGCGGCTCGAGCTTGTGGCAGCCGGTTCGCCGGGTTCGTTCTCACCCTCGACACCATCGTCGAGAGAGTCAGTGTCGGACTCGGTGTTGTCGTCCGAGTCTACCTCAGCATCTGCGGGCGTCCATTCACGGCCCGGCCGGTACACGCTCGGCTCGATGCCGGGGTGCCGGCGGCGCTGCACGAGGATGATGACGACGCCGATGAGGATCGCGAGGAACGACGCCCAGACGTTCGATCGGATGCCCAGGAACATCTCGCTCGGGTCGACGCGGATGGTCTCGAAGACCGAGCGGCCGACGCCGTACCAGATCAGGTATGCGCCGAACATCATGCCCCAGCGAAGGCGGAAGAACCGCTCGAGTCCGAGCAGCACGACCACGCCGAGGACGTTCCAGATGATCTCGTAGAGGAACGTCGGGTGGAAGAGGGTGCCGTCCTCGAGGCCGGCGGGGAATGCCGGGTTGGTGGACTCGATCTCGAGGCCCCAGGGAAGGTCGGTCGGCCAGCCGAACAGCTCGTGGTTGAACCAGTTGCCGAGGCGGCCGATCGCCTGGGCGAGCAGCAGGCCGGGGGCGAGCGCGTCGGCGAACGACCAGAACCGCAGGCCGGTGATGCGGCAGGCGATGATCACGCCGACCGCGCCGCCGATCAGCGAGCCGTAGATGGCGTTGCCGCCCTCCCAGATGGCGAAGACACGCCAGAGCTCCTGGCCGGCGAAGTAGTCGTCGGGGTGGGTGAGCACGTGGTAGACGCGCGCGCCGATGATGCCCAGGGGCACGGCCCAGAGCACGACGTCGAGCACGATGCCGGGCTCGGCACCGCGCTTGGTGAGCCGGCGCCCGGTCATGATCGTCGCGATGATGATCCCGGCGAGGATGAAGAGCGCGTACAGCTGGATGTTGAGCGTTCCCCACGGGACGGGGATCTCGAGGGTGCGCCACTCCGGGTCGGGGCTCGGGATGCTGATCGGTGCGATCACGCCGGCGTCTGCCTTTCGTCGATGGTGCGGGGCCCGCCGCGCGCGGCGGCCTCGTCGAGACTACTTCACTTGCGGGCGGTGCCGCGCGCCAGCTCGGCCGCGAGGGCGCCGGCCGCGTCGACGCCGCCGTCGGCGAGCGCCTTCACGAGCGCGGAGCCGACGATCGCGCCCTCGGCGTACTCGAGCACCTCGGCGACCTGGGTCGCGGTCGAGATGCCGAGGCCGACGCAGCTCGCCTCGGAGCCCGCCTCGCGCAGGCGGTCGACGAGCGTTCGCGCCGCCTGGTCGACGTCGGTCCGAGCGCCGGTGATGCCCATGGTCGAGACCGCGTAGACGAAGCCGCGGCTCGAGTCGACGGCCTGCCGGAGGCGGTCGTCGGACGAGGTGGGCGCGGCGAGGAACACGCGGTCGAGGCCGGTGCGCTCGGATGCGGCGATCCAGTCGACCGCCTCGTCGGGGATGAGGTCGGGCGTGATGAGGCCCGCTCCCCCGGCGGCCGCGAGGTCGTCGGCGAACCGCTCGACGCCGTACTGCACGACCGGGTTCCAGTAGGTCATGACGAGCACCGGTGCGTCGACGCGCTCAGTGATGCGGCGGACCGCCTCGAAGCCGTGCGCGAGCCGGAACCCGTTCGCGAGCGCCTGCTGCGTCGCAGCCTGGATCACCGTGCCGTCCATGACCGGGTCGGAGTACGGCAGGCCGAGCTCGAGCACGTCGACGCCGTTCTCGACGAGCGCCACGGCGGCGTCGACGCTCTCGTCGAGCGTCGGGAAGCCGACGGGCAGGTACCCGATCAGGGCCCCGGCGGCCTCCTCGTTGCGGCGACGGATGACGGGACCGACGTGACTCACTGTGCTCCCTCGTCGTACAGCCCGAAGTACTTCGCGGCCGTGTCCATGTCCTTGTCGCCGCGCCCCGAGAGGTTGACGAGGATCGTGGCGTCGCGGCCGAGTTCGCGGCCGAGGTCGATGGCGCCCGCGAGCGCGTGCGCCGACTCGATCGCGGGGATGATGCCCTCGGTGCGCGTGAGCAGGCGCAGCGCCTGCATCGCGGCGTCGTCGGTGACCGGACGGTACTGCGCGCGGCCGAGCGCGGCGAGCCACGAGTGCTCGGGGCCGACGCCCGGGTAGTCGAGCCCGGCCGAGATCGAGTGCGACTCGATGGTCTGGCCGTCCTCGTCCTGCAGGAGGTAGCTGCGCGCGCCGTGCAGCACGCCGGGGCGGCCCTTGGAGATCGTCGCGGCGTGGCGGGGCGTCTCGACGCCCTCGCCGCCGGCCTCGAAGCCGTAGAGCGCGACGTCGGCGTCGTCGAGGAACGCGTGGAAGATGCCGATCGCGTTCGAGCCGCCGCCCACGCACGCGGCCACGGCGGTCGGGAGCGCACCGGTCAGGTCGAGCACCTGCTGCCGCGCCTCCTCGCCGATGACCTTCTGGAAGTCGCGGACCATCTCGGGGAACGGGTGCGGGCCCGCGACCGTGCCGAAGATGTAGTTGGTGCTCTCGACGTTGGTCACCCAGTCGCGCATCGCGTCGTTGATCGCGTCCTTGAGGGTGCGCGAGCCGGTCTTGACGGCGATCACCTCGGCGCCGAGCAGCCGCATGCGCGCGACGTTGAGCGCCTGGCGCTCGGTGTCGACCTCGCCCATGTAGATCGTGCAGTCGAGCCCGAAGAGCGCGGCGGCCGTCGCGGTCGCGACGCCGTGCTGGCCCGCGCCCGTCTCGGCGATCACGCGCCGCTTGCCGATGCGCTGGGTGAGCAGTGCCTGGCCCAGCACGTTGTTGATCTTGTGCGAGCCCGTGTGGTTCAGGTCTTCGCGCTTGAGGATGACACGCGCGCCGCCGGCGTGCTCGGCGAAGCGCGGCACCTCGGTGATGATCGAGGGCCGCCCGGTGTAGGTGCGGCCGAGCTCGTCGAGCTCGCGCTGGAACTCGGGGTCGAGCTTGGCGAGGGTGTAGGCCTCGGAGAGCTCGTCGAGCGCGGCGACCAGGGATTCGGGCACGAACCGCCCGCCGAAGTCGCCGAAGTACGGACCGGTCTGGGCACGGAGGGCCATGTCACACCGCCAGGAATGCTGAGAGGTTCGCGATCGGATCGCCCGTGACGAGGGCCTCGCCCACGAGCACGACGTCGGCACCCGCGGCGCGGTAGTGCGCGACGTCGGCCGCCGACAGCACGGCCGACTCGGCCACGCGGATCGCCCCCTCGGGGAAGCGGTCGGCGAGGCGGCCGAACAGGTCGCGGTCGAGTTCGAACGTGGAGAGGTCACGGGCGTTCACGCCGATGAGCCGCGCGCCGAGCCGGGCGGCGCGATCGAGCTCCTCGGCGGAGTGGGTCTCGACGAGTGCCGTCATGCCGAGCTCGGTGATGAGCGCGTACAGTTCGGCCAGGGTGTCGTCGTCGAGGGCGGCGACGATGAGGAGCACGAGGTCGGCGCCCGCGGCGCGCGCCTCGTAGACCTGGTACGGCGTCGCGATGAAGTCCTTGCGGAGCACGGGGAGCGAGACGGCGGCGCGCACCGCCTCGAGGTCGGCCAGCGAGCCGCCGAACTTGCGCCCCTCGGTGAGCACGCTGATCGCGCTCGCACCGCCGAGCTCGTACGTGCGGGCGAGCGCGGCCGGGTCGTCGATGGCCGCGAGCGAGCCGCGCGACGGGCTCGAGCGCTTGATCTCGGCGATGACCTTGACGCGGTCGCCGGGCGCGAGCGCCGCAAGGGCGTCGATGGCGGGCGGGCGCGCGAACGCCGCGGCCTGGACCTCGGCGAGCGGCCGTTCGGCACGACGCGCCTCGGCGTCGGCGACCGAGTTCGCGGTGAGCTCGGAGAGCACGCGTCAGTGCGCCTTCGGCGCGATCTTCGCGCCGTCGACGCCGTACCCCGCACGCGCGAGCGCCCAGCCCACCACCGCGCCGACGACGAGCAGGCCGGCCGACGCCCAGACGAGCCACTGCAGGTCGAGGAAGAACGCGAACGTGCCGATGGCGAAGGCCAGGAGCATGATCACCACGGCGGTCCACGCCGCGGGCGAGTGTCCGTGGCCGGGGTCGGCGTGCTCAGTGCTCATGGTGCTCCTTCGGTGCGGTGATCGGTGAAAGTCTAGCGGGTGCCGTCATGCGGTTCCGGCGCGTCGTCCGTCGGGTCGTCGCCCCGGCTGAGGCCGTCCCAGTCGTCGACGGCGCGATCGGATGTCGCGGCCGGTCGCGACCCGTCGGCGGCGAGCCGCACGCCTCCGCCGTAGCGGCGCGACGTGGGCCACGCGCGCCCGGTGAGGACGACCAGCAGCCCCGCGAGCGCGACCAGCGCGCCACCGGCGATGGCGACGGCGGGCCAGACGCTCGTCACGACCGACGCCGCGAGCTCGGCCGTGGGCTCGGCGCCGGCGACGCCGGTGGCCTCGGCGATCGCGCCGGACACGGCGGCGACGGGGTCGGCGAGCGAGATCGAGGCGGCGAGCACGAGGCATCCGCCCAGCAGTGCCGCGAGCAGGCCGAGGAGGATCCGGATCAGCGGGCCGGCGATCGCGAGGGCCCCGGCCAGGGCGAGTCCGGCGAGTGCGAGTGCGGCGATCGCCGGCGACGCGACCGCGCCGCCGACCTCGAGCGTCGCGGCGCCGCCGGCCGAGGCGCCCTCGACGAGCGTCACCGCGAACCAGGTCTGGCTCCACGCGAGCAGTGCCAGTCCGGACCCGGCGAGGATGCCGACGATCGCGGGCAGCTTCATGCGTTCGGGTCTCACGCGCCGCCCTACCGTACGGGGCGCATCGCGTTGGCGACCGCCACGGCGCGCAGCGGCGCCGCGGCCTTGTTGACCGACTCCTGGAACTCGGACTCGGGGTTCGAGTCGGCCACGAGGCCGCCGCCGGCCTGCACGCGCGCGATCCCGCCCGAGATCGTCGCGGTGCGGATCGCGATCGCGAGGTCGGCGTCGCCGCCGAACCCGAAGTAGCCCACGACTCCCCCGTAGACGCCGCGCTGCGCGGGCTCGAGCTCGTCGATGATCTCGAGCGCACGCGGCTTGGGCGCACCCGAGAGGGTGCCGGCCGGGAAGGTCGCGCGGAACACGTCGATCGCGTTCGCGTCGGCGCGCAGGTCGCCCTCGACGGACGAGACGAGGTGCATGATGTGGCTGAACCGCTCGACGCGCATGAACTCGGTCACCTCGACCGAACCCGCGTCGCACACCTTCGCCAGGTCGTTGCGGGCGAGGTCGACGAGCATGAGGTGCTCGGCCTGCTCCTTGGGGTCGGCGATGAGCTCAGCCTCGAGGTCGGCGTCGTCTTCCGGGGTCGCACCGCGCGGCTTGGAGCCGGCGATGGGGTGCGTGTACACGCGGCCGTCCTCGACCTTGACCAGCGCCTCGGGCGACGAGCCGACGATCCAGTACGGCTCGCCCGCGACATCCTCGAGGTGCAGCAGGTACATGTACGGGCTCGGGTTGAGGCTGCGCAGGACCCGGTACACGTCGATCGGGTGCGCCGTGGCCTGCTGCTCGAAGCGCTGCGAGATGACGACCTGGAAGATGTCGCCCTCGTGGATGTAGTGCTTCGAGCGCTCGACCGCGGCGAGGAAGTCGGCCTTCACGGTGCGGTGCCGGGGTTCGGGCTCGCGCGTGAGGTCGATCTCGGCGAGGTGGGCCTCGGCCGGCTCGGCGAGCGCCGCCTGCAGGCGGTCGAGCCGGGCCTGCGCGTCGGCCCAGAGCGCCTCGGGCGCGTCGCCGAGGTCGTTGAGCACGGATGCCACGAGCTGGACGGTGCCCGTGCGGTGGTCGATCACGACGAGCTCGGAGACGAAGGCGAACGCCTGGCCCGGCACGGAGAAGTCGGCCGGGGGCCGGTTCGGCAGGTGCTCGATCTGGCGGATCGCCTCCCAGCCGATGAAGCCGACGAGGCCGCCCGTGAGCGGCGGCGCGCCCGGCACGTCTTCGGTCGCCCAGCGCGCGTAGAGCGCCTCGAGCGCCGCAAGCGGTGCGAGCGACCCCGACCCCTCGCCGAGGGCGCGCTCGCGCGAGAGGCCCGTGTCGATCCATTCCACCGTGCCGTCGCGGTCGGTGAGCACGCCATAGGACGCGGCGCCGACGAACGAGTAGCGCGACCAGATGCCGCCCTGCTCGGCGGACTCGAGCAGGAACGTGCCCGGGCGGTCGCCGGCGAGCTTGCGGTAGATGCCGACGGGCGTCTCGCCGTCGGCGAAGAGCTCGCGGACGACCGGCACGACACGGCGGCCCGGCAGCAGCGCGACGAAGTCGTCGAAACGGGTGGTGGCGGTGCGCGAGTCCGTCATCGTGCTCCTCCGTGCGGGGCGGGGTCGTCGGGGTCGCCGGCGGCCTCGGCCCGGGAGCCGGGATCGCCCGTCACGACGGCGAGCGGGTCGCCGTCGAAGCAGGTGCGGGTGCCGGTGTGGCAGGCGACGCCGACCTGCTCGACCCGCACGAGCAGTGCGTCGGCGTCGCAGTCGAGCGCGGCGGCCTTCACGTACTGGGCGTGGCCGGAGGTGTCGCCCTTGCGCCAGTACTCCTGGCGCGACCGCGACCAGAAGGTGACGCGACCCTCGGTCAGGGTGCGTCGCATGGCCTCGCGGTCCATCCAGCCGAGCATGAGCACCTCGCCGGTGTCCCACTGCTGGATGATCGCGGGCAGCAGGCCGTCGGCGTTGAACGCGGCGCGGTCGACCGCGGTGGCATTCGGTGCCCAGGCCTCGGAGTCGAACTCGAGCTCCTCGTCGCCGGTCTCGGTCATCGCACGGTCCTTCCGTCGGCCGCGAGCGCCCGCTTGACGTCGCCGATCGTGAGCTCGCCGTTGTGGAACACGGACGCCGCGAGCACGGCGTCGGCGCCCGCCGCGATCGCCGGCGCGAAGTGCTCGACGGCGCCGGCACCGCCCGAGGCGATCACGGGTACGCTCGAGAGCTCGTGCATCAGGCCGACCAGCTCGAGGTCGAAGCCGGCCTTCGTGCCGTCGGCGTCGATCGAGTTGACGAGCAGCTCGCCCGCGCCGAGTTCGATGGCCTGCCGCGCCCACTCCAGCGCGTCGAGGTCGGTCTCGGTGCGGCCGCCGTGCGTCGTCACGACGAAGCCCGATTCGGTGCGGTCGGAGCGCTTGACGTCGAGCGAGAGGACGCACACCTGGGCGCCGAACCGGTCGGCGATCTCGGCGATCAGCCCGGGGCGCGCGATGGCCGCGCTGTTCACGCCGATCTTGTCGGCGCCGTGGCCGAGCAGGCGCGCCACGTCGTCGTTCGAGCGGACGCCGCCGCCGACGGTCAGCGGGATGAAGACCTGCTCGGCGACCTGCTGCACCATGTCGTAGGTTGTCGAGCGGTCGTCGACGGTCGCGGTGACGTCGAGGAAGGTGAGCTCGTCGGCGCCCTGCTCGGCGTAGCGGGCGGCGAACTCGACGGGGTCGCCCGCATCGCGCAGGTTCAGGAAGTTGATGCCCTTCACGACGCGGCCGCCGGCGACGTCGAGGCACGGGATGACACGGACGGCGAGGCTCATGCGGCGCTCCCCTACAGCCGCGCCGCGTGGATCGCGCTGACCAGGATGGCGCGCGCGCCGAGCGCGTAGAGCTCGTCCATGACGTGGTTCATCTCGGTGCGCGGGATCATCACGCGGACCGCGACCCACTCGGGGTCGTGCAGCGGCGACACCGTGGGCGACTCGAAGCCGGGTGCGACCTCGGTGGCCGCCTCGAGCTGCGCGACCGGCACGTCGTAGTCGAGCAGCACGTACTGGCGCGCCACGAGCACGCCCTGCAGGCGCCGCACGAGGGTCTGCGTGCCGGGCCGCTCGACGCCGGAGCCGATCAGCACGGCCTCGGACTCGAGGATCACGGGCCCGAAGATGTCGAGGCCCGCCTTGCGCAGCGTCGAGCCGGTCGAGACGACGTCGGCCACCGCATCGGCCACGCCGAGCCGCACCGCGGACTCGACCGCGCCGTCGAGCTTGACGAGCTTGGCGGTCACGCCGTGCCGCGCGAGGAAGTTGCCGACGAGGCCCGGGTAGCTCGTGGCCACGCGCACGCCGTCGAGATCGGCGAGCTCGGTGAACGCACCTGGCGCGCCCGCGAACCGGAACGTCGAGTCGCCGAAGCCGAGCGGCGCGATCTCGGTCGCCTCGGAGCCCGAGTCGAGCAGCAGGTCGCGGCCGGTGATGCCGACGTCGAGCGCGCCCGAGCCGACGTACGTCGCGATGTCGCGCGGCCGGAGGTAGAAGAACTCGACCCCGTTGCGGGGGTCGGCGACGATGAGCTCCTTGGGGTCGCGACGACCGGTGTACCCGGCCTCGTAGAGCATCTGCGCGGCGGTCTCGGAGAGCGAGCCCTTGTTGGGCACGGCGATTCGGAGCATTCCCTGGCTTTCGTGTCGACGGAACTGTTCTGCGGTCATGTGCGTGATCACAGATGTCGGTACACGTCGGCCGGGGTGAGCCCCTTCGCGAGCATGAGCACCTGGAGGTGGTAGAGGAGCTGCGAGATCTCCTCCGCCGTCTCGGCGTCGGTCTGGTACTCGGCGGCCATCCAGACCTCGGCCGCCTCCTCGACGATCTTCTTGCCGATGGCGTGCACGCCGGCGTCGAGCTGACGGACGGTGCCGCTGCCCTCGGGGCGGGTGCGGGCTTTGTCCTCGAGCTCGACGAAGAGGTCGTCGAAGGATTTCACCCGTCCAGCCTACCGATGCGCGTGCGGGTGCGACGCCACGGCGTCGCGCAGGAGCGCGATCTGATCCTCTGGCACGCCGCGGAACACGGCGGAGCCCGCGACGAACGTGTTCGCGCCGGCCGCGGCAGCGACGCCGATCGTGTCGGCGGAGATGCCGCCGTCGACCTGCAGCCAGACGTCGAGGCCCCGATCGGCGACCGCGTCGGCGACGCGCGCGAGCTTCGGCATGGTCTCGGGCATGAACGACTGGCCGCCGAAGCCGGGCTCGACGGTCATGACGAGCACCTGGTCGAACTCGTGCAGCAGCTCGAGGAACGGGTCGACGGGCGTGCCGGGCTTCAGCGCGATGCCCGCGCGCGCGCCGATGTCGCGCAGGCGACGCGCGAGCGCGATGGGATCGCGCGTGGCCTCGGCGTGGAAGGTGACCGACGCCGCGCCGACTTCGGCGTACCCGGGCGCCCAGCGGTCGGGGTCCTCGATCATGAGGTGCACGTCGAGCGGGATCGGCGTGACCTCGACGAGTCGCTCGACCATCGGCAGGCCGAACGTGAGGTTCGGCACGAAGTGGTTGTCCATGATGTCGACGTGCACGAGGTCGGCGCTGGCGATGCGGCCGAGCTCGCGCTCGAGGTTCGCGAAATCGGCGGCGAGGATGCTCGGGTTGATGCGCGTGGGCATGCTCCCGAGCCTACCGGCGCCCCGCTGGCCGATGACGCGCTCAGCGCTTGCGCACGAGCGCGATGAACATCGCGTCGGTGCCGTGCCGATGCGGCCACAGCTGCACCGTGCGTCCGTCGCCGGCGAGGTCGAGCGGATGGCGCGACAGCCCCTGCACGACCGCGGCCGTGTCGAGCTGCTCGGCCTGGGCTCCCCACCGCTCGAGTGCCCGGCCGAGCGTGCCGTGCGTCTCTGCGGTGTGCGGCGAGCACGTGACGTAGGCGAGCACGCCACCGGGGGCGAGCGCGCGGAACGCGGCATCCGCCAACTCGCCCTGCAGCGCCGTGAGCTCGGCGACGTCGGCCGGTGCCTTGCGCCAGCGGGCCTCCGGGCGGCGCCGGAGTGCGCCCAGCCCGGTGCACGGCGCGTCGAGCAGGATCCGGTCGAACCCGCCGGGCGCACCGAGCTCGGCCGGGTCGAGCTCGCGGCCGTCACCCTCGCGGACGGGCACGTCGAGCGGCACCGGCGCGATCGCGCGGCGCACCAGCTCGGCGCGAGCAGGGACGACCTCGTTCGCGACGAGCGCGGCGCCGCCGGCGCGCGCCTCGGCGGCCAGCAGTGCGGTCTTGCCGCCGGGCCCGGCGCAGACGTCGAGCCATCGTTCGCCCTCGCGCACGGGAGCGACCCGGCTGAGCGCGAGCGCCGCGAGCTGCGAGCCCTCGTCCTGCACGCGCACCCGGCCGGCGCGCTCCTCGACGACGCGCAGGGGCGCGGCGGCGGTCAGGCCGACCGGCGAGTACCAGTCGGGTTCGCCGAGCGTGTCGGCGTCGGCGACGAGTCCGGGCAGCGCCGCGAGGTTCACGCGCGGCGAGGCGTTGTCGGCCTCGAGCAGGGCGACGAGCTCATCGCCGCGGCCCTCGCGCTCGAGGGCGGCGCGCAGCGCCCGCACGACCCACACCGGGTGCGAGTGCACCGCGGCGAGGGCCTGGTCGGGCGAGCCCGCCTCGTCGGCGACGAGCTCGCGCCATCCGTCGGCCTCCCGGCGCGAGATGGTGCGGAGCACGGCGTTGACGAACCCGGCGGCCTTCGGGGCGACGCGGCGCGCGAGCGCCACCGACTCGTTGACCGCGGCGTGCGTGGCCACGCGCGTCGAGAGCAGCTGATGGGCGCCGAGGCGCAGCACGTCGAGCGCCGGCGGGTCGATCGCGTCGACCGGGCGCCCCGCCGCGAGCGCGATCACGGCGTCGTAGTAGCCCTGCCGCCGCAGCGTGCCGTACGTCAGCTCGGTCGCGAGCCCGGCGTCGGCCTCGGAGAGGCGCGCGCGCGTGATGCGGGCGGGCAGCAGCAGGTTCGCGTAGGCGTCAGAGTCGCGGACCGCCGCGAGGACCTCATAGGCGACCAGCCGCGCCGGCGAGACGGCGTCGCCCCGCCCCGGCGTCGCGGGTCGCCGGCCTCCGCGAGCGGTGGGCCTCGACCGCCCCGGGTCGCGACCGCGATCGTCGCTCATCGCGCCTCCGCCCGCTCGACGCCGAGCCCGCGCCACCAGTCGGCGGCGGCCATGGCCGTGCGCCCGGCCGGCTGCACGCGACGCAGCTCGAGCGCGCCGTCGCCGGTGCCGGCGAGCACGCGGCGACCGACCAGCCGCAGCTCCCCCGGTGCGAGCGCCGGCGCGCCGCCGGGGACGCCGACGCCGGCGTCGAGCACCTTCAGGCGGACGCCGCCGACCTCGGTGTGCGCGCCCGGTTCGGGCGTCACGCCGCGGTAGCGCGCGTCGACCTCGGCCGTCGGCCGGGTCCAGTCGAGGCGAGCGTCGTCGATCGTGAGCTTGGGGGCGAAGGTCGGCTCGCCGGACTGCGGCACGGCGAGCGCGGTGCGCCCGGCGATCGCGTCGACCACCTCGGCGACGAGGTCGGCGCCGGATGCCGCGAGCGACTCGAGCGCGAGGCCCGCCGTCTCGCCCGGCGCGACGGGTCGGGTGCGCGTCGCGTACACGTCGCCGGCGTCGAGCTCGGGCACGAGCCGGAACACGCTCGCGCCGAGCTCGGCGTCGCCTGCGATGAGCGCGTGCTGCACGGGCGCGGCACCGCGCCACGCGGGCAGCGCCGAGAAGTGCAGGTTGATCCAGCCGTGCGCGGGCGTCGAGAGCAGCGGCTCGCGGACGAGTCCCCCGTAGGCGACGATCACGCCGAGGTCGGGGCGGAGCGCCGCGATCCGCTCGGTCGCCTCGTCGTCGAGCTGGCGTGCGTCGATCACGGGGATGCCGAGGCGCTCGGCGGCCTGCGCCACCGGCGACGGCGTGAGCACCCGCTTGCGCCCGAGCGGCGCGGGCGGGCGGGTCACGACGCCGACGACCTCGTGCGGCGAGTCGGCGAGCCGGTCGAGGGTGGGCACGGCGGCGGCGGGCGTTCCCGCGAACACGATCCGGAGCTGGGGCACCACCCCATCATCCCAGCCGATCACGGCGGGCCGGGCCGGTGCTCACGACGATCGGCGATCACGGCAGGTCGGGATCGTCCATCCGCACGCGCAGCGTGGGCGGTCGCCCGGGCCGGCGGCCCGCCACAGGTCGCCGGCGCTCGGTGGCGGCGCGGATCGCCTCGGCCTTCAGGCGTGCAGCGACCTCGGCGCCCTGGGCGTACCCGAACCGCACGATCGCCCGTTCGAGCCCGTCGCCGGCCTCGGTCGGCCCGAGCACGTCGACGCCCTCGAGGCCGCTGAGGCGTTCGAGCCCGTCGGCGAGGCGCTCGCGGCTCGAGACGACCGAGGCCATCCGCACGGCGGGCGGGAATCGCAACGCCCGCCGGGTCTCGAACTCCTCGGCCGCCCACGCGGACTGCGTCCATGTCGCGAGCGCCGTGCCGAGGGCGCCGCCGACGCCGACGAGGAACACGGGTGCCCCCGGTGCCGCCAATGCCGCCGCGTTCGACCACCAGCGCAGGCAGTCCTCAGCCACGCGCAGCGACTCGCGCAGCAGCATCCGCTCGCCGTCGAGCAGCAGCACCGCACGATAGCCGCCGTCGGCGATCGGCTCGGCGCCGCGCGTCGCGACGACGAGCTGCGGCTCCGAACCGACACGGAGCAGAGGCCGCTCCCCGTCGGAGACGACGACGCGCGATCGGGGGAAGGCACGGCCGAGCTCCTCGGCCGTGCGGCTCGCGCCCACCACCGCGGCGCGCAGCTTCGTGCCCTCGCACACGCGGCAGCGCCATCCGTTCGCCGTCGTGCCGCACAGCACGCACGCGGCGGGCCCGCCCGATCGCGGGATCGCGAGCGCGCCGCCGCACGCCGTGCAGCGCGCCGGCTCGCGACAGCGGTCGCACACGAGCATGGGCGCGTGGCCGGGGCGCGCGACCTGCACGAGCACGGGGCCGTGCGCGATCGCCTCCTGCGCCTCGCGCCACGCGGCGGACGGGATGCGCGCACCGCCGCTCTCTGGCGCGGCCTGCTGCTCGGTGAGCACCACCCGGGGTCGCGCGCCGCGACGCAGCGGCACGTCGTGGACCCAGCCGAGCCCGACGAGCCGCTGCACCTCGACGCTGCGCGTGTGCGCGAGGAACACCAGCGCGGCGCCGCTCTGCTCCTGCCGGATCAGCGCGGCATCGCGCACGTGCACGCCCGGCGCGAGCGGCTCGGCCTGCAGCGGGTCGCCGTCGTCGAACACGGCGATCAGCCCCAGGCGGCTCGCCGGCGCGTAGACGGTCGATCGGCTGCCGATCACGATGCGGGCCGCGTCGCCCGTCGCGTCGAGGAAGGCGCGGTACCGTTCCGGCCCGGACTGGCGCGCGTCGGTGCGGAGCACGCGGCGCGGGTCGACGAGCGCGGCGAGCGCCGCCTCGAGTTGCTCCTGGTCGCGGTAGTCGGGCACCGCGATCACCGACGAGCGGTCGTGCGCGAGCGCGTGCGCCGCGGCCTCGGCGAGGGTCACGGCCCACGCGCCCACCCACGCGCCCGAGGGCAGCCGCACCGGGCGTGCGTCGGCGGCCAGCGCCATCCGCTCGCCCGCCGCGAGCCCGCGCTCGACGCGACCCGGCTCGTAGCCGTCGATCGCCGGTGCCGGCTCGGGCAGTCGCCCGGGCTCGCCCGGATCGTTCCGCCATGACTTCTCGGCGCGGACGTACCGGCCCGGGATCGCGAGGCGCAGGATGTCGCTCGCGTTGCCCGCCGCACGGTCGGCGGCGGCGCGCGCGAGGCGCCACACGTCGGGCACGAGCAGCGGCACGTCGGTGACGACGTCGTCGACCTCGCTCAGCTCGCCGCGGTACTCCGACCGGTCGGTGAGCTCGACGACCCACGCCTGGGCGATGCGCCCGCCGGAGCGCAGCGGCACGCGGACGCGCACGCCCGAAGAGACCGCACCGGCCAGCCGGTCGGGCACGCGGTAGTCGAGCAACTGGTCGAGCTGCGGCAGCGGCGAGTCGACGAGGACCCTCGCCACCGAGCCGCCGGCCACCTCAGAGCCCGGCGGCGGCGCGGAGGTCGTCGACGCGGTCGAGCCGCTCCCACGTGAAGGCGGGCAGCTCGCGGCCGAAGTGGCCGTAGGTGGCCGTGTCGACGTAGATCGGCCGCAGCAGGTCGAGGTCGCGGATGATCGCGGCCGGGCGCAGGTCGAACACCTCGCGGATGGCACCGATGATGCGCTCCTCGGGCAGGTGCCCGGTGCCGAACGTCTCGACGTAGAGGCCCACGGGCGCAGCGGCGCCGATCGCGTACGCGACCTGCAGCTCGAGCCGGTCGGCCAGGCCCGCGGCGACCGCGTTCTTCGCCACCCAGCGCATCGCGTACGCGGCCGAGCGGTCGACCTTCGACGGGTCCTTGCCGCTGAACGCGCCGCCGCCGTGCCGGCTCGCGCCGCCGTAGGTGTCGATGATGATCTTGCGGCCGGTCAGGCCGGCGTCGCCCTGCGGACCGCCGATCTCGAACCGGCCGGTCGGGTTGATCAGCACCTTCAGGTCGGGGCGCGACAGCTCGACGGTGTCGAGCACGGGCCGGATCACCAGCTCTTCGACCTCGGCGCGCAGCTGCTCGGTCGACACGCTCGTCGCGTGCTGCGTCGAGAGCACCACGGTCTCGATCGTGCGCGCGGTCTGCCCCTCGTACCCGACCGTGACCTGCGTCTTGCCGTCGGGACGGAGGTAGTCGAGCTCACCGTCCTTTCGCACGCGGGCGAGGCGCTCGGCGAGTCGGTGCGCCAGCCAGATCGGCACTGGCATGAGCTCGGGCGTCTCGCGCACGGCGTAGCCGAACATGATGCCCTGGTCGCCCGCGCCCTGCCGGTCGAGCTCGTCGATGCTCGCGCCCTCGCGCGACTCGTACGCGTGGTCGACGCCCTGCGCGATGTCGGGCGACTGGCCGCCGATCGACACGGAGACGCCGCACGAGCGGCCGTCGAACCACACGTCGGAGGAGTCGTAGCCGATCGAGGTGATGCGGTCGCGCACGATCGCGGGGATCTCGACGTAGCCGGAGGTGGAGACCTCGCCCGCGACGTGCACGAGCCCCGTGGTCACCAGCGTCTCGACGGCCACGCGTGCATGCGGGTCGACGGCGAGGAGCGCGTCGAGGATCGCGTCGGAGACCTGGTCGCAGATCTTGTCGGGGTGCCCCTCGGTGACGGACTCGGAGGTGAACTGGCGCAGTGCGCTCATGCGGGGTGGGTGTCCTTCGTCGTGGATGCGGCGCGGGCGTCGCCGGCGGCCGGGAGGCGCGCGGCGACGACGTCGAGGATGCCGTGCGCCACCGACATCTTGGTTCCGGATGCCTCGGCGACGACCTCGTCGGTGGCGTCGATGATCGCCACGGCGTTCTCGTCGGCGGCGAAGCCCTGCGTCCAGCCGACGCGGTTGACCACGAGCAGGTCGGCGCCCTTCGCCCGGCGCTTGGCGCGGCCGAGCTCGAGCAGCCGCGCGGGGTCGGCCTCGGTTTCGGCGGCGAAGCCGACGAGGAGCGTGCCGTCGTGCGGCATCTCGCCGAGACCGGCGAGGATGTCGGGGTTGCGGACGAGCTCCAACGTCATGTGGTCGCGTCCGTCGACCTTCTTGATCTTCGACTCGCTCACCGTCGCGGGGCGGTAGTCGGCGACCGCCGCGGCCATCACGACGACGTCGGCGCCGGCGAGGGCCTCGACCATCGCGTCGCGCAGCTCGAGCGCCGTCGACACGGCGCGGATGTGGCATCCGCCCGGATCGGCGACCTCGAGGTTGGCCGCGACGAGCGTGACCTCGGCGCCGCGCGCGGCGGCGGCCTCGGCGATCGCGACGCCCTGCTTGCCGCTCGAGCGGTTGCCGAGGAAGCGCACGGGATCGAGCGGCTCGCGCGTGCCGCCGGCGGACACGACGACGCGGCGCCCGGCGAGGTCCGCCGGGATGGCGCCGGACGACGCGGCGGACGGCGCCGCACCGGGCGCGCCGGCCGGCAGACCGTGCCGCTCGGCGACCTCGAGGGCCGCCGCGACGATCACGTCGGGCTCCTCGAGTCGCCCCGGTCCGATGTCGGTGCCCGTGAGCTGCCCGACGGCCGGGCCGACGATCGTCACGCCGCGCTCGCGCAGCGTCGCGATGTTGGCCTGCGTGGCCGGATGGTTCCACATCTCGGTGTGCATGGCCGGCGCGATGACCAGGGGCGCCTCGCTCGCGAGCACGGTGTTGCCGAGCAGGTCGTCGGCGAGTCCCGTGGCGAGCTTGGCGATGCTGTTCGCGGTCGCGGGGGCGATGACGATGAGGTCGGCCGCCTGGCCGATGGCCACGTGGCGCACCTCGGCGACGCCCTCGAAGAGGTCGGTGTGCACCGGGTTGCGCGAGATCGCCTCGAGCGTCGGGCGACCGACGAATCGCAGCGCCGACTCGGTGGGCACGACGTGGACGTCGTGCCCCGCGAGCACGAGCGAGCGCACCACCGACACGGCCTTGTACGCCGCGATGCCGCCGGTGATGCCGACGACGATGTTCAGCGCCATGCGCGCCTGCCGGCTACTCGCCGATCGGGCGGAGGCGCAGCTTGTCCTCGTTGACCTCGTGGAGGGCGACCGAGAGCGGCTTGTCGTCGATCGACGAGTCGACGAGCGGGCCCACGTTGTCGAACAGGCTGCCCTCGTGGAGGTCGGCGTAGTAGTCGTTGATCTGGCGCGCCCGCTTCGAGGCGAAGATGACCAGCTGGTACTTCGAGTCGACCTTCGACAGCAGGTCGTCGATGGGCGGGTCGATGATGCCGGACAGCTTCTCAGCCATGGAGGGACTCCTTCGAGTGGGGCGCACCGTCGGTGCGCGGAAGATCTTGGCGCGAGGCAGGCTGACGCCGACCCCGGCGAGGCCGCATCAAGTCTACGACCTTTTGCGCGGCCTCGCGGACCTCGTGGTTGACGACCTGGTGGTCGAACTCCTCGACGGCGGCCAGTTCGACCTTGGCGGTCTCGAGCCGGCGCTGCTGCTCGGACGGGCTCTCGGTGCCCCGGCCGACCAGTCGGCGGACGAGCTCGTCCCACGTCGGCGGCAACAGGAACACCAGCGTCGCCTCGGGCATCGCGCGGCGCACCGAGCGCGCGCCCTGAATGTCGATCTCGAGCAGCACGCTGTTCCCGGCGGCGATCGCCTGCTCGACGGCGCGACGCGGCGTGCCGTAGCGGTACGCGTTGTGCACGGTCGCCCATTCGAGCAGCTCGCCGGACTCGATCATCCGGTCGAACTCGTCGTCGGAGACGAAGAAGTAGTGCTCGCCCTCGACCTCGCCGGGCCGCGCCGCGCGCGTGGTCGCCGAGACGGAGAGCTTGACGTCGGGGTGGTGCTCGCGGATGTAGCCGGCCACGGTGCCCTTGCCGACCGCGGTCGGGCCGGCGAGCACGACGAGGCGGTCGCCGGTGCCGCCGTGGTCGGCGACCCAGTCGGCGGTGAACTCGCGCAGGCGGCGGCGCTGCAGGCGGCCCAGCCCGCCGAGGCGCTTGGAGGCCGCGATCTGGAGGTCCTCCATGATCCGCGCGCACTTGGTCTGGCCGATCGCGGGGATCGAGGTGAGGAACTCGGTGACCCGCAGTCGTCCCTCGACGCCCTCGGGCTCCTCGTAGGCGGCGCGCAGCACGTCGAGCGGGCTGCGCGCACCGTCGGCGACGTCGTGCTTCACGGCCGCACGGGCACGGCGCGCGGCGACGGCGGCGCGCGAGGCGGCGACGCGGTCGACCTCGGGCGGTGCGGAGGTCGCGGTGCGCTCAGACACGGGCGGCTCCGATCTCGTCGGCCCGGCGCACGATCGCCTCGACGAGTCCGTCGGGGCCCTCGCCGAGCAGCGACCGCGATTCACTCACGATGACGCCGGTCGCGAGCGAGCCGTAGATGGCGTCGAGGTCGCGCACGTCGGCGCCCTGGTGGCCGAAGCCCGGCGCGAGCACGGGCAGCGTGGGCGAGACGGGGTCGGCCGAGGTGTCGATGCCGGATGCCGCGAGGTCGACGGTCGCGCCGAGGACCACGCCGATCGGGCCGAACGGCCGGTCCGCGGCATCCTCGCGCGCGGCGTTCCACGCCGCGACGCCGCCGCAGATCGCGCCGGCGACCGTGTCGCCCTCGCGACTGGACTGCTGCAGCACCGCCCGCTGGATGGCGGCGGCCTCGGGGTTGGAGGTCGCGGCCAGGACGAAGAGGCCCTTGCCCGCGGCATCCGCTCGGCGCATGACCGACTCGATCGACCCCAGCCCCTGGTAGGCGCTGATCGTCATCGCATCGGACTCGAGACTCGAGCCGGGTCGCAGCCACGCCTCGCCGTACGCGTCGACGCTCGTGCCGATGTCGCCGCGCTTGACGTCGGCGATCACGAGCAGGCCGGCGTCGCGGGCCTCCGCGAGCACGCGCTCGAGCGCCGCGTAACCCGCCGAGCCGTGGCGCTCGTAGAACGCGACCTGCGGCTTCACGATGCCGGCACGACCGGACGCGGCGCCGACGACGCGCAGCCCGAACTCGCGCGCGCCCGCGGCCGAGTCGTCGAGCCCCCAGCGATCGAGCAGCGACGCGTGCGGGTCGATGCCGACGCACAGCCGGCCCCACGCCGTGAAGGCGCCGAGCAGGCGCTCGCCGAACGAGGCGGTCCCGTTCACGCGACCACCTCGGCCGCGCGACGCGCTGAGTACTCCTGCAGGCTGGTCACCTCGAACCCGCCCTTGACGGCGTCGAGCGAGGCGACGGCCGCCGAGAGCTCGGCGATCGTGGTGAACAGGGGGATGTCGGCTGCGACGGCGGCGGCCCGTATCTCGTAGCCGTCGGCACGCGCCGACCGACCGCTGGGCGTGTTGACGACCACGTCGATCTCGCCGCGGTGGATGAGCTCGACGACCGACGGGTCGGCCTCGTCGTGCTTCTCACTGAACTTCAGCACCGTGCCCGCCCGGATGCCGTTGCGGCGCAGCACCTCGGCAGTGCCGTCGGTGGCGACGAGCTCGTAGCCGAGCTGCTGCAGGCGCAGGATCGGGAGGATGATGGCGCGCTTGTCGCGGTCGGAGACCGAGACGAAGACGCGGCCCGAGAGCGGCATCCCGCCGTAGGCGGCGAGCTGGCTCTTCGCGAACGCGGTCGGGAAGTCCTTGTCGATGCCCATGACCTCGCCGGTCGAGCGCATCTCGGGGCCAAGCACGGAGTCGACCATGATGCCCTCACGGGTGCGGAACCGGTGGAAGGGCAGCACGGCCTCCTTCACGGCGACGGGGGCGTCGAGCGGCACGCGCGAGCCGTCGACCTCGGGGAGCATGCCCTCGGCGACGAGCTCCCGGACGGTGGCGCCGACCATGATGCGCGACGCGGCCTTGGCCAGCGGGATGCCGAGCGCCTTCGAGACGAACGGCACCGTGCGGCTCGCGCGCGGGTTCGCCTCGAGCACGTAGAGCACGCCGGCGCCAATCGCGAACTGCACGTTGAGCAGGCCCTTCACGCCGATGCCCTCGGCGATCAGGCGCGTCGCCTCGCGCACGCGGTCGATCTCGGCGCGGCCGAGCGTCACGGGCGGCAGGGTGCAGCTCGAGTCGCCGGAGTGGATGCCGGCCTCCTCGATGTGCTCCATGACGCCGCCCACGTACAGCTCGGTGCCGTCGTAGAGCGCGTCGACGTCGATCTCGATCGCGTCGTCGAGGAAGCGGTCGACCAGCAGCGGGTGCGTCGGGCCGACGATCCCGTGCCCCTCGATCCGCGCGAAGTAGTCGGCGAGCGAGGCCGTGTCGTACACGATCTCCATGCCGCGCCCGCCGAGCACGTAGCTCGGGCGGACCAGCACCGGGTAGCCGATCTGCTCGGCGACCTGCACGGCGCCGGCCACGTCGATCGCGGTGCCGTTGCGCGGGGCGAGCAGGCCCGCCCGGTCGAGGATCGCCGCGAACTGGCCGCGCTCCTCGGCGGAGTCGATCGCCTCGGGGCTGGTGCCGAGGATCGGCACGCCGGCCGCCTCGAGGCCCTTCGCGAGGCCGAGCGCGGTCTGGCCGCCGAGCTGCACGACGACGCCGACGAGCTCGCCGGACTGCGACTCGGCGTGGATCACCTCGAGCACGTCCTCGAGCGTGAGCGGCTCGAAGTAGAGCCGGTCGCTGGTGTCGTAGTCCGTCGAGACCGTCTCGGGGTTGCAGTTGATCATGATCGTCTCGAACCCGGCGTCGGACAGCGCGAACGACGCGTGCACGCACGAGTAGTCGAACTCGACGCCCTGGCCGATGCGGTTCGGGCCCGAGCCGAGGATGACGACCTTGCGGCGCTCGCTCGGCGCGACCTCGGTCTCGAGGTCGTAGCTGGAGTAGTGGTACGGCGTGAGCGCGGGGAACTCGCCCGCGCACGTGTCGACGGTCTTGAACACGGGCCGGATGCCGAGGATGTGGCGCACCTCGCGCACGTCGGCCTCGCCGAAGCCGCGCAGCTGGCCGATCTGGACGTCGGAGAACCCGTGCTCCTTCGCGAGGAGCATCGTGTCGGTGTCGAGCGCCCCAGCGGCCGCGACCTGCTCGGCGACCTCGTTGATCAGGACGATCTGGTCGAGGAACCAGGGATCGATCTTCGTGGCCTCGAAGGCCTGCTCGATCGTCGCGCCCTTGCGCAGCGCCTGCTGCACGAGCACGATGCGGCCGTCGGTCGGCACGGTGGCCGCCTCGAGCAGCTCCTCGACCGTGCGCGACTCGTCTTCCCAGTGGAAGCTCGATCCGCGCTTCTCGAGCGAGCGCAGCGCCTTCTGGAGCGCGGTCGTGAAGTTGCGGCCGATCGCCATGGCCTCGCCGACCGACTTCATGGTCGTGGTGAGCGTCGGGTCGGCGGCGGGGAACTTCTCGAACGCGAACCGCGGCACCTTGACCACGACGTAGTCGAGGGTCGGCTCGAAGCTCGCGGGCGTCACCTTCGTGATGTCGTTCGGGATCTCGTCGAGGCGGTATCCGATGGCGAGCTTCGCCGCGATCTTCGCGATGGGGAATCCGGTCGCCTTCGACGCGAGCGCCGACGAACGCGACACGCGCGGGTTCATCTCGATGACGATGATGCGCCCGTCGACCGGGTCGACGGCGAACTGGATGTTGCAGCCGCCGGTGTCGACGCCCACCGCGCGGATGATATCGATGCCGATGTCGCGCAGCTTCTGGTACTCGCGGTCGGTCAGGGTCAGCGCGGGCGCGACCGTGATCGAGTCGCCGGTGTGCACGCCGACGGGGTCGACGTTCTCGATCGAGCACACGACGACCGTGTTGTCGTGCGTGTCGCGCATGAGCTCGAGCTCGTACTCCTTCCAGCCGAGGATGGACTCCTCGAGGAGCACCTCGGTGGTCGGCGAGTCGTGCAGGCCCTGCGTCACGATGCGGACGAGGTCCTCCTCGGTGTACGCGAAGCCCGAGCCGAGGCCGCCCATCGTGAACGACGGACGGACGACGAGCGGGTAGCCGAGGTCCTTCGCGAACTCCTTGGCCTGCTCGAGGGTCGTCGCGACGTGCGAGCGAGCCACGTCGGCGCCGGCCTCGATCACGAGGTCCTTGAAGAGCTGGCGGTCCTCGCCCTTGCGGATCGCGTCGACCTTCGCGCCGATGAGCTCGACGCCGTGCTTGTCGAGGATCCCGGCGTCGTGCAGGGCGATCGCGGCGTTCAGCGCGGTCTGTCCGCCGAGCGTCGGCAGCACGGCATCGGGCTTCTCCTTGACGATGATCGACTCGATCACCTCGGGCGTGATGGGCTCGACGTAAGTGGCGTCGGCGAAGTCGGGGTCGGTCATGATCGTCGCCGGGTTCGGGTTGACGAGGATGACGCGCACCCCCTCCGCGCGCAGGACGCGGCAGGCCTGGGTGCCCGAGTAGTCGAACTCGGCCGCCTGGCCGATGACGATCGGGCCCGACCCGATGACGAGGACGGAATTGATGTCGTCGCGCTTGGGCATTACTCGCCGGCCTCCTGGCTGTCGTCGGTGGTCCTGCTCGCGATGACCATGTCGCGGAAGCGGTCGAAGAGGTAGTTCGCGTCGTGCGGTCCGGCGGCCGACTCGGGGTGGTATTGCACCGAGAACGCGGGGATGTCGAGGCAGTTCAGTCCCTCGACGACGTTGTCGTTGAGGCCGACGTGACTGACCTCGACGCGGCCGAAGCCCTGCGCCGAGTCGCTGACCCGGTCGGTCGGCGCGGCCACGGCGAACCCGTGGTTGTGCGCGGTGATCTCGACGCGGCCGGTCTCCCGGTCGAGCACGGGCTGGTTGATGCCGCGGTGGCCGAACGGCAGCTTATAGGTCTCGAAGCCGAGCGCGCGGCCGAGCAGCTGGTTGCCGAAGCAGATGCCGAAGTACGGCAGGCCCGCGCGGAGCGCGGTGCGCAGCAGGTCGACGTGCCGGTCGGATGCCCCGGGGTCGCCGGGGCCGTTCGAGAAGAACAGCGCGTCGGGTTCCAGCGCAAGCACGTCGTCGGCGGTCACGGTCTGCGGCAGCACGTGCACGTCGAACCCGCGCTCGGCGAGGTACTTCAGCGTGGAGGTCTTGACGCCGAGGTCGAGCACGGCGACAGAGCCGACGCGCTCGCCGACCGCGTCGAGCGAGTACAGCTCGTCCGTCGAGACCTGGCCCGAGAGGTTGCGACCGGTCATCTGCTCACCGCCCTGCACGAGCTCGAGCTGCTCACCCGGCGAGAGGTACGCCTCCTCGCCCGAGAACACGCCCGCGCGCATGGCGCCGAGCGAGCGGATGTGGCGCGTGACCGCGCGCGTGTCGATGCGGCTGATGCCGACGATGCCGGCCTCGGCGAGGTCGTCGTCGAGGCTCCGCTGCGAGCGGAAGTTGGACACCACGCGGGAGGGGTCGCGCACGACGAAGCCGGCGACCCAGATCTTCGACGACTCCATGTCGTCGTCGTTCATGCCGGTGTTGCCGATGTGCGGCGCGGTCATGAGCACGATCTGGCCCGCGTACGACGGGTCGGTGAGCGTCTCCTGGTAGCCGGTCATGCCGGTGGCGAAGACCGCCTCGCCGACGGTGCGTCCGCGCGCGCCGTAGGCGCGGCCCTCGTAACGGGTGCCGTCCTCGAGCACGAGCACCGCGCGGTCGAGGTCGACCGCGACGGGGGCCGCCTCGGCGTCGGCGGGAAGGGGAATCGGGGTCTCAGTCATCCGAGGCCTCGCTCTCTGCGTTCTCTGCGTCCGGCCGCAGCGCGACGGGCGCTGCGGCGATGTCGTTCAGTGCGGTGACGAGCCGGGCGGAGTCGCCCGGGTACCGGCACCGGAGGTAGCTGTCGACCCGGGTCGGCGTCTCGGGCTCCGACCGGTCGTCGACGATCCAGGTGAGGGCGACCAGGCCCTCGGGCTCGACCCCGCGATCGATCGCGTAGGTCGCGGTCCCCGCGCCCGCGATGCGGCCGGCGGGGATGAAACTGGGCTGCTCGCCCGCGATGCGCAGCAGCACGCCCTCGGCGTGCAGCTCGAGGCGTGCCGAGCCCCGGAAGGCCAGCCCCTCGACCGCGAGGCGCTCGAGCGGCTCGGCCTCGGGGGTGGTCGCCACGTAGAGCGCCTCGATCTCGAGGATCGGCGCGCCGAGCCCCGCGGGCGTCTCGTACGCCGTGAGCGACTCGTCGCGCACGGCGCGGTGCTGCCACGACCGCGCCATGAGCCAGCCCGCGACGCCGACGAGCACGACCGCGATGACCGTGCCGACGATCCAGCCGCTATCCACGCGCGACCTCCTCGGCCGGACGGACCGCGCCGTCGAGCACCGTCGGCACGCCGCGGTGGAACGTCGCGACGACCCGGCCCGGG
The DNA here is from genome assembly GCF_058349965.1 of Agromyces capsici. Lineage (NCBI taxonomy): Bacteria > Bacillati > Actinomycetota > Actinomycetes > Micrococcales > Microbacteriaceae > Agromyces > Agromyces capsici. The sequence continues at coordinate 616,175 of NZ_JBYRET010000002.1, read as the reverse complement.
AGTGTGCGGCCGAGGTACGGCGAGTTGACGCTGCGGCCCGCGAGCCGGCCGATGCCGAACTCCGCCGACGCCGCCGGGTCGACGAGCGTCAGCTCGGCGGCGGAACCCGCCGCGACCGGCTCGCCGTGCCCGGCCAGCCGGCCGATGCGCGCGGGCGTCGCGGAGAGCACGCGCGCGACATCGGCCCAGCCCATCAGGCCGGTGTCGACCATCGTCTGCTGCACGACCGAGAGCGCCGACTCGAGGCCGACCATGCCGTTCGCTGCGGCATCCCACTCGCACTCCTTCGCCTCGACGGGGTGGGGTGCGTGGTCGGTCGCGACGATGTCGATCGTGCCGTCGGCGAGGGCCGCGCGCAGCGCCTCGACGTCCTCCTGCCGGCGCAGCGGCGGGTTGACCTTGTAGCGGGGGTCGTAGCCCGCGACGAGCTGCTCGGTGAGCAGCAGGTGGTGCGGGGTGACCTCGGCGGTCACGTCGATGCCGCGGGCCTTCGCCCAGCGGATGACCTCGACCGAGCCCGCCGTCGAGACATGGCACACGTGCAGGCGCGAGCCGACGTGCTCGGCCAGGAGCACGTCGCGCGCGATGATCGACTCCTCGGCGACCGCCGGCCACCCGGCGAGCCCGAGCTCGCCCGAGAGCGCGCCCTCGTTCATCTGCGCGCCCTGGGTGAGTCGTGGCTCCTGTGCGTGCTGGGCGATCACGCCGTCGAAGGCCTTGACGTACTCGAGCGCGCGGCGCATGAGCAGCGGGTCGAAGACGCAGAAGCCGTCGTCGCTGAAGACCCGCACGCGGGCTCGCGACGCGGCCATCGCGCCGAGCTCGGCGAGCTGCTCGCCCTTGAGCCCGACGGTCACGGCGCCGATCGGCTGCACGGTCGCGTAGCCCGCGGCCTCGCCGAGCGAGAGCTCCTGCTCGACGACGCCGGCGGTGTCGGCGACGGGGAACGTGTTCGCCATCGCGAAGACCGCGGTGAAGCCGCCGGCCGCGGCCGCCTGCGTTCCGGTGAGCACGGTCTCGCTCTGCTCGTAGCCTGGTTCGCGCAGGTGCGTGTGCAGGTCGACCAGCCCGGGGAGGGCGACGAGCCCGTCGGCGTCGATCACCGTCGCGCCCGCGACATCCGCCACCGACCCGACCTCGGCGATGCGCCCGCCCTGCAGCAGCACGTCGGCGCGCTCGCCCGTGGGCAGCGCGGCCCCGCGGATGAGGAACGACTCGCTCATCGGACCTCACCCCGCTCGCCGGACAGCAGCAGATAGAGGGCGGCCATTCTCACTGATACTCCGTTCGCAACCTGCTCGCGCACCGTGGACTGCGTGGAGTCGGCGGCGCGGGCGGCGATCTCGAGCCCGCGGTTCATGGGGCCCGGATGCATGACCATCGTAGTCTCGGGAAGCTGGGCGAACCGGTGGTCGTCCAGCCCCCAGGTGCGCGCGTATTCGCGGCTGTTCGGGAAGAACGCGCCCTGCATGCGCTCCGCCTGGATGCGGAGCATCATCACGACATCGGGGTCGCTCGCGAGCGCGCGGTCGAGGTCGTACCCGATGCGCGCCGGCCAGCCGCTCACGTCGACGGGCACGAGCGTCGGCGGCGCGACGAGCGTGACCTCGGCGCCGAGCGTCTCGAGCAGCCACACGTTCGAGCGGGCGACGCGCGAGTGCAGGATGTCGCCGACGATCACCACGCGCACGCCGTCGAGGTCGCGGCCCCGCGAGGCCGCCCCGTGCAGTCGGCGGCGCATCGTGAACGCGTCGAGCAGCGCCTGCGTCGGGTGCTCGTGCGTGCCGTCGCCGGCGTTGACCACGCCCGCGTCGATCCATCCGCTCGTCGCGAGCGTGAACGGCGCTCCCGACGAGGGGTGCCGGATGACGACGCCGTCGGCGCCCATCGCCTGGAGGGTCTGCGCGGTGTCCTTCAGGCTCTCGCCCTTGGAGACGCTCGAGCCCTTGGCGCTGAAGTTGATGACATCGGCCGAGAGCCGCTTCGCGGCGGCCTCGAACGAGATGCGCGTGCGCGTGGAGTCCTCGAAGAAGAGGTTCACGACCGTGCGGCCGCGCAGCGTCGGCAGCTTCTTGACCTCGCGCTCCTGGACGGCGGCCATGTCCTCCGCGACGTCGAGCAGGCCGATGGCCTCCTCGCGCGCGAGGTCGCGCGTGCTGAGCAGGTGCCTCATGCGTCGCCCCCGTCGATCGTGACCGCGTCGTCGCCGTCGATCTCGGCGAGGTGCACGTTGATGCGCTCGCGGGCCGAGCTCGGCAGGTTCTTACCCACGTAGTCGGCGCGGATCGGGAACTCGCGGTGGCCGCGGTCGACGAGCACGGCGAGCCGTACCGCGCGGGCCCGGCCGAGGTCGGCCAGCGCGTCGAAGGCGGCGCGGATGGTGCGGCCCGAGTAGAGCACGTCGTCGACGAGCACCACGACCCGGCCGTCGATGCCGTCGCCCGGCACCTCGGTCGGGTGCGGGGCGCGCACGGGATTGCGGCCCAGGTCGTCGCGGTACATCGTCACGTCGAGCGCGCCGGCGGGCACGTCGACGCCGGCGATGCGCGAGACGATGCGGGCGAGTCGTTCGGCCAGCACCACGCCGCGCGTGGGGATGCCGAGGAGGACGAGATCGTCGGGGCCCCGATTGGCTTCGAGGATCTCATGGGCGATGCGGGTCAGCGCCCGCTCGAGGTCAGCCTGCTGCAACACGGTGCGCACAGCGATGCGGACTCCCTTCTCCGCCTCACGGGACGGGCTTCAAGGTTGTCGGTCGATCCATCCTACCAGCGCCGCGACGGGTCGGTCGGATGTCGCGGCTCCCGCGACACGAGCCGCTCATCCGCTACGTTGCGGGCATGCGATCGCATCCTGGCCGCGTCGTCGCGGTGACCCTCGCCATGCTCGCCGCCGTGTGGGCGTTCGTGCTGCTGCCGCCCCAGCAGCACGCGTGGTCCGGCGCCTACGCGATGCCGCGGTGGCTGCTCGTGCTCGACGAGCTGCCGCCGTACGACGCGGTGCGGGGATGGCTCGTGGCGCTCGGGCAACCCGACTTCTACCTCGTGTTCGGCGCCGCGGCATCCGTGTCGTTCGCGCTCATCTGGCTCGCCACGGGCCCGGCGTTCGCCGCCCTCGGCTGGTCTGGCCGCGTGCTCGGATGGCTCGTGCTCGCGGGTGCGCCCATCACCCTGCTGAGCTACCTCAACCACGCCGACGGCGCGCCGCTGCGGTTCCTCTGGGGCGCGGAGGCGTTCGTGCTGCTGGCCGTCGGCATGTGGGCGATCGTCGTCGCGATCGTCGCGCCCCGGGGCGCCGCCATCCGGGTGTGGGAACGGGCGCTCGTCGGCGCCACGCTCCCGATCATCGTGGTGTCGACCCTGCTGCTCACGTACTGGCCGCACGGGTCGCTCGTCGGGCTCGGACTCGAGGCTGCGGCCCTCGCGGCGTGGGGAGTCCGCACGGATCGGGCGTCCGTCGAGGAACCGGTCGCCGCTCAGGGCGTCTGAACCGTCGCGCCGACGCGGACGGGGCGGGATGCCGCGCATCCCGCCCCGTCCGCGTGGTCCGGACCCCGCCGGCTCATCGAGTGCGCGCCGACCCGCGCAGCACGCGCGACGCGACCACGAGGGCGGCGGCCACGAGCACGACGTTCTTCGCCACGTACTGGCCGAGCAGCGTCGGGCCGGCGGCGGTGACGAGCTCGTCGGTGAAGAACACGACCGGGGAGAAGATGCCGACGAACGCGACCGCGAGGACGACGAGCCCGAGCCGGGCGAATCGGCCCGAGATCAGGAGCGCTCCGGCGACCGTCTCGATGATCGCCGTCAGCACGAGGGCCAGCTGGCCGCCGACGAGGCCGAACGTCAGGACGCCCCACGTCGCCTCGACGAGCGGCTCGACCGGGCTGACGCCCGGGAAGAACTTCAGCACGCCGAAGGCGACGAACACGGCGCCGAGCGCGACGCGAAGGCCCGGGACGCTCCAGCGCTCGAGGACGGCCTTGAGCGCAGCCTCGGCGGCGGCGAATCGGGCGAGGAGCGAGCGGACGCCGGTGGCGGCGGGTCGGTGCGCGACCGGCTGCAGTCGGGTGGGTGCGGACAGGGTGGACATGCGGTGCTCCTTCCAGAGCGGAGATCGTGACGGTGGTGGTGACCGTGATGGCCGAGGCGCCGTGCGGCGCGATGTCCACCAGTGAACCGCCCGGCCCCCTGGCCGCGGATCCGGGCGCATCCCGGACCGAAGCGAGGGATCGCCCTCCGTTTCCGCGGGGGTTCGCCCTGACCGCGCCTCAGGGTCGTGCGCCCTTCGCCCCTGTTCGGGGGCCGCGCCGGTCGGCGGCGCCGTGGTGCCATCGGGCATGGCCGACGTGATGATCGCGGTGATGCCGTTCGCGGGCCACGTCGCGCCGCTGGCGGCGGTCGCGGCCGCGTTCGTCGACGCGGGCCACGACGTGCGCGTCTACACGGGCCGCGCCCACGCGGCCCGCTTCGAGGGCCTCGGCGCGGAGGTCGTGACCTGGTCGCGCGCGCCCGACTTCGACGAGCACGACCTCGCTCCGACGTTCCCGATGCTGCGCGGACGCAAGGGGCCGATGCAGGCGATCGCGAACATCGAGCACGTGTTCATCCGCACGGCCGCCGCGCAGGGCGACGACCTCGTCGCCGCGTATCGGGACCGCCCGTGGGACGTGATCGTCGCCGACGGCCTCAGCCTCGGCGCGCGCTTCGCGTCCGAGCACACCGGCACGCCGTGGGTGACCGTCGCCATCGTGCCCCTGACGATCCCGACGCCGGAGCTTCCGCCGCCGGGTTTCGGGTTCCCGCCCGCCCGCGGACCGCTCGGTCGCGTCCGGGATCGCCTCCTCCACCTGATGCTCGGCCTGGCGACCCGCAGCCTCCGGCACGCGTACGACGAGCAGCGCACGGTGTCGGGACTGCCGCCGTCGACGGTCCCGTTCGAGATCGCGTTCTCGTCGCCCCACCTCGTCTGCGCATCAGGGATCCCCGGCCTGGACTGGCCGCGGCGCGGATGGCCCGTGCCGATCGAGTACGTCGGCGCGCTCGCGCCGACCGGCCGCGACGATGCGACGCTGCCGCCGTGGTGGAGCGACCTTCCCGCGGACCGGCCGATCGTGCACGTGACGCAGGGGACGCTGAACGTCGATCCCGCCGATCTCATCCGGCCCGCGTTCGCCGCGCTCGGCCGGCAGCCGGTCTCGATCGTGGCGACCACCGGGCGCGCCGACGCGCCGGAGCTGCCGTTCCCGGGCCCACCGAACGCGTACGTCAGCGGGCTCGTCGACTACGCGGCGCTCCTCCCCCGCCTCGACGCCATGATCACGAACGGCGGGTGGGGCGGCGTCCTCGCCGCGCTGTCGCACGGCGTACCGCTCATCGTCGCCGGCGGCGACCTCGACAAGCCCGAGATCGCCGGCCGTGTCGCGTGGGCCGGTGCGGGCATCGACCTGCGCACGGGCACACCGACGCCTGCCACGATCCTCACGGCGTGGCGGAAGCTGTCGAGCGACCCGGGCTATCGCCAGAACGCCGAGCGCCTCGGTCGGGAGCTGCGACGCCACGACGGGCCGCGCGAGGTGGTCGCCCACACGATGGCGCTGCTCGACCGGTTCGCCCGGGTCGACTGACGCGGCCGGTCGTCGGTCGGGCTCAGGCCTTCGCGTGCGAGATCGCCGCGAGCAGGCCGTTCACGAAGCCGGCCGAGTCGTCGGTGGAGAGCACCGTGGCCGCCTCGACGGCCTCGCTGATGGCGACCGGGTCGGGCACCTCGTCGTTGTAGACGATCTCCCACACCCCGATGCGCAGCAGCGCGCGGTCGACCGCGGGCATGCGCTCGAGGGTCCAGCCGCGCGAGTGCGTGGTGATGAGCTCGTCGATCTCCTCGCGGTGGTCGACGACGCCGTCGACGATCTCGCGGGCGTAGAGCCAGGACGCCTGGCGCTCGGGTTCGTTCACGGCGCGCTCCGCCTCGGCGACGAGCAGTTGCTCGACCGGAACCTGGCGCATGTCGGCCGCGTAGAGCAGGTCGAGGGCGCGCTTGCGCGCCTTCGTGCGGGCGCTCACTAGTCGTTCACGCGCCCGAGGTACTCGCCCGAGCGGGTGTCGACCTTGACCTTGGTGCCGGCCTCGAGGAACAGGGGCACCTGGATCTCGTAGCCCGTCTCGACGGTCGCGGGCTTGGTGCCGCCGGTCGAGCGGTCGCCCTGCAGGCCGGGCTCGGTGTAGGTGATCTCGAGCACGACCGAGGCGGGCAGGTCGATGTAGAGCGGGTTGCCGTTGTTCAGCGCGATGGTGACGGCCTGGTTCTCGAGCATGAAGTTCGCGGCGTCGCCGACGATCGTCGCCGGGACGGTGATCTGGTCGTAGTCGGTCGTGTCCATGAACACGAAGCCGTCGCCGTCGTTGTAGAGGTAGGTGAAGTCGCGGCGGTCGACGTTCTCGATGTCGATCTTGGCGCCGGCGTTGTAGGTGCGGTCGACGACCTTGCCGCTCACGACGTTCTTCAGCTTGGTTCGCACGAATGCACCGCCCTTGCCGGGCTTGACGTGCTGGAACTCGATGACGCTCCAGAGCTGGCCGTCGATGTTCAGGACGACGCCGTTCTTGATGTCCGCGGTGCTTGCCATGGGTGTTCCGTTCAGTGGTGGAGAGAGGGAAGTCGAGGGGCGCACGACGAGGGTGCGACCGACCGAGTCTAGTCGAGGACTACCGATGCCGCAGAAGCCAGTCGACCGCGAGCCGGTATGAGTCGGCGCCGAACCCGGCGATCACGCCCGTGGCCACACCCGAGATGACGCTCGTGTGCCGGAACGCCTCGCGCGTGTGCGGGTTGGAGAGGTGCACCTCGACGAGCGGCACGCCCGCCGTCTTCAATTGCGCCGCGGCATCCCGCAACGCGTAGCTGTAATGGGTGAACGCCGCCGGGTTCAGCACGACCGGCGTGCCGCGGTCGACCGCCTCGTGGATCCAGCCGATCAGCTCGGCCTCGTCGTCGGTCTGGCGCAGGTCGATCTCGACGTCGTCGGGCACGGATGCCGCCAGCCCGGCGCCGATGTCGGCGAGCGTCTGCGAGCCGTACACCTCGGGCTCGCGCGAGCCGAGCCGGCCGAGGTTGGGCCCGTTGAGGACGAGGATCGTGGTCATGCTCGAAGCCTAGCCAGCCTGCCGGTCGAGGAGCGCGCGCAGTGCGCGTCTCGAGACCCGCCGCCCCGATCGTCGCTCAGGACGCGATCTCCTGGTACGCGGCGAAGAGCAGCGACTGGTCGGGCGCGAGCATCACGGTGGGCTTGGCGAGGTCGTCGAGCACGATGAAGCGCAGCTGCCCGGCACGCGCCTTCTTGTCGCGCTGCATGGTCGCGAGCAGCGTGTTCCAGCGGCCGGCGGGGTACGACGTCGGCAGGCTCAGCAGGTCGAGGACGCGCTTGTGCCGGTCGGCGACCTCGTCGGACAGGCGCCCGGAGAGCCGGCCGAGCTCGGCCGCGAACGCGAGCCCCACGGCGACCGCGGCGCCGTGGCGCCACTGGTAGCGCTCGGCGTGCTCGACCGCGTGGCCGAGCGTGTGCCCGTAGTTGAGGATCTCGCGCAGGCCCTGCTCCGTGAAGTCCTCGCTGACGACGTCGGCCTTCATCTGGATGGCGAGCTCGACCACGCGACGGAACTCCGGCGTGGACGGGTCGGTCGCGACATCCGGATCGGCCTCGATGACGTCGAGGATCTCGGGATAGCGGATGAAGCCGGCCTTCACGATCTCGGCGAACCCCGCGAGGATCTCGTTCTTCGGCAGCGTGTCGAGCAGTTCGAGGTCGCACAGCACCGCGGCCGGCGCGTGGAACACGCCCACGAGGTTCTTACCCTCGTTCGTGTTGATGCCGGTCTTGCCGCCCAGCGCGGCGTCGACCATGCCGAGCACCGTCGTCGGCACCTGCACGATGCGGACGCCCCGCAGCCACGTCGCCGCGACGAAGCCCGCGAGGTCGGTGATCGCTCCCCCGCCGAGGCCGACGATCGCGTCGGTGCGCGTGAAGTCGGCCTGGCCGAGGATCTGCCAGCAGAACGCGGCGACCTCGACGCGCTTGGCCTGCTCGGCGTCGGGCACCTCGGCGAGGAGCACCTCGTAGCGGCCGAGCAGCGAGTCGCGCACGGCGGCGGCGCGAGCGCCGAGCGTCGGCGGGTGCACGATCAGCACCTTCGTGGCCGCGGTGCCGATCGCGTCGGCGAGCCCGGCGAGCACGCCGCGGCCCACCACGACGTCGTAGCCCGGGTCGCCTCCGACGGGGATGGTGGTGGCCTCGTCGGTCATGCGCGTGCTCCAGCCCACTCGGTGATCTCGGCGACGATCCTCGCGACCGAGCGGCGCGAGGTGTCGATGACGAGCCCGGCGACCTGCTCGTAGAGCGGTCGCCGTTCGTCGCGGATGCGGATCCAGCGGTCGAGGCCGCCGTCGGCGATGAGCGGGCGCGTGCCGCCCGCCAGTCGCGGCGCGACCGCCTCGGCCGACACCTGCAGCCACACGGTGGCGACGGCGGCGAGGTCGGCGCGCGTGTCGGCGTCGAGCACGGCGCCGCCCCCGAGGGAGACGACGGCCTGCTCGCGGAGCGCCTCGGCCACGACCTCGCGCTCGATCACGCGGAAGTGCGCCTCGCCCTCGCGGGCGAAGATCTCCTCGATCGGGCCGTGCCGTTCGACGATCCGCTGGTCGGTGTCGACGAAGGGCACGCCGAGCGAGCTCGCCAGCCGGGCGCCCACGCGCGACTTGCCGGCCCCCATGGGGCCGACCAGCACGATCGGCAGCGGCACGGTCCGACCCGAACCCGGACCCGGCGCTGCGGGCGGCGGGCCGGGCTGCGGCGCGTCAGGCACGGATCGCGTCGGGCGCCGCGACCTCGCTCGCGAGCGCGTCGGGGATGGCCGCGAGGTAGCTCTCGAGGTTGCGTCGCGTCTCGGCGACCGAGTCGCCGCCGAACTTCTCGAGCACCGAGTTCGCGAGCGTGAGCGCGACCATCGCCTCGGCGACGACGCCCGCGGCCGGGACCGCGCAGACGTCGGAACGCTGGTGGTGGGCGGGCGCCGGCTCGCCCGTGGCGACGTCGACCGTCGGCAGGGCGTGCGGCACCGTCGCGATCGGCTTCATGCCGGCGCGGACGCGCAGCACCGTGCCGGTCGACATGCCGCCCTCGGTGCCGCCGGCGCGGTCGCTCGCGCGCACGATGCGGCCGTCGGCGAGGTGCAGCTCGTCGTGCGCGGCCGAACCGCGGCGCGTCGTCGTGAGGAAGCCGTCGCCGACCTCGACGCCCTTGATCGCCTGGATGCCCATGAGCGCGGCGGCGAGCTGCGCGTCGAGGCGGCGGTCCCAGTGCACGTGCGAGCCGAGGCCCGGCGGCAGGCCGTACGCGAGCACCTCGACGACGCCGCCGAGCGTGTCGCCGTCCTTGTGGGCGGCGTCGACCTCGGCGACCATCCGGGCGCTCGTCTCGGGGTCGAAGCAGCGCAGCGGATCGGCGTCGAGCGCGTCGACGTCGGACGGCATCGGCAGCACGCTGCCCTCGGGCACGCGCACCGGGCCGATCGCGACCGTGTGCGAGACGAGCCGGATGCCGAGCTCGCCGAGGAACGCGCGCGCGACCGCGCCGAGCGCGACGCGCGCGGCGGTCTCGCGGGCGCTGGCTCGCTCGAGCACCGGCCGGGCCTCGTCGAAGCCGTACTTCTGCATGCCCACGAGGTCGGCGTGACCGGGACGCGGGCGGGTCAGCGGTGCGCCGCGGCCCTTCCCGAGCGTCGCCGGGTCGACCGGGTCGGGGCTCATGACCTGCTCCCACTTCGGCCACTCGGTGTTGCCGACGCGCAGCGCGACGGGGCCGCCGAGCGTCAGGCCGTGCCGCACGCCGCCCGAGATCGCGAGCTCGTCCTGCTCGAACTTCATGCGCGCGCCGCGCCCGTAGCCGAGCTTGCGGCGCGCGAGATCGGCGCGGATGTCGTCGAGCGTGACGGGGATGCCGGCGGGAAGTCCCTCGAGGATCGCGACCAGCTCGGGGCCGTGCGATTCACCGGCGGTGAGCCAACGGAGCATGCCCACCATCCTCCCACAGCGGGGTCAGACGCTCCGACGCATGACGTCGAGCACGGCCGCCTCGTCGGGCAGTTCGGCGAGCGGATCGCCGCCCACGAAGATGCGCACCTGCAGCAGCGCCTGGTGCACGAGCATGTCGAGCCCGTGCGCGACGCGCCCGCCGCGCTCCGACCACGCGGCCGCGAGCGCCGTCGGCCACGGGGCGTACGCGACGTCCAAGAGCGGCGCGGCGACGAGCTCGTCGGAGGGCGCAATGCCGAGGTCGGTGCCGCCGGGCACCGTGCTGATGACGAGATCGGCCGGCTCCGCCTCGGCGAGCCGTGCGATCGGGCGCACCTCGACGACGAGGCCCATCGCGTACCCGAGTTCGACGACGGATGCCGCGCGGCTCGCGTCTCGTACGCACACCTCGACGCTCACGGCGCCGAGCTCCGCCATCGCGATCAGGGCGGACGCCGCGGTCGCCCCGCCTCCGACCAGGACGCCGTGCCGGATCGCGGCCACCCCCGAGTCGGCCAGGGCCCGGACGATCCCGCCGATGTCGGTGTTGAAGCCCAACCGGCGGCCGTCGTCGCCGAGCAGCAGCGTGTTCACCGCGCCCGCGCGCTCGGCGAGCCGCTCGACGTCGTCGGCGATCGCGAGCGCCTCGGGCTTCAGCGGCATCGTCAGCGAGAGGCCGCGCCACTCGGGGCCGAGCCCGTCGAGGAACGCGGCGAGGCCGCCCTCGCCGACCTCGGCGCGCTCGTACGTCCAGTCGGCCAGTCCCAGCCGATCGTAGGCCGCGCGGTGCAGCGCGGGGCTCTTCGAGTGCGCGATCGGCGAGCCCAGCACGGCGAGCCTGCGCGGCCCGCCCGCCGCGATCGACGGCGGGACGGTGACATCCGACGACTGCTCGCTCATCTACCCGTTGTCCTCCAGGTACTGCAGGAACTGCTGGACGGCGGCCTCGTGCTCGGCGAGCGTCGCCGAGAACACCGTCTCGCCGGTCTCGAGGTTCACCGTCACGAAGTACAGCCAGGGGCCGTCGGCGGGGTTGAGCGCCGCGTCGATCGCGACATCGCCCGGGTTGCCGATGGGCCCCGGCGGCAGGCCGGGGTGCACGTACGTGTTGTACGGGTTCGCGGGGTCGGCGCGCTCGGCGTCGGAGGTCTCGACCGTCGAGTCGTCGCCGATGCCGTAGTGCACGGTCGAGTCGAACTGCAGCAGCCCGCTCTCGAACTGCGCCGGGTCGAGGCGGTTCCGGATGACCCGCGAGACCTTGTACGAGTCGTCGGCCGAGCCCGCCTCGCGTTCGATGAGCGAGGCGACCACGATCGTCTCCCACCGCTGCTCGACCGGCACCCCGGCCTCGTCGAGCGCCTGGAACGTGCGGTCCACGAGGGTCTTCACCACCTGGTCGGCGGTCACGTCGGGCGGGAACGTGTAGGTCGCCGGGAACAGGAAGCCCTCGACGGAGGTCGCCTGCTCGGGCAGGCCGAGCGCCTGCGGGTCGGCGGCGGCCGCCTGCAGTTCCTCGACCGGGATGCCCGTCGCGGCGGAGGCGGCGGCGAGCGCGTCGCGCGCCCACAGTCCCTCCTGGATGACGAAGGTGTTCTCGAGCTTGTTGGCGGGGTCGAGCAGGGCGTCGAGCGCCGACTTCGCGCTCATCTCGCTCGCCAGCCGGTACGCGCCGGGGTAGAACGTCGGCGTCGACGACCGGCTGGTGACCTCCTCGACGAACGCCTCGGCGGAGGCGACCACGCCCTCCTCCTCGAGGTTGGCCGCGATGGTCTCGCCGCCGTCGCCCTCGTTGATCATGAACACGACCTCGCCCGAGCCCGAGCCCGAGTAGTCCGCCGCCGGCTCGAACCGCTCGAGGAACGCGGTGACCGGCGCCTGCAGGAAGAGGAACCAGGCGCCCGCCGCCACGGCCACCAGCACGACCAGGGCGACGAGGCAGCCGATCGCACCGCGGCCCTTCCGCCGGCGCGGCTCGGTCTCGTGCTCGTCGAGGTCGACGGAGGCTGCGGCGCGTCGGTCCGCACGCGACGGACGGGGTGCGGGGTCGTCGTCCCACGGGAAGAGGAGGTCGGGCTCGGGCGCGTCGGGGTCGGCCACGGCCTGGACGGGACGCGCGGCGCCTGACCGGACGCGCTCCTCCCCGTGGGCGATCGCCGTCTGCGCTCTCCGCTCGTCGTCGCTGCGGCGGGATTCCCGCGCGACGCGCTGGGCCTCCTGAGCGCGCCACTCCAGCTCGGCCTGCCGCTCCTGCTCGGCCCGCTGCGCCTCGCGCGCGCGCCATTCCAGCTCGGCGCGGCGCTCCTGCTCGGCCTTCCACTCCTGCTCGGCGCGGCGTTCCTGCTCCGCTTTCCACTCCTGCTGGGCGCGCCACTCCTCCTCGGCGCGGCGCTCCTCCGCCTCCGCGATGCGCCGCCGCTCGGCCTCGGCCTCCTGCCGCTGCTCGTACTCGCGCAGCTCCCGTCGGCTCCGAGGCGCCCGCGACGCGGCGGGGGTCTCGGGCTCGTACGGCTGGCCGGAGCCGCGGCGATGCTCTGGGGGGAGCTGGGTCACTGGGTCAGAGCCCTTCGTCGGGGCGGATCGTTCGTCCGGGGGCGGTTCCCGATGCCCGTTCGGCATCGATGGCATGTTGCAGAATGATAACGGCTGCAGCTTGGTCGATGATGGGACGCTGCTTCTTGGACGATTTCCCGGCCGCGCGGAGCGCCTGTTGGGCGCTCACGGTCGACATCCGTTCGTCGACGAGCCGCACGTGCGCCCCGGCGCTCGCGAGCCGCTCCGCGAAGGCGATCGCGTCGGCCGTGGACGCGGTCGCCTGCCCCGACAGCGAGAGCGGGTTGCCGACGACGAGCTCGATCGCGTCGTGCTCGGCCGCGATCTCGAGGATGCGCCGGACGTCGCCATCCTCGCCCTCGGTGCTGCGGGGCACGGTCTCCACCGGCACCGCGAGGATCACCGACGGATCGCAGCGCGCCACGCCGATGCGGGCCCGGCCGACGTCGATGCCGAGCCGGGCACCGGGTCGCACGGTCACCGCGCGATCGCCGCCCGCGCCGCGGCGAGCGCCGCGGGGATCGCGGTCGGGTCGTTGCCGCCGCCCTGGGCGAGGTCGGGCTTGCCGCCGCCTCCGCCGCCGAGGGCGGCGGCCATGGCCTTCGCGATGGCGCCGGCGTTCGCCCCGGCATCGCGCGCGGCGGGCGAGGTCGCGGCGATCGCGAGCGGCTTGCCGCCGACCTCGCCGACGAGGGCGACGACGGATGCCGCGTCGCCGAGCTTCGCCCGCACGGCGGTCGCGAGGGAGCGCAGCTCGTCGCCCGACCTGAGCCGTCCGACCGACTCGAGTACGACGAGCAGGTCGCCGACGCGCTCGGCCGTGGCCGCGAGGTCGGGCACGCGATTGCTCAGCGCCTTCGCCTCGTACGCCTGGATCTTCTTCTCGGCCGCCTTCAGGCTCGCGACGAGTTCGCCGACGCGGTCGACGAGCGACTCGGGCCGGGTCTTGAGCGTCGAGGTGAGCTCCTGGACCAGGGTGCGCTCGGCCGCGAAGCGGCGGAACGCGTCCTGGCCGACGAGCGATTCGACACGGCGGTTCGAGGCGCCGACCGAGGACTCGCCGATGATGTTGATCATGCCGACCTCGGCGCTGCGCGCCACGTGCGTGCCCGCGCAGAGCTCGCGCGACCACGGGCCGCCGATGTCGACGACGCGCACGAAGTCACCGTACTTCTCGCCGAACAGTGCCATCGCGCCGAGCGCCTTGGCCTCGTCGATGGGCATCTCGCGCGTGACGACCTCGAGGTTCTCGCGCACCGCGCCGTTGGCGATCTCCTCGATCTCACTGCGCGTCTCGGCCGAGAGGGACTGGTTCCATCCGTAGTCGAGGCGGAGGTAGCCGGCCTTGTTGTACGAGCCCGACTGGTGCGCGGTGGGTCCGAGCACCTGTCGCAGTGCCGCGTGCACGAGGTGCGTGCCCGAGTGGGCCTGCGTCGCGCCGCGCCGGTAGTCCTCGTCGACGAGCGTCGTCGCGGGCACGCCCACGCCGACCTCGCCGGCGGACACCCTCACCGTGTGGCTGATCAGTCCCTTGACGGGCTTCTGGACGTCGAGCACCTCGAGCTCGAAGCCGTCGCCCACGATGCGGCCCTGGTCGGGCGCCTGGCCGCCGGACTCGGCGTACAGCGAGGTCTCGGCGAGGATGACCTCGGCGGTCTGGCCGGCGGTCGCCTGCTGGGCGGGACGACCGTCGACCAGGATGCCGAGCACCGTCGAGTCGGTCGCGAGGTCGACGTACCCCGTGAAGACCGTCTCGCCCTTCGCGCGGAAGTCGCTGTAGACCGACAGGTCGGCCAGCACCTTCTTCTTCGACTTCGCGTCGGCCTTCGCGCGCGAGCGCTGGTCGGCCATGAGCGTGTCGAACGCCTGGCGGTCGACCGCGAGGCCGGCCTCCTCGGCCATCTCGAGCGTGAGCTCGATCGGGAACCCGTACGTGTCGTGCAGCAGGAACGCGGTGTCGCCCGCGAGCCGCTCGGCACCCGACTCCTTGGTCTTCGCGACCGCCGTGTCGAGGATCGAGGTGCCCGCGCTGAGGGTGCGAAGGAACGCCGCCTCCTCGCCGACGGCGAGCTGCTCGATCTTCGCGTAGTCCGTCGCGACCTCGGGATAGGCGGCCTTCATCGCGTCGCGGGATGCCGCGAACAGCTCGTGGAACGTCGGGCCCTCGACGCCGAGCAGGCGCATCGCGCGGATGCTGCGACGTAGCAGGCGACGCAGGATGTAGCCGCGACCCTCGTTCGACGGTGTCACGCCGTCGCTCATGAGCATGAGCGAGGAGCGGATGTGGTCGGCGATGACGCGCATGCGCACGTCGTCCTCGTGGTCGGCGCCGTACCGACGGCCGGACAGCTCGGCGGCGCGGTCGAGGACGGGACGGACCTGGTCGATCTCGTACATGTTGTCGACGCCCTGCTTGATGAAGGCGACGCGCTCCAGGCCCATGCCGGTGTCGATGTTCTTCTTCGGCAGCTCGCGGACGATCGTGAAGTCGGTCTTCGACTTCACGTCGGCGATGAGGTACTGCATGAAGACGAGGTTCCAGATCTCGACGTAGCGGTCGTCGTCGGTCGCGGGGCCGCCGTCGATGCCGTACTCGGGTCCGCGGTCGAAGAAGATCTCGGAGCACGGACCCGCCGGTCCGGGCTGGCCCGTGTGCCAGTAGTTGGTGTCCTTGCCGAGGCCCTGGATGCGCTCGTCGGGGAGCCCGGCGACCCGCTTCCAGATTTCACGGGCCTCGTCGTCGTCCTCGTAGACGGTCACCCAGAGATCGCTCGGGTCGAACCCGTACCCGCCGTCGGCCTCCGCCGCGGTCAGCAGCTCCCAGGCGAACGAGATGGCGCCTTCCTTGAAGTAGTCACCGAACGAGAAGTTGCCGTTCATCTGGAAGAACGTGCCGTGCCGGGGGGTCTTGCCGACCTCCTCGATGTCGTTCGTGCGGATGCACTTCTGCACGCTCGTCGCGCGGGCGTACGGCGCCGGCACCACGCCGGTCAGGTACGGCACGAACGGCACCATGCCGGCGACGGTGAACAGCAGCGACGGGTCGTCCGACACGAGCGAGGCCGACGGCACGACCGTGTGGCCGCGCGTGGCGAAGAAGTCCAGCCAGCGCTGGCGGATCTCGGCAGTCTGCATGGTTCCGTTCTGGTTCCTGGGATGGGTGGAGCGCCCGCGGGTCGCGGGAGGGAGGTGGCGTGAGGGGCTACTGGCCTTCGGCGGCGTGCACCTCGGCGGCGCGGAGCTCGGCCTCGCGGGCGTGGTACCCCTCGGCGACGGCGCGGCCGAAGGCCCGCGCCTTCGCGTCGAGGCCGGCGAAGAACTCGCGGCCCTGCGCGGTGCGGTTGACCTGGTGCGCGACGGCGAAGCCTGCCGCGACGCCGACGGTGAACCACAGGATGCTCTTCACGTGTCACTCCTCGAGGGGTCGGGCCCTGGGGCGTGCGGTGCGCACGCGTCCTCTCAGTCTAGGGCGTCGATCGTGCTGCGCGCCGGGACGACGAACGGGGCCGCGGCGAACCGCGACCCCGTTCGTGAACCGTCCGACTAGCGGGCGGCGTAGTACTCGACGACGAGCTGCACGTCACACGTGACGGGCACCTCGGCGCGCTTCGGGCGACGCACGAGCTTCGCCTGGAGCTTGTCGAGCTCGACCTCGAGGTAGCCCGGGGTCTTCGGGAGCACGTCGACGTGTCCGCCGGCCGCCGCGACCTGGAAGGGCTCGGTGCCCTCGGAGCGCTGCTTGACGCCGATGACCTGGCCCGGCTTCACGCGGAACGAGGGACGGTCGACGATCTTGCCGTCGACGATGATGTGGCGGTGCACGACGAACTGGCGAGCCTGCGTGATCGTGCGGGCGAAGCCGGCGCGGAGCACGAGCGCGTCGAGGCGCATCTCGAGCAGCTCGACCAGGTTCTCACCGGTCAGGCCGTCGGTGCGGCGGGCCTCGTTGAACGCGATGCGGAGCTGCTTCTCGCGGATGCCGTACTGGGCCCGCAGGCGCTGCTTCTCGCGGAGACGCACCGCGTAGTCGGAGTCCTGCTTGCGCTTGGTGCGACCGTGCTCGCCGGGGGCGTACGGGCGCTTCTCCATGTACTTGGCGGCCTTCGGGGTGAGGGCGATGCCGAGCGCGCGGGAGAGGCGCGTCTTGCTACGTGACTGGTTCGACACGAATGTCCTTTCGGAAGAATCTCAGATGAACCCACGGCGCGATCGTGCGCCGGAAGTCTGTGTCAGAGGGATTCGCCAAGGGCCGATCGGCTACAGATCGCACCCATTCGCCGATGACTCTCTCGCAGCCGCGCTCGAGAATCTGGCTTCAGGCCAGCGGAAATCGTATCACGAACGGGTTTCGCCGCGCACGATGCGCCGCAGCTTGGCGAGCCGGGCGGACACCTCGCGCTCGTTGCCGTGCTCGGTCGGCGTGTAGTAGACCGCACCGCGCAGCGGGTCGGGCAGGTACTGCTGGGAAACGACGCCGATCGGATCGTCGTGCGGATAGACGTACCCCTTGCCGTGCCCGAGGCGCTTGGCCCCCGGGTAATGGGCGTCGCGGAGGTGCTTGGGCACGCGGCCCGCCGTGCCCGCCCGCACGTCGGCGATCGCCGCGTCGATGCCGAGGTATGCCGCGTTCGACTTCGGCGCGGTGGCGAGGTGCACGACCGCCTGGGCGAGCGGGATCCGGCCCTCGGGCATGCCGATGTACTGCACCGCGTCGGCGGCCGCGACCGCGACGCCGAGCGCGGTCGGATCGGCCATCCCGATGTCCTCCGAGGCGAGCACGATGATGCGCCGCGCGATGAAGCGCGGATCCTCCCCCGCCTCGATCATTCGCGCGAGGTAGTGCAGGGCCGCGTCGACGTCGCTGCCCCTGACCGACTTGATGAACGCCGAGATGACGTCGTAGTGCTCGTCGCCGGCGCGGTCGTAGCGCAGCAGCGCGCGGTCGACGGCGCGCGCCACGACCTCGGGCGTGATGAGCGGCCGCGACGGCGCTGCCGCCTCGCCGCCCTCGTCGGATGCCGCGGCTTCCGCCTCGTCGCCCTCGGCGGGGCCGGCCGACGCCGACGCCTCGCTCACTGCCGAGACGGATGCCGCCTCGAGGGCCGTGAGCGCCCGCCGCGCGTCGCCCGAGGCGAGGCGGACGATCGCGGCGCGCGCCTCGGACGCGAGCTCGACCCCGCCGCCCAGCCCGCGCGGGTCGGCGACGGCGCGATCGACGAGCATGCCCAGGTCGTCGTCGTCGAGCGTCTCGAGGGTGAGCAGCAGCGACCGCGAGAGGAGCGGCGAGATCACCGAGAACGACGGGTTCTCGGTCGTCGCGGCGACGAGGATCACCCACCCGTTCTCGACGCCGGGCAGCAGCGCATCCTGCTGCGCCTTGGTGAACCGGTGGATCTCGTCGAGGAAGAGCACGGTCGAGACCCCGTACAGGTCGCGGTTGGCGCGGGCCTCCTCCATGACCTGGCGCACGTCGCGGACGCCGGCCGTCACGGCGGACAGCTCGACGAACTTGCGGCCCGACGAACGGGCGATCGCCTGCGCGAGCGTGGTCTTGCCGGTGCCGGGCGGCCCCCAGAGGATCACGGAGACGGCGCCGGACTCGCCCGTGCGATCGGCGGCGAGGGCCACGAGCGGGGATCCGGGCGTGAGGAGGTGCTTCTGGCCGGCCACCTCGTCGAGGCTGCGTGGGCGCATGCGCACTGCGAGCGGGGTCGCGCCGGAACGCAGCCCCGGAGCCGAATCCACCATGCCGACCAGCGTAGCCGCGGCATCCGACACCGCCGGCGGCGCGCGGCGGTGGGATTGGCACGCCGGGGTCGCGGACCCGTAGAGTCTCCCCGCAGGATCCCCGAAGGAGCAGCGTGGCAGCGAACGACCGTCAGGCGCGCGAAGAGCGTGCGCGCCTCCGCACCTACCAGGCACGTCAGGAGGTGCACCGTCGGTCGGTGCGCCGTCGGACGCGCGACAACGTCATCGCCGGGATCGCCCTGGTCGTCGTGCTCGCGCTCGCGACGGGCGCCCAGCTGCTCTACTTCAGCGGCGGGCCGGGCACCCCCGAGGCCGAGGCCACGCCGACCCCGACGCCGACCGCGACCGCTGCGCCCGTGCCCTCCGCCGACCTCGCCGAGGATCGCACTTGGGCCGGCGCGCTCGCGCTGAACGAGGTCCCGCTCTCCGTCGAGCTCGACGGCGCCGCCGCGCCGCAGGCGGTCTCCAGCACGATCAGCCTCGTCGAGCAGGGCTTCTACGACGGCCTCACCTGCCACCGCCTCACGACCGAGGGCATCTTCGTGCTCCAGTGCGGCGACCCGAACGGCGACGGCTCGGGCGGGCCCGGCTACAGCTACGGCCCGATCGAGAACGCGCCGGAGGACGGGGTCTACCCCGCCGGCACGATCGCGATGGCGCGCCAGTCCGGCAACGCCGAGAGCCAGGGCAGCCAGTTCTTCATCGTGTACGAGGACACGACGCTGCCGGCCGACGCCGCGGGCGGGTACACGGTCATCGGTCGCGTCACCTCCGGGCTCGACGCGCTCCGCACCGACGTCACCGGCCTCGGCACGGCCGACGGGTCGACCGATGGGGCGCCCGCGGTGCCCGTGAGCATCACCGGCTTCACGCTCGAGTGAGGCGCCTCCCCCGGACCGGCGGCGGGGCCGACGCGGCGGCCGCGACCGGGCGGACGGCGCTTCCGGGGGTGCAATAGGCTTGATGCCGTCATCCGCCGCGCACGCGGCATCCGACGAACGACAGGGCGAGTCAGTGACCGATTCAGCACAGCAACCGTGGGGCCGCGTCGACGAGACGGGCACCGTCTTCGTGCGGACCAGCGAGGGCGAGCGCGAGGTCGGGCAGTACCCCGACGCCACGCCGGAGGAGGCGCTGGCGTACTTCGAGCGCAAGTACGCCGACCTCGCCGGCGCGGTCGGGCTGCTCGAGCAGCGCGTGCGTCGCGGCGCCCCCGCAGCGGATGTCGCGAAGGCCGTCGCCACCCTCCAGGAGAGCGTCGCGAACGCCCACGCGGTCGGCGACCTCGAGTCGCTCACGCGACGCCTCGACGCGCTCTCGGGCACCACGCAGGAGCTCACGGCGCAGCAGCAGGCCGAGGCCAAGGCCGCCGTCCAGGAGGCGGTCGCCGAGCGCACGCAGATCGTCGAGCAGGCCGAGGCCCTCGCCGCCCAGGACCCGGCGAAGACGCAGTGGAAGCAGACCAGCGCCGAGCTCGACGCCCTGTTCGCCCAGTGGCAGAAGCACCAGCAGGACGGCCCCCGCCTGCCCAAGGGCGAGGCGAACGAGCTCTGGAAGCGGTTCCGGGCGGCACGTTCGACCATCGAGCAGCACCGCAAGGCGTTCTTCGCCGAGCTCGACGCCGCGCACCGCGACGTGCGCCAGCGCAAGCAGCGACTCATCGAGCGCGCCGAGGCCCTCGCTCCGCGCGGGGCAGACGGCGTCGCCGAGTACCGGTCGCTCCTCGACGAGTGGAAGCAGGCCGGTCGTGCCGGCAAGAAGGTCGACGATGCGTTGTGGGCGAAGTTCAAGGCCGCGGGCGACGTGCTCTTCCAGGCCAAGGCCGAGGTCGACGCGAAGGACGACGAGGAGTACCGCGCGAACCTCACCGAGAAGCTCGCGCTCCTCGACGAGGCCGACACGCTGCTGACCTCGAAGGATGCGCGCGCCGCGCGCAGCGCCCTCAACGGCATCCAGCGGCGGTGGGACGACATCGGTCGCGTGCCGCGCGACCAGGTCCGCCCGGTGGAGGACCGCCTCCGCAAGGTCGAGAACCACGTCCGGGCGCTCGAGGACGAGCGCTGGGAGCGCGAGGACCCCGAGAAGAAGGCCCGCTCCGAGGGCATGCTCGGCCAGCTGCACGACGCGATCGCCAAGCTCGAGTCCGAGCTCGCCGACGCCGAGGCGGCGGGCGACGCGAAGGCCATCGCCGCCGCGCGCGAGGCGCTCGACGCCCGGCGTGCGTGGCTCAAGGCCGTCGGCGGCTGATCGCCGGGTCTCCGCCCGTCCTGCACCGCGCCCGTCGGCCGACGGTTCTCCACAGGAGCGCGCCCCGCGGCGCAGAGCGACGCCGGATCCCGCAGCATGGGCGGATGGCCAGGCTTCCCGCGGTGCTCGGCACCGACGACCTCCCGCTCGCCGAGCTCTGCGCGGCTCGACTCGATGGCGAGCTCGTCCTCGTCGGCACCGGATGGTGCCCGGTGGACGAGCCGGACCTCCCCTCGCTCCGGGCGGCCGCGGTCGCGCGCCGGCTGCCGGCGCCGCTGATCGTCGAGCGACGATCGGCCGCATGGGTGCACGGCGCCGTGCCCGTGCCGCCGTCGGTCACCGAGTGCTGCGTGCCCCATGATGAGCGGGTCGCGGCGCGCACCGATCCGACCCTGATCGTGCGCGAGGTCGTCATCGCCGACGCCGACATCGTCGAGGTCGGCGGCATCCGCTGCACGAGCATCGAACGCACGGCGTTCGACCTCCTGCGCGACGCGACGGCCGACGACGGGTCGATGATCGACGCCGTGCGCGCGCTCATCGCGATCGCACCGCGGGCGGCCGACCGCGTGCACGACCGGATCCGCGCTGCGCACCGACTGCCGCACAAGGCGCTCGCGCTTCGCCGGCTCGCCGACGCCGTGGCGACGGGAGCGGCCGAGGCAGGCGTGCCGACCTGATCCGGGCGGTCGCCGCCGCGCGGCGTCGAACCGCCTCGCGAGCGGTCGGGGCTCAGCCGTCGCTGACGCGGTAGACGTCGTAGACGGCGTCGATCCGCCGCACCGCGTTGAGGACGCGGTCGAGGTGGGTCGTGTCGCCCATCTCGAAGACGAACCGGCTGAGCGCGAGGCGGTCGGTCCCGGTGGACACGTTCGCCGACAGGATGTTGACGTGGTGCTCCGACAGCACGCGCGTGACGTCGGAGAGCAGGCCGGCCCGGTCGAGCGCCTCGATCTGGATCTGCACGAGGAACACGCTCTTCGAGCTCGGCGCCCACTCGACGTCGATCATCCGCTCGGGCTCACGCAGGAGCGCCTGCACGTTGTGGCACGACGACTGGTGGACCGAGACGCCCGAACCGCGCGTGATGAAGCCGACGATCTGGTCGCCGGGCACCGGCGTGCAGCAGCGTGCGAGCTTGACGAGGATGTCGGGCGCCCCGCGGACGAGCACGCCCGAGTCGCTGTGCCGCGGCAGCGGCCTCGTGCGCACGGGGATCGGCAGGTCGGGCTCGTCGACGTCGTCGACGTCGCGGACGAGGGCGACGACCTTCTCGATGACCGACTGCGTCGAGACGTGCCCCTCGCCGACCGCCGCGTAGAGCGCGGAGACGTCGTCGTAGCGAAGCTGCGCGGCGACCTCGGCGAACGACTCCTGGCTCATGAGCTTCTGCAGCGGCAGGTTCTGCTTGCGCATGGCGCGTGCGATCGCGTCACGCCCGTGCTCGATGGCCTCGTCGCGGCGCTCCTTGGTGAACCACTGGCGGATCTTGCTCCGCGCGCGGGGGCTCTTGACGAAATTCAGCCAGTCCTTGCTCGGGCCGGAGTCGGGGTTCTTCGACGTGAACACCTCGACGACGTCGCCACTGTTGAGCACGCTCTCGAGGGGCACGAGGCGGCCGTTGACCTTCGCGCCCATCGTGCGGTGGCCGACCTCGGTGTGGACGGCGTAGGCGAAGTCGACCGGCGTCGCGCCGGCGGGCAGGCCGATGACCCGCCCCTTCGGCGTGAAGACGTAGACCTCCTTGGCCCCGATCTCGAACCGGAGGGAGTCGAGGAACTCCCCCGGGTCGGCCGTCTCGGCCTGCCAGTCGGAGATGTGCGCGAGCCAGGCCATGTCGGCCTCGTCGCGCGAGCTCGCGGCGTCGGCGCGGCCACCCGCCATCCGCTCCTTGTACTTCCAGTGCGCGGCGACGCCGTACTCGGCGCGCTGGTGCATGTCGTGCGTGCGGATCTGGATCTCGACCGGCCGGCCCTTCGGGCCGATCACCGTCGTGTGCAGCGACTGGTAGAGGTTGAACTTCGGCGTCGCGATGTAGTCCTTGAACCGGCCGGGCAGCGGGGTCCAGCGGGCGTGGATCGAGCCGAGGATGGCGTAGCAATCGCGGACGGTGTTGACGAGAACGCGGATTCCGACGAGGTCGTAGATCTCGTCGAAGTCGCGACCGCGCACGATCATCTTCTGGTAGATCGAGTAGTACTGCTTGGGCCGGCCGACGACCTTGCCGCGGATCCGCGCGGCCTTGAGGTCTTCCGAGACCATGTCGATCACCGACTGGACGTACTCCTCGCGCTGCGGCGTCCGGCCCTTCACGAGGCTCTCGATCTCGGCGTAGAGCTTCGGGTAGAGCACCGCGAACGAGAGGTCCTCGAGCTCCCACTTGATGGTCTGGATGCCGAGGCGATGCGCGAGCGGAGCGTAGATCTCGAGCGTCTCGGTCGCCTTGCGCGCCGCGGAGTCGGCGGGCACGAAGCCCCACGTGCGGGCGTTGTGCAACCGGTCGGCCAGCTTGATGATGAGCACGCGGATGTCTTTCGACATCGCGACGATCATCTTGCGGACGGTCTCGGCCTGCGTGGAGTCGCCGTACTTGACCTTGTCGAGCTTGGTGACCCCGTCGACCAGCATCGCGATCTCATCGCCGAAGTCGGCACGGAGCTGGTCGAGCGTGTAGGCCGTGTCTTCGACGGTGTCGTGCAGCAGTGCCGCGGCGACCGCCTTCGAGCCGATGCCGAGGTCGGCGAGGATCTGGGCGACCGCGATCGGGTGCGTGATGTACGGCTCGCCGCTGCGACGCTTCTGCCCCTCATGGGCGCGCTCGGCGACCGTGTAGGCGCGTTCGATGACCGAGAGGTCGGCCTTCGGATGGTGCATCCGCACCGTTCGCATGACGGTGTCGACCGCACCGGTCGGCAGGGCCTTCGAGAAGATCCGGGGCACGAGACGGCGCAACGACGCCGTCGAGTTGACTCCGGTCTCCGTCATCGCCGCACCTCCAGACCTCAATTATCACCGCTCCCGAGCCGGGCGCGTGCCACCGAGGTCGGGGCACGGCGCTCAGGCGACGGGAACCGCCTCGATCTCGGACCCGTTCGACCCACCGGCGCGCTCGCGTTCCTTGAGCACCTTCTGGTCGTGGCGCTTGATCTCGGGCTCACCCTCGCGCAGCTGCGAGTAGAGCGGCGCCGCGATGAAGACGGTGGACCACGTGCCGACGATGATGCCGATGAGCAGTGCGAGCGAGATGTCGCGGAGCGTGTCGGCTCCCAGCACGCCGGCGCCGATGAACAGGATCGCGGCGACGGGCAGCGCCGCCACGATGCTCGTGTTGATCGACCGCACGAGGGTCTGGTTTACGGCGAGGTTGACGGACTCGGCGAACGTCCGCCTCGCCTCCGGTCCGGCATCCTCTGCCGTGTTCTCGCGGATCTTGTCGAACACCACGACGGTGTCGTAGAGCGAGTAGCTGAGGATCGTGAGGATACCGATCATCGCGGCGGGCGTGATCTCGAACCCGACCGCGGCGTAGATGCCCGCGGTCACGATGAGGTCGCCGAGCAGCGACAGAATCGCCGCGACCGACATCTTCCAGGTCCGGAAGTACAGGGCCATCACGATGGCGGCGAGCAGGAGGAACGCGAGCAGGCCCAGGATCGCCTGCCGCGTCACATCCGCACCCCAGCTCGCACCGACGAAGGACGACGTGACCTCGGACTCGTCGACGCCGTACGCCTCCGCGAGGGCGCTCGTGAGCTCCCGCGCCTCGGCCTGCTCGAGCTGCTCGGTCTGGACGCGCACGCCGTCGTCACCGACGATCGTGACGCGCGGTGCCGCCCCGGGGGCGACCTCGTTGACCGCGTCGATCGCCGGCTGCTGCTCGGCGGTCTGCGCGCCGGTGATCACGAACTGCGAGCCGCCGCGGAACTCGATGCCGAAGTTGAAGCCGCGGACGACGGGGATGAGCACCGACAGGATGATCAGCACCGCCGCGATCGCGTACCACTTCCTGCGGCCGCCGACGAAGTTGAACGAGCGCTTGCCCGTGTAGAGGTCGTTGCCGAACGTGGTGAGTCGGTTGGCCATCAGGACTCCTTGCCTTCGCCGGCGCCGACGGTGGCGTCGACCTGTGCTGCCTTGCGCTCCGCGATGGTCTGGCGCTTCTGCGCCTCGCGCGAGCTGGATGCGGCCTTCTTCGCCGGGACCGCGACGGGCTTGCGGAACTCGGCGCGGCCCCGGTACACGGCGCCGAGCGCCTGCGGGTCGAGGCCCGACCAGGAGTGGCCGCTGGAGAAGAACCGCGTCTGTGCGAGCAGCTGCAGCATCGGGTGGGTGAACAGGATGACGACGATGACGTCGATCACCGTGGTCAGACCGAGCGTGAAGGCGAAGCCTCGCACGCTGCCGACCGCCAGGATGAACAGGACGATCGCCGCGAGGAGGTTCATGCCCTTCGAGGAGAGGATCGTGCGCAGCGCGCGCTTCCAGCCCGCTTCGACGGCTCCGACGAGCGGTCGGCCGTCGCGCAGCTCGTCTCGCACGCGCTCGAAGTAGACGATGAACGAGTCGGCCGTGAAGCCGATCGCGACGATGAGGCCCGCGATGCCCGCGAGCGAGAGCCGGTAGCCCTCGCGCCAGGACAGGATCGTGATCGTGAGGTACGTGACGATGCCGACGATCACGAGCGACGCGATGGTGACCGAGCCGAGCGCTCGGTATTGGAACAGCGTGTAGATCACGACGAGGATCAGGCCGATGATGCCGGCGATGAGGCCGGCCTGGAGCTGCGAGGTGCCGAGCGTCGCCGAGATGGTGTCGGATGACTGGACCTCGAAGCTGATCGGCAGCGCACCGAACTTCAGCTGGTCGGCCAGGGCCTTCGAGGACTCCTGCGTGAAGCTGCCGGTGACCTGAGGACGGCCGTCGGTGATGACGCCGTTCATCTGCGGCGCGGACAGGACCGCGCCGTCGAGCACGAACGCGAACTGGTCGCGCGGAGTCTGGCCGTTCAGCGCGAAGAGCCGCTGGCTGACCTCGGCGAACTGCTCGGTGCCGCGCTCGTTGAAGACGATGTTGACCGCCCACTGGCCGGTCGTGGCACCCGTCTGCGTCTGCACCATGCCGTTGGTCGCGTCGACGATGTCCTCGCCGCCGACCTCGACCGGGCCGAGCAGGTACTTGATCGTGCGCGAGCTGTCGCAGGTCACGAGGGGTTCGTCGGCGGGCGCGACGTTGGCGTCGCCCTCATCGAGCGTGGCGCAGTCGAAGGTGTCGAACTCGTCCTGCAGCGCGGGCGTCACCCAGTTGGGGTCGCTCGCGTCGGTCGGTTCGACCGTCGGAGTCGATTCGAGCTCCTGCTCGGCACCGTCGGTCGGCGCAGGGCTCTCGCTCGGGTCGATCGACTGGTTCGTGGCGGCGTCGGCGAGCAGCACCGGGCGCAGCTCGAGCTTCGCCGACGACTCGATGCGGTTCCTGGTCTGATCGTCGAGCTCGCCGGGGATCGCGACGACGACGTTCTGGCCGCCCTGCGTGTTGATCTCGGCCTCGGAGACGCCCGACGCGTCGACGCGCTGCCGGATGATCGACACGGCCTGGTCGAGCTGCTCCTGCGACACCGACTCGCCCTCGGCCAGCTGCGGCGCGAGGATGATCTGCGTGCCGCCCTCGAGGTCGAGCGCGAGCTTCGGCGTCCAGGAGCCGCCGCCCCAGATCACGCCCGCGGCGTTGATGCCGAAGAGCGCGACGATGATGACACCGAGCCAGGTCAGGGAGCGCAGGGCCTTGCGCACGGGCGTGGGTCGAGACGACCGCTTGGATGGTGCAGCCACGAGATCTGCTTTCTGTGCAGGTGCCCGCGCAGCGTTGCGCGGGCCGAGCGATGGGTGAGCTCTAGTCGTCGGACTTCTTGACGTCGGGCGTCTCGTCGCCCGGCACGTCGTCGACGCGCTGGCCGAACTCGGGCTCGCCCTCGACGGCGGCGGTCGAGTTCGCGGGCGCCTCCTCGGCGGCGTCGATGACGCGCGCGATGGTCTGGCGGTGCACCGTGAGCACGGTGCCCGGGCTCGTCTCGAGCAGCACCTGGTTCTCTTCCTCGTCCATCGAGAGGATGGTGCCGAACACCCCGAAGTTCGTCATGACCTTCGCGCCGGCCACGACCTTGGCCTGGAGTTCGCGCGCGTCCTGCTGGCGCTTGCGCGAGTTGCGGAACATGAAGAAGATCAGCACCGCCAGGACGACGAGCATGATGATGGTGAACGGGTCGAAGACCATGGGGTGGAAACCTTCCGGGGTGCGCGAGGCGCACGATCAGGGGTGAAGTGGCCGGAGCCTCAAAGGATTATAGGTCATCGATCGGGAGCATCGCCGGGCTCTCCCCACCCTCGCGGACCAGCCCGAAGTGGCGCCATGCGGTGGGCGTCGCGACACGGCCGCGCGGGGTGCGCGTGATGAGCCCGATGCGCACGAGGAACGGCTCGACGACCGCCTCGATGGTCTCCGCCTCCTCGCCCACCGACACGGCGAGGGTGTTGAGCCCGACGGGGCCGCCGCCGAAGCGCGTGAGGATGGTCGTCATGACGGCGCGGTCGAGGCGGTCGAGCCCGAGCGGGTCGACGTCGTACAGCTCGAGCGCGGCACGCACGGCCTCGACGTCGGCGCCCCCGACGCGCCCGACGCCCCCCGACGAGTGCACGAGCGCGTAGTCTCGGACGCGCCGGAGCAACCGGTTCGCGATGCGCGGCGTGCCACGGCAGCGCCCGGCGATCTCGGCGACGGCCTCGCGGTCGATCGCCAGCCCGAGCATCGCCGCCGCCCGCGCGAGCACCTGTTCGAGCTCGGCCTCGTCGTAGAACTCGAGGTGGGCGGTGAAGCCGAACCGGTCGCGGAGCGGGTTGGGCAGCAGGCCGGCGCGCGTCGTGGCCCCGACGAGCGTGAACGGCGCCAGATCGAGCGGCACCGAGGTGGCGCCGGCGCCCTTGCCGACCATGATGTCGATGCGGAAGTCCTCCATCGCGAGGTAGAGCATCTCTTCGGCCGAGCGCGCCATGCGGTGGATCTCGTCGATGAAGAGCACTTCACCCGGGACGAGCGAGGAGAGCACCGCGGCCAGGTCGCCGGCGTGCTGGATGGCAGGACCGCTCGACATGCGCAGCGGCCGCCCGCCCTCGTGCGCGACGATCATCGCGAGCGTGGTCTTGCCGAGCCCGGGCGGACCGGCGAGCAGGATGTGGTCGGGAGTGCGCTGCTGCATGGCCGCGGCCGACAGCAGCAGCTGCAGCTGCCCGCGCACCCGGGTCTGGCCCACGAATTCGTCGAGGCTGCGCGGCCTGAGCGCGCCCTCGAACGCGAGCTCGGCCTCGGAGGCGAGCGCCGGGTCGGTGAGGTCGAGGTCGGCGTCGCTCATCGCGCCCTCGCCGACGGCTGCGCCGGCCCGAGCCGGGCGAGCGTGAGCCGGAGCAGGGCCGGAACGGAGGCCGCGGCGACCGGATCGGCCGACTCGAGCGTCTCGGCGATCGCCTCGCCGGCGAGCTTCTCGGACCAGCCGAGGCCGGTGAGCGCGGCGAGCACGTCGTCGGCGGCGCCGCCCGCGCGGATCGGCGCGCCGGGCGACGTGACCGCGGGCGCCACGAGCTTGCCCGCGAGCGAGACCGTGATGAGCTTGGCGGTCTTCGGCCCGATGCCGCTCACGCGGCGGAACGCCGCGTCGTCGTCGGCATCGACCGCCCGCGCCACGTCGTCGGGCGACATCGCCGAGAGCACGCCGAGCGCCGACTTCGGCCCGACGCCGGTCACGCCGATGAGCAGCTCGAACACGTCGAGCTCGTCGCGGGTCGCGAAGCCGAAGAGGGTCATCGCGTCTTCGCGGACGATGAGGGCCGTGTGCACGAACACCTCCTGCCCCTCGCGGCTCGAGAGAACCAATGCCGGGGTCGCGTTCACGAGGTAGCCGACACCGGAGACGTCGACGA
The DNA here is from genome assembly GCF_058349965.1 of Agromyces capsici. Lineage (NCBI taxonomy): Bacteria > Bacillati > Actinomycetota > Actinomycetes > Micrococcales > Microbacteriaceae > Agromyces > Agromyces capsici. The sequence goes on along the minus strand of NZ_JBYRET010000002.1, from coordinate 587,601 downwards.
CGAGCGCGCCGCCGGATGCCGATGCGACGCGGCCGCGGAGGGAGGAGATCACTCCTTCACCCTACGGGCGGCCCCCGACACGGTCGCGGCACGCTCCGCGGCGAGCCACGCACGCTGCGCCGGCGTGAGCCCCGACGCCTCCGCCGGACCGCGCCCGCGGACCGCGGCGGCGTCGGCGATCGCCGCGCCGGCGACCCCTCCGGTGCGCCACGCATGGCAGATCGCGAGCGCGAGGGCGTCCGCGGCATCCGCCGGCTTCGGCACCGAATCGAGCCCCAGGATGCGCGCGACCATCGCGCCCACCTGTTTCTTGTCGGCGCGCCCATAGCCCGTGATCGCGGCCTTCACCTCGCTCGGCGTGTGCAGCGCGACGGGGAGTGCTCGCCGCTCGGCGATGAGCATGGCCACCCCCGAGATCTGCGCGGTGCCCATGATCGTCGACACGTCGCTGCGCGCGAACACGCGCTCGAGCGCGACGGCGTTCGGCCGGTGCTCCTCGACGATCGCCTCGAGCCCGTCGGCGATGCGCGCGAGGCGCCCGGGCGTCGCGAGCTCGGCCGGCGAGCGCAGCACGACGACGTCGACGAGGGTCGCGGTGCGGTCGGCCGCCACATCCACCACGCCCACGCCGCAGCGGGTCAGCCCGGGGTCGATGCCGAGGACCCGCACCGCGGCTACTCCGACTCGGATTCGAGCTCGGCCTGCACCTCGGGCGAGAGGTCGAAGTTGCTGTAGACGTTCTGCACGTCGTCGCTGTCCTCGAGCGCGTCGATGAGGCGGAAGATCTTCTTCGCGGTGTCGGCGTCGATCTCGACCTTGAGGTTGGGCACGAACTCGATGTCGGCCGACTCGTAGTCGAGGCCGGCCTCCTGGAGCGCCTTTCGCACCTCGACCATGTCGGAGGGGTCGGTCACGACCTCGAAGCCCTGCGCGTGCGGCTCGATCTCCTCGGCGCCGGCTTCGAGCGCAGCCATCATCACGTCGTCCTCGGTCGTGCCCTCGCCGCTGACGACGATGACGCCCTTGCGGGTGAAGTTGTACGCGACCGAGCCCGGGTCGGCGAGCGTGCCGCCGTTGCGACTGAGACCCGTGCGGACCTCGGCGGCGGCGCGATTCTTGTTGTCGGTGAGCACCTCGATCATCATCGCGACGCCGTTCGGTCCGTACGCCTCGTACGTGATGTTCTGGTACTCGACCGACTCGCCGCCGATGCCGGCGCCGCGCTTGATGGCGCGGTCGATGTTGTCGTTCGGGACCGAGGTCTTCTTCGCCTTCTGCACGGCGTCGTACAGGGTCGGGTTGCCGGCGAGGTCGGCGCCGCCGAGCTTGGCCGCGACCTCGATGTTCTTGATGAGCTTGGCGAACGACTTCGCGCGGCGCGCGTCGATGACGGCCTTCTTGTGCTTGGTCGTCGCCCACTTGGAATGCCCGGACATGCGTCTCCCGTGATGGTGATCGGTACCCCGTCATTCTAGGCCAGCGCACCGACCCGCATCTGCGGGGCGGTGCGGCGGGGCGTGCGGGCGACGGATGCCGCGGCGCGGGCGCCGTCCGTCGTCGTCACGCGAACGCGGCCGACGTCGGCTCCGGGAAGAGCCGCTGCAGTGCCCGTTCGTACTGCTTTCGTCCGACGATCCGGTAGGCGGCGCGGATGGGTGCCGGCAGTTGCGTCGCGAACCACTCGTCCCGCTCCGACGGGGGCACGCTGTCGATCATGAGGCCGAGCAGCACGAAGATCGGGAGGGGCGGCTTGTGGCGCTGGGCGTGGCGATGGATGTCGTCCCACTCCGCGTCGGAGAGGATCGCGTCGAGGACCGGGAATGCGTCGCGCTCCTCGTCGGCGAGGTGCTCGACGAGCAGGCGGTCGACCTCGTCGAGCTCCGCCGCGAGGCGAGCCGCGCTCGCGCCGTCCGGCCGACGCACCCACCGGTCGACGAGCCCGTCGACGAGGTCCAGCCTGTCGGACACCGCGCCGTGCTGTCGCCGCATGAGTGCGACGTGCAGCCCGCACGCGGGCGCGCGCTCGGTCATGCGGTCCCAGAAGTACTCGTCCTCGGTGCGGTGGTGCACGTGCAGCAGTGCGGTGATCCCGTGCACGTGCTTTGCGACGTACTTCACCCGCGCGGTGTCGCCCGGGTCGACGTCGCGCACGAGCCCGGGCGCATCGGCGAACAGCCGCCGGAAGAGGCGATGGATCGTGACGACCTCGTCGCTGCGGCAGGTCGTGGCGGGGGCGGCGGCGGGATCCGGCGCGCCCGTGCTGGGAAGTCGAGTGGTCATGCGGGCAACGCAAGCGGATGGCTCGCTTCGCCGCGCCGGGGCAGGCCCCGGATCATTCCCGGGCGATCCCCCGCATCCGACCCGGGGTGGACCCTGAGACCGGCCGCGGCGGATGTCGCGAGCGCGCGCCTACTTCAGCAGCTTCTCGAGCGTTCGCAGGTTGCGGTTCGTCGTGGTGGGCTTGAACCTCGGCTTCGCGAGGAGCTTCGCGAACGGCGTGTCGACCGTGGTTCCCTTCACCGGATTCCAGTAGACGACGCCGTCGCCGCGCGCGACGGGATCGACCGCCGGATCCAGGTCGGATGCGGCCTCGGCGAGCTCGTCGAGCGCCGACGCGTCGGAACCGAACACCGCGTAGGGCTGACGCTTCGGGTCGGCGGCGTCGAACGGGAAGGCGTCGACGACCGCGCGGACGTGCTCGGGGGTGGTGAGCACGATCCACGCGTCGTATCCGAAGGCGTCGGCGAGCGCCCGCTCGATGCGTCGCTTCACGGCGGCGACTCCGGCGCCCTTGCCGGCGTCGAACACGACGTTGCCGCTCGCGAGCACCGTGCGCACCTCGGTGAAGCCGAGGTCGCGGAACACCTCGGCGAGCGGGGCGGACTTCACGGTGACGCCCCCGACGTTCACTCCGCGGAGCAGCGCGATGTACCTGGTCACCCCGTCGACGCTACTCGCGGCCATCACGATGCGGAATCACGGGATCGGCGGCACGGGCCGCCCCTCGTGCACGACCCACTGCGTCGGCGTCGATGGCCGCGACCGACTCAGACCGCCGCCCGCGCGCGCACCTTCGAGAGGAAGTACTCGTGGAAGCGCCGGTCGCCCTGGATCTCGGGGTGGAAGCTCGTGCCGATGAGGCTGCCCTGCTCGACGGCGACCACGCGACCATCCGCCAGCGCGGCGAGCGGCGTGGCCCGCTCCCCGACCGACTCGACGACTGGTCCGCGGATGAACACGGCGTGCACCGGCGGGTCGCCGAGCACGGGCACGTCGAGGTCGGTCTCGAACGACTGGTTCTGCGACCCGAACGCGTTGCGGCGCACGACCACGTCGAGCCCGCCGAGGTTCTGCTGCCCCGCGATCGTGTCGAGCAGGGTGTCGGCGATCATGATGAGGCCGGCGCAGGTGCCGTACACCGGCATGCCCTCGGCGATGCGCCGCTTCAGCGGCTCGGCGACGCCGAACGCGCGAGAGAGCTTGTCCATCACGGTCGACTCGCCGCCGGGGATGACGAGTCCCTCGATGCCCCCGACGTCCTCGGGGCGGCGGACGAGCACGACCCTCGCGCCGAGCTCGCCCAGCACGCGCGCGTGCTCGCGGAAGTCGCCCTGCAGGGCGAGGACGCCGACGGTCGGCCCAGTGGCATCCGGCGCCCCGAGGGACTCGTCGCGGAGACTCACCATCCGCGCTCGGCGAGGCGGTGCGGCGCCGCCAGGTCGGCGACGTTGATGCCGACCATCGCCTCGCCCAGGCCGCGGGAGACCTCGGCGATGACCTTCGGGTCGTCGTAGAACGTCGTCGCCTTGACGATCGCGGCGGCGCGCTGCTCGGGGTTGCCCGACTTGAAGATGCCCGAGCCGACGAAGACGCCGTCGGCGCCGAGCTGCATCATCATGGCGGCATCGGCCGGGGTGGCCACGCCGCCCGCGGTGAAGAGCACGACGGGCAGCTTGCCGGTCTCGGCGACCTCGAGCACGAGGTCGTACGGCGCCTGCAGCTCCTTGGCGGCGACGTAGACCTCGTCGCGCGTCATCGACTTGAGCTGGTTGATCTCGGAGGTGATCTTGCGGATGTGCTTGGTCGCCTCGGAGACGTCGCCCGTGCCGGCCTCGCCCTTGGAGCGGATCATCGCCGCGCCCTCGTTGATTCGGCGGAGCGCCTCGCCGAGGTTGGTCGCGCCGCACACGAAGGGCGTGTCGAAGCCCCACTTGTCGATGTGGTTGACGTAGTCGGCCGGCGAGAGCACCTCGGACTCGTCGATGTAGTCGACGTCGAGCGCCTGCAGCACCTGCGCCTCGACGAAGTGGCCGATGCGGGCCTTGGCCATGACCGGGATGGAGACCTCGGCGATGATCGCCTCGATGAGGTCGGGGTCGCTCATGCGGGCGACGCCGCCCTGGGCCCGGATGTCGGCGGGCACGCGCTCGAGCGCCATGACGGCGACAGCGCCGGCATCTTCGGCGATGCGCGCCTGCTCGGGCGTGACGACGTCCATGATGACGCCGCCCTTCAGCATCTCGGCGAGGCCGCGCTTCACACGGCTGGAGCCGGTCTGGGCAGTGCTCATCGGGGGTTCCCTTCGACGGATGGCGCGACTCGCGCAAATTCACGGACAAGGTGCTTGCTTGGCCTAGGCCAAAAGATAGCATGGGCGCAGCCCTACCTACGGAGCGCGCATGGAACATGACGTGACACTCGAGATCGCCGGCCGATCCGCCGCGGACATCGCCGCGAGCGTTCGCGCCCTCATCGAGCGCGGCGCGTTGCGCCCGGGCGATGCGCTGCCGCCGGTCCGCAACCTCGCGGACGACCTCGGCGTGAACCGCAACACCGCCGTCGCGGCGTACCGCCAGCTCACGCTCGCGGGCGTCGTCGTCACCCGCGGCCGGGCCGGCACGCGCGTCGCCGATCGGATGGCCGTGGCGCAGGAGGGGTTCGCCGCCGACAGCGTGCTCCGCGACGTCGCCACCGGCAACCCCGACCCCGACCTCATCCCCGACCCGTCGCGCGCGCTCGCCGCGATGGCGGGCCGGCCGGTCCTCTACGGCGAGCCGGTCATCGATCCCGACCTCGAGCGCTGGGCGCACGAGTGGATCCGCGCGGACGTCGCGCCCGCGGACGTCAGGCTCACCATCACGAGCGGTGCGGCCGACGCGGTCGAGCGGCTCCTCGCACAGGCGCTCGTCCGCGACGACGCGGTCGCGCTCGAGGATCCGTGCTTCCTCACGAGCATCCACACCGTCCGCGTGGGCGGTTATCGCGCGGTCCCGGTCCCGGTCGACGACGAGGGCATGACGGTGGACGGCCTGCGCTCGGCGCTCGATCAGGGCGTGCGCGCGGTGGTGTGCACGCCCAGGGCCCAGAACCCGACGGGCGCGAGCCTCTCCGAACGACGCGCCGCGGAGCTGCGCGAGGTGCTCCGGGCGCACCCGTACGTCCTCGTCATCGAGGACGACCACTTCTCGATGCTCTCGCGCCGCCCCTTCCGCTCCCTGATCGGCCACGACCACCGTCGCTGGGCGCTCGTGCGCTCGGTGTCGAAGTTCCTCGGCCCCGACATGTGCCTCGCGGTCACGGCATCCGACCCCGACACGGCGGAGCGGCTCGCGACGCGGCTGACCCCCGGCACGACCTGGGTGAGCCACCTCCTGCAGCGCCTCACGCTCGCCCTCGTCACCGATCCGGCGGTCGCCGCGGCCATCGCGGAGGCGGGCGCGCACTACGCCGCCCGCAACGACGCGTTCGCTGCACGGCTCACCGCGCTCGGCGTGCCCGCCGAGGCCGGCGACGGGCTCAACCTGTGGGTGGCCCTGCCGGTGCCGGCGCGCGACGTGTCGGAGCAGTTGATGCGCCGCGGCTGGCTCGTGCGCACGGGCGACGAGTTCGTGCTCGCCGACGCGCCCGCGTCGCGCCGGCTGCGGCTCACGGTGCACGACCTCGGCGACGCCGACGCCGACCGGCTCGCCGCAGACGTGGCCGCCGCCGTGCGCGCGGCGGGCGGACGGCTCGTCCCGACCGGGATGGAATGATCGAGGGGTGAAGGTCCTCTCGATCCAGTCCGCGGTCGCCTACGGCCACGTCGGCAACTCCGCGGCCGTCTTCCCCCTCCAGCGCATCGGCGTCGAGGTCATGCCCGTCTATACGGTCAACTTCTCGAACCACACCGGCTACGGAGCGTGGCGCGGCCCGTTGATCAGCCCCGACGACGTGCGGGCGGTCATCGACGGCATCGAGGATCGCGGCGTGTTCCCCGAGATCGACGTCATCCTCTCGGGCTACCAGGGCTCCGAGGGCATCGCCGACGTGATCCTCGACGCGGTCGCCCGGATCAAGGCGGCGAATCCCGACGCCGTCTACTCGTGCGATCCGGTGATGGGCAATGCGAAGAGCGGATGCTTCGTCGCGCCGGCGATCCCCGTGCTGCTGCGCGACCGCGTGGTGCCCGCCGCCGACCTCATCACGCCGAACCAGTTCGAGCTCGGCTACCTCACCGGGACCGAGCCGGGCTCGCTCGAGTCGACGCTCGAGTCGGTCGACCTGGCGCGGGCGACCGGGCCTCGCACCGTGCTCGTCACGAGCGTCGAGCGACCCGACCGCGAGCAGGGCACGATCGAGATGGCGGCCGTCGACGACCGGGGCGCGTGGATCGTGCAGACCCCGCAGCTTCCGATGAAGGCCAACGGTTCCGGGGATGTCACGGCCGCGCTCTTCACCGCGCACTACCGCCGCTCCGGCGACGCGGCCGACGCGCTGGCGCGCACCGCATCGAGCGTGTTCGACCTGCTCGCGAACACCCACGAATCGGGTGAGCGCGAACTGCAGCTCGTCGAATCGCAGGAGGCGTACGCGCACCCGCGCCTGCAGTTCGAGGTCCGGCAGGTTCGCTGACCGACTCCGCCGTCGCCGGGTCGCTAGCTCGGCCAGGCCTCGGCGATCTCCTCGCGCACCTCGCCGAGCAGGCGCGGGATCGCCTTGGTCCCGGCCACGATCGGGAAGAAGTTCGAGTCGAGCGCCCAGCGCGGCACGATGTGCTGGTGCAGGTGCTCGGCGATGCCGGCCCCGGCGATGCGGCCCTGGTTCATGCCGAGGTTGAAGCCGTCGCACCTCGACACCTGCGTGACCGTGCGCATCGCGATCTGCGTGAGCTCGCCGATCTCGGCGACCTCGGCCGGAGTGGCCTGGTCGTAGGTCGCGATGTGCCGGTACGGGCACACGAGCAGGTGGCCGCTGTTGTACGGGAACAGGTTCAGCAGCACGAACGCGTGCTCGCCGCGGGCCACGATGAGCGACTGCTCATCGCTGAGCTGCGGCGCCCGGCAGAACGGGCACGTGTGCTCGTCGGGCTGCTCGCCCTGCTGGATGTAGACCAGCCGGTGCGGGGTCCACAGCCGCTGGAACGCGTCGGGGACCCCGGCCAGCTCGCTCGAGACATCCGTCGGGACGCCGTCGAACTCGCCGTGCTCGTAGGAGTTCATGCGAACAGGTCGTCCCTCGTGGTCACCTGACGACGGTCGGCGATCGCCTCGAGGATGCGTCGCTCGGCCTCGGCGATCGGCACGCCGTTCTCCTGGCTGCCGTCGCGGAAGCGGAAGCTGACGGTCTCGGCCGTGCGGTCGTTCTCGCCCGCGATGAGCAGGATCGGCACCTTCTGGGTCGTGTGCGTGCGGATCTTCTTCTGCATGCGGTCGTCGCTCGTGTCGAGCTCGGTGCGCACGCCCGAGCCCTTCAGCTGCGTGAGGATGCCGCCGAGGTACGGCGCGTACTCGTCGGCGACGGGGATGCCGACGACCTGCACTGGAGCGAGCCAGACGGGGAACGCACCGGCGTAGTGCTCGGTGAGCACGCCGAAGAACCGCTCGATCGAGCCGAACTTCGCCGAGTGGATCATGACGGGCTGCTGGTGCGAGCCGTCGGCCGCGGTGTACTGGAGGCCGAAGCCCTCGGGCTGGTTGAAGTCGTACTGGATGGTCGACATCTGCCAGGTGCGGCCGATCGCGTCGCGCGCCTGCACCGAGATCTTCGGGCCGTAGAAGGCGGCCCCGCCCGGGTCGGGCACGAGCTCGAGTCCCGATCGCTCGGCGACGTCGCGCAGCACGTTCGTGGCGATCTCCCACTGCTCGTCGGAGCCCTTGAACTTGTCGGAGGCGTCGTCGCGGGTGGAGAGCTCGAGGTAGAAGTCGTCCAGCCCGAAGTCGCGCAGGAGGCCGAGCACGAAGTTCAGCAGGTGCTCGATCTCCGCCGGTGCCTGCTCGGGCGTCACGTAGCTGTGCGAGTCGTCCTGGGTGAGGCCCCGCACGCGCGTGAGGCCCTGCACGACGCCCGACTTCTCGTACCGGTAGACCGTGCCGAACTCGAAGAAGCGCAGGGGCAGCTCACGGTACGAACGGCCCCGCGAGCGGTAGATGAGGTTCTGCATCGGGCAGTTCATCGCCTTGAGGTAGTACTCGCTGTTCTCGAACTCCATCGGCGGGAACATCGTGTCCTTGTAGTACGGCAGGTGGCCCGACAGCTCGAAGACGTGCGACTTCGTGATGTGCGGGGTCGAGACGTACTGGAAGCCCTCCTCGATGTGGCGCCGGCGGACGTAGTCCTCCATCTCGCGCTTGATGACGCCGCCCTTCGGGTGGAAGACGGGCAGGCCCGATCCGATCTCGTCGGGGAAGCTGAAGAGGTCGAGCTCGGCGCCGAGCTTGCGGTGGTCGCGGCGCGCGGCCTCCTCGAGGCGGTGCTGGTAGGCGCGCAGCTCATCCTTCGACGGCCATGCGGTCCCGTAGATGCGCTGCAGCTGCGGGTTCTTCTCCGACCCGCGCCAGTAGGCGGCCGCGACGCGCATGAGCGCCCAGCCGTTGCCGATCATGCGCGTGCTCGGCAGGTGCGGCCCGCGGCAGAGGTCCTTCCAGGCGACCTCGCCCGTCTTGGGGTCGACATTGTCGTAGATCGTCAGCTCGCCGCCGCCGACCTCGACGCTCTCATTGTCGTCGCCGGATGCCGCGGCGCCCTTCAGCCCGATGAGCTCGAGCTTGTACGGCTCGCCGGCGAGCTCGGCGCGTGCCTCGTCATCGGAGACCGCGCGACGCACGAAGCGCTGCCCGGCGCGGATGATGCGGGCCATCTCCTTGTCGAGCGCCTTCAGGTCTTCCGGCGTGAACGGCTCGGCCACGTCGAAGTCGTAGTAGAAGCCGTCGGTCACGGGCGGACCGATGCCGAGCTTCGCCTCGGGGTTGACGTTCTGGACGGCCTGGGCGAGCACGTGCGCGGTCGAGTGGCGGAGGATCGCCAGCCCGTCGGGCGAGTCGATCGTGACGGGCTCGACGGTGTCGGCACCCGTCACCGTCGTGGCGAGGTCCTTCAGCTCGCCGTTGACGCGCATCGCGACAACGGACCGGTCGGTGAAGAGCTCGAAGCCGTCGGCCAAGTGGATCCACTCCCTGCAGTGTGAGACGCAACCCCTCAACTGTAGTCGGGCGTCAGAGCGCGAACGCCAAGGTCGAGGTGCCGGGCAATTCCCCATGCGTGCCGGAGATCATCTGCGGGTTCGGCGGCAACCCGTGACGCGGCGCTGACGACGACGCGGTACTCCGCCGATCAGCCCGGGGCCTCGCCGGAGATCCGGAACCGATCGGTGAAGGCGCCGACCGCCGGGACGAACTCGGCCTCGAGGGCCGATTCCGAGACCTGCACCCGCAGGTTGCCCCACGACGGCTCGGCGTTCGCGCCCGACCAGGCCACGAACCAGCCCGCCTCGGAATCGTCGCGGTGGACGTCACGCAGGGCGGTGCCTCCCGTTCCGACCGTGATGAAGACCGTGCCGGCGTCCCGCTCGAGTTCGTCGCCGTCCTCGACGACGCAGGCGCCGGTGATCTCGTCAGGGGCGATCGAGGCGCATCGATCGCCGAAGCCGAGCTGGGCCGATCGCTGGTAGAGGTGCTCGTGGCCGCCGATCACCAGGTCGGCCCCGGATGACACGAGAAGGTCGACGATCTCAGGCCCCGGATCGCACGCATACTCCCCCATCGAGAGGCACGGCTTGTGCATCCCGACGATGGTCCACGGGATGCCCGAGGCCGTGGCGTCCTCGATCGCCTCGCGCGCCCAGTCGGAACGCGGCGTGCCGTCGGCGTACGACCAGGTGCCGTCGGGATAGGTGATCCCGGGCGAGATCATCACGAATCGGGCGAGCGGATCCGCGGCCGGCACGTCGACGTAGTACTGCTTCGCGTACTCGCCGACGAGCCCGTCGAGCCGGTCGGGGAGGCACGCGGCGAACGCGTCGATGTCGCCGTCGAGCCCGTCCGACTCGTGATTGCCCGACAGGAGCTGGAAGGGGAAGTCCGTGCCGACCTGCTCGGTCACGAACTCGCACCAGTCCTGTTCCTCACCGGGATCGCCGTAGGAGAGGTCGCCGAGCGCGAAGTGGACGTCGGAATCGAGCTCGCGGATCTGCCCGAGCGTGGCCTCGGCCTCAGCCGTCGTTCCGATGTCGCCGGACGCCGTGACCACGACGCTCCGTGCGGGCACTGGGGCTCCATCCGCGGGTCGAGCGTCCCGGATCGCCGGACCGACGCATGCGGTGAGCAGCAGGAGGCCGCCGACGCCGAGCGCCGATGTCACGAACCGCCGTCGTCGCATCGCCTCCCCGTTCCCTCCGACACGCACGCGTCCGTGGGGGTCGCGGGACACGTGACGTGCTCAGACACGCAGGGTACCGCGCACAGGGGTGCCCGGCGCCGTGTGTCTTCGACCCGGCGGCCGGAACGACGAAACGCCCCGGCGAACCGGGGCGTTGCATGTGGTGGGCGATACTGGGATCGAACCAGTGACCTCTTCCGTGTCAGGGAAGCGCGCTACCGCTGCGCCAATCGCCCGTGTGAGTGAGCTGCGAGGGGCTCGTCTCGAGGTGGATACGGGATTCGAACCCGTGTATACGGCTTTGCAGGCCGCTGCCTCGCCTCTCGGCCAATCCACCGTGTGCTGGGTTCACCACCAAAGAACAGGACCGGCTTGCGCCGGCCTGATCAGAGCGGATGACGAGACTCGAACTCGCGACCCTCACCTTGGCAAGGTGATGCGCTACCAACTGCGCCACATCCGCGTTGTCGCTGTTTCGGCGACAGAGAGACTCTAACGGATGACGTGAACGAAAGACAAACCGAGCGGGCCACGTGGCACGTTCGGGCCGATCAACCGAGCAATCCGTCTGCGCATCCCGGGCGTGTCGACCTTACCGACCGTGTCTGCGGCGCTCCGCGAATAGCCGGTCGCGTCGGTTCCCTGCGACCGACGCGCCCGGTCCGCCGTCGATGTGCGCGAGGGGTGCCGGGTGGGTTAGTATCGACTTCGCGGCCGGGGCGTGCCCCGGATCCGCGAGACACCTCGGGCGATTGGCGCAGCTGGTAGCGCGCTTCCTTCACACGGAAGAGGTCGTCGGTTCGAGCCCGGCATCGCCCACGACAACAGCCCCGGTCCGCCGGGGCTGTTCTCGTTCCGGGACAGACCTGTCGGCAACCAAGATCCGTGGCCCCGGCTCGCACCCGCCGCCAGTCGCGCTGCGCCGATCAGCCGCCCGAGCCCCAGCCGTAGCGTGCGCCGAGCGCGTCGACGAGCCGGGCGTACCGTTCGCGGTCGAGCGAGGCCGCCTCGCGCCGCATGCCGTCGGCGTGCACGCGGAAGACCCGATCGAGGCGAGTCCAGCTCGGCCGCCCCTGCGGATCCCACGGTCCGGCGCCGAGCGGGATCGCATCGCGGTCGTGGTCCCGCGGCGTGCTGGTCAGCTGCACGGCGAGGAAATCCCCCGGCGCGCCGGCCGCGACCACGACGACCGGCCGGTCCTTGCCACGCCCGTCGTTCTCCTCGTACGGAACCCACGTCCAGACGATCTCGCCGGGGTCGGGCTCGCCGTCGCGATCGGGCGTGTAGGAGAAGCGCACGTGACGGATGGCGGAGGGGTCGAGCTCGGTGGTCGCCGCAGGCCCCGACCGGCCCGGCCACGACTCGTCGGCCTCCGTGCCGCGCTGCGGCGCGACATCCGCCGGCCCCCGGCCCGTTCCGGTGAGCGAGCGGATGACACGCCCGAGGGCGGTGAGGAAGCGGCTGGTGTCTGGCACACCCGCACACTACCCTCACCGCCCTCGCGGTGATCCGTGGGATCAGACGGTCTCGAGCTTGTAGCCCTCCTCGCCGTGCACGACCGTGTCGATGCCGGCGACCTCGTCCTCGTTCTTCACGCGGAAGCCGATCGTCTTCTGGATCGCGAAGCCGATGATCCAGGCGAGCGTGAACGAGTAGAGCAGGACCGCGAAGGCCGCGATGGCCTGGACGAGCAGCTGGGTGCCGTCGCCGCCCATGAAGAGGCCGGTGCCGTTGGCGAAGAAGCCGATGTAGAGCGTGCCGATGAGGCCGCCGACGAGGTGGATGCCCACCACGTCGAGCGAGTCGTCGAAGCCCCACTTGAACTTCAGGTCGATGGCGAGGGCGCAGACCGCGCCGGCGATGACGCCGAGCAGGATGGCCCAGACCGGGTCGAGCGAGGCACAGGCCGGGGTGATCGCGACGAGACCGGCGACGGCACCCGAGGCGGCACCGACCGAGGTCGGCTTGCCGTCGCGGATCTTCTCGACCACGAGCCAGGCGAGGAGCGCGGCGGCCGGAGCGGCGATCGTGTTCACGAACGCGAGGGCGGCGACGCCGTCGGCGGCGAGCTCGGAGCCCGCGTTGAAGCCGAACCAGCCGAACCACAGGAGGCCCGCGCCGAGGAGCACGAAGGGCGGGTTGTGGGGCACGTGCGCGCCCTTCGAGAAGCCGACGCGCTTGCCGAGGACCAGCGCGAGCGCGAGGGCCGCAGCACCGGCGTTGATGTGGACCGCGGTGCCGCCGGCGAAGTCGATGACGCCCAGGCCGAAGAACTCCTGCATGCCGAAGGTGGTCCAGCCGCCGTAGGCGAACGAACCGTCCTCGGCGAGGCCGAAGTTGAACACCCAGCTCGCGACCGGGAAGTAGACCACCGTCGCCCAGATGCCGGCGAAGATCATCCACGCGCCGAACTTGGCGCGGTCGGCGATGGCGCCGGAGACGAGCGCGACCGTCAGGATCGCGAAGGTCGCCTGGAAGGCCACGAACGCCAGCGGCGGGTATGCGGCGTCCTCGGGCGTCTCGAGCAGGCTGTTCAGGCCCAGGGCCGACCAGTCGATCGACCACGGCGCGACGAGGCCCTCGGCGCCGGGGAACGCGATGGCGTAGCCGTACAGGACCCACAGCACGCCGATCAGGCCGAGTGCGCCGAAGCTCATCATCATCATGCTGATCACGCTCTTGGCCTTGACGAGGCCGCCGTAGAAGAACGCGAGTCCGGGGGTCATCAGCAGGACGAGGGCTGCCGCGATCAGCAGGAACGCGGTGTTGCCTTGATCCATGTCGAACCTCTCTCAAAGAATCTGGGGGGCAGGTGCTGACCAGTTTCTTGAGCGGAGGTTTCCGAACGCGTCGCTGAATGTTTCGGGACGGTTACGGGGTGCGGCCCGGCGTAAACAACGTGTTTCACGGACCGGAGGATCGGATGTGAAGTCCTCGGCGGGAGGTCCGGAACGGCCCTCGCGGCCGATCAGTCGTGGGGCGGCAGTTCGCCCGTCGTCAACGCGATCATGCGCGACATCGAGCGGAGGTACTTCTTGCGATAGCCGCCCGAGAGCATGTCGCCGCCGAACACCGAATCGAGCGGCGTCCCGCTCGCGACGATCGGGACCTCGGCGTCGTAGACGCGGTCGATGAAGGCGACGAGCCGGAGGGCGGCGTTCTGGTCGGTGAGCTCGTGCACGCCGGTGAGGGCGATGATCTCGAGGCCCTCGATGAGCTTGATGAACTTCGACGGGTGCACGGTCGCCAGGTGCGCGATGAGCGCATCGAACGAGTCGAGCGACACGCGGTGCCCTCGGCCGGCGAGCGCGGATGCCGCGTGCTCGACGGCCGCGTCGTCGCCGTGCGCCTCGGCGTGGCCCTCGGTGTCGCGACGGCGGTAGTCCAGGCCGTCGATCCGGAGCGTCTCGAAGTTCGACGACAGCGCGTGGATCTCGCGGAGGAAGTCGGCCGCCGCGAATCGCCCCTCGCCGAGGGCGTTGGGCGGCGTGTTCGAGGTCGCCGCGACGCGCGTTCCGCCGGCCATCAGCTCGCCGAGGAACCGCGTCATGAGCATGGTGTCGCCCGGGTCGTCGAGCTCGAACTCGTCGATGCAGACCAGGCGGGCCCCGCGGAGCAGTTCGACGGCCTGCGCGTACCCCAGGGCCCCGACCAGCGCCGTGTACTCGATGAACGTGCCGAAGTACTTGGGCCCGTGCGCCACGTGCCAGAGCGCCGCGAGGAGGTGGGTCTTGCCGACGCCGAAGCCGCCGTCGAGGTAGACCCCGGGAAGTTCGATGCGGGCGGGCCGCTTGCGCGAGAAGAAGCCGCCGGGACGCTGCGCGGCCCGCCAGGCGCCCGCGAACGCGTTCAGCCGGTCGAGCGCGGCCTGCTGCGAGGGGAAGTCGGGGTCGGGCCGGTACGACTCGAACGACGCGTGCTCGAACTGCGGCGGCGGCACCAGCTCCGAGGCGATCTCCGCACCGGTGATGGAGGGGTTCCGGTCGACGAGGCGCTCGAGGGCGGATGTCGCTGCAGTGGTCATCGGCGAGGGGCTCCCGTGTTGCGCGTGGTGACGGGGCCGGTGACGGCGACCGGCGCGCCGCGTAGATTCGTGGTGGACAGGTGACCAGCCTAGCCCGCGCCCCGCACGCCCCCGCCCGCACCCGGGCCAGCCCCAGGAGGATCCATGCCCGTCGAGACCGACCCCGCCGCGAAGCTCTCCGAGTACGCGCACCCCGAGCGGCTCGTCACCACCGACTGGCTCGCCGATCGCCTCGGCGAGCCCGGCCTGGTCGTGGTCGAGTCCGATGAGGACGTCCTGCTGTACGAGACCGGCCACATCCCCGGCGCGGTGAAGGTCGACTGGCACACCGAGCTCAACGACCCGGTGGTGCGCGACTACCTGACCGGCGAGCAGTTCGCCGCGCTCGTCGGTTCGAAGGGCATCGCGCGCGACTCGACCGTCGTCATCTACGGCGACAAGAACAACTGGTGGGCGGCGTACGCCCTCTGGGTGTTCACGCTGTTCGGCCACGAGGACGTGCGCCTGCTCGACGGGGGCCGCGACAAGTGGATCGCCGAGGGCCGGCCGATCACGACCGACGCGCCCGCGGTGACGTCGGTCGACTACCCCGTCGTCGAGCGCGACGACACGACGGTCCGTGCGTTCAAGGAGGACGTGCTCGCGCACCTCGGCAAGCCCCTCATCGACGTGCGCTCACCCGAGGAGTACACCGGCGAGCGCACGCACATGCCCGCCTACCCCGACGAGGGCGCCCTGCGCGGCGGGCACATCCCGACCGCGGCATCCGTGCCCTGGGCCCGGGCCGCCGCCGAGGACGGCACGTTCCGGAGCCGGTCCGAGCTCGAGGCCATCTACCGCGACGAGGTCGGCCTTCGCGAGGGCGACGAGGTCATCGCCTACTGCCGCATCGGCGAGCGCTCGAGCCACACGTGGTTCGTGCTGACGCACCTGCTCGGCTTCGAGCACGTGCGCAACTACGACGGGTCGTGGACGGAGTGGGGCAGCGCGGTGCGCGTGCCCATCGTCACGGGCACCGAGCGCGGGGAGCTTCCCGGCCGCTGATCGGGCGCCGGATGGGAGAATGGTCGTGATGGACGCCACGACCCTGCCCGCCGCACTCGCCGAGACGCGCGAGGACTTCCTCGCGCTCGGACTGAAGGACCGGCTGACGCTGCTGCTCGACTTCTCGAACGAGCTGCCCGAGCTGCCCGAGCGCTACCGCGACCACCCCGACCTGCTCGAGCGGGTCGAGGAATGCCAGTCGCCGGTGTACATCTTCGTCGAGCTGGATGACGCGGGGCTCGTGCACATGCACGCGACGGCACCCGCCGAGGCGCCGACCACCCGCGGGTTCGCGTCGATCCTCGCGCAGGGGCTCGACGGGCTGACGCCCGACGAGGTCATGGCGATCCCGGCCGACTACCCGCAGTCGCTCGGGCTCAACGAGGCCGTCTCGCCGCTGCGCGTTCGGGGCATGTCGGGCATGCTCGCACGGGCGAAGCGACAGCTCGCGGAGCGGCTCGCCGCCTGATCGCCCGCCCGGCCGGGCCGGCCCGACCGCACGCGGCCGCCGGGGCCGGGTTCAGCGCGCGCGCAGCCAGTCCCGCAGGAGTCCCGTCCAGCGGTCGGGGTCGTGGTTCCACAGGCGCGTGTGCTTCGCCTCGTCGAACACCTCGAACTGCACGAGGTCGGCGCGCACCGTGGCGAGCCGCCGCGACCCGTCGATCGGGACGAACCCGTCGTCCTCGCTGTGCATGAGCAGGATGGGCACGTCGAGCTCGTCGGCGCGGGCCACCGCGTCGAGCGCCTCGAGGTCGATCGGCGCCGCGAGGCCCGTGAGGGTCCCGGCGACGGGTGCGCTGAGCACGCGCGCCACCGCTCCCCCGAGCTCGGCGGGCCAGCCCATCGCGCGGCCCTGGAACCGGAGGATGTCGGGCCAGTCGACCGCGGGCGACTCGAGGATCACGCCGATGAGGTGCTCGCGCACCTCATCCGAGCGGAACACGGTCTGCAGCACGATCGAGCCGCCCATCGACCAGCCCATGAGCACGATCCGGCGCGCGCCGTGCGCGACGGCGTAGCGCACGGCGGCGACCACGTCCTCCCACTCGGTGCCGCCGAGTCCGTACCGGCGGTCCTCGCTCTCGGGGGCCTCGCCGTCGTTGCGGTACGAGACGAGCAGGCTCGACCATCCGGCGTCGCGGGCCGGTTCGATCGCGCGCAGTGCCTCGTGGCGCTTCGCGCCGCGCCCGTGCACCTGGACGACCCAGTCGGTGGACGGAGCGCCAGCGGACCCGGATGCGGGGACGAACCAAGCGGGCGCCGGCCCGAGCGGCGTCTCGACGACGACGTTCTCGTACCGTTCGGCGACCTCCCACGGCCCGAGGTGGTACCACCCGCTGAGCCGGCCGCGTGCGGCGCGGTCGAGGCGGCCGAAGTCGACGGACTCGACGCGGCGTCGCACGCGATGCCCGTCGTCGCCGAGCACCTCGCCGAGCCGTGCATGGCCGGAGTCGTGCTCGAACCACAGCCCGTAGCGGCCCGGCACGCGCGTGTCGTCGTTCGAGGTGAGGAGCACCTCGCCCGCGGCGAGGTCCACGCGCTCGATCCTGAGGTCGTCCTCGCGTTGCGGCTCGGGGATCACCACGCGCCGCGCGAAGACCACCGCGGTCGCGGCCGTCGCCGCCAGGAAGGCCGCGCCGACGAGTGCGACGCCGCCGAGCACCGCGGCGACCGGTCCGACGGTGCGTTCCAGCCGTGACATCCTGCCTCCTCGAACGATCCGTGCGCCTCGCCCGGTGGTCGCGGCGCGCCGTCGCCGACCCCCGTGATCCAGACTCTAGTCTGCACTCGTGTCCGACTCGGCGACCACGCCTCCCCCCGAGTTCGCCGCGGCGCTGGAGTCGCTGCGGGCGGCGTCGCCGCGTGCCGAGCTCCGCGTGTCGGAGATCCCCGCGCCGGCGTCGCTGGCGCCGTGGGCGGTCGCGCTCGCGGCCGACGTCGCATCCGGACGGCACGCCGATGACTCCGACCTCGGCACCGGGCGGTTCGTGCTGCTGTACGACCCGTCCGAGCCCGAGTCGTGGGGCGGGCGGTTCCGCGTGGTCTGCTTCGCGCAGGCCCCCCTCGAGACCGACATCGGCACCGACCCGTTCCTGGCGGATGTCGCGTGGTCCTGGCTCGTCGACGCGCTCGACGCGCGCGGCGCGAGGTACGTCGCCGCGTCCGGCACGGTCACGAAGATCCTCTCCACCGGGTACGGCGAACTGGCGCGCCAGGGCGACGGCGCGGAGCTGGAGCTCCGCGCCTCGTGGACCCCGCTCGACGAGGTCGCGGCGCCGCATGTGGAAGGGTGGAGTGAGTTGTTGTGCATGCTGGCGGGCCTGCCTCCCTCGACCGAGGGGGTGACGGCCCTTCCGCGACGGAGGAGGAGACGTGGCTGACGAGTTCCACGTGATCGACTCCCGCGACGCGTACGACGAGGCCGTCGAGCTCATCGAGGGCGGCTCTGGGCCCGTGGCCGTCGACGCCGAGCGGGCCAGCGGGTTCCGCTACTCGCAGCGGGCATACCTGATCCAGCTCTACCGACGCGGCTCGGGCACGTTCCTGTTCGATCCGACGATGCTCGACGGGTTCACCGAGTTGCAGGACCTCATCCGCGACGAGGAGTGGGTGCTCCACGCCGCGAGCCAGGACCTCGCCTGCCTGCGCGAAGTGGGCCTCGACCCGACCCGCATCTTCGACACCGAGCTCGCGGCTCGGCTGCTCGGGATGCCGCGCGTGGGCCTCGCGTCCGTGGTCGAGGAGCTCCTCGACATCCGGCTCGCCAAGGAGCACTCGGCGGCGGACTGGTCGACCCGTCCCCTGCCGCAGTCGTGGCTGCGCTACGCCGCACTCGACGTCGAGCTGCTCGTCGACGTGCGCGACCACCTCGCGGAGCGGCTCGACGCGGCCGGCAAGGCCGGGATCGCGCAGCAGGAGTTCGACGCGACCGTGCATCGCGAGGCCAAGCCGCCGGCGGCGGAACCGTGGCGGAGGCTGAGCGGCATCCACGCCCTGCGCTCGCCGCGCAACCTCGCGGTCGCCCGATCGCTGTGGCTCGCGCGCGACGCGCTGGCCGCCGAGGCCGACACCGCACCCGGGCGGCTGATCCCGGATGCCTCGATCCTCGCCGTAGCGAAGTCGCTGCCCGAGTCCAAGCGCGCGCTCGCCGACCTCAAGGCGTTCAACGGGCGCGCGAGCCGGACCGAGCTCGAGCGCTGGTGGGCCGCCATCGAGGCGGCCCGGACGGCCGATCCGCCCGCGACGCGCGTGCCCAGCGACGCCCCGCCGCCGCCCCGCGCGTGGGCGGCGCGCAATCCCGAGGCCGACGCGCGGCTCCGGCTCGCGAAGGCCGCGGTCACCGAGGTGGCCGAGGGCCTGGAGATGCCCGTCGAGAACGTGCTCACGCCTGATCACCTGCGGCGCGTGGCGTGGCATCCGCCCGCCGAACCGACCGCGGCGACGATCGCCGACGCCCTTGCGGCGCTCGGTGCGCGACCGTGGCAGGTTGAGGCTACTGCACAGAGAATCGCCGAAGCGTTTGTGAAAGCTGCACAATCGCTCGAGGACGCCGCGCACGACGCTTCGTAGGAACCGCCAACCGATTCCCGATGCCCCGACGGCCTTCCTAGGATCGGCTCATTCCTCATTCGAAAGGGAGCTGCAGCGTGGCTGAACGAGCTGATGTCGTGTTCGTCGACGGGGTACGCACCCCGTTCGGACGGGCCGGCGAAAAGGGCATGTACTGGAACACGAGAGCCGACGACCTCGCGGTCAAGGCGATCACCGGACTGCTCGAGCGCAACCCGAACCTGCCGAAGGACCGCGTCGACGACGTGGCCATCGCCGCCACCACCCAGACCGGCGACCAGGGCCTCACGCTCGGGCGCACGGCCGCGATCCTCGCCGGCCTGCCGCTGAGCGTGCCCGGCTTCGCCATCGACCGGATGTGCGCCGGCGCCATGACCGCCGTGACCACCACGGGCGCGGGC
This sequence comes from Agromyces capsici, assembly GCF_058349965.1. Lineage (NCBI taxonomy): Bacteria > Bacillati > Actinomycetota > Actinomycetes > Micrococcales > Microbacteriaceae > Agromyces > Agromyces capsici. The sequence goes on along the minus strand of NZ_JBYRET010000002.1, from coordinate 567,930 downwards.
ATCGGCTTCGGCCAGTACGACGTGGTCATCGCGGGCGGCGTCGAGCACATGGGCCGTCACCCGATGGGCCTCGACGCCGACCCGAACCCCCGGTTCCTCGCCGAGCGACTCGTCGCCGCCGACGCGCTGAACATGGGCAACACGGCCGAGCGCCTGCACGACCGCTTCCCCGAACTCACCAAGGAGCGCAGCGACCGGTTCGGCCTGCGCAGCCAGCAGAAGGTGCAGGCGGCCTACGATGCCGGGCACATCCAGCCCGACCTCGTTCCGGTGGCGCTTCGGACCGACGAGGGCTGGGGGCTCGCCGACGCGGACGAGGGCCGCCGTCCCGAGACCACCATGGAGGGCCTCGCCACTCTCAAGACGCCGTTCCGTCCGCACGGTCGCGTCACGGCGGGCAATGCCTCTCCCCTGACCGACGGGGCGACCGCCGCGATCCTCGCCAGCGCGGACGCCGCGAAGGAGCTCGGCCTGTCGGCCAAGATGCGCATGGTGAGCTTCGGCTTCGCCGGCGTCAAGCCCGAGGTGATGGGCATCGGCCCGATCCCCTCGACCGAGAAGGCGCTGAAGCGCGCCGGCCTGAAGATCGACGACATCGGCCTCTTCGAGCTCAACGAGGCGTTCGCGGTGCAGGTCCTGAGCTTCCTCGACCACTTCGGCATCGACGACGACGACGCGCGCGTGAACCCGTGGGGCGGCGCGATCGCCATCGGCCACCCGCTCGCCGCCTCCGGCGTGCGCCTCATGATCCAGCTCGCCCGCCAGTTCGAGCAGCACCCCGAGGTGCGCTACGGCCTGACGGCGATGTGCGTCGGCCTCGGGCAGGGCGGCAGCGTCATCTGGGAGAACCCACACCACAAGCGCTACGGAAAGGGCCGCTGAGCGAGATGACCGACTACTCGAAGATCGACTTCTCCGAGCTGGCCGCCGCCTTCGCGGACGACGAGGTCGTCACGCACTCGTACGTGCGCGACATCCGCCTGCCCTCCGGCAAGGTGCTCGCCCTCATCACGCTCGACAACCGACGCGACCACACGCGCCCCTCGACGCTCGGCCCCGTGACGCTGCTCGAGCTGAACGACCGGCTCGACGAGCTCACGGCGCGCGCCGCGGCCGGCGAAATCCAGGCGGTCGCGATCACCGGCAAGCCGTACTTCCTCGCCGCCGGCGCCGACCTGTCGAAGGTCGGCGAGATCCCGACCCGCGACATCGCGCTGAAGATGGGCCAGCTCGGCCACATGGTCTTCGGCAAGCTCGGCGAACTCGGCGTGCCGTCGTTCACCTTCATCAACGGGCTCGCCCTCGGCGGCGGCCTCGAGGTTGCGCTGAACTCCGACTACCGCACCGTGGACGCCTCGGCGCCGGCCATCGCCCTGCCCGAGGTGTTCCTCGGGATCGTGCCGGCCTGGGGCGGCGCCTACCTCCTGCCGAACCTCATCGGCATCGAGAACGCGCTTCGCGTGGTCGTCGAGAACCCGCTGAAGAACAACCGCATGCTCAAGGCCGAGGACGCCCTCGACCTGGGCATCGCCGACGTCATGTTCCCGCCGGTGAACTTCCTCGAGGACTCGTTGAAGTGGGCCGACGGCGTGCTCGGCGGCACGGTCAAGGTGAAGCGGCCGAACGCGCCCGGCAAGCTCGAGAAGCTCGCCAAGTGGGATGTCGCGATCGGCATCGCGCGCAAGAGCCTCGAGGGCAAGATCGGCACGACTGCGAAGTCCCCGTACGTCGCGCTCGACCTGCTCAAGGCGGCCAAGGGGGGCACGAAGGCCGAGGGCTTCGCGCGCGAGGACGAGGCGCTGGCCGACCTCGTCGCGGGCGACCAGTTCGTGGCATCCATCTACGCCTTCAACCTCGTGCAGAAGCGCGCCAGGAAGCCCGCCGGAGCGCCCGAGAAGGACCTCGCCCGCAAGGTGACGAAGGTCGGCATCATCGGCGCCGGGCTCATGGCCAGCCAGTTCGCGCTGCTCTTCGTGCGCCGCCTGCAGATCCCGGTGGTCATCACCGACCTCGACCAGGCGCGCGTCGACAAGGGCCTCGCGTACATCCGCGACGAGATCGGCACGCTCGAGACGAAGGGCCGCATCGACGCCGACGAGGCCAACCGCCTGCGGGCACTCGTGACGGGCACGACCGACAAGGCCGACTTCGCCGACTGCGACTGGGTCATCGAGGCCGTCTTCGAAGACCTCGCAGTCAAGCAGCAGGTGTTCGCCGAGGTCGAGCCGTTCCTGTCGGAGACGGCGATCCTCGCGACGAACACCTCGTCGCTCTCGGTCGAGCAGATCGGCGCCAAGCTCGCCCACCCCGAGCGCGTCGTCGGGTTCCACTTCTTCAACCCGGTCGCCGTCATGCCGCTCCTCGAGATCGTCAAGGCCCCCGCGACCGACGACGAGACGCTCGCGACCGCGTTCGCGGTCGCCGCGAAGCTGAAGAAGAGCGCGGTGCTCACGGCCGACGCTCCCGGCTTCGTCGTGAACCGCCTGCTCGCCAAGGTCATGGGCGAGGCGGCCCGCGCCGTCGACGAGGGCACTCCCGTGCCGGTGGTCGAGAGGGCGCTCGCGCCGATCGGCCTGCCGATGGGCCCGTTCGAGCTCATCGACCTCGTCGGCTGGGCCGTCGCGGCGCACGTTCAGGACACCATGGTCCGCGAGTTCCCCGAACGGTTCTACTCCTCGCCGAACCTGCACGCCCTCGCGAAGCTCGACGGCCCCGTGGTCGAGAAGGACAAGCACGGCAAGGTGACCGACCTCACCAAGGACGCGAAGAAGGCGATCACCGTGGGCACGTCCCCCGTCGACGAGGCGACCATCCTCCGTCGCGTCGAGGACGAACTGGCCCGCGAGATCAGGCTCATGCTGGACGAGGAGGTCGTCGCGGCGGCCGAGGACATCGACCTGTGCCTCATCCTCGGCGCGGGCTGGCCGTTCCAGGCCGGCGGCGCGACGCCCTACCTCGACCGCGTCGGCGCGTCCGAGCGCGTCTTCGGCGACACGTTCCACCACCCGCCCATCCGCGGCGTGGGCGCGACGCAGGCCGCGGCCGTCGCGTAGCGGCCTCCGGCGTCTCGAACGGCTCCCGACACACGATGTCGGGAGCCGTTCGTATGCTCAGCCGGTGACCAAGATCCAGTACTACGTGGCCTCCACGCTCGACGGGTTCATCGCCGACGAGCACGACGACCTGTCCTGGCTCCTCCAGTTCGGCATGGAGGACTTCAGCGAGGGCTACGAGCGGTTCTTCGCCGAGGTGGGCGCGCTCGTGCTCGGCGCGACGACGTACGAGTGGGTGCTCCGCGAGGGCGGCGGCTGGCCGTACGGGTCCGTGCCCACGTGGGTGCTGACGCATCGCGAGCTCGAGGTTCCCGATGGCGCCGACGTGCGGTTCGCCTCCGGCCCGATCGAGCCGATCGCCGACGCGGCCGTCGCGGCCGCCGGCCCACGCAACGTGTGGATCATCGGCGGCGGGCCGGTCGCGGCGCAATTCCTCGCGGTGGGCCGGCTCGACGAGCTGCTCGTCACCTACATGCCGGTCGCCCTCGGGCGCGGCCGACCGCTCCTGCCGGTCTCGTCGGTGACGCCGCCCCTGACCCTCACCGGCGTGACGCGGCTCGGCGACGCGGTCGAGCACGTCTACCGCGTCGGCTGATACTCAGACGCGCGGGTGCGAGTTCGTGTCGGCCGACACCTCGACGCCGGCGTTGCGGGCGTGCGGCAGCTTGCTGCCCAGCACCATCGCGGTCACGTCACGGGCGATGTGCTGCGGGGTCAGGCCGACGCGCTCGAGGATGTCGCCGCGCGAGCCGTGGTCGAGGAACTCGTCGGGCAGCCCGACCTCGGTCACCGCCGTGTCGACGCCGGCCTCGCGGAGATCCTGCCGGATCCGGGTGCCGATGCCCCCGACGCGGATGCCGTCCTCGATGCTGACCAGGATCCGGTAGTCCGCCGCGAGGCCGACGACGCTCTCGGGGACCGGGACCACCCAGCGGGGGTCGATCACGGTCGCGCCGATGCCCTGCGCCTCGAGCCGTTCCGCGACCTCGAGCCCGATGCCCGCCATCGGGCCCACGGTGACGATGAGCACGTCCTTGCGCTCGGACTCGGCCAGCACGTCGACGCCGTCGTGCGTGCGGCGCACCGCGTCGTACTCGGTTCCGACCGTGCCCTTGGGGAACCGCAGAACGGTCGGGCCGTCGGTCACCCGCACGGCCTCGCCGAGCTCCTCGGCCAGGCGAACGGAGTCGCGCGGCGCCGCGATGCGGATGCCCGGCACCACCTGCAGGATCGAGAGGTCCCACACGCCGTGGTGGCTCGGACCGTCGGGGCCGGTCACGCCGGCGCGGTCGAGCACGAAGGTCACGCCGGCCTTGTGCAGCGCGACATCCATCAGCACCTGGTCGAAGGCGCGGTTGATGAAGGTCGCGTAGACCGCGACGACGGGGTGGAGGCCGCCGAACGCGAGGCCCGCAGCCGAGGTGGCGGCGTGCTGCTCGGCGATGCCCACGTCGAACACGCGCGCCGGGAATCGCTCCGCCATGCGGTGCAGGCCCGTGGGCCGGAGCATGGCAGCGGTGATGCCGACGAGGCGCTCGTCGCGCTCGGCGAGGCTCACGAGCTCGTCGGCGAAGACGCTCGTCCACGACGGCGCCGACGCAGTCTCCAGCGACTCGCCCGTCTCGGGATCGATCTGGCCGACGGCGTGGAACTGGTCGGCCACGTCGTTGCGAGCCGGCTCGTACCCTCGTCCCTTCTCGGTGATCGCATGCACGATCACGGGCGCGCCATAGGACTTCGCCTGGCGCAGCGCCTCCTCGACGGCGCGTTCGTCGTGGCCGTCGATCGGCCCGATGTACTTGATGTCGAGGTTGGAGTACAGCGCCTCGTTGCCGCTGAACCGGCTGAGGAAGCCGTGCAGGCCGCCGCGAACGCCGCGGTAGATCGCCCGTCCGGGCGATCCGAGCCGGTCGAACGCGCTGCGACTGCGGAGGTGGAGCGTGCGGTACGACTGCTTGGTTCGCACCGAGTTCAGGAAGCGCGCCATGCCGCCGATGGTCGGCGCGTACGAGCGGCCGTTGTCGTTGACGACGACGACGAGGTTGCGGGTGTTGTCGTCGGAGATGTTGTTGAGCGCTTCCCACGTCATGCCGCCCGTGAGTGCGCCGTCGCCGACGACGGCCACGACATGCCGGTCGCCCTGCCCGGTCATCTCGAACGCCTTCGAGATGCCGTCGGCCCACGAGAGCGAACTCGACGCGTGCGAGCTCTCGACGACGTCGTGCTCGGATTCGGAGCGCTGGGGGTACCCGGCCATGCCGCCGGTCTTGCGGAGCGTCGAGAGGTCGCGTCGGCCGGTCAGCAGCTTGTGCACGTACGACTGGTGGCCGGTGTCGAAGATGACGGGATCGCGCGGCGAGTCGAAGACCCGGTGGATGGCGATCGTGAGTTCGACCACGCCGAGGTTCGGGCCGAGATGCCCGCCGGTCTTCGACACGCTCTCGACCAGCACTTCACGGATCTCGCGGGCGAGCTCATCGAGCTGGTCGTGCGTGAGCGCGTCGAGGTCGCGCGGTCCGCGGATCGTGTCGAGCAGCCTCATTCGTCGTGCCTCCGGAGCTGTGGGCGGCGGGTGCCACGGTGTCGTTCGAGTGTACGCCGGAGCACCTGAGAGCCCGGGCAAAGATCGGGGGCGGCGGGCCGAAGCCCGCCGCCCCTGGAATCGCGTCGCGTCAGACGAGGCTGCGCAGCACGTACTGCAGGATGCCGCCGTTGCGGTAGTAATCGGCCTCACCCGGCGTGTCGATGCGGACGACCGCGTCGAACTCGACGGGCTGCTTGCCCTCGGGCGAGAACTCGCTCGGCTCGGCGACCACGTGCACCGTCTTCGGCGTGACGCCCTCGTTGAGCTGCTCCAGGCCCGTGATCGAGACGATCTCGGTGCCGTCGAGGCCCAGCGAGTCGGCCGACTCGCCCGCGGGGAACTGCAGCGGCACGACGCCCATGCCGATGAGGTTCGAGCGGTGGATGCGCTCGAAGCTCTCGGTGATGACGGCCTTGACGCCGAGCAGGTTGGTGCCCTTCGCGGCCCAGTCGCGGCTCGAACCCGAGCCGTACTCCTTGCCGCCGAAGATGACGAGCGGGATGCCCTGCGCCTGGTAGTTCGTCGACGCGTCGTAGATGAACGACTGCGGGCCGCCCTCCTGCGTGAAGTCGCGCGTGAAGCCGCCCTCGACGCCGTCGAGGAGCTGGTTCTTCAGACGGATGTTCGCGAAGGTGCCGCGGATCATCACCTCGTGGTTGCCACGTCGCGACCCGTAGGAGTTGAAGTCCTTGCGGTCGACGCCGTGCTCGGTGAGGTAGCGGCCCGCGGGGCTGTCGGCCTTGATGTTGCCGGCGGGGCTGATGTGGTCGGTCGTGACCGAGTCGCCCAGCTTCGCGAGCACGCGAGCACCCACGATGTCGGTGACCGGGGTCGTCTCCATCGTCATGCCGTCGAAGTACGGGGGCTTGCGGACGTAGGTCGACTGGGCGTCCCACTCGAAGGTCGCGCCCGTCGGCGTCGGCAGCGTGCGCCACCGCTCGTCGCCCTCGAACACGCTCGCGTACTGGTTCGTGAACATGTCCTTGTTGATCGACGAGTCGATCGTGGACTGGACCTCGGCGGTGTCGGGCCAGATGTCCTTCAGGAACACGTCGTTGCCGTCGTGGTCCTGGCCGAGCGGGTCGGTCTCGAAGTCGAAGTTCATCGAACCGGCGAGCGAGTACGCGATCACGAGCGGCGGGCTCGCGAGGTAGTTCATCTTCACGTCGGGGTTGATGCGGCCCTCGAAGTTGCGGTTGCCCGAGAGCACCGCCGTCACGGCGAGGTCGTTCTGCTGCACCGCGGCCGAAACCTCCTCGATCAGCGGGCCCGAGTTGCCGATGCACGTCGTGCAGCCGTAGCCGACGGTGAAGAAGCCGAGGTCCTCGAGGTCCTTGGTCAGGCCGGCCTTCTCGTAGTAGTCGGTGACGACCTTCGAGCCCGGCGCGAGCGTGGTCTTGACCCACGGCTTGGCCTTGAGGCCCTTCTTGACCGCGTTGCGCGCGAGGAGGCCCGCCGCGAGCATGACCGACGGGTTCGACGTGTTGGTGCACGAGGTGATCGCGGCGATGGTGACCGCGCCGTGGTCGAGCGTGTACGACGTGCCATCCGTCAACTCGACCTTCGTCGGCTTGGACGCCGTCTTCGGGGCGTGGCTGTGGTGGTGGTGCACGTGGTGGCTGTGCTCGTCTTCGGGCGTGTTGCTCGGCGGGTCGGACGCGGGGAACGACTCGGCGATCTCGAGGTCGACGAGGTCGTGCTCGACGTCGGCGTAGTTCGTCAGGTCCTTCTCGAACTGCGACTTGGCGTCGGAGAGCACGATGCGGTCCTGCGGGCGCTTCGGGCCGGCGATCGAGGGCACGACCGTCGCGAGGTCGAGCTCGAGGTACTCGGAGTAGACGGGCTCGTTGTCGGCGTCGTGCCAGAGCTTCTGCTCCTTCGCGTACGCCTCGACGAGGGCGAGCTGCTCCTCGCTGCGCCCGGTGAGGCGCAGGTAGTCGACGGTCACGTCGTCGATCGGGAACATCGCGGCGGTCGAGCCGAACTCGGGGCTCATGTTGCCGATGGTGGCACGGTTGGCGAGCGGCACGGATGCCACGCCCGATCCGTAGAACTCGACGAACTTGCCGACCACGCCGTGCTTGCGCAGCATGTCGGTGATCGTGAGGACCACGTCGGTCGCCGTGACGCCGGCCGGGATCGAGCCGGACAGCTTGAAGCCGACGACCTTGGGGATCAGCATCGAGACGGGCTGGCCCAGCATCGCGGCCTCGGCCTCGATGCCGCCGACGCCCCAGCCGAGCACGCCGAGGCCGTTGACCATGGTCGTGTGGGAGTCGGTGCCGACGCAGGTGTCGGGGTACGCACGCGTGACGCCGTTGACGTCGCGGTCGTAGATGACCTTCGCGAGGTGCTCGATGTTCACCTGGTGCACGATGCCCGTGCCCGGCGGCACGACCTTGAAGTCGTCGAACGCGGTCTGGCCCCACCGGAGGAACTGGTACCGCTCGCCGTTGCGCTCGTACTCGATCTCGACGTTGCGCTCGAGGGCGTTCTCGGTGCCGAAGAGGTCGGCGATGACCGAGTGGTCGATGACCATCTCGGCGGGCGAGAGCGGGTTGATCCGGTTCGGGTCGCCGCCGAGGGCGACGACCGCCTCGCGCATCGTCGCGAGGTCGACGATGCAGGGCACGCCCGTGAAGTCCTGCATGACCACGCGCGCGGGCGTGAACTGGATCTCGGTGTCGGGTTCGGCCGTGGGGACCCACGAGCCGAGCGCCTCGATCTGCGCCTTGGTGACGTTGGCGCCGTCCTCGGTGCGGAGCAGGTTCTCGAGCAGCACCTTCAGGCTGAAGGGGAGCTTCTCATGCCCGGCGACCGTGTCGATCCGGTAGATCTCGTAAGCCGCATCACCGACGTGGAGCGTGTCCTTCGCCCCGAAACTGTTCACTGCAGACACGATGTCCTCTCCTTCGCGGATGCCGCCGACGCGACGTTCGTGGGCGGCGCCCTGCCGTGGTGCCCGGGGCCCGCCCCAGCAAGGCTAGCCCAACCCCGTCGCCCGCCGACAGGATCGTGCCGGCACCCGTGATTTATCTCGATATCGAGATAACTGTATCACTCCGCGGGCGTCGGCTTCGCCGGGTACACGGCGCGGACGACGAGCCAGGAGAACACCAGCAGCAGGGCGTACAGCGGCACGCCCATGAGCAGGCGCGTGGCACCGAGCGCCTCGACGTTGCCGGCGAAGTAGAAGGGCAACTGCACGGCGAGCCGCGCGACGAACATGCCGAGCCACACGAGCGTCAGGAACTGCATCGCACGGTAGATGCGCTTGTCGCGCCGCCAGGCGGTGCCCTCGCCCTTGAGGAATCCGACGATGATGCCGACGAGCGGCCACCGCACCAGGAGCGACACCAGGATGCCGATGGCGTAGGCGGCGTTGGTGTAGAAGCCGAGGACGTAGTTGTCCTCGGCGCGGCCCGTCCAGAGCGCGAGCGCCGCGGATGCCGCGACGCCGATGAGTCCGGCGATGGCCTGCGTCGGCTGGCTCCGCGTGGCCAGCCGGGCGATCGTGAACACGACCGCCAGACCCAGTGAGGCCATGAGCGCCCACACGAGCTCGCGGGAGAACGTGTAGACGACGAGGAACACGAGGCCCGGCAGGATCGCCTCGGCGAGCCCGCGAAAGCCGCCGAGCGCCCCGACCAGGTCGGCGGGCGTCAGCGTCTCGTCGCGTGCGATGCGGCCGAGGCCGGCGCGCTCCGCCGCCGCGGCGATCGAGCGCCCGAGCTCGGCCGCGTCGTCGCGTTCGCCCTCGCGGTCGTCGCCCGCCTCCTGGGCCTCGTCGGAGCCGGACCGCTCGTCCGTCACGCGGCCGGACCGCCCGAGGACGGTGCAGGCATGCGCAGCGGGATGAGGTCGCGCGGCGGCATCGGCGTGTTGCCGCGCACGACGACGATCGAGCGGAAGAGGTCCTCGACCTTGGCTGCGGCAGTCGGGTCGGCGGCCGCCTCGCCGGCGATGACGCCGCGGAGGAACCAGCGCGGACCGTCGACGCCGATGAAGCGCGCGAGGCGCATCTGCCCGGTCTGCCCGTCGGCGGTCGTCACGGGGATCTGCGCCAGCAGCTCGGGCCCGAAGGACCCCTCGCGCACCGTGGTGGTGCCACCCTGGCGGGCGATCTGGTCGGCGATCTGGTCGCGGATCTCGTGCCAGAGGCCGCTCGACCGCGGCGCCGCGAACGGCTGGACCTGCAGCGTCGAGTTGGCGTAGTCGAGCCCGACCGCCACGACGCGCTTGGTGCCCTCCTCGACCTCGAGGCGCAGGTGGAGGCCCTCTCGCGGCAGCACCTTGACGCCGCCGAGGTCGACGTACGGGCGCACGGGATTGGCCTCGGACTCGTCGAGCGGGCCGTTGGTGGCGCGATCTTCGGGCGCCGACTTGGGGTGGTCGACGGGGATGTCGTCGATGTTCTCGATGTCGCTCACGCGTGTGCTCCTGACTGGTGTGCCCCGAATCCGGTGGACCCGAATCCCCCCTCGCCGCGGAGGCTGCCCGGCAGCCTCTCGACCTCGACGAACCGCGCCCGGCTGACCGGCATGACCACGAGCTGGGCGATCCGGTCGCCCGGCTCGATGCGGTACGCCTCGCGGGCATCGGTGTTCAGCAGCGAGACCTTGATCTCGCCGCGATAGCCGGCGTCGACGGTGCCCGGCGCGTTCACGATCGTGATGCCGTGCTTGAACGCGAGCCCCGAACGCGGCACGACGAACGCGACGTACCCGTCGGGCAGTGCGATCGCGACGCCCGTGCCGACGGTCGCGCGCTCGCCCGGCTTCAGCACGACCGCCTCGGCGGCGTGGAGGTCGGCGCCCGCGTCGCCGGGGTGGGCGTAGGCGGGCATGCGGTCGGCCGTGATCAGCACATCGACGGAATCGGTCACCGTTCGAGGGTAGTGCAGAAGTCTGGTCTGATAGACCCATGCCCGACTACCGCGAGCGGCTGTGGCCGACGCCCTGGATCTACCTGACGAGCCTGCTGCTGATCCCCGCGAGCATCCTGGTCCTCGCGCCCGTCTCGCTGCCGGCCGGGATCGCCACCGGCGTCGTGCTGTACATCGCCGTCGCGGGCTCGCTCTCGCTCACGGCACCGGTGATCGAGGTGGCCGACGGCCGTTTCCGCGCCGGTCGCGCGAGCGTGCCGCTCGAGTTGACCGGCGATGCCGTGGCCGCGATCGGCGATGCCGCGCGCGTCGAGCGCGGCACCGGTCTGGATGCCCGCGCGTTCCTCGTGATCCGCGGCTGGATCCGCGACGCCGTGCGCGTGCCGATCACGGATGTCGCGGACCCCGCGCCGTACTGGCTGGTCTCGACGCGCCATCCCAAAGAACTGGCCGCCGCGATCAACGGATCGCGACGGCCACGCGTCGAAGGGGAGCCGGCCTAGGCGGCGCACTCCAGGCAGATCGGACCGAGCTTGGTCTCGTGGTCGATCTGCGACCGGTGCTTCACGAGGAAGCAGTTCACGCACGTGAACTCGTCGGCCTGCGGCGGAAGCACCACGACGTCGAGCTCGACGTCGGACAGGTCGGCACCCGCGAGGTCGAAACTGCCGGGGTTGTCGGCGTCCTCGACGTCGACCACACCCGACATCTTGTCGGGCACGCGCTCCTTGAGGGCCTCGATCGACTCGGAGTCGTCTTCGGTCTTCCGCGGCGCGTCGTAATCCGTTGCCATTCCCATCCCTTTTTCGTTGCCGAGGATTCGGCGGCCATAGTCTGCATCAAATCAATGTCATTGGCAAACCACTTGTCGGTGCCGGATCCGGTGGAATGCACAACTTCCGGCACGCCCGCCGTATTCCCGCGGCCCGGAGTCGGCCCGTGGCATCCTTGGGCGGAGACTCCAGGCACGGAAGGGCTTCGCGCGATGCAGGAACTCAAGGTGATCGGCGTCGAGAACGGCGCCCTCGTGGCGGCCTCCGATGACGGGGCGCGCTTCCGGATCGAGATCGACGAGGTGCTCCAGTCCCGCATCCGCCACGCCGTCCCTCCGGTCGAGGCCGGACCGAGGCTGTCGCCGCGCGAGGTGCAGTCGCACATCCGCTCCGGCCTGTCCGCCGAGGAGATCGCCGAGCTCACCGGTGCCTCCGTCGAGTTCATCCGCCGCTTCGAGGGCCCCGTGATCGCGGAGCGCGAACACATGGTCACCTCGGCGCTGGCCGTCCCCGTGCACGCGGGCGACGCGGGCGACGGCGACGAGCCGGCCTCGTTCGGCTCGATGGTGCGCGAGCGGCTCGCGCAGCTCTCGGCGCACGGCGAGCGCTGGGCGAGCTGGAAGGACGAGGAGCGCGGCTGGCTGGTCAAGCTCGAGTTCACCGCCGACGGCATCGATCACGACGCCCGCTGGAGCTTCGAGCCCCGCAAACAGGCGCTGCACCCGCAGAACTCCGACGCGGTGACGCTCTCCAAGCACGGTGAGGTGCGCGGCGGCATGATCCCGCGCCTGCGCGCCGTGTCGGCCGAAGGCGAGCAGTCCCGCTTCGACAGCGGAGCATTCACCTTCGACGCACCCGACACGGCGAACGACGACACCGCGCCGCAGCCCGAGCTGGCGGCGCAGCGCGCCGCGGCTCCGGCGCCGTCCTCGAGCGCCGCGGTCGCACGTGCGGCGATCAAGCGCGCCGACGAGCCCGCGCCGCCGAGCGGCGAGACCGCAGACCTTCTGGAGGCGCTTCGCCGTCGGCGCGGGGAGCGCGAGGCCGGCTCGGCCGAGCGCACGGCGCCGCCGTCGCCGGTCGCCCCGTCCACCGTCGCGCGTTCGGAGGCGCCGCTCGCCGAGAACGCGGCCTCCGCGAGCCCGTCCGCTGCCCCTGCACCCTCCGCCGGGGCAGACGAGACGCCCGAGAGCCGTGCGGGCGCCGCTGCGCGCGCCCTGTGGGGCGGCGCGGCCAAGCCCGCCCAGCCGCGCGCGAAGAAGGGCCGAGCGGCCATGCCGAGCTGGGACGAGATCGTCTTCGGCGCGCGCAGCGACGACGACCTGGCCTAGCGGCCGCCGTCGCCCGGAAAGCCCGGCGAACGGGGCCGCCTGGCGACGGGCTCAGGCCGCGCTACGCGGACTTCTCTGCACGGCGCGGCTTGGACGGCACGATCGTCGGTGCCGCGTTGTCGATGACCGTCTCCTTGGTCACCACGACCCGGGCGACGCCGGTGGTCGAGGGCACCTCGAACATGATCGGCCCGAGCACTTCCTCCATGATCGCCCGGAGGCCGCGGGCGCCGGTCTGGCGCAGCACCGCGAGGTCGGCGATCGACTCGAGGGCCGCGTGCTCGAAGTCGAGCTGCACGCCGTCGAGCTCGAACATCCGCTGGTACTGCTTGACCAGCGCATTGCGCGGTTCGGTGAGGATCTCCATGAGCGCATCGCGGTCGAGCGGCGTGACCGTCGCCACGACGGGCAACCGCCCGATGAACTCGGGGATGAGCCCGAACTTGTGCAGGTCTTCCGGGAGGACCTCGCTGAACAGCTCGGCTTCATCCTGCTTGGAGTGCAGTGGAGCACCGAAGCCGATGCCGCGCTTGCCCGCGCGCGAGGAGATGATGTCCTCCAGGCCGGCGAACGCGCCGGCGACGATGAACAGCACGTTCGTCGTGTCGATCTGGATGAACTCCTGGTGCGGGTGCTTGCGGCCGCCCTGCGGCGGCACCGAGGCGACCGTGCCTTCGAGGATCTTCAGCAGTGCCTGCTGCACGCCCTCGCCGGACACGTCGCGCGTGATCGACGGATTCTCGGCCTTGCGGGCGATCTTGTCGACCTCGTCGATGTAGATGATGCCGGTCTCGGCCCGCTTCACGTCGTAGTCGGCGGCCTGGATGAGCTTCAGGAGGATGTTCTCGACGTCTTCGCCGACGTACCCGGCCTCGGTCAGCGCGGTGGCATCGGCCACGGCGAACGGGACGTTGAGCTGCTTGGCCAGGGTCTGGGCGAGGTAGGTCTTGCCGCAGCCGGTGGGGCCGATGAGGAGGATGTTCGACTTGGCGATCTCGACGTCGTCGTGCGCCCGGTCGGCGGAGGTGATCGCGGTCTTGGCGCGGACGCGCTTGTAGTGGTTGTAGACGGCGACGGCGAGGGCGCGCTTGGCGGCCTCCTGGCCGATCACGTACTCCTCGAGGAAGCCGAAGATCTCCTTCGGCTTGGGCAGTTCGAACTCGCCCGACTCGGGCTCGCCGGCCTCGGCGAGGCGCTCCTCGATGATCTCGTTGCACAGCTCGACGCATTCATCGCAGATGTACACGCCAGGCCCGGCGATGAGCTGCTGCACCTGCTTCTGGCTCTTCCCGCAGAAGGAGCATTTCAAGAGGTCCGCGCTCTCCCCGATGCGTGCCATCGCGTCCTCCCTCGCAACGAAATCTGTTTCGAGCCTAGCCCGATGCGGGCCTCGTGGGGTCGATCCGCCACGGGTTTGGCGGAAACCTGACGAACGAGGGGTGGATGCGCTCACCGCATCCACCCCTCGCCGGTCTGCAGCGCTACCGCGCGAGCGCCGGAAGCGACTTGCGCGACGTGAGCACCTGGTCGATGAGGCCGTACTCGCGGGCCTCCTCGGCGGAGAGGATCTTGTCGCGGTCGATGTCGGAGTTGACCTGCTCCTGCGTGCGGTTGGAGTGCTTCGAGAGCGTCTCCTCGAGCCACGACCGCATGCGGAGGATCTCGGCCGCCTGGATCTCGATGTCGGAGGCCTGGCCGTGGCCCGCCTCGCCCATCGCGGGCTGGTGGATCAACACGCGCGCGTTCGGCAGGGCGAGCCGTCGGCCCGGCGTGCCGGCCGCCGCGATCACGGCCGCGGCGGAGGCCGCCTGGCCGAGCACGACGGTCTGGATCTGCGGACGGATGTACTGCATCGTGTCGTAGATCGCGGTCATGGCCGTGAATGAGCCGCCGGGTGAGTTGATGTACATCATGATGTCGCGGTCGGGGTCCATCGACTCGAGCACGAGCAGCTGCGCCATGATGTCGTCGGCCGACGCGTCGTCGACCTGCACGCCGAGGAAGATGATGCGGTCCTCGAAGAGCTTCGCGTACGGGTCCTGGCGCTTGTAGCCGTAGGCGGTGCGCTCCTCGAAGCTCGGCAGGATGTACCGCGAGCCCGGGGCGGGCATGCCGCTGAACGCGGTGCCGCCGAAAGCGGGGATGTTCATTCGCATTCTCTCTTTCTCAGGCCTTGGTGTCTTCCGTCTCGGGCGCGGTTCCGCCGCCGCCCGAGACGTCGAGCGCCGACTCCCGGATGTGATCGACGAAGCCGTACTCGAGCGCCTCGTGCGCGTTGAACCAGCGGTCGCGGTCGCCGTCGCGGTTGATCTGCTCGACCGACTTGCCGGTCTGCGCGGCCGTGATCTCGGCGAGGCGCTTCTTCATGTCGAGGATCAGCTGCGCCTGGGTCTGGATGTCGCTCGCGGTGCCGCCGAAGCCGCCGTGCGGCTGGTGCAGCAGCACGCGAGCGTTCGGGGTGATGTAGCGCTTGCCCTTGGTGCCGGCGGTCAGCAGCAGCTGCCCCATCGACGCGGCCATGCCGATGCCGACGGTGACGATGTCGTTCGGCACGAACTGCATCGTGTCGTAGATGGCCATGCCCGCCGTGATCGACCCGCCGGGCGAGTTGATGTAGAGGTAGATGTCCTTCTTCGGGTCTTCTGCGGCGAGGAGCAGCAGCTTCGCGGCGATCTCGTTCGCGTTGTCGTCGCGCACCTCCGAGCCGAGCCAGATGATGCGGTCCTTCAGCAGTCGATCGAACACACTGGGCTGCAGTGTCGGTTCGGCCATGGATTTCGCTCCGTTTCGTTCGTGCGTTGTGTCGAATCTATCCGGTGCAACACGCGCGAACCGGGCTGTTCGCCGTCGGCGGATGCCGCGTCGCGGCGCCGCGGCTCAGGCCTCCGTTCCCGCGTCCTCGCGGGGCGGCGCGACGAGTTCGCGGGCGTACGCGTCGATCGCGCGCCGGTACTGGGTGAGGTGCGGGGCGAGTGCCCCGAGGGCGACGGATGCCGCGGCATCCGGTGCACCCGACGTGGCGAGCGCGAGCGCGCGGAAGGCCGCGACGGCGTCGGCCAGGTCACCGGCGTCGCCCTGGACGTGGTCGAGGAGCGCGAGCGACTCGGCCGGCCGGCCGAGGTTGCGCAGCGTCGACGCGAGCTGGATGTGCGCCTCGATGCGCGCGCGGCCGGCGAGACCGAGTTCGAGCGCGCGGCGGTAGAGCGGCTCGGCCTCCGCCTCGAGCCCGGCGGAGTCACGGGCGCCCGCGGCCTCGAACGGGCCGCGGGGGTCGCCCGCGGGCAAATCAGCGACGAGCGCGTCGATCCGCTCGATCACGGCCCGCTCCCCCGATTCGGATGCCGTCGCCCAGACGGCGTCGACGCGTCGCTGCCAGTCGTCCAATGCTGCTCCTCGCTTCCGGAGACGACGGACGGGGCCGGGCACGACTGCCCGACCCCGTCGCGTGGTGGTGCGACCCGCGCCGACTACTCGGCGTCGGCCTTCTTCGTGGTGCGCTTGCGGGCCGGCTTCGTCTCCTCGGCCGGGGCCTCGTCGGCGGCGGCCTCCTCGGCGGGCGCCTCGTCGGCGGCCTTCTTGGTCGAGCGCTTGCGGGCGGGCTTCTTCTCCTCGGCGGGCGCCTCCTCGGCGGCCGCGGCGGCCTCGCCCTCGGCCTCGTCGGCCACGGCGGTGAACTCGGAGAGGTCGACCGCGTTGCCGGCGGCATCGGCGACCTTCGCCTTGCCGAGCGCGATCGCGAGCGCCTTGTTGCGCGCGACCTCGCCGACCATGGCGGGGATCTGGCCGTTCTGGCTGAGGATCTGCACGAACTCGTTCGGGTCCATGCCGTACTGCGCGGCGCCCTGCACGAGGTACTGCGTGAGCTCCTCCTGCGAGACCTGGACCTTCTCGGTCTCGGCGATCTTGTCGAGGACGATCTGGGTCTTGAAGGCCTTGGTGCTGGCCTCGGTGACCTCGGCGCGGTGCTCGTCGTCCTCGAGACGACCCTCGGACTCGAGGTGGCGGTGCACCTCGTCCTCGATGACGCTGTCGGCGACGGGGACCTCGACGAGCTCGAGCAGCTTGTCGACGAGGAGGTCGCGGGCCTGCGAGCCCTGGCCGAACGACTTGTTGCGGGCGACCTGCTCCTTGAGGCTCGCGGTGAGCTCGTCGAGCGTGTCGAACTCGCTGGCGATCTGCGCGAAGTCGTCGTCGGCGGCCGGGAGCTCGCGCTCCTTGACGGCGGACACGGTCACGGTGATCTCGGCGGTCTCGCCCTGGTGGTCGCCGCCGAGCAGCTTCGACGCGAACGTGGTCGTCTCGCCGGCGGTGAGCGAGTCGAGCGCCTCGTCGATGCCCTCGAGCAGCTCGCCCGAGCCGAGCTCGTACGACACGCCGCTGGCGGTGTCGACCTCGGTGCCGTCGATCACGGCGACGAGGTCGAGGGTCACGAAGTCGCCGGTCTTGGCCGGGCGGTCGACCGTGATGAGGGTGCCGAAGCGGCTGCGCAGGCGCTCGAGCTCCTCGGTGACCTCGTCGTCGCCGACCTCGATCGAGTCGACCGTCAGCTCGAGTCCCGCGTAGTCGGGCAGCTCGATCTCGGGGCGCACGTCGACCTCGATGGCGAGCAGCAGGTCGCCGGAGAAGTCCTTCTCGTTCGGCCACTCGACGATGTCGGCAGACGGACGGCCGAGCGGGCGGAGCTCATGCTCGGCGACCGCCGCGCGGTAGAAGGTGTCGAGGCCCTCGTTGACCGCGTGCTCGAGCACGGCGGCCTTGCCGACCCGCTGGTCGATGATGGGCGCGGGCACCTTGCCCTTGCGGAAGCCGGGCACGTTGATCTGCTCGGCGATGTGCTCGTAGGCGTGGGCGATGCTGGGCTTCAGCTCCTCGGGCGTCACCGAGATGGTGAGCTTGGCGCGCGTCGGGCTCAGCTTCTCAACCGAAGTGGTCGGCATGGGGAAGTTTCTCCTGTTGTGTGAAGTACGTGGTCGAGCCGATGCGACTCGTCGGGGCGACAGGATTCGAACCTGCGACCTCCCGCTCCCAAAGCGGGCGCTCTAGCCAAGCTGAGCTACGCCCCGAGTCGCCGGCTGACTCGCCGGTCCGGCGTGTCGGCGCGCCGGAGCACGACGAAGCGCGGATGGACCCGGGAAAGTCTACTGCACGCGCCACCGAGCCCCCGGCCGCGGGTTTCCCACAGGCGGGCCGGAAGCCCCTCGCCGACACCGTCCCACGTGCCAGAGTGACGCCATGACCGACCAGGCGAGTCCCGCGGCATCCGACCTGCGCCGCTGGCCCGATGATCCGTCGCAGTTCGTCGACACCACACGATGCCCCGCATGCTTCGCTCGGTTGCATCGAGCCCGGTGCGACGTCTGCGGCCTCCGACTCGACGTGCCCGAGGCCGCTCAGTTGCTCGCCGCGGGGGCGCGAGTGCGCGTCGCCGAGGCCGATCGACAGGAGATCATCAGCCGGATGCGCTCGCTCCAGGCCCTGATGGAGACGCGCCCGCCGCTCCCCGAGCCACCCATCCCGGCGGCACCCGCCGCCGCGCCGCCTCCGCCCGTCGAGCCGCCCACGCCCGTCGAGCCGCCCGCGCCCGTCGCGGAGCCGACCACGCCGGCGCGGCAGCGCCGCTCGGGCGTCCAGGTGCTGCTACTCACGCTCGGCGTGGTGCTGCTGGCCGTCGCCGCCGTCGTGTTCCTCCTCGTGGCGTACCTCATCGCGACGCTCGAGGTGCGCTCGATCGTCATCGCGATCGCGAGCGTGCTCGTGCTGGCGATCGCGTGGCTGCTGCGAGCGCGGGGACTTCCCGGCACGGCGGAGGGCGTGGCATCCCTCACCGTGGTGCTGCTGGTGCTCGACATCTGGATCATCCGGGAGAACGAGTTGTTCGGCAGCGAGCAGCTCGACGATCCGGGCTATTGGGGCGGGTCCCTCTTGGTCCTTGCCGCGCTCCTCGCCGGCGCCCGGGTCGTGAGTCGCGTCCGGGCGACCGGCATCGCCGCCGCCATCCTCGGGCCCGTCGGCCTGTTCGTGTTGGCCTACGGCGTCGCGCCCCGCGGTGAGACGGGCACCGGTCTCTGGCTCGGGGGCCTCGCGGTCCTGCTCCTCGCCGCGGGGGCCCGGTTCGCCCGGCCGTCGCTCGAGCACACCATCGTGATGGGCCTCGGCGCCGGGGGCGGAGCGATCGCACTCCTCGCCGCATGGGAGGCGCTGCCCGGGATCGCGTGGGGCGTCACGTGGGCGCTGCTCGTCGTCGCGGTCGGATGGATCCTGCTCACCGTCTCGCTCCGCCTGCGTACCACCGACATCTGGGCGCGCCTCGCCCCGTTCGCCGCGGTCGTCGCGGCGATCGCCGCCGCGTCGGCACCCGCCGTCGGGGCTGCTTCGGAGCTCGATCCCGGCGACGCGACCTGGATCTCCCCAGCCTCCGCCGGCGCGGTGGCCTGCCTCGCGGCGGCGCTGTCACGCACCCGCAGCCGCTGGGCGCCGGACGGCCTGCCCGCCTTCATCGCCGCCTCCGCGGTCGCCGCGGTCGCGGCTCTCCCCGCGATCTACGCCGCGGTGACGCACCTCGGCTTCCTCGCCTTCGCGGCGTTGGCGGCGTGGTCGATCGACCCGACCGAAGCCCGGGAGATCCCCATCGACGTGTCGACCACCGGGGTCGTGCTCGCGCTGCTGTCCGTGGGGGTGCTCGCGACGATCGCCCTGCTCCTGCTCCGGCGGCTCGTCAGGCTGGGCGCCGTCCCGACCGGGCTGCTGCTCGCCGCGGCGGTCGCGTCGGCGGTGACGGCACCCACACTGCTCGGCGTCGTCGGCCTCCTTCTCCTGGTGGCCAGCGGTGCCCTCGCCCTGGCGGTGCTGCGCCAGACGCATCGCGTACCCGGTGCCGTCGCGGTCCTCGCGGTGTTCGGCATGACGTCGGCCGCCGTCGCCTGGGCCGTCGCACACGGGAGTGGCGGCGTGTGGGGGTGGGCGGTGCTCGCGGTCACCGCGCTCGCGGTCGCCGGACGCGTCCTCGCGTCGCGGGTCTGGCCTGCGTCGGCGGCAGCGACGCTCGGCGTCCTCCACCTGGTCGTGGCCTCCGTGATCGCCGTGCTGGGCCTGCTGGTACTCCCGGCCTGGGCCGACAGCGGAGGGCGCGCGTTCCCGGAGCCGTGGGATTCGGGCGTCTTCATCGCGGCGCTCGCGAGCGGGGCGGCGCTCGGTGTGCTCGCGTTCGTCCGCCGTATGCGGGCCCGCGACCGCCTGGCGATCGCGTTCCCCCTGTTCGCGACCGCGTCGGTCGGATCCCTGATCCTCGCAGCGCAGCCCACCACCACGTCGTACGGCTGGATCCCCGCTCTGGTGCTCGCGCTCGTAGGTTTCGCGTGGATCCGTTCGTCGGTTGCGGCCCTGCGGATCACGTTCGCCGCGGCGACCCCGATCGCGCTGGCGCTCGCCGGAGCCGGGATGGTGACCGAGTACGTCGACGAGGACGTTGCGGTCCACGGGATCGCCGGGGCGGCGCTGCTCGCGGCTGTGCTCGCCCACGTCGCCGTCCCGCGGCAGCGGGACGTCCGGCCGGTGTGGTCCATCGGGGTCGGCCTCGTGGCGTTCGGATCGCTCGTGCAGGGTCTGATGCCGCCGGCCGCACCCGAGCAGACGTGGCTCGTCCTGCTCGTCCTCGCGCCGGTGCCGATGGTCATCGCGGCGCTCGACGGCGATCCGGTCGGCGGCACCGCTCCCACGAGACACCTGTCGTGGGTGAGCCTCGCGTTCGCGATCGGTGCCGTCTGGGCCCGGCTCGCAGCCGATGACGTGCGCGACGTCGAGGCGTACACGCTGCCGCTGGCCGGTGCGCTGCTCGCGGCGGGTGCGCTCATCATGTGGCGCCGGGCCGCCCCGGGGTCGACGGCGGCCGGCCGGACGACCGTGCTCGGCGCCGCGGCGGCCATCGCAGTGCTTCCGAGCGTCGCACAGGCCGGCGAGTCGGAGCTGCGGACCCTGGTCCTCGTGGCGTCGGGTGCGGTCGCGGTGCTCGCGGGGCTGTTCCTGCCCGAGCGGGTGCGCGGGGTGCCGGTCCGGCTCCTCGCGGTCGCGGCCGGCTCGACCGCCGTCACGGGTGCCTCAGTCGTCCGCGGCACGGCCGTCGCCCTCGATGAGACCAGTGCACTCGTGGTCGAGTTCTGGCCGCTGGTCGCACTCGCGATCGGCGCGATCGCCGCCACGGTGTGGGCGCGGACGGAGGCGCGGCCGTCAGCGGTCGCGGAATGGGGGCTCGCGGCATCCGTCGCGCTCACCTCGGTTCCCACCGTCGTGGCCATCCTGGACGGCGACCACGCGACGCTCAGGGCAGCCGTGCTGTTCCCCGTCCTCGCCGCCGTCCACGTCGCATCGGTCGCGCTGCGCGTCCGGCCGGTCGCGGGGGCCGTGCTCGAGTGGACGAGCCTCGGAGTCCAGGCGTCGGCGGGGGTGCTCGTGCTCGCCTCCGGCCGGGTCGACCCGTTCGACGTCGTGACCGTCCCCGTCGGCGCGGCGCTCATCGTCGCGGGCGCGATCCGGATGCGGCGCTCCCCCGCGATGCGGAGCTGGCCGGCGCTCGGCCCCGGACTCGCGGTCGTGCTCCTGCCCGCGCTCCTCGCCGACTGGACCGAGCCCGAGCTGTGGCGACTCGTCGCACTCGGGATCGCCGCGGTCGTCACGGTCGTCGCCGGGGCGGTGCTCCGGCTCCAGGCGCCATTGCTCATCGGTGGAGCCGTCCTCCTCGTCCACGCGGTCACCCAGCTCTGGCCGTGGATCAGCCGGCTCTACGAAGCGGTCTGGTGGTGGCTGTGGCTCGGCATCGCGGGAGCCCTGCTCGTCGCGATCGCGGCGACGTACGAGCGTCAGCTCCGCCTGGCGCGCGGCATCGTCCGGACGATCGCCGGCCTCCGCTAGCCGGATGCTCGACGGCTCGTCCGTCGCGAGCGGGAGTCTGCCGTGTACTACGATGATCGGGTGCCCGCGAGGGCGCACGGGGATGTAGCTCAATGGCAGAGCCTCAGTCTTCCAAACTGATGGTGCGGGTTCGATTCCCGTCATCCCCTCCGTTGATTTCCGCTCGGCCGGGTCCGGAGTACGCTTGGCCGTGCAGCAGGCACCGTGGCCTCGAGGGGGTACGTCGTGACCGCACGCCGGTCGGAGCGAACACGGGTCATCGCCGACCTGGCGTGGCTCGGCGGCCTGATCCAGGTCGCCCTCGGCACCGCGCTGCTCGCCGGTCCCGAGGCGCCGGTCGTCGCCGCGACGCTGGCCGTCGTCGGCGGAGCGGCTCTCGTGCTCGCGGGCACCCTCGTGCTCTTCGGCGTGCGGGCGTCGTGGACGGCCGCCACCGCCGCGTTCCTCCTCTCGTTCGCCAGCGCCGCCTATGCGGCCTGGGTGGCCGCACCGTACTGGCGAGGCGCCCTCGTCGCCGGAGTGCTGGCGCTCGGCGGCCTGGTGGTCGCATGGACGCAGCGTTCGCCCGCGCCGGCCGGCGTCCTGTCCGACGCTCGAAGGGGATGACGAGCATGACCTCCGGCTCGACCACGCGTTCCGGCTCGCGACACCGGTCGCGGATGCATCCGAGCAAGCCCGAATCGCGCCTCGCCGGCCGGTGGACCGAGATCGACGGCCTCGAGGTGTTCTACCGCGAGTCACCCAGCCCGCCCGACGCGCCGGTGATGATGCACGTGCACGGCTTCGGGCTCTCGGGTCGCTACCTGCTGCCCACCGCGGAGCTGCTGGCCGACGAATTCCACACCTTCGTGCCCGACCTGCCGGGCTTCGGCCGGAGCCAAGGGGCCGCGAACGCGCTCGACGTCCCCGATCTCGCGCACGCGGCCGTCAGGTTCCTCGACGACCGCGGGGTGGAGAAGGTGACCCTCGTCGGGAACTCGATGGGGTGCCCGGTCATCACCGAGTTCGCCCGCCACCATCCGGAGCGCCTCGAACGCGCGGTCCTCGTCTCACCCGCCGGCGGCATGTACAACCAGCCGCTCCGCCGCGCCATCGCGCAGCTCACGCGCGACGGCCCGCGCGAGCCCACCCGGATGGTCGGCGTCGCCGCGCCGGACTACCTGCGCTTCGGCGTGCCCAGCACGCTCAAGATGTTCCGCGCCCTGACGCAGTACCCGTCGCTCGACCGCCTCCTCGAGCTCGAGATCCCGACCCTCGTGGTCGTCGGCGACCGGGACCCGCTGATGCCGCCGCCGCACCGCGTCCACGAGGTCGCGGCGATGACCGACAACCACGTCCTCCTCGTCGGCATCCGCGGCGCGGCGCATGCCATCAACTTCAGCCACCCCGGCGAGCTCGCGCACGTCATCCGCCTGTTCATGGCCGATCGGCCGATCACCGACGACCCCGATTCGCCCGGGTTCGCGCAGGTCATCGAGATCCACCGCGGAACGCACCATCCGCGACCCGCGAGCGACTGAGCCGAGCATCCGCTCGAAGGTCAACCCCCTGCGAATCCGGCGCGAATGCCATCGCGGCGTGCGCGGTTCGGCGTAGCGTGGCAATGGTCACGTCATCGAGTGGAAGGGGACCACATGACCGACTCCAAGACCGCATCCAAGTCGACGGCCCGGAAGCCCAAGGCGCCGATGAAGGGCGCCGACCCTGAGATCGCGTCGGGCGTCTCGCAGTTCTTCACGCCGGTCGTGCACGAACTCACCGCGCTCGCGCTGAACGGCAAGCAGGCCCACTGGAACGTCCGCGGCCGCGACTTCCTCGAGGTCCACGAGTTCCTCGACACCGTCGTGGAGCACGCCCAGGAATGGGCCGACCTCGCTGCCGAGCGCGTCGTCGCGCTCGGACTCCCGATCGACGCGCGCCTCGCGACCATCGCGAAGGAGAGCGACGCGGTGAATCCGTCGGCGGGCTTCAAGCAGTCCGACGAGACCATCGCCGACGTCGTGGCGCAGATCGACGTCGCCACCGAGAAGGTGAACGCCGCGATCGAGGGCCTCGAGGAGCTCGACCCCGCGAGCCAGGACGTCGCCATCGAGATCCGCCGCGGACTCGACAAGGACCGCTGGTTCCTCGCGGCGCACGTCAGCGTCAAGTAGTCGCGACGACCCCGACGCACCGTCGCAGGTGCGGAAGCGACGGGCCCGGGTGCACAATGCCGCTATGGCGGATGCGCCCGGGCCCGACCCGTCTCCCCCGGCATCCGGAGAGGATCCCGGCGGCGACGCCCTCACGGACGCGCAGAAATCGCTGCGCGCCCAACTGCTCGCGACCGAGCACTGGAGCCTCCTCGCATCCCGGAGCACCACGCAGAGCGAGGTGCTCACCCGGATCGCGATCTTCCTCACGGTCGTCTCCGCCGGCCTCATCGGGCTCGGGATCCTGGGCAACGCGACGCAGTTCCGCGGATGGTTCGGGGTCGCCGCGCTCGCGGTGCTGTTCCTCCTCCTCCTGCTCGGGCTCATCACGATGATCCGCGCGTTCAACACGGCGACCGAGGACCTCATGTACGTCCTCGCGATGAACCGGCTCCGCGCCGCCTACCTCGACCTCGACCCGGGCCTCGCGCCATACCTGATGATGTCGGCGCACGACGACCTGAAGGGGTCCACCGTCACGTACCACGTGTTCTTCGACCGCGCCGCGTCGCAGGTGATCGGCAGTTCGATGATGGTGATCACCCTCGTGACCGCGGCCGTCGCGGGCCTGTTCGCCGGCGGCCTCGTCGCGGCATTCGACGCCCCGGTCGGCGTCGCCGTGGCAACCGGGGTCACCATCGGCGGCGCCGCGTTCGTCGCGATGATGTACCGCGGGTACCGCCTGTACTGGCGCGTCTGGCGCGAGCACACGCCGCTCCGGCCCACTCCTCCGGTCCCGTGAGACGACGTCGCGTCAGCGGCGCAGCCAGGCGAGCACGGCGAGAACGCGCCGGTGGTCGGTGCCGGAGTCCTCGAGCCCGAGCTTCTGGAAGATCGACGTGACGTTCTTCTCCACCGCGCCGACCCCGATGAACAGCTGCGAGGCGATGCCCGCGTTGGTGCGCCCTTCGGCCATGAGCTCGAGCACCTCGCGCTCGCGCGGCGTGAGCGAGCCGAGCGGGTCGCTTCGCCGTGAGAGCAGCTCGCGCACGACCTGCGGATCGAGCACCGTGCCGCCGTCGCGGACGCGCAGGACCGCATCCTGCAGGTCGTCGAGCGAGGCGACGCGGTCCTTGAGCAGGTAGCCCATGCCGCCCTCCGCCGATGCGAGCAGTTCGTGCGCGTAGGTGCCCTCGACGTACTGGCTGAGCAGCAGCACGCCGAGTCCGGGCATGCGGCGCCGGAGCTCGATCGCGGCCCGCACGCCCTCGTCGCGGAACGTCGGCGGCATGCGCACGTCGAGCACCGCGACATCCGGTGCGACCCGCTCGAGGTCGGCCAGCAGCGCCTCGGCGTCGCCGTAGGCGCCGACCGTCTCGAACCCGGCCTCGTCGAACAGGCGCACGAGTCCCTCGCGCAGCAGCATCGAGTCCTCGGCGAGCACGACGCGAACCGGGATCGCGGACTGGTCGGTCACGCGCCCACCCTAGCCTCCGGCACGAACGGGAAGTGCGCGCCGATCACGGTCGGGCCGCCCGCGGGGCTGTCGACGACGAGCATGCCGCTGAGGCCGCGCACGCGCTCGTCGAGCCCCGCGAGACCGTGCCCGGCGACCGGCGCGGCGCCGCCGTGGCCGTTGTCGGTGACCCAGAGGTCCAGCCAGTGGCCCGACGCGCCGGTGTCGCGCGTGGCGAGGCGCAGCCGGATGGCGCTCGCTCCCGAGTGCTTCGCGGCGTTGGTGAGCAGCTCGGCGGCGATGAAGTACGCGTTCCGCTCGATGGCGGCCGGCAGCCCGTCGCCCATCGGGACGTCGAGCTCGAGCGTCACGGGCACCGGGCTGCGACCGGCAAGCGATTCGAGCGCACTCGCGAGGCCGCGGTCCTGCAGGAGGGGCGGTGCGAAGCCGCGCGAGAGCGCCCGAAGCTCGTCGAGCGTGTCACGCGCCTGGTCGCGCGCCTCGCCGAGCAGCACGCGTGCCGCGTCGGGATCGGCGTCGAGCTTGCGCTCGACCGCCGCGAGGTCCATCTGCAGGCGCACGAGGCGCTGCTGCGGGCCGTCGTGGATGTCGCGTTCGAGGCGTCGGAGCGAGGCATCCTCGGCCTGCACGGCCGCACCGCGTGAGGCGGCGAGCTGCTGCACCTGGCGCTCGAGCGCCTCGGAGCGCCACGCGCCGAGCATGCCGCGCGCGATGGCGTCGTGGATCCAGGTGAGCCCCGCGGTGACGAGCGGCAGCGTGAGCAGGAAGATCGCGCCGAGCAGGAGCTGCGCGATCGACTCCGCGACCAGCGGGTCGATCTCGAACGCGCCAGGCGCGACGCGGTCGAGGAACCACTCGACGGGCCAGACGTCGCGATCGCCGATCGGGAGGAACATGGCCCAGAACCAGTACGTCACCCCGCCGAGTCCGACGGCCAGCCACACGATCGTCACGATCCAGCTGAACAGCGACACGATGGGCGCGACGATCATGCCGTGCAGCAGGTACAGCCAGTAGTGGCCGTCGACGAACGGCGCGAAGAACGCCCGCCACGGCCCCTCCCCGGCAGGGGAGCCGGCATCCCAGTTGGGCCGGCGGATCTCCGGCCGCCCGGCCCAGCCGAGTCGCACGAGCTCGAGGGTGCCGAATCCCCGCGCGGTGTAGAGCGCCGCGACGACGATCAGCAGGCCGACCACGATCACGAGCAGGCTCGCGCCCGTCGAGAACAGGGTGACGAGCACCGTGAAGCCGACGATCGCGATCGGCATGCCCAGCAGCAGGTAGCCGAGCTCGCGCGGCACCGCGGCCCACAGTCCGCCGTACCCGCGGCGCCGTCGCGGCGCGACCTCCGTCACCGGCTCGGTCGGGCGGGACGCGGGCACGCCCGCGAGGTCAGTGGTGGTCATGGTCGTTCGTCTCCTCGGTCATCGTCGCACGTTGACCGGGTTCGACGACGGCGAACTGGCCCATCATCCCCTGGTCCTCGTGCCACAGCAGGTGGCAGTGGTACATGTACGGCGTGTCGGGGTCGGCGTAGTCGTCGAACCGCAGGATCAGCTCGTACTCGGTGCCGGGCCGCGCGAAGATCGTGTCCTTCCAGCCGGCGAGCTCGGGCGGCGGCGGTGCGCCGTCGATCGACGCGATCCGGAACTGCACGTCGTGCACATGGAAGCTGTGCGGCATCGCGCTGACGTTCTCGACGACCCAGCGCTCGGTCGTGCCGACCTCGACGGTGTGGTCGACGCGGTCCAGCCGCATGGGCTCGCCGTCGATCTGGAAGCCGTCGAGCGTGAAGGTGCGCGTCTCGGCGACGGCGTCGGTCGCGACCGGCGGCACGTCGGCAAGCCGCTCGGGCAGCTGGGGCGCCGGGTCGAGCTCGCTCGCCGCGCGCAGTTCGAGCACGTCGAACGCGTCGGTGCCGCCGTTCATGCCCGCGATCGCGGGTTGCAGGCCGGATGCCTCGGGCGTCATGACCGACTGCAGCGTGAGGCGTTCGCCCGGCGCCATCCGCACGAGCACCTCGGCGCGCTCCCCGGGCGAGAGCATGACCCGGTCGAGTTCGACGGATGCCTCCAGCAGCCCGCCGTCGGTCGCGATCAGCTCGATCGGCCGCCCGTCGCCCCAGCCGAACGCGTAGCTGCGCGCGGTCGACGCGTTGAGCAGGCGGAGCCGCACGAGCTCGTCGCGGACCTCGGCGAATGGACCACGCGCGCCGTTCACGAGCAGTTCGTCGCCGAGCCGGCCCGCGAAGCCCTGCGGGGCGGTCTCGAGTCGGCCGTCGTCGGTGAGGGCGGCGTCCTGCACGATCACCGGCAGGTCGTCGACGCCGTACTCGCGCGGCAGCGCGAGCGCGGCCTCGGCGTCGTCGCGCAGGAGGAACATCCCGGCGAGCCCGCGCGCGACGTGCTGCTCGGTCTCGCCGTGCGGGTGCGGGTGGTACCAGAGCGTCGCGGCCTGCTGGTCGATCGTCCACTCGGGCGACCACGTGTCGCCGGGCTCGACCAGCTGGTGCGGGCCGCCGTCCATCTCGGCGGGCAGGTGCATGCCGTGCCAGTGCACGGTGGTCGGTTCGTCGAGCGCGTTCGCGACGTCGACGCGCACGCGCTCGCCGCGGTCGGCGACGAGCGTCGGGCCGAGGTACGCGCCGTAGAAGCCCCAGGTCTCGCTCGCGACGCCGGGCGCGAACTCGGTCGTTCCCGCCTGCGCCTCGAGTGAGAAGACGCGCGTGCCGTCGGCGTCGACGGTCCATTCGGCGAGCGGAGGGATCGGCAACGGCGTGTCGATGTCGACCTCGCCGACGGTGTCGACCCGGCCTGGGCCGACCAGCCCGCAGCCCGCGAACGCGACGGCGACCAGTGCGCCGGAGGCGATGACCGCGAGCGCGGTCGCGGTCGCGCGCGGGCGTCGGACGGCGCCTGAGCGGCCCGGCTCCGGGCGCAGGTTCTGGATCATGCCTCCAGCCTCGCGTCGGCGCCGGGCCCGCCCCAGCCGGTGGACAGCCGGAACCGCACGGGGGTCATCCCCCGCCCTGACCGGGGGCCGCCCGAGTCAGCGGCCGTCGTGCGTCACGCGCCCGCCGAGCAGCGTCAGCGCGACGGGCATCCGGCGCAGCTCGTCGGCGGATGCCTCGAACGGGTCTCGTTCGACGACGGCGAGGTCGGCGGCGAGGCCCTCGCGCACCTCCGCCCCGGCGCCGTCGGTCGATGCGGCGAGTGCGACGCGCACGTCGACGGCCTGCTCGGGATGCCACGGCTCGCGGCCGTCGCGCGTGCGGCCGACGGCGGCGGCGATCGCGATCCAGGGGTCGAGCCTCGCGACGGGCGCGTCGGAGCCGAGCGCGAGCTCGACGCCCGCCTCGGCGAGTTCGCGGAGCATGAACGCGCGGTCGGTGCGGCCGGCCCAGTAGCGGTCGGCGACGTCGCGGTCGTCCATGGCGTGCTCGGGCTGCACGCTCGCGACCACGCCGAGGCGTGCGAACCGGGCGAGGTCGTCGCGGCGGAGCAGTTGGGCGTGCTCGATGGTGGCGCGGCCGTGCCATCCGCTCGGTTGCACCACCTCGAGGGCGTCGAGCGCGCGCTCGTTCGCGCGGTCGCCGATGGCGTGCACAGCGGGTTCGAGGCCGATCTCGCGGGCGCGGCGGAGGTGGGGCACGAGTTCGTCGTACGGCACGTTCGCGAGTCCGTACGGGTGCTCGTCGGCCGCGAGGCCGGGGTACGGGTCGACGCACCAGGCCGTTCGCGTGTTGAGCGAGCCGTCGGTGATGACCTTGTAGCCGCCCACGTGGACGAGCCCGCCGGTGCCCTCGACCGCGTCGCCCGTGCGCAGGCCGGCCTCGGCGGCGCGCTCGAGGTGCTGCGTGTAGACGCCGAACCGCACGCGGAGCGCGTCGACGCCGCCGGCCGCGCGGCGCGCCCAGTCGTCGCGGTTCCACCGCATCTCGTAGTCGACGACGCCGACGACGCCGCGGGCTGCGGCGGCGCGCGCGGCGTCGGCGACCCAGGCGTCGAGCACGTCGTCGGCGACGTCGTCGAGCTCGCGCACGAGCCGGAAGCAGTCGTCCTCGCGGAGCACGCCGCTCTCGCCGGCCGCCTCGAGCAGCGCGTGCCGGCGGGCGGCCGCGGTGTTGACCCAGCACGAGTGCAGGTCGCCGGAGACGAGCACGACGGGCACGTCGCCCGCGACCGCGTCGAGCAGGTCGATGCGCTGGCGGTCGGGCCAGAGCCCGTCGCGGTAGCCCATGCCGATCACCTCGGCGGCGCCGTCGCGGACGGCGGACGCGACGAGGTCGGCCGCCGCGGCCGCCGAGGCCACGTCGGCGAGGTCGATCCGGCGGGCCGCCATCGCCCACTGCGCCATGTGCACGTGGCGGTCCCAGACCCCGGGCACGATGAAACGGCCGTCGAGGTCGATCCGCTCGGTTCCGGATGCCGCGGGCCGCGAGCCCGTCGGCGCGATCGCGCGCACCACACCCGCCTCGACGTGCACGTCGACCGGTGCGTCGGCGCCGGGGAGCCGGACGCCGGCGAGGACGAGCGGAGCGGGCGTCGCCGCGACATCCGCCCCGCTCACGGGCGAGCCGCCCGCAGCGCGTCGTGCGTGCGCCGCATCTCGGCCGCGAGCGCAGGACTCGCGTATGGGCCGTCGCCGTCGAGCTCGGCGATGATGCGGTCGACGGTCTCGGCGGGCTTGTTCTGGCTCATCTTGTTCTTCGCGACGAAGCGGGTGACGGGGATGCGCAGGCCCACGGTGCCCGCCGAGATGCGCTCGGCGTAGGCGGCGTTCTCGGGCGTCGACCGCATGCCGCGCGGCTCGGGCATGCGCTGCTCGAAGTGGTCGACGAGCGCGTCGAGGACGCGCAGGTTCTCGTCGGGCTCGAGGAGTTCGGGGGTGCCGTGCAGGTGCGCGGTGACGAAGTTCCACGTCGGCACGGCGGGGTTCGCGTCGTACCAGCCAGGCGAGACGTAGCCGTGCGGGCCCTGGATGATGACCAGCACCTCGTGGCGCCCGAGTTCGTGGACCTGCTCGTCGGGGCGGCCGACGTGGGTGAGCAGCACGATGCCGTCGGCGCTCTCGTCGAGCAGCACCGGGTAGTGGGAGGCCACGAGCCCCGAGGCATCCGTCATGCTCACGATCGTGGCCCACGGGTGCTCGCGGACCAGGCGCTTGACGCCCTCCGCGCTCGCGAGCGTGAAGCTGGGATTCTGTCTCATTGCGATTCCGCTCCTAGGCCTGGCAGTAGGGGCACCAGTACAGCTTGCGGGCGCCCATCTCCTCCATGACGATGTTCGTGCCGCACACGCGGCACGGCAGGCCCTCGCGCTTGTACACCCAGTGCCGGTCGGCGCGGTTCGCCATCGCGGCGCGCCACGCGTCGTCGTCGAGGTCGTCCATGGTCATCATCTGGCCGGTGTCGACGCCGATGCGCAGCAGCGTCGCCCAGTCGCGCCACAGGTGGCGCACATGCTCCTCGGGCACGAGCCTGCCGGGCGCGTGCGGGTTCTGCCTCGCGCGGAACAGCAGTTCGGCGCGGTAGACGTTGCCGATGCCGGAGACCACGTTCTGGTCCATGAGCAGCAGGCCGATGGGGGTGGGCTTGCGGCGCACGACGTTCGTGAAGCGCTCCTCGGCAGCGGCGCCGTCGTCGATGAGCGGGTCGGGGCCGAGCCTGCCGACCACCGCCTCGACCTGTGCGGGGTCGAGTACCTCGCACGCGGTGGGGCCGCGCAGGTCGGCCACGACGGTGTCGGTGAGCAGGCGCACGCGCACCTGGCCGACCGGCTCGGGCGGAAAGGTGTCGAATCCGTCCTGCTCGCGCTCGGACTCCGACATGCGAAGTCGCGTGCGTCGCGGCGCACCGATCGAGTGGATCGAGTTCTCGCCGGCCGCGTCGAACACCACGGCATCGGGGTTCGGGCCCTCGAGGAACGTGCCCTTCTGGTTCGTCTGGCCCATGCGGCCGTTCGACGAGGCGATCGTGGCATCCATCAGGATGTCGCCCGCGAAGTCCCACGCCCCGTACATGCCGAGGTGCACGCGCAGCCAGCGGTCGCCCTCGAAGCCGAGGAACATCTGCTTGCCGACGGCGCGCGCATCCGTCATCCGGCGCCCGTCGAGGTCGGCTGCGCCCTCGGCGAACCGTCCCTGGGGGCTCGACGCGCGCACGACATGGCCGACGAAGTTGCGCTCGAACTGGCGGGTGATGCGGTGGACGGAATGGCCCTCGGGCATCGGCCGCTACTCCCCCGCGGGCGCCTCGGCGGGGGCCTCGACATCGACGCCCTTGCCGGCGATGTCGCCCGTGGTCTCGTACTCGGCGAGTTGCGCGATGCGGCGCACGTGACGCTCGTCGCCGGAGAACGGCTCGGCGATGAAAGCGTCGATGTACCGGATGGCCTCCTCGACCGTGTGCTGGCGGGCGCCGATCGAGATGACGTTCGCGTCGTTGTGCTGGCGCGCGAGGATCGCGGTGTCCATGCTCCAGACGAGCGCGGCGCGGATGCCGGCCACCTTGTTCGCGGCGATCTGCTCGCCGTTGCCCGAACCGCCGAACACCACCCCGAGCGTGCGCACGCCCGCGGCCTGGTCGCGCGCCACGGCGAGCGCGGCGTTGATGCAGAAGGCCGGGTAGTCGTCGAGCGCGTCGTACTCGGAGGGTCCGTGGTCGACGACCTCGTGGCCGCCGTTGGTCAGGTGCGCCTGCAGCGTCCGGCTGAACTCGAGGCCGGCGTGGTCGGTCGCGATGTGGATGCGCATGGGGCAAGTCTAGGGAGCGTCGAGCCCCTCCCGGGCCGGATGACGCGGGGCTAGGCTGTTCGGGTTGCCCGCGCCCACGAACGCCGTGGCAACGCATCCGTTCGACGCAGATCGCAGATGGAGACCCGAGTGCCTGGAGAGAACCTCACCCGCATCGAAGCCGAGGAGCGTGCCGCGCTCGTCACGGTGCACGACTACGACATCCGGCTGGACGTCACGACGGGTCCGGAGGTGTTCCGCACCGAGACGACCGTGCGGTTCGCCGCCCGTGCCGGCGCGTCGACGTTCATCGACGCGATCACGGCCGCGGTGCACTCGGTGACGCTGAACGGCCGCGAGCTCGATCCGGCCGAGGTGAGCGACGGGGTGCGCATCCAGCTGCCCGACCTGCAGGACGAGAACGAGCTGACCGTCGTCGCCGATGGCCGGTACATGCACACCGGCGAGGGCCTGCACCGCTTCGTCGACCCGGTCGACGACGAGGTGTACCTCTACACGCAGTTCGAGGTGCCCGACTCGCGCCGCATGTACGCGGTGTTCGAGCAGCCCGACCTCAAGGCGGCGTTCCGCTTCACGGTCACGGCGCCTGCGCACTGGCAGGTCGTGTCGAACTCGCCGACGCCCGAGCCGGTCGACGCGGTCTCGACGGGCGTGGTCTCGACAGGCCCGACCGGCACAGGTGCGAAGACCTGGGCCTTCGAGCCCACCCCGCGCATCTCGAGCTACATCACCGCGCTCATCGCCGGGCCCTACGACGTGGTGCGCGACGAGCTCACGAGCGCCGACGGCCGCGTCATCCCGCTGGGAGTGTTCGCGCGCAAGAGCCTGTCGGAGTACCTCGACGCCGACTACGTGTTCCAGAAGACCAAGCAGGGCTTCGAGTACTTCGAGGGCAAGTTCGGCGTGCCGTACCCGTTCGCGAAGTACGACCAGCTCTTCGTGCCCGAGTACAACGCGGGCGCGATGGAGAACGCCGGCGCGGTCACGTTCACCGAGTTCTACGTGTTCCGCTCGAAGGTGACCGATGCGGTCAAGGAGCGCCGCGTCGTCACGATCCTGCACGAGCTCGCCCACATGTGGTTCGGCGACCTCGTGACCATGAAGTGGTGGAACGACCTGTGGCTGAACGAGTCGTTCGCCGAGTGGGCGTCGACCATCGCGACGGCCGAGGCCACCGAGTGGCACGGCGCGTGGACCACGTTCAACTCGATGGAGAAGAGTTGGGCGTACCGCCAGGACCAGCTGCCCTCGACGCACCCGATCGTCGCGGAGATCCGCGACCTCGAGGACGTGCTCGTCAACTTCGACGGCATCACCTACGCCAAGGGCGGCTCGGTGCTCAAGCAGCTCGCGGCGTGGGTGGGCGTCGACGCGTTCTTCGCGGGCGTCTCCGCGTACTTCCGCACGCACGCGTGGGGCAACACGACGCTGGCCGACCTGCTCACCGAGCTCGAGGTCGCGAGCGGCCGCGACCTCTCGGGCTGGTCGGGCCTCTGGCTCGAGACGGCCGGCGTGAACACGCTGCGTCCCGAGTTCGAGACCGACGCCGACGGGCGCATCACGTCGTTCGCCGTGCTGCAGTCCGCGATCGACGAGCACCCCACCATCCGCCCGCACCGTCTCGCGATCGGCTTCTACAACCTGACGGGCGGCAAGCTCGTGCGCGACCACCGCGTCGAGCTCGACGTCGACGGCGAGCGCACCGAGGTCGCCGAGCTGGTCGGCCTCGCCCGCCCCGACCTCGTGCTGCTCAACGACGACGACCTCGCGTACGCGAAGATCCGCCTCGATGCGGCCTCGCACGGCGTCGCCCTCGCCAACCTGTCCGAGATCGACGACTCGCTCGCGCGGGCGCTCGTGTGGGGTTCGGTGTGGGATGCCACGCGCGACGCCGAGACGCGTGCGAGCGACTACCTCGCGCTCGTGCTCGGGAACATCGCGAGCGAGACCGAATCGACGACGCTGCGCATCGTGCTGGCCAACTCGATCCTCGCCGCGAGCGCCTACACCGAGCCCGCACGCCGCGCCGACGCGCTCCGCCGGCTCGCTGACGGGTTCTGGGAGCTCTCGCGCCAGGCCGAGCCCGGCACCGACGCGCAGTTCCAGTTCGTGAAGTCGTTCGCCGCGATCGCCGAGCACGGCACGCATCAGGACGACCTGCTCGCGCTGTACAACGGCGAGCTCTCGCTCGACGGCCTGGCCGTCGACACCGACCTCGGCTGGGAGTTGCTCGTCGCGCTGGCCGCAGCCGGCCGCGCGGGCGACGACGAGATCGACGCACGCCTGGCGACCGACGACACCGTCACGGGTCGCGAGGCCGCCGCGAAGGCGCGCGCCGCGATCCCCACGCTCGAGGCGAAGGAGCGCGCCTGGGCGTCGATCGTCGACGTCGACACCGCGTCGAACTCGATCGTGCGCGACACCGCCGCCGGATTCCTCCGCGCCGCCGACCCGACGCTGCTCGAGGCCTTCGTCGAGCGCTACTTCGGCCTGCTCGAGCGCATCTGGGAGCAGCGCAGCTACGCGATCGCCGAGAAGCTCGTCGACGGGCTCTACCCGTCGCCGCTCGCGAACGCCGCGCTGGCCGACGCGAGCCGGGCCTGGCTCGACTCCCACCCCGACGCCCCGCCCGCGCTGCGCCGCCTCGTGGTCGAGAGCCTCGCCGGCGTCGACCGGGCGATCGCCGCGCAGCAGCGCGACGCGCAGGAGGCGTGAGGATGGCGCGAGCCGAACTCACGCGCATCGAGGCCGAGGAGCGCGCGGCGATCGTCGGCGCCCCGGCCTACGACGTCACGCTCGACCTGACCGGCGACGACGGCCGCTTCCGCTCCGAGACGATCGTCCGGTTCACGGCGACGCCCGGCGCGTCGACGTTCATCGAGTCGACCACGGCCGAGCTGCACGAGGTGGTCCTCAACGGCATCGCCCTCGACGCGGCATCCGTGTCGGATGGTCACCGGATCACGCTCGACGGGCTGGCCGCCGAGAACGAGCTCCGCGTCGTCTCGACGCGCGAGTACACGAACACCGGCGAGGGCCTGCACCGGTTCGTCGACCCCGTCGACGGCGAGGCGTACCTCTACACCGAGTTCGCGGTCGCCGAGGCCAACCGCGTCTACGCGGTGTTCGACCAGCCCGACCTCAAGGCGTCGGTGCGCTTCACGATCACCGCGCCCGACCACTGGGTCGTGCTGAGCAACGCGCCGTCGCCCGAGCCGGCGCCGGGCGCGGCATCCGGCACCGCCACTTGGGCGTTCGAGACCGGGCCGGTGATCTCGAGCTACATCGTCGCGATCATCGCGGGGCCCTACACCTCGTGGCGGGCGTCGGCGACGAGCCGCGACGGCCGCGACGTGCCGCTCGGCCTGTTCACTCGCCGCTCGCTCGCGCAGTACGCCGAGCCCGACGTGATGTTCGGGCTCGTGCGCGACGGCCTGGCGTTCTACGAGGCGGCGTTCGACGTGCCGTACCCCTACGGCAAGTACGACCAGATCTTCGTGCCCGAGTACAACTGGGGCGCGATGGAGAACGTCGGCGCGGTCACGTTCAACGAGTCGTACCTGTTCCGCTCGCGGGTCTCCGACGCGCGCCGCGAGCAGCGCGCGATCGTCGTGCTGCACGAGCTCAGCCACATGTGGTTCGGCAACTCGGTGACGATGAAGTGGTGGAACGACCTGTGGCTGAACGAGTCGTTCGCCACGTGGGCGTCGACCCTCGCCACCTCGCAGGTCACCGAGTTCGCCGACGTGTGGGCGACGTTCGCGACCGACGAGAAGACGCACGCGGCCGAGCAGGACCAGCTGCCCTCGACGCACCCGATCGTCGCCGAGATCGAGCGCCTCGGCGACGTCGAGGTGAACTTCGACGCGATCACGTACGACAAGGGCGCCTCGGTGCTCAAGCAGCTCGTCGCCTGGGTCGGGCTCGACGCCTTCCAGCGCGGCGTCGGCGCGTACCTCGCCCGTCACGGGGGCGGCAACGCGACGCTCGCCGACCTGCTCGCCGAGCTCGAGACCGCCAGCGGCCGCGACCTCGCGGACTGGTCGGCGAAGTGGCTCGAGACGGCCGGCGTGAACACGTTGCGCCTGGCGGTCGAGACGGATGCCGCGGGGCTGATCGTGTCGGCGCGCGTCGAGCAGTCGGCCGCGGCGTCGCACCCGACGCTCCGGCCGCACCGCATCGCGGTCGCCGCATATGACGACGTCGCCGGGCGTCTCGAGCGGGTCCACCGCGTCGAGCTCGACATCGACGGGCCCTCGACCGACGTGCCCGGGCTCATCGGCCTCGCCCGTCCGGCGCTGCTGCTCGTGAACGACGACGACCTCACCTACGCCAAGGTCCGGCTCGACGACGCCTCGTTCGGCGTCGCACGCGACCGGCTCTCCGGGATCGCCGACCCCGTCGCGCGCGCCGTGATCCTCGGCTCGGCGTGGGACGGCGTGCGCGACGCCGAGCTGCCCGCGTCGGACTTCGTCAAGCTCGTCGTGGCGAGCGTCGGCCACGAGACGCAGTCCGCCGCCCGCGGTCTCGCGCTCGCACGGCTCGAGGTCGCGGTCGGCCGCTACCTCGCCGACGACCACCGTGACCGGTTCGCGGAGGAGGCCGCCGACGCGGTCTGGGCGCTCGCCGAGCTCGCGCCCGCCGGCTCCGACGCGCAGCTGCAGTTCGTCAAGGCGTTCACCCGGCTCGCCTGCGTGCCTGCGCACGCCGACGTGCTCGACGCGCTCCGCTCGGGCGAGGCGCGGCTCGACGGACTCGAGATCGACCTCGACCTGCGCTGGGAGATCACCATCTCGCGCGCCGTGCTCGGCGCGGCGGACGACGACGAGATCGGCGCGGCGCTCGCCGACGACGACACGGCCAAGGGCCGCCAGCTCGCCGAGACCGCACGGGCCGCACGGCCCGACCAGGCGGTCAAGGATGCCGCGTGGCGTCGCGTCGCGACCGACACGACGCTCTCGAACGACGTCGCCCGGGCGATCGCCGACGGCTGGCAGCGCACCACCGACCCGACGCTGCTCGCCGGGTCGGTCGACGACTACCTCGGCATGCTCGAGCAGGTGTGGTCGGAGCGCAGCTTCACGATGGCCTCGCTCATCGTGCGACGGCTCTTCCCGGCGCCGGTCGTCGACGCCGAGCTCGCCCGCCGCACCCGGATCTGGCTCGACGCGCACGCCGAGCCGGCGCCGCTGCACCGCCTCGTCGGCGAACAGCTCTCCGAGCTCGAGCGCGCGCTCGCCGCGCGCGAGCGCGACGCGCTGGCCGTGCGGGACGCCGCCGCCTGATCCCGGCCACGGATCGGCGGGGGCTGGACCGCGCGTCCAGCCCCCGCCGATCCGCCCTCAGTACACTTCAGGATCATGCGCCCGTTCGAAGAGACCGCCCCTGAACAGGTCGACGTCTGGGCGCAGCTCGCCGCGTTCTGGGCGACCCCGTGGGGGGTCTTCCTCTCCACCATCCTCCAGGTCGCGGCCATCGTGGTCATCGCGCTCATCGTGCGGTGGCTCCTGCACTTCGTGATCCGGCGCACGGTCAACCAGATCGTCACGGGGGTCAAGCGCAAGCAGGACGTCACCGACACGCAGGCTCTGAACGCCTCGCCGCTCGCCGCGGTCCGCGTGGTGCAGCGGACCCGGACGCTCGGGTCGGTGCTGAAGAACATCGTCAACGTCACGCTCTTCATCGTCGTGCT
Source organism: Agromyces capsici (assembly GCF_058349965.1). Lineage (NCBI taxonomy): Bacteria > Bacillati > Actinomycetota > Actinomycetes > Micrococcales > Microbacteriaceae > Agromyces > Agromyces capsici. The sequence goes on along the minus strand of NZ_JBYRET010000002.1, from coordinate 530,346 downwards.
GCTGATGGTCGTCGGAACGATCGCCCCCGACGTGCTCGGCTCGTTCACGCTGCTCTCGGCCGCGATCGGCGCCGGCCTGGGCTTCGGCGCGCAGAACATCGTCAAGGACGCGCTCAACGGCCTCTTCATGGTCGTCGAGGACCAGCTCGGCGTGGGCGACATCGTCGATCTCGGATTCGCGACGGGCATCGTCGAGGAGGTCCGGATCCGCGTCACCAGCGTGCGCGACGTCAACGGCACGCTCTGGTTCGTCCGCAACGGGGAGATCCTGCGCGTGGGGAACATGTCGCAGGGGTGGGCGCGCGTGATCATCGACCTCGCCGTGCCCTACGAAGCCGACATCGACGAGGTCGAGGCGACGCTCCTGCGCACGGCGACCGAGATGGCGCAGGCCGGCAAGTGGCGTTCGCGCATCCTCGAGAAGCCCGAGGTCTGGGGCCTCGAGTCGATCTCGGCCGACGCGATGGTCATCCGGGTCGTGATGAAGGTGCGCACGTCGTCGAAGGACGACGTCGCCCGCGAGCTGCGCGTGCGACTGAAGAAGGCGACCGACGCGATGGACCTGAAGCTGCCGAGCCTGTCGAGCGTGGTGCTCTCGGGCTTCGACGGCGTCACCCGCGTCAAGGGCGCGAAGCCGCCCAAGACCGCGCCGAACCCCGTGCTCGACACGGCCCCGCCGTCCAAGCGCACGCTGCGCGCGAAGCGGGCCGCCGCGTCGATCAGCGGCGCCGGCAGCGTTCCGACCACGAAGAAGACGGCGACGGATGACGCATCCGGCGCCGAACCGAAGGACACCCCGTGAACCTCCCCTCCCCCAGCTTCTACGACGAGGTCGGCGGCCGCGACACGTTCGTGCGGCTCGTGCACGAGTTCTACACGGGCGTGGCCGACGACCCGGTGCTGCGCCCGATGTACCCCGAGGAGGACCTGGGGCCGGCCGAGGACCGGCTGCGCATGTTCCTCGAGCAGTACTGGGGCGGTCCGACCACCTACAGCGACGAGCGCGGCCATCCGCGGCTTCGCATGCGGCACCTGCCGTTCAAGGTGAACCCCGACGCACGCGATCGCTGGCTCGCCCATATGCGTGCCGCGGTCGACACGCTCGAGCTGTCGCCGATCGCGGAGGCCACGCTGTGGGACTATCTCCAGCGGGCCGCGTTCGCGATGGTGAACACCTTCGAGGAGTAGCCCGCCCCGGCGGTCGACCCGGCCGCCGACCCGACCGAGCGCAGGCCCAGACGAAGGAGTCCACGTGGCCGTCCCCTCCCCCGCCCCGCGGAACGAATTCGACGCCGTCGTCATCGGCGGCGGCCTCGCCGGCCTGACCGCGGCGGCCGAGCTCGTCGATGCCGGCAAGCGCGTCACGATCCTCGACCAGGAACCCGAGGCGAACCTCGGCGGCCAGGCCTGGTGGTCGTTCGGCGGGCTGTTCCTCGTCGACTCGCCCGAGCAGCGCCGGCTCGGCGTGCACGACTCGCTCGACCTCGCGCGCGAGGACTGGCTGGGCAGCGCGGGCTTCGACCGCGACGACGACGAATGGGGCCGTCGCTGGGCGGAGGCCTACCTGGAGTTCGCCGCCGGCGAGAAGCGCGCCTGGCTGCGCGAGAAGGGCCTGCGCTTCTTCCCCGTCGTCGGCTGGGCCGAGCGAGGCGGCGGCATGGCGATCGGGCACGGCAACTCGGTGCCCCGGTTCCACATCACGTGGGGCACCGGGCCCGGCGTGGTCGCGCCGTTCATCGCGAAGGTCCGTGCGGGCGAAGCGGCGGGCCTCGTCTCGCTGCGGTTCCGGCATCGCGTCGACGAACTCGTCGTCGAGGGCGGCGCGGTCGTGGGCGTGCGCGGAGCGGTCCTCGCGCCCGACGACGCACCGCGCGGCGCGCCGTCGAACCGCAACGTCGTCGGCGAGTTCGAGGTCCGCGCGCCCGCGGTCGTCGTCGCCTCCGGGGGTATCGGCGGCAACCACGAGCTGGTCCGCGCCGCGTGGCCCGAGCGGCTCGGCGCACCGCCGGCCACGATGCTCTCCGGCGTGCCCGCGCACGTCGACGGACGCATGCTCGGCATCGCCGCGGCATCCGGAGCCCGTCTCGTCAACGGCGACCGCATGTGGCACTACACCGAGGGCATCGAGAACTACGACCCGGTGTGGCCCTCGCACGGCATCCGCATCCTGCCCGGCCCGTCGTCCCTGTGGTTCGACGCGATCGGACGTCGGCTGCCGCCGCCGCTCTTCCCCGGCTTCGACACGCTCGGCACGCTCGAGCACCTCTCGAGGACCGGCCACGACCACTCGTGGTTCGTGCTCACGCAGCGCATCATCGAGAAGGAGTTCGCGCTCTCGGGCAGCGAGCAGAACCCCGACCTGACGAACAAGGACCTGCGGCTGCTCGCCGACCGGCTCGGCTCGGGCGCGCCCGGCCCGGTCGAGGCGTTCAAGGAGCGCGGGGCCGACTTCGTCGTCGCCGACACCCTCGCCGAGCTGTTCGACGGCATGCGTCGGCTCTCCCCCGACGGCCTCCTCGACACCGACCGCATCGAGCGCGAGATCGTCGCCCGCGACCGGGAGGTCGCGCACGGGTTCTCCAAGGACCTGCAGCTCACCGCCGTGCGCGGTGCGCGCACCTACCGTGGCGACAAGCTCATCCGCGTCGCGCCGCCGCACCGGATCCTCGACCCGAAGGCGGGCCCGCTCATCGCCGTCAAGCTGCACATCCTCACGCGCAAGAGCCTCGGCGGCATCCAGACCGACCTCGCGTCACGGGCGATCGGCGCCGACGGCCGCCCGGTGCCCGGCCTCTACGCGGCGGGCGAAGCCGCGGGCTTCGGGGGCGGCGGCGTGCACGGGTACCGCGCGCTCGAGGGCACCTTCCTCGGCGGCTGCCTCTTCACGGGTCGTGCCGCCGGCCGGGCGATCGCCGGCTCCGCGACGACGTGAGGGCCGAGCGGATGGCGCGTGGCCGCGCCATCCGGAAGCCCCTATGCCTTGAGCGTCCACGCCTTGCGGCGCACGAGCACGTGCCCGCGCCGCGAGCTGAGCCGCGTCCACGGGCCGGTCTCGAACAGCGCGACCGGGTCGTCGCCGAGGAAGCCGAGGCTGTACGCCGCGAACGCCGCACCGGCCGGCACGTACTCGAGCCCGTCGACGCCGCGACCCCACACCTCGGAGCGCACGCGCTGCACGAGCTGCTCGCCCGTGCCCTCGGGGATCGCCTTCGCGACCTCGTCGATTCCCGCGCGGGCCGCGCGCTCGAGGGTCGCCGCATCGGTCTCGCCGAGCGGCCGCCAGCCGCCCCGCGGCGGCGAGATGCCCGCCCACGTGACCGTGTTCACCTCGGGCGGCCGGGTCATCGTGACGGGGCGCGATTCGGCCTCGTCGTCGCCGAGCGCGCCGCGCGCGCGGACGATGCGCTCGACCACCGAACGCATGGGCACCACCACGTCGAAGTCGTCGGTCTCGAACAGCTGGAAGGTGCGCAGGCCCAGCACGGTCGGACTCTCGTCGAGGATGCCGCGCGGGTACAGGATCGCGGTGTACACGGCGAGGATGCCGTTGCCGGCGACCAGGCGCACGGCGCCGTCCTCGACCCGCGCCGCGCGCTGCAGGTAGGTGTGGAGGTCGCCGAGCGCGAGGCTGTCGGCGAGCGTGAATTGCTGGACCATGGCCTGTCTAGACTACCGAGAGAGCGCCGCGGCCCCCGCCGTCGCGCGCCTGCCGGCGGGCGGACCTTCGGCCGACCGACCCACACGGAGGAACGATGAGCGGTTCGATCGACGGCCTGCTGAGCACCCTGCGACTCACCGACACGGGCGCGCGCACCAACGAGGACATCTTCACCGGCCCGTCGCAGTGGATGCCGCTCGGCCGCGTGTTCGGCGGGCAGGTGCTCGCGCAGTCGATCACCGCGGCCACCCACACCGTGCCGGAAGACCGCACCATCCACTCCATGCACGGCTACTTCCTCCGCCCCGGCGACGTGCAGCACCCGATCACCTTCTCGGTCGACCGCATCCACGACGGCCGCTCCTTCTCGACACGGCGCACGCAGGCGTTCCAGCACGGCGAGCCCATCCTCTCGCTCATCGCGTCCTTCCAGACGCACGACGAGGGCTTCGAGCACCAGACGGAGATGCCGGTCGACCTTCCCGCCCCGGAGGGACTCCCTTCGACCGCCGACGTGCTCGGTCACCTCGACCACGACGTGGCCCGGTACTGGTCGAGCGAGCGGGCGTTCGACGTGCGGCACATCCCGTCGCCGGTATACCTGTCGGTCGAGGGCGAGCGGGTCCCTCGTCAGGCCGTCTGGATGAAGGCCTTCGGGAAGCTGCCCGACGACCCCCGCCAGCACCGTGCGGCGCTCGCGTACGCGAGCGACTACTCGATCCTCGAGCCCGTGCTGCGGGCGCACGGTATCGCCTGGGCGACGCCGGGCCTCAAGGTCGCGAGCCTCGATCACGCGATGTGGTGGCACCGCGACGCGCGGGTGGACGAATGGCTGCTGTTCACGATGGCCTCCCCGTCGGCGAGCGGCGGCCGAGGGCTCTCGGTCGGGCGCATCCACACCCGCGACGGACGTCTCGTCGCAACCGTCGCCCAGGAGGGCATGGTCCGCGTCCCCCGACCCGCCGCGTCGGATTGATCCTCACTCGTGCGAGCCGCCGAGTCTGGGTGATCGCCCGACAATCCCCCGCACGCCTCGCGCGGTGTCGCAGAATGGCAGCAGTGCCGCGACGGCGGCCCGGACGAGGAGGCAGCCCATGGACGACCCCCGTGACCTGACACGCCGGACGGCGCTCGCGCTCGGCGGGGCCGGCGCACTCGTGCTCGCCGGGTGCGCACCCTCGGGTGACGGCGGCGGTGGCGCGACGACCGCGCCGAGCGACGGCGAGGACGGATCGGGCGGCACGACCCCCGGCACGAGCGCCGCGGCCGGCGAGGAGGTCGCGGCCCTCGCCGACATCCCGGTCGGGGGGAGCATCTCCGCCATGATCGGCGACGAGCCCGTGCTGCTGGCCCAGCCCACCGCCGGCGAGGTCGTCGCGTTCAGCGCGATCTGCACGCACCAGCAGTGCGTGGTGGCCGCTGCCGGAGACCGGTTCGAGTGCCCCTGCCACGGCTCGGCGTTCGACGCGGCGACGGGCGACGTGCTCAACGGGCCGGCGCTCGAGCCCCTGAGCCCCGTGTCGGTGACCGTCGACGGCGACCGCGTCGTCGCGGGCTGACGCGGATGCTCGACTACGAGTTCGCGGGTCTTCCCCTGCACGTCCTGCTCGTCCACGTCATGATCGTGGGCGTGCCGCTCCTGGCGGCGCTGCTCGTCGTGGTGTGCGCGTGGCCGGGTGCCCGTCGCGTGCTCTGGCTGCCGACGCTGCTCGGCGCGTTCGCCCTCCTCGGCGTGATGGTCGTCACGATCGAGGCCGGCAAGTGGCTGCAGGCGCGCGTGCCGCCGGCCCCGCTGATCGAAGCGCACACGGGCCAGGGCGAGGACATCATCCCGTGGATGATCGGCCTCGCCACGATCTCCGCGCTCGTCGCCGCCCTCGCGATCGTCGAACGCCGTGAGCGCCGGGGCCGGACCGACCCCGAGGTCGCGGCGAACCGCGGCATTCCGGTGCCGCCGACGCGCCGGAGCCCCGTGCGCACGGTCGTCTCGGTGCTGCTCATCTTCGCCGCCGTCGGCGTGGGCGCGGGTTCCGTGTGGACGATCGTGCGCATCGGCGAGTCCGGCAGCCGGGCGGTCTGGGAGGGCTCGTTCAGCGACGAGCCCCTCGAGCGCTGAGCGCGCAGGCCGGCGTCCGACCCGCGGTCAGCGACGGCGGAACGCGAGGGACTCGCCGAGGTAGGGCTCCCACGCGGCGCGCTCGGCCTCGGTGATGCGTCGCGGCCGCTCGGTCGCGGCGTCGACGAGCACGATCGTCGTCACCGCGCGGGTGTAGAGCGTGCGCGGTTCGGCGCCGGGGGGCGAGTACACCTCGTAGCAGACGTCGAGGCTCGCGCCGCCCATGTGCCCGATCCACAGCTCGATGTCGAGCGGGAGCCGCTGGTACGGGATCGGCGCGAGGTACTCGACCTCCTGCCGGGCGATCAGCGTGAGCGTCGCCGCACCCGGCGACGCGTCGAGCACCGCGGTCGACGCGCCGACCGCGTGCTCGGCGGTGCCGTCGTCGTTCACCCAGAACGCCTGGATGCGAGCCTCCTCGAGGAGGCTCAGCATCCGGGCGTTGTTGACATGGCCGTACGCGTCGAGATCGCTCCAGCGGAGCGGCGTCGGCACGTGCAGTCGCACGTCAGTCCCTCGTGAGCTTGCGGTACGTGGAACGGTGGGGCTTCGCGGCCTCGGGGCCGAGCCGCTCGACCTTGTTGGCCTCGTACGCCTCGAAGTTGCCCTCGAACCAGTACCAGTTCGCCGGGTCCTCATCGGTGCCCTCGTAGGCGAGGATGTGCGTCGCGATGCGGTCGAGGAACCACCGGTCGTGCGTGATGACCACGGCGCAGCCGGGGAACTCGAGCAGCGCGTTCTCGAGGCTCGAGAGGGTCTCGACGTCGAGGTCGTTGGTGGGCTCGTCGAGCAGCAGCAGGTTGCCGCCCTGCTTGAGCGTGAGCGCGAGGTTCAGCCGGTTGCGCTCACCGCCCGAGAGGATGCCCGCGCGCTTCTGCTGGTCGGGCCCCTTGAACCCGAATGTGGACACGTAGGCGCGGCTCGGGATCTCGGTCTTGCCGACCTGGATGTAGTCGAGCCCGTCGGAGACGACCTCCCACAGGGTCTTGTTCGGGTCGATGCCGGTGCGCGACTGGTCGACGTACGAGATCTTCACGGTCTCGCCGATCTTGAGGTCGCCCCCGTCGAGCGGCTCGAGGCCGACGATCGTCTTGAACAGCGTGGTCTTGCCGACGCCGTTCGGGCCGATGATGCCGACGATGCCGTTGCGCGGGAGCGAGAAGCCGAGGCCGTCGATGAGCTGCCGGTCGCCGAAGCCCTTCTGCAGCTTCTTGGCCTCGAGCACCACGTCGCCGAGTCGCGGACCCGCCGGGATCTGGATCTCCTCGAAGTCGAGCTTGCGCGTGCGCTCGGCCTCCGCAGCCATCTCCTCGTAGCGGGCCAGTCGCGCCTTCGACTTGGCCTGACGGCCCTTGGCGTTCGAGCGGACCCACTCGAGTTCGTCCTTCAGGCGCTTCTGGAGCTTCTGGTCCTTCTTGCCCTGGACCTGGAGTCGCTCGGCCTTCTTCTCGAGGTACGTCGAGTAGTTGCCCTCGTACGGGTAGAGGCGACCGCGGTCGACCTCGCAGATCCACTCGGCGACGTGGTCGAGGAAGTACCGGTCGTGGGTGACCGCGAGCACCGCGCCGGGGTACTTCGCGAGGTGCTGCTCGAGCCAGAGCACGCTCTCGGCGTCGAGGTGGTTGGTGGGCTCGTCGAGCAGCAACAGGTCGGGCTTCTGCAGCAGCAGCTTGCACAGCGCGACGCGGCGCTTCTCACCGCCCGAGAGCACCGAGACCGGGGTGTCGCTCGGCGGGCAGCGCAACGCGTCCATCGCCTGCTCGAGCTGCGAGTCGAGGTCCCACGCGTCGGCGGCGTCGATCTCCTCCTGCAGGGTGCCCATCTCGGCGAGCAGCGCGTCGAAGTCGGCGTCGGGGTCGGCCATCGCGGCCGAGATCTCGTTGAACCGGTCGACCTTGGACTTGATCGGCCCGACGCCCTCCTGGACGTTCTCGAGCACGGTCTTGGACTCGTCGAGCTCGGGCTCCTGCATCAGGATGCCGACCGAGTAGCCGGGGCTGAGCCGCGCCTCGCCGTTGGAGGGCTGGTCGATGCCGGCCATGATCTTGAGGATCGTGGACTTGCCAGCGCCATTGGGACCGACGACGCCGATCTTCGCACCGGGCAGGAACGCCATCGTCACGTCGTCGAGGATGACCTTGTCGCCGACCGCCTTGCGGGCGCGCACCATTGAATAGATGTAATCCGCCATTTGCCACCAGTCTACGGGGCGAGTGCGGCCCACCGGACAGCCCGCGGCCGGGCGGACGGCGCCGTGTCGCCCGCCCGGCGCCGGCCGGTCGGATCCGGGCGGCGGCGAGCGCGTCGATGAACGCGCGCCCGCCGGCGCTCGGACCGGCCCGGGTCACCGCAACGTCGGCCGAGTCGAATAGCGGCAGGGCGGTGGGCGTCAGGCGTCGACCCGATCCAGGGCCAGGTCGTCGGGATCGACCTGCGGGAGCGCGTCGGTCCCGCCGACGACCTCGGAACGGGAGTCGTCGTTCGAAGCGGCGTCGATGCCCCACCCGACGGCAGGGGTGCTCCAGGCGTCGACGGGCGAGGCGACCTCGGACTCGCGGTCTCCCGGCGGCAGGGACTCGGCCGTGTCGGCGGCGCGCGCCGCGGCGGAGGTCCTCGCGTACACCGTCGTGCCCCAGGCCAGGTCGTGGCCGACCGAGTCGGCGTCGATCTCGATCGCGGTGCCCGACTTCTCCTCGGTCCTCCACTCGCGAAGACGCAGCCGGCCGTGCACGACGACGCGCTCGCCCTTGCGGATGGACGTCGCGGTGTTGAGCGCGAGTTGCCGGAACGTCGAGACGGTGTACCAGTTGGTCTCGCCGTCGGTCCACTGCCCGGTGGCGCGGTCGAAGTACCGCCGCGTGGAGGCGAGCCGGAAGTTGGTGATCGAGAGTCCGGCAGGGGTGACGGTGGGTCGCGGGTCGCTGCCCACGACACCGGTCACGGTGATGAGGTCGGTCATTGTGGTGTGCTCCTCGGAGTCGGCGCCGCCGCGGATCGGCGGCTCGCGGCATCCGGGGCCCTCGTGCCGGAACGACCCCGGATGCCGCTTCCCACAGCGTGGCGGCGGCACCGCGACGTCCGCCGGCCCGGTCGTGCGGCCGTGGACGATCGGGAGCGGTGTCGGCCTGTCGAGGAGGGGTCAGGCGACGACGTAGTCGGCGTACGAGCGCCGGATCTTGTTCACCTTCGGCAGCGCGACCGCGAGGCAGTAGCCCTGGCCGGGGTTCTTGGCGAAGAAGTCCTGGTGGTACTCCTCCGCGTCGAAGAACTCGCCGAGCGGCTCGATCGTCGTGACGACCTCGCCCGGCCACCACTCGGCGGCACGCTCGCGCGCGGCCTCGAACCGCTCGCGCTGCGCGTCGCCGTCGAAGAACATCGCCGAACGGTACTGGGTGCCGACGTCGGCGCCCTGCCGGTTCAGCTGCGTCGGGTCGTGCAGCGTGAAGAACACGTCGAGGATCACCTCGCGCGGGATCACGTCGGGATCGAAGTCCACGCGCACCGCCTCGGCATGCCCGGTCGCCCCGGTGCAGACCAGCTCGTACGACGGGTTCGGGAGCGACCCGCCCGTGTAGCCCGAGACGACGTCGTGCACGCCGCGCAGCGTGCGGTACACGGCATCCAGGCACCAGAAGCAGCCGCCGGCCAGAACGAAGCTCTCCATCGCCATAGGCTAACCGCATGACCTTCGTCGCCGTTCCCGACCGCTACGACCGCATGGCCTACAACCGCATCGGGAGGAGCGGACTGAAGCTCCCCGCGCTCTCGCTCGGGCTCTGGCACAACTTCGGCCACGACCGTCCCCTCGACACGCAACGCGCCATCGTCCGCCGCGCGTTCGACCTCGGCATCACGCACTTCGACCTCGCCAACAACTACGGCCCGCCGCCCGGAAGCGCCGAGGAGAACTTCGGTCGCCTCCTCGCGACCGACCTGAAGCCGTACCGCGACGAGCTCATCGTCTCGTCGAAGGCCGGCTACCTGATGTGGGACGGCCCGTACGGCGAGTGGGGCTCGCGCAAGAACCTCCTCGCGTCGCTCGACCAGAGCCTCGGGCGTCTGGGACTCGACTACGTCGACGTCTTCTACTCGCATCGCCCCGACCCCGAGACGCCGATCGAGGAGACCATGGGGGCGCTCGCGCACGCGGTGCGACAGGGCAAGGCGCTCTACGTCGGCGTCTCGAACTACTCGCCCGAGCAGACACGTCGCGCCGCGGAGGCGCTCGCCGCCGAGGGGGTGCCGCTGACGATCCACCAGCCCCGGTACTCCATGTTCGACCGGCACATCGAGGAGGGCCTGTTCCCCGCCCTCGACGAGGTGGGGGCCTCGGCGATCGTGTTCTCGCCGCTCGCGCAGGGCTTGCTCACGGACCGCTACCTCTCGGGCGACGTGCCCGCCGGTTCGCGCGCGGCCACGAGCCACTTCCTCCCCGCCGACCGGATCAGCGAGGAGTACCTCGAGCGCGCCCGAGCACTGAACGACCTCGCGCTGGCGCGCGGCCAGTCCCTCGCGCAGCTCGCGCTCTCGTGGGTGCTGCGCGTGCCGCAGGTCGCCAGCGCGCTCATCGGCGCCTCCAGCGTCGCGCAGCTCGAGCAGAACGTCGCAGCGCTCGACGCCGCGGCGCTGACCGACGACGAGATCGCGGCGATCGAGCCGTACGCCGCGCACGGTACCGCACTCGGCTGAGGCCGACCTGCCGCCGTGTCGCCGCGCCGGAGGCACGCCGCGAGGCCTCCGTCGCGGCGGACGCGCGCGACGCTAGCCTTCGCTCATGCAGTGGTGGAATGACTTCGTCGCCTGGCTCCTCTCGGATGCCGCACGCCCGATCCTGTTCGCGGCCGCGGTGATCTTCGTCTCGCTCGTCGCGGCGGGGCTGCTCTCCGCGTGGATCGCGCGGCGCGCCGTACGCGGGATCATCCGCCAGCGCGACCGCGAGCTGCGCAACTCCGCCGTGGCCGCGCTCGTCGACGCGGCGACCGAGGCCTCGGTGTGGAACTCGCTCACCCCGCAGGAGCAGGTTCTCGTCGACCGATCCGTCGGCCAGGCCGACATCCAGGTGCGCCTGCTGCCGATCAAGGGCGCGGATGTCGCGGCCGACTGGGCCTCGCACCAGCTGCACGAGCTCAAGCGTGCGTCGGCGACGTTCGGCTACCAGCTCGATCCCGCCGTGGTCGAGTTCCGCGAGCGGATGCTCGAGTGGCAGCGCCATCCGTCTCGCACGCGCCGCGACTTCAAGAACGACCTCGACCGCTGGCGCATGCAGAAGGACGAGCCCGGCCAGACGATCGCCACCGCACAGGACTCGTGGGTGGCCGAGCAGCACCACGACCGCTACGCCGCGACGCCGCTGGCGGAGGCGACGACGCTGCCGGAGGCGACGCCCGCCGTGGTCGAGCCGGCCGATGCGACCGACGACCTGGCCGACGCGGACACCGATCGCCGTCCGGTCGCTCAGCGCGACCCGGCCGTCACGGCCGACTGAGCGTCAGGTCGGCCGCAGCGCGCGGGCACCCGCGCGGTGCCTCGCGTCAGCCGCGCCACCACGCATCGAACATCGTGACCGGCTCGGCGCGCTTGTGTCGGGTCTGGAGGAAGCGCGCCTCGATCTTCTCGGCGATCGCCGGGGCGATCTCACCGCCCTCGAGGAACTCGTCGATATCGGAATAGCGCAGTCCGAGGTTCGCCTCGTCGGACTGGCCCGGCTGGTGGTCGAGCAGGTCGGCCGTCGGCACCTTCTCGTAGAGGCGCTCGGGCGCGCCCAGGTGCACCATGATCGACCGGCCCTGACGCTTGGTCAGGCCCGACAGGGGCAGCAGGTCGGCGCCGCCGTCGCCGTACTTCGTGAAGAAGCCCGTGACCGCCTCGGCCGCGTGGTCGGTGCCGACCACGAGCAGGCCGGCCTCGCCGGCGAGCGCGTACTGGGCGACCATGCGCATGCGGGCCTTCACGTTGCCCTTGCCGAAGTCGCTGATCGGCGCGCCGAGCGCGGCATCGAACTCCGCGGCGAGCCCGTCGACGCCACCCTTGATGTTGAAGTCGACGACCTCGGCGGGCCGAATGAAGTCGAGCGCGAGCTGCGCGTCGGCCTCGTCGCGCTGCACGCCGTACGGCAGCCGGACCGCGACGAACCGCGCAGGGCGCCCGTCGGCCGCGAGTTCCTCGACGGCGAGCTGGCAGAGTCGGCCGGCCAGCGAGGAATCCTGCCCGCCGCTGATGCCCAGCGCGAGGCCCTTCGAGCCCGACGCGACGACGTAGTCCTTCAGGAAGTCGACCCGCCGGCGCACCTGCTCGGCCGGGTCGACGACGGCTTCGACATGCAGTTCTTCGATGATCCGGGCCTGGAGGTCGCGCATGCCACGACCCTACGGCACGCATGTGACGAGCGGATGTCGCGTGCGCGCGCCCGCCGCGGCCGCCCACGGTCGGCTAGCATGCCGACCAACACGCGAGGAAGGGGGCTCCGCGTGACCGTCGACCTGTCCACGCTCGTGCTCGTCCCCGCGATCGCCGCGATCGCGCCGCTCGCGACGCGCGCCGTGGGACGGTGGCTGGCGATCCCGCTGGTGGTGTTCGAGATCGTGCTCGGCATCGTGCTCGGCCCCGACGTGCTCGACTGGGTCCAGTCCGACGCGTTCATCGGGCTGTTCGCCGACTTCGGCCTGGCGATGCTGTTCTACCTCGCCGGGCGCGAGATCGACTTCTCGGCGATCCGCGGCACGCCCATCGTGCGCGCCGGGATCGGATGGCTCGTCTCGCTCGCCGTCGCGATCGGCCTGGGCCTGCTCATCGAACCGAGCGCCGGCGCCGCGTTCGTGGCCGTCGCCCTGACCTCGACGGCCCTCGGCGCGCTGCTGCCGATCCTCCGGGACGCCGGGATGCTCGGCACGCCGTTCGGCGTGTCGATCCTCGCCATCGGGGCGGTCGGCGAGTTCGCACCCCTGCTGGCCATCTCGCTCTTCCTCAGCGGGCGCACGCCGTTGCATGCCGCGCTCGTGCTCATCGCGTTCACCGCGATCGCCGGAGTGCTCATGACCTTCGCCTCGCGCGGCGATGGCGTGCGGCTGCACCGCGCGATCGAGGCGAGCCTGCACACGAGCGGCCAGTTCGTGGTGCGGCTCGTGATGTTCGTGCTGCTCTCGCTGGTCGCGCTCTCGATCTTCCTCGGCATCGACATGCTGCTCGGCGCGTTCGCGGCGGGAGTGCTCGGCAAGCTCCTGCTGGCCGGCGCCTCCGACCACGAGGCGGAGGTCACCGAGGCGAAGATCGAAGCGGTCGGCTTCGGCCTGCTCGTGCCGGTCTTCTTCATCAACACGGGCATCACCTTCGACCTGCACGCACTCGTCTCCGACGGCCGCACGCTGCTGCTGCTGCCGCTGTTCACCGTGCTCCTGCTCGTCACGCGCGGAATCCCCACGGCGTTGCTTGCCCCGCCGGGGTCGAGCATGCGCGAGCGGGTGTCGACGGGCTTCTTCGGGGCGACGGGCCTGCCGATCATCGTGGCGGTGACCGCACTCGGCGTGGACGCCGGCGACCTGGACCCCGGCATGGCCGCCGCGCTCGTCGGCGCCGGCCTGTTGTCGGTCCTGGTGTTCCCGCTCGCCGCCCTCACGGTCCGGACGGGGAATCCTCGGCGCCCTCGGCAGGAATCGAACCTGCGACCAAGAGATTAGAAGGCTCCTGCTCTATCCGCTGAGCTACGAGGGCCGATCGCCACCACGATACCGCAGCGTCCTGCGACGCTCGCGGCACGCGCGCCCGCCCCGTGTCGGGGCGCGCGATTAGACTCGCGGCATGGCTTCCTCGAGTGACCGACTGGTCTGGATCGACTGCGAGATGACCGGGCTCGACCTCGAGGTCGACGAGCTGGTCGAGATCGCGGTCGTCATCACCGACTACGACCTGAACCCCGTCGACGCCGGGATCGAGATCGTCATCAAGCCCGACGCGAGCGCGCTCGAGGCCATGAGCGACTTCGTTCGGGCGATGCACACCGAGTCGGGCCTCATCGACGAGATCCCCGACGGCGTCTCGGTCGCCGAAGCCGAGTACGAGGTGCTCGAGTACGTGCTCAAGCACGTGCCCGACGAGCAGCGGGCCCCGCTCGCGGGCAACTCGATCGGCACCGACCGGGCGTTCATCTCACGGTTCATGCCGCGCCTCGACGCGCACCTGCACTACCGCAACGTCGACGTCTCCTCGATCAAGGAGCTCGCGAAGCGGTGGTACCCGCGGGCCTACTTCAACGCGCCCGCGAAAGACGGCAGTCACCGCGCCCTGGCCGACATCCTCGAGTCGATCCGCGAGCTGCAGTACTACCGTCGGGCGGTGTTCGTGGCCGATCCCGGCCCCACCAGCCAGGAGCTGCAGGCGATCGCGGCCGAGGTCGCGACCGATGCCGGGCTCGACGCGGCGGCGGAGCCCGGCCCCGTGTCAACGACGACCCCCAACGTGGTGTAATCTCGTAGGGTTGCGAATCGCGGAGACGCGGTCGCGCATGGTGGGTATAGCTCAGTTGGTAGAGCGCCTGGTTGTGGTCCAGGAGGTCGCGGGTTCAAGCCCCGTTACTCACCCCAATGAGCGCCTGGTTGTGGTGCAATACCTTCAACGAGGTCGCGGGTTCAAGCCCCGTTACTCACCCCCATGACTCCCGAACGGAGCCGCCCGTGGAACTCGATGCCGAGGCCTTCGAGCAGCTCGTGGTCGATGAGCTCGACGAGCTCCCCGACGACATGGTCGACGGCCTCGAGAACGTCGTCTTCGTCGTGGAAGACCGCCCCGAGGACGGCTCGCTCGACCTGCTCGGCCTCTACGAGGGCACCGCGCTCACCGAGCGCGACCGGTACGGGTTCGGCGAGATGCCCGACCGGATCATGCTCTACCGCGAGCCGCTGCTCGCCGTCGCCGAGACCGAGGAGGAGCTCCGCGACGAGATCCACGTCACGCTGGTCCACGAGATCGCGCATTTCTACGGCATCGACGACGACCGGCTGCACGAGCTCGGCTGGGCGTGACCGGTCCCGCGTTAGCCTGATCGCATGAGCCCTTCCCCCGCTCGCGTGGTCGGCATCGCCGTCGGCACGCTCGCGATCCTCGCCGTCGGCGTGTACGGCCCGGCGATGCTGCTCGGCCCGCTCCCGGCGGTCGACGTCCGCGTCGACGAGGGGCAGGTGGCCGCGCCGCCCGCTCCGGCCTCGGTGGCCCTTCCCGCCGACGGCGCCTCGGCCGTCGCGCTCATCGACGACGCCGGCGAGGCCGAGCTCGTCGCCTCGGCCGCCGATGGGGCGGCCGCGCCCATCGGCGGCGCCGCCAAGCTCGTGACGGCCCTCGTGACGGTCGACTCGCTCCCCCTCGCCGACGGCACAGGTGGCCCCGACATCCCGATCGGCGCCGAAGACTACTCGACCTACGTCCGCTACGAGAGCGAGGGGTCACGCGTGCTGCAGGTCTCCCCCGGCGAGACCTGGAGCCAGCGCGACGTGCTCCGTGCCGTCGTGCTCGCGTCGAGCAACAACCACGCCGACACGCTCGCGACCTGGGCGTACGGGAGCCTCGACAACTACGTGCGCGAGGCGAACGGATGGCTCGAGGAGCACGGGTTCGACACGCTGCGGGTGGCCGACGCCACGGGCCTCTCCGGCGAGAACGTCGGCACCGCGAGCGAGCTCGCGCGCCTCGCGGGGATGGTCCTCGCCGATCCCGCGCTCGGCGCGATGCTCACGGGCGACGACGGACCGCTCGCGGCCGACGAGCGCCGCATCCCCGACGTCATCGCCCACCTCGACGGCGACGGCATCCGGGCGATGAGCCGCAGCTACACCGACGAGGCGGCCCTGTCGTTCGTGTTCACATCCGAGATCACGGTCGCCGATGAGGCACGGCGCATGGTCGGGGCGATGACCGGGGTCGACGACTACGAGACCCTCGACCCCGCCGTGCTCGCTGCCGTGGAGAGCATGCAGGCCGCGTCGGCACCCGTGGAGATCATCGCCGCGGGCGCGCCGTACGGCGAGGTGGAGTCTGCGTGGGGCGACCGCGCGCAGCTCATCGCCGCGGCCGGACGGACGGATGCCGCGTTCGGCGCCGCGCCGGACGCCGCCACGGTCGACGTCGAGCCGTTCACGACGGCGGCGGCCGGCCGCCAGGTGGGCACGGTGACGGTGCGACTCGGCGAACGGGACATCAGCTCGGCACTCGAGCTCGACGAGGCCATCCGCGACCCGGGGCCGCTGTGGCGACTCACCCACCCCGGTGAGCTGATCGGAGCGTTCCTCGACGGGAACGCCTGAGGCTCGGCCTCAGTCGTTCTCCTGGTCGTACTCCACCGGGTCGGAGTCCGCGGCGTCGAACCGGAAGCGCACGCGCAGCTGGCCGTTCACCTCGTGCTCGCCGACCGCCTCGTACCAGAACAGCGACTCGAGGCCGTCGACCGCGGCGACCATGCCGATGCGCTGCTCGGGCTTGCCCCCGACGAGCGCCCGCTGCTCGAAGTCCCCCTCGAGTGGGCCGTCGAGGAACTCCGCCACGTAGGTCGATGCATCTGCCATGACCCCACCGTAGTCCCGCGAGGCCGGTGGGGTCATGCGCCGCGCTGGCCCGGACGGCCGAGCCGGACCCGGACGGCGGCGAGGCGACCGGGGCGCACCTGGCCGAGGTAGCGACGCCAGTCCGCCTCCCAGTCGTCCCAGTACGGGTCGAACGTGCCCTGGTCGCGCGAGAGCGCCCGGTGGCGGCGCTCGGCGTACGGCGCGTCGAGCCAGACCCGCACGGCATCGCGCCGATTGTTTCCGGCGAGGAACGCGCCGCAGCCGTCGATCACCATCGGCGGGCCCGGTGGGACCCACGCCTCGCCGCCGGCGCGGTCGGCGACCCAGTCCCACCGGTGCACCACGCCGACGCCTCCGCGGGCGCGCGGCTCGACGAGCGAGACGCCGAGCGTGCCGGCGCCGCGACGGAGGCCGCGCCATCCCGGGATCGCCTCGTCGACGCGCACGACGATCGGGGCCGCGCCGGCCCACGTGGCGAGGAGCGCCCCGGTGAAGGTCGTCTTGCCGGCCCCGCTGGGCCCGTCGACGAGCACGAGCGGATGGCGCGACGCCGCCGCGGCACGTCGCACCGCGGCGAGTGCAGGCTCGAGTGCCAGCACGCGACCGCCGATCACGCCCACACCGGATGGAACGTCCCCGCCCAGACGGACCCGGCGATCGCGACCGCCGCGATCGCGGCCGCGATCACGAGCAGCGCCGCATCGGGCGCACCGACCCGAGACGGCCGGGCCCAGGTGCGCTCGATGTGGGCGCCGAAGCCGCGCGCCTCCATGGCCGTCGCGAGCTTCGTGCCGCGCCGGATCGCGAGCACGAGCAGCGCGAAGGCCATCGTCGCGGCGCGGCGGACCGCGCCGTGGTCGCCGATCCCCCGCGCTCGGCGGGCGAGCGACATGGCCCGCCAGTCCTCGACGAACAGGCCCACGAGCCGCGTCGCCGCGAGCGCGCCGAGCACGAACCGCGCGGGCAGGCGCGCCACCTGCGCGAGGCCGTCGGCGAGGTCGGTGGGGTCGACCCGCATGAACAGCAGCGCGGCGGGCAGGCCGATCGCGAGCACGCGCACCGTCACGGCGATCGCCAGCTCGATCGAGCCGTCGGTGATCCGCGCGAGCCAGAACTCCCAGTACACGGTGCCGGACGGCTGGCCGTAGAGGAGCATGCTGAGTCCGGCGAGGGGCGCCGCGATGAGGATCGGCCAGGTGCGACGCACGAGCAGCCCCGGCGTCACCCCCGCGATCGCGAACAGCACGAGCTGGATCACGAGCGCGATGGCGGCGCTCACCCAGTCGACCGTGAGGAGCAGCGGCGTGGTGAGCACCATGGCCGCGGCGAGGCGCGTCGCCGGATTCACCCGGTCGACGAACCGCAGCGTCGGCTCGGATGCGGCCCCGGCTCCGGCCCCGGCCGCCACGAGTTCGTGCGCGCTCACGATCGGCTCCCGGCGTGGTCGCGTGCGTCGTGCGGTTCGAGCGTGAGGTGCTGCGCGCCGAGCGAGGCGGTGAAGGCGAGGTCGTGCGTGACCGAGAGCAGCGTCGTCCCGCCGCGGACCAGCTCGTGGAGCAGGCGCACGAGCTCGACCCAGCCGAGGCGATCCTGGCCGAACGTCGGCTCGTCGAGGATCACGACGTCGGGGCGCGTCGCGAGCACGGACGCCACCGAGAGTCTCCGGGCCTCCCCTCCCGAGAGCGTGAACGGGTTCGCGGCCGCGAGGTGGTCGAGCCGAAGGCGCGTCAGCACCTCGTCGACGCGCGCATCGACCTCGTGCTCGGGCAGGCGCAGGGCACGCGGCGCGACGGCGATCTCGCCGCGGACCGTCGCGGCGACGAACTGGTGCTCGGGCTCCTGGAAGACCGTGCCGATGCGGGTGAGCAGGTCGCGCGATCGCCATCGGATGGGCGACGTGCCGAGCCCGCGGGCGAGCGCGGCGGCCGCCACGACGGAGCCGCCCCGCGGCTCGAGCAGGCCGCCCAGGGTGAGGGCCAGCGTGGACTTGCCGGCACCGTTCGGACCGGTGAGCACGCTCGAGGTGCCGGCCGGGAGCGTCAGGTCGAGACCCTCGTGGAGCATGGTGCCGCGCGCGCGACCGATGGCGAGCTCGCGTGCCGCGAGCATCGGTGCGCCACCGGCGGCCGCGCCATCCGTCGATGTCGGCACCCCGAGCGGGACACCCGGCACCCAGACGCCCGCGGCGGCGAGCTCGGCGGCGCGCGCCGCGAGCACGTCGGACGGCGCGCCGTCGGCGATGAGCGCCCCATCGCCGCCGAGCACGACCACCCGGTCGACGAGGTGCTGCCAGACCTCGACGCGATGCTCGACGACCACGAGCGTCGCGCCCGTGCGGTCGAGCACGCGCTCGACGGCCTCGCGGACCTCGGCGACGCCCGCAGGATCGAGGTTCGCGGTGGGCTCGTCGAGCAGCAGCAGGCCGGGCCGCATCGCGATCGCGCCGGCCAGGGCGAGCCGCTGCTTCTGCCCGCCCGAGAGCCGCGCGGTCGGATGGTCGAGCGGCAGGTCGAGTCCGACGGCCTCGACGGCCTCGGCGACACGGCGCCACGTCTCCTCGCGCGGCACGCCGAGGTTCTCGCACCCGAAGGCCACGTCATCGCCGACGCGCGCGAGGATGACCTGGGAATCCGGATCCTGCAGCACGAGCCCCGCGCGCCCGCGCGCGGCGGCCGCCGGCCGCCCGTCGATCCGGAGCGAACCGGCCTGCTCGCCCTCGTCGTCGCCGCCGAGCACGCCGGCGAGGGCGTGCAGCAGCGTCGACTTGCCCGAGCCCGACGGCCCGAGCAGCAGCACCCGCTCGCCCGGCTCGACGACGAGGTCGATGCCCTGCAGCGCGTGGCGGCGGCGACCGGCGTGCCGCCAGCCCCACCCGGTGGCGTCCACGCGGGCGGGGCCGGCGAGACCGGCGGAGTGGTTCACGCTCAGACCCGTCCGGTCACGTCCCGTCCGGCGCCGAACCGGTTCAGGGCGCCCGTGGCCGCGAGCGCGCGCACGACGACCCAGCCGAGCAGGCCCGCGAGGATCGCGCCGGACACCACGACGGTGCCGAGGTAGAGGGCGAGGAACTCGGCGGACTTCTGCAGGTTGCCGGAGAGGAAGAGCTCGAGCGTCCACGCCGCGAGGCCCGCCGCGGCGCCGGCGAGCATCGCCGTCACCACGCCGAACCGGCGGTAGCCGCCTGCGAGGAAGACGAGCTCGGCGCCGAGGCCTTGGGCGAGGCCCGAGTAGATCGTCTCGATGCCCCACTGGTTGCCGACCAGGGCCGACACGATCGCGGCGAGCAGTTCGACGTAGAGCGCGGCGCCGGGCTTGCGGATGATCAGGCCGCCGAGCACGCCGCCGATGAGCCAGATGCCCACCGCGATGCCACCGAGGCCCGGCGTGACGGCGTCGGCCGCGCTGAACCACGCGTACCCGACGTTGTTCCAGAACAGGAAGACCAGGCCGGTCGCGACGCCGATGACGCTCGCGACGACGATGTCGACCACGCGCCAGCGCGTGCGTCGCGCGGGCGCCTCGGGTGCGGCGGTCGAGGCCTGGTGCTCGGATGCCGCGCGGTCGGTTGCGGCGGTGGTGCGGTCGGTGCCGCTGGATGTCTCGTGCACTGTTCGTGCCCTTTCGTCTCGTGGAAAGCGGCACGGGAGATGAGAATCTCTGCCCTCCCTGCGCTGGCATGACCCAGATCAGGTTCGACGGTCGAAGGTTGAGAACCTTCCTCTCAGCCCGGCTCACCGGACTCCCGTGTTCGACCACGAGTATACGCCCGCCGTGCGCCGCATGACGCGGCGGGCGGGTCGGCGCGAGCCCCGTCGGGCTAGCGCTTGAGGGCGCGGATGATGAGCCTCAGCGCCTTCCCCGTGACGGCGACGAGCGGGATCGCGACGATCAGCAGCCCGAGGATGTTCGGCTCGAAGCGCACGTCGCCGCCGCGGCTCACGTACGCACCCAGCGGCACCGACCATCCGCCGCCGCCACCGCCCGAACCCTCGCCCTGCTCGGGGGCGCTGCCCGAGCCGCCGCCGAAGCCGTAGCCGCCGAGGGCGACGGGAACCAGGTCGACGCCGCCCATCTGCACCTTCTCGGCGTACGAGGTGCGAACGCCAACCCCGGCGACCTTGTCTGCGAGCTCGAGCACGAAATCAGCCATGCCGCCACGCTACCGGCCGCGGCCTCGGCCTCGAAAGGGCCTTGACGGATGCCGCGGCCCCTCGCGTCACGAGAAGGCGCGCGCTCCGGGCGGCACCGGGCCGTCGGCAGGGCCGGATCGCCGCGGCGGGCGCGACGCGCGCTCGTCGGCCTCATCGCGCTCCCAGCCGGTGCCGGCCGTCGGCAGCGGACCGGGCGCGTCGGGCCGCACGAGCGACGCCGGCCGCACCGCACCGCGCCCGAAGCGCCGCACGACCTCGTCGATCGTGCGCTCGGCGTCGCGCCAGTCCTCGTCGGGGTCCCACAGCGGCGCGCCGTCGCCCGCGGCGCGGAGCTGCTCGGCGCGCACGCCGATGAGCCGGACGCGACGCCCGTCGCCCACGAGCTCGCCGAGCGGCACCAGCGCCTCCTCGTAGATGCGGCGCGCGACATCGGTCGGCTCGGCGAGGGTGCGCGAACGGGTCACGGTGGTGAAGTCGCCGTAGCGCAGTTTGAGCGTGACCGTGCGCGCGAGCTGCGCCGCCTTGCGCAATCGGACGCCGACGTCGGTCGCGAGGCGGAGCAGCTCGCGCGCGATCTCGTCGGGGTCGACCAGGTCGTGGTGGAAGGTCGTCTCGTGCCCGATGCTCTTCTCGACCCGGCGGGTCTCGACATCCCGCGGGTCGATGCCGTTGGCGAGGCGCGAGAGGCGGGCGGCCAGCGCCGGCCCGACCGCGCGGGTCAGCGCGTCGGCCGGCATCTCCGCCACGTCGCCGACGGTGCGCAGCCCGAGCTTGAGCAGCGATTCCTCGGTGACCCGGCCGACACCCCACAGCGCCGAGACCGGCAGCGGGTGGAGGAACGCGACGGTCTCGCTCGCGGGCACGACGAGCATGCCGTCGGGCTTCGCCCGCGAGGAGGCGACCTTGGCGACGTACTTGCTCGCGGCGACGCCGACCGAGCAGGTGAGCCCGGTCTCGTCGCGCACTCGGCGCCGGATCGTCCACGCGATCTCGGCGGGCGTGCCGTGCAGCCGCCGCGCCCCGGAGACGTCGAGGAACGCCTCGTCGATCGAGAGCGGTTCGACGAGCGGCGTCAGCTCGCGGAAGATCGTCATGACCCGGTCGGAGTACTCGGCGTAGCGCGCGTAGTCGCCCCGCAGCACGACCGCGTTCGGGCATCGCTGCAGGGCGACGGACATCGGCATCGCCGAGTTCACCCCGAAGCGACGCGCCTCGTAGCTCGCGGCCGCGACCACGCCGCGCCCCGCGGTGCCGCCGACCAGGACGGGCCTGCCGCGCAGTTCGGGCCGCCGCAGCAACTCGACCGAGACGAAGAAGGCATCCATGTCGACGTGCAGGATCGGTGTGGCCGAGTCGTCGACCGGGCCGGTCGTGACCTGGCGCGACGAGCCGTCCTGCTTGCTCATGCAGCGACCCTAGCGGTCACGACCGACGCGGTCGTGGCGATCAGAACCCGCCGAAATCGCCGCCGCCGAAATCGCCGCCGCCGAAGTCGCCGCCGAAGTCACCGCCACCACCCCAGTCGCCGCCGGAATCGCCGCCCCAGTCGCCGCCGGAGTCCGCCCCGGCATCGCCGGAGGCATCCGCCCCCTCGGCGCCGGCCGCGTCGAACGCCGCCGGGTCGGGAAGGAACGCCTGCGCGATCGCCGAGCCGATGACGACGCCGGCCACGGTGCCGAGCAGCGAGCTGCCGACCATCGAGCCGAACGACGGCCCGCCCGGGCGCCCGGACCCCGCGCCGCCGGCGGGCGCGCCGGCGAAGGCGCGCTCCATCGAGCCGGGCTGACGCAGCTCCTGGCGCGTCGCGGCGCGAGCGAGCGACTGCGGGTCGTCGGAGGCGATGCGTTCGCCTGCGGGTGCCTGCTCGGCGAGCGAACGATACACCTGCTGCCGCTGCTCGGGCGTCAGCTTCGCGAACGCCTCGGCGTGCACCGCCTCGATCGACTCGGGCGGCGCGGTGCGCAGCAGGTAGCGGTAGCGCTCGATCGCGAGCTCGTCCTCGCTGAGACGGCGCTGCTGCGGTGCCTGGGGCACCGACGGTGCGGGCCGGGTGCGGTCGTCGCCGCCGCCGAAGAGCCGGTCAAGGAATCCCATGATGTCCTCACTCTCGTAGGGGTCGCCAGCGTACCGGCGCCCGCCATGAACCCGCTGGGAAGCGGGCGGATGCCGCGGCACGACGACGCGCCGCGGCATCCGCTCAGGTCGGGCCGAGCTACCCCTCGCCGGCGCGCTCGAGCACGAGCTCGCGCACGCGGGCCGCGTCGGCCTTGCCCTGCATGGCCTTCATGACCGCGCCGATGACCGCGCCCGCGGCCTGCACCTTGCCGTCGCGGATCTTCGCGAGCACGTCGGGCTGCGCGGCCAGCGCGTCGTCGATCGCTGCGATCAGCGCGCCGTCGTCGGAGACGACCGCGAGCCCTCGTGCGTCGACGATCTCGCGCGGCGAGCCCTCGCCCGCGACGACGCCCTCGAGCACCTGGCGGGCGAGGCGGTCGGTGAGCGTGCCCTCGTCGACGAGTGCCGCGAGCTCGGCGACGTGCGCCGGCTCGGCCAGCTCGGCCGCATCGGTGCCCTGCGCGTTGGCGAGGCGGGTGAGCTCGCCCGTCCACCACTTGCGCGCGGCCGCGGGCGTCGCGCCCGCGGCGATGGTGGCCGCGACCTCGTTGAGCAGACCGCCGTTGACGACGTCCTGGAACTCGAGGTCGGTGAAGCCCCACTCCGACTTCAGGCGACGGCGACGGGCGGCCGGCGGCTCGGGCAGCGCCGCGCGCAGCTCCTCGATGAGCGCCGGGTCGGGCTCGACCGGCAGCAGGTCGGGCTCGGGGAAGTAGCGGTAGTCGTCGGCGTCGGACTTCGGGCGGCCGGGACTGGTCGTGCCGGTGTCCTCGTGCCAGTGCCGAGTCTCCTGCGTGATCGTGCCGCCGTCGGCGAGGATCGCCGCCTGGCGCTGGATCTCGTAGCGCACCGCGCGCTCGACCGAGCGCATCGAGTTGACGTTCTTCGTCTCGGTGCGCGTGCCGAAGGGTTCGACGGGCTCGCCCGGCGCCGAACGACGGCGCAGCGAGACGTTGGCGTCGCAGCGCAGGTTGCCGCGTTCCATCCGCGCCTCGGAGATGCCGAGCGAGAGCACGATGTCGCGGATCGCGGCGACGTACGCGCGAGCGAGCGCCGGCGCATCCGCCTCGGCTCCCACGATGGGCTTGGTGACGATCTCGACGAGCGGGACACCCGCACGGTTGTAGTCGACGAGCGAGTACTCGGCGCCGTGGATGCGGCCCGTCGTGCCGCCCACGTGCGTGAGCTTGCCGGCGTCCTCCTCCATGTGGGCGCGCTCGATGGCGACCTGGAACGTGCGGCCGTTCTCCAGCTCGACCTCGACCGAGCCCTCGAACGCGATCGGCTCGTCGTACTGCGAGATCTGGTAGTTCTTGCCGAGGTCGGGGTAGAAGTAGTTCTTCCGCGCGAACCGGCTCGAGGGAGCGATCGAGCAGCCGAGCGCGAGGCCCAGCGAGATCGAGTACCGCACCGCGGTGCCGTTGACGACGGGCAGCGAACCCGGCAGGCCCATGTCGACGGGTGCGACGAGCGTGTTCGGCGCGGCGTCGTGGTTCGCGCTGTTCGCCGGGTTCGGGGCCGGTGAGAACATCTTCGTCGCCGTGTTGAGCTCGACGTGCACCTCGAGGCCGATCACCGGCTCGAAGCGCTCGAGGGCCTCGTCGTAGTCCATCAGTGCCGCGCGCGCCATCAGACCACGCCCTCCTCGGTCGCCATGAGTTCGTGGGTGGACAGGTCGGGCGCCTTCTCGAGCAGCGGGCCACCCCACTGGTCGACGAGCAGCGCCTCGAGGGCCCCACCCACGTTGTAGAGCCGGGCATCCTCTCGCGCCGGCGCGAGGAACTGGATGCCGACCGGCAGGCCGTCTTCCGGAGCGAGGCCCGCGGGCAGCGAGATGCCGGGGACGCCCGCGAGGTTCGCCGGGATCGTCGCGACGTCGTTGAGGTACATCGCGAGCGGGTCGTCGAGCTTCTCGCCGAGCTTGAACGCCGTGGTCGGCGCGGTCGGGGTGGCCAGCACGTCGACCTTCGCGAACGCGGCGTCGAAGTCGCGCTGCACGAGCGTGCGCACTTTCTGGGCGCTGCCGTAGTAGGCGTCGTAGTACCCGGCTGAGAGGGCGTAGGTGCCGAGGATGATTCGGCGCTTGACCTCGGGCCCGAAGCCCGCCTCGCGCGTGGCCGCCATGACCTCCTCGACGGTGCCGCCGCCCTCGGGCGTGACGCGGAGGCCGAAGCGGACCGAGTCGAACTTGGCGAGGTTGGAGGACGCCTCCGCGGGCAGGATCAGGTAGTACGCGGCGATCGCGTACTCGAAGTTGGGCGCACCGACCTCGACGATCTCGGCGCCGTTCGCCGCGAGCAGCTCGAGCGCCTCATGGAAGCGCTGCCGCACGCCGGCCTGGAAGCCGTCGGTGTCGAGCTCCTTCACGACCCCGATGCGCAGCCCCGAGACATCGGCTCGCCGCACCGCCTCGGCCATCGACGGCCACGGATCGGGGATGGAGGTCTGGTCGTGCGGGTCGTGCCCCGCGATCACGTCGTGCAGCAGCGCGGCGTCGAGCACCGTGCGGCTGACCGGGCCGACCTGGTCGAGCGAGGAGGCCAGTGCGATCGAGCCGTAGCGGCTCACGCCGCCGTAGGTGGGCTTGGTGCCGACCGTGCCGGTGACGTGCGCGGGCTGGCGGATCGAGCCGCCCGTGTCGCTGCCGAGCGCGACGGGGGCCTCGAACGCGGCGACCGCGGCGGCGGACCCGCCGCCCGAGCCGCCGGGGATGCGCTCGAGGTCCCACGGGTTGTGGGTCGGACCGTATGCGGAGTGCTCGGTGGAGGAACCCATGGCGAACTCGTCCATGTTTGTCTTGCCGAGCGGCACCATGCCGGCCTCGCGGACCTTGCGCACGGGCGTGGCGTCGTAGGGCGGGATCCAGCCCTCGAGGATGCGCGAACCCGACGTCGAGGGCATGCCCGTGGTGACGAGCACGTCCTTGATGGCGATCGGGACGCCGGCGAGCGGGCCGAGTTCCTCGCCCGCCGCGCGGCGGCGGTCGACGTCGGCGGCGGTCTCGAGTGCGGCCTCGTTGACGTGGAGGAACGCGTGCACGGCGCCGTCGACGGCGGCGATGCGGTCGAGGTGCGCACGCGTCGCCTCGACGGACGAGACCTCGCCGGCGGCGAGCTTCGCGGCGAGGTCGGCGGCGCTCAGGCGGATCAGGTCGCTCACTGCTCCTCCCCCAGGATCGCCGACACGACGAACCGGTCGCCGTCGCGCTCGGGGGCGCCCGAGAGCGCCTCCTCCATCGTGAGCACGTCGCCCACGACATCCTCGCGGAGCGGGTTGTGCAGCGGGATCGGGTGGCTGGTGGGCACCACGTCGGGTGTGGCCACCTCGCTCACCTTCTCGACCGCCTGCATGATCTGGCCGAGTTCCGTCGTGAGGTGGCCGATCTCTTCCTCCGTGAGCGCGATGCGAGCGAGGTTCGCGAGATGTGCGACCTGCTCGGCGCTGATTTCAGACATGCTGCTCCGTCGTGTGGGGATGGGGATGCCTGCGATTCTATCGACCGAGGCCGAGCGCGCCGCGCCCCCTCCGCTCAGCCACCGAAGAGGCCCTCCCCGTGCTTCCGCAGCGTGTCGTAGGCGTCGGCGAACGTCTCGGGCTCCGGGTCGCCCGGCGCGTACTTGGCGATGAGCAGCCCGAGCAGCCCGCGCGCCGGCGGGCTCAGCGGCTTGTCCTTGTGCGCGTGCGCGGGGTGCGGCGCCGTGGCCTCGGGGTTGGGCGGGAGGTATTGCGGCGTCGTCACGGGCCAGTCCGCCGGATGGCGCGGCTCGTCGAGGTTCACGACCGAGAACAGCGAGTTCGCGCCGGCGTCCCGTCGCGTCAGCGGTTCGAGGCCGTGCCGGCGAGCGAGCGTCGCGATGAGGGCGCCGTGGTGCATCTCGTCGTGGATGACCGTGCCGGCGCGCGTGTACGCGGACACGGCGATGGCCGGCACGCGGCATCCCAGCCGGTCGAACCGGAAGCCCATCTCGCCCGGCTCGGCCTCCTCGTCGGGCGGCGTGGCGACCGGCGGCGGCACGTGGTCGTAGGTGCCACCGTGCTCGTCGAAGGTGATCAGCAGGAGCGTGTTCACCGCGTTCGAGCCGTCGGGCGTCGCGCTCTGCCGGATGGCGTCGTAGACCGAGTGAACGAGCGCGTCACCCGCGCGCACGTCGGAGACCGCGCTGTCGATGACGGTCTCGCCGTCGACCTCGCTCTCACGGAGCCTGCCGAACGGCGGGTGGAAGTCGTTGTGGTTGTAGATCATGCGCGGCTCGATGAAGGCGTACGCGGGCAAGGTGCCCTGCGCGACATCCGTGAAGAACCGGTCCATCGTGGCGAACCGGTCGGTCTTCCAGTACTGCTCGAGGACGGGGGCGTGGAGCACGCCGGTGAACGAGACGAGCTGGAGTTCGTCGAAGTAGATCCGCCACGAGAGGCCCGCGTCCTCGAGTCGGTTGAAGATCGTGGGGTCGGGATCGGCATCGAGCCACTTGTCGTACCCGCCACCGAGCTTGTTCGTGACGAACCCGTGCGAGGTCGACGCGTGGAAGAACGACCGGTTGCAGAAGGTCTGCGACGGCACCGCGCAGAACCAGTGGTCGAAGACCGCGAACTCGCGCGCGAGCGTCGAGAGCACGGGCAGCATCTCGGGCGAGAAGCCGCCCATGATCTGCTTCGCCTCATCGATCGTGGGCGGCTCGCCCTTCTTCTCGTGCAGCTGGTTCGAGAGGTAGTCGGTGAGGAAGCCGCTCATGTCGGGCGTGCCGCCGTCGTCGACGAGGTTCCACGGACTCGTCATCGCGTGGACGCCGATTCCCTCGTTCGACGCCGGATCGATGGTGCCGAACAGCTGCGTGTTGACGTGCGGGTACTCCTCGCCGGGGTCGGGGTTGGGCCGCCCCATGACCTCGTCGGTCTGCCCGTCGTACACGTGCGCCGCGACGACGGTGCCGTCGGGGGCGGTGTTCGAGTACTCCCCGAACGCAAGTCCCTCGAACGTGACTCCGTCGGGCAGCGAGTCGGGCGAGTGGAGCCAGCCGAGCAGGTTGTCGAACGAGCGGTTCTCTCCCATGAGCACGACGACGTGGTCGAAGCCGGGCTCGGAGCGCGGTTGGAGGGCGGCGAGCTCCCGCGCGCCGTCGGCGAAGCCCTGGCTGCGACCGACGGCCGCGCCGATCGCGGCGCCGGCCGCACCGCCGACGACTGCGCCGGCCGCCGCGGCGCCTCCCAGCTGAAGGAAGCCGCGACGCGTCGGCCCGGACCGCGGCTCCTGCGCTGCCGCGTGCCCGGTGGCCTCCCGATCGGGCCGGGCCGTGTCCTGCCCGTCGCCAGGTTCCCCCATGCTCGTCCCTCCCCTCGGACGTGCCGGGAAGTCTACCCGTCGAGCGCCTCCGGACCCCGCGTGACGAGGATCGCGAACTGCGCCGCGTCGAGGATCCGGATGCCGAGTTCCTCCGCCTTCGCGAGCTTGGACCCGGCACCCGGGCCCGCCGCGACGAAGTCGGTCCTCTTCGAGACGCTCGATGCGGCCTTTCCGCCGGCGGCGATGATCGCCTCCTGTGCTCCCTCTCGCGTGAAGCCCTCGAGGCTGCCGGTCGCGACCACCGTGAGCCCCGCGAGCACGCCGCCGGCCTCGGCGGCGCGACCCGGCCCCGGATGGCCCGGGGTGGCGAACTGCACGCCGGCGGCGGTCCAGCGATCGACGATCTCGCGATGCCAGTCGACCTCGAACCAGTCGAGGAGCGAGTCGGCGATGATGCCGCCGACGCCCTCGACCTCGGCGAGCTCGTCGCGGCTCGCAGCCCGGATGGAGTCGAGCGAGCCGAAGTGGTCGGCGAGCGCGCGCGCGGCGACCGGCCCGACGTGACGGATGTTCAGCGAGACGAGGATGCGCCAGAGCGGCTTGGTCTTGGCCTTCTCGAGCTCGTCGAGCAGCTTGGTCGCCGCGCCGGAGGGCAGCAGCTCGCGGTGGCTCTTGCGAATGCCTGCGCGCCGACGCTCGGCCGCGTCGAGGTGCTCGGTGCCGGGAGGGTAGGTCGCCGGCCCGTACTTCTGGAACGGAGCGCGCCGGATCGGTTCGCCCGTCGACTCATCGACCTTGACCTCGCCGGTCTCGGCGTCGCGCACGACGACCTGGATCGGCACGAGCTCGTCGATCGTCAGGTCGAACAGTCGGGCCTCGGTCTCGAGGGGCGGGGTCGACGGGACGGAGGGCTGCGTGAGCGCTGCAGCGGTCACCTCGCCGAGCGCCTCGATGTCGAGGGCCCCGCGCGAGCCGATGTGCTCGACTCGCCCGCGCACCTGAGCGGGGCACGATTTCGCGTTGGGGCAGCGGAGGTCGATGTCGCCCTCCTTCATGGGGCGTAGCGGCGTGCCGCACTCGGGACATTCGGCCGGCATGTGCCATTCGCGCTCGGTGCCGTCGCGCAGCTGTTCGACCGCGCCGAGGATCTCGGGAATCACGTCGCCCGCCTTGCGCAGCACGACCGTGTCGCCGATCAGGACGCCCTTGGCCTTCACGATGCCCTGGTTGTGCAACGTGGCCTGCCGCACGGTGCTGCCGGCCACCTTCACGGGCTCCATTACCGCGTACGGGGTCGCCCGGCCCGTGCGCCCGACGCCGACCGCGATGTCCAGCAGCTTCGTGTGCACCTCCTCGGGCGGGTACTTGTAGGCGATGGCCCAGCGGGGTGCGCGGCTCGTGGAGCCGAGTTCGGCGTGGAGCGCGAGCTCGTCGACCTTGACGACGATGCCGTCGATCTCGTGCTCGATGTCGTGCCGGTGCTCGCCCCACTGCTCGATGAACGCGGCGACCTCGTCGACCGACCCGAAGACCCGCGTGTACGGCGACACCGGCAGGCCCCACTTCGCGAGCAGGGCGTAGATGTCGGACTGCGACGCGACGGGCGGACGATCCCACGCGCCGATGCCGTGCAGGTACAGCGAGAGGCGGCCCAGTCGATCGCGCATGAGCCCGAGCTCGAACCCGTTCTTGCGCTCGCGCCGCTGCCGGAGGCTGCCGGCCGCGGTGTTCCGCGCGTTGGCGAACTCGGGGAACCTCGTCTTGACCGATGCCTCGGGCCTGCCCTTGGCCAGCTCGTCGGCCTCGTACGCCGCCTGGAGTTCGTGCTGGCGCCGGTTCAGCGCCTCGAACTCGGCGGTCGCCAGGAACACCTCGCCCCGCACCTCGAAGAACGGCGGGAACCCCTCGCCCGTGAGACGTCGCGGGATCGCGGGGATGAACTCGACGTTCTCGGTGATGTCTTCGCCGACCCGGCCGTCGCCTCGCGTCGTCGCGGTCTCGAGCACGCCGTCGCGATAGGCGAGGCTGATCGCGAGCCCGTCGATCTTGAGCTCGCTGAGCCAGTGCACCGGCCGACCGGCATCGCGCTCGACCTTCGCCGCCCAGTCGCGGAACTCCTCGACCGAGAACACGTTGTCGAGGCTCAGCATGCGCTCGGCGTGCTCGTGCTCGGGGAACCCCGCCGACGCGATGGCCGCGCCGACCTGCTGCGTCGGGCTGTCCTGGCCGACGAGCTCGGGGAACTCGCGCTCGAGCGCCTCGAGCCGGTGGAAGGCGGTGTCGTACTCGGCGTCGGAGTACGGCGAGTCGCCGTCGCCGTAGTACGCCAGGCGCGCCCGGTCGATCAGTTCGGTGAGCCGTTCGGCCTCGGTGCGTGCGGTCTCGAAGTCGGCTGGCATGTCGCTCACAGGGCCATCCTAGGGACGGCCTCCGACAGGCCCCGTCGTGGAGAGGCGGTCGGGCTTCCGCCCGCGAGGCGGGGTGCGCGGCCCCCACCGCGCACCCCTCTCCGGCGCCGCGCCCCCCAGCGTCAGGCGCCGAAGCCGGCGGCGTCCACCTTGCGGTGGTACCGCGTGCCGGCCTTGCCGCCGAGGATTGCGCCGCCGAGGCTCGCCAGGACCACGAGGACCACGGTGACGATGCCGGCGACGGTGAGCTCGCCCTCGGTCACGGGGATGCGCGGGAAGGTGTTGAGGTTCGCGAGGATGTCGTACTGCGCGCCCGCGATCGCCGCGATGACGGCGCCGACGACCGCGATCGCGATCGCCCACAGCCAGACGGCGAGGCCCTGCTTCATGCCGTTGAAGCGTGCCATCCGCCCGGCGACGTAGCCGCCCGTGAAGTACGCGACGAACAGGATGACCAGCAGCGCGATCGCGCCCACGATGCCGATGGTGCCCGCGTTCTCGGCGGCGGCCTCGTCGACCGCCTCGCCGAGCGTGCCGAGGCCGAGCGCGGCCCCGGTCGCGGCGAGGAGGGCGGTCAGCAGCACGGCGACGCCGACCGCGGTCAGCCAGCCGAAGAACGCCGAGCCGAACTTGATGCCGCCGAAGCGTTCCCGCTCCCGGGCGACGACCGCCCGTCGGAGGGCCGGGTCGGCGACGAGCCGCTCGTCGCGCGCGGCGCGGTCGTCGCGGACGACCCGCTCGTCGCGGACGACCCGCTCATCGGCGACGCCGTCGCCGTCGGTGTCGACGCGCCGCTCAGCGACGTGCTCGTGCACGCGGCCGTCGTCGCGGACGACGGCGCGGTCGTCGTGCACGGCCTCGGTGGCCGGATACGGATCGCCGGTTCGATCGGATGAGGTGCTCATGACAGGTCCCCTCTCGTGGTGCGCCGCGCATGGGTGGTGCCTGCGACGCCATGCCGACCCTACGGCGAGGCTCGGCGGACGGCAGGGGCCTTGACAGCGGCCGGATTCGCATCCTCGACGGGCGCAGCGAACGCTCGGGAGACGTTCAGGCTCCTACGAATCCAGCGCGATCCGGTCGACGCGGCGGTGGTAGCGGAGTCCGGCCACGCCCCCGAGGACGGCCCCGACGAGGCTCACGA
The DNA here is from genome assembly GCF_058349965.1 of Agromyces capsici. Classification (NCBI taxonomy): domain Bacteria; kingdom Bacillati; phylum Actinomycetota; class Actinomycetes; order Micrococcales; family Microbacteriaceae; genus Agromyces; species Agromyces capsici. The sequence goes on along the minus strand of NZ_JBYRET010000002.1, from coordinate 498,926 downwards.
CGGCGAGGGCGACGCCGCCGAGGATCCAGGCGATCGCGCGGTGCTCCTCCGCCACGGGGAGGCGCGGGACGAGGCCCGCGACGTCGTCGAGGAAGCCGAACCGGCCGTCCGCCAGCGCGCCGAGGATGCCGGCGACGATGCCGATGACGATCGCCCACAGCCAGACGACGAGCCCCTGCGCGACACCGCTGAAGCGCGCCATCCGGCCCGCGACGTACCCGCCGGAGAGGAACGCGACGAGCACGAAGCCGAGCAGCAGCGCGACGACGCTCCATCCGACGGTGGTGCCGTCGATCGGCCCGAGCCCGCCCGATGCCCAGGGGTCCGGGAGGAGGCCGAGTCCGAGCGTGGCGTCGACGCCGGCGAACAGCCCGAGGAGGACCGCCGTCAGGGCCGACGCGGTGAGCCAGCCGAAGAACGCCGAGCCGACCTTCGGGCCGCCGAACGCCTGGCGTTGCCGTTCGGCGATCGCCTCGGGCGTGTCGGGCAGCGGGTCGACGAACCCGTCCCACGATCCGGGGGGCGCCGCTTCGGCCGTCGTGACGACCGTTGTGGGCGACGTGTCCAGGTTCCGGAACGGTTCGGCGGGGTCCCGTGTGGGGTCGGCGGGGTACAGCGGGTAGGTCACGACAGCTCCTCATCGCTCGCGCGACGCCGGGGTGCCCGCGCGACCTACGAGAATCTACGCGAATGACGCGTCGAATGTCACCCGTTCGGGTGACATCACAGCCTTGGAGACAAGGAACGGATGCCGCGCAGCGGGCGCCGATGGCGGGTCACGCGTCGGCGGGGACCGCGCTCACCGTCCGGTCGATCGTGCACTGGCCGAGCACGCGGGTGCCGATGTAGACCACCGCCGTCTGCCCGGGGGCGACCCCGCTGATCGGCGCCTCGGGCGTGACGACGAGCTCGGCGGAGCCGGCGGCCACCGTCACGACCTTCGCGACGGCCGGCACCGGGTCGGCGTGCGCGCGGATCTGCACCTCGCAGGCGAACGGCTCGCCCGGGTCGACGGGCGGCAGGCCAGCCCACGTGAAGCGCGAACCGGCGATCTCGGCGATCGCGAGCGCCTCCTTGGGGCCCACGACGACAGTGTTCTCCTTCGGCCGCACCTCGAGTACGAACCGCGGCCGGCCGTCGGGCGCGGGTGTGCCGAGGTGGAGCCCGCGGCGCTGCCCGACAGTGTAGGCGTGCGCGCCCTCGTGCGAGCCGACGACCGCGCCGGAGCGGTCGACGATCTCGCCCGGCGCGACGCCGACCTTATCGCCGAGCCAGCCGCGGGTGTCGCCGTCGGGGATGAAGCAGATGTCGTGCGAGTCGGGCTTCTGCGCGACGCTCAGCCCGCGGCGCGCGGCCTCCTCGCGCACGAGCTGCTTGGAGGGCGTGTCGCCGAGCGGGAAGTACGCGTGCGCGAGCTGCTCGGCCGTGAGCACGCCGAGCACGTAGCTCTGGTCCTTGGCCCAGGCGCTCGCGCGGTGGAGTTCGCGGTTGCCGGCGGCATCCGTCACGATCGTCGCGTAGTGCCCGGTGCACACCGCGTCGAACCCGAGCGCGAGCGCCTTCTCGAGCAGGGCGGCGAACTTGATGCGCTCGTTGCAGCGCATGCACGGGTTCGGGGTGCGGCCCGCGGTGTACTCGGCGATGAAGTCGTCGACGACGTCGGCCTTGAACCGCTCGGAGAAGTCCCACACGTAGTACGGGATGCCGAGCACGTTCGCGGCGCGCTGCGCGTCCATCGAGTCCTCGATGGTGCAACAGCCGCGGCTGCCGGTGCGCAGGGTGCCGGGCATGCGGCTGAGCGCGAGGTGCACGCCGACCACGTCGTGTCCCGCGTCGACGGCGCGCGCGGCCGCGACGGCGCTGTCGACGCCGCCGCTCATCGCTGCCAGGACTCGCATGGGTTCCAGTCTACGAACCCCCTCCTGAGCGGATGCCGCGGGCCCCCGGGATCAGCGGTCGAAGCTCGTGGCGCGGGCCGCCATGCCGGCGCGCGCGGCCCGCTCGTAGGCCGGCGGCAGGGCACCGAGGAACGCGTCGACGTCGGCCTCGGTCGACGTCCAGCCGAGCGTGATGCGCAGCGCGCCGCGCGCCTCCTCCTCGGAGCGGCCCATCGCGAGCAGCACGTGCGAGGGCTCGGGCACGCCCGCCTGGCACGCCGACCCGGTCGAGACGGCCACGCCCGCGGCATCGAGCAGGAACAGCAGCGAGTCGCCCTCGCAGCCCGGGAACGAGAAGTGGACGTTGCCCGGCAGCCGGCGGGCCGGATCGGGATCACCTGAGAGCCTCGCCTCGGGGACGGCCGCCGCGACGCCCGCGATCAGACGGTCGCGCAGGCGCGACATCCGCCGGTCTTCGCTTTCGCGCTGCTCGGTCGCGACCCGCGCGGCCGCCGCGAAGCCCGCCGCCGCGGCGACGTCCTGCGTGCCCGACCGGATTCGGCGTTGCTGGCCGCCGCCGTGCAGGAGCGGCTCGATGCGCGTGGAGCGGTCGAGCACGAGCGCGCCGATGCCGACCGGACCGCCGATCTTGTGCGCCGAGACGCTGACGGCGACGAGCCCGGCGCCGGGCGGCGCGGCCGTCTGGCGACGCAGGGCGTGCAGGTCGATGGGCACGTGCCCGTACGCGGCGATCGCATCGACGTGCAGCGGCACGCCCGCCCGCGCGCAGAGCGCTGCGATCTCGCGCACCGGCTCGATGGTGCCGACCTCGTTGTTCGCCAGCAGCATCGTGACGAGCGCGACGGATGGCGCACGACGCTCGAGAGCTGCGGCGAGCGCGTCGACCTGCACGAGCCCGAGCCTGTCGAGCGGAAGCTCCTCGACCTCGGCGCCGTCGTGCCCGGCGAGCCACTCGAGCGTGTCGATCGTGGCGTGGTGCTCGCCTGCCGGAACGAGGATGCGGTGCGCGCCGATCTCCTGCCGGCGGCGCCAGTACAGCCCCTTGATCGCGAGGTTGACCGCCTCGGTGCCGCTGCCGGTGAACACGACCTCGATCGGGTCGGCGCCGAGCGTCGCCGCGACCTGTTCGCGCGACTCCTCGAGCACCCGCTTGGCGTGCTGGCCGGCGCTGTGGATCGACGACGGGTTGCCCACGATGCGCATCGCCGCGGTCATCGCCTCGATCGCCTCGGGGCGCATCGGCGTGGTCGCGGCGTGGTCGAGGTACACGGGGTCGCCGGCCGGCATCGCGCACCTCCTGATCGGGAACCGGTTCCCTACGAACTACTGTAGTTCGCATGTCCTCCGCCGATCCGCTCCACGACCTGGGCGTGCGCACCGGACCGGACGGTGGAAGCGTTCGCGTCTGGTCCGAGCACGCGACCTCGGTGGAACTGGTCGTCTTCGACCCCGACGACCTCGATTGGGCCGCGACGCGCGTGCCCCTCGAGCGCGACGCTCGCGGCGTGTGGGCCGCGACCTCCGCCGCCCTCATCACGGGCGCCCGGTACGGGCTGCGCGTCGATGGGCCGCCCGGCATCGAGCACGCGTTCAACCCCGTGCACACGCTGCTCGACCCGTGGGCGCGCGGGCTGCAGGCCGCCGCCGACGGCTCCTGGCGCGGGGTCGTGCTCGACTCGCTCGTGTCGGAGGGATTCGACTGGGGCGGCGTCGCCAAGCCGCGCGTGCCGCTCGACCACACGGTCGTCTACGAGGCGCACGTCCGCGGGTTCAGCAAGCTCAACGAGCGCATCCCCGAGCAGCTGCGCGGCACCTACGCGGGGCTCGCGCACGACGCGTCGCTGGAGTACCTGACGGGCCTCGGCGTCACGACCGTCGAGCTGCTGCCCGTGCAGGCGTTCGTGCCCGAGGAGCGGCTGGTGCGCCAGGGGCAGGTCAACTACTGGGGCTACAACACGCTCGGCTTCTTCGCGCCGCACACGCCGTACGCGAGCGCCGCGGCCCAGGCCGGCGGACCCGCCGCGGTGCGCCGCGAGTTCGCCGGGATGGTCAAGCGACTGCACGAGGCCGGCCTGGAGGTCGTGCTCGACGTCGTCTACAACCACACCGCGGAGGAGGGGCGGCAGGGGCCGACGTACAGCTTCCGCGGGATCGACAACGCCTCCTACTACCGGCACGACGTGCACGGCCGCTACGTGGATACGACGGGGTGCGGCAACACGCTCGACTTCGGGCACGACGCGCCCGTACGCCTGGTCCTCGACTCGATGCGGTATTGGGCCGACGAACTGCAGGTCGACGGCTTCCGGCTCGACCTCGCCGCGACGCTCGGCCGCGACGCGCTCGGCGCGTACTCCCCCGACCATCCGCTGCTGCAGGCCATGCTCGCCGACCCCGTGATCGGGACCTCGAAGCTCATCGCCGAGCCCTGGGACGTCGGCCCGTTCGGCTGGCAGACCGGCAACTTCCCCGCGGGATTCAGCGAGTGGAACGACCGCTACCGCGACCGCATGCGCGACTTCTGGCTCGGCGACCTCCGTCGCGAGCGCCACGGCGAGCCCGGCAGCGGCATCGGCCGGTTCGCCACGCGCCTCGCGGGCTCCTCGAACACGTTCGCCGCGGAGCGCGGCCCGCTCGCGAGCCTCAACTTCATCACCGCGCACGACGGGTTCACCCTCGCCGACCTCACCGCCTACGACGTCAAGCACAACCTCGGCAACGGCGAGCACAACCGCGACGGCACCGACCACAACAACTCGTACAACCACGGCGTCGAGGGCCCCACCGACGACGCCGACATCGCCGCGGCGCGACGGCGCAGCATCCGGAACCTGCTCGGCACGCTGCTGCTCTCGGCCGGCGTGCCCATGCTCACGGCGGGTGACGAGTACGGCCGCAGCCAGCGGGGCAACAACAACGCGTACTGCCACGACTCCGAGCTCACCTGGCTCGCCTGGGACGGCGCCGACCGCGACCCCGCGCTCGAGGAGACCGCGCGGCACCTGCTGCGGCTGCGCCGCGAGAACCCCGCGCTCCGGCCGGTGCGCTACGGGCGATTCGGCGAGACGGTGCCGAGCGCGTCGCAGATGGACTGGTACAACGCCGACGGCGACACGATGACCATCGACCACTGGAACGACGCGTCGCATCGCACGCTCCAGTTCGTGGCGGCGTCGACGCCCGAGTTCGAGGAGTTCAACCGCATCCTCCTCGTCGTGCACGCGTCCGAGACCGAGGCTGAAGTGCTGCTGCCCGACCACCCCGGCGTCGACGACTACGAACTGCTGTGGGACTCCTCGCGCGAGGAACCCGACGGCGAGCTCGGCACCCGATTCGCCCCCGGTGAGCCGATGGCGTTGGCGCCGCAGTCGATGCGCCTGTTCCGCGCACACGGCGAGCCGTCCCCCGGACCGGCCGACGCGGCCGCCTCCGTCGTCGAGACCGAGGTCGACGCGCTGCCCGACGCCGACGACACGGTCTCCCCCGATGAACGGGCCGAGCGGCGCTGATGGCCAGGCGAACGGATGCCTCGGCCGGCACGCCCGCGACCGTCGCGCTCACGCGCGCCGGCATCCGCTTCACCGCGCACGCGTACGAGCACGACCCGCGCGCCGCGGCGTACGGGATGGAGGCAGCGGAGAAGCTCGGCCTCGAGCCCGCACGCGTGTTCAAGACGCTGCTCGCCAACGTCGACGGCTCCCTCGCCGTCGCGATCGTGCCCGTCGCCGATCAGCTCGACCTGAAGGCGCTCGCGGCGGCGCTCGGCGGCAAGCGCGCTGAGATGGCCGACCCCGCGGTCGCCGAGCGGAAGACGGGCTACGTGGTCGGCGGCATCAGCCCGATCGGACAGAAGGTCGCGCTGCCGACCGTGCTCGACGAGACGGCGATCCTCTGCGAGACGGTGTTCGTCTCCGGCGGACGCCGCGGCCTCGACCTCGAGCTCTCGCCCGACGACCTCGTCGCCGTCACCGGCGGCCGCTACGCCCCGATCGCCCGCCCCCGCTGACCGCCGTTTCGGGAGGGTTGAGGACGCGCGCAGCGCCGTCTCGTGGTCGTGAGGGTTGAGGAGGCGCGCCAGCGCCGTCTCCCCTGTGAGGGTTGAGGAGGCGCGCAGCGCCGCCCGCCGTGCGGGTCGAGGAGGCGCGCAGCGCCGTCTCGAGACCCCCTCAACCGCGACGACTCAGCCCGCGCAGGTCGTCGATCCGACCTTCGATGAGCGCGATCCGCTTCGCTCGACCCCATCCCTGAACCTGCTTCTCCCGGCCGTACGCCTCGTGGATGTGCTCGAATTCCTCCGCGTAGACGAGTTTCACGGGCAGTCTCGTGCTGGTGTACGACGGCGTCGAGCCCGTCACGTGCTGCTCGAGGCGATGTTCGAGGTCGCGGGCACTCCCGACGTAGAACGACCCGTCGGAGCATTCGAGGATGTACATGTGCGGCATGCGGTCGAGGATGCACGCTCGCGGTGAGCAGGGTGAAGGCGCGGGCCGGGGCTCCACGGGTCTGCGCAGCACGAAGCGGTGTTGAGGAGGAGACGTCACCGGGTCTCGAGACGGCGCTGCGCGCCTCCTCGACCCACACACCACCGGGTCTCGAGACGGCGCTGCGCGCCTCCTCGACCCACACACCACCGGGTTTCGAGACGGCGCTGGCGCCTCCTCGACCCACACACCACCGGGTCTCGAGACGGCGCTGCGCGCCTCCTCGACCCTCACAGCAACCACGTCAGCCGGCGGCGGCGACCAGGCCGAGCTCGGCCGAGGAGAGCAGCAGCGGATGCCGCGGCACGACGCGCACGGTGTAGCCGAACGCGCCGGCCCGGTCGAGGGTGACGGTGCCGACGTACACGCGGGTCGCGGCATCCGTCGTCGACGCGCCGTCGGGTTCGAGCACCGCGACGCGCGCGTCGTCGATGCGGTCGTCGCCGTGCGAGTGGCCGTAGACGACCTCGACGGAGACGTCGTCGGGCGTCAGCCAGCCGAGCGCGACGTGCGCGCGCAGGTGCAACTCGTCTCCGACGTGCGGCGTCGACTCGACCCCACCCGACTCGACGTGCGAGACCTGCACGCCCTCCCACGCCGCGCGCACGCCGGCGACCCACTCGGCGAGCTCCCGCGCGGGCTTGGCGCCGTTCGCGCCGACGACCGCGGCGTGCTCGGCCGCCGGACGGTAGAGGCGCTCGACGTACTCGCGCACCATCCGGTCGGCGCCGAGCTCGGGCGAGAGGTTCGCGAGCGTGCGTCGCACGCGCGTCATCCACTCGGTCGGCACGCCGTCGTGGTCGCGATCGTAGAAGAGCCGGGTGATCCGGTGCTCGATGAGGTCGTAGAGGGCGGACGCCTCGATCTGATCGCGTTCGGCGGGGTCGGGCGCCGCATCCGCGGTCGGGATCACCCAGCCGTGGTCGTCGGCGGCGTACTCGGCCCACCACCCGTCGAGGATCGACAGGTTGAGCGCGCCGTTCATGGCCGCCTTCATGCCGGACGTTCCGCACGCCTCGAGCGGGCGCAGCGGGTTGTTCATCCAGACGTCGCAGCCGGGGTAGAGCTTCTCGGCCATGCCCATGTCGTAGTCGGGCAGGAACACGATCCGCTCGCGCAGCTCGGGGCGCTGGGCGAACTGGACCAGCTTCTGGATGAGGCGCTTGCCCTCCTCGTCGGCCGGGTGCGCCTTGCCGGCGATCACGAACTGCACGGGCCGGTCGGGGTTGGTGAGGATCGCGGCGAGCCGCTCAGGGTCTTGCAGCATGAGCGTGAGGCGCTTGTAGGTGGGCACGCGCCGGGCGAAGCCGATGGTGAGCACGTCGGGGTCGAGCACGCGGCGCACCCAGTCGGGCGCGACGGCGCCCGCGTGCTGGTCGGCCCACGCGGCGGCGAGGCGTCGCCGAGCGTCCTCGACGAGCTGGAGGCGCATGCCGCGCTTGACGCTCCAGAGCTCGGCGTCGCTGACGGCAGGGCTCAGCCAGTCGGCGTGCTCGGTGTCGCCGGTGCCGAGCCGCTCCTCGGCGAGCTCGAGCAGCGCCGGATCGGTCCAGGTCGGCGCGTGCACCCCGTTGGTGATGGAGGTGATCGGCACCTCGTCGGCGTCGAACCCGGGCCACAGGTCGGCGAACATGCCGCGGCTGACCTCGCCGTGCAGCTTCGAGACGCCGTTGGCGTGCTGGGCGAGACGGAGTCCCATCATCGCCATGTTGAAGGCGCTCTCGTCGGGGTGCGTGCCCGGCTCGAGGCCGAGCGGCAGCGCGTCGGCCGGGTCGATGCCCGGCAGGAGGCCCGACTCGAGGTAGCGCGCGACGAGCGCGCGGTCGAAGCGGTCGATGCCCGCGGGCACCGGCGTGTGGGTCGTGAACACCGTGCCGGCGCGCACGAGCTGGAGTGCCTCGTCGAACGTGAACCCGTCGCCGACGCACGCCGAGATGCGCTCGAGGCCGAGGAAGCCGGCATGGCCCTCGTTCATGTGGAAGACGTCGGGGAAGTGCCGTCCGGTCAGCTCGCTCCACGCCCGCAGCGCCCGGACGCCGCCGATGCCGAGCAGCAGCTCCTGCTGCAGCCGGTGCTCGCCGCCGCCGCCGTAGAGGCGGTCGGTGACCTGGCGCAGGTCGTCGTCGTTCGCGGGGATGTCGGTGTCGAGCAGCAGCAGCGTCACGCGGCCGACGGCGGCCTGCCACACGCGCGCGTGCAGGCTGCGATCGCCCGGGACGGCGAGCGTGACCTGGACGGGCGTGCCATCGGCCCGCCGCAGCACCGAGAGCGGCAGCCCGTCGGGGTCGAGGGCCGGGTACCGCTCCTGCTGCCAGCCGTCGGGCGCGATCGCCTGCGAGAAGTAGCCGGCCTTGTAGAACAGCCCGACCGCGACGAGCGGCACGCCCAGGTCGGACGCGGCCTTGAGGTGGTCGCCGGCGAGGATGCCGAGTCCGCCGGAGTACTGCGGCAGTGCCGCGGAGATGCCGAACTCCGGCGAGAAGTACGCGATCGTCCTCGGCGTCTCGGCGCCGAGCGACTGGAACCAGCGCGGCTCGCTCACGTAGGCGCGAAGGTCGGCGCGTTCGCGCTCGGCCCAGCCGACGTACCCCTCGTCGTGCGCGAGCTCGTCGAGCCGGCGCGGGTCGACGTCGCCGAGGAACGCGATGGGGTCGCGCTCGGAGCGGCGCCAGCCGACGGGGTCGATGTGCTCGAAGAGCCGGCGGGTCGGCTCGTGCCACGACCAGCGGAGGTTCGCGGCGAGCTCCTCGAGCGCGCTGAGCTGCGGCGGCACCACGGCCCGGACGGTGAACTTGCGGATCGGCTTCACGGGACCACACTAGGGGGGCGCGTGTGACATCCGGGTGAACGGACATCACGATCCGGTCGCGCCGTCGCGGAGGTCCGGCCCGGAGCACCGACGTCATGTGCGCGAAACCGTGCTGCCGTTCGCCGGGCATCCACGCTACGGTCGGAACGTGACCAGCCGACCCGTTCGTGCCGGCCGGATCCCCGTGACCCGGCTCACGCCCGCTCTGCCCGATCCGCGATGGAACCCGAAGGCGTTCGCCGGGGAGGTGGTCCCGTTCCGCGCCACGGTCTTCCGCGAGGGCCACGACCTGGTGGGGGCGATGCTCGTGCTCACGGGCCCGTCCGGCGCGGTCCAGCGTCACCGGATGTCGCCGCTCGCGGCGGGCACCGACCGGTGGGAGGCGAAGGCCCGGCTCGACGAGCTCGGCGCCTGGTCGTGGCACGTCACGGGCTTCGGCGACGAGGTCGGCACGTGGATCCACGACGCCGAGCTGAAGATCGACGCGGGGGTCGACGTCGAGCTCATGTACGAGATCGGCGCCCGCCTCGCCGAGCGCGCGGCGAAGCAGGTCGAGCGGCCCGCGGCCGTGCGCAAGCGCCTCAGGGCCTACGCCGCGGCGCTCCGGGCGACGGATGGCGCGCCATCCGCCCGACGCGCCCTGCTGCACGACCCGCTGCTCGCCGAGTTCGACGTGCGGCCGCTCGCCCGGCTGACGACCGACTCCGAGGAGCACGGGATCTTCGTCGAGCGCCGGCGCGCCGGCGTCGGCTCGTGGTACGAGTTCTTCCCGCGCTCCGAGGGAGCGCGGCAGTTCAAGAACGGCGCCTGGAAGTCCGGCACCTTCCGCACCGCGCAGCGCCGGCTCGACGGCGTCGCCGCGATGGGCTTCGACGTCGTCTACCTGCCGCCGATCCATCCGATCGGCGTCGCGTTCCGCAAGGGGCCGAACAACACGCTGAATCCGGGGCCGAACGACCCCGGCTCGCCGTGGGCGATCGGCGGGGCCGCGGGCGGCCACGACGCGGTCCACCCCGACCTCGGCAACCTCGCCGACTTCCGCGCGTTCGTGCGTCGCGCCGCCGCCCTCGGCATCGAGATCGCGCTCGACCTCGCGCTGCAGGCCTCCCCCGACCACCCGTGGGTGACCGAGCACCCCGAGTGGTTCACGACCCTGCCCGACGGCACGATCGCGTACGCCGAGAACCCGCCGAAGAAGTACCAGGACATCTACCCGATCAACTTCGACGACGACTTCGAGGGCCTCGTCGTCGAGGTGACCCGCATCGTGCGGCACTGGATGAAGCAGGGCGTGCGCATCTTCCGCGTCGACAACCCGCACACCAAGCCGCTCGCGTTCTGGGAGCGACTGATCGGCGACATCAACGCGACCGACCCCGACGTGGTCTTCCTCGCCGAGGCGTTCACCCGCCCGGCAATGATGCAGGCCCTCGCGATGGTCGGCTTCCAGCAGTCGTACTCGTACTTCACGTGGCGCAATACCAAGGCCGAGCTCGAGGAGTTCCTGACGAGCGTGTCGCAGGAGACCGCCGACTTCATGCGGCCGAACCTGTTCGTGAACACCCCGGACATCCTCACCGAGTACCTGCAGTTCGGCGGCCCGGCCGCGTTCACGGTGCGGGCGACGATCGCCGCGACCGCGGCGCCCACCTGGGGCGTCTACGCGGGCTTCGAGCTGTTCGAGTCGGTCGCGCGCCCCGGCGCCGAGGAGGCCATCGACAACGAGAAGTACGAGTACAAGCCGCGCGACTTCGCCAAGGCCGAGGCCGAGGGCAGGTCGCTGGCGCTCTACCTCGGCATCCTGAATCGCATCCGCGCCGAGCATCCGGCGCTCGGCCAGCTCCGCAACATCCGCTTCCACTACAGCGACGACGACTCGGTGCTCGTCTACAGCAAGCACCTCGAGGGGCGCTTCATCGACGGGCGCGCCGACGACGACCACGACACGATCCTCGTGGTCGCGAACGTCGACCCGCACTCCGTGCGGGAGACGACGGTGCACGTCGACCTCGCGGCCATCGACCTGCAGCCCGGCACGACGTTCGGCGTCGAGGACCTCGTCACCGGCGAGCGCTGGGACTGGGGCGAGCACAACTACGTGCGCCTCGACGCGTTCACCCAGCCGGTGCACATCCTCCGAGTGATTCGAGGCGCCTCATGACCGACATCTCCCCCGTCCAGGCGCCCGCCGTGCCCGACGACCTCCTGCTCGCCGTCGCGGAGGGCCGGTACCACGACCCGCACGCGATCCTCGGCCAGCATGGGTTCGAGGCCCCCGCGCAGAGTGGCGCGCACACCGTGATCCGCGTGCGGCGGCCACTCGCGGCATCCGTCGACGCGCTGCTCGATGATGGCACCGAGCTGCCGCTCGAGCACGTCGCCCACGGCGTGTGGGCCGGTGCCGGTACGTTCGGGCCGACGGGCTATCGCGTGCGCGCCCGCTACGGCGACGGCAGCCAGTGGACCTCCGACGACCCCTACCGGTACGCGCCCACGATCGGCGAGATGGACCTCCACCTCATCGCCGAGGGGCGCCACGAGGAGCTGTGGAAGGTGCTCGGCGCGCACCACCGCGAGTTCCCGTCCGTCACCGGGCCGCTGCGCGGCGTGTCGTTCACCGTGTGGGCGCCGCGCGCGCGGGCCGTTCGCGTCGTCGGCGACTTCAACCGCTGGGACGGCACGGGCCACCCCATGCGCAACATGGGCGCCAGCGGCGTGTGGGAGCTGTTCGTTCCCGACGTCGAACCCGGCGCGTCGTACAAGTTCGAGATCCTCACCCAGTCGGGCGCGTGGACCATGAAGGCCGACCCGATGGCCCGTCGCGCCGAGGTGGCGCCCGCAACCGCGTCGGTGGTCGCCGCCTCGACCCACGAGTGGGGCGACGGCGAATGGATGTCGCGGCGCGCGCACTCGAATCCGCACGAGCTGCCCATGAGCGTCTACGAGCTCCACCTCGGGTCGTGGCGACCGGGCAAGGGGTACCGCGACATCGCGGACGAGCTCATCGAGTACCTGCAGTGGCTCGGCTACACGCACGTCGAGTTCCTGCCCCTGGCGGAGCATCCGTTCGGCGGTTCATGGGGGTACCAGGTCACAGGCTATTTCGCGATCACCTCGCGCTTCGGCTCGCCCGACGACCTGAAGTACCTCATCGACCGGCTGCACCAGGCCGGCATCGGCGTGATCATGGACTGGGTGCCCGGGCACTTCCCCAAGGACGAGTGGGCGCTCGCCCGCTTCGACGGCGAGGCGCTCTACGAACACCCCGACCCGCGCCGCGGCGAGCAGAAGGACTGGGGCACCCTCGTCTTCGACTACGGCAACCCGCGCGTGCGGAACTTCCTCGTCGCGAACGCGCTGTTCTGGCTGGAGGAGATGCACATCGACGGCCTGCGCGTCGACGCCGTGGCATCCATGCTCTACCTCGACTACTCGCGCGAGGACGGCGAGTGGCTGCCGAACTGGTACGGCGGCCGCGAGCACCTCGAGGCGATCGGCTTCCTGCAGGAGGCCACCGCGACGGCGTACAAGCGCAACCCCGGCATCGTGATGATCGCCGAGGAGTCGACGAGCTGGCCCGGCGTGACCGCACCGACCACCTCGGGCGGGCTCGGCTTCGGCTACAAGTGGAACATGGGGTGGATGCACGACACCCTCCAGTACATCCAGCGCGACCCGATGTACCGCTCGCACCACCACGGCGAACTGACGTTCTCGTTCCTCTACACGTTCAGCGAGCACTTCATCCTGCCGATCAGCCACGACGAGGTCGTGCACGGCAAGGGATCGCTCGTGCGCAAGATGCCGGGCGACCACTGGCAGCAGCTCGCGAACACGCGCGCCTACCTCGCGTACATGTGGGCGCACCCCGGCAAGCAGCTGCTCTTCATGGGGCAGGAGTTCGGGCAGCTGTCGGAGTGGAGCGAGGAGCGCGGCCTCGACTGGTGGATCCTCGACCAGCCGAGCCACCGGCAGCTCGCCGAGCTCGTCGGCACGCTGAACCACCGCTACCGCGAGACGCCGGCGCTCTGGCAGCTCGACGACGACTCGGCCGGGTTCGACTGGGTCGAGGGCGGCGCGGCCGAGATGAACGTGATCGCGTTCCTGCGCTACGACCGCGAGCGCCGGCCGCTGCTGTGCATCGTGAACTTCGCGGGGCGCCCGCACGAGGGCGTCCGCCTCGGCGTCCCGACGGCCGGGCGGTGGCGCGAGGTGCTGAACACGGATGCCACGGAGTTCGGCGGGTCGGGCGTGGGCAACCTCGGCGGCGTCGATGCGATCGACGAGCCGTGGGGCGGCAAGCCGGCGTCGGCCGTGTTCACGCTCCCGCCGCTCGCGGCGGTGTGGTTCCAGCCCGAGTGAGAGAGGTCGAGCAGCGTCCGCCAGGCGGGCGCTGCTCGAGGATCAGTACAGCAGCGTCGCGAGTCGGCGGCGCGCCGCGGCCACGCGGGGGTCCTCGACGCCGACCACCTGGAACAGCTCGAGCAACCGCTCCCGGACGGTGTCCTTCCCGGCCGCATCCTGCGTCGGGAACAGGTCGAGCAGGCGCGCGAAGGCGTCGTCGACGTGCCCGCCGGACAGGTCGAGGTCGGCGACGTCGAGCTGCGCGTCGAGGTCGCCGGGTGCGCTCGCCGCGCGGTTGCGGATCTCGTCGAGCGTCTTGCCCTGGAGCCGTCCGAGCAGGTTCGCCTGGGCGAGTCCCGCGACCGCGAGGTCGTCTCGCGGGTCCTGGGCGATGGCCGTGCGGTAAGCGGATGCCGCGGCGGCGTAGTCCCCTCGGCTGATCGCGTCGAACGCCTCCTGGTGCAGTGGCGGCAGCGGCGCCTCGACCGGCGCCTCAGGCTCGCCGGGCTCGGCCGTCGCATCGTCGGCGGGGACCTGGCCGTTCACGCCGTTGCGCTCCGCGATCTCGAGCAGCTGGTCGAACACCTGCTCGATCACGTCGTCGGGCTGGACACCCTCGAACAGCGGCACGGGCTGCCCGGCCACAAGTGCGACGAGCGTGGGGATCGCCCGCGCCTGCAGAGCCTGGACGAGCTGGGGGCTCTGGTCGGCATCGGCGGCGGCGAGCACGAGGCGACCGGCACGAGCACGGACGAGCCGCTCGAGCGATTCGACGAGTTGCACCGACGGTTCGCTCCACGACGCCCACAGCGCCACGACGACGGGCACCGTGCGCGAGAGCTCGAGCACCTGCCCGAAGCCCTGGTCGTCGGTCGCGATCACCACTCCGCCCTGGGCACGGCCCGGCGCCTCGCCGCCCTGTGCGGCCTCGGCGCGCCGCTCGTCGCGGTGCACGAGTGCGGACAGGTCGACCGCGCCGCGAAGGCTCGCGGGCTGCTGCGGGGGGAAGGCGTTCGTCACTGGACCTCCGATGCTCCGATGAGGGATTCCGACCAGCCGAGCAGGCGGATCTGCTCGTCGGAACCGACCGCTGGGACGTAGAACATGAGCTGGATGCCGATCACGCGCTGCACGCCCTTCGCGCTCTTCTCGCTGAAGCCGGAGAGGGCTGCGCCCGGCGCGCCGGCCTCGAAGCCGATCGTACCGCCGTCGTTCGGCGTGACCTTCTCGGTCTGCTTCAGCGAGACCGTGACGAGGGCGCCGGAATCGTTCGTGGCGAGTGCGACCGTCGGGCTCGAACCCACCTCGTTCGAGAACGCGATGTCGGCCGTGTCGGGCAGCGCCTCGGCGATGGCCCTCTGGCCCTCGACGCCCAGCTGCTGGCGGATCACGTCGCCCTCGGGGTCGAAGAGTGCCGCGTACGGCGACTCGTCGCCCTTCAGCAGCACGTCGGCGTAGGCGGGCGCGACCTGGCCGGTCGGCATGACCAGGCCCTTGAACTCGGGGTTGATCGGCGGTGCGCCGATGCTGGCCGGAGCGACCTCGGGAACATCGGCGTCGGGCACGAGGGCGGTCGCGTAGAGCACCTTGTAATTCTCGCGCGGGGACTCCTGGCGCAGCACCAGCGCGGTCGGCGCGACCGTCTCGTCGTCGCTGTTCTTGGCGATCGTGAGCACGGTCCTGGGCCACCCGGTCGCCTGCTGCGGCAGCGTGAGCGTGAGCGGCGCCGCGGGGATGGCGGGCAGCGCGGGATGCTCGGCGATCGAGCCGCGGATCACGTAGTTCGCCTTCCGCGCCTCGAGGGCCGGTCCGGTGAAGCGCTCCTCGACGCGCGCACCGTCGCGGGCCTCGTCGACCTCGGTCGTGAAGACCGCAATGCGGCGCATGATCCGCTCCATCTGCGGCACGGTCACGGCGGGGACGACCTCGGCCGCGTCCGATTCCTCGGCCGCCGCCTCATCCGGCTCGGTGGTCGGGGCCGGCGTCGCGGGCGCGGACGTCTCGGGAGCCTGCGCGAGATCGGGCCAGTAGTCGGCGGAGCAGGCCGACAGCGCGAGCGCCGGCACGAGCAGGAGCGGAGCGAGGAGGGCGCGCCGTTGCCGGCCGAGCGAGCGTCGCGTCGGGGCGCCGGATGCGGCCCGCTGCTGCGACCGCGACGGGCGGGGTGCGCGCGTGAGCTTGCCCTTCGGCCCCTTCGGGAGGTTTCGACGCGGTCCCCGCGATCGGCGGTGGGCGATCAGCCCCGAGATGACGAGCGCGATGCCCACGAGGAACACGAGGGCACCGCCGGCGATGAGCGGACCGGCCCAGGGCGTCGAGTTGTCGAGCGGCCACGCCACCTGGATGGAACCGGGTGCCGGCTCGGAACCGTCGGAGGCGAGCAGCACCGAGATTCCCTCAGGCACGTCGACGGTCGTGGTGAGCGTCCGCTCACCCGTCAGCTCGTCGAGCCACAGGTCGCTGCCGACGGGCGAGGCCACCGGTGCGTCGGCCTCGGGCGCGGCGCCCGCCTCGGGTGCCGGCGTCGGCGTCGGCGTGGCCCCCGTCTCGTCGGCGGCGGGCGAGGACGTGATCACCTCGTCGGTGAACTCCCCCGATTCCGCGTCGTACCCGACGGCGACGTAGGAGGCATCGCCGATCCAGGCCCCGACGTCGGAGGTCCGGCCATAGGACAGGAAGACGGCCTCGGAGCCGGAGACCGTGATGGTCTGCTTGCCCGGGTTCGCCGCGAGGGCGTCGGGCTGGAGCACGATGTAGTCCGCCTCGCTCTCGACGACGGTCTCGAGGGAGACCTCATCGGGCTCCAGGAACACCGTCCGTTGCGCGATGCCGAAGCCGATCATCACAGCCGCGGCGGCGAACGCCAGAATGGCGAGAACGAATCGCACGCAGTTACCTCCAGGCCGCCCACGCGGCATCCGACAAAGACACCCAACACTACCCACGATGTCTGGGAGTCGCCTCACCGCTCACTGAATGGTCGTGAACGGTCCGGGTCGCTTGCGCCGGCGCGGCCGACCCGGTCACAGGACGGACACGAGGCCCCCGCGCGGGCGCGCCCGGCCGTATGATCGGAGGCGACCCGCGCACCCCACAACCCCCCACATCGCGGGACACCGACCCCGGAGGAAGAATTGGCCGTCGAAGAGACCGAGTTCACGCAGGTTTTCCGCGGATACGACAAGGACGAGGTCGACCGGAGCATCAACGCGCTCCGCCGCGAGATCATCGCCGCGAACAACGCGTCCGGCGACATCCAGAAGGAGAACAAGCGACTCCTCGCCCGCATTGAAGAGCTGACGGCCGAGCTCGAAGAAGTCGGCAGCCCCACGTTCTCCGGACTCGGCACCAAGCTCGAGAACACCCTGCGCGTGGCCGAGGAGCAGTCGACGCGCCTCATCGCGCAGGCCGACATCGACGCCGAGAAGCTGCGCCGCGCCGCAGAGGACGAGGCGCACCTCATGCGCTCCGACGCGCACGAGCTCGCCGAGCGCACGCTCTCCGAGGCGCGCGCCCAGGCCAACCGCCTCCTCGAGAATGCCCGGGCCGAGGCCGACGACATGGTCGCCCGTGCGCAGGAGGCGAGCGAGCAGTTCCGCGCCGACGCCGACCGCGACGCGGGATCCATCCGCGGGGCCGCCTCGACCGAGGCCGCCGAGGTGCGATCGACCGCCAAGCGCGAGGCATCCGCACTCGTCGCCGAGGCCGAGCGCAAGGCCGCCGAGATGCTCGTCGCCGCCAACACCGAGGCGAACGAGGCGCGCGCCGCCGCCGCAGGCCTCCAGGAGGAGACCGAGCAGACGCGCGCCGAAGTCGCGGTCGAGCTCGACCAGAAGCGCGCCGAGCTCGCCAAGGAGACCGAGCAGGCCCGCATCGACCTCGCGCGCGAGACCGAGCAGGCCCGCCTCGACCTCGAGCGTGAGACCGCCGAATCGCGCGCGGCCATCGCCGCCGAGATCGCGGAACGTCGCGCCGCCTTCGAGCACGAGCTCGAGCAGACCCGTACCGACCTCGAGCGCGAGCTCGAGGTCGAGCGCGCGAAGCTCGAGCAGCAGCGCGAGCAGACGTCGGTCGATCTCGCGCGCGAGTCCGAGACCGCGGGCCTGAAGCTGCAGCATGAGCTCGAGCGCATCCGCGCCAAGCACGCCGCCGAACTCGACCAGATGCGCGCCGACCTGGCGCTCGAGCAGGAGCAGGCCCGCGCCGACTTCGAGGCGGAGGCCGAGCAGGCCCGCATCGACCTCGACAACCAGCTCACGTCGATGAAGAAGAAGACCACCCACGAGGTCAACCGCATGCGCCGCGAGATCGAGCGGGCCCGCATGGACCTCGACGCCGAGCTGGCCACGAAGCGCGACGAGGCCGAGCAGGAGCTCCTCACCGCCCAGCAGGAGGCCGCCGAGCAGACCCGGAAGTTCCTCGACGACGCCAACGCCGAGCTCGAGGAGGCGGTCGCCCGCATGAACCAGAGCCGCGCCGAAGCCGAGCGGCTCGAGACCGAGGTCCGCTCCGAGGCCGCCGCGTCCCGCGAGAAGGCCGACGAGGAGGCGCGCGAGCGCGTCGCCGCGGCCCACGCGCAGGCGCGCAAGCTCATCGCCGACGCCGAGGAGCGCACGCGGTCGCTCGTGGCCGACGCCGAGGACCGTCTCGCCCAGATCAAGATCGAGCGCGACGCCGTCGCCGGCTACTTCGAGAGCCTGCGCGGCGTGCTCACGCAGGCCGAGCAGGTCGCGAACCGGAAGTAGCGGACGGGAACGGCCCGGTCGCGCCGGTGAGGATCCAGAACGCGTTCCGCATCGCCCTCGTCGGCACGCTCGGCGTGGGCGTGGGACTGCTGATCCTGTCGGCCGTCTCGAACCTGTCCACGATCCTCACCTACATCGGAGCAGCGCTGTTCCTGGCCCTCGGCCTCGAGCCCGCCGTGAGCGGGCTCGAGCGCCGGGGGCTTCCGCGTTGGGGCGCGATCGTCGCCGTCGTCCTCGGCGTGGCGGCCGTCGTCGCGGCACTGCTGCTCGCGGTCATCCCGATCATCGTCGACCAGGTCGCCGAGCTGATCGTCCAGATTCCCGGGATCGTCGCGCAGCTGAATCGCGTCGACCTGATCGAATGGCTGCAGCAGCAGTTCCCGCTGCTCAAGATCGACGAGATCAGCGAGCAGGCGGGCGCGGCGCTCACGGAGTTCTTCACCAACCCCGACAAGCTGAGCGAACTGCTCGGCGGCGTCTGGGCGGTGGCGCTCGCCATCGGCGGCGGGGTCTTCGCCGTGATCGTCGTCGCCGTCCTCACGGTGTACTTCACGGCGTCGCTCGACGCGATGAAGCGGGCGACGTACCAGCTCGTCCCGGCCTCGCGACGTGCCCGGTTCGCCGATCTCACCGAGCAGATCACGCAGTCCGTGGGCCGCTACGTGATCGGCCAGGTCTCGCTCGCCGCAGTGAACGGCTTCCTCAGCTTCACGTTCCTGTCGATCATCCAGGCGCCGTTCCCCGCGGTGCTCGCCTTCATCGCGTTCCTGTTCTCGCTCGTGCCGCTCGTGGGTACGCTGACGGGCTCGATCATCATCGTGCTCATCTGCCTCATCCCGGGGCTCGGGTCACCGCTGACGGCGCTCGTCGCAGCGATCTACTACCTGATCTACATGCAGGTCGAGGCGTACGTGCTGTCGCCGCGCATCATGAGCCGAGCGGTCAAGGTCCCGGGCGCGCTCGTGGTGGTCGCGGCCCTCGCGGGCGGCGCACTGCTCGGCATCCTCGGCGCCCTCGTCGCCATCCCGATCGCCGCGGCGGTGCTGCTGATCATCAAGCAGGTCGTGATCCCGCGCCAGAACGAACGCTGACGCGCGCTGCCCGGCAGTCAGGCCGACGGCTGCGTGACGGATGCCGCGGGCCACTCGGTCGGCAATGGCAGCGCCGACGGGTTCACCGCGCGGACGATCTCGTCGAGCACGCGGCGCGTCTGCGACTCCCCCACCCACAGGTGCTTGCCCCCCGCGACGTCGATGCGCGTGAGGTGCGGCAGGTCGGCGAACCGCTCGGCCGCCTCGGCGGGACGCAGGTAGTCGTCGTGCTCGGGGATGAGCGCGACGAGCGGCACGGGCGCCGAACTCCAGCGCGCGAGCTCCTCGTCGGTCGTGCGGTGGAGCGGGGGCGAGAGGAGGATGGCGCCCGCGATGCCGTGCTCGAGGCCGTACTTGAGCGCGAGCTCGGTGCCGAACGACCAGCCGACCAGCCATGGGGCCGGCAGGCCCCGCTCCTCGACGAAGCGCATCGCCGCCGCGACATCCGCCCGCTCGGCCACGCCCTCGCCGAACGCCCCGTCGCTCGTGCCGCGCGGCGAGCTCGTGCCACGCGTGTTGAACCGCAGGACGGCCAGCCCGGCGAGGGCGGGCAGGCGCGCGGCCGCCTTCCGGATGATGTGCGAGTCCATGAACCCGCCGGCCGTCGGCAGCGGATGCAGCGTCACCAGCGTCGCCACGGGTGCGCGATCGATCGGCAGCGCGAGCTCGCCGACCAGGCGCAGGCCGTCGCTCGTGCGGAGCTCGATCTGCTCGCGGCGGGCCGGGAGCTCGACCCCCGCCCGGATCTCGGTCATCGTCTCGTCGGTCACGTGGGTCCGATCCTCCAGCAGTGCGTGTGCCAGTGCCGCCTCGAGGCGAGGTCGGCCGCGTCGCCGAGCACGCCGTCGGCGCGCCACGCGACGAGATGGGCGATTCCGGGCTCGATCTCGAGTCCGCAGCCGGGGCAGAGGTACGCCTTGGCGGCCTGCGCCTCGCCGACGGGCTGCACGTTCCACTCGCGGCCGCCCCGCACCTCGGTGCGCCGCCACCCGGCCGTCAGCCGGTCGACGTCGAGCTCGGGGTGGGGCTCGCGCGCCTTCGCCGCGCGACCACGGGAGCGGTGCGAGCGAGCCATGCCCCCCAGTCTAGGGGCGGGCCTCGGCGGCCTCAGTACCAGCCGACGCTCTGCGAGTGCGCCCAGGCGCCGCACGGCGTGTCGTACCGGCCCGTGATGTAGCCGAGGCCCCATTCGATCTGCGTGGCGGCGTTGGTCGCCCAGTCGGCGCCGGCCGTGGCCATCTTCGATCCCGGCAGGGCCTGCGGGATGCCGTACGCCCCGCTCGAGGCGTTGTAGGCGTTCACGCGCCATCCGGATTCCTTGCTCCAGAGCGCGACCAGGCAGTCGAACTCGGTGCTCGGCCAGCCGCGGGCCGCGACCGCGCCGGCCGCGTACGCCTGGGCGGAACCCGGGTCGGGCACCACGGCGGGCGGAGCCCAACCGGCTGCCTCGGCGGGCTCGGGGTCGGGCTCGGGCTTCTTCTCGACGAGGTAGCCCTCGGACGCCACGGATGCCGCGGCCACCTCGCCGTCGACGGCGTACTCCTGCGCCGCCTGTCCGCCGAAGCGGTCGACCGGGACGTACGTCGAGGACGCCGTGGCGCCGGAGTACGGGTCGACGATGTTGACGAGGAGGAAGCTGACCGACGCGGCGAACGCGACGACGACGGTCGCGCCCTGCTTCACGCGGCCGGCGAGACCGCCGTTCCGGGGCTCGCGGGCGACCTCGACCAGCGCGTCGCCGTATTCGCCCGTATGCCTGCCCACGATTCGTCGAGTGTATCGGAGCGAGTCCCCCGAATCGAACTCCGAGCCCGTCAACGGACCGCGAGCATGACGTCGACGACCGCGTCGAGCACGAGGTCGACCTGCGACTCCCGATAGCCGCCCCGCTGCGCCGAGAACACGACCCCGCGGACGTCATCGATGGCGATGGGCCAGCCGTCGCGGAAGTAGCGCGTGAGGCGATCGGCGAACCGGTCCACCTCGCGGACGTCGTAGCCGAGCGCCAGCACGCTCACGCGGTCGAAACGCTCGCCCTCGGGTCGCGCGAGACGGTTGGCGACGACCTGCGCGGTCGTGCGCGCCTCGGCAAGCCACGCCTGGTCGCCGTGCAGCCGCGCGGCGATCTGCCGCTCGCGGTAGGCGAAGGCGTCTTCCAGGCGCTCCATGGCCGCGTCGACGTGCGCGGTCGAGTAGCCGCCCTTCTGCATCGAGAACGCGGTCAGGCGGATCCGCTCCGCGTCGAGCTCAGGATCGTCGGGCTGCGGCCGGCCGTCGTAGGCGCGCCGCGCGCGCTGGAGGAACTCCTCGACCTCGACCGTCTTGTAGCCCAGCTGGTTCTTGCGGGCGCGGGGGAACGTGGCATCCACCGCACCAGTATCGCGCACGATCACCCGAACAGCCGGAAGGCCGCGTACGCCACCGCGGCCGACGGCAGGATCGAATCCAGCCGGTCGAGGAACCCGCCGTGGCCGGGCAGCCACGAGCTCATGTCCTTGATTCCGAGGTCGCGCTTGATGAGCGACTCGGCGAGGTCGCCCAGCGTCGCCGTCAGCAGGATCGCCGCGCCGAAGACCAGGCCGAACCACCAGGGCTGCCCGAGCATGAACAGGGCGAGGATGACGCCCGCCCCCAGGCTCGCGAGCGCCGCGCCCGCGAAGCCCTCCCAGGTCTTCTTCGGGCTGATCACGGGCGCCATCGGGTGCCTGCCGAACGCGAGGCCGAACGCGTACGCGCCGGTGTCGGTCGCCACGACGGTGATGATGAAGGCGAGCGTCCACCACTGGCCGCCGTCGGCCGCCGTGAGGACCACCGTGAAGGCCGCGAGGAACGTCACGTACCCCTGCACCAGGAGTCCGGCACCGAGGTCGCGGGCGAGCCCCTGCGACCCCGCGCGGACGCTCGGCACGGCCTGCTCGATGAGCCGCCACACCACGACGAGCGCCATGCCGCCGAGGATCGCGACGAGTTGACCCGCGCCGCCCCCGTAGTACGAGACAGGCACTGCGATGACCGCGGCCGCCACGGTCGGGATGCGCGGGACCAGGTATCCGCCGTGCCGCAGCGCCGCGGCGAGCTCGGAGCTCGCGAAGCCGGCGACGACGACCGCGAACACCATGAACAGTTCCTTGACCACCAGGAGGCTGAGCAGCAGCGCGCCGCCGAACACCAGGCCGATGACGATCGCCACGAGCAGGTTGCGGCCCGTGCGCGCATTGATGCGCTCCTGCGCCTGGT
The DNA here is from genome assembly GCF_058349965.1 of Agromyces capsici. Lineage (NCBI taxonomy): Bacteria > Bacillati > Actinomycetota > Actinomycetes > Micrococcales > Microbacteriaceae > Agromyces > Agromyces capsici. The sequence continues at coordinate 476,321 of NZ_JBYRET010000002.1, read as the reverse complement.
CGAACTGCGCGCGCGACGTCTCGAGCTGCCGTTCGAGGTCGACCCGCGCCTGGTGCATCTGCGCGCGGAACTCCCCTCGCCCCGGATGCCGTTCGTCGCCGGCGTCCGGACCCTCCCCCTCGGGGGCGCCTGTCATGATCGGCCCCTAGACCTCGAGGAGTTCGGCTTCCTTGCGCTTGAGCGCATCGTCGATCTGGTCGACGTGCGACTTGGTGATGTGCTCGAGTTCCTTCTCGCCGCGCGCCACCTCGTCGTCGCTGACCTCGCCCTTGAGGCCTTCGAGGTCGTCCTTCGTCTTGCGCCGGATGTTGCGCACCGCCACCCGCGCATCCTCCGCCTTCGAGCGGACGATCTTGACGTACTCCTTGCGGCGCTCCTCGGTGAGCTCGGGGAGCGTCACGCGCACGATGTTGCCGTCGTTGGTCGGGTTCGCCCCGAGGTTCGGCGTGTCGCGGATCGCCTGCTCGATGTCCTTGAGCGCGCTCTTGTCGTACGGGGTGACGACGAGCGTGCGCGCCTCGGGGTTGTTCAGCGAGGCGAGCTGCGACAGCGGCGTCGGCGTGCCGTAGTAGCTCACCATGATCTTCTGGAAGAGCTGCGGGTTCGCGCGCCCGGTCCGGACCGAGGCGAAGTCGTCCTTCGCGACCTCGACGGCCTTCTGCATGCGTGCACTTGCTTCGGACAGTACATCCGCGATCACGGCGACTCCTTCTCTCGGGCTCGGGCCAGTCTATCGAGCGACGGCCGGCTCGCCGTTGCTCACCACGGTGCCGAGCTCCTCGCCGAGGATCGCCTTCGTGACGTTGCCGGCGGGCTCCATGCCGAACACCACCATCGGCATGCCGTTGTCCATGCAGAGGCTGAACGCGGTCGAGTCGACGACCTTCAGCCCGCGCTGCAGCGCCTCCTGGTAGCTGATGCGGTCGATCTTGCGCGCGTCGGGGTTCGTGCGAGGGTCGTCGGTGTAGACGCCGTCGACGCCGTTCTTGGCGACGAGCACCACGTCGGCGTCGATCTCGAGGGCGCGCTGCGCGGCGACCGTGTCGGTCGAGAAGTACGGCAGGCCGGCGCCCGCGCCGAAGATCACGACGCGGCCCTTCTCGAGGTGACGCTCGGCGCGCCGCGGGATGTAGGGCTCGGCGACCTGGGTCATCGAGATCGCGGACTGGACGCGCGTTTCGGCGCCCGCCTGCTCGAGGAAGTCCTGGAGGGCGAGCGAGTTCATCACTGTGCCGAGCATGCCCATGTAGTCGGCGCGACCACGATCCATGCCGCGCTGGCTCAGCTCGGCGCCGCGGAAGAAGTTGCCACCGCCGACGACGATCGCGACCTCGACGGTGCGCGCGGCATCCGCGATCTCACGTGCCAGCGAGCTGACGACGTCGGGGTTCACCCCGAGCGCGCCGCCGCCGAACGCCTCGCCCGACAGCTTGAGCATGACCCTGCGCCTGTGTTGCGTCATCCGCGATCCGATCCTCTCCTCTGGGAGTCAAAACTAGTGGTTCACCGGGCGCCGCCGCAGCGACGGCTCCGGCGGGGCCGCATCGGGCCCGCCGTCGAACCCGTCGCATCCGGATGCCGACCGTGGTCGGCGACATCCGGACACAGCAAAGGAGTCCGGATCGCCGAGGCGATCCGGACTCCCCTGGTGCAACTTACGCGCCGACCTTGAAGCGGGCGAAGTCGGTGACGGTCAGGCCCGCGTCGGAGACGACCTTGCCGACGGTCAGCTTGTTGTCCTTGGCGTAGTCCTGCTCGAGCAGCGCGACCTGCTTGAAGAACGCGCCGAGGCGACCCTCGACGATCTTCGGGAGGGCGGCCTCGGGCTTGCCCTCCTCGCGCGTGATCTGCTCGACGATCGTGCGCTCCTTCTCGACGGCCTCGGCCGGGACGTCCTCACGGGTGAGGTACTCGGGCGCGGCGAACGAGATGTGCTGCGCGATCGAGCGCGCCGTCTCGGCGTCGGCACCGGCGTAGCCGAGCACCACGCCGACCTGCGGGGGCAGGTCCTTCGACGTCTTGTGCAGGTAGATCGAGAAGTTCTCGCCCTTGACGAGGCGGAGGCGACGGAGCTCGACCTTCTCGCCGAGGATCGCGGCCTCCTCGCTGATGACGTCGGCGACGGTCTTGCCCTCGGCCGGCGCGGCCAGGGCGGCCTCGACGGTCTCGGCGCGCGCCGCGGCGACGGCGGCGAGCACTCGGTCGGCGAGGCCGACGAACTTGTCGCCCTTGGCGACGAAGTCGGTCTCGCAGGCCAGCTCGATGAGGGTGGCGGTGCCGTCGCCGTTGTCGACGGCGGCGACGAGGCCCTCGGCGGTCGAGCGGTCGGCACGCTTCGCGTTGCCCTTCGCGCCCTTCAGGCGGAGGATCTCGACCGCCTTCTCAAGGTCGCCGTCGGCCTCGACGAGCGCGTTCTTGGTGTCGACCATGCCGGTGCCGAGGCGCTCGCGCAGGGTCTTGACGTCTTCGAGGGTGAAGTTGGCCATGTTGTGGCAGTCTCCTGGACTCGTGGTCTGGGTGGTGGAGGGGTGGGCTTACTCGGCCTTGGCGGCCTCAGCGCCCGCGGCGTCGGCCTCGGACTCAGTCGCGGCGACCTCGGCGGCCGCCTCGTCGACGACCTCAGCGGCCTCGGCCTTCGCCTCGGCCTCGGTGCCGGCGACCTTCTCGGTCTCGGCCGACGACTGCTCGGGGGTCTCGGCGGCGCCGGCCTGCAGGAGCTCCTGCTCCCACTCGGCGAGCGGCTCGGCCTCCTCGCCCTCCTCGGGCTTCTGGTGGCGCTGGATGAGACCCTCGGCGGCGGCGTCGGCGATGATGCGCGTGAGCAGGCTCACCGAGCGGATCGCGTCGTCGTTGCCCGGGATCGGGTACTGGACCTCGTCGGGGTCGCAGTTCGTGTCGAGGATGCCGATCACGGGGATGCCGAGCTTCTTGGCCTCGTCGATCGCGAGGTGCTCCTTCTTGGTGTCGACCACCCAGAGCGCCGACGGCGTCTTCGCGAGGTTGCGGATGCCGCCGAGCGACTTGTGGAGCTTGTCGAGCTCGCGCTTCTTGAGGAGGAGCTCCTTCTTGGTGAAGCCGCTCGTGGTGCCCTCGAAGTCGAGCTCCTCGAGCTCCTTCATGCGCGCGAGGCGCTTGGAGACCGTGGTGAAGTTGGTGAGGAGGCCACCGAGCCAGCGCTGGTTGACGTAGGGCTGGCCGACGCGGGTCGCCTGCTCGGCGATCGACTCCTGCGCCTGCTTCTTGGTGCCGACGAAGAGGATGGTGCCGCCGTGCGCGACCGTCTCCTTGACGAAGTCGTACGCCTTGTCGATGTAGGCGAGCGACTGCTGCAGGTCGATGATGTAGATGCCGGAACGCTCGGTGAAGATGAAGCGCTTCATCTTCGGGTTCCAACGGCGGGTCTGGTGCCCGAAGTGCACGCCGCTGTCGAGCAGCTGGCGGATGGTGACGACGGCCATGGCCGTACTCCTTCTGTTCTCAGTTGTCGCTCCGGCCGGCGGCCGGAAGCCCTGGTGCCCGGCACGGCTCCGCCGGCTCGCGCTTCGGGAGCACGAGCGGGACTGAGTGGAGTCGGTGGCCGAATGGGCACGCGTAGTCGCCCCGACAGGCGGGGCGCTCCGGACATGCTATCACGGGCGCGACGAGCGGACCGGTCCTCCACAGGGCGTGCGGACGCCGTCACTTCCCCGCAACGCGGCCGATCCGGGGCGACGGATGCCGCGGCCGGCACGCTCGACGCATGGCCCTCTCCGCTCGACGTCGCGTGGCCAGGACGACGCTGCCCGTCGGTGTCGCGCTCGCGCTGCTCCCGATCCTCCCGCCGGCCGCCGCCGCGGCCGGGGACGCCGCCGCGTCGCCCCCGACGGCGCCTGTCGCGGCCGAGACCGCAACCACGTGGACGTGGCCGATCGTCCCGCCCGTCCGCCTCATCGAGCCGTTCCGGGCGCCGCCGACGCCGTACGCGGCCGGCCATCGCGGCATCGACCTCGCCGCCGCGCCTGGCGACGAGGCGCGTGCCCCGGCCGATGGCGTCGTGTCGTTCGCCGGCCCGGTCGCGGGGCGCGCCGTGCTCTCGATCGACCACGGCGCCGGCGTGGTGAGCTCGATCGAGCCGGTCGCAGCGACGGTGGCCTCGGGCCAGCCGGTCGCCGCGGGCCAGTCGGTCGGTCACGTCTCCGAGGGCGGTCACTGCGACCGCGCCTGCGTGCACTTCGGCGTGCGGGTGCACGGCGAGTACGTCTCGCCCCTCCTGTTCCTCGGCGGCGTGCCGCGTGCGGTGCTCCTGCCGTGGGGGCGCTGAACCGCGGCGACTCAGGCGCGGGGGTGCGCAGCCCGGTAGGTCTGCGTGAGCCGCTCCGCGGAGACGTGGGTGTAGATCTGCGTGGTGCCGAGGCTCGCGTGGCCGAGGAACTCCTGCACCGCCCGGAGGTCGGCGCCGCCGTCGAGCAGGTGCGTCGCGGCGCTGTGCCGGAACGCGTGCGGACCCCCCGGGCCGGATCCGGGCAGGTCGCGGAGCAGCCCGGCGACGAGGCGGTGCACGCTCCGCACGCCGAGCCGAGCCCCCCGCACGCCGAGGAACGCTGCATGGTCGGCGTCGCGCGTCGGCGAGGGCGGCCGGCGTTCGGGATCCGCGGCGGCGAGGATCGCCGTGCGGGCGTGGTCGAGGTAGCGGTCGAGGGCGGCGGCCGCCGGTGCGCCGTAGGGCACGACGCGCTCCTTCGACCCCTTCCCGGTCACCCGGACCGTCCGGTTGCCGCGGTCGATGTCGTCGACGTCGAGCCCCACGAGCTCGGACACGCGAAGCCCGCAGGCGTACAGCAGCTCGATGATCGCGAGGTCGCGGACCGCGACGGGGTCTCCGCCGGCGGCGTCCGCCTGCAGGCCGTCGAGCAGCACCGTGACGGCGGGCGCGGCGACGACACGCGGCAGCGTGCGCGTGGCGCGCGGCGCGCGGAGCCGGACCGCCGGGTCGGCGGGGACCACGCCCGTGCGCTCGAGCCAGGCGCCGAAGCCGCGGGCGGACGCCGCGCGTCGTGCGATGGTCGCGCGGGCGAGATCGCGTTCGGTCGCGACCCAGAGCCAGTCGCGCAGCAGGTCGAGGCCGAGTCCCGACGCGTCGCGGACCCCGCGGTTCTCGGCGAACGCGGCGAGGTCGGCGAGGTCGGACGCGTACGCTGCGACGGTGTGGGCCGAGTAGCCCCGTTCGAGTGCGACGTGCTCGAGGTACCGGTCGATCAGCGCGTCGAGCGGCGTGCCGCGGCCCGCGGTGCGCGGCGCGCGCCGCCGGCCCGACGCGACCGCATCAGCCATCCGTCGGGACCTGGCGTTTCCGGGAGAACCTCTCGATCCGCCCCGCCTCGTCGAGCTCCTCGATCTCGCGGAGGAACTGCTCGCCGAAGCTCGTGATCTCGGGGAACTCGCCGACCGGGACGACGGACGACACGACATCCTCGTCGAACAGGTGGACGAGCGAGACGGAATGCCCGCCGTCGATGCCTACGAGCTCGCGCGTCGGCGCGGAGAGGTCCATCGTGTAGGCGAGCGCCCCGGCGACGAAGACGGGGACGCCGGCGAAGCTGCCCTGCGTCGGGTAGTGCAGGTGGCCGCCGAGGATGGCGCGGATGTCGCGCCCGCGGACGACGTCGGCGAACTCGTCCTGCCCGCGGAGCTCGAGGATGTCCATGAGCGCCAGCGGCGTGGCGATCGGTGCGTGGTGCATGGCGAGCACGGTGCCGTACGGCGCGGGCTCGGCGAGCACGTCGTCGAGCCAGAAGAGCGTCTCGGGTTCGAGGATGCCGTGGTGGTAGCCGGGCACGCTCGTGTCGAGCGTGATGAGGCGAAGACCCGCGAGGTCGACCACCCGGTTCACCGGTGCGTCGCCGGTGTGCTCGCCGAGCAGGATCTCGGTGAACGGCACCCGCTCGTCGTGATTGCCCATCGCCCAGACGAGGCGCGCCCCGGTCTCCGCGGCGAGCGGTTCGAGGATGCCGCGGATGCGGTGGTATGCGTCGGGTTCGCCGAGGTCGGCGACATCGCCGGTGACGACGATCGCCGTGAGCGAACCAGCGAGCCGCCGGAGCTGCGCCACGGCGCGTTCGAGGTGGGCGACGGTGTCGGCGAGCCCGCCGAGCGGCGCACCGCCCGCGAGGAAGTGCGTGTCGCTGAGGTGGGCGATCACGTGCCGTGCCGCCGGGTACCGTCCGAGCCGAGGGTGGTCCATGTCTGCCTCCGCGGCCAGCCTAGGACCACGCCCGCCGTGCGCGCCCGTGTCACGCCGATCTGCGGCGAACCCAGCCGTCGCGCTCGGCACGTGCCAGCCCCGTCGCCTCGAGCGCACCGAGCGCTCCCATGACGGCGCCGACCCCGAGCTTCGCGCGTTCCGCGAGCTCGGCGATCGACCGCGCGCGGCGCACGCCGAGCGCCTCGAGCACGCGACGTTCGTCGTCGGTGAGCTCGTCGGTCACTCGCGAGGCGAGGCGGTGCGGCCCCTCGCCCGCGCCCGTCTCGTCGGTCGCCGCTGACATCGCAGGCACGAGCTCGGCCATCTGCGCGGCATCCGTGACGCAGACCGCATCGAACTCCCGCAGCAGGCGGTGGCAACCCGCCGACGCGGGACTCGTCACGGGTCCGGGCACGGCGCCGAGGGGTCGGCCGAGGGCCGCGGCGTGGCCGGCGGTGTTGAGCGACCCTGACCGCATCCCGGCCTCGAGCACCACCGTGGCGTCGGCCGACGCCGCGATGAGCCGGTTTCGCTGGAGGAACCTCCAACGCGTGGGCGCCGCGCCGCAGGCGAGCTCGGACACCACGGCACCGGTCTCGGAGACGCGGCCGAGGAGCGCCTCGTGACCGGCCGGGTAGAACCGGTCGACGCCGCCCGCCAGGAACGCCACCGTCGTGCCGCCGTTGGCGAGCGCCGATCGGTGCGCGGTGCCGTCGATGCCGTACGCGCCGCCGGACACGATCGCGTACCCGCGGTCGACGAGCCCGGCCGCCGCCTCGATCGTGACGTGCTCCCCGTAGTGGGTCGCCGCGCGGGCGCCGACGAGTGCGATCGACGGCGACTCGGCGAGCGCGTCGAGGCGACCGCGCACCCAGAGCGTGAACGGTGCGTGCGCGTCGAGCCCGTGGAGGCCCTCCGGCCAGCCCGGGTCGGAGGGAAGCAGGAGTCGGGCGCCGACCCGGGCGGCCTGGCCGACGGTTCGCGCGAACGCCGCGGAATCCACCCGGGCACGCCAGCGGTCCAGGCCCGCGGCGAGCTCGCGGGGGCTGACGGCCGCCCCCGCGTCGCCTGCCGCGGCGATCCACTCCTCGGCGGGTCGGTGCTCGATGAGCGCGGTGGCCGTCCGCTCGGGGCCGATCACCGCGGCGAGGCGTCCGAGCACCCCGTCGCCGGGCTCGGAGACGAACCCCAGGATGGCGCAGGCCACGACGAGCCGGGCGGGCGTCGTGTCGTGCGGCCCGCGGATCGCGGCGAGTTCGCCGGCCAGGTCGGTCACGGCATCGTCGAGCCGGTTCATGCCGAGACTCCCCGCCGCATGCCGAGCGCGCGGCCGACGTGCTCGGCGCGCGGACGGTCGGCGCCCTCGAGGTCGGCGATGGTCCATGCCGTCTTGAGCACGCGGTCGTACCCGCGCATCGTCACGGATCCGCGCTCGAGCGCGGCGTCGAGGGCTCGCGTGGCCCGGCCACCGGGATGCAGGCCGCCCTCGCCCCGGAGCCACGGGCCGGGCACCTCGGAGTTCGTGCGCCACGGCGTGCCCGCGAGTCGCTCCGCGGCGGTGCGCCGCGCCCGATTCACGACCGCCCGGGCCGCCGCCGAGGTCATCCGCCCGTCCTCGGGCGGCATGCGGAGGGTCGCGGGCGTGATGCGGTTGACCCAGAGCTGCAGGTCGACCCGGTCCAGCAGCGGCCCGGAGATCCGTGCGAAGTACCGCCGCTTGGCGATCGGCGGGCACGTGCACCCGTCGTTCGGCGAGTCGCCGCCGCCGCACGGGCACGGGTTCGCGGCGAGCACGAGCTGGAAGCGTGCGGGATAGGTCGCGACGGCGTTCGCCCGATGGATGCTGATCTCACCGGATTCGAGCGGCTGGCGCAGCGCGTCGAGCACGGCCGACGGAAACTCCGGCGCCTCGTCGAGGAACAGCACGCCGTGCGACGCGCGCGCAGCGGCGCCCGGCCGGATGACGCGGCTCCCGCCGCCGACCATGGCCGCCGCCGACGCGGTGTGGTGCGGCGCTTCGAAGGGCGGTCGCACGGAGAGCGTCTCGCCCACCGGCCGGCCGGCGAGCGAACGCAGTGACGCGACCTCGAGCGCCGCCTCGGGCGTGAGGTCGGGCAGGATGCCGGGCAGGCGCGAGGCGAGCATCGTCTTGCCGGCGCCGGGCGGCCCGGCGAGGAGGAGGTGGTGCCCTCCGGCGGCAGCGGCGAGCAGCGCCTCGATCGCCTGCGGATTGCCGACGACGTCGGCCAGGTCCCCCGCCGGCGCACGTCCGGGATCGTGCGCGACGTCGGCCTCGTCGACGCCGGGCTCGGGCTCGGAGTCGGGCACCGCGACCTCGAAGCGCCCGCCGTGCCGCACGGCCGCCTCGAGCAGGGTCGCGACGCCGACGACCTCGATCCCCGGGACGAGCCTCGCCTCGGCGGCGTTGGCGGTCGGCACCATGACGCGCTCGAGCCCGGCACGCGCGGCCGCGAGCACCGCGGGCAGGACGCCGTGCGTCGGGCGGAGCCGCCCGTCGAGCCCGAGCTCGCCGAGGTGCACGAACCGCCCCACCGAGACTGGATCGACCGTTCCGGCCGCCGCGAGGCACGCCATCGCGATCGCCAGGTCGAACCCGGATCCCTGCTTGGGCAGCGCGGCGGGCGACAGGTTGACGGTCAGCCGGCGAGAGGGCAGCGGGCAGCCGGCGTTGGTCGCGGCGGACCGGACCCGCTCGCGGGACTCGCCCAGCGCGGCATCCGGCAGCCCGATGATCACGAACGCGGGCAACTGGCTCGACAGGTCGGCCTCGACCTCGACGACCGACCCGGCGAGCCCGACGAGGGCGATCGAGCGGGTGCGTGCGACGGGCATCAGGCGATCCCCTCGAGGTGCTCGACGATCGCGGGCGCCGACGCCGGGGCCAGGACGGCGATCGCGTCGATCCGGATGCGGCCGGCCGGCATGTCGCGTGCGCCGCACCATTCGAGCGCGAGTCGCCGCAGCCGGGCGAGCTTGCGCGCCGTGATCGCCTCGAATGGATGCCCGAAGCCGTCGCCGGCGCGGGTCTTCACCTCGACGAAGACCGTCTCGTCGCCGTCGCGCGCGACGAGGTCGAGCTCACCATGACGGCAGCGCCAGTTGCGATCGATCACGCGCATGCCGCGCGACTCGAGATGATCGGCCGCGAGCTGCTCGCCGCGCCGACCGAGTTCGGTGTTGTGGGCCATGCGCCCAGCGTCGTGGCCGACCACCACGTCGCCGGCGGAACACGGCACACACGGGGACGGGCGCGGCGCATCGGAGCCTGTGGAGGACGGCTCGGCCCCAGCGACCTACTCTCGCGTGCCCGACCTGGCCGCCCGGGCCAGGAGCACGCCGGACATCACGTATCCGGCTGCCATCGCAAGAAGGGCGAGCGGAAGCAACCAGTCCACCAGCGGCACCCAGGCGGAGAGGCTGTTCAGCCAGACGACGGAGGCGATCAGGTAGGTCGCACCGACCGCGATCACGAACGGAGCGGGTGTTCGAAGGCTCGGCGCGAACGGCGAGCGACCCCGTCGGCCGGCGACGGCGAGCCATCCACCCACCGCGACCAGGGCGAGGCCGATGACGGGCACGCCGCGACCGCCCAGGGCGGCGTCGGTCGGGAAGTACGACAGCACGTACACGGCCGCGACGGCCGCGATCCCGTATCCGGCCGCGGCCGGCCACCCCTCGCGTTCCACGCGGCTGAGGTGGTGCGCCGCCAGGGTAAGGAGGGCGACGGTCTGGGCCAGGATCGCGGCGGGCGTCAGCTGGGCCACGTCCGCGGGCCGGAGTGCGGACGCGACGACCATCCAGGCGCCGTAGGCGAGCAGCACGGCGCCGAACACGGCGAGCGCGACGGCTGCGGCGAGGCGCCGGTCCGAACCGGTCGCGGGCCGGGCTCGCGGGCGGCCGACCTGAGGTGAGGCCGCCTCGCGGGCCAGGAGCAGCGCCGAGACCACGTAGCCGGCGGCCAGCCCGAGGAGCGCGAACGCCCACGTCTGGGAGGCGAACGGCTCCCAGTCCCACGCACTGTTGAACCAGACGATCGCCGCGAGGACGTACATCGCCCCGGCGAAGACGGCGAAGGGCGCCGGGATGCGCGCGCTCCGTGCGAACGGCGCATCGCGCCTCGTTCCCAGCGCCCAGAGGCGTACCCCGACCGCGATGAGCGCGGCGCCGGCGATGACGTCGCCCCACATGACGAGGGCCCAGTCGCCGTCGGCGTTCGACAACGAGAACGCGCTCGCCCCGGCAACCGCCGCGTACAGCGCTGCGGCCACCCAGTCGCGATTCGGCCGGGTCGCGTGGTGTGCGGCGAGCGCTGCCGCGCCCACGGTCTGGGTGAGGTACAGCGCGATCGCGCCCTCCACGGTCCACGCGATCCACACCGGGACCACCAGCAGTGCCGTGCACGCGAGCGTCGCCGCGGCGATCCACGCGAGCGCGATGGGGACCGCGACGGGGGAACGACTCCGCTCGGCCGCGGCAGCGGCACCGCCGACGGGCGGTCGCTGCTCACCCTCCGGCGGAGGTGCGGCCGCCACGCCGGCCATGCGTTCCTGCTCGGCGACGGGGCCGTCCGATCCCGCGCCGACGACGGGTTCGGCCACTCGTGTCGCGCCCGGTGCCGCGACCGCGTCCTCGGGCGTCGGGACCGGCCCGGCCGTCCTACCGGGCTCAGCCACGAGATCGCCCAGGTCCTCGACGACCGGCGCGACGGGCGGCCCCGCGGGCGGAGCGACCGCTCCGTCCGCCTGGCCCTCCGCGACCTCGAAGAGCCGCGCCTCGCCGTCGCGGAGGAACAGCACGGGCGTCCCGAACTCGGTCGCGAGCATCGCGCCGATGATGGCCCTGCGGGCGGGTGCGAGCGCCGCGTCGACCGGCAGGCCGCGCGCGAGACCCGTGTAGAGGCTCTCGCTGAAGGCGATCGCCGCGTCGTCCGTGATCTCGAACTGCATGCCGATGACCGCGGGGATGTCGAAGTTCACGAGGCTCGCCGCGACGCCCGAGAACGGGTCGACGTGCGAGCTCCGGGCGCCCTCGCAGGCGTTCAGCACGACGAGGCGCAGGCTCGTCTCGTCCTGCAGCATCGCGCCGATCTCCTCGCCGGTGACGTCGTGCGCGCGCCCCTGCGGGGTCTCCAGCACGAGGATTCCCGATTCGGTCGCCTCGTCGTAGGCCCCGTGGCCGATGTAGTGCAGCACGTGGACCTCGTCGGGTTCGGCGATCCGTCGACCGAGTTCCCCGAGGGTCGCACGCTCGAGCCAGGTCACCTCGACGAGCCCGGCGGCACGCGGCACGGCGAGCGCGCGCTCGAGGTTGCGCCGTTCGACCCCGGCGTCGAGCTCGGGGTAGCCGGAGGGGCTGCTCACCATCGCGAGGATCCGCAGCGGCAGCCTCAGCGGCTGCGGGTGCATCGCGGTGTCGACGTCGAGCGCGCGGACGATCGGCGTCTGGGTCGATTGCGCGATGAACCGGGGGCGTTTGTAGAGGAACTCCCACGGCAGCCGCATGAGTTCGGGCGACCCCGAGAGCCGGAGCGTGATCCTGAGACCCCGGTCGCGCTCTGCCGCCGCGCTGCGGGCGGAGTGGAAGACGGTTCCGACGTCGTCCCGGATGAGCGCGTCGAACAGCTCGGTTCCGAGCTCCCGGATCGCCTCCATACGGGTGTCGGCCGAGCCGCTGCGCCGTCGCGCCAGGCCGACGCGCTGCACGAAGTCGTCGAGCTCGAGGTCGGTCACGGGCGGCCGGAAGGATCCCCGCGCGGTGCGACCGTCTGGCGCCATCGCCAGCACGCGGTAGGACCCGTCCGCATCTCGGTCGATGCGCAACTGGAGGTCGTCGTACTCCGTGACGCTCATCAGGCACGTTCCCCCGGCCCCGGGTCCGGGGCCTCTCCCCCAAGTGTGCGCCCGATTGCGCCCCCGCGCCATCCGGGACAGCCTGGATCACGCCCGCCGACGCCGCCGACGCGGCAGCCGCCATGGCCGCCGACGACGCCGCTACTCCTCGAGCGCCAGGTCCTTGGGCAGCTCGAACTCGCGCGTCGCCAGCTCCTCGACGTTGACGTCCTTGAACGTCAGCACGCGAACCGCCTTGACGAAGCGGTCGGCACGGTAGACGTCCCACACCCAGACGTCCTTCATCGTGAGCTCGAAGTAGAAGTCGTGCTCGGTGTCGCGGCGCACCAGTTCGACCTCGTTCGCGAGGTAGAACCGCCGCTCGGTCTCGACCACGTACTTGAATTGCGCCACGATGTCGCGGTATTCGCGGTAGAGCGCGAGCTCCACTTCACGGTCGTAGTCTTCGAACTCGTCCTCATCCATCGCTGATCATCCTACTTCGAGGTCGAACAGCGACGGGGCCTCCTCGGGCGCCCGCTCGTGCAGCCAGGTGCGCCGGTGCAGGCCGCTCGGGCCGTGCTCGGCGATCGCGGCGAAATGCGCCGGGCTCGAGTAGCCCTTGTTCTCGTGCCAGTGGTAGAGCGGAGTCTCGTCGTGCGCGCGGCGCATCCCGCGGTCGCGGTGGACCTTGGCGATGACGGATGCCGCGGACACCGACGCGCAGTCGCGGTCGGCCTTGATGCGGGTGACCACCTGGGCGCGGTGCTCGATGGACGGGCTCAGCCAGTCGTAGTTGCCGTCGAGCAGCAGCGGAGCCCCGGCGACCAGCCCCCGGTCGACGGCGAGCGCGGCGAACGCCCGGGCACCGGCGAGCCCGAGGCAGGCCATGATTCCGAGCCGGTCGATCTCCTCGGCCGACGCCTCTCCGACGGCCGACGCGAGCACCCAGGCGGCGGCTCGCGGCGCGAGCAGCTCGCGCCTCGGCTCGGGCAGCATCTTGGAGTCGCGCAAGCCCGCCGGCATCCGCTTGACCGTCGCGTCGATGACGACGATGCCGACGCTCACGGGCCCGGCGAGCGCGCCCCGACCGACCTCGTCGCAGGCGAGGACCACGGGCGCTCCCCCGGCCAGCAGCTCGCGCTCGATCCGTAGCGTCGGCACGCCGGCTGGGCTCACCTCACTCGGCCCCTTCGTCGACGCCGGCGAACACCTCGGGGTAGTTGTCGAGCCAGATCCAGTGCGAGATCGGCCAGCTCACCACGACGGCGCGGCCGACGACGTTCTCGATCGGCACGAACCCCTTGAGCGGCGTCTCGGTGTTGTAGCGCGAGTCCTTGGAGTTGTAGCGGTTGTCGCCCATCACCCAGAGCGAGTCGTCGGGCACCACGGTCTCGAAGTCGTCCCGCGAGACCTTGGTCTCGCCGGGCGGCAGGGCGACGTAGGGCTCGTCGAGCGGCACGCCGTTCACGCTCATCTGGCCGAGCGCGTTGCAGCAGACCACGGTGTCGCCGGGCAGGCCGATGACGCGCTTGACGAGGTGGTCGTTGGAGTCGGGCGCCGAGAGCCCGACGAACGCGAGGAACCAGTCGACGGCCGCGATGAGCGGCGGCTGCGACTCCTCGGCGCGCGCGGGCAGCCATCCGCCCGGGTCCTTGAAGACGACCACGTCGCCGCGTTCGATCGGCATGACCTCGGGCGTGAGCTGGTTGACGATGATGCGGTCGTCCTGCACGAGCGTCATCTCCATCGACTGCGACGGGATGAAGAACGACCGGATCAGGAAGGTCTTGATCAGGAACGACACCAGCACCGCGACGAGGAAGATCACCACCAGGTCGCGCAGGAACAGCAGTGTGCTCCGGCGGCGCGACGACGGCGTCCCGGATGCGGCGCGTTCGTCGCGCGCAGTGCGTGTGTCTTCAGTCATGAAACGGCTCGAGCTCCCCGACCCAGTCTAGGGGTGGGGAGCTCGAGCGGATGACGCGATGCGGTCGGCGGCAGCCGATCAGTTCTCGCGCTTCTCCTTGATCTTCGCCTTCTTGCCGCGGAGCTCGCGCAGGTAGTACAGCTTCGCGCGGCGCACGTCGCCGCGGGTGACGATCTCGATGTGGTCGATCACCGGCGAGTGCACCGGGAACTTGCGCTCGACGCCCACCTGGAAGCTGATCTTGCGGACGGTGAAGGTCTCGCGCACGCCCTCGCCCTGGCGGCCGATGACGACGCCCTGGAAGACCTGGATGCGCGAACGGGTGCCTTCGACGATGTTGACGTGCACCTTGACGGTGTCGCCGGGACGGAAGTCCGGGATGTCGGAGCGGAGGCTCGCGGCGTCGACGTGGTCGAGGATGTGCATGATGGTTCGCTCTCTGCGCCCGCAACCGGTCGAACGCGGATCATGGATGGAAGTGTCTGGTGCCGCTTCGCGCGATTCCTCGCGTCATGCGGGCCCCCCGGAGGCAGGGCCATGCGGCGGCACAATCGTCCATTCTGCCAGATCAGGGGCCTCGCGGCCAAAATCGGGCGGTGACGGATGCCGCGGCGGCGGCCGGGCACGAGGCGCCGATCAGTCGCGGCGCTCCTCCCAGCTCCGCTCCTCCCGGATCACGATGATCTCCTCGCCGCCCGTGGCCGCCGGCCCGCGACCGGCATCCCGGCCCTGGCCGGGGAGCCCGGCACCGGGCGCGGCGCCCGACGACGCGAGGCGCTCGTACTCCTCCATGGTGGCGCGCACGCGGCGCGCGCCGTCGCTGAGCAGCCGCCACACCCCGTACCAGAAGGCGCCGATCGCCCCGACCATGGCGAGGATCGCGAACGTGATGCCGGCCTCTCCGTAGAAGCCGGCGGCGACGATGAGCAGGTGCCACACGCCGAGCACCGCGACATCCCACCAGTCGACGGCCTTGTCGCGGCGCACGTCGGGCCGGGCCGCGACGAGCAGGGCGGCGACCCCGAGCGAGATGAACGCGATCGGCGTGGCGAACATGAGGCCGATGACGCCCCAGCCGCTCGAGCCGAAGATGGCGTAGCCGATGAGCAGCCACACGGGCAGCACGATCGCGGCGGCGAACTGCCACCGGTAGAACCCGCGTCGGATCAGCATGAGGCCAGCGTAGCGACGGCTCCTGCGGGGCGGCCGGGTGTTCACTCAGGGCGGAGCCGACAGAATGGTGGGCGGAGAGGATGAGCGTGATCGAACTGAGGACCCCTGCCGAGATCGACGAGATGCGTCCCGCAGGCCGCTTCGTGGCGAGCGTGCTGGAGGCGACGTCGAAGGCCGCCGCGGTCGGCGTGAACCTGCTGGAGCTCGACGCGCTCGCGCACGACATGATCCGGAAGGCCGGCGCGGAGAGCTGCTACATCGACTACCACCCGTCGTTCGGCGGCAGC
This sequence comes from Agromyces capsici, assembly GCF_058349965.1. Taxonomy (NCBI): domain Bacteria; kingdom Bacillati; phylum Actinomycetota; class Actinomycetes; order Micrococcales; family Microbacteriaceae; genus Agromyces; species Agromyces capsici. The sequence goes on along the minus strand of NZ_JBYRET010000002.1, from coordinate 460,862 downwards.
CCGTTCGGCAAGGTGATCTGCACGTCGGTCAACGACGCGGTCCTGCACGGGCTCCCCCATGACTACGCGCTGAAGGACGGCGACCTGCTGAGCCTCGACTTCGCGGCCTCCGTGAACGGCTGGGTCGCCGACTCGGCGGTCTCGATCGTCGTCGGCACCCCCCGCGAGGAGGACCTCCGTCTCATCGACACCACGCGCCGCGCGCTCGACGCGGGCATCGCCGCCGCGCGGCCCGGCAACCGGATCGGCGACATCTCCCGGGCGATCGCGGAGGTCGCGAAGGCCGAGGGGTACTCGATCAACACCGACTTCGGCGGGCACGGGGTGGGCCGCACCATGCACGGTGAGCCGCACGTGCCCAACAACGGCCGCCCGGGCCGCGGCCTCCCGCTCAAGCCCGGCCTCGTGCTCGCGATCGAGCCGTGGTTCCTGCACACGACCGACCGCATCGTCACCGACCCCGACGGGTGGACGCTGCGCAGCGCCGACGGGTCACGGGGCGCGCACTCCGAGCACACGATCGCGGTCACCCACGGCGACCCCATCGTGCTCACGCAACGGAGCTGAGCTCGGCCTCCGCGGAGCGGTCGGCCTCGAGGTCGACGGGTGCGGCGGGCGCCGCGGCATCCGCTCCCAGCATCGGCGCGGTCGTGACGTCGCCGCCCGCCGACGCGGCCAGGTCGTGCAGGCGCCCAGGCGCGAGCAGGTAGCTCGCGACCACGACCCGGGAGACCGGGTGCGTGGCGCGCGTGTTCGCCACGGCGTCGGCGACCGACGGGCGCGCCGTCGCGAGGAACCCGACGGACACGCGCCGGCCGAGCCGCGCGGCCAGCCGCCGGCCCATGGCGCGGCAGTCCTCGACGGCGGCGGCGTCATCCGATCCGGCGGCGGCCAGCACGACGCGGTCGTCCCAGCGCAGGCCCGCCTCGGCGAGCCGCGCGACGAGCACGTCGACGATCCGGTCGTCAGGCGAGGCGGCGCCGGTCGCGGGTCGCGTCATCCGTGCAGCTCCACCTCGATCATGCCGCCGACGACGCGCGTGCGGTACGTGCGCAGCGACAGCGCGGGATCGGTGAAGCACTCGCCGGTGCCGAGGTCGTAGACCTCCTTGTGCAGCGGCGACGCGATCGTCGGGCGGTCGCCGCGCGATCCGACGATGCCGCGCGCCATGACGGGTGCGCCCGTGTGCGGATCGTGGTGGTCGACGGCGTACACCTCCTCGCCGGCGACGCGCACGAGCGCGACCCGCCGCGCGTCGAGCAGCGCGACCTCGCCCCAGCCGGGCTCGAGGTCGCTGACCGCGCACGCGCGGGCCCAGGTGGTGGTGATCTCCAGGGTCGACGTCATCTCGGCTCCTCCGTCTCGATGCACCCGACGCTAGGCGCGCGATGTTTCCCGAGCCCCATCCCGCGTGTTTCGCCCGGGTGAAACCGCCCTCACATCGACGGGACGCACCCGTAAGGTCCCGGTGCGCTTGTGTTACCACCACGAAACAGAGCGGAAACGCCCCCGCCGTACGCTCGCCGTCAACCTGAGACCGGGAGGCAGCCATGAACGAGACCGCGAACGCCGCGGCCGGCACGCGCCACGTCGTCGTCGTCGGCGGCGGTCCGGCGGCGCACCGCCTGGCCGACAGCCTGCACGCCCGCGACACCGATCGCCGCCTGCGCGTGACGGTCGTCTGCGAGGAATCGTGGGCGCCGTACGACCGCGTCGCGCTGAGCACGCGCCTGGCCGACACCGCGGCCGACCTCACCCTCTCGGACACGCCGTGGGACGACGGGCACGTCCGCCTCCTCACGGGCGAGCGCGTCGTCGAGGTGAGCCGCGCGACCCGCACGGCGACGACCGCGTCGGGCCTCGAGCTGCGCTGGGACGACCTCGTGTTCGCGACCGGCTCGAGCGCGCCCGTGCCCGAGATCCCCGGCCGCGAGCACGCCCGCGTCTACCGCACGATCGACGACGTCGACGCGCTCGTCGCGGAGACCCGCGAGCTCGCGGAGCGCCTCGGCCGTCCGCCGCGCGCGATCGTCGCCGGCGGCGGCCTGCTCGGCCTGGAGGCCGCGGGCGGCCTCGCCGAGCTGGGGGCGGATGCCGCGATCGTCCACTCCGGCTCCTGGCTCATGTCGGCCCAGCTCGACGAGGGCGCCGGGCGCGCGCTCGGCCGCATCATCGCCGGCAAGGGCATCACTCTGCACCTCGGGGTCCGCCCCGCGAAGGTGCTCGAAAGCAGCGGCGGCGTCGTGGGGGTGGAGCTCACCGACGGCCGCCGCGTCGACGCCGATCTCGTCGTGTTCGCGATCGGGATCTCGCCGCGCGACGAGCTGGCTCGGGCGATGGGGCTCGAGCTGGGACCGCGCGGCGGCGTGTCGATCGACACGGCGTGCGCGGCATCCGTGCCGAACGTCTGGGCCATCGGAGAGGTCGCGAGCTTCGAGGGCCGGTGCACCGGGCTCGTCGCCCCCGCGAACGCCATGGCCGAGGTCGTCGCCGACCGCCTGCTCGGCGGCGCGGCGGAGTTCACGACCGTCGACGACGCGACCAAGCTCAAGCTCGCCGGCGTCGACGTCGCGAGCTTCGGCGACGCGCTCGCACGCACCGAGCAGGCGCTCGAGATCGTCTACGCCGACCCGGCGCGCGGGATGTACCAGAAGCTCGTGATGACCGACGACGCGAAGACGCTGCTCGGCGGCATCTTCGTTGGCGACGCGTCGCCGTACGCGTCGCTCCGGCCCCTCCTCGGCACAGAGCTCTCGAGCGAGCCCGCGGCCTACCTCTCGGCGTCGGGCATGGAGGCGCCCGCAGGCGACGAGCTGCCGGCCGCCGCGCTGGTGTGCGCCTGCAACAACGTCGCCGCCGGTACCATCCGCGACGCCGTGACCGGCTCGCACGGCGCGCACGAGGCCGGCTGCACCGAGCTCGGCGCACTGAAGACCTGCACGCGGGCCGGCACGCAGTGCGGCTCGTGCGTGCCGCTCGTGAAGAAGCTGCTCGAGGCCGAGCTGAAGAAGTCGGGCCAGACGATCTCGCGCGCCCTCTGCGAGCACTTCGCGATCTCGCGCCAGGAGCTCTTCGAGTCGATCCGCGTGCTCGAGCTCACCTCGTTCGAGGACATCGTCGCCCGCCTCGGCAGCGGACGCGGCTGCGACGTCTGCAAGCCCGTCGTCGCGTCGATCCTCGCCGCACAGCACGGCTCGTACATCCTCGACGGCGGCCGCGGCGGCCTGCAGGACACCAACGACCGCGCCATGGCGAACATGCAGAAGGACGGCACGTACTCGGTCGTCCCGCGCATCCCCGCCGGCGAGATCACGCCGCAGAAGCTCGCGGTCATCGCGCAGGTCGCGACCGACTTCGGCCTCTACACCAAGATCACCGGCGGCCAGCGCATCGACCTGTTCGGCGCCCGCCTCGAGCAGTTGCCCGACATCTGGAAGCGGCTCGTCGACGCGGGCTTCGAGTCCGGCCAGGCGTACGGCAAGGCACTCCGGAACGTCAAGAGCTGCGTCGGCTCGACCTGGTGCCGCTACGGCGTGCAGGACTCGGTCGCCATGGCCATCCGCCTCGAGCTCCGGTACCGCGGCCTCCGCTCGCCGCACAAGCTGAAGTTCGGCGTCTCGGGCTGCGCGCGCGAGTGCGCGGAGGCCCGCGGCAAGGACGTCGGCGTGATCGCGACCGACCAGGGCTGGAACCTCTACGTCGGCGGCAACGGCGGCTTCCAGCCGGCGCACGCGCAGCTGCTCGCGAGCGACCTCGACGACCAGACGCTGCTGCGCTACATCGACCGCTACATGATGTACTACATCCGCACCGCCGACCGGCTGCAGCGCACCGCGCGCTGGATGGAGGACATCGAGGGCGGCCTCGACCACGTGCGCGACGTCGTCGTCGACGACTCGCTCGGCCTGGCCGACGAGCTCGAGGCCGCGATGGCCCGGCACGTCGACACGTACGAGGACGAGTGGGCGGCCACGCTCGCCGACCCCGACCGCCTCCGTCGATTCCGCTCCTTCGTGAACGCGCCCGAGGCCGCCGACACGCCGCTCGCGCGCATCGAGGAACGCGGGCAGATGCGTCCCGCGACCGCCGAGGAAATCGCGCGCGGCGAGGCCGTGCTCGTCGCCGGACCCACCATCCCGGTGCGGGGGGCCGACGCGTGACGGGCCGCGTGACGCTGGTCGGCGGCGGGCCCGGCCGCGAGGACCTGCTGACCGTCGCCGCGATCCGCGCGCTCGGCTCCGCCGACGTCGTGCTCTACGACCGGCTCGCGCCCCACGCGCGGCTCGCCGAGCTCGCCCCCGACGCCGAACTCGTCGACGTCGGCAAACGGCCCGGCCACCACGCCATCCCCCAGTCCGACATCGAGGCCCTGCTCGTCCGCCACGCGCTGGCGGGCCGCCACGCGGTGCGGCTCAAGGGCGGCGATCCGTACGTCCTGGGCCGCGGCAGCGAGGAGGTGCTCGCGTGCCATCGCGCGGGCGTCCCGGTCGAGGTCGTCCCCGGCGTGACGAGCGCCATCGCCGTGCCCGGTGCGGCCGGCATCCCCCTCACGCATCGCGGCGTCAGCCACCTCTTCACGGTCGTCTCCGGCCACGCGCCCCTGACCGACGACGAGCTGGCGCACCTCGCCGGGCTCGGCGGCACGATCGTCGTGCTCATGGGCGTGAACACGCTGCCCATGCTCGCGGCCGGCCTCGCGCGCCACGGCATGCGTGCCTCGATGCCCGTCGCGATCGTCGAGCGCGGCTTCCGCGGCGACCAGCGCACGACGATCGCCGACCTCGGCGGCATCGTGACGGCGGCCGGCGTCGCGGGCGTCAGCTCGCCGGCGGTCATCGTGGTGGGCGAGGTCGTCCGGCTCGCGCACGACGGCGACCTGAGCGCCGCCCAGCTCATGGAACGTGCGGCGGGTTTCGCGGCGGTGGTCGCGTGACCGACCAGGTGGAGTCCGCGATCGGGTTCCGGCCCGACCAGCTCCACGGCTTCCGGATCGGCGTGACGAGCGACCGCCGCTCCGGAGACCTCATCGACGCGTTCGCGCGCCGCGGCGCGCAGGTCGTGCACGCGCCGACCATCCGCATGGCGAACGCCAGTTCCGACGAGCCCGTGATCGCCGACACGCGCGCGATCATCGAGGCGCGGCCCGACGTGCTCCTCGCGACGACCGCGTACGGTGTCCGCCGCTGGTTCGAGGTGGCGGATGCCGCGGGGCTCGGCGACGAGCTCCTCGACGCGCTGCACGACACGGCCATCCTGGTCCGCGGCCCGAAGGCGCGCGGCGGCATCCGCGCCGCCGGACTCGACGACGTCGGGATGAGCGCCGAGGAGACCACCGAGTCGCTCATCGACGAGGTGCTCGCCTCCAATCCGCGGGGGCTCACCGTCGCGGTGCAGCTGCACGGCTACCTGCCGCCGTCCCAGCTCGACCGCCTCCGCGACGCCCACGATCGGGTGCTCACGGTCGAGCCGTACCGATGGATCGACCCGGACCTCTTCGACGAGCGGGTGGACCGCCTCATCGAGGCCGCCTGCACGGGCGGCCTCGACTGCATCACGTTCACGAGCGCACCGGCCGTCCACGCGCTGCTCATGGCGGCGGAGGCGCGCGGCCGGTACGACGACCTGATCGACGCGATGCGCGGCCCGGTGGTCGCGGCGACCGTCGGTCCCGTGACCGCCGCGCCGCTCATCGCGGCCGGCATCGAGCCGCTGCAGCCCGAGCGCTACCGCATGGGCGCGATGATCCGCCAGGTGTGCGAGCACCTCGAGACCGAGCGCATCGTCCGGCTCGAGACGCAGCACGGCCCGCTCGCGCTGCGGGGGTCCGTGGTCGAGGTCGCCGGGCGTCGGGTCGAACTCGCCCCGGTGGGCCGCGCCATCCTCTGCGCCCTCGTCCGGGCCCGCGGCTCGGTCGTCTCGCGCGAGCGCCTCGCCGCGAGCATGCCCGGCGGCGCCGACGAGCACGCGCTCGAGGTCGCGCTGAGCCGCCTCCGGCAGACGCTCGGGGTTCCGGGGCTGATCGCCACCGTCGTCAAGCGGGGGTACCGGATCGATGTGTGACCACGACCTCACACCCGCCCCGACCCGCGGTGAGCAGGTGGGAACGCAGGGTTTACCACCCGCGCGAACTCGGGAAACACGCCGCGGATAGCGTCGGCGACACCACCTCGAAACCTCGAGACCGACCTCCCGGAGGCACCGATGACCGAGACCATGCAGGCTCCCCCGCCCTCGTCCACGAGCGCCGCGACCGATGTCGCCGCGCCGGCCGACCAGGGCCTGCTCACCACCCGCCCCGGCCGCTGGATCGACGGCTGGGACGCGGAGCACACCGTCCAGTGGGAACGCGAGGGGCGTCGCATCGCCCGACGCAACCTCAACTGGTCGATCTTCGCCGAGTTCCTCGGCTTCGTCGTCTGGCAGCTCTGGAGCATCGTCGCCGTGGCCCTCCCGGCCGCTGGCTTCCAGCTCTCCACCGGCGAGCTGTTCTGGCTCATCTCGATCCCGAGCCTCGTGGGCGCGACCCTTCGCATCCCCTACTCGTTCCTCGTGCCGATCTTCGGCGGCCGGAACTGGACCATCATCTCGGCGGCCCTGCTGCTCGCCCCCACGATCGCCCTCGCGGTCTGCGTATCGAACCCCGAGACCCCATTCGGCGTGCTGCTGTTCGCCGCGGCGCTCGCGGGCTTCGGCGGCGGCAACTTCGCCAGCTCGATGTCGAACATCACGTACTTCTACCCGCAGCGCGAGAAGGGCTGGGCCCTCGGCCTGAACGCCGCCGGCGGCAACCTCGGCGCGTCCGTCGCGCAGTTCACGGTCCCGATCGTCATCACGATCGGTGCGGGAGCGAGCCTCAACCTGCCGATCGCCGGCCTCATCTGGATCCCGTTCATCCTGCTGGCGATGTTCGGCGCGTGGAGGTACATGGACAACCTCTCCAACGCCAAGGCCGACCTCTCGGGTTCGGCGGCGGCGCTCAAGGAGCCGCACCTCTGGCTGCTGTCGCTGCTCTACATCGGCACGTTCGGCTCCTTCATCGGCTTCGCGAGCGTCTTCCCGAAGCTCATCGCCGACCAGTTCCCCGAGTTCTCGACCATCAACGTGCTCGGCGCGACGGTCGGGCTCGCGTTCCTCGGCGCCCTCGTCGGCTCGCTCGCCCGCCCCTACGGCGGCAAGCTCTCCGACCGCTTCGGCGGCGCGCGCATCACGATGGTCGCGTTCGCGGCGATGGCGGCGATCACGGTCGGCGTCCTCGCGACCCTGCCGCTCGGCAACTTCTGGCTCTTCCTCGGGCTGTTCCTGCTGCTGTTCGCCACCGCGGGCATCGGCAACGGCTCGACGTACCGGATGGTGCCGATCGTGTTCGCGATGCGGTCCTCGCACGGCGGCGCCGGCGACGTGTCGACGCAGCGCAAGGCGGCGGCCGCGCTCGGCCTGATCTCGGCGATCGGCGCCTACGGCGGCTTCCTCATCCCCCAGGCGCTGAACCTCTCGTTCCAGACCACCGGGAACTACGCGGCCGCGTTCATGGGCTTCATCGCCGGGTACGCGGTGCTGCTCGTCCTCACGTGGGCGGTGTACGTCCGCCCCCGTCACCTGCGCGAGCAGAAGATCTGAATCGAGCACCATGACCGATCGTCCCGCCCCCACGCACTGCCCGTACTGCGCCCTGCAGTGCGCGATGACCCTCACGCCGGCGGATGCCGCGGACACCGCGACCACGCCCGTGACGGTCACCGGCCGCGACTTCCCCACGAACCGCGGCGGGCTGTGCAAGAAGGGCTGGACGTCGGCGGAGCTGCTCCGCGCACCCTCACGCCTCGGCGCCCCGCTCGTGCGGGGCGCCGACGGCGCGTTCGCGGAGGCGAGCTGGGATGACGCCCTCGACCTCGTGGCGACGCGGCTCCGCGACATCCGGTCGCAGCACGGCGCCGACGCGGTCGGCGTCTTCGGAGGCGGCGGGCTCACCAACGAGAAGGCGTACCTGCTCGGCAAGTTCGCCCGGCTCGCGCTCGGCACGAGCCGCATCGACTACAACGGCCGGTACTGCATGTCGTCGGCGGCCGCGGCGGGCAACCGGGCCTTCGGCGTCGACCGCGGGCTGCCGTTCCCGCTGACCGACCTCGACGACGCCGACACGATCCTGCTGCTCGGCACCAACGTCGCCGAGACCATGCCGCCGTTCATCGGCCACCTCGCCGGCGCGCAGGCCGCGGGCGGGCTCGTCGTCGTCGACCCGCGCCGCACCGCGACCGCGAAGCTCACCGACGACGCGAAGGGGCTGCACATCCAGCCCGCGCCCGGCACCGACCTCGCGCTGCTGCTCGGCATCACGCACGTCGTGATCGCGGAGCGTCTCGTCGACGAGGCCTACGTCGCCGCGCGGACCCTCGGGTACGACTCGCTCCGACGGAGCGTCGCCTCGTGGTGGCCCGAGCGCGTGCAGGCCGTCACGGGCGTCGCCGCGCCGACGGTCCGCCGCCTCGCGCGCCGCCTCGCCGCCGGCGGCAATACGTACGTCCTCACGGGGCGCGGCGTCGAGCAGCACGTCGACGGCACCGACACCGCGACGGCTGCGATCAACCTCGCGCTGCTGCTCGGCCTGCCCGGCCGCCCCGGCAGCGGCTACGGCACGCTCACCGGCCAGGGCAACGGCCAGGGCGGCCGCGAGCACGGCCAGAAGTGCGACCAGCTGCCCGGCTACCGCAAGATCACCGACCCCGAGGCGCGTGCCCACGTCGCCGGCGTCTGGGGTGTCGACCCCGACGACATGCCCGGACCGGGCGTGCCCGCGATCGAGCTGCTCGCCTCCCTCGGGCAGCCGGGCGGCGTGCGCGCGCTCATGGTGCACGGCTCGAACCTCGTCGTGTCGTCGCCGAACGCCGCCGCGGTCCGACGCGGCGTCGAGGCGCTCGACCTCCTCGTGGTGTGCGACTTCGTGCTCTCCGAGACGGCGGCCCTCGCCGACGTCGTGCTGCCGGTGCTGCAGTGGGCCGAGGAGGAGGGCACCATGACGAACCTCGAGGGTCGCGTCATCCGTCGCCGCCGCGCGCTCGCTGCCCCGCCCGGTGCGCGCGACGAGCTCTGGATCATGCACGAGCTCGCCCGACGACTCGGCTCGACCGCGCGGTTCGACATCGACCCCGAGCAGGTGTTCGAGGAGCTCCGTCTCGCGTCGGAGGGCGGCATCGCCGACTACTCCGGCATCGACTACGCGATGCTCGACGCGGGCGAGGCCGCGTACTGGCCGTTCCCGCGGGGCGGAAGCGGCACGCCGCGGCTCTTCGCCGACCGCTTCGCGCACGCCGACGGGCGCGCCCGGCTCGTCGCCGTGACGGTCCGCGCCGCGGCGCATCCGGTGCCTGCGGCCGGCGAGCTCACGCTCGTCACGGGACGCCTCCTCGAGCACTACCAGAGCGGCGCCCAGACGCGGCGCGTGCCCGAGCTGCTGGACGCCCAGCCCGAGCTGCGCGCCTCGCTGCACCCGGCGACCGCCGCCCGCCTCGGCATCGCGGACGGCGACCCGGTCGAGCTCGCCAACCCGCTCGGCACCGTGCGCGGGCGTGCCCGGCTGACCACCGACATCCGCCCCGACGCCGTCTTCCTGCCCTTCCACTACGGCGACGACCAGGCGGCGAACCTGCTCACCTCCGACGCGGTCGATCCGATCTCGTCGATGCCGGAGTTCAAGACCAATCTCGTGCGCGTCACGAGCCTCGCGGAAGCCGGAGCCCTCGCATGACCACACCGCTCAGGATCGTCCTCGTCGGCTACGGCCCGGTCGGCGCCCGCTTCGTCGAGGAACTGCTGCCCGAGGTGGCGGCCGGCCGCGTCGCGCTCACGGTCGTCGCCGGCGAGCACGTCGAGGCGTACAACCGCGTTCTGGTCGCCGAGTACGCGGTCGGGAACACCGACCTCGACTCGATGCTCGTCGGCGACCGCGAGGCCGCCGAGGCCGCCGGCGCGCGCGTGCTGCTCGGCGTCGCCGCGACCTCGATCGATCGCACCGCGCACGTCGTGCGCTGCTCCAACGGCGAGGACCTCCCCTACGACCGCGTCGTGCTCGCGACCGGATCGCGCGCCAACGTGCCCACGCTCGACGGCGTCGACCGTCACCGGCGCGACCTCGCCTCGCTCGAGAAGTACGCCTCGAGCCTCGTCGCCCGAGACGACGCACTCCCCGAGGGCATCACCGCGCTCCGCGACCTCGACGACGCGCAGCGCGTGCTGGAGGCCGTCCGCGAGCGGCGCCGCATCATCGTCCTCGGCGCCGGCGTGCTCGGGCTCGAGCTCGCACTCGCCGCGGCGCACGCCGGCGCCCAGGTGTGCGTCGTGCACCACGGCGCCATCCCGATGCCCCGCAACCTCGACCGCGGCGGCGGGCACGTGCTCCGCTCCGCGCTGCGACGGACGGGGATCACCGTCGTCGCGCACAGCCGCGCCGAGGCCGTGGGCTTCCGCACCGACGACGACGGCACCCGTCGGTTCGACATGCTCGTCACGGCCGACGGCAAGCAGCTGCGCGGCGACCTGCTCGTGCTCTCGTGTGGCGTGAGCCCGCGCAACGAGCTCGCGACGCTCGCGGGGCTCCGCACCGCCGTCGGCGTCGTCGTCGGACCCGACCTGCGCAGCTGGAGCGACCCCGACGTCTACGCGATCGGCGACTGCGCGCAGGTCGTCGAACGCACCGACGAGACCGCCGGACGCCGCGACCTCCCCGGCGCGCCGTCGGGCCTCATCGGCCCGGGCTGGCGGCAGGCGTCGTGGCTCGCCGCCACGTTCGCGGCCGACGCCGCGGCCGGGGGCCGGGGCGCAGGTGTCGCCGACGACGACGCGGACGGCACCGCCGTGTCCCTTCCGGCCGAGCGCGAGCCCATCGTCATGCTCAAGGCCGAGCACATCGACGTCGCCGCAGTCGGCGACGTCAGCGCCGACCCGTGGGACGACGACGCGCTCGCGCCGCGTCGCCGCGTCGCCCAGTGGGCCGACCCCGAGCACCTGCGCTACGTCAAGATGGTGACCGAGGACGGCGTCCTCACCGGCTTCGTGAGCGTCGGGATGCCGCGCACCGCCGCCGAGCTCACCCTCCTGTTCGAGCGGGGCGGCGAACTGCCCGCCGACCGCTCGCTGCTGCTGCGGTTCGACGGTCCCGACTACGACCCCGCCGAGGACGCCGACGCGTTCGCGCCCGAGACCACGGTGTGCTGGTGCAACGGCGTCACGGTCGGGCGCATCGAGGAGTCCGCCGCGTGCGGCCACACCACGGTGGAGTGCGTCGGGCGCGACACGCGCGCCGGCACGGGCTGCGGCGGATGCCGCGGGCGGATCGCCGAGGTGCTCGCCCGGGCCGCCGAGGCCGACGGCGCGCTCGCGGCCTGACCTCGCGCGCACCGGGATCGTGCGTCCGCCCGGTGCCGGACGTCGAGTGGGCGATCTTGGCGGTGCTCGGCGTCGCCGAGCCGCCAGGATCGCCCACTCGAATGAGGCGGGCGCGTTGGCGCGGCGGCGTACGGCCGTGCCGGACCCCTCGGGGCTCAGGCGCGCTCGCGCCGCTCCTGCCCGACCGCGGCGTAGCGGTCCAGCACGAGGTCGACGAGCGCCGCAGGCGCGGGTGCGTCGGGCAGCAGGAGCGGGTCGGCGATGAGATCGGCACCGGATGCCGCGGCCTGGTCGTAGAACGTGCCGGGCGCGAGCAGGTACGGGCCGACGACCACGCGCGAGCCGGGGTGCACCTCGCGGATCATCTCGATGGCGTCGGGCAGCCGCGGGATCGCGGCGGCGATGAACCCGGCGGTCACGGAGCGGCCGAGTCGCTGGCCGAGCCGGCGCGCGGTCTCGAAGCACTCGCGGACGGCGCGCGGATCGTTCGAGCCCGCGGCGGCGAGCAGCACCGTGTCGCCCGGGGCGAGGCCGAGCTCGTCGAGGCGCTGCGCGAGCACCTCGACGAGGCGTTCGTCGGGCCCGAGCTCGGGTGCCAGGCGCGCGGATCCACCGATGCGGTCGAGGCCGAGCGACAGCCCGGTGCGGACGTGGAAGCCTGCGGAGAGCACCAGCGGCACGATGACGGCGTCGGGTTCCGCGGCGGCCTCGAGCGCCGAGCTGACGTCGACGTTGCTCGCGTCGACGAACGTGATCGAGACGCCGAGGTCGGGACGCGCGGAGGCGACGCCGTCGACGAGGCGGATCACCGCCTCGCGGTTGGCCGTCGAGGGGGTGCCGTGGGTGACGGCGACGAGGCGGAGGGGCGGGAGGCCGATGCGCTCCGCCGGTGCTCCGGTCCCACTCGTCCGACCCATCTCCCGACCCGCGCTCTCCGGCGGAATCCGGTGTCACCCGCCGGTTACGACGCTATGCAGGGGGTGTTTCGCGAAGTGCACCCACGTGTTTCCGGCGCGTGAAGAGTCCCTCACTCAGGGGTCGTGCGCGCGTCATCTCCGAGCAGCTCGGGGCGCACGCGGCGGGTCCGCTCGAGCTGCTGCTCGCGGCGCCATCCGGCCACCTTGCCGTGGTGTCCGGAGAGCAGCACGGGCGGCACCTCGAGTCCGCGCCATACGGCAGGCTTGGTGTAGCTCGGGTACTCGAGCAGCCCGTCCTCGTGGGACTCCTCGACGAGGCTGTCGGGGTTGCCGACGACGCCGGGCACGAGCCGTCCGGCCGCCTCGATCATGGCCATCACGGCGACCTCGCCGCCGTTGAGCACGTAGTCGCCGAGGCTGATCAGGCGCACGCGCATGCGCGTCGCGTAGTGGTCGACGACGCGCTGGTCGATGCCCTCGTAGCGGCCGCACGCGAACACGAGGTGCTCTTCGGCGGCGAGCTCGCGCGCGACCGCCTGCGTGAACGGCTCGCCCGCGGGCGACGGCACGACGAGCAGGGCGTCGGATGTCGCGTCGCCGACGATCGCGTCGAGCGCCTCGCCCCACGGCTCGGGCTTCATGACCATGCCGGCGCCGCCGCCGTAGGGCGTGTCGTCGACGGTGCGGTGACGGTCGTGGGTGAAGTCGCGCAGGTCGTGGGTGCGCACGTCGATCAGGCCCGACTGGCGCGCCTTGCCGAGCAGCGACAGGTCGAGCACGTCGAAGAACGACGGGAAGATCGTGACGATGTCGATCCGCACGACCCGCTCCTAGTCGGCGTCGGGCCGGGCGGATGCCTCGGGCTCGCCGCCCTCGGGCGCGTCGCCCTCGATCTCGTCGGCTCCGGGCGCGTCGCCCGCGGCCTCGGCCTCGCTCCGCGGCTCCTCGGGCAGCTCCTCGAAGAGCCCGGGCGGCGGCGTCACGGTGACCGTGCCGGCCGCGATGTCGACCTCGGGCACGATCGCCGACACGAAGGGGACCATGACCTCGCCGTGCGGTGTCGACACGATCAGCAGGTCTTGCGCGGGCAGGTGGTCGACGTGCGACACCTCGCCGACCTTCTCGCCGTCGCGCACGACGGCGAGGCCGACCAGCTGGTGGTCGTACCAGGCGTCGGGTTCGGGCGTCTCGTCGACGGGCTGGTCGACCCAGAGGATGGCCTTCACGAGGCCCTCGGCCGCCGTGCGGTCGTCGACGCCCTCGAAGAACCCGACGGCGTGGCCGTTGTACCAGCGCAGTTCGCGGAAGGTCAGCTCCTTGCCGTACCACGGCGAGGAGTCGGGGACCTGCAGCGAGAACACCGCGCCGGGGACGAAGCGCCGCTCGGGATCGTCGGTGTAGAGCTCGAGCTTGATGGCGCCCTTGAGACCGTGCGCCTTGGTCAGGCGACCGATGCGCAGGCGTTGGGGGCGGTTCGCCTCGGCCACGTCAGTCGTCGGTGTCGACGACGTCGACACGGACCCGGCGACCGTCGGCGAGGGCGGCGACGATGGTGCGCAGCGCCTTCGCGGTGCGACCCGACCGCCCGATGACCCGGCCGAGGTCCTCGGGGTGCACGTGCACCTCGAGGACCTCGCCGCGTGCGCTCGACGCGGAGACGACCTTCACCTCGTCAGGGTGATCGACGATCCCCTTGACGAGGTGTTCGAGCGCGGAGGTGAGCAAGGCCTACGCCTCGTCCGACGCGGTCTCGTCGGCGGCCTCGGCAGCCGGCTCCTCGGCCGGCTTCTCGGCGGGCTTCTCGGCCTTGGGCTTCACGACCGACTTCTTGGCCTCGTCGACCGCGAAACCGGCCTTGGGCTCAGCGGTGAGGACGGTGCTCTTGGCGTTCTTGTCGCCCTTGAACTTGCCCCAGTCGCCCGTGAGCTTGAGGATGGCGGCGACCTGCTCGGTCGGCTGCGCGCCGACGGAGAGCCAGTACTGCGCGCGGTCCGAGTCGACCTCGATGAACGAGGGGTTCTCGGTGGGGTGGTACTTGCCGATCTCCTCGATCACGCGACCGTCGCGCTTGGTGCGCGAGTCGGCGACGACGATGCGGTAGTACGGGGCACGGATCTTGCCGAGCCGCTTGAGACGGATCTTGACAGCCACGATTCTCCAGAATGTGTAGAAAGAGGTTGAACCGATCGCCTGGAGCGTGGGGTGCACACCCGGCGGAAGCTCGAAGGGTCGGATCACGGCCGGATAGAGGGTCGGGCGGCGATCCAACCGCCTATTCTGCCAGATCCGGGCGCGGGCCGCGAACCGAGCCGCACGGCCGTTGCCCCCGGCAGCGGCACCGGCACGTGCCGGCGCAACGTGACGTCGCCATCGCCGAGTCGACCCGGCCCCGTGCGATGATGGCCGCACGGTTCCCGCTCGTCGCGATGGAGGCTGCCATGCAGATCGAGTTCGCACGGTCCGAGCGCTCCACCGTGGGCATCGAGTGGGAGCTCGCGATCGTCGACCGCGCGAGCGGCCAGCTCGCCTCGGTGGGCGACCGCGTGCTCTCCGAGCTCGGCGATGCCGACGGCACGCCGCATCCGTTCATCACCTCGGAGCTCCTGACGAACACGGTCGAGCTCGTCAGCGGCGTGCACCGCCACGTCGCGGGCGCTGTCGACGACCTCACCGGACAGGTCGCCGAGGTGCGCGAGGTGCTCGATCGCCTCGGCGAGTACGAGCTCATCTGCAGCGGCTCGCACCCCTACAGCCAGTGGTACGACCAGCGGCTCACCGACAAGCCCCGCTACCACAAGCTCATCGAGCGCACCCGCTGGTGGGGTCGCAACATGATGATCTGGGGCATCCACGTGCACGTGGGCATCGAGGAGCGCGACAAGGCGCTGCCGATCCTCGACGGGATGCTCGCCTACGTGCCGCACCTGCAGGCGCTCTCGGCGTCGAGCCCGTACTGGGCGGGCGTCGAGACGGGGTACGCCTCCAACCGCGCGCTGATGTTCCAGCAGCTGCCGACGGCGGGCCTGCCGTACCCGCTGCCCGACTGGGGCTCGTACGAGCGCTACGTCGACGACCTCGTCCGCACCGGCGTGATCGAGGACCATACCGAGGTGCGCTGGGACATCCGCCCCTCGCCGCGGTGGGGCACGGTCGAGGTGCGCGTGTGCGACGGCGTGTCGTCGGCCGACGAGATCGGCGCGATCGCGGCGCTCATCCAGTGCCTCGTCGAGTGGATGTCGACGCGCCTCGACGCCGGCGAGACCCTCCCCGTGCTCCAGCCGTGGTACGTGCGCGAGAACAAGTGGCGGGCCGCCCGCTACGGCATGGATGCCGAGGTGATCACGGATGTCGCGGGCTCGGAGCGGCACGTCGTCGACGACCTCCGTGACCTGGTCGACACGCTCGCCCCGGTCGCCGAGCGGCTCGGCTGCGCGGTCGAGCTCGACCGCGTGCGGCGCACGCTCGACGGCGGCGCGAGCTACCAGCGGCAGCTGCAGGTCGCGGCAGACCACGACGGCGACCTCACCGCCGTCGTCGCGCACCTGGCGCGCGAGCTCCGTGAGGGCACGGCCCCGGCGGACGCCGGATAGCCGGGCGCTACGCCGGGATCCGGCGGGTGCGGATCAGCTCGGCGAACCAGCGCGCGCTGGCCTTGGGCGACCGCTCGAGGGTGTCGTAGTCGACGCGCACGATGCCGAAGCGCTTGGAGTAGCCGTAGCCCCACTCGAAGTTGTCCATGAGCGACCACACCTGGTAGCCGCGCAGGTCGACCCCGCGCGCCATGGCCCGGTGCGCGGCCGTGAAGTGCCGGCGCAGGTAGTCGACGCGGTCCTGGTCGTCGACCTGCGGGCCGTCGGGCCCCTCGGTCACGACGTCGTCGAAGGCGGCGCCGTTCTCGGTGATCATGAGCGGCACCTCGGGGTAGGCGCCGTGCAGGGCGATCAGGAGGTCTTCGAGCCCCGACGGGTCGATGTTCCAGCCCATCGCGGTGTACGGCCCCGGCTGCTCGAGGAACTCCACGTGCTCCGAGCCGGGCCAGGGCGTGCCGCCCATGTCCTTGTGCCCGTCGGCGTTCACGCGCGGCGAGACGCCGTCCCAGAGCCGCACCGTGACGGTCGAGTAGTAGTTCACGCCGAGCAGGTCGATCGGCTGCGCGATGAGCTCGGTGTCGCCCGGCCTCACGAACGACCAGTCGGTGACGGCCGCGGTGTCGGCGATCACGTCCTCGGGATAGCCGTCGCCGAACAGCGGACCCAGGAAGACGCGGTTGGCCAGGCCGTCGATGCGGCGTGCGGCCTCATGGCCGGTCTCGCCGGAGGGGCGGATGACGTGCAGGTTCAGCGTGATCGAGAACCCGGGGTCGTTCGTCACGACCTCGCGGAGCGCGCGCACCGCGAGCCCGTGCGCGAGGTTCAGGTGGTGCACCGCGGCGAGGGCCTTCGCGCCGTCGGTCAGGCCTGGGGCGTGCGCGCCCGACCCGTAACCGAGGTATGCCGAGCACCAGGGCTCGTTGAGCGTGGTCCACACGGCGACCCGGTCGCCGAGCCGCTCCCCCACGAGGCGCGCGTAGTCGGCGAACGCCTCGGCGGTCGCACGGTTGGTCCAGCCGCCCTCATCCTCGAGCGCCTGCGGCAGGTCCCAGTGGTAGAGGGTCGCGATGGGGCGGATGCCGCGGGCGATCAGCCCGTCGACGAGGCCTTCGTAGAACGCCAGGCCCGCCTCGTTCGCCGGCCCGCGGCCGGTGGGCTGGATCCGCGGCCACGCGATCGAGAACCGGTACGCCTCGAGGCCCAGCTCGGCCATGAGGTCGAGGTCGGCCTCCCAGCGGTGGTAGTGGTCGCAGGCCACGTCGCCGGTGTCGCCGTTCCAGACCTTGCCGGGCGTGTGGCTGAACGTGTCCCAGATCGACGGCCCACGGCCGTCCTCGTTCGCGGCGCCCTCGATCTGGTACGACGCGGTCGCCGAGCCGAGCAGGAAGTCGGGCGCGAACTCGAGCCCGGAGTCGCGGTAGTCGGCGTTGCCGGTCGTCATCGTCGTGCTCCACTCGTCATGCGCGGCATTTGTTGCGGGTTCCACTGTATCCCGGCTCCGACGACCGTGACGTCGACGGCACCGACGCCGTGCGGCGTTCTCAGCGGCCGAGGAACTTCTGCAGGGCGGCGAGGTCCTCCTCGCTCGGGGCGCCCTTCGCGCCGCCGGCGCCGAGGCCGAAGCCCGAGCCCGCCGCCGAACCCGACGCGGCAGGGGCGACGCCCGAGGCGATCGCGGCGTTCTCGGCCGCGCGCTTGGCCGGGTTGCCGGAGCGCGAGCCAGACGACTTCTTCTTGGCCTTCGCCGCCTGGCGCTTGCCGCCGCCGTAGCCGCCGGCGCCCGGGATCGGACCCATGCCCGGCACCTGGGGCACGCCGCCGCGGGCGACGGTCTTCATCATCTTGGCGGCCTGCTCGAAACGCTGCACGAGCTGGTTGACGTCGGTGACGGTCATGCCGGAGCCCTTCGCGATGCGCAGGCGACGGGAGCCGTTCAGCAGCTTGGGGTTGCGCCGCTCGGCGACCGTCATCGACTGGATGATCGCCTCGGTGCGAACGATCTCGCGCTCGTCGAAGTTCTCGAGCTGCTGCTTCATGCCGCCCGCGCCCGGCAGCATGCCGAGCATCTTCTTGATCGAGCCCGCGCCGCGGAGCTGCTGCATCTGGGCGAGGAAGTCCTCGAGCGTGAACTGCTCGGTCGCGAGCTTCTCGGCGACCTTCAGCGCCTCCTCTTCGTCGAAGGCCTGCTGGGCCTGCTCGATGAGCGTGAGGATGTCGCCGAGGTCGAGGATGCGGCTCGCCATGCGGTCGGGGTGGAACGGCTCGAAGTCGTCGAGCGTCTCGCCGGTGGAGGCGAAGATGATGGGGCGACCGGTGACGGAGGCCACGGACAGCGCGGCGCCGCCGCGGGCGTCGCCGTCGAGCTTGGAGAGCACGACGCCCGTGAAGTCGACGCCGTCCTGGAACGCCTTCGCCGTCGTCACGGCGTCCTGGCCGATCATCGCGTCGATGACGAAGAGCACCTCGTCGGGGTTCGTCGCCTTGCGGATGTCGGCGGCCTGCTTCATCATCTCGGCGTCGACGCCGAGGCGGCCGGCGGTGTCGATGATGACGACGTCGTGCTGGGCCCGCCCGGCGTACGCGACGGCGTCCTTCGCGACCTTGACCGGGTCGCCCACGCCGGTGCCGGGCTCGGGGGCGAACACCTGCACGCCGGCCTGCTCGCCGACGACCTGGAGCTGGGTGACGGCGTTCGGGCGCTGCAGGTCGGCCGCGACGAGCAGCGGCGTGTGGCCGTCCTTCTTGAGCCACTTCGCGAGCTTGCCCGCGAGCGTGGTCTTGCCGGCGCCCTGGAGGCCCGCGAGCATGATGACCGTGGGCGGGGTCTTCGCGAACTGCAGGCGGCGCTGCTGCCCGCCGAGGATGCCGACGAGCTCCTCGTTGACGATCTGCACGACCTGCTGGGCCGGGTTCAGCGCGCGGTTCACCTCGTCGCCGAGCGCGCGCTCGCGCACCGTCGCGGTGAACGACTTGACGACGTCGAGCGAGACGTCGGCGTCGAGCAGCGCGCGCCGGATCTCGCGGACGGTGCCGTCGACGTCGGCAGCGGAGAGCTTGCCCTTGGTGCGGAGGTTCTTGAACGTCTCGGTCAGACGGTCAGAGAGGGTGCCGAACGTAGCCATAGTGCCGTCAAGTCTAGGCGTCGTGGCGGACGTCGACGATCTCGCGGCCGATGTCGATGATCGCGACGAGGCGCGCGTCGACGTCCTCGGGTGCGAGGCCGTACTCGAACTCCGCGAACGTCTCGCCCTCGCGGTCGGCGTCCGGGCGGAGGTCGACCCGCACGAGCGAGAGCGAGCGCAGGGCGTCGATGTCGCGGTCGCCGGAGTCGCGCGTGATCGCGTCGGCCGCGGCATCCGCCTCGTCGCCCTCGCCGTCGAGCACGGCGCGCAGGTACCGCACGACGGGCGAGGCCGACGAGTCGAGCTGCCCGACGAACAGGTTCCGCAGCTCGTCGTCGACGAGCTCGAGCTCGCCGATCAGGGTCGCGGCCGCGTCGAGCGCCGCGGTCGAGACGAGGTCGGCGTCGGCGTCGAGCACGACCTCGACGTCCTGGTCGGCGTACTGGAACCGCTCGGACCAGTAGTCGCCCACGAGCCCGAAGTAATCGTGCTCCATCGACATGGCGCGCTCCCCTCTCAGCCGACGAGCTTCTGCGCGAACACGTGCGGCGTGAAGCCCGTGAGGTCGTTGATGCCCTCGCCCTGGCCGATGAGCTTGATCGGCAGCCCGGTCTTCTCCTGCACGGCGATCACGAACCCGCCCTTCGCGGACCCGTCGAGCTTGGTGAGCACCAGGCCGGTCACTCCGCCGTGCTGGATGAACGCCTCGGCCTGCGCGAGCCCGTTCTGCCCGGTGGTCGCGTCGAGCACCAGCAGCACCTCGCTGATCGGCGCCTGCTTCTCGACGACGCGCTTGATCTTGCCGAGCTCGTCCATGAGCCCGCCCTTGGTGTGCAGGCGGCCGGCGGTGTCGATGATCACGATCTCGGTGCCCGTGCGCTTGGCGTACTCGATGGTCTGGAAGGCGACGGATGCCGGGTCCTGGCCCTCGCGCTCGGGGCGCACCACCTCGGCGCCGGCGCGTTCGGCCCACGTGGCGAGCTGGTCGACGGCGGCCGCGCGGAACGTGTCGGCGGCGCCGACCACGACGCTGCGGCCGTAGGTGCGCAGGAATCTGGCGAACTTGCCGATCGTGGTGGTCTTGCCGACGCCGTTGACCCCGACGACCAGCACGACGGCGGGGCGCTCGGTGAGCTTGAGCGTCGGGTCGTACTTCGACAGCCGCTCCTCGACGAGCTCGCGGAGCATCCGCTGCACGTCGCGGGGGTCGGTCGTCTTGTACCGCTCGACCTGCGCCTTGATGCGGTCGACGACCTCCTCGGTCACGGCCGGGCCGAAGTCGGCGCGGATCAGGGCCGACTCGAGGTCGTCCCAGGTGTCCTCGTCGATCGTCTTCGCCCCGAACACGTTGCGGAGGGCCGCGCCGAGCGACCACGATGCGCGTTCTGCCATGCCATCCAGCCTAGGGCCGAGCGGATGGCGCGGCCGCCTCGCGCCCGCGGTACCCGGGCTCGGCCGCCCTCGCAAGGCCTTGCCGCCGCAGCGGGCGTGCGCGAGCATCGGCCAGGACGGAAGGAGACCCCATGCCCCTCGTCGGATTCCATGCGTCGCACGAGCAGTTGCCCCCCAGCGCCCTCCTCGACGCGGTCGTGCACGCCGAGCAGGCCGGATTCGAGGCCGCGATGTGCAGCGATCACTGGGCGCCGTGGAGCGTGCGCCAGGGCCACTCGGGCTACGCCTGGAGCTGGCTCGGCGCGGCGCTGCAGGCGACCTCGTTCACGCTCGGCGTGGTGACCGCGCCCGGGCAGCGATACCACCCCGCGGTCGCGGCGCAGAAGATCGCGACGCTCGGCGAGATGTTCCCGGGCCGATTCTGGGCGGCGATCGGCAGCGGCGAGGCCATGAACGAGCACATCACCGGCGACCCGTGGCCCGACAAGGACACCCGCGACCGGCGGCTCGCCGAGACGGTCGACGTGATCCGGCGGCTGCTCGCGGGCGAGGAGGTGGACGTCGACGGGACCGTCAGCGTGCACGAGGCGCGCCTCTGGACGCGGCCCGAGACGCCGCCCGCACTGCTCGCCGCCGCCGTCTCTCCCGAGACGGCGGTCGAGGCCGCGGCCTGGGCCGACGGCGTGATCACCGTCGACCAGGATCGCGCCGCCCTGCGCGACTTCATGCAGGCCTACCGCGAGGCGGGCGGCCGCGGGCCGATCTGCGTGCAGGTGCACCTCAGCTGGGCGCCCACCGACGACCAGGCCGTCGCGATCGCGCACGACCAGTGGCGCCAGAGCCTCGTGCCCGCGCACGAGGCGTGGGAGCTCGAGCAGCCCGAGGACTTCGACCGGCGCACCGCGGACGCCACGCCCGAACAGGTCGCGCAGAGCCTGCTCGCGTCCGCCGACACGCGCCGGCACCTCGACGCGCTCCTCGAGCTCGCCGACACCGGCGTGGACCGCATCTACCTGCACCACGTCGGCCAGGAGCAGCGCGGCTTCATTGACGCGTTCGGCGAGCACGTGCTGCCGGAGCTGTCGAAGGCCGGCCCCCGGATCGGAGGCTGAGCGGATGCGCGCGACCGATCGCGGCGACCTCTGGTGGAAGGCCGCCGTCGTCTACTGCCTCGACGTCGAGACGTTCATGGACTGGAACGACGACGGCTGCGGCGACTTCGAGGGACTCGCCCAGCGCCTCGACCACCTCGACGAGCTCGGCGTCACCTGCATCTGGCTCATGCCGTTCCAGCCCTCGCCCGACCTCGACGACGGGTACGACATCGTCGACTTCGTCGGCGTCGACCCGCGGCTCGGCGCGCTCGGCGACGTCGTCGCGTTCGTCCGTGCGGCGCGCGATCGCGGCATCCGCGTGATCATGGACCTGGTCATGAACCACACGTCGGAGCGCCATCCGTGGTTCCAGTCCGCCAAGCGCAGCCGGAACTCGCCGTACCGCGACTTCTACGTATGGCGCGATGAGGTGCCCCCGAACCCGCCCGCCAGCGTCTTCCCGGGCGAGGAGGAGGGCGTCTGGGAGTGGCACGAGCCGACCGGCCAGTACTACCTCCACTCGTTCTACCGGCACCAGCCCGACCTCAACATCGCCAACCCCGACGTGCGCGACGAGATCGCGAAGACCATCGGCTTCTGGCTCGAACTCGGGATCTCGGGATTCCGGGTCGACGCCGTGCCGTTCCTGATCGAGCCGCCGGCCGGTGAGGACGTCGGCGACCCGCACGAGCTCATGCGCGACCTGCGGCGCTACCTGCAGCGGCGCGCGAGCGAGGCGATCCTGCTCGGCGAGGTCAACCTGCCGTACGAGCAGCAGCTCGAGTACTTCGGTCGCGAGGGCGACCCGGCCGAGCTGACCCTGCAGTTCGACTTCGAGGCGATGCAGCGGCTCTACCTCTCACTGGCCCGCCAGGATGCCACGTCGCTGCGCGACACGCTCGCGCGCCGCCCGCAGCTCGAACCCGAGAAGCAGTGGGCGAACTTCGTGCGAAACCACGACGAGCTCACCCTCGACAAGCTGAGCGAGGCCGAGCGCGAGGAGGTCTTCGACGCGTTCGCGCCCGAGGACTGGATGCGCGTCTACGGCCGGGGCATCGTGCGCCGGCTGCCGACGATGCTCGAGGGCGACCCGCGGCGGGTGCGGATGGTGTACAGCCTGCTGTTCTCGCTGCCCGGCACGCCCGTGCTCTTCTACGGCGAGGAGATCGGCATGGGCGAGAACGGCGAGCTCGAGAAGCGCCAGGCCGTGCGCAGCCCCATGCAGTGGACGGGCGGGAGGAACGGCGGGTTCTCGCGCACGACCCCGGGCCGGCTCGTCGCCGCACCGCCGGCCGACGGATACGCGCCCGAGCACGTCAACGTCGAGGCGCAGATGCACGACCCCGAGTCGCTGCTGCGGACCGTCGAGGGCTTCATCCGGCGCTATCGCAGCTCGCCCGAGATCGGCTGGGGACGGTTCGAGCTGCTCGACGTCGGCGAGCCGGCCGTGCTCGCGCACCGGATCACGGAGGACGACCTGCGGTTCGTCGCGCTGCACAACTTCGCGCCGCGGCCCGTGCGCGTGACGCTCGAGCTCGGCGACCTGTCGGAGGGTTCGCTGCTCTCGGACCTGTTCGCGGTCGGCGCCGACGACATCGACGAGCGCGGACGCGTCGACGTCGAGCTCGACGCGTACGGCTACCGCTGGTTCCGGATCCTGGCGCCGGGCGACCGCCGGCTCACCTGACGGCGGGCGGCCGCGGCATCCGTCAACTGGCCTTCGCCTCGACCTCGTCGCGCACGCGCTGGCCGACGACCGCCGACACGCCGTCCTGGCGCATCGACACGCCGTACAGCGCGTCGGCGATCTCCATCGTGCGCTTCTGGTGGGTGATGACGATGAGCTGGCTCGACTCGCGCAGGTCCTCGAACGTCGTGAGCAGGCGCCCCAGGTTCGCGTCGTCGAGCGCGGCCTCGACCTCGTCCATGATGTAGAACGGGCTCGGCCGGGCCTTGAAGATGGCCAGCAGCAGCGCGACGGCCGCGAGCGAGCGCTCGCCGCCCGAGAGCAGCGAGAGCCGCTCGATCTTCTTCCCCGCGGGCTTGACGCTCACCTCGATGCCGGTCGTGAGCAGGTCATCGGGATTCGTGAGCGCGATGCGACCCTCACCACCCGGGAACAGGATCGGGAACACCTCGGCGAACGCGGCCCGGGTGTCCTCGAACGCCGAACGGAAGATCGACTCCATGCGGCCGTCGATCTCCTCGATGATCGTGAGCAGGTCCTTTCGGGTGTTCGCGAGGTCGGTGAGCTGCTCGGTGAGGAACTGGTGGCGCTGCTCGAGCGCGGCGAACTCCTCGAGCGCGAGCGGGTTGACCCGGCCGAGCTGGGCGAGCTTGCGCTCGGCGGCCTGAAGGCGCTTCTGCTGCTCGGCCCGGTCGAACGGCCGCGGCTCGGTGTCGGGGTCGCCGTCGACGGGGATCGGCTGGTCGGGGCCGTACTCGGCGACGAGCACCTCCTCGCCGAGGCCGAGCTCGCTCTCGGCCCGCTCGATGAGCGAGGCGACGTGCAGCTTCTTCTCGTAGATGCGCAGCTCGAGGCCGTGCACGTCCTCGGTGACCGAGTGCAGGCGTTCGCGAACGGATGCCTCGGCGCGCCGGGCGGCCTGCACTTCCTCGTTGCGGCTGGACCGTTCGGCCTCCGCGGCGGCGAGCGCGACGCGCGCCTCGGCGACGGACGCGCCGACCGAGGCGAGCACGGGCGGCAGGGCATCGGCGACGCGCGTGGCGGACGCGAGCTGGGCGCGACGGACGACCGCGCGGCGCGCGGCCTCCTCGGCGGCACGCCGCTCGGCCTCGTACTGGCGCTCCATGGCGGCGATGCGCGCCTCCTCGGCGCGAACGCGCTCGCGGGCGGTCTCGAGCCGGAGTCGCGCCTCGACCTCGTCCTCGCGCGCGCCCTCGAGCGCGGCGAGGGCGCCGTCGCGCCGCTCGGCCTCGAGCACGGGGCGCGGCTCGGCACGCGCCGCCTCGAGCTCGGACTTCGCGGTCGCCGCGGCGGCCTCGGCCTCGGCGATGCGTTCCTCGGCCGTGCGCAGCGCCTCGGCGAGCCGCTCGGTCTCGGCCGCGGCGGCCTCGGCCTGCACGCGTGCGCGGTTCAGCGCCTCGGTGCGCTGGGCGAGCTTCGCGTCGAACTCGCGGAGCGCGGCGAGCGCGAGCTTGGACTGCTCCTTGGCGTGCTCGGCGATGCCGCGCTGCTCGTCGAGGTCGAATCGGGCCCGCTCGATGTCGGCGCGAACCTCCTCGAGCCGGAGATCGGCGCGGTCGCGCTCGGCGATCAGCTCGATGCGGCTCTGGGTGCGACCCGATCCGCCGCGGACGACGTAGCGGCCGACGACGGTGCCGTCGCGAGTGATGACGGTCGCGGGCCGGTCGAGCACGGCGAGGTGCGGCTCGGCGGCGCGCACGGCGTCGAGGTCGTCGGCGACGAGCACCTCGCCGAGGAGGGCAAGCACGCCGGACGGCGCGTCGACGACATCGGCCGCGGCGACGAGCCCGGGCACGACGAGGGGGGCCGGCGCCTCGGCGCGCGGGTCGGCGATCGTGAGCGCGACCCGGCCGAGGTCGCCGTCGGTCGCTGCCGCGACGGCGCGGAGCGCGGCGTCGCGGTCGTCGACGAGCACCGACTCGGCGAGCGAGCCGAGCGCCGCGGCGACGGCCGCCTCGTAGCCGGGCTCGATGCGCAGGTGCTCGGCGAGGAGGCCTCGCACGCCGGAGGTGCCCGACGCGACGAGCGCCGCCGAGCCGTCCTTCTGGTCGAGCGCGAGCGACAGCGCGCCGACGCGCGCGCCGAGCGCGTCGCGCTCGCGCTCACGGTCGTGCAGCGCCTCGCGGAGCCGCTCGATCTCGCCCTCGGCCTCGAACACGGCCGCCTGGGCGAGCTCGTACGCCTCGTCGAGGTCGGTCTCGGCCGTCGGGTCGGCGTCGGTCTCGGCCTCGACCCGCGCCAGATCCGCGGCGGCGGCCTCGCGGCGCAGGTGCGCGGCGTCCAGCGCGTTCCGGTGGCGGAGCACCTCGCCGCGCACGGCGGCGAGCTTCGACGCGGCCGTGTCGGCACGGCCGGAGAGCTGCGAGGCGCGCAGGTCGTACGCGCTCACCCGGGCCGCCT
Organism: Agromyces capsici; assembly: GCF_058349965.1. Taxonomy (NCBI): domain Bacteria; kingdom Bacillati; phylum Actinomycetota; class Actinomycetes; order Micrococcales; family Microbacteriaceae; genus Agromyces; species Agromyces capsici. Next base: position 435,260 of record NZ_JBYRET010000002.1, on the reverse strand, counting down.
GCGCGGCGATCTCCTCGTCGACCGAGTCGAGCGCGATGCGGGCCTCCCGGGTCGACGAGGTCGCCTGCTCCAGGGCGGATGCCGCGTCGCCGACGCCGCCGCGGATGCCGTCGAGCTCCGCCCGCGTCGCGTCGATGTCGGCGCGGGTCACGGTCGGCACGGAATCCGTGCCCTCGTCGGCCGCGGACAGCAGCGCGATGCGCTGGCGCGCGAGCGAGTCGAGCGAGCGCAGACGCGCCTCGGACTGCTCGAGCGCGAAGCTCACGGCGCGGGCGCGGTCGACCTCGTCGCCGCCCGACGCCTGCTCGAGCCGGGCGATGTGGGCCTGGTGGCGCTCCAGCTCCTGCTGCAGCACGAGCCGCTCGGCGTGCCGCTCGTGCTCGGTGCGCCCGGCGGCCTCGAGCCCGCGGCGCAGCTCGACGACCTCGTCGGCCACGAGGCGGGCCTTCGCGTCGCGCACCACCGAGGCGATGCCGGCCGCCTCGCGGGCGACCTCGGCCTGGCGGCCGAGGGGCTTCAGCTGGCGGCGCAGCTCGGCCGCGAGGTCGGTCAGTCGCGTGAGGTTCGCCTGCATCGCGTCGAGCTTGCGCAGCGTCTTCTCCTTGCGGCGACGGTGCTTGAGGATGCCCGCGGCCTCCTCGATGAAGCCGCGCCGGTCCTCCGGACTCGCGTGCAGTACCTGGTCGAGCTGCCCCTGCCCGACGATGACGTGCATCTCGCGGCCGAGTCCCGAGTCGCTGAGCAGCTCCTGCACGTCGAGCAGCCGGCACTGCTCGCCGTTGATCGCGTACTCGCTGCCGCCGTTGCGGAACAGGGTCCGCGAGATCGTGACCTCGGTGTACTCGATCGGCAGCGCGCCGTCCGAGTTGTCGATCGTCAGGCTCACCTCGGCGCGACCGAGCGGCCCGCGCGTCGAGGTGCCGGCGAAGATGACATCCTCCATCTTGCCGCCGCGGAGGGTCTTCGCGCCCTGCTCCCCCATCACCCAGGCGAGGCCGTCGACGACGTTCGACTTGCCGGAGCCGTTGGGGCCGACGATGCAGGTGACCCCCGGCTCGAAGGCGAAGGTGGTCGGCTGCGCGAAGGACTTGAAGCCCTTGAGGGTGAGGCTCTTGAGGTACACGACCACCCTTCCGACTGCCGAGCGCTGCGGACTACGGTAACCGACGATCCGGGTGCGGCCGGTCGCGCTCGCCGCCCGGGCGCGGATCGGGCGTTGCCGCGCGGCGGGCGAGACCGTAGGCTGGCGGGCTGCGACGACGCGACGGGGGGACACGTGAGCATCGACATCCGGCCCATCCACCTACCCGACCGCGCCGACGCACCCGACGGCGACGAGCTCCGCGCGTACGCCGGCCTCATCAGGCGGCTCGATGTCGAGACGATCGGCACGCCCGACCTGAGCCCGCGGCCGCGCGAACTGCTGCACGAGCTCCGCGGCGTCGAGTACACGGCGCACACCGCGATCGGCGCGTTCGAAATGGGCCGGATCGTGGGATACGCGCTCGTGCACTGGGAACTCGACGACGACGCCACGACGGCGTACGTCCCCATGCTGGGCGTCGATCCGGACCGACGGCGGGAGGGTATCGGCTCGGGGCTGCTCAGCGCGGCCGAGCAGGCCGCCCGGTCGGCGGGCCGACCCACGACCGTGCTGTCGGCCGAGCACCTGCTCGAGCGGGACGACCCCGACGCGCCCCGGCTCCACGCGCCGCAGGGCGACGCGAGCATCCCGGCCGATGCGGCGCCCTCGCGATTCGCCCGCGCGCACGGCTACGAACTCGGCCAGCTCTACCGGGCGAGCGCGATGGATGTCGCGGGCCGGGGCGACGAGTTCCGCGACCGCCTCGCGGCCGCGCTCGACGCGGCATCCGACGACTACCGCCTCGTGGCCTGGCAGGGCCGCGCCCCCGACGAGCTCGTCGACTCGCTCGCGTACGCGCACGAGCGGATGTCGGTGGACCCGCCCGCCGGCGCGATCGCCTTCGAGCACGAGCCATGGGATGCCGCCCGCGTCCGCGAGGCCGAGCAACGCTCGCTCGCCGCCGGCAGGATCCACCTGAACGTCGCAGCGGTCACCCCCGACGGCGAGGTCGTCGGCTTCACGGAGCTCTCGCTCCTGCCCGACTCCCCCGCCGTCGAGCAGTGGGACACCATCGTGCTCGCCCCGCACCGCGGCCACCGGCTCGGCATGCGATTGAAGCTCGCGAACCTGGTCGCGCTCGCCGACACGGACCCGTCGCGCGACCGCGTCTACACCTGGAACGCCGACGAGAACGCGCACATGCTGGCGATCAACGTGTCGCTGGGGTTCCGTCCGTTCGCGCTGGAGTCGACGTGGCAGCGGCCGTCGCCGGACGGGTCGTCGCCGGACGGGTCGCGCGCGGCGTCCGGAGACGCTGGCACCTCGGGCAGCGGTGGGACGAGCGGTTCATGAACGCCTCGCGCACGATCGGCGTGCCGCAGCGCGGGCACGGCTTCCCCGCCTGCCCGTAGGCGTTCAGCGAGTGCGCGAAGTAGCCGGACGCGCCGTTGACGTTCACGTACTGCGCGTCGAAGCTCGTGCCGCCCTCGGCGAGGGCCTTGTGCAGCACGTCGCGCACCGCCTGCAGCAGCTCGCGGATGCGGCGACGACTCAGCGTCGCGCCCGGTTGCTCGCCGTGCAGGCGGACCGCCCAGAGCGCCTCGTCGGCGTAGATGTTGCCGACGCCGGAGACGAGCGACTGGTCGAGGAGGATCCGCTTGACGCCCGAGGAGCGTCGCGCCACCGCGTCGACGAATCGGTCGTCGCGGAACGCGGGGTCGAGGGGGTCGCGGGCGATGTGCGACACCTGCGACGGGACCGATCGCGCCCACGGGCCGGTCACGCCGTCGGAGAAGCCGGCGACCTCGCCGTCGTCGGTCGGCACCATCCGATCGACGGCCATCGACCCGAAGATGCGCTGGTCGACGAAGTCGACCCGGAGCTCGCCGTGCTCGGGATGTTCGAGGTGCAGCCGGATCCGGGCGTGCCGGTCGCCGCCCGGATGATCGGGCGTGCGCAGCAGCAGCTGGCCGCTCATGCCCAGGTGGCCGACGAGCGCGTCGCCGCCCTGGAGCGGCAGCCAGAGGAACTTGCCGCGCCGCACGGCCGCCTCGATGCGCCGTCCGGTGAGCAGCCGTTCGAAGTCGCCGGATGCCGCGTCGTGCCGTTTCAGCGATCGCGTGTCGAGCACCTCGACCCCGGCGATGCGGGCACCCGTGACCGCCGGCGCGAGTCCGGCCCGGACCACTTCGACCTCGGGGAGCTCGGGCACGTCAGCGCGCGTTCAGGACGGTCCACGCCTCGAGGGCCGCGGCCATCTCGGCCTGCTTCTTGCTCGAGCCCTCGCCCGACGCCGACACGAGGTCGCCGACGGTCACCGTGGCCACGAAGTGCTTGTTGTGGTCGGGACCGCTCTCGGTCACGACGTACGCGGGCGCCGTCGTACCGCGCCTGGCCGCGATCTCCTGCAGGCTCGTCTTCGGGTCCATGGCCGCGCCGAAGCGCCCGGGGTCCTCCATGAGCGGGGAGATGAGGCGCAGCACGAGGTCGGTTGCGACGTCGCCGCCGCGGTCGAGGTACACCGCGCCGATGATGGCCTCGACGGTGTCGGCGAGGATCGAGGGCTTGTCGGCGCCGCCGGTCAGCGTCTCGCCACGGCCCAGGCGGATGTACGGTCCGAGCCCGATCGTGCGCGCCACCTCGGCGAGCGCCACCGACGAGACGAGGCTCGCCCGGCGCTTCGCCAGCTCGCCCTCGTCGAGTTCGGGGTGCTCGGTGAACAGCCGCACGGTGACGGCCTGGCCGAGGATCGAGTCGCCGAGGAACTCGAGCCGCTCGTTGGTCGGGATGCCGCCGTTCTCGTACGCGAACGACCGGTGCGTGAGTGCGAGGAGCAGGAGTTCGGGGTCGAGCTCGACCTGCAGCGTGCGCTGCAGTTCGGCGAGCTCGTGTGCCCCGGTGTCCGTACGCTCAGCGCGCCTCACGACCGGTCGTTCGGGAGTCTCGGGCCGACTAGACGTCGGCGACCTTGCGGCCCTTGTACTCGAGGAACAGCGGGGTGCCCGCCGAGTCCTCGACGACGCGCGCGCGGTGCGGGAGGCTGTAGGTGACCTTGCCGTTCTCGACGGTCTTGACGAGCGTGGGCACCTCGGCCTTCCACTGCGAACGGCGCGCGTGGGTGTTGGCGCGTGACTTCTTCCGCTTGGGAACAGCCATGACTCTCTCTCAATCTCTCTTCTGGTCGGCATCGGATGCGGTCGGCACCGTGCCCTCGTCTTCGGAAGCCGTGAACCCCGTGAGCGCGGCCCAACGCGGGTCGGACTGCTCGGGGGTGACGAGTTCGGGATGTTCGGCCAGACGCAGCCCGGTCTCGGGGTCGAGACCCGGGCAGTCCGGCCGGCACACCGGCTGGAAGGGCAGTGCCAGCACTACCGCATCTCTGATGAGCGATTCAAGATCCACGTGGTCGTCTTGAACCTCATACTCGAAAGCTTCTCCGGAATGATACGCGAAAAGCTCCTGGAACTCGACTTGGACCGGCAGCGCGATGTCGATCAGGCATCGTCCGCACTCCCCCTCGGCGACCGCGTCGACCTCGGCGGACACCAGGATGCCCTCGTGCACCGACTCCAGGCGTACGTCGATCTCGAGCTCGGAACCCTCGCGCACGGCGACGAGCCCCTCACCGAACTGCTCGGGCGCGGGGACGTCGAGGCGATGCTCGCGCATCTCGCCGGGACGGTTCACGAGGTCGCGCACGATGAGGCGGAAGGGGGAATGCTGGACAGCCACGATCGACGATTCTACGCGTCGCGCGGGCCTGCCCGGCCGAGCATGCCGCGTCCGGCCGCCCGCAGCGACCGAGGCAGCAGCACCGCCTCGGCGCGGCGCGAGGCGCTCGCGTCGGCGCGGAGCGCGGCCGTGACCGCCGCGAGGTCGCGCGCGACCGCCGCTCGCGAGGCCTCGTCGGCGCCGGCCGAGCGGGCGTACCGCTCGCGCTCGACCGCGTCGCGGAGGCGTCGCAGCGCATTCGCGGCGTCCGGTGGATCGCTCGTGCCGAACGCGGGCCTGGCCAGCAACTCGTCGGCGAGGGCCCGGGCCGTGCGGCGCTCGTCGACGGTCACCCCGAGATCGACCGCCGAGGCCGCGAGCTCTCGCCACGCGGCATCCGCCGGGCTCGGCCCGGACCCGATCCGCCGGCGACGGCCGAGGCGAAGCCCGGCGCGGACGAGCGCGGGCGAGAGCACGAGCAGGATCACGACGGCGACGATCCCGCCGCCGCGCAGCCAGTCGCCGGCCAGGACGCTCCCGCCGGCCGCACCGCCGAGCGCGCGATCGGGGTCGCCGTCGGGGCGGCCGGTGGAGCCCGGCGAGCCGGACGGCGCCGACGGGATCACGCCGGGCGACTCCTGGCCCGCGCCGGGTCGGGAGTACCCGGGCACGGTGCCCCGGCCGGGGGTCGGCTCGAACGGCACCCACCCGACGCCCTCGAAGTACAGCTCGGGCCACGCGTGCAGGTCGTGCGAGTCGACCTCGAGCACGACCTCGCCGTCGACGCGCTCATCGGTCGGGGTGCCCGAGGTGTAGCCCACCGAGATGCGCGCCGGGATGCCGATCTCGCGCGCGAGCACGGCCATCGTGGAGGCGAAGTGCACGCAGTAGCCCGAGCGGACCTCGAGGAACTGCGCGATGACGTCGAAGCCGCCGCCGTCGTAGCCGCCGTCGACCGGTGCGCGCTCCGAGTACTCGAACGTCGAGCCGCGGAGGTACGCCTGGATCGCGACGGCCGCGTCGTACCGCGTGGCGGCCGACGCGGTGATCTGGGCCGCCGTCTCCGCGATGATCGGCGGCAGGTCGTCGGGCAGCTGGAGGGTGCTCTCGGCGACGGCGCCCGCGTCGGGTTCGCGCGCGGTCCGCAGCTGCTGCACCGTGGGCTGCACGTCGAGGTGCGTGAGGCGGTACCGCTGCTCCAGCGTGGTCGCGTCGACGCTCCGGACGTTCAGCGAGCCGGCGTCCCAGAACCAGGAGCCGCGCACGCCCTCGACCTCGGAGGTCGGGTAGGGCAGCGGGAGCCAGGCGGTGCGCATCTCCTCCGTGTCGACCGTGATCTGCCGGGGCTGGGCGAGGACGTCCTCGTCGAGGCCGTCGGGACGCGGCAGCGTGTCGAGCGTGTGATCGCCGTCGACGGCCCGGTCGGTGGCCGCCCAGACCTGCCCCTCGAGCCGTTCGACCGAGAGCAGCGTGAAGTAGGGCCGTTCGCCGTCGGGCGAGACGTAGGTGAACGCGGGCACCGGGTTCGGCCGGCGCAGGTCGCGGCCGAGCTCGAGGTACGGGCTGACGCCGCGTGCGAAGAGGGTGCCCGGGCCCCCGGATCCGAGGAGGAAGCTCGTGGACACGCTCGGCGTGGCGGCGGTCACGACCGAGGCGGCGAGCAGCCCGACCGCGGCGAGGCCCAGCGACGCGCCCATCGTGGACACGATCGGCGCCCGCTTCGGCGCGATCACCACCGGCCCGTCGTCCCGCTCGTCGTCCTGGAGGAGCTCGGCGCTGCGCCGGACGCGCACGTCGACGCGCAGCAGCAGCAGGTAGGCCGCGGCGGTGAGAACGAGCGCGCCGACCTCCGCACCCGCCTCGACGAAGAGCCCGGGCACGAGCACGGGCACGAGCACGGGCACTGCGGCGAGCGCGGGGAGCCGCACCGTCTGCACGATGAGGTCGAGCAGCACCGCCACGATGCCGACCCCGACGCAGATCGCGAAGACGAGCGCGGGGACGGGGATCGCGGGGACCGACTGCTGCTCGATGGTCCGGCGCGCCCCCTCGGCGAGCGCGCCGAACTCGTCGAACGTCGCGGGCGTGGGGATGACCAGGGCGATGCTCGTGGCGCCGCCGAAGAGCAGCGTGAGGGCGACGACGAGCGCGGCGACCTCGAGCGGCGGAACGAGCGACGGCGGCGTGCGCAGCACGCGCATCCCGGCACCGGCCCCGATCACCGCGAGCGCGACGATGGCGGCGGCCCACCACCATCCGCTGCCCGCGATGAGGGGACCGAGCGCGGTCAGCGCGACGAGCAGGAGCAGGAGCGTGGCCCCCGAGAGCGCGAGGCTCTCGGGCGCGGAGAGAGGGATCCGCTCAGGGCGCACCGCGGCCTCCCGAGCGCGCCGCCTCGCGTGCGGACCGCCACGCCTCCGACCAGGCGGCCGGCAGCTCGGCCGGGCGGTGCACGCGCACGACGCGCCAGTCCGCCTCTTCCAGCCGCTCGAGTGCGGCCGAACGGGTGTGGCCGGCCGCGAACGCGATCGCCGGTTCGACGCCCGGGCGGAGCGCCACGAGCGACTCGACGGCGGCGTCGGAGGGTTCGACGAGCACGGCCATCGCGGGCATGCGGGCGTCGCGGCGAACCGCGGCCGGGCGGGCGGCGGTCGCCCCGGTGCGCCGGCCCGGCTCGTGACGGCCCTCGCGACGCGGCGGCTCGAGCCGCGCGAGGTCCTCGAGCAGCACCGCGTCGCCGCCCGCGGCACGGTAGCCGCCCGGTTCCGCGGCGATCGGACCGATCGGCGCGTCCGGGTCCTCGATCGGGTCGAGTCGCACTCGGAACCCCTGCGAGAGCAGGTGCACGCCGAGCGAGGCGGCGACCTCGACGCCGAGCTCGAACGCCGGGTCGAGCGTCGCGGCGTGGTCGTGGTCGTCGGCCGACGGATGGCGCGCCCGCCCGCCGAGCGCCGTGTCGAGCAGCAGCCGCACCTCCGGGTCGCCGCGCTGCTCCTCGTCGCGGACCATGAGCTCGCCGCGGCGCGCCGTGGCCCCCCAATGCACCCGGCGCAGCGGGTCGCCGTAGCGGTACTCCCGGGCGATGAGCTCGTCGCTGTTCGGGTGCGTGCGCCGTTGCAGCGCGTGCACGTCGCCGTCGACGCTGGCCACGACGCCGACCGCCGACTCGAGCGGCGTCACGCGCGGCGTGACCACGATCTCGCGGGGGGTGCCCGCGACGCGGTCGATGCGGGCGAGGCCGAACGGGTCGGTGACGGCGATGCGGAGCGGCCCGACCTCGAACACCCCGCGGCGTGGGGTCCGGAGGCGGTACTCGAGGCCGACCGTGTCGTCGCCGGTCGGCAGGACGCCCTCGTGGCGCCCCACGGCGGGCAGGACGGCCTCGCCGGGCGGGTGCAGCGCCGGGTGGGCGAGGTCGCGCCAGTGCGCCCCGTCGAACGCGCGCCGGCTGCGGTTCTGGACGCGCAGCCGCACGAGCGCCGATTCGCCGGCGCGGACCACCGGCGGCTCGAACACGCGGGTCACCGCGAGCCGCGGGGCGCGCAGCGCGAGGAAGGCGAGCGCGGCGAGCGGCATCGCCAGGCCGACGGAGGCGAGCAGCATGATGTCGCGGAGGTCGAACCACAGCGCGATCGCGAACAGTGCCGCGCCGGTCGCCACGAGCGCGATGCCGCGCCCGGTGAGGCGAGGACGCGCCTGGGCGCGTGCGGCGCGGACTCGCGACATCGGGCTCACTCCCTCCTGGCGCTGCCGACCGGGACCGGGGTGTCGGCGACGACGCGACGCACGATCGCGTCGATGAGCGGGCCGCCGTCGCGGTCGTGGCCCCCGACCGCGCGACTGGTGGGCACGAGGCGGTGCGCGAGCACCGGCACGGCCATGGCGTCGACGTCGTCGGGCAGCACGAAGTCGCGGCCGTGCATCGCGGCGTGCGCCTTCGCGGCGCGGATGAGCTGGAGCGTCGCCCGCGGGCTCGCCCCGAGCCGAAGCTGCCGGTCGTCGCGCGTGGCACGGGCGAGCTCGACGGCGTACTCCTTGACGGGCTGCGAGGTGAACACGCGGTGCACGGCGGCGATCATGGCCCGCACCTCGGCGAGCGAGACCACCGGTTCGAGCGAGTCGAGCGGGCTCGCGGTCTCGCGCTGGGCGAGCATGTCGAGCTCGTCGGACGGCGACGGGTAGCCCATCGAGATGCGGGCCATGAACCGGTCGCGCTGGGCCTCGGGCAGCGGGTACGTGCCCTCCATCTCGACGGGGTTCTGCGTCGCGACGACGGTGAAGGGCTGCTCGAGGCGGTAGGTCGTGCCGTCGGCCGTGACCTGGCGCTCCTCCATGCACTCCAGCAGTGCGGACTGGGTCTTCGGGCTGGCGCGGTTGATCTCGTCGCCGATGACGATGTTCGCGAAGACGGGCCCGTGCTTGAACTCGAACCGGCGCGAGGCCTGGTCGAACACCGACACGCCGGTCACGTCGCTGGGCAGGAGGTCGGGGGTGAACTGGATGCGGCTGACGGTGCAGTCGACGGACCGTGCGAGGGCCTTCGCGAGCATCGTCTTGCCGACGCCCGGCACGTCCTCGATGAGCAGGTGGCCCTCGGCGAGGAGCACGGTGAGGGCGGCGGTCACCGCGTCGCGCTTGCCGCTGATGACGGTCTCGACGTTGCGGACGATGCCGACGGCGCGATCGCCGACCTCCTCGATGCCCATCGCGGGGACGAGGCCGGGATCCGCCACGGCCGCCGGCTCGCTCACGGCCGCATCGCCCCCTGGAGGAACTCCGCGACGGCACGCGGCACGTATGGACTGACGTCGCCGCCGAGCGCGGAGACCTGTCGCACGAGCGAGCTCGACACATGCGCGTTGGCCGGGTCGGGCAGCAGGAAGACCGTCTCGACGCCCGCGAGGTGGCGGTTCACGATCGCCATGGGCGTCTCGTAGGCGACGTCGAGCTGCGATCGGATGCCCTTGACGAGCACCGAGGCGCCGACGTCGGTGCAGTAGTCGACGAGCAGCCCCATGCTCCACGACGCGACGACGATGTCGCCGGGGATGTGCGCGTCGGCGATCGACTGCTCGATGAGCGCGACGCGCTGGGCGATGGGCAGCAGGGCGGACTTGCCGGGGTTGTGGACGACGACCACGTGCAGTTGGTCGTAGAGGCCCGCCGCACGCTCGATGACGTCGAGGTGCCCCCGCGTGACGGGGTCGAACGATCCGGGAACGACGGCGATCCGCTGCATACGAGCCAGCGTAGTGCGCGATCGGGCCTCCGGAACGGCTCCGGGAGAGTCTCAGCCCCTGCTCAGGAACTCGCTCGTCTCGTCGTCGAGGCGGCGGCGCACGGCGGCCGCGAGCGCCGGGTGCGCGGCGAGCTTCTCGTCGCCGGCGAGCACCTCGGCGGCCGCGTCGCGGGCGTCGGCGATGAGGTCGCCGTCGCGGGCCGCGCGCAGGAGCTTCAGCGACGAGCGGCCGCCCGACTGGCTCGCGCCGAGCACGTCGCCCTCCCGCCGCAGCTCGAGGTCGACGCGAGCGAGCTCGAAGCCGTCGAGGGTTGCGGCGACCGCGTCGAGGCGTTCGCGCGCGAGGCCGCCGGGCTCCGCGGCGGTCACGAGCAGGCAGAGCCCGGGCACGCTGCCGCGGCCGACTCGGCCGCGCAACTGGTGCAGTTGCGAGACGCCGAAGCGGTCGGCGTCGACCACGACCATGGTGCTCGCGTTGGGCACGTCGACTCCGACCTCGATCACGGTCGTGGCGACGAGCACGTCGAGCTCGTGCGCGGCGAACGATCGCATGGTCTGGTCTTTCTCGTCGGCGCCCATCCGGCCGTGCAGCGGCGCGATGCGCGCCGTCGCGAGGTGCGGGTTGGCCTGCAGCTCGGCGAGCACCGAGGCGACGGATGCCGCGGGGCCGGCGTCGGGCGCCGGCTCGCCCTCGGGCGGGTCGGCCTCCTCGACCGCCTTGGCATCGATCGCCGGGCAGACGACGAACCCCTGCCGGCCCTCGGCGAGCTCCTCGGCGATCCGCTCCCAGACGCGTGCGCGCCACGCGGGCTTCTCGGCGAGCGGGACGACGTGCGTCTCGATGCCGGCCCGGCCGGCCGGAAGCTGCCGGATCGTGGAGACGTCGAGGTCGCCGAAGACGGTCATGGCGACCGTGCGCGGGATGGGCGTCGCGGTGAGCACGAGCACGTGCGGGTGGCGGCCCTTGAGCCGCAGCGCCTCGCGCTGCTCGACGCCGAAGCGGTGCTGCTCGTCGACGACGACGAGCGCGAGGTCGGCGAACGAGGTCGTGTCGCCGAGCAGGGCGTGCGTGCCGACGACGATGCGCGCCTGCCCTGCCGCGACGCGCAGCGCGGCCCTGCGCCGGTCGGCCGCCGGGAGCTGGCCCGTGACGAGCGTCGGCATGATCTCGGCGGCGAGCTCGGGCCCGAGCATCCGTGCGATCGAGCGGAGGTGCTGCGCCGCGAGCACCTCGGTGGGCGCGAGCAGTGCCGCCTGGCCACCCGACTCTGCGACCGCGAGCATGGCGCGCAGCGCCACCACGGTCTTGCCCGAACCGACCTCGCCCTGCACGAGCCGGTTCATGGGCACCGGCTGCGCGAGGTCGTGCAGGATCTCGTCGCCCACCGCGTGCTGGTCGTCGGTCAGGGCGAACGGCAGCGCCGCCTCGAAGCGCTCGAGCAGCCCGCCGGGCGCGGGCTCGCGCCGCACGGCCTCGTGCGCGCGTGCGGCGGCGCGGCGTTCGAGCAGCGCGGTCTGCAGTACGAACGCCTCGGTGAAGCGGAGCGTGCGGCGCGCGGCCTTCCACTCCTCGTCGCGCTCGGGCCGGTGCACGCGCTCCAGCGCGTCGCGGTGCGCGAGCAGGCCGCGCGCGGATCGCACGGGCTCGGGCAGCGGGTCCTCGACGGGACCGAGCCCGTCGAGCACGACCGCGACCGCCCGCTGCAGGTCCCAGCTCGAGATCGTGCCGGTCGCCGGGTAGATGGGGATCGGCGCCGTCGCCCAGCGCACGGCGGCGGCATCGGCTCCCGTGACCGGCTCGGCCTCGTCGAAGAGCTGGTAGTCGGGATGCGCGAGCTGCCTGGCCCCCCGGTAGTCGGACACCTTGCCGGCGAACATGCCGCGCACGCCCGGCTTCAACTCGTTCGCGCGCCACTTCTGGTTGAAGAAGGTCAGGGTGAGGATGCCGGTGCCGTCGGAGATCTTGGCCTCGAGGATGGAGCCCCGCCGCGACCGCATGGTGCGCTCGCGCACCTCGAGCACCTCGGCGACGATCGTGACGTTCTCCTCGAGCGGCAGCTCGGCCAGCGCGGTGAGCTCGCCGCGCTGCGCGTAGCGTCGCGGGTAGTGCGCGAGCAGGTCGCCGACGGTCGTGTACCCGAAGGCGCGCTGGAGCCCCTGTGCGGTGCGCCCCGCCAGCGGGCCGGAGAGCCGGCTGTCGAGCGTGAGCGCCCCCTCGGCGACGAGATCGGCCGTCATGGCTCGATCGTAGGCTCCGCCTCCGTCGCCGCCGCCTCGAGCGCCTCGATCTCGGCCTGCACGTAGGTGTCGTCGGGCCGGGCGCGGGCGAGCTCGCGCTGCAGCTCGAGCGCCTCGTCGGTGCGCCCGAGGCTGCGGAGGGCCCGACCGACCGACCAGCGCGCGACGTGCTGCTGCCCCGCGGTGCCGTACCGGTCGGCGGCGTCGACCGCCTTCTGGAAGTGGTACAGCGCGGCCTGCGCGTCCCCCGCGTCGTGCTTGGTCCAGCCGAGGTTGTTGTGCATCGCCACGCCCCAGCGCTTCAGGCGCGGGTCGCGGACGCCGTCGAGGATGTCGAAGCCCTCAGTGGCCCACTCCTCCTCGTGCCCGGTGTCGTTGAGCGCGAGCATGTGCAGCGCGTCGAGCACGAGGAACGTCGACCCGCCGAGCGCCGCCTCGCGGACGGCCTTCGTGAACAGCGGCACGGCGTCGTCGGCGTCGTCGCCGGCCGCCGCGATGCGGCCGCGCTCGAGGGCGATGCGCGCGCGGAGCTCGGCGGCCTCCTCGGGCGTCTCGCCCTCGCGCTCGGCGGCCTCGAGCTCGTCGAGCAGGGCGAGCGCCTCGACGCCCCGATGCTGGATCCCGATCGCGCGCGCGAGCTGCGTCGACATCACCGCCCGCTCGTGCGCCGAGTGCGACTCGTCGCCCGCGGCCGCGCGGAAGCGCTCCTCACTGGCCGCCGGGTCGGCGAAGTCCCACAGCCGGTCGATGGTCTGCTGCTCGTGCCCCCGGTGGCGGGACGGATCGGCGTGCAGGGCGTCGGTCGTGTCTTCCACCCCTCCATCATGGCAGCGTGCGGGACCCGCCCGTTATGCTCCCGAGACATGACCCGCATCATCGCCGGCTACGCCGGCTCGCTCGCGCTGGCCGTGCCCCGGTCGGGCACGCGGCCGACGAGCGATCGCGTGCGCGAGGCGATCTTCTCGGCGCTCGAGGCACGCGACGCGGTCGAGGGCGCCGTCGTGGTCGACCTGTACGCCGGGTCCGGGGCCCTCGGGCTCGAGGCGGCCAGCCGCGGCGCGAGCGAGGTCGTGCTGGTCGAGCGTGCCAAGGCCGCGGCCGACGTGTGCCGGCGCAACGCCGCCGCGGTCGCCCGGGCGGCGCGGGGCCGGCCGCCGCGCATCCGCGTCGAGGCGCGCAGCGTCGCGTCGTACCTCGACTCGGCCCCTCCCGGGATCGACCTCGCGTTCATCGACCCGCCGTACGACCTCGGCGAACCCGAACTGGCCCGCGACCTCGAACTGCTCGCGCCGCGGTTGTCGGATGACGCGACCGTCGTCGTCGAGCGGAGTTCCCGCTCGCCCGAGCCGACCTGGCCCGACGGCATCGCCCCCGAGCGCCGGCGCGACTACGGCGAGACGACGCTCTGGTGGGCGTCGGCGGTCGATGGTGCGACGGATGCCGCGTCGGCCGGCGCCGCTCAGCCCGAGACGCCGTCCCATCCGGCGTAGGGGTCCCAGCCGCTCGTGTCGACGGGCGCGCCGTCGAGCGTGAGCCGGCCGGCGTCGGCGTTCGCCGTACCGATGACCTGGAACGGGTGCGGCGGCGTCGTGCCCGCCGGGAAGGCGGCGAGCAGTCCGTGGTCCTCCGCCCCCGCGAGCGCGGTGAGCGGGTCGGCGCCGAGCGCCGCACGGTCGAAGTCGATGCCGATTCCGCTGGCCTCCGCCATCCGGCGCGCGTCGCGCGCGAGCCCGTCGCTGACGTCGAGCATCGCGGTCGCGCCCGCGAGCGCGGCGGCGACGCCGGCACCAACGGGCGGTATGGGAGCGAGCTGGGCCGACACGAGCGCCGGATGCCGCTCGCGCACGACGGCGGCCCGGCCGGCATCGGGCTCGCCCGACTCGTCGCGGCCCTCGGCGAACAGCAGGGCGAGGCCGCGGGCCGCGTCGCCGCGGGCGCCCGCGTGCGCGATGACCTCCCCCGGCCGGGCACCGGAGCGCAGCACCGGCGCCCGCCCCTCGAGGTCGCCGAACGCGGTGACCGCGATCGTCAGCGCGTGCGAGGCCGAGAGGTCGCCCCCGACGACGCCCGCGCCGGGCGCGAGCTCGGCGAGCCCGTCGCGCAGGCCGTCGGCGATGCCCTCGAGCACCACGACGGGCAGGTCGGTGGGCGCCGCGATCGAGACGACCAGCGCCGTCGGTCGTGCGCCCATCGCGGCGACGTCGGTGAGGTTCGTCGCGGCCGCCTTCCAGCCGAGGTCGTGCGGCGTCGACCACGCGAGCCGGAAGTCGGGCCCGTGCACCATCATGTCGCTCGTGACCACGAAACGCCCGTCGGGCGCCGCGACGACCGCGGCGTCGTCGCCCGGGCCGAGCAGCGACGCGTCGCCCGAGCGCAGCCGCGGGAGGATCCGGTCCAGCACGGCCGATTCGCCGAGGTCGCCGATCGTGGGCGAGGGCGGACGTGCAGGGGGCTCCATGGCTCCCACGGTAGCGTGGAGCACGATGTCCGCTCCCCGCCCCCGTCGCGCCCCGCGCACCCTGCAAAGGCGCGCCGCCGCGGCATCCGTCGCCCTCGCCGCACTCGCGGCGCTCACGGCCTGCAGCCAGGCCGTACCCTTCGACCCCGCCCCCGACGCCGCCGACGCCGACTGCGCCGCGGTCGTCGTTCGGCTGCCCGACGAGGTCGCCGGCCAGGCCGCACGCGAGACGAACGCCCAGGGCACGGGTGCCTGGGGATCGCCCACGTCGGTACTGCTGCGCTGCGGCGTCGAGCCGCCCGGCCCGACGACGCTGCGCTGCGTGAGCGTCGACGAGGTCGACTGGATCATCGACGAGTCCGACGCGCCCCGCTACCGCTTCGTCACCTACGGCCGCACGCCGGCGGTCGAGGTCGTGGTCGACAACGACGTCGTGGCGGGCACCACCGCGATCACCGACCTCTCCCCCGCGGTCGCCGCGATCCGCGCCGAGGGCGGCTGCACCGACCTCGAAGACGTGCCGCCGACCGGGTGATGCCCGCCACCGGGCGGCTGACGCCGGCCGCTGACCGGCCGGCGCCGAGGGCCGCTACCGGATGCCGCGCGCGACGCCGAGGTCGATCAGCTCGGCGATCAGCTCGGGATAGCTGAGCCCGGAGTTCGTCCAGCACGTGGGGAACATCGAGATCGGCGTGAAACCGGGCAGCGTGTTCACCTCGTTGACGACGAACTCGTCGCCCGTGTAGAAGACGTCGACGCGGGCCAGGCCCTCGCCGCCGATCGCCTCGAACGCGCGCTGCGCGACGCGCTGCAGCTCGGCGGTCTCGCCGTCGCCGAGGTCGGCCGGGCAGACCAGCTCGACACCGGCGCCGTCGAGGTACTTGCCCTCGAAGTCGTAGAACTCGCGCCCGTCGAGCACGATCTCGCCGGCGACGCTCACGCGTGCCGGGCCGCCGTCGCTCGATTCGAGCACGCCGCACTCGATCTCGCGGCCGGACACCGCAGCCTCCACGAGCACCGTGCGGTCCTCGGCGAACGCCGTCTCGAGCGCGACGTCGAGCTCGCTCCAGTCGGCGACCTTGCTGACGCCGACGGACGAGCCGCCGCGGGCCGGCTTCACGAACGCGGGCAGCCCGAGGCTGCGCACGCGCCGCTCCCACAGGTCGCGATCGCGGTCCCAGGCGGCGCGGGTCAGCGTGACCCACGGCGCCACGGGGATGCCGGCGCCCTCGAGCACCGTCTTCGTGACGTGCTTGTCCATGCCGATCGCGGAGGCGAGCACGCCGTTGCCGACGTACGGCAGGCCGAGCAGCTCGAACAGGCCCTGCACGGTGCCGTCCTCGCCGAACCGGCCGTGCAGGATCGGGAACACCACGTCGACGTCGCCGAGCGAGGACTCCGCGCCGTCGGCCGCGAGGACCCGCAGCTCGCGACTCGCGGCCGACTCGGGCCAGCGCACGCGCGTGCCGTTGTCGACCACCTCGGGCAGGTGCTCGGGGTCGAGCGCGAAGCGCGCCGGGTCGTCGGCCTCGAGCACGAACGCGCCCTCCCGCGTGATGCCGACGGGGATCAGCTCGAAGCGGTCACGGTCGATCGCCGTGAGCACCCCGCCCGCCGTCGCGCAGCTGATCGAGTGCTCGCTTGAGCGCCCTCCGAACAGCAGAACCACCCTGAGCTTGTCCATCCTTCGTCCTTTCGCCCTGGGGCTCGTCGTCGGTCGTGAGGTGCGGCGCGATGTCCTTCGGTGCGAGCGTTCCCGCGAGCACCTGGCGGACCTGCTCGACGATGGGCATCTCGACGCCCTTCGCCCGCGCCAGCTCGAGGATCGGCCCGACCGAGGCGAGCCCCTCGGTGGTCTGCTGCATCTGGTTGACGACCTCGGGCAGCTTGTAGCCCTGGCCGAGCAGGCGCCCGGCGGTGTTGTTGCGCGACAGCGGCGACTGGCACGTGGCGATGAGGTCGCCGAGCCCCGCCAACCCCGAGAGCGTGTCGGGGTGCGCGCCGAACGCGACGGCGAAGTCGGTCATCTCGACGAGGCCGCGCGTGATGATCGACGCCTTCGTGTTCTCGCCGTAGCCCGCGCCGTCGACGATGCCGATCGCGACCGCGATGAGGTTCTTGAGCACGCCGCCGAACTCGGTGCCGATGACATCCGTGTTCACGAAGGAGTGGAAGTACGTGTTGCGGGCCACGGAGGCCACGGCGTGGGCGGTCTCGAAGCTGGTCGAGGACACCACGGCCGCCGTCGGCTGCTCCTTCGCGATCTCGAGCGCGAGGTTCGGGCCGGAGATCACCGCGATCTGCGATTCGGCGATCGGCAGCACCTCGGCGATCACCTCGCTCATGCGGTGCCCGGTCGACTTCTCGACGCCCTTCATGAGCGAGACGATCGTCGCCTGCGCGTGCAGGTGCGGCTCGGCGGCGATGAGGTTCTCGCGGAGGGTCTGGCTCGGCACGCTCACGTAGACCTGCTCGGCCCCCGCCAGCACGAGGTCGAGCCGGCTCGTGGCGCGCAGCCCGATCGGCAGGTTGATGCCGGGGAGGTAGTCGCTGTTGCGCTTGGCCTCCTGGATCTCGCGCGCGAGCTCGGGGCGACGCGCCCACAGCACCACGTCGGCGCCGCCGTCGGCGAGGATCTTCGCGAACGTCGTGCCCCAGCTTCCGGCGCCGAGCACGGCGACGCGCTTGCCGGGCGCGCGTCGGCCCGGCGTCCTAGCCATCGAGGCGCCCCGTCTCCTTCTGGCCGTGCTTGGCGGGGTCCCACCGCTCGGCGGGGGGCGTCTCGCCGCGCAGTTCGCCGAGCAGGGCCGCGATCGCGTCCATCAGCTCGTTCGTGGCCGCGGCGAGGTTGGCCGAGTCGAGCGGCTTGTCGCGGTACGCGGAAAGGTCGAGCGGCTCGCCGAGGATCACGTCGACGGTCTTGCGGGGGAACAGGCTGAGCTTCTTGCCGTAGCGCGGCAGGATCGCCTGCGTGCCCCAGTGCGCCGCGGGCACCACCGGGATGCCGCGCTCGAGCGCGATGCGCACCGCGCCCGTCTTGCCGCGCATCGGCCACAGGTCGGGGTCGCGCGTGAGCGAGCCCTCGGGGTAGACGATGACGACGCGGCCCTTCTCGACGAGCTGCTCGGCCGCGCGGATCGCCGCGTGGCTCTGGCTGCCCGCGCGTTCGACGGGGATCTGGCCCGACGTGCGGAGGAACCAGCCGAGCACCGGGTTCTTGAACAGCGACGCCTTGGCGAGGAACCGCGGCGCGCGCCCGAGCTTCCAGGTCGCCACGCCCATCACGAGCGGGTCGACCTCGCTGTAGTGGTTCGGCGACAGCACGAACGCGCCGGCCTGCGGCATCCGCTCGCCATGGTGGAAGCGGTACTTCACCGACAGGTTCCACAGCGGGAGGACCAGGGCGGCGAGCACCCAGAAGAACGAGGGACGGCGCTTCTCGGCACCGGGCTTCACCGCGGTCGTCGCGGCGGGGTCACGTTGGGGCACCGACCCATTATCCTTCGAGCGCGAAGTCCGCTCCGAGCAGCTCCAGCTTGGTGATGAAGTTCTCGTAGCCGCGCGCGATGATGCCGACGTTCGAGACGGTCGAACGCCCCTCTGCGGTGAGCGCCGCGATCAGGTGGCTGAAGCCGCCACGGAGGTCGGGGACCTCGATGTCGGCGCCGCGCAGCTGCGACGGACCGGAGATCACCGCGGAGTGCTTGAAGTTGCGCTGGCCGAAGCGGCAGGGCCGCCCGCCGAGGCACTCCTTGTGCACCTCGATCGACGCGCCCATCTCGACGAGCGCGTCGACGAAGCCGAAGCGCTGCTCGTACACCGTCTCGTGCACGATCGAGACGCCCTTGGCCTTGGTGAGCGCGACCACGAGCGGCTGCTGCCAGTCGGTCATGAACCCGGGGTGCACGTCGGTCTCGATGATCACGGGCTTCAGCTCGCCGCCGGGGTGGTAGAACCGGATTCCGTCGTCCTGGATGTCGAAGTCGCCGCCGACCTTGCGGAACACGTTGAGGAACGTGAGCATCTCGGCCTGGCGGGCGCCGCCGACGAAGATGTCGCCCTCGGTCGCGAGCGCCGCGGCCGCCCAGCTGGCGGCCTCGTTGCGGTCGAAGAGGGCGCGGTGCGTGTAGCCCTGGAGCTTCGCGACGCCCTCGATGCGGATGACGCGGTCGGTGTCGACCGTGATGATGGCGCCCATCTTCTGCAGGATGTTGATGAGGTCCATGATCTCGGGCTCGATCGCCGCGCCCGACAGCTCGGTGATGCCCTCGGCGAGCACCGCGGTGAGCAGCACCTGCTCGGTCGCCCCGACGCTCGGGTACGGCAGCGAGACCTTCGCGCCGTGCAGGCCGTTGGGGGCCGACATGCGGATGCCGCTGGGGAGCTTCTCGACGATGGCGCCGAAGTTGCGCAGCACCTCGAGGTGGTAGTCGATGGGGCGGTCGCCGATGCGGCAGCCGCCGAGGTCGGGGATGAACGCCTCGCCGAGGCGGTGCAGGAGCGGCCCGCAGAACAGGATCGGGATGCGGCTGGAGCCCGCGTGCGCATCGACCTCGGCCATGTGCGCCGTCTCGACGGCGGCCGGGTCGAGCACGAGCTCGCCCTCATCGGCGCCCTCGGTCACGGTCACGCCGTGCACCTCGAGCAGGCCGCGCACGATGCGCACGTCGCTGATGTTCGGCACGTCCCTGAGCACGCTCGGCGTGTCGCCGAGGATGGCCGCGACCATCGCCTTGGTGACGAGGTTCTTCGCGCCCTTCAACTCGATCCGGCCGCGAAGCGGCTTGCCGCCGTTGATCGTGATGCGGTCGACCGGGAGGCCGACCGCCGTGCCGTGCTGCTTCGCGTCATCCACGAGTGTGTTCACTCAGTTCCCTGTCTCTGCCGGCTCCCGGATGGGGAGGGTCGTCGGGCGCCACGCCTCTCGGTGCGACTCGAACTCGGCGATGGCCGGCTCGTCCCGGAGGGTGAGCCCGATGTCGTCGAGCCCTTCCAGGAGCCGCCACCGAGTGTAATCGTCGATGTCGAATGAAACCGTGAGCGAGCCGATGCTCACCGTACGCTCAACCAGATCGACGGTCGCCGCTATTCCCGGCTGGGCCTCGATCGCCTCCCACAGCAGTTCCACGTCCTCGTAGGCGACCTGCGCGGCGAGCAGGCCCTGCTTGCCGGAGTTGCCGCGGAAGATGTCGCCGAAGCGGCTCGAGATGACGACCGTGAAGCCGTAGTCGCGAAGGGCCCAGACGGCGTGCTCGCGGCTCGAGCCGGTGCCGAAGTCGGGGCCGGCGATGAGGATGGCGGCACCTTCGTAGGCCGGCTGGTTGAGCACGAACTCGGGGTCCTGCCGCCAGGCGTGGAAGAGCGCGTCGTCGAAGCCCGTCTTGGTGACGCGCTTGAGGAAGACGGCGGGGATGATCTGGTCGGTGTCGACGTTCGAGCGGCGCAGCGGGGCGGCCACGCCGGTGACGGTGCTGAACTTCTCCATCAGGCCGAGACCTCCTCGTGTGCGGGTCGAGCAGCCTGCGAGGCCGGCGTCTCGAGTCCCTGATCCTGCTCCAGGTCCCAGGGGCTCGACAGCGTGCCGCGCACCGCGGTGGCGGCCGCGACGAGCGGCGAGACGAGGTGGGTGCGACCGCCCTTGCCCTGGCGTCCCTCGAAGTTGCGGTTGCTCGTGGAGGCGCAGCGCTCCCCCGGTGCGAGCTGGTCGGGGTTCATGCCGAGGCACATCGAGCAGCCCGCGAAGCGCCACTCGGCGCCGAACTCCTCGAACACCTTGTCGAGGCCCTCGGCCTCGGCCTCGAGCCGCACGCGGGCCGACCCGGGCACGACCATGACGCGCACGCCGTCGGCCTTCTTCCGGCCCTTCACGATCGACGCGAACGCGCGCAGGTCTTCGATGCGGCTGTTCGTGCAGGAGCCCATGAAGACGGCGTCGACCTTGATGTCCTTGAGCGGCGTGCCGGCCTGGAGGTCCATGTACTCGAGCGCGCGCTCGGCGGCGGCCCGCTCGTGCTGGTCGTCGATCGCGGCGGGGTCGGGCACGACGTCGCTGAGCGAGACGCCCTGGCCGGGGTTGGTGCCCCAGGTGACGAACGGCTCGAGCTCGTTCGCGTCGATGAAGACCTCGGCGTCGAACACCGCGCCCTCGTCGGTCGGCAGCGTCGTCCAGTACTCGACCGCCGCGTCCCAGTCGGCACCCTGCGGCGCGTGCGCGCGACCCTCCAGGTAGGCGAACGTGGTCTCGTCGGGCGCGACCATGCCGGCACGCGCCCCGGCCTCGATCGACATGTTGCAGATGGTCATGCGGCCGTCCATCGACAGCGCACGGATGGCGCTGCCTCGGTACTCGAGCACGTAGCCCTGCCCGCCGCCGGTGCCGATCTTGGCGATCACGGCGAGGATGATGTCCTTCGCGGTCACGCCCGGGCGGAGCTCGCCCTCGACGGTGATCGCCATGGTCTTGAACGGCTTCAGCGGCAGCGTCTGGGTCGCCATGACGTGCTCGACCTCGCTCGTGCCGATGCCGAACGCCATCGCGCCGAAGGCGCCGTGCGTCGAGGTGTGGCTGTCGCCGCAGACGACGGTGATTCCGGGCTGCGTGAGGCCGAGCTGCGGACCCACGACATGGACGATGCCCTGCTCCTTGTCGCCGAGCGAGTGGATCCGGATCCCGAACTCCGCGGCATTGCGGCGCAGCGTCTCGATCTGGGTGCGGCTCGTCGGGTCGGCGATGGGCTTGTCGATGTCGAGCGTCGGGGTGTTGTGATCCTCGGTCGCGATCGTGAGGTCGGGACGTCGGACGGGGCGCCCCGCCATTCGGAGGCCGTCGAACGCCTGCGGGCTCGTGACCTCGTGCACGAGGTGCAGGTCGATGTAGATGAGGTCGGGCGTGCCGTCCTCGCCCTTCTTCACCAGGTGCGCGTCCCAGACCTTCTCGGCCAGGGTGCGCGGGCGATCGGGGATGTTCGGGTACTGCTCAGTCGCTTCCGCGGTCATGGATGTGTTCTTCCTCGTGACGGGTGTGGCAGCCGACGACGAACTCCGCGACGGGGAAGGCCGTCAGAACGAGGCCCCGTCGCGGCGGAGAAGAAGAAGCCGGCCGCTGAGCACCCCGCAAGGCTACCATCCCGCCGGAGCTCGAACCGTTCGATGACCTCAGGCCGAAGTGGCGGGCGCGCGGTCGACGAGGAACGCCACGTCGCCGAGGAGGAGCACGGCGTCGGCCGGCACCGCCGTGGGCACGCCGGGCTCGAGTTCGACGGGATCCGCGCCGTCGGGCCAGATGCGCACCCCGTTGGTCGAGCGCAGGTCGGTGACGAGGAGGCGGTCGCCGTCGGCCACGAGCAACGCATGCGTCTTCGACACCGAGCGGGCCGGGTCGAGGATGGCGACGGGCGTGCCGCCGCCTTGGACGGCGTCGGGTTGCGGGTCGCGACCCGCGACCACGCGGTCGACGACAGTGAACTCCGCGCCGTCGGCGCTGCGGAGTCGCCAGGGGCCCAGCGGGGGCGCCGAGGGCGGCGCCGCGGTGGGCGGAGCGGTGGCTGGCGACACCGTGTCGCCCGGCGGCACGGGTGGCGCCGTCGGGACCCCGGGCCGGGCGCCCGGCGGCGGCACCACGGGCGTCGCGGGCCGGAAGGCGGGGAGCCGGTCGGGCGCCTGCACCGTGCGCTCCGGCGTTTCGGGCTCCGGGGCGTCGGGCACGAGCCCGGGCGGGGGCACGATGAAGTCGGGCTCGCTCACGCCCCCACCTTAACCGTCGCGTCCGCGGCGACGCATCCGGTACCGTGCCACGAACCGCCGCACGCGCCCGGCCGCCTCCGCGACCGCCGCCACCGCGGCATCCGCCTCGGACCATCGCCGTTCGACCGACGCGGGCGCGACGTCGCCGGCGGCGAACACGTCGCGGTCGACGGTCGCCGCGATCGTCGAGAGCCGCGCCCCGCCGTCGCCCGTTCGCACCGCGCCGAGGCCATGCTCGTCGAGCTGGCGTTCGAGGTCGCGCGCCGTCTGCAGGCGCGAGGCCCGCTCGGGCGGCTCGAAGCCGAGCTCGGCGTAGCGGTCCACGAGCTCCTCCCACGCCCCGGCGGCCTGGCGGTCTCCGGCGCCGCGGCGACGGATGGCGCGGCGTCGCCGCTTCGCGAGCGCGACGGCGAGCATCGGCAGCAGCACGATCGCGGCGGGGATGCCGAGCGAGAGGATGATCGCCCACGCCCACGCGGGCAGCTGGAACGGGCGGTCGCGGTCCTCGTCGTCGGTGTCGTCGATCTCGACCGTGGTGAGCAACTCGTCTTCCGCCTGCTCGGCGCGCGGCGGCTGGCGCACCTGCGGCTGCGGTTCGGACTTCGGCTTGGGCGTCTGCTCCTGGGGCACGTCGACGTTGTCGGGCGTGGGTCGGAACGAGACCCAGCCGACGCCCTCGAACGGCACCTCGACCCACGCCGTCACGTCGGAGCCGAGCACCTCGACCGCACCGGCGCCCTCGGCGACCCCGGGCGCGTAGCCCATCACCACGCGCGACGGATAGCCGAGGTGGCGGGCCATGAGCGCCATCGCCGCGGCGTACTGCTCGGCGTCGCCGACCATCTGCGTGCGCGTGAACAGCTCGATGAGCCGGTCGGCGCCGTGGCCCGCGCGCGAGGGCACCGCGTCGCTGGCCAGGCCGTGGCTGAGGAAGCCGTTGGTCTTGAGGCCGCGCTCGATCGCCCGGAGCTGCTCGATCGGCGTCGCGGCCTCGCCGGCGTACTCGTCGGCCTTCGCGGCGACCACGTCGGGCAGGTTCTCCACGACCGGCAGCGGCAGCTGCGCGACCGGGACATCGGCGAGCGCCTGGTCGTCGGGCTCGCGCTGGATCCGCGACTCGACGCGGTAGCGGGTGGAGTCGGCCGTGCCGCTCGTGAGCACGGCCGTGCCCGCCGCGGCGTTGTAGCGCAGGTCGCCCGCGCGCTCCACCGCACCGGCGTCGAGCAGCTCGAGCTCGGAGCCGTAGCCCACGGTCGGCAGCCACACGTCGTCGTAGGCGAGCACCTCGACCTCGATCGAACGGCCGCTGCCGAGATCGGCGAGCTCCGGTTCGGGCAGCGTCGTGCCGACGATCGCGTAGCCGCCGTCGGCCGCGGCCTGCTCGGGCCCGGCGACGTTCCAGAGCCGGCCGGTGTACGAGTCCATCGCCGCGAGGCGCACGGCGTCGCCGGGTTCGAGCCCCGTGATCGTGAACAGCGGCTCCTCGGCGAGGTCCTTCGTGTACTCGCGGAATCCCGCGAGCGGGCTCGGGAACTCCAGCGGGTCGAACGGCGGCACGACCTGCTCGCGCAGCACGAACCGATCGGGCGCGACGGGTGCGAACGCCAGGCCCGCCACGGTGCCGATGGCGACGGCGCCGGCGACGACCGCGGCCGATCCGGTGAGCTTGCGCCGGCGGAGGCGCGCCGCGCCATCCCCCGACGCCTCGACCTGCGCATCGCGCCGCCAGGCGACCCACGCGAGCGCGACGGCCGCGAACGCGACCCCCCGCACGGCGGCGAGGAAGGCCTCGTCGGTGCCGAGCAGGATGCCCGACAGGAACAGCAACGCGGGGCCGACGAGCAGCACCGCCGCGCGGAGCGGCGTGCGACGCACCGCCAGCCATCGCAGCACCAGCAGCCCGCCCACGAGCGAGACGACCGTTGCAGCCGCGTAGGGCACCGCGGCGACGTACGCGGGCGCCTCGACGGGCGCCGCGATGGTGAGGATGTCGGCCCAGCCGTGCACCGCGCCGACGGCGAGCCCGGCGAGCGAGATGAGTGACGGGAGCACGACGAACAGCGCCGCCTCGGGCATCACGAACGGCGTGCCGACGAGGAAGTAGAGCACGATCCCGAGCAGGACCGTCGTGAGCACGTTCAGCCGCCACAGCGTGCCGAGCACCGCGGCGAGCGTGCCCACCGCGAGTCCGGCGACCGCGGCGAGCAGGAAGTCGAGGCCGCCGAAGCTCGTCTCGTACCCGGCGATCGCGAGCAGCGAGAGCGCCGAGAGCACGCCGAGGTCGGCGAGCGCGGAACGCGGGATCCGGGTCACGGTCGCACCCTCCGCACGAGGCGGGCGAGCTCGTCGAGCGCGCCCACGGTGACGACGGTCGACTCGCCGACGCGCGTGATGCGCGACGCCGCGCCCAGCTCGGCGCGGAATACGAGCACCTGGGTGTCGGAGCCGAAGACCGTCTCGACCGCGCGGAACTCGGCGAGCGGCGCGCGCGAGCCGCCCACGACGATCACGACGCTCGGCGCCGGCACGCGCTTCGCGGCCTCGCGCACGAGGTCGCGCACGGGCGCCGCCCCGGCCTCGAGGGGCTCGATCCGGCTCGTGTCGTCGAGCAGCGCGGTGGGCGTCGCGGTGTTCAGGCGCAGCCGGTCGGTCGCGGTCGCGAGGCGCGTGGCATCCCGGATGACCTGCACGCCGAGCGAGGCGACGACCGACACTGCGAGCTCGAACTCGTCGTCGGAGGCGTAGTGCGCGGCGCTCGTGGCCTGCACGAGGAGCAGCTGCGACCGGCGAGTCTCCTCGTACTGACGCACCATGAGCTGGCCGGTGCGCGCCGACGTGCGCCAGTGCACGTTGCGCAGCGCATCGCCCGGCTCGTAGGCGCGCAACGCGTGGAACGAGATGTCGTTGTCGGTGATGGTCTTGGTGATCTCGCCCTCGAGGTCGCGCACGAGCCCCGCCGCCGACGGCCGCAGCCGCGCGGTCACGGGGTGCACGAACAGCTCGACGGGGTCGGTCCAGCGCACCTCGCGTCGCAACAGGCCCAGTTGGTCGCCGCGAACGGATGCCGCGGGGCCGGCCACGATCACGGCGCGCCGCTTCGTCGGCACGGCGAACAGCTCCTCGTGCTCGCCGCCGGCGGCGATGGACGGGATGACGAACTCGGCGAGCCCGCGGCCGACGGGCAGCTCGAGCTGCGAGGGCACGGATGCCGCGTCGGCGATGTTGTGCACGACGAGGCGGCCGAGCGCCCGCTCCCCCGCCACCACGCGACGCGGCTGCAGCTCGATGTCGACGCGGTACCGCATGCGCCCGAACGTGAACGGGATGGCGATGAGGACGGCGGCCAGCAGCGTCGCGCCGACGAAGGCGAGCTCGATCCATCCGAGTACCCACGCGAGCACGAGCGCGACCGCGGCCGCGGCGAGCACGAGCCATCCGACCGGGGAGATCACGCCGGTGACCGGCGCGGTGAACGCCGCGACGGCGGCGCTTGCCCGGCGCGCCCCTGCCGCAACCGAGCGGGCGGATGCCGCGAGCGAGCGCCGCACCGAGCGCAGTGCGATGCGCGCCTGCGACGGGGGCGTCGCGGGCGTGACTGGTGCGTCGGTCTCGAGCGTCATGCCGCCCGGTACGCCGGCGGCGCGACCTCGGCGAGCACCTTCGAGACGATCTCGTCGGCGGTCACGCCGGCGAACTCCGACTCGGGGTCGACGATGATGCGGTGCGCGAGCACAGGCACGGCGAGCTCGCGCACGTCGTCGGGCGTGACGTAGCTGCGTCCGCGCGAGATCGCCCACGTCTTCGCCGCGCGGGCGAGCGCGAGCGCGCCGCGCATGCTCACGCCGAGCGCCGCGTCGCGGTGGTCGCGGGTCGCGGAGACGATCTGGTTGAGGTACGACAGCACCGCGGCATCCACGTGCACCTCGGCTGCGAGCCGGGCCATGGTCGTCACCGAGCTCGACGCGATGATGGGCGACACCTTCGACGCTCGTGCCCGGTTGGCCGAGTCGAGCAGCAGCGTGACGGCCGTGTCGTGGTCGGGGTAGCCGAGCGAGGTCTTGATGAGGAACCGGTCGAGCTGCGCCTCGGGCAGCGAGTAGGTGCCGGCCTGCTCGACCGGGTTCTGCGTCGCGATGACCATGAACGGGCTGCCCACCTCGTAGCCGACGCCGTCGACCGTGACCCGGCCCTCCTCCATGACCTCGAGGAGCGCCGACTGGGTCTTCGGGCTCGCGCGGTTGATCTCGTCGGCGAGCACGATCGAGGCGAAGATCGGGCCGCGGTGGAACTCGAACTGGCCCTTGCCCTGGTCGTAGATCGTCACGCCCGTGACATCCGACGGCAGCAGGTCGGGCGTGAACTGGATGCGCGAGTGCGTGCCGTCGAGGGTGTTGGCGAGCGCCTTCGCGAGCACGGTCTTGCCCGTGCCCGGGTAGTCCTCGAGCAGCACGTGCCCCTCGGAGAGCATCGCCATGACGACGAGCTCGATGATGTGCCGCTTGCCGAGGATCGCGCGGTCGACGTTGTCGACGAGCTTCGAGAAGGCGTCCTGGAACCACAGGGCCTGGTCTTGGGTCACGGGCATGTTCGTTCCTTCGATATCCGGGGCCTGTGTCGTGTCACGGGTCACCACGTGTTGTAGGCGAGGTTGTTCCACTGGCTGCCGCTGATCGCGCCCAGGGTCCGGGACGTCCCGCCGCTGACGTTCTCGAAGCGCACGGCGATCGTCTCATTGGCCGGTCGGACGCCGAGGTGGTTCAGCAGCTGGAGCTGTCCGTTCGCGCCGACGTCGACGGTCTGCTGGTAGCCGCAGCAGGCGGCGCCGTTGATCGTCGCGAAGACGCGGTACGTGCCGGGATCCATGTTGCTCCACGTGATGCGCACCTCTGCGCATCCGCCGCCGCCGCTGTCGCAGGACCGGCTCGGCCCCTTGCCGATCGTGCCCGACGGCTGCGGGTTCTGCACGGCGAAGTTCGCCGAATCGGCGGGCCCCGACCGGTTGCTGCCCTGGTTGACCGCCCGCACCTGGACGGTGTGGCTGCCCGCGCCGACGTCGGTGAAGCGGTGGGTGCGGTCGGTGCCCGAGTTCGTCCACGCGCCCGAGTCGAGCTTGACCTCGTAGCGCACGCTGCCGCCGCCCGTGTCGACGGGCGCGGCCCAGCTGACGTCGACGCTCGCCGGCGCGGTGCCGTTGACCTGGGCGGAGACGCTCCGCGGAGCGGTCGGCGTGCCGTATGGAGTCACCGCATTCGACGGAGCCGACCAGGCGCCCCATCCGATCGTGTTGTGCGCGCGCACCTTGAAGGTGTACGTCGTGCCGTTGTCGAGGCCGCCCACGCCGTAGTTCGTTCCGCCTGCCGACGCGGGCACGTCGCGGATCGAGCCGTTGACGTCGAGCTGGTAACCGTCGATCTGGGCGTTGTTGTTGGCCGGGATGTTCCACCGCACGGTCGCGGCGCCGTCGCCGGCGGTCGCCGTCGGCGCGTTCGGCGCGTCGGGCTCGTCGCGCACGACGACCGTCACCCGGCCCTGCGTCTCGCGGGCGGGGTCGCGCGTGCCGTCCTGGATCCGGTAGACGACGCTGAGCGTGCCGGTGAATGCGGAACCCGTGCGCACCGTGAGGTCGGAGTCGGTGTGGCTCACGCTCGCGTTCGAGCCGACGCTCTGCTGGTCGATCTGGGCGGCGACGATCCGCAGCGGCGAGTCGGGCGCGAACGGGTTGAAGTCGTTCGCGAGCACGTCGATCCGCTTGGTTTCGCCGCGCTGCATGTACTCGGGCCCGTCGTCGTTGGCCTGCGGCAGCGCGCGCGTGGACGAGACCACCTGCACGTCGACGTAGCCCGGGACCGTGAACTCGTTGAACACGACGTCGAACGCGATGCGCACCTTCGTGCCGGGCTGCACGCCCAGCGGCGACGACACCCGCAGGATCGACCCCTCGACGATCTGCGCCTGCACGTCGGCGGTGGCTCCGCTGAGGTTGCGGTACTCGACCCGCTGGATGTTGTCGGGGTTCGGGTGATCGGTCGACGAGCGGAGGTCGACGTCGAGCGGCGCCTCTCCCGCCTCGATCGTCTCGCTGCGGGGCGTGAACGCGGGCGGCGCGTCGTTGAAGTCCGGATCGCCGACCGTGATCGGGATCGTGAGGATGGCGGTGCGCCCCACGGGATCGTCGGCGCCCTCGCCGTCGGTCACCTCGAAGGTCACCGACGCCGCGCCGCGGTAGTCCTTCGCGGGCACGAACTGGAGCGCGGTGCCGCTCACGAACGGGGGCTCGCCCGAATTCGTGGAGGACGCGCTCAGGATGGTCGCGGGGTTGCCCGAGGGCACCACGACGAGGTCGTCGATGTTCCAGCTGATCCGGCCGTTCATCGGCACGACGATCTCGCCGAGGTCTTTCAGGTACGGCGCAGGGAACTTCGCCTTCTCCTCGGCGAGCAGTTCCTCGGGCGTCTTCGGACGCTGGGTCTCCTCGACGGTGTCGTCGCCGGACGGCACGGGTGGCACGATCACGAAGGCCATGGCCGAGAGGTCGTCGAGGTCGTTCGTGAGCCGGTACGCCACGGCGTACCGTTCGCGCCCCGGGGTCACCTCGATGGTCCCGTCGGACCCGACCTCGGCGAGCCCGGCGTTCGGGCCCTCGACCGTGACGACGAGGTCCTCGACCAGCCCGCCCGGGTTCGTGGCGTCGGCGAGCGGGTCGACCACGACCGATTCGCCGTCGACGACCTCCTCGGGTTCGATCACCTGGTCCTCGGCCGTGGGCGGGTCGATGACGGCATCCTCCGTGACCGCGACCTGGAGGAACGCGGTGTCGGCGCCGCCGTGCCCGTTCGAGATCTCGTACCGGATCGTGTACGCGGCCTCCTGCTCGGGCGCCCTCACGACGATGCGGCGACGATCGCGGATCTCGGCCTTGATCCCCTCGTCGACCTCGGGCAGGTCGGCGACGTGCAGGCGGTAGCCGCTCGGGTCGGAGTCGTTCAGGAGGACCTCGACCGACGCGGTGCGCCCGGGCTTCATCTCGATCGTGTCGTCGACCGCCTTCGGCGGCAGCTGGACCTCGGGACGTGGAATCACCCCGATCCGGATGGTGCCGGTCGCGGTCGCGCCGAGCGTGTCGCGCACCTCGTAGCTGAACGAGTCCGTGCCGGCGGAGCCCGGGAAGGCCTCGTACGTCAACGTCGTGCTCGTTCGCTCGATGATCCGGCCGAGGCTCGGCGCCGCGTCGAGGCCGGTGAGGGTGATGGAGTCGCCGTCGGGATCGAGCTGGTCGAGCGGCACGTCGATCCTCACCGCCGACCCGGCGAAGGTGCGCGAGGTCAGCGGCGTCGGGAGCGGCGGGCGGTTCTCCCCCGCGTCGCGCGCGACGACCGTGAAGTCGACCCTGGCGCGCGCGGTCTGCTCGTGGTCGTCGCCGATCGTGTAGACGGCGCTGTAGACGCCCGGCTCCTCGGGTGCCTGGAACCGCACCGTCTCGCCGTCGACGAAGGCGAGGCCCTCGGGAGCCTGCACCTCGACGAGTTCGGGAAGCACGTGGAGGGTCGCGGCATCCGGATGGTAGTCGTTCTCGAGCACGGGCACGGTGACGATGTCGCCGGCGCGCACGATCGCGCCGTCGTCGACGGCGACGGGCGGCTGGTGCTTGACGAGCGGCGGCACCGGCACCACCGTCACGGTCGCGGTCGACGTGTTCACGCCGTCGGAGATCGTGTACGGGAACTGCAGCTGCCGGTCGAGCGCCTGCGAGGCGGTGATCCGCAGGACGGTGTTGGTGAGGATCTCGACGGAGACCAGGCCGTCGGTGGCCGCGTCGTCGACGGACTGCACGGCGAGCACGCGGCCCGACGGCGAGACGTCGTTGGCGAGCACCGGGACGGAGAGCGGCTCGCCCGCCCGCAGGTACGCGGTGTCCTTGACCGCGACCGGCGGCGGCGCCTCGCCGGGCCGGTCGACGACCTGGACGCGGATGAGGCCCTTGCTCACGGCAGCGCCCGCGCCGAGGTCGTACAGGAACACGTACTCGCCGGGCGCGCTGCTCGAGAACGCGATGGTGCCGCGCTCGACGTTCGGCGTCGCCGAGGCGTCGTCGGGCACATCCGCGACCCCCAGCAGTTCGAGGCCCGCCCCGGAGGGCGAGAGGTCGTTCGCGAGCGGCTCGATCAGCTCGGTCTCGCCCACGAAGACCCGTGCGAAGTCGGGCGTGCCGATCGGATTCAGCGTGCCGGTCGGCTTCACCTCGACGATGAGCGTGCCTGCCGCGGTGGCCTGCCCGTCGGAGACCGTGAACTGCACCTCCTTGGTGCCGAGCTCGGCCGACCGGTGCTCGAAGGTCACGAAGCCGTCGGGGCTCGACCGCACGGTGTCGCCGCCCGTCGGCGAGGCGTCGACGAGGTACAGGTCGTCGCCGTCGGGGTCGTTCCAGTCGGCGAGCACGTTGTACGAGAGCTGCTGGCCCTGCTCGACGCTGATGGCACCCGACCGGATCGAGGCGGGCGCCGCGTTCTCGCTCTCCGGCACGATGCGCAGGTTCACGGATGCCTCGGCGACCCCGCCGCGGCCGTCGTCGACGCCGTACCGGAACGAGACGCTGCCCGCCGCGCCCTCGGCCGGGGAGAACTGCAGCGTCCGGCCGCCGTCGATCACCTCGAGCCGACCTGCGGAATCCGGGATGTCGGACGTCGAGGCGATCGTGAGCACGTCGCCGTCGGGATCGGTGTCGTTCTCGAGCACCTCGACGATGGTGGCGCGGCCGGGCCGCACGCCGTAGTCGTCGTCGCGCGCGACCGGCGGGCGGTTCACGTCGGTGCGCTCCGCGAGCGTGTCCTCGAAGGTCTGCTGGGCCGACTTCTCGTCGCCCTCGAGTTCGTCGCTCTCCTCGGGCGGCGTGACCTCCTCCCAGTTGTCGACGAGCCGCAGGTCGGAGTCGACGAGCCAGGAGTTGCCGTTCGTGAGGTCGTTCAGCACGATCACGTCGCGGTTCACGCGGAACTCGAGTCGGGAGCCGGCCGTCGGCTGGTCGATCGCGAGCGACTCCGGCTCCTGCCCGTCGCACGCGGCGACGTAGCGCTGCCCTGCCGCCCACGCGCCGTGGATGCAGGAACCGAGTCGCACCGGCGCCGCGACCTCGTCGGCGTTCGCCGCGGCGACCTCGGCGCCGCTCGAGATGGTGCGGACCTCGCCGCCGCCGAGCGGTACGTCGAGCAGGTCGGTCGCCGTGGCGAGCACGACGCGGTCGCGCTCGGGGCCGGACTGCTGGATCCGCAGTGCGGGCTCGGGGAGCGCGATCTCGCGCCCGTCGACGATGACGGCGTCGCCCTCGACGTCGAACACGACGGGTCGCTCGCCCACCGCGGCGAGCTGGTGGCGCCCGAGCTTCGGGAGTCCGCGCGACTCGGGCTCGGTCGAGTCCTTCTCCAGCGCGATGAGCTCGCCCTCGCCTGGCGAGGTCGCGAAGATCGTGCCGGTGCTGCTCACGGCGACCTCGGCGTCGTCGCCGAGCTTCGCGATCGGATCGGTTCCGCGGTAGTCGAACGAGAGCTCGGCCGCAGCGGGCACGCGCCAGAGCTCGCCCTCGGGCGAGAGCACGGCGAGCACGTCGCCGCCGTACGCGATCGACGATGCCGGCGGCACGTCGATGCGCTGCACGAGCGTGGTGAAGGACGGGTCGATGCGCTCGATCGAGCCCACGCCGGGGTCGAACAGGAACGCGTCCTCGCCGTCCTGGACGACGTCGATCTCGTTCGTCGCGGTTGCGACAGCCGCGTCGAGCTCCTCGATCTGGCGGTTCAGCCGGCCCGCGAGCAGCTCCTCGGCGTTCGTGACCCACACCTCGCGGGCGCGCAGGTCGGGGTCGGTGACCGGGAACCCCTGATGCAGCGCGGCGATGCCGATGGGCACGCCGGCGAGCACCGCGAGGGCGGTCGCGGAGGCGATGTTCCGGCGCGAGCGCACCCATGACCGCAACGTGACCAAGCTCGTCTCCCCCGGGTGCCGTCCGTCGGTAGGGCGTCGGATGGCGCCGCCGAGACCGGCGGGCCGGGCATCACGCTAACACGCGTCCGGAGACCCCAGAAATGGGGACCGCTGCCCATTCGAACGCATCAATCGGAGAGGACCCTCCGGCGGCCGACGCCGGCCGAGGAGCGCCTCAGGAGCCGGCGCCGGACTCGTCGTCGAGCAGCGCGAGATCCTCGTGGCCCACGAGGCGGGTCGCCACGGCGTACTCCACGAGGCGCGCACGCCGGTTGACGGCGAGCTTGCCGCGCCCGCCGCGAAGTCCGTCGACGCCGATCTTGTCGAGCTTCTCGCACACGTTGTCGAGCTTGCGGTTGAACGTCGTCATGCTCCAGCCGAGGCGCGCGGCCGCCTCGGCCGAGGACGGCACGGTCGCGCGTCCGGCGGACGGCTGCGAGAGCACGTGCTCGGCGAGCGCGACGACGAGCAGGCGCTGGCTCCTGGTGAGCGTCACCGGCAGGATGGTCGTGCCGCCGTCGGCGGGCGCCGCGGTGAGCGAGGTGTTGTAGAAGTCCTCCTCGGCATGCACCGAGAAGTCGTACGTCGTGGCGCCCGCGCTGAACATCACGTGCACGGTCTGGAATACCAGCGGCAGCTTCGCACCCGGCGCCACCCAGGCCTGCACGCTGCCCGTGGCATCCGAGACCGTCGCCGACAGCAGTTGCCCGACGTTCGAGAGCCACCACAGGCCGAACTCGCTCGAGAGGGTGAGGAAGGTGCGGTGCAGGTAGGGGTTGTCGTCGATCGTGAGGTCGGACTCGCGGCCGATCCCGAACGTGCGGCCCGACTCGACGGTGTACCACTCGCCGCAGTACTCCACGCGCAGCGGCCTCACGGCGTGCACCCCGTGACCGGCTCGGAGGTCTTGCTGCCGCGCTGCACCTGCACCTCGATGCACACGGTCGTGCCGGCAGGGACGCCGTCGACGACGATCTCAGGGCCGGGCGTCACCGCGGTCGAGCCCGAGCCGTCGGCGCGCTGCCAGCGATAGCGGTCGCCCTCCTCGGCATCGTCGTGCGACACGGGGAAGACGACCGTGCCGTCGGCCGCGATCGCCCCCGCGCCCACGGTTGCGACGGGCACGCGCGCGGCCACGACGGCATCCTCGGACGGCGTGGAGGTCGACGCGGGATCCGCCTCGCCCGGGCCACCGACCGCGCCGCCGAGCACGACGGCAGCGCCGACCGCGGCGATGAGCACCGCGGAGGCCGCCGCGGCGATGCCGACGACGAGCGGACGCCGCCGGGGCGATCGCGCCGCGTCGGGTGCGACGGGCGACTCCGGCGCCTCGCGCGCCGGGTCGGCGACGGTGCCGACCGCCGGACGGATGACGGTGCCGTCGTCGACCGGCGCCGAGGGCGGGGCGGATGGCACGACCTGCGCCCGCACCTCGCGCACGCCGCGAGCGCGCGTGGCGTCGTCGTCGGGTGGCGCGTCGAGTGCCGGTGCGGCCGCGACCGCGGGCGGCACCTCGGCGTGCACGACCCGGACGGACCGTGCCCTGGTCGCCCCCGCGCCCTCTCCGGCACCCTCGCCGGGCTCGTTCGCGGGCGACTCCACCGCGGCGGGAGCCGCGGCCGGCAGGCTCGGGACCTCGATGCCGGTCACCGAGTAGCCGAGCTCGAGCTCGATGCGCTGCAGCGCCCGACCGAATTCGACCGCGCTCTGGTAGCGGTCCTCGCGACGCACGGCCATGCCGGTCGCCAGGACCGCCTCGAGGCTCGCCGGAATGTCGTCGCGGCCGATCGGCGTGATGCGGCCGCGCTCGATCCGGCCGATGAGGTCGAGCGGCCCGTTGGAACGGCCGGGAACCTCGAACGGCGTGCGGCCCGCGAGCAGCGTGTGCACGGTCGCGGCGAGCGCGAACACGTCGCTGCGCGTATCGGGCCGGGGGTCGTCCTCGAAGAGCTCGGGCGGCGACCACGGCACGCTCATGCCGACGGCCGCGCGGTCGGAGCCGGTGCCCGACCCGGTCGCGGCGGGGTCGGCCGTGAACGACATCGTGTGCACCGGCAGGTCGCCCTCGAGGTCGCTCGAAATGCCGAAGTCGCTGAGCGCCGGCCAGCCGTAGTCGTTGGTGAGCACGTTCGCGGGCTTGATGTCGCGATGCAGGATGCCGGCGGCGTGCGCGGTCGCGACCGCACCCGAGAGGCGGATGCCGGTGCGCAGCGCGTCCTCGACGGTGAGCGGCTGCCGCTTGTACCGTTCGGACAGGCTCGGTCCGGAGCAGTACTCCATGACGAAGTAGGGCCGTCCGTCGGCCGAGACGTCGGCGTGGAAGATCGTGACGATGAACGGATGGGCCGACAGGCGTGCCATGAGGTTCGCCTCGGCGACGAACTGCGCGCGCGTGCCCGCGTCGATGTCGTCGGCGAGGAGCACCTTCACTGCGACCTTGCGGCGCGGCAGGCGCTGCTCGTAGAGTAACACGTCGGCGAATCCGCCTGAGCCGAGCAGGCCGAGCGGCGTGTAGCCGGGAAGGTCGGGCGGCGAGGAGGGCGGCCTGCGCATCAGCGCTCCACCACCTGGATGGTCCACCCGCCGCCGAGGTCGATGACGGTGTCGGGCAGGACGGGGGTCGCCTCGGCGGGTCGGAGCCGCACCGGCGGCTGCCCGGGTGCGACGACCTGCGTGCCGTTGCGGGACTCGAGGTCGGTCACGACCGCGGTGCCGCCCTCGACGGCGACCCGCAGGTGGGTGCGCGAGATGTCGGGGTCGCCCGCGCCGATCACGACCGTGCGGGGCACCTGCGCGCCGGTCACGCGTCCGATCGCGGGCGCCCGGCCGAGCACGAGCTCGCCGACGATGGGCTCGATGGAGCCGTCGGGCAACCGGAGCGCGAGCGACGCCTCCGCGCCGGGCGACGGCGACCCGGCAGCGCCCGCCTCGTGGCGCTCGCGGTCACGCTCCTCCCGCATCCGGCGGATGTCGGCACTCGCGACGGTCAGCCCGTCGTGATCGCCGAGCGCCCGTCCTGGGGACGCCACGGCCGGCGGTGCGACGGACGCGTCGACCACGACACCCGGCGGAGGCACGATCACCGTGGTCGGAATCGCGGCTTCCGGCTCCACGGGGGCGACCGTGTACGCGGACTCTCGCGGGAAGCGCGGCCGCTCGGTTCGCGAGAAACCCACGACGGTGTCCTCGTCGGGCACCATCGTGCGCTCATCCGGACGATCGGCCGCAGGCGACGGCGTCGGCGCCGCGTCAGGCGCCGCCGAGCGCGGTGCGACATCGGCACCGGACGAGACCGGTTCGCCTGCGCCATCCGCTGACCAGTCGACGAGGGATGTCGCGACCGCGCCGGCCACGAGCGGCAGCCGCGGCGACTCGGCGCCGGCCGCGTCGCCATCGGCCGTGCCGCCCACGATCCGCACCGCGGGCGAACCGCCGACCACGCGCTCCTGCCAGGTGGACACCTGTTCGCCCGACACCTCGACGTCGCCGAGCCGAACGGTGATGGGTCCGCGCACGACCGCGCGCGCCGTGCCGTCGGCCCGCTCGCGCACGACGAGCGCGAAGCTCGGCGTCGACGCGACCCCGCCGGCGGCGAGGCGATCGATCACGCGCGCCGCGGCATCCGTCGACCCGAGCACGGGCCACAGCGCCCGGAGGTCGTCGCCGCGCTCGGCCGGCAGCATCAGGAGCGCCTCGTCGCGCACCGCCACCAGCCACCGCGCGCGTTGGTCAGGCCGGTAGTCCAGCACCCTCGTCCCCCGTTCCCCTCGGCCTGGTCTGCTCGACTTCGGCGGGCAGCGCGGCCTCCCGGTCGCGCGTGGCCCCGTCGTCGTCGACGTCACCGCCGAGATCGGATTCGACGACCACGGCCGTCACGTTGTCGCGCGCCCCCGCCGCGAGCGCCGCCTCGACGAGCTCGCCAGCGAGCCCGGCGGCGTGCATGGAGTGCCCGGTGAGGATCTGCGCGATCTGCTCGTCGCCGACCTCCTTCGACAGCCCGTCGGAGCAGATCAGGAACACCTGCCGGCCCGTCGCGGGCACGAGCCACACGTCGGGCTCGACGACGTCGTCGGCGCCCACCGCTCGCGTGATGACGTTGCGGTCGGGGTGGCGCTCGGCGTCGTCGTTCGAGATCAGCCCGGCATCGACGAGCTCCTGCACGGCCGAGTGGTCGACCGTGACCTGCTGCAGTCGGCGGCCGTCCCACGTGTACACGCGCGAGTCGCCGACGTTGAAGACCATCCAGTTCACCCCGCGCCCGTCGCCCGCGTCGACGAGCACGATCCCGGCCACCGTGGTGCCGGCGACCGCGGTGCCCTCGTCGCCGTCGGCGGAGAGGGCGCGCACGACCTCGTTCGAGCTGTGGATCGCGTCGAGCACCTGCTCGGGCGTCGAGGGTCGGCCGGTGTCGAGGTGGCGCGTGAACGTGTCGATCACCGCGCGACTCGCGGCGTCGCCGCGGGCGTGCCCGCCCATGCCGTCGGCCACGACGTACAGGGGCGGGTGCGCGAGCAGCGCATCCTCGTTCACCGTGCGGACGTTGCCGACATGCGTCCGGGCACTGTGGGCGATGCGGGCCGAGCCGCTCGGGATTGGGACGACACCGCTGCCATCAGACGTCACGAGATCGGGTCCTCTCTGAACGGGTCGGGTCGTCGCCGAGGCGCAGTCGCTCCACGCTAGCAAGCGCGGAGCGACGGCGCGTTCGCGAACGGCGCGCCTGTGGAGGAGTTCAGCGCTTGGCCGAGGTCTCGTCCTCCGCGCGCTCGGCGCGGTCGCCCTCCTCGGTGAAGTGCGGGATCTCCTCGCCGAGCGTGTGGCCGCGGCGGCGTGCGTCGAGGTTGGCCTTCACCAGGCTCGCCACGGTCGCGACCGCCATCGCGCCGATGATCACCGCAAGCGAGGTCCACGTGGAGATGTCGGGAGCCCACTCGATGTGCTCACCGCCGTTGATGAACGGCAGCTCGTTCTCGTGCATGGCGTGCAGCACGAGCTTCACGCCGATGAAGGCGAGGATGAACGCGATGCCGTACTTGAGGTACTCGAGCCGCTCGAGCAGGCCGCCGAGCAGGAAGTAGAGCTGGCGGAGGCCCATGAGCGCGAACACGTTGGCCGTGAACACGATGAACGGGCTCTCGGTGATGCCGAAGATCGCCGGGATCGAGTCGAGCGCGAAGATCAGGTCGGTCGTGCCGATCGCGACGAACACGATGAGCATCGGCGTGAAGAAGCGCTTGCCGTCGATGACGGTGCGCAGCTTGATGCCGTCGTAGTCGTTGGTGATGGGCAGGCGCCGGCGCAGCGTGCGGATGAGGGCCGAGTCGGCGCCGTCGTCCTCGTGGTTCCCGAACGCCTGCTGCGCGGCCGTGTAGAGCAGGAAGACGCC
This sequence comes from Agromyces capsici, assembly GCF_058349965.1. NCBI lineage: Bacteria > Bacillati > Actinomycetota > Actinomycetes > Micrococcales > Microbacteriaceae > Agromyces > Agromyces capsici. The sequence continues at coordinate 397,426 of NZ_JBYRET010000002.1, read as the reverse complement.
GAAGATGTAGAAGATCCAGCTGAAGTTCGCGATGAGCTGCGCGCCGAGCAGGATGAAGATCCCGCGCAGGACGAGCGCGAGGATGATGCCCACCATGAGCACCTCCTGCTGGTACTTCCTCGGCACCGCGAACCTGGCCATGATGATGACGAACACGAACAGGTTGTCGATCGACAAGCTGTACTCGGTGAGCCATCCGGCGAGGAACTGCGCACCGTGCTCGGCGTCGCCGATCACGAACATCAGGCCCGCGAAGATGAGCGCGAGCACGATGTAGAAGACCACCCAGAGGGTGGATTCGCGGAACGAGGGCACGTGCGGTCGCTTGATCACGAGGAGCAGGTCGGCGACGAGGATGAGCGTCAGCACGACGAGCGAGCCGACCTCGAACCAGACGGGGAGTGCGGTCACAGGGTGCCTTTCGGACGGTGGGCAGGGATGACGGAGTCCGAAAGTCTCTCCCGGCTGCACGTGCGTGCGCCGCCACGACCGGAGCGGCATCGACGGCGCTCGTACTGACGATCGTGGCCCGAGGCGCGAACCCCGGCGGGATACTCCCCTTCGCTCGGACGAGTCTAGCGGGCGATCCGCGTCGCGGGGAAAACGACGAACGCCCCCGGCACACAGGTGCCGAGGGCGTTTCAGTCGGTTGGTGACCCCAGCGGGATTTGAACCCGCGCTACCGCCGTGAGAGGGCGGCGTCCTAGGCCGCTAAACGATGGGGCCTCGTTGCAACGTGTTCGAGTATGGCATAGGGATCCGGCGCATTCCAAATCGAGCCGAACCGGGCGCGCGTTCGCACGTCGCGCCGCGTCACGCGAACACGGCGAGCGCTCCCGGCACCACCTCGACCTCGACGGGAAGCGCCCCGATCCGCTCGCCGTCGGCATACGCGACGATGTCGTCGGCCTCGATGCGGACGCGGCGCGCCTGCGCGAACTCGACCGCGGGGTGGTCGACGTGCTCGCCCGCGAACACGCGCGGGAACACCGCGAGCAGCCCGATCCGGGAGAGCGGGTGCACGATGAACACGTCGAGCACGCCGTCGGACAGGTCGGCGTGCGGCACGATGCGCATGCCGCCGCCGAGCGAGGGCGTGTTCGCGATGGAGACGAGCATGGCCGACTGCTCGCGCCGCGACCCGTCGAGCGTGATCGCGTACCGGCGCGGTCGGAACGTGGCGAGCTCGCGGATGAGGGCGAGCGTGTACCGGCTCGGACCGCGCGGTCGCACCATCCGGTTCGCCCGCTCGTTGACCACTGCGTCGAACCCGGCCGACAGCACGCACGCGAACCACGTGTCGAGCTCGCCGTGGTGCGCGAGCCCGAGGTCGATGACCTGCGGCGGGCGGCGGAGGGCCTCGACGAGCGCGTCGATCGCGGCCTGCGGATTCTCGTGCGGCAGGCCGAGGGCGCGCGCGAGGTCGTTGCCCGTCCCGGCGGCGACGACCCCGAGCGGGATCCCCGTGCGCGCGAGGATGTTCACCCCGAGCGAGACCATGCCATCGCCGCCGACGACCACGAGCCCGTCGGTGCCCTGCTCGAAGGCCGATTGGGTCTCGCGTCGGAGCAGCTCGAAGTTCGCCTCGCGCACCAGCGCGACCTCGTACCCCTCGGTGACGAGCCGCTCGGCGACCGCCGGCCCGACCCAGCGGTTGCGCCCGAACGAGGCGTACGGGTTCACCGCGAGGAGGAGTCGGCGGGGGCCACGCGTCATGCTGCGATTGTGGCAGGCAACCCCGTTGCGCAGCCCGCGGACACGGTGTTGGCTCTGAGCATGCGCGTCACGAAGCTCGAGCACGCCGCCCTCGTCGTAGAGCACTCCGGCGACCGGCTGTTCATCGATCCCGGCAAGTTCACGACCCCGATCACCGAGGCCGCGGGCGCGCTCGCGGTGGTCGTGACGCACCAGCACGACGACCACTGGACGCCGGAGCAGCTGGGCCGGATCCGCGACCGCAGTCCCGGGGTGCGCTTCTTCGGCCCCGAGGGCATGGCCGCCGCGGCCGCCGAGGCCGGCATCGACGTCGAGCGCGTGGCGCCGGGCGACGAGCTCGAGATCGGCCCCTTCCGGCTGCGGTTCTTCGGCGGTCGGCACGCGGTGATCCACTCCTCGATCCCCGTGATCGACAATGTCGGCGTGCTCGTCAACGACGCCCTGTACTACGCCGGCGACTCGTTCGCCCTGCCCGAGGGCGTCGCGGTCGACGTGCTCGCGGCGCCGGCGGGCGCGCCGTGGATGAAGATCGCCGAGTCGATGGACTACGTCATGGCCGTCAAGCCGAAGCGGGCCTTCCCGACGCACGAGATGGTACTCTCGCGCGCCGGCAAGGACCTGTCGAACGCGCGCCTGGGCTGGGCGACCGAGCAGGGCGGCGGCGAGTACCTGCCGCTTGAACCGGGCGACTCGTTCGACGTGTAGGTCCGACGGATGTCGCTCGACGACGCGCCGCGCATCCGGCCCGCGAATGCCGCCGAGTGGCGCGCGTGGCTCGAGGCGAACCACGACGCGGCGAGCGGCGTCTGGGTCGTCACGCGTCGCTCCCCCGAGCCTGGCGGGCGGCCGTTCGCGTACGAGGACCAGGTGCTCGAGGCGCTCGCCTTCGGCTGGATCGACGCGACCACGCGCCGGCTCGACGACGACCACCGCATGCAGTACTTCGCGCCGAGGAAGCGCGGGAGCGGGTGGGCTCGCTCGAACAAGGCGCGCGTCGAGCGGCTCCGGGCCGAGGGCCGGATGGCTCCGGCCGGCGAGGCCGCGATCGCGCGTGCGATCGCGGACGGCAGCTGGAGCCTCCTCGACGACGTCGAGGCGCTCGTGGTGCCCGACGACCTCGGCGCGGCGTTCGATCGCCACCCGGGTTCGCGCGCGACGTGGGAGGCGTTCCCGCCGTCCTCCCGGCAGATGAGCCTCTGGTGGATCCGGCAGGCCAAGCGCCCCGAGACCCGTGCCAGGCGCATCGAGGAGACCGCGCGTCTCGCCGCCGAGGGCATCCGTGCGAACGAGCCGAGGCCGCGCCCCGGCGAGGGCTGATCCGATCGAGCGGATGCCGCGGCATCCGCTGTCGATGAACCACAAGGCGCCACCGACCCATCCTCACGACGCTTGGTGGAATCCGCCGAACTTCTCCCCCATCCGTTGACGAGTCCACAGGCGCTCCGTCAGATTCATGCCACTTTCCGGCGCGACGGGGCGCCGAGGGCCGGATGTCTCGGCCATCCGCCCCGGCTTGCCTCGAGTGGCGGCGCCTCCCGCACCCGTCGGCGCCGTCGTCCTGCACCCCCCGACCCGGGTTCCTTCGGCGTGCCCGGACCACAGGAGACTCAATGACGAGCATCGACCCCAGCACGCACCGGCACGGCGTCGGCGTGCGGATCACCGCCATCGCCGTCACGATCGGGCTCATCGCCCTCGCGGCGTTCTTCCTCCTCACGACCAGCACGATCTCGGCCGGGGCGAAGAGCCTCTCGGACGGCGCCGGACTCGCCGGCGCCGGCTCCGCCGAGCTCGCCGACGGCGCCGAGACCCTCGCCGGCGGTGCCGGCGACCTCAGCGACGGAGCCGCGACCGCGGCCGAGGGTGCGGACGACGTCGCCGCAGGTGCCGCCTCGGCGGCCGCCGGTGCGGCCCGGGTCGAGGCGGGTGCGGCGAAGGCCCAGGACGGCGCGGCGAAGGCTGCCGCCGGCGCGAGCGACCTGGCCGACGGAGCCGGCCGCAGCGCCACGGGCGCGAGCGACGTCTCCGCGGGGGCGAGCCGCGCCGCGAACGGCTCGGCGGCGCTCGCCGACGGCATCAGCCGGGCCGACGACGGCGCGGCGCGGCTCGCCGACGGCGCGGCGCGCACGTCGGCGGGGGCCGGCACGGTCGCCGGTGGCGCCGGGGCCGCGAGCGAGGCGGCCGGCACGGTCGCGGGCGGCGCGGCATCCCTCGATGCGGGCGTGCGCACGCTCGCCGACGGCGCGGCGACGCTCGAGGCCGGCGCGGCCGCGCTCGCCGGCGGCCTCGTGCAGGCCGACGCGGGCGCCGCGGCGCTCGCCGCCGGTGCGGGTCCGCTCGCCGCGGGCGCCGTCGGCGTGCGCGACGGCGCATCGAGCGTCGCCGCGGGGAGCACGAAGCTCGCCGACGGGCTCGGCGCGTTCCACGCCGCCCTGGTGGCGTCGGGTGCGAACGCCGAGCTGGTCGCCCAGGCCGCGGCGCTCCGCGATTCCGCGACCGGGCTCTCGACCGCCGCCGGGGCGGTCTCCGCCGGGTCGACCACGGTCGCCGCGGGCGCGGAGGCCACGCGGGCCGGCCTCGCCGTGCTGGCTCCGGGCGTCCGCGCCGCCCGCGAGGGCGCCGCGATCGTGCACGGGGGCGCCGGGACGCTCTCGGCGGGTGCGGCCGACGCCGCCGCCGGTTCGGGGCGGCTCGCCTCGGGCACGGCCGAGCTCGCGGCCGGCACGAAGCGCGTCGCGGACGGCGCGGCATCCGTCGCCGCGGGAGCGGCGGAGGTCAGCAGCGGCGCCGCGAACCTGCGCGGCGGGACGTCCACGCTCGACGTGAAGGTCGACGAGCTCGTCGCCGGCACGCAGAAGCTCGCGAGCGGCTCGGCCGAGCTGGCGGCCGGCGCCGAGCGGCTCTCGTCCGGCGCGGAGCGGCTCTCGTCCGGGGCCGACGAGCTCGCGATCGGCACCGGGACGCTCTCCGCCGGTGCTCGCGGCCTCTCCGACGGGCTCGACGAGCTCGCCGCGGGATCCTCCGACCTGGCGGTGGGCACGCAGACGCTGGCCGACGGCAGCATCGTCCTGGCCTCCGGCGCGACCGAGCTCTCGGACGGCGCCGCCGACCTCAGCGACGGCAACGGGCAGCTCGCCGCAGGCTCCGCGGAACTGGCTGCGGGAGCGCAGGGCGTCTCCCCCGGCGCACTGCTGCCGTGGATGCTCGTCTTCGGCGCGCTCGTCCTCGCTGCGCTGGCCGCGTGGGCGGCGCACCGCGTCCGGCACAGCCGGGTCGCGACGGCGACCGCCTGAGCGCCGCCGCTCGACGCCGACGACGCGATGGCGCGTCGCTCACCAGAGCGGCGCGCCATCCGAGTCGGTCATCGAACCGGGTCAGCCGCCGGGTCCGCCGTTCCCGTTCCCGTTCCCGTTGCCGTTGCCCGGTCCGCCGCCGTCGGTCGCCCCGCCATCGGTGCCGGTGCCCGCATCCTGCGGAGGCTCGGCCGGGCCGACGTCGGCCGGCGGCGACTGGTCGACGCCCTGATCGCCGTCGTCAGCCCCGCTGCCGTCGGGCGTGGCGCCCGGCCCGCTCACCGGCCCCATGCCGGCCTGGGTGAAGGCGGCCCCGCCGTACTTGGCCGCGGCGACCGACATCACCTCGGGCCACATCCGGTGACGTGCTGTCGCCGCTTGGCCCGTCTGGAAGCGCAGCCCGCGCTGATTGGCCTCGCCGTTCACGCTGACGACCGCGACCGCTGTCGCGACCCTGGAGCTCGCGCCGACCATCCAGGTGTCCTTGGCGCCGTCGGTGGTGCCGGTCTTGCCGATGAGCGGCACGCGCGGCACGGTGGCGGCGTTGGACGCCTGTGCGGTTCCGCTGGTCATGACCGCGCCGAGCGCCGTGTGCATCGCCGCGGCGACCTCGGGGCTCACCGCCTGCGTACAGGTCGTCTTCGGCGGCGTGACGTCCTCGCCGTCGCGGCCCACGATCCGGTCGATCGCGACCGGAGTGCAGGCCAGCCCGTTGTTGGCGATGCCGGCGAACGCGACCGCCATGCTGAGCGGCGCGACCTCGTTCGTGCCGATCACCGACGAGGGCCCCTGCACGAGCGGGTTCCCGTCGGCGCGGTGCACGCCGAACGCCTCGGCGCGCTTGCGGATGTTGCAGAGGTCGAGCTGCTTGGCCATGCCGATGAAGCCGGTGTTGATCGAGCCGATCGTGGACTCCATCGCACTGTAGTTGCCGCCCGACTCGTTCGCGTCGTTCCGCGGATTCCAGTTGCCGGCGAAGTGCGGTCCGAGGCAGCTGTCCTGGAAGACGCCCCAGTTGCTCTTCGGGCTGGAGTCCGCGCGGTCGCCGAGTCCGCGCCCCGAGCTCAGCCATTCGGCAAGGGTGAAGACCTTGTACGACGATCCGGGCTGGAATCCGCGGGAGCCGCCGTAGTCGAAGTCGGTGTTGTAGTTGATGCTCGTGAACTGCGGACCCTGCGCGAGCACGGCCGGGTCCTGGCTGTAGGTGCGGTTCTGCGCCATCGCGAGCACGCGCCCCGTGCCGACCTCGACGCTCGAGATCACGCCGCCCACGTCCCATCCGGGGAAGGTCTGCGGCACGTGCCGGGCGATCGCGTTCTCCGCGGTGTTCTGCAGGTCGAGATCGAGCGTCGTGTACACGTCGTACCCGCCCCGGCGGAAGTTCAGCAGCCGGGTCGCCTCGTCCTCGCCGAAGATCGGGTCGTTCTGCAGGATGTTCTTGACGTAGTCGCAGAAGTACGCGCTGCCGGCCGCGGTCTGGCATCCGGTGCTGGGTTCGGTGATCACCGGCTGCACGGGCGTGGCGATCGCCGCATCGAACTCCTCCTGCGTGATCTTCCGCTCCTCGAGCATGCTGCGCAGGATGTAGTCGCGCCGGCCGGTGTTCGCGGCATAGCCGTTCGCCGCGCCGTTCGACTCGCTGTTCGGCTGGTCGAGCCGGAACTTGCCCGGGTTGTTGACGATCGCCATGAGCGAGGCCGCCTGCGGCAGCGTCAGGTTCGCCGCCGACGTGTTGTAGTAGTAGTTCGCCGCCGCCTCGATGCCGTACACGGTTCCGCCGAAGCCGGCGATGTTGAGGTAGCCGAGCAGGATCTCGCTCTTCGTGTAGCGCTTCTCGATGCCGATCGCGAGCCGCATCTCCTTCAGCTTGCGGTCGATGGTGGTCTCGGTCACCGCGTCGTAGCAGCCGTCGCGCTCCTCGATGCTCGTCGCGTCGCGCTCGCACTCCTGCACCCGAACGTTCTTCACGTACTGCTGGGCGATCGACGAACCGCCCTGCGTCTCACGGCCGGTCGCCGTGGTCGCCGCGGCGCGGACGGTGCCCTGCAGGTCGACCCCGCTGTGCTCGTAGAACCGCGGATCCTCGCCGGCGATGGCCGCGTCCTTGACGTACTGGTTGATCTGGTCCCAGCCGACCTCGACGCGGTTCTGGTCGTAGAACGACGCCAGCAGCACGACCGAGCCGTCGGAACGCGTCGCGTAGATGTTGCTCTTCTCGGAGAGCTCGCCGATCTCGAGGTAGCTGGGCAGGTTCTCGAACATCGAGATCGTGCTGGAGGTCGCGACGCCGACGGCGGCGATCGCCGGGGTGATCGCGACGGTCAACAGGGTGGCCGCCGCCGCGCTCGCGGCGACGAGGCCGACGAGCCCGCCGACGACGCCCACGGGCGTCCGCGTCTCCTGGAAGTCGCGACTGCGCTTGTTCCGGAACTGGGGCTCCATCGACCACCTCCGACCAACCTGCGATCCGCCCCCTCGGCACCTGATCGGAGGGGTTCGGCCCGTGTCCCTCGCACTCCATGCAACATCAGCGACGGGCCGTTGTCCAGCCGGTCCCCGGCCCGCCGCGGGAACGGCGCGCAGCGCGTGGAAGTCCCCACGGCGACCTCCGACCGCGTCGTCGGCGACGAGACCCCGGGCCCTCGTGGCCGGACTCGGCGATTGAGGTTTGATCCCTGCGCTGCCAGTGATTGGATGAACCTCATGGATGCCAGTCGTGCCGCGCAGCCGGATCTCCACGCGCGCAATGACCACGGTGCGGCGGGGCGGGTGACGCCGTGAACACCGCCGCACTGAAGGAGACGTGGGCGCTCGCACAGAGCCTCGGCGACGAGGTGCCCCTGTTCTTCTATTCGCACCTGTTCCTGTCCCACCCGGAGTTGCGGAGCATGTTCCCGGTGTCGATGGCGACGCAGCGCGATCGGCTCGTCGGTGCGCTCGGCCGGATCGTGTCGAGCGTCGACGAGCTCGACGAGGTGGTCGACTTCATCCAGCAGCTCGGTCGCGATCACCGGCGCTTCGAGGTCGTGGCGGCGCACTACAACGCGGTCGGCGCGTCCCTGCTCGCGACGCTGAAGCACTTCCTGGGCGAGCGTTGGACGGACGAGGTCGCGGCGGACTGGGCCGAGGCCTACGGCATCATCGCCACGGTCATGGTCCAGGCGGCTGAGGCATCCGAGGAGACCAGTCCGGCATCGTGGGCCGGCGAGGTGATCGCCGTGGAGCGGCGAGGGATGGAGATCGCCGTCCTCCAGGTACGCCCGCAGCCCGAGCTGCCCTTCCTTCCGGGCCAGTCCATTGCCGTGGAAGTGCCGGCCCGGCCGCGGCTGTGGCGCTACCTCAGCCCGGCCAACGCGCCGCGGGCCGATGGCACGATCGAGTTCCACGTCCAGATGGTCGCCGGCGGTCAGGTCAGCAGCACGATCGTCCGCTCCCTCCAGGTCGGCGAGACGATCCGGCTCGGTGCCCCCGTGGGTCAGGAGCTGACCTTGAACGAGGAGGAGCGGCATCGCGACCTGATCATGGTCGCCGGCGGCACCGGCCTGGCTCCGCTTCGATCCCATTTGGAGCGGATCGACCAGGAGTGGCAGTCGACCGGCCGGGCTCCCCGGGTCCGGCTGTTCCACGGGGCGCGGTTGCCGTGGAACCTGTACGAGCATCGGCTGCTCCAGAACCTCTCGGGCCGGCCGTGGTTCACCTACACTCCGGTGGTCTCCGACGACCCCAGCTACCCCGGCCGGAAGGGCCTGGTCGGCGATGCCGCCGCCGAGGGCGGGCCGTTGCACGGGCTGCTCGCGCTCGTCTGCGGTTCACCCGAGATGGTGCGGCACACGGTCTCCCGTCTCCGGGCCGGCGGGATCGCGCACACGGACGTCCGCTTCGAGCAGTTCGCGACCCTCGACGAGGACAGTCACGACCTGCACCACCACACCCATGAATCGCAGCAGTCTGGGCTGCCGCAGAGCGAATAGGGGACCACGCATGGAGCAGAACGGGACCGCCCCCGACCACGTTGCCGACACGCCCGGCGGCACCGCACCTGAGGATGCGCTGGCCGACGCGGTGAGCCGCCTGCCCGACCCCCGCACGGTGGACTTCACGATGAAGATGCGGGGCGGCGCATACGACCGACTCGAGATCGACACGTTCATGGGTCGGCTCTCGCAGGCCATCGGCGAGATCCAGACCGCCGCGTCGCGGGTCCGAGACGAGCTCTCCGCACTCCGGGCCGAGAACGCCAAGGTCGGCACATCGGGCCCCGAGTCCGAGGACGAGATCACGGCAGGTGCGGTCGGCCTGCTCACGCAGGCCCAGCTGATCGCCGACAAGGCGGTCGCCGACGCCGAGCAGTACGCCCGTGACCTGGTGCTGACCGCTCGCAACCAGTATCGCGAGATCCTGGAGCGCGCCGAGAGCAGTGCCAGCCAGGCGACCGCGACGATGCCGGCGCAGCCTGGTCCGCCCGTGCCCGAGATCGAGTACGTGCGAACCTACGCCCAGGTCGCGCAGATCCAGTTGCGATCGGTGCTGGACGCCCTCACCGAGCAGGTCGACCGCCTCGGCAACCTCCCCCAGCCCACAGGCGAACCCGCGCCGCAGGCCGGCGCGCAAGCGGACTCCGACGAGGGCCCCACCGGCGAACCGGACTGGACGCCCTCGACGGCGAGCTCCGACGGCGATCAGTCGGACCGGACGCCCTCGACATCGACCCCGCCCGGCGGGCAGTCGGGCTGATCGGCGCTTCCGGCCGGGATGGCGTCGAGCTCCGCCTCGCGGTGCTCGACGCCATCCCGGCCCGGATTCACGCGGCGACGGTGGGCGGGTTCTGCGCCCAGAGATCCGGGCCGAACACCTCGTAGTTGATCCGCTCGCTCGGGATGCCGCGATGGATGAGGGTCTCGCGCATGCTCCGCATGAACGGCAGCGGGCCGCACATGAAGACGGTCGCGTTGCTGGGCAACTCGACGGCGCTCAGATCCATGAAGCCCGAGTGCGCGGGGTGCAGTGTCGGTGCCTCCGACGCAGCCTCCTCGTACCAGTTCTGCGCCTTGGCATCGCTCATCGCGAGCACCTGGCGACGGAGTGACGAGTAGAGCGCGTGCGTGTCGTGGCTGCGGTCGGCGTGGAACAGGCGCACCGTCCGCTGCGGCTGGCGACGCGAGAGGTCCTCGAGGATCGCGGCGACCGGGGTGATGCCGATGCCGGCCGAGACGAGCACGAGCGGGGCATCGGATTCGTCGAGCAGGACGTCGCCCGCCGGCTGCGAGACGTCCAGGATGGCTCCGGGCTGCGCGTTCTCGTAGAGCCAGTTCGACACCTGGCCGTCGGGGGCCCCGTCCACGCCGCGCACCCGCTTGATCGTCACGCGCAGCGAGTCACCGCGCGGGCCCGACGAGATCGTGTACTGGCGCGGCTGGCGGGATCCATCGGGAAGGTCGACCGCGATCGCGACGTACTGCCCCGTGTGGTGCGAGGGCACCACGCCGTCGACGGGAACCATGAGCAGCGAGAAGACGTCGTCGGCCTCCTCGAACCGTTCGACGACCCGATACCGCCGCCACGGCTGCTCGGGATCCGTGCCACCGAGTGCGTAGAGCTTGGCCTCCTCGGCGACGAGTGAGACGCCGAACAGCCAGTACACCTCATCCCAGGCGTTGTGCACCTCCGGGGTGACCGCGTCGCCGAGGACGGTGCCGACGGCCTCCAGCAGGTACTTTCCGACGATCGTGTAGTCCCGCGCCTTGATGCCGAGCGACACGTGCTTGTGCGCGATGCGCTGCATCACCGGGGTGAAGTCGGGTGCGTCGGGATCGATCAGGTGCACCGCGAACGCGACGACGGAGGCCGCAAGCGCCTTCGGCTGCTCGCCGATCGCCTGGTTCGCTCGGTTGAAGACCCGCAGGAGTTCCGGGTGCGCGGCGAACATCGCCGGGTAGAACTCACGGGTGATCGCCTCGGCGTGCTCGGCGACGACCCCGGCGGTGGCGCGGACGATCGCTTCAGACTCCTCTGAGAGCTGCATGGTGTTCCTTTCCGTTCGCGGACGCGTCGCTTCGAGTCTGGCGCCGCGGTCACCCGACGCGCCAGTCCGTTGCACCGGAGAAAATCGCCGCGGTCGACCTCGGGTCGGGCAGGCGCCTGTGCTGGATCGACCCCTCGGCACCTGCCGGTCGTCCTCGCCTAGGATCGCCATGTGCCTCGTCGTGTCGGAGATTTCCGCGGCCTCTCGCAGCCGAGTCGCATGCGGCTCCTTCGCGCCATCCAGCGTGAGCCGGGCCGCCGCGCGAACGAGCTGGCAGACGAATGCGCGATGCCGGTGAACACCGCCCGCGATCACCTGCGCGTGCTCGAAGTCGAGGGCCTCATCCGCGGCGAGCCTCGGCCGACCGGCGGGCGCGGGCGTCCGCCACTGGTCTTCCATCCGGTGCGAGACGCGGCGTCGAACAGCGCCGCGCGCGAACGCGTCGCTGCCGCACGACGTCGCGGCACGCTCCTGCGCTCGGCGACCGGAGTCCCCGACGCCGACGACGACGCCGACGCACAGCTCGACGTGCTCTACGAACACCTCGATGACGTCGGCCTCGAACCCGTCATCGACGAAGAAGCCCTGACGATCGACCTGACGCCATGCCGTTTCCACGACCTCATCGACGCCGATCGAACGAACGTGTGCGCCATGCACGCCGGTCTCGTTCGCGATGTGCTGCGCCAGGTCGACGGGCCGCTCGCGCTTCATCGACTCGATCCATTCGTCTCCCCGCACCGGTGCCGGATCGCGCTGGAACGACGGGAACCGGGCGTCGATTCCGGCGCACCTGCTCCCACCGGCTCCACGCTCGCCATCACCGCCCGAGGGTCGGGGTGACGTCGCCCGAGCCCTCCTCCATGGTGTGGCGCAGTTCCACCGGTCACCCGTCGGTATCGAACACGATCGAATCGAAGACCGCTCGCGCCTCAGCGGTCAGGTCGGGATCGACCGGCCTGAATTCGCCCACCGCGATCAGTGCGAGCTCTCCGTTCACGTCGAGGACGCGCTCAGTCTCCCGCTCGGTCTCGTGCTCGTACACTCGGCCGCATTGGGGAATGTCCGAGTGGAGGCAGAGGCGCTCATGATCGCACTCGGTGAAGTCCACGCCGCTCTCGACGGCGTAGTCGAACTCGAGCCCGGAGAAGTCGCCCATCGTGACCTCGACGGCGGGCGTGGTCACCGTCGAAGTCTGCGCCGCCATCGCCTCGACGAAGGCTCCAGGGGTCGGTTCGATCTCGACGAGCGTGCCCTCCCACGTGCAGCCGTCCGGTGGCACGTAGAGCGGCCTGAGAAAATTGACGAAAACGGCCCATTCACCCGCTTCCTCCTTCAGGACTCCCCAGCCGAACGACTGCCAGCCATCCGGGACGGTGATCTCGAAGGGCACCGTGAACCCGGTGACGAGGTAGGTGCCGGCGTCGAGCTCGCCGCTGTCGGGCAGCGGTGCGACCACCGGAGCCGCAGCGCTCGATACGGGGGGCGGCGCCGAGGCGGCGGTACAGGCCGACAGGCCCATGCACGCCAGCACGACGACGACGAGACCCGCCCGACGCGCGTGCGCGGCGGAGCTGCGGTGGGAACCGCGAGTAGAGGTCCACATGTCACGTCCTTTCGTTCGATACCTGCAGCGGATGACTGCTCGCTCAGTGAAGGACGCACTGGTATCAACAGGGTACCGACGCGGGTCGAATCGGTATCAGTGCGGTACCAGGCGTCTTGACGGATCTCCGCGTCGGGGTGACAGTGGCGTCATGGAGGTGCGCGTTCTCGGAACGCTGACACTCGACGACGGTCGGATTTCGCTGGCTCCGCGTGATCGTGCGGTGATGGGTGCGCTCACGGTCCGACTGGGTGAACCACTGCCGGCCGAGTCCATCGCGGCAGCGCTCTGGGGTGACGAACTGCCGGCTTCGTGGCCGAAGGTCGTTCAGGGATGCATCATGCGATTGCGTCGGCTCGTCGCCCCCGTTCAGATCGAGACGACTCCCCTCGGCTACCGATTGGACGAGAAGTCCGTGGAGGTCGATGCCGAGCGGTTCGAGGAGCTCGTCAGGCGCGGAACGCAGCAGCTCGAGCTCGGTGAGCCCGAGCGCGCGGCACACACGTTCTCGGAAGCGCTCGCCCTGTGGCGAGGCGAGGCCTTCGTCGACCTGCTCGATTGGCACCCTGCGCGGATCGCGTCGGGTCGTCTCGCGGAGATGCGTCTCGGGGTCGAGGACCAGATCCTGGACGCGCGGCTCCAGTCGGGCGAGGTTCGCGAGGTTGCCGCAATGGCGCGCGCCCGCGTTGCTGAGGCGCCGTTGCGGGAGCGGCGCTGGGTGGTCCTGAGCTTGGCGCAGTATCGCCAAGGTCGACAAGCCGAGGCGATCGAGACCGTGCGCACGGCGCGGGGCCTCCTCGCTTCCGAGCTCGGACTGGACCCGTGCGTGGAACTTGCCGAACTGGAGCAGGCGATCCTGCGACAAGATCCCGCCCTCCTGTCCGATCGGACATTCCGCGCCGCGAGCCGTGAGTGCCCGTACTTCGGCCTGCCGCCCGCGGGCGTCGGGGATGCCGAACGGTACTTCGGCCGCGAGAGGGAAACGTCCGAGGCGCTGGCGGCGCTCGAGGAGCACGGCGTGCTGCTCGTCGCGGGCTCCTCCGGAGTCGGCAAGTCCTCGTTCGTGAGTGCCGGCATCGGTGCCCACTTCATCGCGCAGGGCAGGAAGGTCACGATCGTGACACCGGGCGAGCATCCCATCGACGCGCTTCGGGATCTCGATCTCGTGGCCGGGGAGTCGCTCCTCATCGTCGACCAATGCGAGCAGGCGCTCGCCGCCGGAGATCCCGTCGAAACCCGGGAATTCTTCTCCGTCCTCTCGCAGGCGGTCTCGCGCTGCACGATCATCATCGCGATCCGCGCCGACCGTCTCGGAGACCTCGCAGAGCATGAAGGCTTCCCAGGACTCATCCAATCGCACCTGCTCATGCTCACCGCGCTCGGGCAAGACGGACTCCGCGCCGTGATCGAGAAGCCCGCGGAGCAGGCGGGGCTCATTCTGGAACCGGGCCTCGTCGAGATCCTCGTGCGCGACGCCGACGGCCGAACGCTCCCATTGCTCTCTCACGCCCTGCGTCAGGTGTGGTCGCGTCGTGAGGGGCGCGTCATGACCGTCGACGGCTACCGGGAATCCGGTGAGATCGACGGTGCCGTCGCGAAGACCGCGGAAGAGGTGTTCGCCACCCTCCCGGCCGACGGCGCCCGCCGACTGCGCGACATCCTCCTTCGGCTCGTGGAAGCCTCCGCCGACGGCGCCGTCGTCGCTCGCCGCGTGGAACGCTCCCGCGTCGCGATCGACGATGCCCATGCGGAGATCATCGATCGGCTGGTCGATGCACGCCTCCTCACGACCGATGCGGACTCGGTGCAGCTCTCCCACGAGGCGCTCGCGCGAGAGTGGCCACGGCTCAAGGAATGGCTCGCCGACGACGTGGAGGGCCAGCGCATCATGCGGCACCTGGCGGCTTCGGCCAGCGCTTGGGATGCGATGGGACGACCGGAGAGTGAGCTCTATCGCGGTGCCCGACTGACCGCGTCCCAGCACTGGCGGGACGCGGTGGGGCCGGCACTCACGGCGATCGAGCGGGACTTCCTCGAGGCCTCCGCCGCGCATGAGACAGCAGGGCTCGCGGCCGCCCAGGATCAGCTGCACAAGGAGCGACGCATGGTGCGCCGACTCACTTGGGTGTCCGCCGGCGCTGTCGGTCTGGCGATCGTCGCGGTCGCATCCGGTCTCGTCGCGGGCTTCCAGGCGAACCTCGCAGACGAGCGCGCGACGGTTGCGGAGGCTCGCCGGGTCGCAGCGCTCGCGCTCGAGGAGCCGGACCTCGATCGAGCGCTGCTGCTGGCCGTCGAGGCCATCCAGCTCTGGGACAGTTCCGAAACGCGGGTGAACCTCGTGCGCGTCTACTCGCGCGCCCCCCGCGCCACGAGCGTCGTTCGCATCCCGGACGCTGGAGTGGGAGTCGTGAGCATGTCGCTCGGGGAGGACGGGACGCTGGCCTCGGTGATCGACGGCGACGAGGATCTGCGGCTGTTCGATCTCGGCCGGCGATCACAGGTCGGTGAGTACTCGCCGTTCGCCGCGACGGTGCTGACCGCGGCGGTCGAACCGCTCTCGGGCGCCGTCGCATTCAGCGAGATCGCCTGCGCCGGTACCCAATGCGGTCGCCCGCGATTGGGAATGCTCGACATCGCGAACTCGGGTCGGTCCGGGTTGACGACGTATGAGGGCATGGTCGGATCGGCGATCGACGTCGAGTACTCGGTCGACGGATCCCTGTTCGCGGCGGTCGCGACGACACCGTGGTCCGATTCGTCGCCGGACGTCGCCATCTGGCGTGTCGGCGCTCAGGACCTGACCGCCCCGATACTCCTCGATCTGGACGTGAGGAGTTCCGATCCGAGCACCCCGTCCGTGCTCGGCGAGCGTCTCGGTGCGGTGAAGTTCTCTCCGGATGGATCGCGGCTCTACGTCAGCGGCTTCGGACCGACCGTCGTGTTCGAGACTTCCTCGGGCAGGGAGCTCGGTCGATTCGGCGGCGACGGGCTTCTCGCCGCCAGCCCGGACGGCCGACGGATCGCGGTCCGAGATGGCCTGCTCGCGGTGCGGATCATCGACACGTCCACCTCGACATCCGTCCCCGTCCCGCTGGCGTTCCTTCCCACCGCAGCCGACTTCAGTCCGGACGGTGTCCAGCTCGCCATCGCCGCCGGCACTGCCATCGTGGTGGCTGAGACCGACACGGGCGACATCGTGGAGATGCTCCGCGAACATGACGGTGCGGTCACCGCAGTCGAGTTCGGGCCCACCGGCGAGCTGGTGACTGCCGGAGCGGATGGCGCGATCATCACCTGGGACCTGGGCGACTGGTCGGCGGATTTCCGCATCGAACGGCTCGTACGGCTGGGCGCGTTCAATGAGTTCACCGAACGCACCGTCGCGGTCGAACGCTTCGACGGCAGCACGCAGGTGGTCGTCGCCGAACCCGCGGTCTGGGAGGAACGAGCGTGCCGGGTAGCGGGGCGAGTACTCACCGTGCAGGAGTGGGCGGAACTGTTGGGCGCCCGGCCGTACGCTCCGGCATGCAGAGAGTGAGCTCGGCCGCGCATGACCGTCGGCCGGGCGCGAGGAGCCGACCACGCCGGCGAGGAACGCCGGTATCACGCACAGAGCGCCCGACCAGCGGTGTACCGGGACCCCGTGGCGAGCGGGTCCCGGTGATCCGGTCGTCGACCTGACCGCGGGCCGCCGATCGCTTCTCACCCTCGGCGCCGCCACCACCGGGAGCGGGACGTCTGCGCATCCGGACGCTCTCGCGCTTCCTCGGCCCCGCGCCGTCGATCGTCGCGGCGCTCACGCCATGCACGGACCTCGCCGTCGACATCCCGGGTCGGTGTCACGACGGGCGGCCCGCCCAGCAGCTGTCGGCGCGCCTCGATCACGCGCCGGTTGAAGTCCTCGACCGCCTCGCGGACCTCGGATTCGCGCTGCATCCGGTCCAGTCGCGCCTCGAACTCGGCGTGCTCGACGCGCAGGGTGAGCGCTGGCGGCCCCAGTCCGGTCAGCTGCTCGCGCTCGATCTTGCGACGGATCCACCAATCCGCGTCGTACCGACCCGTCAGCCCCTCGAGCGGCTTTCCCGCGCCGGGGAGGTCGTCGAACTCGCCGCGCCGGATGGCCTGCTGGATCACGTTCTCGACGTACGCCGCCCGCTCGGCCGCCGTGGACCAGCGGGCTGCATCGGGCGGGATCTCGGCTGCGTCGGGTTCCTCGCCGCGGGCGAGCGCCTCCTCACGGGCGAGACGGTCGTGCCGATACTGCCACGCCGCGCGCTGGGGATCCTCGCTCATCCTCGACCTCCTCGCGGCGACGGGCATCCGTCTTCCACGATACGTCGCCGGGCATCGGCGGGCGGGCTCCGGAACGAGTGGGCTCGGCGACGTGAGTGGACCCGCCGCGGCGCTCCTCTTCGCGTTTCGAGAATGCCGCGGCGCGGATCGCTTCGTCCGACCTCAGGCCCGTGCCGAGTGCACCGCCGTGTGACGCGGATGGACCCCGCTAGGACCCGTAGGCCCGCGCCAGTCGGTCCAATCGTTCCGCGCGCCGCCGACGCGGCAGGTCTCGTCGATCACGACGTTCAGCTTCCTGAGCCGGTCCGGCGTGCTCTCCCTCGCACGCTGTTTCAACGACGCGGCGCGAGCCGCGTCCGGTACGAAGAAGGCGCGGACGGCGCAAGGGGTTGAGTTCGGCCTACGACCCATGGGTATGTTCGGGCCATGTCATCGCCGACGGAGCAGCTGGCGCCCGCACTCGCGATCGACGCCCGGCTCACCGAGATCGAGCGCCGCGTGAACCTGCTCGTCAACGTCACGCCACTCAACGCGGCGGAGGCGTGGGCGGACTTCGAACGCGGTGACTTCGGCACGACTCCCACATTGCGGTTGCGGCCGTTGGACTTCGACCCGGACCTGGCCCAGCGTGACCTGTACGACCTCGAGATCGAGAACGTGGACGACCCGGCGCTGCACACGCTCTTCCGGGCGAAGCGGGACGAGATCGCCCGGCAGATCACCGCGTTGGAGGACCGCGATACTTCACGGTTCCTGTACGGGTCACTCCAGCTCTACGGAACGGTGGCCGCTCCGCTGGCGGCGGCCGCGGAGGAGCTGCTCGAGACGATCCCTTGGCAGGCGCCCAGCACTCAGACCGTCACGGCCGGGGCGTTCGCCGACGCGGCCCGTGCGGAGTTCGAGCGCTACCGCGCCGTGTACCCGGACTTCCCGGTCCGCGTCGAGGTACGGGACGACATCTCCGAGCTGATGGTCTCCTTCGGCCGCCTGCTCATCCCGGAGTCTGCCGCCTTCCGTGCCGACCGGGTCGAGCCGTTGCTGCACCACGAGGTCGGCACCCACGTGGTCACGTACCAGAACGGCGCCCGGCAACCACTGACGTTGCTGACCATCGGCCTGCCCGGCTACGACGAGACCCAGGAGGGCCTCGCCGTGCTCGCCGAGTACCTGACGGGCGGGTTGGACCCGCGGCGGTTGCGCGTGCTCGCGGCGCGAGTGGTCGCGGTCGGCAAGATGCTCGACGGCGCCGGCTTCCGGGACATCTTCGAGTCGCTGCGGGCCGACCACCGCATACCGGCACGGACTGCGTGGTCGATCGCCATCCGGGTCGTCGTCGGGGGCGGTTCGGTGAAGGACGCGATCTACTTGCGTGGAATCACGCGGATCCTCGACGCCCTCGCCGAGGGCAGCCGCCTCGACGTCCTGCTCGTCGGCAAGCTGGCGTTGGACCACATCCCCCTGGTGCAGGACCTGCTCGACCGCGAGGTGCTCCATCCGCCATGGGTTCGGCCACGCTGGCTGGACGTGCCCGGCGCACAGGAGCGCCTGGCGCGGCTGCGCGAGGGCGCGACGGTCACCGATCTCTACGAGGGAGGAGTGGCGGCATAAGGCTCGCATTCCTGGTCAACGACGTCGAGACCGAGATCGACGAATACGCGACCACCCGACTCGCCAGGGCCGCGGCCAGGCGCGGGCACCAGACCTGGTATGTCGGCGTCGGGGACCTCGAGTTCGGCAGCAGCGACGGCCTGTTCGCGGCCAGGGCTCGCGCCGCGAGGTGGAAGAGCGACGACACCCTCGCGAGCTTCATGGAGCGCATCAAGGCGCGCGACGCCGAACGGATCGTCATGGACGACCTCGATGCGCTCGTCCTGCGCAACGAGTCGATCGACGACCTGCAGGAGCGCCCGTGGGCCAGCCCGATGGGCATCGTCTTCGGACGCATGCTCGCGGACCGAGGCGTGACGGTGGTCAACGACCCGAACACCCTTCATCGGGCGACCAGCAAGCTCTACCTCGAGGAGTTCCCCGAGAAGGTCCGACCTCGGTCGCTGGTGACACGGCATCCGGAGGCGATCGAGCGGTTCGTCGATGAGGTCGGCCACTGCGTCCTCAAGCCGCTGTACGGGGCCAAGGGCCGCAACGTCTTCATGATCGAGGGCCCGGAAGAGACCAACCTCGCCCAGATGACTGAGGCGGTCCTGCAGGACGGCTACGCGATCATCCAGGAGTTCATCGACGGAGCCAGGGACGGCGACGCCCGGATCTTCCTGCTGGAGGGGCGCCTCCTCGAGCGCGACGGCAGAGTGGCCGCCTTCCGACGCGTGCCCACCGGCAACGACCCGCGCGCCAACATCAGCGCCGGCGGTCGGTCCGTGCCCCTCGAGGTCGGTGAGGCCGAGCTCGGCATCATCGAGGCGATCGGCGACAAGCTCGTCGCCGACGGCATGTTCCTCGTGGGCATCGACGTGATCGGCAGCAAGGTGGTGGAGATCAACGCGGAGAGCCCCGGCGGGTTCCAGAGCGTCGAGCGGCTCTACGACATCGACATCGCCGAGACCGTCATCGAAGCCCTCGAGCGCCGCGCGAACCCGGGATCCTGAGCCGTCCCGACCGCCGGCCCAGAAACACCGTTCATCGGGCAGACCCATTCCCGGTGTTGAGGAAATGGGTGAGTTGATCGCGGGTGGCGTCGAGGCGGCGGGCCTTGGTATCCATCTCGTCCCGTATCTCGGCGACCCGCTGCATCAGTGCGCCGCATTCGTCAGCGATGGGGCCTGCTTCTCCGGTGCAGGGAAGCACGCGGGCGACGAGTTCGGAGGGGAAGCCGAGGTCGAACAGGGTGCGGATCGTGGTGACCGTCTGGATGGCGGAATCGTCGAACTCGCGGTACCCGTTCGCCTGTCGCTGGGACGTCAGGAGGCCGGTCTGTTCGTAGTAGCGGATGGCGCGCGCACTCGCACCGGTCTGGTTGCTCAACTCGCCGATCCTCATGGTGTCCTCGATCTCGGGTTGACCTTGACGTTGGCGTGAGAGTTTACCGTCGATCCTGCGCGGGCACGGTGCCCGCGTAGATGGGATGGAAATGAGGATCTTCCTCACGGGTGGTACAGGCTATGTGGGCTCGGTACTCCTTGAGCGGCTTCTCGCCGAAGGGCACGCGGTCGAAGCGCTGTCCAGGACAGCGGCCGGTGCGGAGCAGCTTGCTCACGCCGGCGCGACCGCTGTGACCGGTTCGCTGACGGACACCGATGGGCTGCGAGCAGCGGCGGAGAGGGTGGATGCCGTGGTGCATGCGGCGTTCGACGGCACAACGTCCGACCAGGCCGCGGAGGCGGAGCTCGCTGGATGGACGTTCGATTGGGCACCGTCCCGCGGTTCGCTCCTCGACGACGTTCGACACGGCAGCTACCGGCGGGATGCCGTGTCGCTTGAGGGGGTCGGCGCATGATGACCAAGCCGGAACCGTTCCACCCTGACTTGCGCGCGGCACGTTGGATTCCTCGCGGCGGTGTCTCTCGTCGCACTCTGCGCCTGTTCCGCAGGCCGCCGCGCGCCATGACCCCACCGCCGGATGTCGACGTCTCGACAGTGCTCGTGCAGACAGCGGCGGGCGAACTTCCATACCGCGTCTACAGGCCGGACGCTGCACCCGGATCGGCGCCTGCCTTCTTCTGGATTCACGGCGGTGGGCTCGTGATGGGTACTCCGCAACAGGACGACGCGTTCAGCGCCGGCCTTGCCAGCCGTCTCGGCATCGTCGTCATCGCCGCCTCCTACCGGCTCGCGCCAGAGCATCCCGCCCCCGCCGCACTCGACGACCTCTACAGCGGCTGGCACGAGATTCACAGGCGAGCCGGCGAGTTCGGCATCGATGCGCACCGGGTCGCCATCGGTGGCGCAAGCGCCGGAGGCGGTCTGGCCGCAGCGCTCACCCAGCGACTCCACGACGCTCACGCACCCGAACCCGTGTTCCAGGTGCTCGAATATCCGATGCTCGACGACCGGACGGCGCTGCGCACCGACATCGACACCCGGCACCTGCGCATCTGGCCCCCTTCCAGCAACCGTTTCGGCTGGGAGTCCTATCTCCGCGCACCCGCGGGCAGTGCCACCGTCGCGCCCTACTTGGTTCCCGCACGCCGCACCGACCTCACCGGGCTGCCACCGGCGTGGATCGGAGTCGGAACCCTCGACCTGTTCCACGACGAAGACCTCGCCTATGCCGCCCGCCTCCGCGACGCGGGCGTGGCCGTCGACGTCCTCGAAGTGCCCGGCGCGTTCCACGCCTTCGACGCCATCTTCCGCCGCGCCGGAATCACCCGGCAATTCCACCAGGCGATCGCAGATGCGCTTCGCCCCGCACTCTGGCCGCACGGGCGGCCGGCCCGAGTGCGGTCAGCGCATGCCCCGACGTGGGACGGGTGAACTCGACGCCCGCATCGCGAAAGGATGGACGACGACAGCAGTGTTCCGTGCCCTGAAACGGGCCGTAGCAAGCGAGATCTTCCATGCACTCGCCGGGCACTGCGCTGTTCCCGACTACAGCGACCTCCGCCCCGCGCGCCGATCCAGACGCAGGCGCCTGCTGCGGTACCGGCGACACCACACGGGCGGGCGCGGACTCCGTGGTGACTTTCTTAGTCAAGTGTCGAAACTGCGGCGGTTCATCCCAGTCGCGTGACAACTAACCTGGCAGGGGCAGACTAATGCTCATCACTGTGCTGTGGCGACTGGCGGGCGATCGGAAGGTCGACATGGATTGTGGGCTTGGCTCTTACGCTGGCAACCTCGAGCACCGGGACGTTAGACGAACTACAGCGGGAGAGTTGAGCGCACGATCCGCGCATATTGGAAGCCCTACGACCGTTCCTCACTGGTGACGGCGGTCTGCGAGGCAACAGAGTCCGGCGGCGAGATCAATGCGGTCGGGCGGGGCTGGGCGTACGAAGATCTCGCTGTCTCCTGGGACAACGTCATCTCGCTGGTATCCCGCCGGCAGCGGCCGCGGTCTGTCCCGTCTTCGCGTATCCCTCGTGGCCCGGTGCCTGGCTGAGTGGGCTCCGTCGCACTTCAGACTTTGTGGAAGGGCTGTTTGTTGAGTCCAGATCAGAGAATTGAACATAGGTAGACTTCCATCGATCCCGGCGGAGAAGAATCTGCGGATCGTGCTCTCGGTGCTCGCCGGCAACTGTCGATCGCTGAGGCGGCGCACCGGGAGAAGGATTCCGAGCAGTCGATGAGGGTCGTCCGCCTCACTTTTCCAATCGTCTTGCGTTTCATTCGCGAGCGTCGTCGACAACTGCGGACTCAACTGCCGACACCGGATCTTCAATTGAAACTGAAATGTCATTCCCCGGTATGGCCGCTGCTGTAAGCGCACGCTGATCGCCGTTCTGGCGTTCCGCCCCTGCGACGCGCCGTGGTGCTCGACTTAGCCGCATCGAGTTCAGCCTGGCTTACGGACGCGCTCCGCCGCGCGCGCTCCAGCGGTCGATATCGCGCGTCCATGCGGGATCCTGCGCCATCGTCGGTCTCCGTCCACGCTATGGCGGAGCGTATTCGGCAGGTGGCCCCCTGCGGGCGGTTCTTCTCCGAGCAGGTTCCTGTTAGCGAGCATCCACGGTCGGCCGACTGAAACCGGAACCGACTCTGGGTCAGTCCGTCAAAGAGCGGACTGCGCGCGAACCAGATTGCGAGTAGACCCGGGGTAGCGACTGCCGTGAAGAGTGGCGATCTAGCCTGGACACTGGGGACGTAGTGGCTAACGGGTCAGCGCCCGGCTTGAGAATGCCTGGCCGTAGCGTTGCCAGCGTCCATCGCTGCTTCCATCACTGCTCAGGGGAAGCAGGTATGAGCCATGGACATCCATCACCAACCAGAGCTGCACGCGCAGGTGGCGATTGATGACGAGGGCAAGGTCCGTCATGTCCTTCACATCGATGAGCACTGGCACCCGACCGAGGGAAGTCCACGTAACGCGGCCATCGAATACCTCCGCGCACGGATAGGCGGCCTGGAGACGGCCGACGCCTCGCTGGACCACCTAGAAGAACCGGTGTCGTACACCGAACCGCATGAGGAGGGAAGCTCCTACCGGTTGGTCGAGGAGAAGCGGCAGTTCGACAGCTCCACCATCGCGTTCGCACAGACGCACCTGGGCGTGCCGGTCTGGCGGACCGGCATCACCGTCACCGTGAAAGGCGACCGCCCTGCCCAAGTGGTCGAGAGCACGAGCACGAGCATCGCCGATATCAGCGCGGAGCTGCCCTCGGCAGAGGCGGTCGACCGCCACCGTGAGCTGTCCGAGGTGGCTCAGCGGCGCAGCGATGATGCCGATGCCGAGGCGGCGCCGACTTCGTCCGACGACCTGGTCCGTGCCGCGCTCGGGCTCACGGATGAGCAGGCGGGAGAGGACGACAGTTCGACCCCAGATGCGTCTCGCCTCCGGGTGAATCAGAGCCGGTTCTACGTCTACCGGTATGACCCGGCGGCGCGGCAGCCGAAGGCCCCTTCGGACTACGAGGGCACGCAGGTCGACCTCGAGACCGACGACGTCGAACTCACCATCCCATTGCCGCCGGTGCCGGACACGATCCAACCCGGAGGCGACTACCTCGTCAGCGAGGTCGTGTTCACGCTCCCCTACGGCGGCCTCGACATGCTGAACTGGCGCGCGCTCATCGAGGTGGAGACGAACACGGTGCTCTGGCTCCGGGCCCTGATTGCCGGGATCAATGGGCTGGTGTTCACCCTCGATCCCATTACGTCGACCGGCGACCTCACGAACACTGCCGATCAGCCGAATGGCACGTTGGATGCGCTCCGCGACGACGTGCCCCTCGATCACCTTGGTGGGCCAGTTGCGGGGGTTCAGTCACTCGTGGGTGCCCACGTGATGGTGTCAGACGACGACGCGCCAGCGATCGCTCCGCCGACCGAGGCGACGGGCACTGATTTCGACTACCACGCCCGGACCGACGATTTCGCGGCGGTGAGCGCTTACTATCACGCGAGCGGTTTCTTCGCGACGGTGGTGAGCCTTGGCTTCGACCGGAACAGCTATTTCAACGGGACGACGTTCCCCGTTCACGTTGATCACCGGGCCAGCGCCGGCGACCCCAACGGGATCGAGATCAACGCCTTCTGCGCCGGCGACGCGCAGGGAGACGGGATCGGACTTGTGGGCTATTGCCTTGCCAGCTTGGGTGACCTGGCGAACCCGCTAGGCCGGGCAGTCGACAAGTATGTCCACTGGCACGAGATCGGCGGCCACGGGATCCTCTGGGATCACGTCGACTCGCCCAACTTCGGCTTCTCCCACAGCGCGGGCGACGGGTTGGCGGGGGTGCAGAGCGACCCGGAATCGCTGCTGCGCGAGCTCGGCATGGTGGAGCGCTTCCGCTACAAACCGTTCCGCCCGATTCGATGGATGAACCGCGCCGTCGCTGACGACTGGGGCTGGGGTGGCCCGAACGACAACGGTGGCTACGACAGTGAGCAGATTCTCGCCACGTGCCACTTCCGGATCTACCGCTCCATCGGGGGCGACTCGGCCGACCTCGATCGGCGCCGTCTCGCCTCTCGGGTGGTCACCTATCTTGTCTTGCGTGCCGTCGGTGACCTCACGCCGATGACCAATCCCGCGTCGCCGGACGACTGGTGTGACCGGCTGATGGCGACGGACGCGTTCGACTGGACGACAGAGGGCCTGCACGGCGGCGCGTATCACAAGGTGATCCGGTGGTCGTTCGAGCAGCAGGGACTGTTCCGGCCCGTCGGCGCGTCGACAACCGACCCGGGCGCCCCGCCTGCCGTGGATGTCTATATCGACGACGGCCGCGCCGGCACGTACCTGCCACACCTGTCCGACGCCAAGTTCGCCGCGACCGCGGACATCTGGAACCGTCACTTCCCCGACAGCGGCACCAGCCACGAGGACCCGCTCGCCGGCTTCCCGTCCTATTGCTACGTCCGTGTCCACAACCGTGGCACTAGCACGGCAGTCGACCCCACTGTCAAGCTGTTCACCGCCCAAACGGCGGGCGGCCTCGAATGGCCGACCGACTGGATGCCCGCGACGACGGCTCAGCTGGCAGCCAGCGGACCGATCGCGTCGGGCGGCGACACCGTGATCGGGCCGTTCTCATGGTCGCCTGCGGCAGCCGGCCAGGTCTCGCTCCTGGCGAGTGCAGCGGCCACCGGCGACTCCAGCAACGCCGACACCATCACCGGGTCGATCGCGCACTGGCGCCTCGTCCCGAACGACAATAACATCGCGCAGCGGGACGTCACCGCGCTGCAGGCCGATGCCTGCGAGCATCTCGGCGCGCTCGCGGATTACGTCACCACGCTCAACCTCCAGCAGGGACTCGAGAACAGCCTCACCACCAAGCTCAGAGGTGCCGAACGCGATTGCAGGCGCGGCCACACCCAGGCTGCGTGCGGCAAGCTCGGTGCGTTCGACAACGAAGTCCGCGCAAAGACCGGCCAAGGCATCACCGCGGCCCAGGCCGCTGTGATGAACGCCCACAGCAACGCCATCCAAGGCGTGCTCGGCTGCAACTGAACACGGGCTCACCCAACGGGGACTTACGTGTCCGGCCGGCGCGTCGCCGAGGCAACCTAAGGGAGGCAACGTCGAAGGCGGCATCAGCCGATGTTCCGATCCTGCGCACATCGCCGCGAATGCACCTTCACGGTCGAACGGAGAATGATGGGCCGTCCTTCGCTCAACCTCGTGCCAGTCGTCCGCGCGGCGGTGACCGTCTTCGTCGCACTGGTGATCTTCATACTCATGCTCGCGGTCGAAGCGGGCGCGAGCGACCGAGAGTCGACCGGCGGAGCCTTCGCAGTCTGGGCAACGTCAGCGACGATCGGACTGCTGGCCTGGGCGTTCGTATTCATCGACGGCGTCGGCCGACTGAAGCGCCTTGACGTGCCTTGGCGACCCGGCGTGTGGTGGGTCATCGGTGCAGTGATCCTTCTCCTTTCACTCGCGGCCGCCGCGACGACCTTCCTGCTTCTCCTCACCGCAGAGATGGGCAGGAACGTCGGAAATCCGGCTGTGATCACGATCGTGCGCATTCTCACCGTCCTCGGCTGGATCGCCGCGGCACCCTGGCTGCTCTTGCTATGGATCACCGATGAGCGGGTGCGATCGCTGCGGTCCGACCTCCTCTCGAGCGAGGGCACGGACAGTGTTCTCGCGCCGATCCGCGAACTCGATGCCGTGTGGCAGGCGACAGAACGCGCGAGTCTCGCCCTCGGGCTGATCCTCTCGACACTGGTCATCAACACGGCCTTCATGCGAAACGTCTCGATCGAGGCGGGAGTTCCCCCGGAATCCTTCACCCAATGGGAGGTGGTCGGCTATGGGGTGTTCTTCATGGTCATCCTCGCCGCGATCTTGATCCCCGTGCTGGTCGGATGGCGTGACGCGGGATTCGAACTCGTGAGCCGCGCGGTACCGGACACCGCCTCAGGTATTCCTGATGAGCCGGGCGCGGCCGCACGAGAGCGGCTCATCGTGCGCGTCGGTATAGACCGCTCATACGTCAGACGCCCGATCGCCATTCTCGGGGTACTCTCCCCGTTGCTGACCTCATTCTTGACAGCCCTCGTTCCGACAGCGTCGTGAGGCGCCGCCGAGACGCCCCGAGGTCAATGCTGGTGCTGGCGCGCGACGCACGTGGTGGTCACCCAGCGCGAACTCGTCTCGAAGGTCCACCCGACACATCCGTCGCGCACGCTACGAAATGAAGTTCCCGCCGTTCGACATGGAGGACTACCTGCGGGGTTTCTAGTCGAACCAGGAACAATCCGTCCTGAATCATGTCCTCCCAGACTTCGCGACCGCGATCGTGCTGAGAACCCTGGAATTCCGGGCGAGAGTCCTCACCACCGATATCGAAAGCCGGGACTAGCGGGAATCAGACACGCGCATCCCAAACCGCGAAAACACGAAAACCCCCGGCTGACCGGGGGTTTCTCACTGCTGGGGTACCTGGACTCGAACCAAGAACAACTGAACCAGAATCAGCCGTGTTGCCAATTACACCATACCCCAATGGCCCTGAACCGAGGTTCCCGGGCCGACATGTAACTCTAGCCTACGGGCCGACGCTCGCCAAAACGGCGTGGGGGCCCGGGCGCGCCGTCGCCGGCGCGCCCGCAGGCGGTCACCCGAGGAGCCCCGCGAGGCGGTCGATGCGGTCGAGCGAGTCGACGCGGCCGAGGATCTGCATGGACTCGAACAGCGGCGGCGAGACGCGCCGCCCCGAGATCGCGACGCGCACCGGACCGAAGGCGACGCGCGGCTTGAGCCCGAGCCCGTCGACGATCGCGTCGCGCAGCGCCTCCTCGATCTCGGTGTGCGTCCACGACTCGCCGGGGATTCGCTCGAGCGCCTCGCGCGCCGCCGCGAGCACGGCGGGCGCGTCGGCGGGCAGGGATCCGACCGCGGCTTCGTCGAACTCGAGGCCCGCGGCATCCGTGAACAGGAAGCCCAGCATGCCGGGCGCCTCGCCGAGCAGGCCGATGCGCTCCTGTACGAGCGGTGCGGCCTCGGCGAGCACGGCCTCCTGCGCGGGCGAGATGGGCGTGTCTACGATACCGGCCGCCTGGAGGTACGGCACCGTGCGGTGCGCGAAGTCGGCGACGCCGAGCTGGCGCAGGTGGTCGCCGTTGATCGCTTCGGCCTTCTTGAGGTCGAAGCGGGCGGGGTTCGGGTTGACGTTCTCGACGTCGAACGCGGCGACGAACTCGTCGCGGCTGAAGACGTCGCGGTCGGCCGAGAAGCCCCAGCCGAGCAGCGCCAGGTAGTTCACGAGGCCCTCGGGGATGAACCCGCGGTCGCGGTGGTGGAACAGGTTCGACTCGGGGTCGCGCTTGGAGAGCTTCTTGTTGCCCTCGCCCATGACGTACGGCAGGTGCCCGAAGCGCGGCACGAACGTGGTGAGCCCGATGTCGATGAGCGCGTGGTAGAGCGCGATCTGGCGGGGCGTCGAGCTCAGCAGGTCTTCGCCGCGGAGCACATGCGTGATGCCCATGAGCGCGTCGTCGACCGGGTTCACGAGCGTATAGAGCGGGGCACCGTTCGGCCGCACGACGACGAAGTCGGTCGTCGAGCCCGCCGGGAAGTCGATGCGGCCGCGCACGAGGTCGTCGAAGCCGAAGTCGACGTCGTCGGGCACGCGCAGGCGCAGCGCCGGCTGGCGGCCCTCGGCCCGGAACGCCGCCCGCTGCTCGTCGGTGAGGTCGCGGTCGAAGTTGTCGTAGCCGAACTGCTTCGGACGGCCCGCCGCCTCGTTGCGCGCGTCGATCTCCTCGGCGGTCGAGAAGCTCTCGTACACGTGACCGGAGGCCTTCAGGCGCTCGACGACGGTGGTGTAGATCTCGCCGCGGAGCGACTGGCGGTACGGAGTGTGCGGCCCGCCGACGTCGATGCCCTCGTCCCAGTCGAGGCCGAGCCAGGTGAGCGCGTCGATGATCAGCTCGTAGCTCTCCTCGCTGTCGCGAGCCGCGTCGGTATCCTCGATGCGGAAGACGAACGTGCCGCCGGTGTGGCGTGCGTAC
Source organism: Agromyces capsici (assembly GCF_058349965.1). Lineage (NCBI taxonomy): Bacteria > Bacillati > Actinomycetota > Actinomycetes > Micrococcales > Microbacteriaceae > Agromyces > Agromyces capsici. Next base: position 368,919 of record NZ_JBYRET010000002.1, on the reverse strand, counting down.
GCCCAGTTGAACAGGGCGGTGCGCACGAGGCCGACGTGCGGGGTGCCGGTGGGCGACGGGCAGAAGCGCACGCGGACGTCGCTGCCGGTGGCGGTGGTCGTGGGGTGGGTCGTGTCAGGCATCGCTGTCAATGTTAAGGCCCGTCGATCGGGGCCGCCGATCGCGCTTCGCGCCGGGCGACCAGGCGTGCGAGCAGGTCGGCAGCGACGGCCACGGCCGGAACGCCGGTGCCGCCCCTCGCCGTGACGAGGTGCAGGGTGCGACGGTCGGCGTTCGCGGTCGCCCGCACGGCCACTCCGGGCCGCGCCCCGGCGGACTGCACCGCGAGCGACGGGAGCACCGCGACGCCGAGTCCACTCGCGACGAGCTCCTCGACGGCGACGAAGTTGTCGGTCTCGACGGCGATCCGCGGCGTGAAGCCGGCGACGTCGCAGAGCTCGAGCAGGTGCCCGCGGCAGCGCGGGCACCCCGCGATCCACCGCTCCCCCGCCAGGTCGGCGAGGTCGACCGTCTCGCGTGAGGCGAGCGGATGGCGCGCCGGCAGCACCACGTGCATCGCATCGGTGCCGATCGTGGTGACCTCGAGGCCCCGTGCACTCTCGCGGTGTGGATCGCCGCGGTCGCCCGGGTAGCTGAAGGTCAGGGCGAGGTCGGCGCGATCCTCGCGGACTGCGGCCACCGCCTCGGGCGGCTCGGCCTCGATGAAGCTCACGTGCACTCCCGGATGCCGCGCCGACATCTCCGCCATGAGCTCGGGCACGATCGTCGGCGACGCCGACGGGAACGCCATGAGCCGCACGCGCCCGGAGCGGAGCCCACGCAGCGCGGCGAGCTCGCCGCGCGCGGCTTCGAGCATCGTGGCGATCGCGGTGCCGTGGCGCGCGAGCATGCGGCCCGCCGCGGTGAGCCGGATGCCGCGCCCGGTCCGCTCCACGAGGGCCATGCCGGCGCGCGCCTCGGCACGCCGTACCTGCTGGCTGAGCGCCGGTTGGCTGAAGCCGAGCGCGGCGGCCGCCGCCGTGATCGTGCCGTGGTCGGAGACCGCCCGCAGCACGAGCAGGCTGGTCGCATCGAGGTCGGCGACGCCGGGCGGGTCGAGGTCGGTCATGCTCGAATGATAAGCCCTGCTTATGCTCGCGATCCAACACTGGTTCTCGACGAATTGGATCAGGCAGCGCAGGCTGTCGGCATGCACACCGAGAGCCTCGCCGCCCCGACGGCCGCGCCGACCGCGCTGCCCGACGCCCGCTTCCCCGCCGGCCGCGGGTACCTCGCGGCCTGCACCCTCGGCATCCCCGCCACGTCGACCATCACCGCGCTCGAACGAGACCTCGGGCGATGGCGCGACGGGCGCGCCTCCGCGGCCGACTACACCGCGGTCGTCGAGCGCGCTCGCGGGCACGCCGCGACGCTGCTCGGTGCCAGCCCGGAACGGATCGCCGTGGGCTCGCAGGTCTCGCCGTTCGTCGCGCTCGCCGCGGCATCCGCCCCCGCCGGGGCCGAGGTCGTCTGCGTCGAGGGCGACTTCAGCTCGGTCATCGCCCCGTTCCTCGCCCGCGGCGACCTGCACGTGCGCCACGCGCCGCTCGATCGGCTCGCCGACGCGATCAGCCCGCGCACCTGGCTCGTGGCGTTCTCGCTCGTGCAGTCCGCGACGGGCGAGGTCGCCGACGCGGCATCCGTCACCACCGCCGCCCGCGCGGCCGGCGCGCTCGTGCTCGTCGACACGACGCAGGCGACCGGATGGCTGCCCACCGACGACCTCGACGCCGACCTGGTCGTCTGCCACGCCTACAAGTGGCTGTCGGCGCCGCGCGGCGCGGCGTTCATGGCCGTGAGCGACCGCGCGCTCGAGGAGCTCGTGCCGCTCATGGCCGGGTGGTACTCGGGCGAGGATCCGTGGGCCTCGTGCTACGGGCCCGACCTGCACCTCGCGGCGGGCGCACGGCGCTTCGACGTCTCCCCCGCGTGGCACGCCTGGGCGGGCGCCGAAGCCGCCCTCGAACTCGCCGCCGGCCTCGACCTCGACGCGGTGCACCGCCACGACCTCGCACTCGCCGACGCGTTCCGCACACGTCTCGGCCTGGCACCCGCACCGAGCGCGATCGTGAGCTGGCCGGATCCCGAGGGAGCCGATCTCGCGGCCCTCACCGCGGCCGGCCTCACGGCGTCGGGTCGAGCCGGCCGCGCCCGCGTGGCGTTCCACCTCTGGAACGACGAGGACGACGTGGAACTCGCCGCGCGCGCGCTCGGTCGCTGACGTCTGACGAGCGAGCCGATCGTCCACCCACCGGTTGACCGTACGGTCAGTCGGGAATACCGTCGAATCGACCCCCGATCGGGAGCCATCCGTCACAGGAGGGGAGAGAGTCGATGAAGAAGTGGACACGCTGGGAGGACTGGGTCGCCATCGCGGTCGGCGTCGTCGCCGCCGGGTCGACGTTCTTCATGGAGCAGTCCGGCGCTTCGATGGTCTGGATGCTCGTGCTCGGTGTCGCACTGATCGCCTCCGGTCTCGTGAACCTCGCGATGCCCGGACTGGTCGCGACCGAATACGTGCAGCTCGGCCTCGGCGCGCTGTTGTTCATCGCTCCGTGGATCGGCGGCTACGCGAGCGCCACCGAGTTCGGGCCCGCCTGGATCTCCTGGATCTGCGGAGCGGTCGCGGTGATCGTCGCGGCCCTCGCCATCCGGCCGGCCATGCAGACGCACGACCGGGCCATCCCGCACTGACGTGCGGCTTCAGACGGGGGCGACGGATGCGACCGGCGCCCCCGCTCCTCGCCCGGAGACGCGGAAGACGCGGGACACGGCCATGACACGAGACACCCAGACCCGCACGCTCATCCTCGATGCCGCGGAGCGCCTCTTCGCCGAACGCGGCTACGACGCGACGCCCACGGCCGCGATCGCCCGCGCCGCCGGGGTGCCGAAGGGGCTCCTCTTCTACTACTTCCCCACGAAGGCCGACCTGCTCCGCGCCCTCATCGGCGAGCGGCTCGACCTCGACCCCGTCGACACGACGGCGCTCGTCGCAGTCGGCGACCCCGCGCGCACGCTGCTCAACGTCACGCGCCGGCTCCACGAGCTGCAGGACGAGTCGCAGGTGCGTCGCGTGATCGTCTGGCGCGAGCAGCGCACGCACCCCGAGGTGCGCGAGCGGCTCCGCGACTACCGTCGGCAGCTGCAGGGCCTCGTCGAGCACGTGCTCGGCGCGAGCATCCTGCACCCGATCGCCGCGCGCCGGGTCCGCACCGCTGCCGCGGCCTGGGTCGCGATCATCACCACCCCGTCGCCGTTCGACGCCGGCGCACCCGAACCGCTTGATGAGGGCACCCAGTCGGATGCCGCCTCGTGCCCGGCAGGCGGCAACGCCGACCTGCCCGAGCTCGCCGAGCTCATCTGCGCTGGGCTGAACGCCCCCGCCGGGTGACCGCTCAGGCCGCCACCCGCACCGGGTTCGCGAGCGTGCCGAGCCCCGAGACCGTCACCTCGACGCGGTCGCCGTCGACGATCGGGCCGACGCCCGCGGGCGTGCCCGTGAGGATCACGTCGCCGGGCAGCAGGGTGAACACGTTCGAGGCGTACGCCACGATCGCGGGCACCGAGTGCACCATGTCGGCGAAGCGACCGTGCTGGCGCCGCTCGCCGTTGACGCTCGTCTCGATGACGCCGCGCTCGAGGTCGAGCTCGGTCGCGATCACGGGGCCGAGCGGGCAGAACGTGTCGAATCCCTTCGCACGCGTCCACTGGCCGTCGCGCCGCTGCAGGTCGCGGGCGGTCACGTCGTTCGCGATCGTGTAGCCGAAGATCACGGATGCCGCGTCGGCCTCGCTCACTCGGCGGGCCACCCGGCCGATCACGACCGCGAGCTCGCCCTCGTGCTCGACCTGCGCGCTCTCGGGCGGCAGCACGATCGCGTCGCCCGGGCCGATCACCGACGTGTTGGGCTTGAGGAACAGCAGCGGCTCGGCCGGGGCCTCGCCGCCCATCTCCTCCGCGTGCTCGCGGTAGTTCTTGCCGACCGCGACGACCTTCGACCGCGGGATGACGGGCGCGAGCAGCCGCGCCTCGCCGAGGGTCACTCGCTCCCCCGTCGTGTCGAAGCCCGCGAACAGCGGGTCGGACTTCAGGACGACGAGCTCGTGCTCCTCCTCGTCGACGATCCCGAACGAGATGGACTCACCGTGGGCGAAGCGCGCGACCTTCATGCCGCCCAGCCTACGGGGAGGCCGGGCGGCATGGCGGGCGTGGGTCAGGCGTCGAGCCGCACCATCCAGCCGTGCCGGTCCTCGACGCGGCCGTACTGGATGCCCGTGAGCTCCTCGCGCAGCGACAGTGCGAGCTCCTCGGCCTGCGGACCGTGGTGCACGATCTCGAAGTCCTCGGCGAGCAGGCGGCCGATCGGCACGACGACGGCCGCCGTGCCGCAGGCGAACGCGCCGACGATCTCGCCGGATGCCGCGCCCTCGCGCCACTCGGCGAGCGTCACGCGGCGCTGCTCGACCTGGTGGCCCCGGTCGGCTGCGAGGCGCAGGATCGAGTCGCGCGTGATGCCCTCGAGGATCGAGTCGGACTCGGGCGTGACGAGCGTGCCGTCCTTGCGGACGAGCACGACGTTCATGCCGCCGAGCTCCTCGAGGTACTCGCCCTCGTCGAGGAACAGCACCTGCTGGCAGCCCTTCTCGTAGGCCTCGGCCTGCGGCAGCAGGCTCGACGCGTAGTTGCCGCCGGTCTTCGCGGCACCCGTGCCGCCCTTGCCGGCGCGCGCGTAGTGCGTGGACAGCCAGATGTTCACGGGCTGCACGCCGCCGGGGAAGTACGCGGCGGCCGGGCTCGCGATGAGGTAGTACGCGACCTTCTTCGCCGGGCGCACGCCGAGGAACGCCTCCTTGGCGAACATGAACGGGCGCAGGTACAGGCTCGTCTCGGGCGCGCTCGGCACCCAGTCGGCGTCGACCGCGATCAGCTGCTTCAGCGAATCGATGAAGTACTCGACGGGCAGCTCGGGCAGCGCCATCCGCCGCGCCGAACGCTGCATGCGCGCCGCGTTCTCGTACGGGCGGAACGTGCGGATCGAGCCGTCGGCGTGCCGGTACGCCTTCAGCCCCTCGAAGATCTCCTGCGCGTAGTGCAGCACCGCGGCGGCCGGGTCGAGCTGGATCGGCCCGTAGGGCGAGACGCGGGGCCGGTGCCATCCGCCCTTCTCGGACCAGCAGATGTCGGCCATGTGGTCGGTGAAGTGGTTGCCGAAGCCCGGGTCGGCGAGGATCGCCTCGCGCTCGGCGTCGGACTTGGCGGCCTCGTTGCCGGTGACCTGCCAGACGAGACCGGCGGGCGAGGGCGTCTTGAGGGTGAGGTTCGAGGTGGTCAAGGTGTTCCTCCTTCGGGAGCGAGTTCAGTGGGCGCCGACGGTGGCGCCGATGCGGGCGGCGATCGCGTCGCCGATCTCGGAGGTCGAGCGCCGGATGTCGCCGCGTTCGGCGACGTCGGCGGCGACCGCCTGTCGGACCCGCTCGGCGGGCCCGCCGTGACCGAGGTGGTCGAGCAGCAGGGCGACCGAGAGGATCGCGGCGGTCGGGTCGGCGATGCCCTTCCCGGCGATGTCGGGCGCGGAACCGTGCACCGGCTCGAACATGCTCGGGAACCGGCCGTCGGGGTTGATGTTGCCCGAGGCCGCGAGGCCGATGCCGCCGCTGATCGCGCCGGCCAGGTCCGTGAGGATGTCGCCGAAGAGGTTGTCCGTGACGATGACGTCGAATCTAGCAGGATCCGTGACGAGGAAGATGGTCGCGGCATCGACGTGCAGGTAGTCGACCGCGACCTCCGGGAACTCGGCGGCGATCGCGTCGACCTGGCGCTTCCAGAGCGAGCCCGCGAAGACGAGCACGTTGGTCTTGTGCACCAGCGTGAGCTTCTTCTTCGGCCGTGCGGATGCCGCGGCGAACGCGTAGCGCACGACCCGCTCGACGCCGTACGCCGTGTTCACCGAGACCTCGTTCGCGACCTCGGCGGGCGTGCCGACGCGGATGGCGCCGCCGTTGCCGACGTACGGCCCCTCGGTGCCCTCGCGGACGACGACGAAGTCGACCTCGCCCGGGTCGGCGAGCGGGCTCGCGACGCCCGGGTAGAGCACGCTCGGCCGCAGGTTGACGTAGTGGTCGAGTTCGAACCGCAGCTTCAGCAGCAGCCCGCGCTCGATGTTCGCGCCCGCGAGGCGCGGGTCGCCGGGCACGCCGCCGACCGCGCCGAGCAGGATCGCGTCGTGGCCCTTGATCGCCTCGAGGTCGTCGTCGGTCAGCACGTCGCCGGTCTCGAGGTAGCGGGCGGCGCCGAGCGAGAAGTGCGAGCGCTCGAACGCGACGTCGGTTCCTGCGGTCGCGGCCTCGAGCGCCTTGAGCGCCTCGCCCACCACCTCGGGTCCGATACCGTCCCCGGGAATGACCGCGAGCCTGACCGTCTGTACCATGAACACTCCTTCGTCCGCCAGCCCTCCCAGCGTACTGTCCACCGAAGGGGCCGCTCACTACACTCGGCCGCAGGGGGCGGGACACCCCGGCCCCCGCACTGCGGCGCTCCCCTGCCGCCCGAGTGAAAGGCACTACCTGATGAGTCTCGGTCTCGGAATCGTCCTCTTCGCCATCGGCGCCGTGCTCGCGTTCGCGCTCAACGTGGCGGTGGACTGGATCAACCTGCAGATGGTCGGCTACATCCTGATGGCCGCCGGTGCCGTGGTGATCATCCTCGGCATCATCCTGCTCGCGCGCCGCCGGAGCGCGGTCTCGACCTCGCGCACGATGGTCGACCCGGCCACGGGCGACCGCGTCACGCGCAACGAGACGTCGCGCCCCGACGACTCGACCACGCTCTGAACGGGGGGCCCGCGCCGACCCGCCCCGAAGGGCGCCGCCTCACTCCGAGGCGGCGCCCTTCGGCTCGTTCAGGGTGATCGCCGCGACGACGCCCGCGGCGAGCATCAGCGCGACGCCGATGAGCGCGGTGACCACGACGCCGCCGTCGAACGCGTGCGCGGCGGAGGCCAGGAGCTGTTCGGCGGCGGCCGGCGGGAGCACCTCGGCCACCGTCACGGCGCCCGCGAGCGTCTCGCGCGCGGCATCCGCCTGCTCGGCCGTGAGCGACGCCGGCAGCTCGATCGCCGTCCGGTACCAGGCGGCGAGGATGCTGCCGAGCAGCGCCGTGCCCAGCACGGCGCCGAGTTCGTAGGCCGTCTCGGAGACCGCCGACGCCGCACCGGCCTTGGCCGGGGGCGCGCTCGAGAGGATGAGCTCGTTCGACACCGTCTCGGCGACGCCGATACCGAGGCCGAGCAGCACGAACGCGACCACGAGGCCGGCGATGCCGGCGTCGGTGAACAGCGCCACGACGAGGTAGCCCGCGGCCGAGATCGCGAGGGCGGATGGCACGAGCACGCGCGGGCGGATTCGGCGTGCGAGCGGCACGACCGCGAGTCCGGCGGCGATCATCGTGATGAGCCCGGGGGTGAGTGCGAGCCCCGCCTCGACCGGGGAGAGCCCGGCGATCAGCTGCAGGTGCTGCGAGACGAAGAAGAGGAACCCGACGAGCGCGGTGACGCTGAGCAGGTTCACCAGCACGCCGCCGCCGAACGAGCCGGTGCGGAACAGGCGCATGTCGAGCATGGGCGTCTCTGCGCGCAGCTGCCGGCGCACGAACCACGCGCCGAGCGCGGGGCCGACGAGGATGGCGACGAGGCCGACGGTGTCGACGCCCTCGGTCGCGAGGTGCTTGATGCCGTAGACCGTGCCGCCCATCGCGCCGAGCGAGAGCAGGATGCTCACGACGTCGATGCGGCCGGGCGCGTGGTCGCGGCTCTCGGGGACGAGCAGCGGAAGCAGGATCACGAGCGGCACCAGCACGGGCACCGCGAGCAGGAACACCGAGCCCCACGCGAAGTACTCGAGCAGCACGCCGCCGACGATCGGCCCCAGGGCGGCGCCCGCCGCGAAGCCCGACGCCCAGATGGCGATCGCGACGCGGCGCTGCTCGCGGTCGACGAAGACCGAGCGCAGCAGCGAGAGCGTCGACGGCATGAGCATGGCGCCGAAGAAGCCGAGCGCGGCGCGCGCGAGGATCAGGGCCTCGGCGCTCGTGGCGAACGCCGCGGCGATCGAGACGAGTGCGAACCCGATCGAACCGATGAGCAGCATGCGCCGCCGGCCGAAGCGGTCGCCCGCGGCGCCCATCGAGACGAGCAACGCTGCGAGCACGAGCGGGTAGGCGTCGATGATCCACAGCTGCTGCGCGGCGGTGGGGCCTAGGTCGCGCGCAATCTCGGGCAGCGCGAAGCTCAGCACGGTGTTGTCGACCGAGACGAGCAGCACCGGCAGCATGAGCACCGCGAGCGCGACCCACTGCCTGCGCGGCGCGCGACCCCGGCCGGGGTCGGCATGGGTCGGGGCGGATGCCGGGGCATCCGTTCGCATCGGCAGCGTGGCGGTGGTCGTGGTTTCGTGGTTCATCTCGGGTTCCTATTACTGTACCGTCTGGACGGTAGAGTATCAGATGCCCGCGACCGCCGCCTCGCTACGATCGGACCCATGAGCCGCCCACCCGCCGCCCGCGACGCCGTGCTCGACGCGTTCGAGCGCATCCTCATCGACGCCGGCGAGCGCGCGGCGACGCTCGACGCGACCGCGAAGGCGGCGGGCGTCTCCAAGGGCGGCCTGCTGTACCACTTCGCCAATCGTGAGGCGCTCGTCGACGGCGTGCTCGAGCGGTTCGCGGCGCTCGTCGACGAGGACATCGCCGTGCTGGAGCGCGCGCCCGAGGGCGCCGTCGCGTACTACGTGCGGTCGTCGGTGGCCGTCGGTTCACCGCTGGATCGCGCGGCCGTGGCGGCGACCCGCCTCGCGCAGGCCGGCCACGACGCCGCCGCGCGCACCATCCGCTCCGTCCGCCAGCGATGGCTCGCGGCCGTGCGGCGGCACGTGCCCGATCCGACGGTCGCACTGGCGATCACGCTCATCGGCGACGGGCTGTACTACGACTCCGCCCTGCACGGGCAGGACCCCGAGCTCGGGGTCGACGCACCGCCGCCCGCCGAGCTCGACGCGCTCGTCGCGTTGCTCGAACGGCTCGCCGCGGGGTGAGCCGCGGCATCCGCTCGACTACGACTCGGTGATGTCGACCTCGACGAAGACGTCGGCGTCGATGGCCTCGCGCACGCGGTCGAGCACCTCGGTCGGAACCGGCGAGTCGACCGTGAGCACCGAGAGCGCCTGGCCGCCCGCCTCGCGGCGCGCGATCTGCATGCCCGCGATGTTGATGCCGGCCTGGCCGAACTCGCCGCCGTACACCGCGACGATGCCGGGACGGTCGGTGTAGATCATCACGATGTGGTGATCGGCGATCGGCACCTCGATCTCGTACCCGTTGATGCCGACGAGCTTCTCGATCTGCTTCGGGCCGGTGAGCGTGCCCGAGACCGACACCTGCGTGCCGTCGGCGAGCGCGCCGCGCAGCGTGATCACGTTGCGGTACTCGGGGCTGTCGGCGTCGGAGATCAGGCGCACGGCGACGCCGCGCTGCTCGGCGAGCAGCGGCGCGTTGACGTACGAGACGGTCTCGCTGACGACGTTCGTGAAGACGCCCTTGAGCGCGGCGAGCTTCAGCACGCTCACGTCGTAGTCGACGAGCTCGCCGTGCACCTCGACGTCGAGGCTCTCGAGCGGGCCCTGCGCGAGCCCGGCGAAGAGCTGCCCGAGCTTCTCGACGAGCGGGATGCCGGGACGCACGTACTGGTCGATGACGCCGCCGGCGACGTTCACGGCGTCGGGCACGAGCTCGCCCGCGAGCGCGAGGCGCACCGACTTGGCGACCGAGATGCCCGCCTTCTCCTGGGCCTCGTCGGTCGACGCGCCGAGGTGCGGGGTGACCACGACGTTCGGCAGCGCGAGCAGCGGCGACTCCTTCGGCGGCTCCTGCACGAACACGTCGAGGCCGGCGCCCGCGATGGTCTTCGCGACGAGCGCGTCGTGAAGCGCGTCCTCGTCGATGAGGCCGCCGCGCGCGACGTTCACGACGTAGGCGGTCGGCTTCATCTTCGCGAGCTGCTCGGCGCCGATCATGCCGGTGGTTTCGGGCGTCTTCGGCATGTGGATGGTGATGAAGTCGCTCTGCTCGAGCAGTTCGTCGAGCGTGACGGTCTGCACGCCGAGCTGCTGGGCGCGCGCGGCCGTGATGTACGGGTCATAGGCGATGACCTCGACGCCGAACGCCTGGAGCCGGGCGGCGATGAGCGCGCCGATGCGGCCGAGGCCGATGATGCCGACGGTCTTCTCGTAGAGCTCTGTGCCGGTGTACGCCGAGCGCTTCCACTCCCCCTGCGCGAGCGCGGAGTGCGCGGCCGGGATGTGGCGGGCGAGGCTCAGGATGTGGCCGACCGTGAGCTCGGCCGCCGAGATGATGTTCGACGTCGGCGCGTTCACCACCATGACGCCCGCGGTGGTCGCGGTCTTGATGTCGACGTTGTCGAGGCCGACGCCCGCTCGCGCGATGACCTTGAGGTTCGGCGCGGCGGCGATCGCCTCGGCGTCGACCTTGGTCGCCGACCGGACGAGGATCGCGTTCGCGTCGGCGAGCGCCGAGAGCAGCGCCGGGCGGTCGGTCCCGTCGACGTTGCGGACCTCGAAGTCGGGGCCGAGCGCATCGACGGTGGCGGGCGAGAGTTCTTCGGCGATCAGCACGACCGGCTTGGTCACGGACGGTTCCTCACTGCGGTTGGGAGATGCGGTGCGACTGCACCGCGGAACGTCGCGCCGACGTCGTCGGGGGCGCGGATGACGCGGCCAGCCTACTTCAGGGCGCGGTCGCCGCCCGAATCGTGTGACGTGCGCAGGCGCGCAGGCGCACCCGGGATGCGTGCTCAGGTGAGCAGCGCGCCCAACCCGAACATGAGCAGGATGTCGAGGTAGAGCACCGCCGACACCGCGAGTCCGGTCAGGTACAGCGCGGCCTGCACGACCGCCGTGCGTCGCCGCCCGAGCAGGAACGCCGCCGCGAACAGCAGCACGGGTAGCAGGATCGCGGCGATGAGCACGACCCATCCGAGCCCGGTGATCGACGTCTCGAGCGCCGTCGCGATCCCGGCCATGCCGATCAGGTTGCCGACCGCCTCCCACGCGTCGTACGCGAAGAACAGGCCGAACCCGATCGCGAGGGTCATCTCGAGCCAGAACGGCACTCGGCGCACGGGAGCCTCGGCCTCGGCGGTCATACCGTCACCCCCGCCACGAACGCGACGGGCAGGAGCACGACCGCACCGACCAGGAGCCAGACGAGACGCGCCCTGGTGCGACCGCGCGTCAGCGCGAACGTCACGCCGAACCACAGCGCGGGCGCGAGCACCGCGAGCCACATGCCGAGCGCGAACATGAACTGCCCGAGCGGCTCGGCGGCCGTGTTCTGCACGCGCAGCACGCTGAGGATCCAGCCCAGCGTGTAGAGGAGGTACACCCCGCCGAACACGCCGAGCAGCACGAGCTCGGCCGAGCCGGGCTGGGTCGCGGCCGCCTGGTCGGCTTCGCCCGCCTCGTCGGCTTCATCGACCGTCGAAGCGGATGTCGCGGCATCCGTCGTCTCATGCTCGACCGCGGATGTCGCCGCGGCGTCACCCGTCGAGGCGAGCGGAGCCGGCGTGCCGACGCGCTTCCACCCCGGCGCGAGCGCCGCGTCGTCGCCCTCCCAGCGGAGTGCGTCGTCCTCGTCGGGGTCCGGGCTCATGCGACCAGACTAGCGATCCGGACGACGCACCCGGCGCCGGGCGTGAGGGTGTCAGTGGCCGGCCGGGCCCAGTCGCCGCTCGACCAGGTCGCGGTACTCGGTACCGAACGCCGGACCGCCGACGTCGAGGCGACGCTCTGCCTGGTCGCGGTAGACGTCGCCGGCGACCGGCGGGCTGACGTCGAGGCGGCGCTCAGCCTGGTCGCGATAGACGTCGCCGGCCACCGGCGGGCCGACGTCGACACGTCGCTCCGCCTGATCACGGTAGAGCTCGCCTCGTGCAGGTCCGAGTTCGCGTGAGAGCTCCGACCGCCGCTCGGCGAGGTCGCGGTACGCGCTTCGCTGTTCGGCGACCTGGGCGGCGGACATCCCGTCGGCGACCGCTTCGACGGACTGACCCGCGCAGGATGAGACGGCGAGGCCGGCCGAGGCCGCGAGCAGGCCGGCGGCGATGGTGCGCTGGATGTTCTGCGTGGTGTTCATGACGGCAGGTTCACTCGCGCCGGTATGGTCCCGCGGCGGGATCGGTATGGAACGGGTATGGATGGGGCCACCCGTTCGTTGACAACCTGTCGCACCGCGCCCACACTGCAGTTGTGGAGATCCGAGTCCTCGGTGACCTCACGATCGACGGCGGACGACTCAGCCCGAAGGAGCGTTCCCTGCTCGCCGCCCTCGTCCTTCGATCCGGCAATGTCGTCTCACCGTCCGAGTTGGCGGACGCGGTGTGGGGCGATGACCTGCCGTCCACCTGGCGGAAGCAGCTGCAGGCCTTCGTGGTCCAGATCCGGCGGGCGCTCGGAACCACCGCAGTCGCGACGCTCCGCACCGGGTACCGACTCCGCGTCGACCCCGAATCGATCGACGCCGCACGATTCGAGCGATACCTCGACGACGCCGGCAGGCATCGCGCGAGCGGCGACCCGGCTCGCGCGGTGGACCTGATCGAGCGCGCCCTCTCGCTCTGGACGGGTACCCCGTACGCCGACCTGGCGGACTGGCCGGCCGCCGTCGCCGAGGCGGAGCGGCTGCATGAGATCAGGGCCGAGGGCGAGGAGGACCTGCTGTCGGCGCGGCTCGAGTGCGGCGAACACCGCACGGTGGTTCCCGACGCGGAGCGACTGGTGCGCGGCGACCCGCTTCGAGAACGACGATGGGCGATCCTCGCGACCGCGCTGTACCGGAGCGGCCGCCAAGCCGACGCGCTCGCGGCGCTCCGAACCGCTCGCGATCGACTCGCCGACGACCTCGGCATCTCCCCCGGCGATGAACTTGTCTCACTCGAATCGGCGATCCTCAATCAGGACCCCGCTCTCTCAGCGCCCGACGCGCCCTTGCCGGGAAACGCCGATTGCCCATATCGCGGACTGCAGCCGTTCGGAACCGAGGACGGGGAGGCGTTCTTCGGGCGCGACGCCGACGTCCGCGCGGCGTTGAACCGGCTCGAGGGCGCCCCGTTCCTCGCCATCTCGGGCGCGTCCGGGAGCGGCAAGTCCTCGCTCCTGCTCGCCGGCATCGTGCCCGCACTCCGCGCGCGCGGCGAGCACGTGGTCGTGATCGGGTCGGGTGCGGCACCGCTCCCCCGCTTGCGCGCCGCACTCGTCGAGCAACGCGACGGCGTCGCGGTCGTCGACCAGTTCGAGGAGCTCTTCCACTCCGGGCTCTCCGACACGCACATCCGCGAGGCGAGTGCGCTGATCGCGGGGGCCGTGGCGATCGGAAGACGCGTCATCGTCGCGGTGCGCGCCGACTTCCTCAGCGTGTGCGCCGCCGAGCCCGGGATCGGACCGCTCTTCGCCGAGTCGGTGCACCTGGTGGGACCGCTCACTCCCGAGGGCCTGCGCAGCGCGATCGAGGGGCCGGCAGCGCTCGCCGGGCTCCGGCTCGAACCGGGGCTGGTCGAACTGATCCTGCGGGATGCCGCGGGCGCTCCCGGAGTGCTTCCGCACGTCTCGCATGCCCTCGTCGAGACCTGGGCTCGTCGCGAGGGTTCGACGCTGACCGTGGCGGGATACGAGGCGTCCGGTGGAATCTCGGGCGCCATCGCGCAGTCGGCCGACCGGCTCTACCTCTCCCTCGATCCCGAGGCCCGAGCGACGTGTCGGTCGACCTTCCTCAGACTCGTCGAGATCGGGGCGGATGGCGCGCCCGTTCGCCGGCGCATCCCGATCCGGCCGATGCGGCAGGATGCCGCGCACGATCGCCTCCTCTCAAGCCTCGCCACCGCGCGATTGGTCAGCGCCGAGGAGGACTCGCTCGTCGTCGCCCACGAATCGCTCGCCACGGCCTGGCCAAGGCTCCGCGACTGGCTCGAGGCCGACGCCGACGGCCTCCGTACCATGCGCGCGCTCGCCGGTGCTGCTGACGCGTGGCAGGCGGGCGGGCGATCGGAGGAGGACCTGTACCGGGGCGCACGCCTCAATTCCGTCCTCGCCTGGCGCGATGGCGCAGATCCCGACCTCACCGAGACCGAGATCGCATTCCTCGACGCGTCCGAGCGCCAGGAGCGCGCCGCCGTCGAGGAGATCGAGCAGCGCGCACGGCACGACCGCACGCAGAACCGTCGACTGCGCGTCCTGCTCGCATCGGCGGTCACCCTGTTCGCCGTCGCCGTCACGGCCGGCGGCTTCGTGGCAGCGGGATCCAACGAGACGTCGCAGCAACGCCGGACGGCCCAGATCGAGGCGCTCTCGAACGCGGCGCTCTCGTTGGGGGCGATCGAGCGCGATGTCGCCGCGCTGCTCGCGGTCGAGGCGTACCGCCGCTGGCCGGACGATGCCCGGACCCGCTCCGCCCTGATGGACGTGATGACGCGCTCGCACGGCCTCCTCGCGACGACGTACCTCGAGGATGTCGCGAACATGTCCGGCATGCTCATCCCGGGGACCCGGCGCGCGGTCGCCGTCACCTCGGACAAGGTTGCCGTCTACGACATCGAATCGGGCCGTGTGCTGTATCCCCTCGACCTGCCCATCGAACGGCCCTGGGTGGACAGCCGATACGGACCGGCGATCAGCGGGAACGGAGAACGGGTCGCGAATGCTCGCCCACTGGTCGACGATACGGGTATTCAGGTCGGGACGGAGCTCGCGGTGGCCGACGTCGCGAGTGGTGACCTGGTCGCTCCGCCGATCGAGTTCGACGTGCTGCTCAGCTCCATCACGATGGATCACGATGGACTTCTGATCGCGGCGATCGATCAGGTCGGTTCGCTCCGCCTGATCGATGCGGACAGCGGCGCGGTGAGGCAGGTCACCGGCACCGCGGTCCATGAACCGGAATGGAACACGGATCGCGCCGGCACCATCCGATTCACGCCCGGGGGAAGCCTGGTGTACGGCACCGCGGAAGGGCCGCTGCTCGTCGTGGACCCGTCGACGACCGCCGTGGTGGCCACGGTATCGATGCCCGAGCAATCGGCCAACGTCTCCATGACAGTGGTCTCCGACTCGCAGGTCGTCATCACCGGTGATCGTCGGATCTCGTCCGTCGACCTCGCCGCGGGCCGGGTCGTGTGGTCGCAGCCCTTCGCCTCCACCGCGAATGAGCCGTGCCCATGGGTGACGGCGTCCGTTGCGCTCCGGACCGTGTACTGCGGTACCCATTACGGGCAGATCGAGGAACGCAGCCTCGACACCGGCGCACCGACGAGCCGCTCGTTCGGGTCGCACCTCGGCTTCGTCGGGCCTATGACAGTAGTGGAAGACCGCCGGGAGCTCGTGGTCGCCGGTCGCGGTAGAGCGGTCACCCGCTGGATGCTCGATGGATCCGGCGCGGTCACACGGCTGCTCGCACCGGGGTGGGTGATCCGCGACGAGTACTCGCCGACGGATTCGAGCCTCATCGTCGCTCGCCGAATGGCCGACGCGGAGTGGTGGGGCGACTACCGGGAGTTCGCGGTGCTCGACACGCATTCCGGGGAGCTCACGCTCCGCCTTCCCACCCCTTCGTTCGGTGTCAGGTGGGCGGGAGCGTCGACTCTCGTCGGCGACTTCGGTGGCGAAGGCCCGGAACGCACCGGCTATCTCGACCTCCGAACCGCCGAGACCTTCTCGGGAGACGCACTGCCCGACGACACCGAGAACGTCTGGACGAACGCGACGGGCGACCTGATGTATGTCGGCCGGGTCGGCGGCGAGATCTGGACCGTCGACCCGGAGACCGGCCGCCGTATCGAACCCACGCTGCATACCGACGGTGGCGATCCGGCGTTCGTCTCGACGAGTCCCGAGGGGGACCGCGTGCTCGTCACCAGCTGGAACTCGGAGTACACACCCGATTCGATCCTGTTCGATGCGGAGACCGGGAAGCGGATACAAGTCGGGCTCGTGGGTCTCGGCATCACCTCGCTGACTTCGCGGGACGAGGTGGTCAGCGTGTTCCGCAACCGGTCGATTTTCCGCTACGACGCCGAGACCTTCGAGCGCATCGGCTCCCTGCCGAGCGGGACTGGCGGACTCGATCGCGTGAGCGTCAGCGACGATGGCCGGACGATGGCGGCGTACGACCTGAACGAGACGGTGTCCGTCTACGACCTCGTCGAAGGGCTCAGGCTCGGCAGTCCCATTCCTGTGGCGGGCGAATGGAACTTCCCCGGACAGGGGACGTTCTCTGGCGTGATCCGCGGCGATGGACAGGAACTCGCGGTCAACGTCACGTCGGGCATCGCCGTGTGGGATCTTCGAACGTCCTCGCATGCAGACGCCGCGTGCCGGATGGCCGGGCGCGACCTCACTCGCGTCGAGTGGAACGCCTACCTGTCCGAGTTCGGCCCGTATCGATCGACGTGCGGGTTCGGGGGCACTCCGCCGGGGAGCGAACCGGACGGCTGATTCCGGGCCGGCCGTGCGCCCCGTCGTGACCGCCGCGCTCACCCCAGCGCGAGGATTCGCAGGTGGATGTAGACGTCCGGCGCTGCCGAGGTTCCGCGCACCTGACGGTGCTCACGCGGGTCGGTATCGTCCAGCGGGACACGCGGCGGTGGGACGGGCTCGATCGATCGGTCGTCCTCGATCGGCCGCCGCGGGGAGGGCTGGACCTCGGAGGTCGGCCCACGGTCCACGTCCATCTGCTGACGCAGGTTGGGCTGGACCTCCCGGACGCTCTGCCCACCATCCGCCTCCATCATCTGACGCAGGTTGGCCTTGACGGAGGCATCGGCCTCGACCGCGTCGACGGTGATCGGCGTGGTCGCGAGGGCGCATCCGAGGACGATCGCGGTCGCCGCCCGGAGTGGTCGGGTGCTGGTCGTCGTGTTCATGTCTTCGACGATCCGCCGCCGCGGTATGGGCCTGGCCCCCGGACGGTATGGGTCCGGTATGCCGAACGGCCCGCCCGAGCATCTGGGGCGGGCCGCTCGACGGGTCGAGGCCGTCACTCCGCAGTGGTCGGATCCGGAACGGCGGACTCCGCCGCCATGCGGGCGCGGACGAGGAGCTCGTTCACGTAGCGATCAGCGGCTTCGTGGGGCGACCGGGTGGCGAGTTCGTGGCGCACCGTGAGCTCGCTCAGGTAGCGGTCGGCCGCCGAACGGACGAGGGACTGGTGGAGAGCTGCCGAGATGGGAGCCCGGTTGGCGGCGGGCGCCGCCGCTCGGTCGGACAGCGACGCGTTCTCAGCGGTCGCGCATCCGGCGAACGTGGCCGCCAATGCCACGAAGGCGGCGGTGGCGGTGAGGCGAAGGGTGGTGGATGTGGTGTTCATGCCATCCACGCTGCGCCGACCGGGTATGCATCCGGGCGCGACCGGTATGCACACGGTATGCGCCGTATGCGCGCATCGTTGACGCCGGACCCGCGACGGCGAAGAATGCGGAGCATGAGCGTCGGCGTCTTCGGCCCGCTCAGCCTCGAGGGGGTCTCGCTGCGACCGCGGGAGCGCGCAGTGCTCTCGGCCCTCGTCCTCCGCGCCGGTCGGCCGATCACGACCGACGAGCTCGCCGAGGCGCTCTGGCGCGACGACCTCCCCGGGACCTGGCCGAAGCAGCTTCAGGCGTCGATCGGCCGGCTGCGAACCGCCATCGGACGCAACGCGATCGAGACGACTCCGGGCGCGTACACCCTGCGAGTCGACCCCGACACGGTCGACGCCGAGCGATTCGACCGGCTCGCGGCATCCGCCCGCCGGTATCTCGACGAGGATCCCGCCCGCGCCCTCGACGCGGCGGAGCGGGCGCTCGAGCTCTGGCGCGGCACGCCGTACGCCGACCTCGCGTCATGGCCGCCGGCCGTCGTCGAGGCGGGACGCCTCGACGAGGTGCGGATGGAGTTGGAGGAAGTGCGGGTCGATGCGCAGCTCAGGCTCGGCGAGGCTGCAGCCGCCGTGCCTGACGCGGAGCGACTCGTGAAGGCAGCACCATTACGCGAGCGACGCTGGGTGCTGCTCGCGACGGCGCTGTATCGCAGCGGCCGACAGGCCGACGCGCTCGCGGCCATCCGCGCGGCGCGCACGCGACTCGCCGACGAGGTCGGCGCCGAGCCGGGCGCAGAGCTCTCGGCGCTCGAGCTGGGTATCCTGCGCCACGACGAGGCCCTCGACGTGGTCGACGCTCCCGCGAGTCCGAGCACCACCTGCCCGTATCGCGGGCTGCAGCCGTTCGGCGTCGACGATGAGGAGGACTTCTTCGGACGTGATGCCGACATCCAGTCGGCGCTGGCCCGCCTCGGCCGGTCCCGCTTCCTCGCCGTCTCCGGTGCCTCGGGCAGCGGCAAGTCCTCGCTCGTCCGGGCCGGCGTGGTTCCGACGCTGCAGCGGCGCGGCGACCGCGTCGTGATCCTCACTCCCGAGCACGACCTCGACGTGCGGATCCGCGAGGCGGTGTGGTCCGGGCGCACCGACGTCGTGGTCGTCGATCAGTTCGAGGAGGTGTTCCACGCGGGCGAGGCCGACCTGGATGCGGCCGCCCGTGCGATCGGCGAGGCCGCGGTGACGGGTACCACGGTCATCCTCGTCGTGCGCTCCGACTTCCTCGACGAGTGCGCGAGCCACCCCGACCTGGCACCGCTCGTCGCCGAGGGCGTGCACCTGGTCGGCCCGATGGCGCCGACGGCCCTGCGCGAGGCCGTCGAGGAACCCGCGCGGCGGGCCGGTTTGCGCCTGGAGCCGGGGCTCGTCGAGCTGATCCTGCGGGATGCCGCCGGCGAGGCCGGCGCGCTTCCCCACTTGTCGCACGCGCTCGTCGAGACGTGGCTCCGCCGCGAGGGCGCGACGCTGACGGTTGCCGGCTACGAG
This sequence comes from Agromyces capsici, assembly GCF_058349965.1. NCBI lineage: Bacteria > Bacillati > Actinomycetota > Actinomycetes > Micrococcales > Microbacteriaceae > Agromyces > Agromyces capsici. The sequence continues at coordinate 349,929 of NZ_JBYRET010000002.1, read as the reverse complement.
GCATCGGGCGGCATCTCGGGCGCCATCGCGCAGTCGGCCGACCGCCTCTACCAGTCCATGGACGCCGATCAACGCGTGACGTGCCGCTGGCTCCTCCTGCGCTTGGTGGCGCTCGCCCCCGACGGCAGCGCCGTCCGCCGCAGGGTGCCTTCGAAGCCGTTGCGAGCGGATGCTGCGCGGGAACAGGTGCTCTCGATGCTCGCCCGATCGAGGCTCGTCCTCGCGGAGGCCGACTCCTTCGAGGTGGCGCATGAGTCGCTCGCGACCGCGTGGCCCCGGCTCCGGTCGTGGCTCGAGGAGGACGCCGAGGGAGCGCGCATCCTCACCGCGGTGTCCGCCGCGGCAGAGGCCTGGAACGCCGCGGGCCGGCCCGAGGACGACCTCCTCCGAGGCGCACGGCTGCAGGCCGCCGTGGAATGGCGTGACGAGGCGCCGCGTGACCTGACCGACGTGGAGCGGGCCTTTCTCGACGCATCCGCTGCTCGCGCCACTGCGGAGCAGCAGCAGCTCCGGGAGCGGACGGAGCGGGACCGGCGCCAGAACCGGCGACTGCGCACGCTGCTCGGGGTCGCCGCGGGCCTGATCGTGCTGCTGGTCGGCGCGGGGTCGGTCGCGGTCGTCTCGTCCAATGACGCCAACGCGCAACGCGACAGCGCCACGATCGAGGCACTCGTCGCGACGTCGCGCGCGCTGCAGACTTCGGACCGCGATGTCTCCGCGCTGCTCGCCGCTGAAGCCTATCGACGGTGGCCGGATGACCCCCGCGCACGCTCGAGTCTCATGAACGTGCTCCAACGCGCGGGCGGGTTCCTCGGCACTGCCGTCCTGGCTCGGAACGGCAACCTGTACGGAGACCTCATCCCGGGCACGGAGGACGTGCTCGTGGTCACGGCCGCCGGCGATGCCGGCATTCGCGACGCCCGGACCGGTGACACGCTCCGAGAACTCGACCTCGGGTTCGATCCAGGTCCGGACGTTCCGAGTCCGCTCGTCGAGGTGAGCAGCGATGGCCGGGTCGGTGCCGTGTTGTGGTCCGCTCACACGCAGATCGGTCGCCAGCCGGGGGCCGAGACATCCACGCGGTCGAATCTCGTCGTGTTCGATCTCGAGCGCGCTGAGCGAATCGCCGGTCCGACCACAATCGACGCCGGAACGGGCGCGCTCGCCGTGAACTCCGACGGCTCGATCATCGCGGTCGCAGATTCCCGCGACGGCGGCGTGACGCTCTTCTCGACGCCCGACGGGCGGATTCGCGGCATCACCGATGAGACGGTCACGACGATCAGCGACGCCGTATCCCCTCATGCCGCCGCGCTCGCATTCGACAGCGTGGGTCGACTCCTCGTCGGCCGCCTCGACGATCGCGTGGACCTGATCGATCCTGCGTCCGCGACGATCTCTGCGCGAATGCCGGTGCCCGGTCTCTCCGCACACGCCGCCATGACCGTCGCCGCTTCCGGACTCGCGATCGCGTCGGGAGACCGCGGGCTGATCGCCTTCGAACCCGATACGCAGCAGGTGCGCTGGTCGACCGGCTTCAGCGAGGTTTCGAAGGAACAGTGCAATCGGCTCGCCGTGTCGGAGTCGAGGCAGCGCGTCTATTGCGGGAGCCGGTTCGGGAAGATCGACGTCTTCGACCTCGCGCAGGGCACGCCGGTTCCGGCCGAAGAGATGGGGCCCGTCTACGGAGATATCGGGACGATCGACGTGAGCGCCGACGGGGCGATCCTGACCGCCATCAGCGCCGGTCAGCCGATCATCACGCGGTGGCAGGTCGACGGGATGGGCCTCGGCCGTCGGCTCGTCGCGCCAGGCCACTTCCTGGCGGGAGGCTATTCCTTCGAGGGCTCGTCGGTCCTGACGGCGCCCCGGCTGACCGACGATCTGTTCGCCCAGACCAACGACGTCGGCGGGGGCAAGCGTGGGCTGACCCGACCGATCATGGACGGCGTCGACGTGCTGGACACCGCGAACGGCGAGGTCACGTACCGGGACGACGGTCCGGTGAGTGACGTCGGCTGGGCTCGAGACGGGCTGCTGTATGTGCGATCGGCTGCGGACAGGCTGTACCGGATCGTGGACACGGAGACCGGCGATCAGGTCGGGGCGCCCATCTGGGGTGTCCGTACTGTCTGGCCCTCGCTCGGCGGTTCGAGACTCCACGCGGTGGGGGACGACGGTCGGATCCAGGACATCGATCCCCGTACGGGTGAGAAGGAAGGCGACTCGTGGCGAGTCGATGGACTCCCCGACTGGATCTCGGTCGCACCCGAAGGAGACCTGATCGCCGTGACCCACTGGAGCGACGGGACGGTGGGGAAGACCGATGACACATCGACGAGCACCCGACGAGGAATGTGGTTGGCCATCGTCTCCGCCGACGATCATCGCCTCCTCTTCGATCAGCCCGCGGAGATCGAGGCCCACGTCATGCTGGAGAATCGCGGACTCCTCGGCATGGAGGGCACCCGAATGGGTCGATACGAGGTCGATCCGCTCGCGCGGACCGGGACGATCCACGGCGCGACCGGCGCCCTCGGCCACCCGTCGCTGAGTCGCGACGGCCGGACCCTGCTCGTTTCGGCTGACGGATCCGCCTTGCTCTACGACGCGATGACGGGAATCCGACTGGGAGAACCGTTCGAGACCCACGAGCAGCCCCGTGATCTGCAGGAGTTGGCCACGTACGGCATCGTGGTCTCACTGCCAGACGGAGCCATCCGCCCCGACGGCACCGAGATGGCGCTGTCGATGCCCGAGGGCGTCGTCGCATGGGACATCGATCCCGACCACCAGTTCGAGTTCGCCTGCCGGATCGCCGGCCGGGATCTCACCGAGAACGAGTGGCGCACCTACCTCGGCGAGTTCAGGGAACCGCAGAGCACGTGCGGCTACAGTGCCGTCGACTGACGTGACGGCGGGGCCGGCCACGCCGACCCCGCCGCGGGTCACCCACCCCGGATCAGAACACGGGCGTGCCGTTCCTGACCAGCCGCCAGTTCTCGACGTGGAAGTCGGCCGGGTCGATCGTGCCCGTCGACGAGGCGTACGACACGATGGCCTCGCGGATCGCGACCTGGGCGTTGTAGACCACCGGCGCCGTCGCGATGTGCGGGAAGCCTCCGCCGCCCGACTGCCGGTAATTGTTCACGGCGACCAGGAACTGCTGGTCGGACGCGACCGGAACGCCGCCGTACGAGAGGCCGACGATGCGCGAGCCCACCGGCTGGGAGATGTCGACGCCGTAGTCGACGCCCGAGAACTGGTCGTAGTTGTAGTCGGGCGTGTTCCCCGCGTTCGTCCACGTCGCCGGTGCCACGGGCGCATCCGGAGCCACCTGCGCGAAGTACTTCGCCGAGTACTCGAGATAGTCCTTGATCTGCGCGCCGGTGAGGACGGACGCCAGCAGCGTGTTGTCGTAGATGTACAGCCCCGCGACATCCTTGATCGTCACCTGCCCGGCCGGGAAGGTCGCCGCACGGTTGAACGGCGCGGCGATCGACACGATCGGGAGCGCCGCCTCGGGCGTGCCCGCCACCGCGGCCGCGACGGTCGCGGTCTGCACGTGGTTCACGTAGTCGAGGATCGCCGTGTCCTTCCAGCACGCCTCGGCCGCCGACAGCACCTCGGTCGACACTGCCACCGGCGTGTTGACGTACGTCACGACCGCGTCGTGCTGGGCGCGGATGAGCGCGACCAGCGCCGGGTCGTCGACGACGGTGTTCGTGTTCACCGTGAGCGCCGAGCCGGAGGCGACGCTCCACTTGCCTCGGGCGAACTCGAGCTCGAGGTCGAACACGCTCACCCGCTGGCCCCAGTTCTTGGGCTCGCTGAGCACCACCTGCTTCCCGGTCTGGGCGTTCGTGACGAACCGCTGCGGCACGTCGCGATGGGCGTGACCGAACAGGATTGCGTCGATGCCGGGCACCTGCGCGGCGACGAGCGCCGCGGCGTTCTCCACCGGGAGGTCGCCGGTGTACGACGACGTGCCGCTGTCGCCGGAATGGGCACTCACGATGATCACGTCGGCGCCGGCGTCGCGCATCACCGGCACCCACCGGGTCGCGGCCTCGACGAGGTCGAGCACCTCGATCGTGCCGCTGACGTTCGCCTTGTCCCAGATCACGACGCCGGGGTTCGTGAGGCCGAGCACGCCGACCCGAATCGGCGGGCGGCCCTTCACCTTCATGGTCGTGATCGTGTACGGCGTGTAGGCGGGCACCTTCGTGCCGGCGTGCACCGCGTTCGCGGCGAGCACCTCGCAGTCCATCTGCGAGATCCAGTTGGCGAGGAAGTCGAGGCCGTAGTTGAACTCGTGGTTGCCGAGCGCGACGGCGTCGTAGCCGATCGCGTTCATCTGGGCGGCGATCGGATGGATCGCACCCGACTCGGTGACCGGGTCGACCAGCGCGTAGTAGAAGCCGAGCGGCGAGCCCTGGATGGTGTCGCCCGCGTCGAACAGGAGCGTGTGCTCGCGACCGCGATCGGCTCGGATCTGGTTGACGACGCTCGACACGCGCGCGAGGCCGATGGCGTTCCCGGCACTGTCCGAGTACGTGGCGTCCTTGTAGTAGTCCCAGTTGACGGCGTTGCTGTGGAGGTCGGACGTGCCCATGATCGTGATGGTCACGGAGCCGTCGCGGGGCGCAGCCTGCGCGGAACCGGGCCATCCGGCTGCCGCGAGCACGCTCGCAGCGGACGCGCCGACCAGCAGGTTGCGTCGGCTGAGCCCGGATGGCGCGGCGGCGACATCCTCATCCGGAACGGCGCATGAGCACCAGCGTGGCGAGGGTTCGGTGTAGGGGTGGATGTGTCGGGTCATGGGACCAGATGCGACCACACGGAGAACTCCCCTGACAAGGGGTCGAACCCGATTTGCTCATCTGCGCGTCATCGGGCGGTTTCCCGGGGGTCTGCGCAATCCGCGGCGCGCTGATCGGCGAGTTCGCCGAGCATCTCCGCTCGGCGCTCGGCGAGCTCGGAGAGGCCGTCCCTGAGCTCAGCGGCGCGCTGGTCGGCGAGCTCGCGATACATCTCGGCTCGACGCTCGGCAAGCTCGAGATGCCCCTCGGTCAGTCGCGCGACCCGTGCGCTCGAGACCTGTGCGAGGGATTCGCCCGGCGTTCCCTGGCCGCACGAGGAGAGCGCGAGTCCGGCCGTGACTGCGATGAGGGCGGTGGCGGTGATGCGCTGGATGTTCTGCGTGGTGTTCATGCCAGCAGCGTCCAGCCGGGCGGTACTCGTCGCGCGCTCGGTCGGTATTCAGCCGGTACTCGCCTCAGAGCCGGACGTTGACGCCGCCGGCACGGAGTTCGAGACTGCAGTCGTGGGCATTCGCGTGCTCGGCGCATTCGAGATCGACGAAGGACCGCTCAGCCCGCGAGAACGGGCGGTGCTGTCGGTACTGACGCTCCGTCGCGGGGATCCCGTCGCGCCCGACGTGATCGCCGACGCCGTGTGGGGCGAGCACCCACCGGGCACCTGGACCAAGCAGGTGCAGACCGCGATCGTCCGACTCCGGGCGAGGCTCGGCCATTCGGCCATCGCGACCACCTCGATCGGCTATGTGCTCGACATCGACCCCGAGCTGATCGACGCGGTGCGATTCGAGCACGCCGCCCGCCGGGCGGTCGAATCGCGAACACGCGGCGACGCCGAGCGTGCCGTCGACGAATGCCGGCGAGCGCTCTCACTCTGGCGCGGATCACCGTACAGCGCGATCGCGTCCTGGGCTCCGGCCATCATCGAATCGGCGCGTCTGGAGGAGATGCGAAGCACGACGGAGGAGGAACTCGCGGCCGCGCACCTCGATTGCGGCGAGCAGCACAGCGTGGTCGCGAGTGCGGAGGCGCTCGTCCGCGCACAGCCGCTGCGGGAACGCCGGTGGAGCCTGCTGGCAACCGCGCTCTATCGGAGCGGACGGCAGGCCGATGCCCTGGCGGCCCTGCGGGCGGCTCGCCAGCGATTCGCGGATGAACTCGGCATCGAGCCCAGCGCGGAGCTGGTCGCACTGGAACGCGCGATCCTGCAGCAGGACCCCGCGCTCCTGGCGCCGCCACGCGACCTGCAACCGAGCGCCGACTGTCCGTACAAGGGCCTGCATCCCTACGGCGTCGAGGATGACGAGGAGTTCTTCGGTCGCGACGCCGACATCGCCGCGGTACTCGCGAGGCTCGAGCGCGGCCGATTCGTCGGCGTCTCCGGACCCTCCGGGTGCGGGAAGTCATCGCTCGTACTGGCCGGGGTCGTACCGGCCCTCACTCGGCGAGGACTCGGCGTCACGGTCATGACCCCGACCCCCACCATCGCGGCGCAGCTTCGCGACGCGGTCTACAGCGCCCGGAAGGCCGACGTCATCGTCGTCGACCAGCTGGAGGAGCTCTTCCACGGCGGGTTCCCGGCCGACGAGGTGGGCACGGTCTGCGAGCTCATCGCCGTCGCCGCGGCCGATCGGATCGTCGTGGCGACCGTGCGGTCGGACTTCCTCGACCAGTGCACTGCGGAGCCGACCCTCGCACCGCTGCTCGCCGAGGGCGTGCACCTGGTCGGCGCGATGAGCGAGCATGACCTTCGTGCCGTGATCGAGGAACCGGCCGCGCGCGCCGGGCTGCGGCTCGAGCACGGCCTGACCGAACTGATCCTCCGGGATGCCGCGGGTCACAGCACCGCGCTCCCGTTGCTCTCGCACGCGCTCGTCGAGACCTGGCTCCGGCGGGAGGCGCGGGTGCTCACGGTCGCCGGCTACGAGCAGGTCGGAGGGCTGACCGGTGCGATCGCGCAGACCGCGGAGCAACTGTTCGATGAGTTCACCCCCGAGCAACGGGAGGCCTGCCGGTCGACGATGCTGCGGCTCGTCGAGCTGGGTCCAGACGGGCGTCCGATGCGCCGGCACGTCAAGGCCGGCTCGCTGACGGACGACCCAGTGCGCGCGTTCGTCGTGGCCCGACTCACGCGGGCGCGGCTGCTGAGCGCCTCCGACGACACCATCGCGGTCACGCACGAGCTGCTCGCCCTCGCCTGGCCGCGATTGCGCGACTGGCTGGAGGAGGACGCCGAAGGCAACCGCGTCCTCGGCCGGCTGACCGTCGCGGCCGACGCGTGGGAGGCGGACGGTGAGCCGGAGGATGATGTCTACCGAGGCGCCCGGCTCCAGAACGCCCTCGACTGGCGTGCGACAGCGAAGCCCGACCTGACCGCGACCGAGGCGCGATTCCTCGATACTGCCGAGCAGCGTGCCCGTCTCGAGGAGGCGGAGGCCTCCGCCCAACTCGAACGTGATCGACGGCAGAACCGCCGCCTCCGCGTGCTGCTCAGCACCACGGCCGGGCTGCTCGGCGTCTCGCTCCTCGCCACGATCCTGGTCGTGGGCTCGACGCAGGAGGCCGACCGCCAGCGCGAAGCCGCGGTCATCGAGGCGACCGTCAGCACCTCGAAGGCGCTGAGCGAGTCGGAGCCCGACGTCGCGGCGCTCATCGCAGCCGAGGCATATCGGCGCTGGCCCGACGATCCGCGAACCCGGAGCGCCCTGTTGGGACTGTTCACGAGTGCGAACGGATTCCTCGGGAACCAGTACGTGCGGGGGGTCGACTCGATCGACGGGGCGGTGGTCCCGGGCACCGAGCACGCCGTCGTCATCCGGGACGACGAGTCGGCCGTCGTCGTCGACATGGAGTCGGGGCGCACGCTGCGGGAGCTCGACGTCGGTGCGCCGACGGACGGCGAGGGGCCCCCGACACTCGTGCGGGTGAGTGCCGATGGACGCACGGCAGCGATCCAGCGTCCGATCGACTCGTCGGTGGATCCGGAGTCGCTCCCAGGGACCGATCGAGTCGGGAGCTCCGAGTTCCTGCTCGTCGACCTGCCATCGGGGCGCGCGCTGCTCGGTCCGATCCCGCTCGACCGTGCCGTCGGTGCACTCGCCCTGAGCCCGGATGGGAGCTACGCCGCCGTGGCGGATTCGCCTGCACGGTTCGTGATCCGGGTCGCGCTCATCCACCTCGAGTCGGGCGAGGTCCGTCCGGTCGAGGTTCCCCCTCCGGGTGCCGAGATCCTCGAGCCACCCGTGTCCGTCGCCTTCGCACCCGACGGGAGGCTCGTCGTCGGGACGGCTGCGCCACGGCTCTCGGTCGTCGAGCCGGCTTCGGGACGAATCACCTCGACCATTCGCGTGCCCGAGGCCTCGGCGAATGCCGCGATGACGACGACGCTCGACGGGAGGGTGATCGCGAGCGGCGGGAAGGCGATCCTCTCCGTGGATCTCACGACCGGGGAGGTGCTCTGGTCGGAACCGTTCGCGACCGCTCAGTCCGCGCCGTGCCCGTGGCTGGCGGTCGCAGAGCAGCGATCGACGGTCTTCTGCGGGAACCTCTGGGGCGGTCTGGAGGAGCGCTCGCTCGACTCCGGCATGCCGACCGGACGCCGGCTCGACCCGCAGCTCGGCAGGGTCGGTGAGCTCACGGTGTCGTCTGACGGCGACGAGCTCATCGCGATCGGCGCAGGGTCGGCGGCGATCTCGCGGTGGCGGCTCGACGGCTCGGGCCCGATCACGCGGATGATCGCCGCCGGCTCGGTGTCGATCGACGGGTACGACCCGACGGGGACCTCGATCCTCGTCGCGCCTCGGCCATCCGGTGCGAAGAGCGAGTACGACCTGTTCGAGGTCTCGGTGTGGGACCCGAAGGCGGATGTCCCGCGCCTCCGGGTCGACGGCATCAGCCAGTGGGTCCGTTGGGCGGGGGCCGACGCACTGGTCGGCCTGTTCGACGACCCCCAACGGAACGCATACGTCGATGCATCGACGGGAGCGCGGCTCGACGGCGATCCGGTGACGGGTTGGAGTGCCGGCTGGCTCGTCGCGCACGGAAGCCGCCTCTATCTCAGCGGTCTTGCGGGCTACCTCACCCCGATCGACACGGCCACCCGGCTCCACCTCGCGCCCAAGCTGGAGCTGGATGGTTTCGCCACGACGGTCAGCGCGAGTGCGGATGCCTCGATGCTCGCCGTCACCACTGGGCGGAACGGCACGTCGACCACGCGACTGGTCGACACCGCAACGAACCGGCCGATCCCGATGAGGGAGCTCATCGGACCCGACGTCACCGTGATGGCCAGGCCCGGCGAGCTCATCGGGGCCGACGACGACCAACTGGTCCGCTACAGCGTCCCCGAGCTGGAACCGATCGACGCGCTCCCGGCCGTGCACGGCAGCATATTCAGCCTGCAGGTCAGCGACGACCGCCGTACGCTCCTGGCGGGAGCCAGTGATGAGACTGCGACGCTCTACGACCTCGAGGCGGGCATCATGCTCGGCGACCCCATCCGGACCGAATCGCTGTTCGAGGTCCCGCCCTTCCTACGACCCGACGGGCTCGAGCTGCTCGTGAACATGCGGGACGGCATCGCCGTGTGGGACCTCGACCCCGAGGCCCACGTCGCCGCAGCCTGCCGCTTGGCGGGGCGCGACCTCACCCGCGAGGAGTGGGCGACCTACTTCGGCAGCATCGCGGCCTACCGCGCGACGTGCGGCTTCGGTGACGAATGACGCACACGGTGGATACCCGGAGGTATGCGGTCGGTATGCACGGTATGCACCGACGTTGACGCCGCACGTCGAACGGCGAACAATGCAGAGCATGAGCGTGGCGGTCTTCGGCCCGCTCGATCTCGAGGGGGTCTCGCTCAGCCCGAGGGAGCGCACGGTGCTCTCGGCGCTCGTCCTCCGCGCGGGTCGGCCGATCACGACCGACGAGCTCGCCGAGGCCGCCTGGGGCGAGGACCTCCCCGGCACGTGGACGAAGCAGCTGCAGGCGTCGATCGGCCGGCTGCGAGCGGCGATCGGGCGCGACGCCATCGCGACCTCACCGGGCGCGTACACGCTGCGCATCGACCCCGACGCGGTCGATGCCGAACGATTCGAGCGGCTCGCGGCATCCGCTCGAACGCACCTCGACGAGGATCCCGCGCGAGCCCTCGATGCCGCGGAACGCGCGCTCGAGCTGTGGCGCGGGACGCCGTACGCCGACCTCGCATCGTGGCCGCCCGCGATCGTCGAAGCGGAGCGGCTCGACGAGGTGCGCATGGAGCTCGAGGAGATCCGGGTCGACGGGAACCTCCGGCTCGGCGAGCACGCGGCGACCGTGGGAGACGCCGAGCGCCTGGTCCGCGAGGCGCCGTTGCGAGAACGCCGATGGGCGCTCCTCGCCACGGCGCTCTACCGGAGCGGGCGTCAGGCCGACGCGCTCGCTGCCATCCGCGCCGCCCGCGAACGACTCGCCGACGAGCTCGGGGCGGAGCCCGGCGCCGAGCTCACGGAGCTCGAACTCGGAATCCTCCGCCACGACGACGCCCTCGACCTGGGCCAGGCGCCCGCGACCCCGAGCGCCGTCTGCCCCTATCGCGGGCTGCAGCCGTTCGGCGTGGACGACGAGGAGGACTTCTTCGGCCGCGACGCCGACATCCAGGTCGCGTTGGCGCGGCTGGGCAGGTCGCGGTTCCTCGCCGTGTCCGGCGCGTCGGGCAGCGGCAAGTCCTCGCTCGTTCGCGCCGGCGTGGTTCCCGTGCTGCGGCGGCGGGGCGCCCGCGTCGTGATCCTCACGCCGGAGCACGATCTCGACGTGCGGGTCCGCGAGGCCGTCTGGTCGGGCCGGCGCGCCGACGTCGTGGTCGTGGACCAGTTCGAGGAGGTGTTCCATGCCGGCGAGGCCGACATCGATGCCGCCGCGCGGGCGATCTCCGAGGCCGCGGTGACCGGCACCACCGTGATCCTCGTCGTGCGTTCCGACTTCCTCGACGACTGCGCCGGGCATCCCGACCTCGCGCCCCTCGTCGCCGAGGGCGTCCACCTCGTCGGCCCGATGGCGCCGATCGCATTGCGCCAGGCCATCGAGGAACCCGCCCGGCGCGCCGGGCTGCGCCTCGAGCCAGGGCTGGTCGAGCTCATGCTGCGGGATGCCGCGGGCGAGGCCGGCGCGCTCCCCCACCTGTCGCACGCACTCGTCGAGACCTGGCTCCGCCGTGAGGGGGCGACGCTCACGGTCGCCGGATACGAGGCCTCCGGCGGGATTTCGGGCGCGATCGCCCAGTCGGCTGACCGGCTCTACCAGTCGATGGATGCCGAGCAGCGCGTGATGTGCCGCTGGGTCCTGCTCCGGCTCGTGGCGCTGGCACCCGACGGCAGCGCGGTGCGCCGCAGGGTGCCGTCCAAGCCGCTGCGATCGGATGCCGCGCGGGAACAGGTGCTCTCGATGCTCGCCCGCGCGAGGCTGGTGAGCGCGGAGGCCGACGCCGTCGAGGTGGCGCACGAGTCGCTCGCGACGGCGTGGCCGCGGCTCCAGGCGTGGCTCGAGGAGGATGCCGAGGGTACGCGGATCCTGACGGCGTTGGCCGCCGCCGCAGAGGCGTGGAACGCGGCGGATCGCCCCGAGGACGACCTCCTGCGCGGCGCTCGCCTCCAAGCCGCGATCGAGTGGCGCGACGCGGCGCCCCGGGACCTGACCGAGGTCGAGCGGACGTTCCTCGACGCATCCGCCGCCCGCGCCACCGCGGAACGTGCGCAACTCGAGGAACGCGCGCAGCGGGACCGACGGCAGAACCGGCGACTCCGCACGCTGCTCGGCGTCGCGGCGGGCCTGATCGTGCTGCTGGTCGGTGCCGGGTCGGTCGCGGTGGTCTCGTCGCAGGAGGCGAATTCGCAACGGGACAGTGCCACGCTCGAGGCGCTCGTCGGCACCGCGCTGGCGCTACGCGGGTCGGAGCGGGATGTCTCCGCCCTGCTCGCCGCCGAGGCGTATCGGCGGTGGCCCGACGACCCGCGAACCCGATCCGGTCTGATGAGCGTGCTGCAGAGTGCGGGCGGGTTCACCGGCAACGCGATCGTCGCCGCCGACGGCACCGCGTACGGAAGCCTCATCCCCGGCACGGAGGAGGTCCTCCTCGTGACCTCCTCCGGTGACGCCGCGATCCGGGATTCCGTGACGGGCGAGCTCCTCCGGGAACTGGACCTCGGCTTCCAGCCCGGGCAAGTCGGCCCGCGACCGCTCGTCGAGGTGAGCCGCGACGCGCGCATCGGCGCGGTGCTCTGGCCGGTCAGGACGCAACCCGGCGGCGTCACCTGGTACGGCACCTCGCCCCAGTCCGAGCTGGTGGTCTTCGATCTCGGCAGCGGCGAGCGACTCCTCGGACCTCTGCGCATGCAGGCGGGCACCGGCGCCCTCGCCGTGAATGCGGACGGCTCGGTCGTCGCCGTCGCCGACGCCCGAGACGGAGCGGTGACGCTCGTCACGACGGCCGACGAGGTGACGCGCGGCATCGTCGATGAGATGACGTGGCCGCTCGAGCACGACAGCTACGCCGCCGCACTGGCGTTCGATCGCGCGGGCCGCCTGCTCGTCGGCCGCCTGGACGACACGGTGGACGTGGTTGGCGTCGACCGGGCTGAGGTCATCGACCGCCTGGTGGTGCCGGAGCGGTCCGCACACGTCGCGATGACCGTCGCAGATTCCGGCCTGGTCGTCGCCTCCGGGGACCGAAGCGTCATCGCCCTCGAGCCCGACAGCGGACGCGTACGTTGGTCGACCGACGTCCGACAGCTGTATCCCGCGCCGTGCAACTGGATCGCCGTCTCCGAGAGCGTCCAGCGCGTGTACTGCGGTAGCCTCTTCGGGCGCATCGCCGTCTACGACCTGGCGGACGGCAGGCCCCTCCCGGAGGAGGAACTCGGTCCGCTCTACGGCGAGGTGGGCACCATCGACACCAGCGCCGACGGCAACGCCCTCACGGCCATCAGCGGCAGCCATCCGATCGTCTCCAGGTGGCGACTGGACGGGAGCGGGCCCGCGCACCGGATCGTCGCGCCGGGTCGGATGATCGTGGCCCGCTACTCGTTCGAGGGCAGCCTGCTGCCCACGGCGGAACAGCGCCTGGTCACCGAGTTCCCCCAGGTCTGGCACGACGTCACCGTGATCGACACCGCGACCGGCGAGGTCTCGTATCGGTTCGATGACCCGGTGAGCGACGTGGGATGGGCCGGCGAGCGACGGATCCACGCGAGATGGGAGGCCGACGACCTGGTCCGCATCATCGACCTCTCCACGGGACTGCAGGTCGGGGACGAGCTTTGGAACGCGGCGAGCCTGTGGCCCTCGCTCGACGGCAGCCGGCTGCACCTGGTGCGGACTGACGGGCGGATCCAGGAGGTCGACCCGCGGAGCGGGCGCCGGATCGGCGCTCCGTGGAGCGTCGAGGGCTTTCCGATCTGGTTGTCGGGCTCCCCCGACGGGTCGCGGGTCGCCGTCGCCCACTGGAGTGACGGGCTCGCGAGCGAAGCCGCCGACACCACGAGGAGCCGACAGCGGGGGACGTATCTTGCGATCCTCGATGCGGTGGACCACGAGCTGCTCTCGGACCAGGCCTTGGCGCTCAACGCGCACGTCCTCCTCGACGACGGCGATCTGATCGTGCTGGAGGACAACCGGATGGGCCGCTTCCAGACCGACCCGTTCACCCGTGTCGGCACCGTTCCCGGCGCCGCGGGCGGCTTGATGTTCCCCACCCTCAGTCGGGATGCCCGGACGCTCCTCGTGCTCGCCGCAGACGGATCGGCGCTGATCTACGACGCGCCCACCGGCACGCGCCTCGGGGAACCGCTGCGAACCGACCCTCGGACCCTCGCCATCTCCGTCGTTCGACCGGACGGCCGGGAGTTGGCCGTCTCGACTCCGCGGGGCGTGGCCGTGTGGGACCTCAGCCCCGAGCACCAATTCCAGGACGTCTGCCGGCTGGCCGGCCGCGACCTCACCGAGAGCGAGTGGCGGACGTACCTCGGCGATCTCGGGCCCCCGCAGAGCACGTGCGGCTTCGGGAAGCCGAACTGACCGGCCTTCGGCCCGCCGCGACCGACGAGTGAGACGCCGACGGCGGGGCCGGCCGGAGCCGACCCCGCCGTGCGGGTGGAGCGGATGGTGCGAAAGCGTCGCGACTAGCGAGCGACCTCGCCGTCCACGTAGTCGTCCTCGTCGACCTGGGTCCACGAGAAGAGCTTGCGGAGGTCGCGGCCGGTGGTCTCGATCGGGTGACCCTGGCCCTTCTCGCGGAGCTCGAGGAACTCCTTGGCGCCGTTGTCCTGGTCGTCGATGAAGCGCTTCGCGAACGCGCCCGACTGGATGTCGGCGAGCACGGCCTGCATGTTCTCCTTGACGTGCGGGTCGATGACGCGCGGGCCCGAGACGTAGTCGCCGTACTCGGCCGTGTCGGAGACCGACCAGCGCTGCTTGGAGATGCCGCCCTCCCACATGAGGTCGACGATGAGCTTGAGCTCGTGGAGCACCTCGAAGTAGGCGATCTCGGGCTGGTAGCCGGCCTCGGTGAGGGTCTCGAAGCCGTACTGCACGAGCTGCGAGACGCCGCCGCAGAGCACGGCCTGCTCGCCGAACAGGTCGGTCTCGGTCTCTTCGGTGAACGTCGTCTTGATGACGCCGGCGCGCGTGCCGCCGATGGCCTTGGCGTACGACTTGGCGAGGTCCCACGCGGTGCCCGAGGCGTCCTGCTCGACCGCGATGATGTCGGGGATGCCGCGGCCCGCGACGAACTCGCGGCGCACCGTGTGGCCGGGCGCCTTCGGCGCGACGAGGATCACGTCGACGCCCTCGGGTGCCTCGATGTAGCCGAAGCGCACGTTGAAGCCGTGGCCGAACACGAGGGTCTTGCCCGCGGCCAGGTTGTCCTTGACGGAGTCGGCGTAGATGTGGCGCTGGAACTGGTCGGGCGCGAGGATGACGACGACGTCGGCCCACGCCGCGGCGTCGGCGACGTTCTTGACCTCGAAGCCGGCCTCCTCGGCCTTGGGCTTGGACTTGGAGTCGTCCTTCAGGCCGATGACGACCTGGACGCCCGAGTCGCGGAGGTTCTGCGCGTGCGCGTGGCCCTGCGAGCCGTAGCCGATGACGGCGACCTTCTTGCCCTGGATGAGCGAGAGGTCGGCGTCCTTGTCGTAGTAGATCTCAGCCATGTTGCGGTTCTTTCTCCTTGTGATGGGTTCTTTGAGCCGGATGTCGCGACGCGCGCCGCGGCATCCGGAATCAGCTCTTGAAGACGCGTTCGGTGATCGACTTGCCGCCGCGGCCGATCGCGAGGAGACCCGACTGCGCGATCTCCTTGATGCCGTACGGCTCGAGGACCTTCAGCAGCGCGGTGGTCTTGCCGGAGTCGCCCGTGACCTCGATCACGAGCGCATCGGTCGAGACGTCGACGACACGGGCCCGGAAGAGGTTCACGGCCTCGAGCACCGCCGAGCGCGTCGTGTTGTCGACGCGCACCTTGATGAGCAGGTGCTCGCGCTGGACCGACTGGGTCGGGTCGAGCTCGACGATCTTGATGACGTTGACGAGCTTGTTCAGCTGCTTGGTGACCTGCTCGAGCGGGAGGTCCTCGACGTCGACGACGACGGTGATGCGGGAGAGGCCGTCGATCTCGGAGTGGCCGACCGCGAGCGACTCGATGTTGAAGCCGCGGCGCGCGAACAGGCCGGCGACGCGCGTGAGCAGGCCGGGCTTGTCCTCGACGAGGAGGGAGAGCACGTGGGTCGACATGTTCAGTCCTCCTGGCTGAAGGCCGGCGAGTGGTCGCGGGCGTACTGGATGTAGGAGTTGGAGACGCCCTGCGGCACCATCGGCCACACCATCGCGTCGGCGGAGACGACGAAGTCGATCACGACAGGACGGTCGTTGGTCTCGAGCGCGAGCTTGATGGCCGCGTCGACCTCCTCCTCCTTCGTCACCCGGATGCCGAGCGCGCCGTAGGCCTCGGCCATCTTCACGAAGTCGGGCACGCGCGCAGTGTCGTGGCCCGTGTTCAGGTCGGTGTTGGAGTAGCGGCCGTCGTAGAACAGGGTCTGCCACTGGCGCACCATGCCGAGCGAGGAGTTGTTGATGACCGCGACCTTGATCGGGATCTCGTTGAGCGTGCAGGTCGCGAGCTCCTGGTTGGTCATCTGGAAGCAGCCGTCGCCGTCGATCGCCCACACGACCCGGTTCGGCTCGGCGACCTTGGCGCCCATCGCGGCGGGGACCGCGTAGCCCATGGTGCCGGCGCCGCCGGAGTTCAGCCACGAGTTCGGGCGCTCGTACTTGATGAACTGGGCGGCCCACATCTGGTGCTGGCCGACGCCCGCGGCGTAGACGCCCTCGGGGCCGGTGAGCTCGCCGATGCGCTGGATCACGTACTGCGGCGCGAGGAGCCCGTCGGACGGCTGCGTGTAGCCGAGCGGGAACTCGGAGCGAAGCCCGTCGAGCGTGGCCCACCAGTCGGCGATGTCGGGCGCGGTCTGCTTCGTGACCTCGCGGTACGCCGCGAGCAGGTCGACGAGCACGTCCTTCGCGTCGCCCACGATCGGCACGTCGGCCGCGCGGATCTTGCCGATCTCGGCGGGGTCGATGTCGACGTGCACGACCTTCGCGTCAGGTGCGAACAGGGCCGCCTTGCCCGTGACGCGGTCGTCGAACCGGGCGCCGAGTGTGATGAGCAGGTCGGACTCCTGCAGGGCGAGCACCGCGGGGACGGTGCCGTGCATGCCCGGCATACCGAGGTGCTGCGGGTGCGAGTCGGGGAACGCGCCGCGAGCCATGAGCGTGGTCACGACGGGGGCGCCGGTCGCCTCGGCGAACGCCGCGAGCTCGTCGGACGCGCCGGCGCGGATGATGCCGCCGCCGACGTACAGCACGGGTCGCTTGGCCTCGGCGATCAGCTGGGCCGCGGCGAGCACCTGCTTGCCGTGCGCCTTGGTGATCGGACGGTAGCCGGGCAGGTCGAGCTTCGGCGGCCAGACGAACGGGGCCGTGGCCTGCTGCGCGTCCTTCGTGATGTCGACGAGCACGGGGCCCGGGCGGCCGGTCGTGGCGATGTGCACCGCCGCGGCGATCGTGGCCGGGATCTCCTCGGCCCGCTTGACGAGGAACGAGTGCTTCGTGATCGGCATCGTGATGCCGACGATGTCGGCCTCCTGGAACGCGTCGGTGCCCATGAGGTTCGAGAACACCTGGCCGGTGATCGCGAGGAAGGGCACCGAATCCATGTGCGCGTCGGCGATCGCCGTCACGAGGTTGGTGGCGCCGGGGCCGGAGGTCGCGATCGCGACCCCGAGCTTGCCCGACGACGACGCGTAGCCCTCGGCGGCATGGCCGGCGCCCTGCTCGTGGCGGACCAGGATGTGGCGGAGGCGCCGGCTGTCGAGCAGCGGGTCGTAGACGGGGAGGATCGCGCCGCCGGGCAGCCCGAAGACGTCGGTGATGCCGATGAGCTCGAGCGAGCGCACGACGGCCTCGGCTCCGGTGAGCATCTCGGGGCTGCCGTGCGCTTGCGACTGCGACAGGGTGGCGGGCGATGGCACGGGACTGGATTCCGTGGTCATTCGATTCCTGTTCATGGTGACGGTGTGTTCGGGACAGGCGAACGCCTAGCCCGTGGTCGCGCCTTCGGCTGCGGAGCGCACGAGCTTGGAGTACTTCGCGAGGACGCCTCGGGTGTAGCGCGGAGGAAGCGGAGCCCAGCCTTCGCGGCGGGCTGCCAGCTCGGCCTCGTCGACCAGTAGGTCGATGGAACGAGCCGCGATATCGACCCGAATCAGATCACCATCGCGCACCAGGGCGATCGGACCTTCGTCCACCGCCTCGGGTGCCAGATGGCCGATGCACAGGCCGGTTGTGCCGCCTGAGAATCGACCGTCCGTCAAGAGTAGTACATCTTTTCCGAGCCCAGCGCCCTTGATGGCGGCGGTGATGGCGAGCATCTCGCGCATGCCGGGACCGCCCTTCGGCCCTTCGTAGCGGATGACGACCACGTCGCCGTGCTTGATCTCGCCCGCCGTGAGCGCATCCATTGCGGCGCGCTCGCGCTCGAACACGCGCGCGGGGCCCTCGAACGTGGCGGCGTCGAATCCGGCGGTCTTGACGACCGCACCCTCGGGGGCGAGCGAGCCGTGCAGGATCGTGAGGCCGCCGGTCTCGTGGATCGGGTTGTCGAGCGTGCGGAGCACCTCGCCGTCGAGCGCGGGGATGTCCATCTCGGCGAGGTTCTCGGCGAGGGTCTTCCCCGTGACGGTGAGCGCGTCGCCGTGCATGAGCCCCGCGTCGAGCAGCGCCTTCATGAGCACGGGCAGGCCGCCACGGCGGTCGACGTCGTTCATGACGTACTTGCCGAACGGCTTGAGGTCGCCGATGTGCGGCACCTTCGAGCCGATGCGGTTGAAGTCGTCGAGGGTGAGCTCGACCTCGGCCTCGCGTGCGATCGCGAGCAGGTGCAGCACGATGTTCGTCGAGCCGCCGAGCGCCATGCCGACCGCGATGGCGTTCTCGAACGCCTTCTTGGTGAGGATCTGGCGCGCCGTGATGCCGGTCTTCAGCAGGTTCACGACCGCCTCGCCCGAGCGGTGCGCGTAGTAGTCGCGGCGACGGTCGGCCGACGCGGGCGACGCCGAGCCCGGGAGCGAGAGTCCCAGCGCCTCGGCGACCGAGGCCATGGTGTTCGCGGTGTACATGCCGCCGCAGGCGCCCTCGCCGGGCGCGAAGGCGCACTCGATGCGCTTGGCGTCGGCCTCGCTCATCTTGCCGGCCTTGACCGCGCCGACCGCCTCGAACGAGTCGATGATGGTGATGTCCTTCTCGGTGCCGTCCTCGAGGCGCACCCAGCCCGGCGCGATCGAGCCGGCGTAGAGGAACACCGAGGCGAGGTCGAGGCGGGCCGCGGCCATGAGCATGCCCGGGATGGACTTGTCGCAGCCGGCGAGCAGGACCGAGCCGTCGAGGCGCTCGGCCTGCATGACGACCTCGACGGAGTCGGCGATGACCTCGCGCGAGACGAGGGAGAAATGCATGCCCTCGTGACCCATCGAGATGCCGTCGGAGACCGAGACGGTGCCGAACTGCAGCGGGTAGCCGCCGCCGGCGTGCACGCCCTCCTTCGCCGCCTGCGCGAGGCGGGCGAGTGAGAGGTTGCACGGCGTGATCTCGTTCCACGAGCTCGCGATGCCGACCTGCGGCTTGTCCCAGTCGGTATCGCCCATGCCGACCGCGCGGAGCATGCCCCGGCTGGTGGTGGCCTCGATGCCATCCGTGACGACGCGACTGCGGGGCTTGGGATCGATCTCCGACATATCGTCGAGTCTAGGGGCCGTCAGGCACCGGTTTCGCCGTCGCCGACCGCGCTCAGCGGGCGGCGTCGCGCGCGTCGGCGAGCAGCTCGAGCAGCTCGGCGACGTCGTCGGGACCGCGCAGGCGGTACGCCGCGATCGACTTTCCCTGCCCGACCTTGACGCCGACGTCGTCGGTGTCGAGCGTGGCGAACGCGTCTTCGTCGGTCACGTCGTCGCCGACGTAGAGCACCGCATCGGCACCCGCGTGCTGACGGAGCCGCGTGAGCGCCTCGCCCTTGTCGCTCGCGCGCACCGCGAACTCGAGCACGTTCTTGCCGCTGCGAGTAGCGAGCCCGGGCAGGGCCGCCTCGACGCGCTCGCGCGCCGCGCGCTGCAGCGCGGCGCCCGCGGTCGCGCCGAGCTTGCGCGTGTGGAGGGCGATGCCGGCGGGCTTGCGCTCGACCCAGGCGCCGTCGGACGCGGAGGCCGCATCCTCGACGATCTCGATGAGCTGCTCGAGGCGCGTGAGCTCGCCCTCGCGCAGGTCGAGCGTGACGCCGGTGCCTGCCTCGAGCTGGAGCTCGACGCCGTGCGAGCCGCTCAGCAGCGCGGCGACGGGCGGCGCCGCGACATCCTTCAGGCTGTCGAGCGCCCGGCCCGAGACGAGCGCGACGCGCGTGTCCTCCGCGTCGGCGAGCCGCTCGATCGCGGCTCGGGCCCGCTCAGTCGCGCGGGCCTGCTCGGGCCGGTCGACGAGCGGGGCGAGCGTGCCGTCGAAGTCGAGCGCGACGAGCAGCCGTTCGACCTCGGCGATCCGGCCGACCGCCGCGCGCAGCGGGTCGGGCACGCCGGGCGAGATGACGCCGGTGCCGGTGAGGGTCTCGAGGAAGGTCGCCGACCAGTTCGCGACGTCGTTCTCCTTCACGCGCTTGCGGAGCAGGCGCATGCGACGCGCCCGTTCCCGCTTGGACATGCGCGAGGCCTCGACCATCGCGTCCTTCAGGCCCTCGATGTCGTGCGGGTTCACGAGGATCGCCTGACGGAGCTCGTCGGACGCGCCGGTGAACTCGCTGAGCACCAGTACGCCGTCGTCGTCGTAGCGGCTCGCGACGTACTCCTTGGCGACGAGGTTCATGCCGTCGCGCAGCGCCGTGACGAGCATCACGTCTGCCGCGAGGTAGAGCGCGGCCATCTCCTCGCGTGGGTAGCCGTGGTGCAGGTACGAGATCGCCGGATGTCCCAGGGTGGAGTGGTCGCCGTTGAGGCGGCCGACCAGCAGCTCGATCTCGTCGCGCAGCTGGCGGTACGTTGCGACGCGCTCGCGCGACGGGCTCGCGACCTGAACGAGCGTGGCCTGCTCGACGGAGAGCCGGCCGTCGCGCAGCAGTTCGCCGAACGCCTTGATTCGGTGCCGGATGCCCTTGGTGTAGTCGAGCCGGTCGACGCCGAGCATGACGACGTCGGGGTCGCCCAGGCTCGAGCGGATCTCCCGCGCGCGTTCCTGGACCTCGGGCCGGCGCGCGAGTTGCTCGAACGCGGCGGCGTCGATCGAGATCGGGAAGTGCCGAGCGACGACATGACGCACGCCGTCGCCCTCGGGGACCTCGATCACGGTGCCGCGAGTGCGGTAGCCGAACAGCCGGCGCACCGCGCGAGAGAAGTTGCCGGCGTCGGCCGCGCGCTGGAAGCCGATGACGTCGGCGCCGAGGAGGCCGTCGACGACCTGCCGCCGCCAGGGCAGCTGCGAGTAGATGCCGTAGGCGGGGAACGGGATGTGGTTGAAGAACCCGATCACGAGGTCGGGCCGGATCTCGCGGAGCATGCGCGGCACGAGCTGCAGCTGGTAGTCCTGCACCCAGACGACGCCGCCCTCGGCGGCGGCGCCCGCGGCGGCCTCGGCGAACCGCCGGTTGACGCGCACGTACGCCTCCCACCACTCGCGGTGGAACTGCGGCGGTGCGATGACGTCATGGTAGAGCGGCCAGAGGGTGTCGTTGGAGAAGCCCTCGTAGTACTCCTCGATCTCGTCTGCCGAGAGCGGGACGGGGATGATCGAGATGCCCTCGTGCTCGAACGGCGCGAACTCGTGGTCGGCGACGCCGGTCCAGCCGACCCAGGCGCCGTCGGCGGCGCGCATCACGGGTTCGAGGGCGGTGACGAGGCCGCCGGGCGAGACCCTCCAGCGCGTGTCGTCGCCCTCCCCTCCGACGTAGTCGACGGGGAGTCGGTTCGAGACGACGACCATGTCGTAGACGTGGTCGGCGTGCTGGTCGTCTGAGTCGGTGGCGGGCTTCACGTCGTCGGTCCTCCTCGCGGACGGCTCGGGATTCAGGCTAACAGTCCCCACAGGTCCCACCCGGTGCCCAGCCTTCCGGGCTAGACTTCGAAGCCTCATGATCCGCATCGGTATGAGCACCACCTGCGTGTATCCACTCGAACCCGAACACGCCTTCCGCCTGGCGAAGGAGTCCGGGTTCGATGGCGTCGAGATCATGGTGACCCAGGAGGTCACCACCCAGCTGGCCGAGGGCCTGATCGAGATGTCCGATCGGTGGGAGCTGCCGATCCTCTCGATCCACGCCCCCGTCCTGCTGCTGACGCACTTCGTCTGGGGCCGCGACCCGCGCGTGAAGCTCGCGCGGACGGCCGAGCTCGCGAAGGCGGTCGGCGCGGGGGCGGTGGTCGTCCACCCGCCGTTCCGCTGGCAGGCGAGCTATGCCCTGGAGTTCCTGCCGATCGTGCGGGAACTCTCGAACGAGCACGGCGTCGAGATCGCGGTCGAGAACATGTTCCCGTGGCGCGCCGCGGGTCGGAACATGAAGGCGTACATGCCCGGCTGGGACCCGCGCGAGATGGACTGCGACGCGGTGACGCTCGACTTCTCGCACGCGGCGCTCTCGGGCGTGAACAGCCTCGAGTACGCGAAGGACCTCGGCGACCGCCTGCGCCACGTGCATCTCTGCGACGGGTCGGGCGCGATCGGCGAGGGCCAGATCTTCGACGAGCACCTGCTGCCCGGCTACGGCCGCGAGCCCGTCGCCGAGACGCTGCGGATGCTCGCCGACACCGGCTGGGACGGCTCGATCGTCGCCGAGATCAACACGCGCAAGGCGAAGTCCGAGGCCGAGCGCCTCGACATGCTCCGCGAGACGCTCGCGTTCGCCCGCGAGCACACGTCGGTCGAGCCCGCCGCGCCCGCGCACGAATCGCCGCTGCGCCGCGCGATCGACGCGATCCTGCCCGGCCGACACCACTGAGACGGCCGGGCGAGGCCCGAGTCAGGCGGTGACCGGCGCGACCCGACCTGCGGGGCGGATGGCGCGGCGACGGCCGACCACGATCGCCGTGCCCGCCGCGCCGAGCACCCCGAACAGCGCGATCATGCCCGCCGCGGCCCAGACCGCGCCGCCGCCGGCGCCCGAGACGATGTGCTGCATGCCCGACACGGCCCACGTGAGCGGCAGGAACGGGCTCACGGCCTGGTACGGGCCGCTGACGATCTCGAGCGGGTAGAGACCGCCGGACGCCGCGAGCTGCAGCACGACGAGCACGAGCGAGACGATCGTGCCGGCCCGGCCGAGCCAGGCGCTGAGGAAGGCGTGCACCGCGGTGAACGAGACCGCGAGCAGGGCCGAGAACGCGAGCGTCTGCGGCAGCAGCGCCCAGTCCACCCCGAGGGCGGTGTGCATGAGCAGCACGACGGCGGCCGCCTGCGCGAGGCCGATGAGCGAGCCGCGGAAGAGCGTGCGCGCGACCAGCCGGCCCGTGGGCGCGGTGCTGGCGAGCGCCTCGCGCGAGAACGGGCGGAACACGAGGAACAGCGCCATCGCGCCGAGCCAGAGGCCGATCGGGCCGAGCAGCATCGCGACGACCTGGCCGAGCGTGTCGATCTCGTTGTCGCGCGCCGACTCCGAGACGACCGGGTCGGCGACGACGCCCGCGGTCTCCGCGGGGTCCATGTCGCTCAGCGACGACGTGCCCGCGGCGCCCTCGGCGAGGCCGTCGGCGAGCTCCTGCGTGCCGCCGGCGAGGTCGGATGCGCCGTCCGCCGACGCCGAGGCGCCCGCCTCGAGCTGCGTCAGGCCGCTCGCGAGCTGCGAAGTGCCCGACGCGGCCCCCGAGGCGCCGGACTGCAGCTCGGTGAGGCCGCCCGAGATGCCCAGGTAGCCCGAGGTCAGCGCGTCGGCGCCCGAACGGAGCTGGGCCGAGCCGCCCGAGAGCTGCGCGGCACCGGCCGCGGTCTGGGCGATGCCGGTCTCGAGGTCGCCGAGACCCGCCGCGCCGGCGCCGAGGGGCACTCCCCCGGCGGCGAGCTGGGACGCGCCGTCGCCGGTGTCGACGACGCCCTGGCGCAGCGCGCAGAGCTGCGCGATGGGCGGCGCCGGCTCGGGCTCGCAGGTCGGCGGCACGCCGGTCGCCGCCGCCGTGGCCGCGATGTTGCCGTCGATGAGGGCGAGCAGGCCGACCTCGAGCTGGTCGTAGCCGGCGGAGAACTCGGCGACGCCCTCGGTGTAGGCGGCGACGCCCGTGCCGAGCTCGCCGAGCTGCGAGGTCTGCGTGGCGAGCTGACCGAGCCCGCCCGCGAACGAGTCGACGCCCGCCGTGTACTGGTCGACGCCGTTCGCGTACGCGGCTGCTCCGGCCGCGGCATCCGAGGCTCCGGATGCCGCGGTGCCGACGCCGCCCGCGAGCTGGCCGAGGCCGCCCGCGAGCTCCTCGGCGCCCGCGGCCGACGAGCCGACGCCGTCGGCGAGCTGCCCGAGGCCCGACGAGAGCGAGTCGGCGCCGTCGGCGAGCTGCCCGGCGCCGTCGGCCGCGTCGCCGAGCGAGCCGCCGACCGTGATCAGGTTGCCGTAGAGGCCCTCGAGATACCGGGTCGTGAGCTCGGTGCCGAACGTCGAGGCGATCGCGTCGCCGACCGCGCTGCCGACGACCCCGGCGAGGTAGCCGTGCGCATCGTCGGTGCGGATGTCGAGCGAGGCCGCCGTCGGGGCGTCGCCCGAGAGCGAGGTGACCGACGCCGAGAAATCGGACGGGATCGTGAGGACCGCGTAGGCCTCGCCGTCGGCGAGCGCGGCGGCGGCCTCCTCGTCGTTGGAGATCGTCCAGTCGAATCCGGTCTGCCCGTCGCCGGTGAGCTCGGTCACGAGCTGCCGGCCCGCGATCACCGGCTGCTCCTCGCCGTCGGGCGTGGTCATGGTGACCATCTCGTCGTTGTTCACGACGACCGCGGGGATCGCGTCGAGTCGTTCGTCGACGCCGCCGACCGCGCCGGCGACGAGGCCGGCGACGGCGAGCGGCACGGCGATGACGACCGCGAGGAGCGCGGCGCGGCGTCCGCGCCGGCGCGCGGGGGTCGAGCCGGCCGGGGCGGTCGTGTCGGGGCGGGTCATCGGAGGGCCTCCTGCGGGCGGGTGACGAGGTCGAGCGAGCGGATGCCGCGGGCCTCGAAGGCCGCACGGACGGGGTCGAGGTCGGCGTCGGCCGTCGTGGTCGCGATGAGCACGACGTCGACGGGCACGAGGCGTGCGAGCGCCTGCCATGTGCGGGCGGCGTCGCCGGGCGCGGCGTCGAGGTCGACTACCACGGCGCGCGGGCCCTCGGCGAGCGCGGCGGCGACGGCGACGAGGAGCCGGTCGAGTGGGTCGAGCGAGCCGTACGGCGTGTCGGGGTCGAGGGCGCGCGCCCGCCCCGCGAGCGGGTCGGCCGCGGCCGTGCGCGCCTCCGCGACGCGACGCAGGGCGGCGGTGGTCGCCCCGCGCGTCGAGCCGAGGCGGTACCACGCGCGGGTCGCGTCGATGCGGGCGGCGACGAGGTCGCCCGCGGTGGCGTCGGCGGCGCCATCCGTTGCGCCATCGGCGATCGCGACGCGCTGCATGACGGCGCTCGCGTCGGTCGGAAGCGGAAGCCCGAGCACCGCGAGGCGTCCGCCCGCGGGCATCACGCGGCCGGCGAGCGTGGCCGACAGCAGCCGGCGTTCGGCCGGGCGCCCTCGGACGACCAGCGCACCGCCGCGGGGCACCGCGATCGACACCGGGCCGATCGGGTCGGCCGGGTCGCCGACGAGCAGGTCGTCGGCGAGCACGTCCGCATCGCGCGCGGCCGCCCACTCCGACTCGGCGAGGTGCGCGCGCAGGCCCTCGCCCTCGATGTCGACGTCGGGCAGGACGCGCGCCAGCCACCTCGGCAGCCACCAGGCGCCGCGCCCGGCGAGCGCCATCGCGGCCGGCACGAGCGTCATGCGCACGAGGAACGCGTCGAACGCGACGCCGATCGCGAGCGCGAACGCGATGCCCTTGATCACCCCGGTGGCCTCGGGCACGAACGCGAAGAACACGAAGAACATGATGAGCGCGGCCGCCGTGACGACGCGTGCGGCGTGCTGGAACCCGTGCACGATCGAGGAGCGCGGCTCCTTGGTCTTGACGTACTCCTCGCGCATGCCCGAGACGAGGAACACCTCGTAGTCCATGGCCAGGCCGAAGAGCACGGCCATCAGCAGGATGGGCAGGAAGCTCAGGATGGGCCCTGGCTCGATGTGCATCAGGTCGGCGAGCCATCCCCACTGGAACACCGCGACCGTGACGCCGATGGCGCCGAACGCGGAGAGCAGGAACCCGAGCGCGGCCTTGATCGGCACGAACACCGACCGGAACACGACGAGCAGCAGGATGATCGAGAGGCCGACGACGATGAGCGCGAACGGGATCAGCGCGTCGGTCAGGCGCTGCGAGATGTCGATCGAGACGGCGGTGTAGCCGGTGACCGCGATCGGCGTGCCGAACTCGTCGACGATCTCGTCCTCGAGGGCGCGGATGTCCTGCACGACCTGCTTGGTGGCGGGGTCGGTCGGGCCGCTCTCGGGGACGACCTGGATGATCGCCGTGTCCACGGTCTCGTTGGGCAGGCCCTCGCCGACGTACGCGACGCCGTCGACCTCGGCCAGGCGTGCGCCGATCGCGTCGAGGTCGTCGAAGATGTCGGTGGTCTGCGTGATGTCGACGGTCACGATGAGCGGGCCGTTGTAGCCCTCGCCGAAGCCGGCGGAGATCATGTCGTACGCCTCGCGCTGGCTGGTGCCGGCCTCGCCCCGCCCACCGGGCAGGTTGAGGTCGAGGCTCGCGGCCGGGATCGCGGCCGTGCCGAGCAGGCCGACGACGAGCAGCACGAACACGATCGGGGCCCTGAGCACCGTGTCGACCCATCGGCGGCCGAGCGTCGGCTTCCCACCCTCGTCGTGCGCGACCGCGCGACGGTGGGCGCGGCTGCCGGGCTTCGGCGCGAGGCGCCCCTTGGCCAGGCCGAGGAGCGCGGGCAGCAGCGTCGTCGCGCCGAAGACGGCGATGAGCACGGCGAAGGCGGCCGCGACGCCCATGACGCTGAGGAACGGGATTCCGACCACGAGCAGGCCGAGGAGCGCGATGATCACCGTGAGGCCGGCGAACACGACCGCGCCGCCGGCCGTCGCGACCGCCTCGGCCGCGCTCTCCTCGGGGTCCATGCCGCGTGCGAGCTGCGTGCGATGTCGAGACAGGATGAAGAGCGCGTAGTCGATGCCGACCGCGAGGCCGATCATGACCGCGAGCATGGGTGCCGTGCTCGACACGGGGGCGAACGCGGCGACGAGCGAGATGCCGCCGAACGTGGCGGCGACGCCGACGATGGCGGTGAGCAGCGGCATCCCGGCCGACAGCAGCGAGCCGAACGTGATCAGCAGCACCACGCCGGCGAACAGCACGCCGAACGCCTCGGTGATCGTCAGGCCGAACGTCGTCTCCTGGAACACCTCGCCGCCGAACGCGACCTCGAGGCCCGCGTCGCGGCCGGTCTCGCCGGTGGCGAGCACCGCGTCGATGGACTCCTCCGTGACGTCGGTCACGGGCCCGTCGAACTGCACCTGGATGTACGCGGTGCGCTCGTCGCCCGAGACCTGGTCGCCGGCGTACTCGTCGAACGGGCCGAGCACGCTCGCGACGCCGTCGACGTCCTCCAGCTCGGCCTCCGTGGCCTCGATCGCGTCGCGGTACGGGGCGTTCTCGACCGACTCGCCGTCGGGTGCCTCGACGACGGCCTTCGCCGAGGCGCCGGCGGTCTGCGGGAACACGGCGGCGAGCTGGTCGATCGCGTCCTGCGACTCGGTGCCGGGGATGGCGTAGGACTCCTGGAGCTGCCCGCCCAGGCCGATGCCGAGGCCGAGCAGGGCGGCGAGCGCGACGCCCCAGGCGATGATCACGAGCCAGGCGCGACGGAAGGCGGCGCGTCCGATGCGGTGGAGGAAGAGGGCCACGGTTCTCTCTCAGTCGGCGGTGGTCGAGCGGATGGCGGGGCGCGCGGCACCGATCGGTGTGAGGATCTCGGCGATGACCTGGTGCAGAGCGACGGCGAGCTCGTCGTCGGCCGGCCGGGAGTCCTCGTCGGCGAAGGTGCGCCCGGCCGTGAGCAGGAACGCCGCGCCGCCGAGCGCGATGCCGAAGCGAACCTGGTCGGCGACGCTCTCGCGCTCCTCGCAGATGGCTGCGGCGAGGCGCCGCACCGACGCGTTCGCGCGCTCGATGATGGGCAGCTCGGCCAGGCTGGGACCCTGGATCAGGAACACGTGCACGGCCTCGCGGTGGGCGATCAGCAGGTCGACGACCCGGTTGACGAGCTGTCGCCGGCGACCGGCCCCCCGCCCGGCGAGGAAGTCCTCGAGCACCTCCTCGAACTCGGCCACGGCGGGTTCGATGGCGGCTTCGAGCAGCGCCTCCTTCGAGGCGTAGTGGTACAGCACGCTCGACTTCGAGTAGCCGGCGTGGTCGGCGATGTGCTGCAGCGACGACGCGGCGAAGCCGACCGACGCGAACTGCTCGAGGGCGGCCTGCTTGAGCTCGTCGGCGGCGCGCGCGCGTGACGCGGGCCTGGCTTCGGTGGGCATGCGATCGAGCGTACTTGACCGATCGGTCAGATCCTGCACGATCGGTCAGCGTTCGTGGCGTTCTCCCAGCCACGAGGGGGTGTCAACCGGTCGCGACGCGCGTGCGCCGGACGATAGCGTGACCTCATGCGCAAGTACCTCTTCAGTACCGCGGTCCTGAGTTCGATCTTCAGCGCGATCGGCGTGATCCGCGCGACCATGGCCGGGCCGCGCGACTGGAGGCTCCTGCTCATGTGGGTCTCATGGGCGGCGACGCTGGCGATCGCCATCGGCACCGTGGCCGACGAGCAGAAGCGGCGCGAACTGGCCGAGTGACCGGCACCGGTCTGCACGTCCGAGCCGCGCCTCGCCCCGGGCGGCGTGTCCGCCCGGGGTTCGCGCGCGCCTGACGGAGACTGGACAGGACCATCCGCCGCCGAGTCCCTTCCCATCGCACGACCGAGAGGACACCGATGTTCCGCCGCTGGCGCCGCGCGCGGCTCGCCGCCCAGGCCGCCGCCCACACCGCTCCCGCACCCTCGCCCCGCGCGACGGCTGCGGACCTCCGCGGCGAGCACATCTTCGAGCTCGTCAACGCCCGGCTCTCGCGGTTCATCGGCCCCGACGGCCAGTGGTCCCTCGTCCGCCGCACCGACGCCGACTCCGACCGGATCTTCCAGGCGATGCTCACGCACCAGATCGCCGCCGAGGTGACGCGCGCGATCCTCGAGGAGCGCGAGCAGGTCGCCGTGGTCGTACCCGCGGACGAGGCCTCGCTCGCCCTCAGCTGGACGCCCGCGCCGCTCGTCGTGTGGGCCGACCCGGTCGACCTCGACGAGTCCGACGACCTCGCCACGACCGACGTGCCGGGCATCGCGTCATCCGTGCCCGCGCCGCTGGCCGCACAGGAGGCGCGCGCCGCCTGAACCGACCGCGGCGGCCGCACGCCACGGCGTTCCAAAATCCCGCGGTGATTCTTGTACGGCCACGCGAGCGGCGGGTCATGTGCCGTTCGTAGCGTGAAGGACATGACCGCGACCCAGTCCCCCGCTGCCGCCCCCGAGCGCAGCCGCGCCCGCATCTCCGCACGCGACCTCGCCCAGATCGCCGTGTTCGCCGCGCTCATCGCGGCGCTCGGCCTGCCCGGCGCGCTCTACCTGGGCGGCACCGCCGTGCCGATCACCTTCCAGACCCTCGGCGTCATGCTCGCCGGCGCGATCCTCGGGGCGCGCAAGGGCGCACTCTCGGTGCTGCTGCTGCTCGCGCTCGTCGCGGCCGGCCTCCCGCTGCTCTCGGGCGGTCGGGGCGGCATCGCCGTGTTCGTCGGGCCGTCGGCGGGCTATCTCATCGGGTGGGTCCTCGGCGCGTTCGTGATCGGTTGGCTCACCGCGCGCCTGCTGCCGAAGTACCGCGTGCTCCCGGCGCTCGCCGCGACCGCGTTCGGCGGCATCGTGGTCGTGTACCTCGTCGGCGTCCCGGTGTTCGCCGCGATCACGGGCACCCCGCTCGGCGTCGCGATCGCCGGCTCCGCGATCTTCCTGCCCGGCGACATCCTCAAGGTCGTCGTCACCGTGCTCGTCGCGAAGGGCGTGCACCGCGCCTGGCCGGGCCTCATCGACCCGAAGCCGTGGCCGTGGGGCCGCGGGGCGGCGACCCCCGCCGCATGAGCGACTGGCTGCGCGGCCGCGACCGGCGGGTCGCCCTGGCGTTCGGCGGCGACGCCGTGCGCTACGGCGACCTCGCCCGCGCGGTCGACGCAGCCGTGCTCCCATCGGGGTCGGGGCCGGTCGGATGCCGCGCCGGCACCGATCCCGTCGACCTCGTCGTGACCGTGCTCGCGTGCCTGTCGCGCGGCCGGCCCGTGCTCGTGGGTGCCGGGCCCGACGCGGCCGACCTCCTCCACCGTGCGCTGCCGAGCGGAACGGAGCTCGCGCTGACGACCTCCGGCTCGACGGCCGCGCCCGGCGCCGCGCCGCGCGTCGTGGCGCGCACGAGCGACTCCTGGCTCGCGTCGGCCGCGCCGCTGGCCGACCTGGCCGGGCTCGGCGACGACGATCGCGTGGCCGTCACCGGCCCGCTGCACGTCTCGATGCACCTGTACGCGGTGCTGCATGCGCTGTGGCTCGGCGCCACGGCGACCGACCGCCTCGAGGGGTCGTCCGTCGTGCACGCGACGCCCACCCGGCTCGCCCGGATCGCCGACGCAACCGAGATGCCGCCCGCCGCGATCGTCGCGGGTGCCGCCATGAGCGCGGCGCTCCGCGCACGGGTGGCGGCACGCGGCATCCGCCTGACCGAGTACTACGGTGCGGCCGAGCTGTCGTTCGTGCTCGCCGGATCGGCCGGCACGCTGGCGCCGTTCCCCGGCGTCGACGTCGAGCTGCGGCCCGGCGCGGTCGGCGACGTGCTCTGGGCGCGATCGCCGTACCTCGCGCTCGGCGTCGCCGCGGCCGACGGATTCGCGACCGTCGGCGACCTCGCCGAGCCGACAGCGGACGGCGGCATCCGAGTGCTCGGTCGCGGCGACGCGGCCATCACCACCGCGGGCGCGACCGTCCCCGCCGAGCAGGTCGAGGCGCGACTCGCCGCGGTGCCGGGAGTGCGCGCCGCAGCGGTCATCGGCGAGCCCCACGAGCTGCTCGGGCAGCGCATCGCCGCGATCCTCGAGCTCGACGACGGCGTCGCGCTCGAGACCGTGGTCGCCGCCGCGCGCGTCGGGCTCTCCCCCGTCGAGCTGCCGCGGCGCTGGTTCGTGCACGAGCTGCCGCGCACCGACGCGGGCAAGGTCGCGCGCGGCGTGCTGCGCGACGCGGTCGCCGCGGGCGCGCTCGGGGCGGGACATCCGGCACCCTTCGACGGCGGGAACGTCGCATGAGGGGCCGGGACGCCTCCGCGCCCGTGATCGTCGCGGTACGGCGCACCGCGATCGGCACCGCCGGACGCGGATTCGCCGCGCACACCGTCGATGCGCTCGCCGCACCCGTGCTCGCCGCGGCGGCCGCCGCCGTCGCGCCGTCGGGCCTGCCCGTCGACGACGTCGTGCTCGGCAACTGCATGGGTCCGGGCGGCGACCTCGCGCGTGTCGCCGCACTCCGGGCCGGCCTCGGCGTCGGCGTTCCCGGCGTCACCGTCGACCGCCAGTGCGGCTCCGGCCTCGACGCGGTGCTGCAGGCCGCATCGCGCGTGCGCGCCGGCGACGCGACGGTCGTGCTCGCGGGCGGCGCCGAGTCGGCCTCGACCGCGCCGCACCGGGCGTGGCCCGGCACGGGTGAGCGGTACACGCGCGCGCCGTTCGCACCGCAGGGCTTCCCCGATCCCGATATGGGACCGGCCGCCGAGCACCTCGCCCGCGTGCGCGGCATCACGCGCGCGCGCCAGGACGCGTGGGCCGCGCGCTCGCACGCCCGCGCCGCCGCGACACAGGCGGCGGGCGGCTTCGACGCCGAGATCGTGCCGGTCGACGGCGTCGTGCGCGATGACCGGCCGCGCGCCGCGATGGACCTCGCGCGACTCACCCGGTTCGCCCCGGCGTTCGCACCGGCCTCCGCGTCGCTCGCGCGCGACGGGGCCCGGCCAGGCGGCACCGTCACGGCCGGCAACTCCTGCGGCTTCTCCGATGGCGCGGCGGCCATGGCCGTCACGACCGCCGAGGTCGCCCGCGACCTCGGCCTGCCGGCCTTTCGGGTGCGCGCCGCGGCCGTCGCCGCAGGCGACCCGGCCCTGCCCGGCCTCGGCGCAGCCCCCGCCGCGCGCGCCGCCCTCCAGCGCGCGGGCATGACGGCCGCCGACCTCGGCTTCGTCGAGATCACGGAGGCGTTCGCCGCGCAGCTGCTCGCCGTGAGCGACGAGCTCGGCCTCGACGAGGAGACGATCTCGGCCGACGGCGGCGCGATCGCGCTCGGCCACCCGTGGGGGGCGTCCGGCGCGATCCTGCTCGTGCGGCTCGCCGCGCGCATGCTCGCGAGCGACGCGGCCGACCGCGCCGGCCTCGCGGCGTGCTCGATCGGCGGCGGACAGGGCATCGCGATGATCGTGGAGCGGGTCGCATGAGCGCCATCCGCTTCGAGGGGGTCAGCCACGACTTCGGCGACGAGCGCGTCGTCGACGGCGTCACGCTCGAGCTCGCCGAGCGACGCGTCGGCATCGTCGGCGCGAACGGCTCGGGCAAGTCGACGCTGGCACGCATGATCAACGGCCTCGTGACGCCGACGGACGGCCGCGTCGAGGTCGACGGGCTCGACGTCGCGCGCCACGGCCGCGAGGTGCGCCGCCGCGTCGGGTTCGTGTTCACGAACGCCGACACCCAGATCGTCATGCCCACCGTTCGCGAGGACGTCGCGTTCACCCTGCGCCGCCACAAGCTCGGTGCAGCGGATGCCGCGGCACGCGTCGACGCGACCCTCGACCGGTTCGGGCTCGCCGACCTGGCCGACCGGCCCGCGCACCGGCTCTCCGGAGGGCAGAAGCAGTTGCTCGCGCTCGCGTCGGTGCTCGTCGGCGAGCCCTCGATCGTCGTCGCCGACGAGCCGACGACGCTGCTCGACGCCCGCAACGCACGCCGCATCGCGGAGCACTTCGAGACGCTCGACCAGCAGCTCGTGGTCGTCAGCCACCAGCTCGAGCTGCTCGAGACGTTCGACCGCGTCATCGTCATGGAGGGCGGCCGCGTCGTCGCCGACGACGAGCCGCGGCACGCACTCGACGCCTACCGTGCGCTGATCGGATGACGCGCGGATGATCGGCGTCTACCATCCCGGCACCTCGCTCGTGCACCGCACGCCGGCGCTCGTGAAGCTCGGCCTGCTCGCGGCCGTGGTCACGGTCGTGGCGCTGCTGCACTCGCTCGCGGCGCTCGGCGTAGCATCCGTCGTCGTCGTCGGGCTGTTCGCGCTCGCCCGCATCCCGGCGCGACTGGCCTGGCGGCAGGTCGCGCCGATCCTGTGGGTGCTCGCGTTCGCCGTTCCGGTGCAGTGGATCTTCTCCGGGTGGGAGGCGGCGGCGACCATGGGGCTGCGGCTCGTGCTCGCGGTCGCGCTCGCGGCGGTCTACACGCTGACGACCCCCGTGTCGGAGACGCTCGACGCGATGCAGGTGCTGCTGCGGCCGTTCCAGCGCTGGGTCGATCCCGACCGCGTGGGCCTCGCGCTCGCGCTCGCCATCCGCTGCGTGCCGTTGCTCGCCGACCTCGTGCGCGAGGTGCTCGAGGCCCGCAAGGCGCGCGGCGCCGAGGGATCGGCCACCGCCCTCGCGGTGCCCGTGATCGTCCGTGCTCTGCGCACGGCCGACCACCTCGGCGAGGCGCTCATAGCGCGCGGCGTCGACGACTGAGACCGGTCCCGCCTCGGTTCCAGGTGTGCGCGACGCGCCGCCCGGTCGACACGCCCGGGGATGTCGCCGGCCACCGGCAGACTGGTCGATCGCCGACCCGACGGCCGACCCGAAGGAGACCCCACCCCCGATGATGGGCATCACCCACGCCACGAGCGGCGCCGCCGCGTGGATCGCGATCACCAGCACGCTGCCCCTCGTCAGCTCCGGCGCCTACCCGCTCGACCCGGTCGGGGTACTCGCGGGCACCGCGGTCTGCGCGGGGGCGGCACTGCTTCCGGATGCCGACCACCACAGCGCGACGATCGCGCACTCGGTGCCCGTGCTGGGTCGGCTCGCGACCGGCACGGTGGGCGTCCTCTCCGGCGGGCACCGGCAGGGCGCGCATTCGCCGGTCGGGCTCGCGGTCGTGGCCGCGGCCGCGTGGGCGCTCACGCTCGCGACGGTCGTCACGGAGCAGTTCGGCACGCTCGCGATCGGCGCGGGGCTCGGGGCGGCGGCGCTCACGGCGTTCGGCCTGAAGGCGCGCGACTTCGTGCGCACGTGGGCGGCCGCGTGGGCGCTCGGCGCACTGCTGGGCGCATTCATCGTGCTGTTCGCGCCCGAGCAGGTCGCATGGTTCCCGCTCGCGGTCGCGGTGGGGTTCGTCGCGCACCTCGCGGGCGACTTCCTCACGACGGGCGGGCTCCCGGGCCTGTTCTGGCCCTGGGTTCCGAGGCCGCCCGAGCCGCTGCATCCGGTGCCCGTGCTCAACCGCATCTGGATGCCGAACGGCTACGTCGCGCTGCCCCTGCTGGGCGACACTGGCTCCCTCCGCGAGACGCTGCTGGGCGCCGCACTCGGCGTCTACTGCTTCACGGGGTTCGCGCACGAGGGCCTGCTTCTGTTCGGCATCGACCTGTACGCCTTCTGGTGAGGCACGATGGTCGGGTGAGCGCGAAGGCCCGGTCCGATACTCTCCTCATCGCCATGGAGCCCGCCGGTTCGGCGCACGACGCTGCGACCGTCGACGCGATCACGACGCTCGTCAACCGCGTGTACGAGCAGGCCGAAGCGGGCCTCTGGGCGGATGGCGCGCAGCGCACGACCCCGGGCGAGATCGCGGACCTCGTGGCCGTCGGCCAGGTCGCCACCGCGCGCATGGGCGACCGTCTCGTCGGCACGGTCCGGTTCCAGTCGCTCGACCCCGAGGTCGCGGAGTTCGGCATGCTCGCCGCCGACCCCGAGCGGCGCGGGCTCGGCGTGGGCCGCGACCTCGTCGCCTTCGTCGAAGCGCGTGCCGCGGCATCCGGACACTCGTGGATGCAGCTCGAACTGCTCGTGCCCCGCGGATGGTCGCATCCGTCGAAGGAGTTCCTCCGCGCCTGGTACCGCCGTCTCGGCTACCGCGAGACCCGGACCACGCATCTCGAGGAGCTCTACCCCGACCTCGCGCCGTTGCTCGCGACGGAGTGCGACCTCATCGTCTACCGGAAGCCGCTCACTGCGGCGTCGTCACGCTCACCGATAGGACGGGCGGTCCCGGACACAGCGAAGGCCCCGGCGATCGCTCGCCAGGGCCTCGTGGTGCACCCCCAGGGACTTGAACCCTGAACCCACTGATTAAGAGTCAGTTGCTCTGCCGATTGAGCTAGAGGTGCGTTTCGGTGGGATTCTCGTCAACCCCGAACCGAGGGTCAACGGTATCAGGTGCGCGGGCCGAACGCGAAATCGAGCTCGTGTCGGGCGCGTCGCCGCATCCGGCCCGGTGACGAGTGCCGCGGCTAGGCTGGCAGGGTGACGGATGCCACGACCCCGCCGGAACCCGACAACCTCCCCGACGACGCGCTCGAGGCCGATCTCGACGACCTCGCGCTCGACAACGACCTCGCCCTGGCGCTCGAGCTGGCCGACCTCGCCGATCGGGTCGCGATGGAGCGGTTCCGCGCCGTCGACCTGCGCGTCGACACCAAACCCGACCGCACGTTCGTGACCGAGGCCGACCTTGCGGTCGAGCGCGGCGTTCGGGAGCTGATCGCGCAGCGCCGCCCGGGCGACGGCGTGCTCGGCGAGGAGTACGGCACCGAGGGCTCCGGCTCGCGACAGTGGATCGTCGATCCGATCGACGGCACGTCGAACTTCCTGCGAGGCGTGCCGGTGTGGGGCGCGCTCATCGCGTTGACGGTCGACGGCATGCCCGTCGTGGGCGTGGCGTCGATGCCGGCGCTCGGGCGTCGGTGGTGGGGCGCGCAGGGACTCGGGGCGTTCACGACCGACGGGCCGGGTGCGGAGCCCCGCGCCATCCGGGTCTCGCAGGTCGGCGACCTCGCCGACGCGTCGCTGAGCTTCCAGAGCCTCGCGCAGTGGCGTGATGCCGGGCAGCTCGACCGGCTGCTCGGGCTCGGCGAGCGCGTCTGGCGCGACCGCGCCTACGGCGACCTGTGGTCGTACTGCCTGCTCGCCGAGGGGCTCGTCGACATCGTCGCCGAGTTCGACCTGAAGCCGTGGGACATCGCGGCGGCCGTGCCGATCGTCGAAGCGGCCGGCGGCCGCGTGACCGCCACCGGCGGCGGGGCGCTCGGCGACGGCAGCGTGCTCGCGACCAACGGGCGCCTGCACGACGCGGTGCTCGACGTGCTCGGCGGCGGCGCGCCATCCGGTCGCGAGTGATCGCGCCCTCGATGGAACTCTGCATCTTCACCGAGCCCCAGCAGGGCTTCAGCTACGACGAGCAGCTCGCGCAGGCCCAGGCGACCGAGCGACTCGGATTCCACGGCTGGTTCCGCAGCGACCACTACCTGCGCATGGGCCCGGGCGATCCGCTGCCCGGTCCGACCGACGCCTGGACGACGCTCGCCGGCCTCGCCCGCGAGACGAACCGCATCCGGCTCGGCACGCTCGTGTCGTCGGTGACGTTCCGGCATCCCGGGATCCTCGCGATCCAGGTCGCGCAGGTCGACGCGATGTCGGGCGGTCGCGTCGAACTGGGGCTCGGCACCGGATGGTTCGCCGCCGAACACGCCGCGTACGGCATCCCGTTCCCCGAGCGCCGGTTCGACCTGCTCGAGGAGCAGCTGCAGGTCGTCACCGGGTCGTGGTCGGCCCCGGTGGGCGAGCACTTCGAGTTCGCCGGCCGGCACTACCGGCTCGAGCGCTCCCCCGCGCTGCCCAAGCCTGCGCAGCCGCAGGTGCCGCTCATCATCGGCGGCGGCGGGCCGACGCGCACTCCGGCACTGGCGGCACGGTACGCGACCGAGTTCAACCGCGGCTTCGTCGGCGAGGACGAGATCGCGGCCGCCTTCGCGCGGGTCCGCGCGGCGTGCGAGGAGATCGGCCGCGATCCGGACACCCTCCGCCTGAGCGTGGCATTGCCGACCGTGATCGCGACGGATGACGCGACCTACCGCCGTCGTCTCGCCGCGATCCACGCCGACCCCGAGACTTTCGCCGAGGTCAACATCGCCGGAAGCCCCGAGCAGGCGGTCGACAAGTTGCGGCGCCTGCGCGACCTCGGCGCCGACCGGGTCTACCTCCAGTGCGTCGACCTCCGCGACCTCGAGCACGTCGAGCTCATCGCCGCGGAGGTGCTGCCGCACCTGTCCTGACCGCATTGGCGTCATCGCCCGTTCCGACGGTTTACCCTTGAAGGGTGAGGGCCGGGGGGCCTCGAGGGGATGAGCACGCGATGCTGCGCAGGCGACAACGGACGGTCGAGCCGCTCCCGCAACTGGGACCGGAGGACGACCCGTACGTGGCGTACCTGCTCTGGCGCGCCGAGCGCGACGCGGCGGAGGCCGCCGAAGCGGCCGAAGCGGGCGACGCGGCCGACTCCGCAGCTCCCGGCTCGCAGGACGATCCGTCGTCCGGCGGACCGAAGTGGGTCAGCAAGCTCGCGATCTGGCATCGCAACAGCGGCCGCTACGACCGCTGACGCGGCCCGCCCGGGAGCGCCGGGTACCGTAGAGGTCGTGACGCCCGACCTCCGGAACCGCGACGACGTCGAGCGACTCGTCGTCGCGTTCTACGAGACCGCGTTCCGCGATCCGCTGATCGGGCCGATCTTCACCGAGGTCGCGCACATGGACCTCGCCGCACACTTACCGGTGATGTGCGACTTCTGGGAGACCGTCCTGTTCCGCTCCGGCGCATACCGGCGCAACGCGCTGCACGTGCACGTCGCGTTGCACGCGCGCCATCCGCTCACCGACGCGCACTTCGCACGATGGCTCCAGCTGTGGGATGCCACGATCGACGAGCTCTTCGCCGGCCCCGCGGCCGAGCGCGCGAAGCTGCAGGCGTCGCGCATCGCTGAGTCGATGCAGCGCCGCCTGGCGGGTCGCTCGGGCAGCGCGTTCGAGACGCTGGGCCGGCGCGACGAAGCCGCCGGCACCGGCGCCGGAACCGGCGCGGGCACCGGCTGAGCGCTACGGCCGGAGCGTCGGCAGCGGCCCGCCGCTGCGCGCCTCGGCCCAGAGGTCGACCCCCGAGTCGACGGCGTACCGGTCGATATCACGCAGTTCGTCGGCCGTGAAGTCGAGCCGGTCGAGCGCGGCGACGTTCTCCTCGAGCTGAGTGACGCTGCTCGCGCCGATCACGAGGCTCGTCACCCGGTCGTCGCGGAGCGCCCACGCGAGGGCGAGCTGCGCGAGCGACTGCCCGCGACCCCGCGCGATCTCGCCGAGGGCGCGGATGCGTTCGGCCGTGGCATCCGTCAGCATCGACTCGTCGAGGGACGTCTCGGCGGCCGCGCGCGAGTCGCCGGGGATGCCGCCGAGGTACTTGCCCGTGAGCATGCCCTGAGCCAGGGCGGTGAAGCCGATGATGCCGAACCCGAGCTCGCCGGCCGCGTCGACGAGCCCCTCGGCCTCGATCCAGCGGTTCAGCATCGAGTACGAGGGCTGGTGGATGGTGAGCGGCGTGCCGCGTTCGGCGAGCAGGCGCGCGATCTCGCGAGCGGCCTCGGCACCGTACGACGAGATCCCGACGTACAGCGCCTTGCCGGAGCGCACGATGTGGTCGAGCGCCGCGGCGGTCTCCTCGAGCGGCGTCTCGGGGTCGGGACGGTGCGAGTAGAAGATGTCGACGTAGTCCAGGCCGAGCCGCGACAGCGACTGGTCGAGGCTCGCGATGAGGTACTTCAGGCTGCCGCCCACGCCGTAGGGCCCGGGCCACATGTCCCAGCCGGCCTTCGTCGAGACCACGAGTTCGTCGCGGTACGCCGCGAGGTCGCTCGCGAGCAGGCGGCCGAAGTTCGACTCCGACGATCCGTAGGGCGGTCCGTAGTTGTTCGCGAGGTCGAAGTGCGTGACGCCGAGGTCGAAGGCGCGGAGGGTGATCGCCCGCTCCATCTCGAGCGGCCGATCGTCGCCGAAGTTGTGCCAGAGCCCGAGCGAGAGCAACGGCAGCTTCAGTCCCGAGGCACCCACCCGGCGGTAGGGCATGCGGTCGTAGCGGTCGGCGGCGGCGAGGTAGGACATGGGGCGATCGTATCGGCAGCATCCGCCCCGAATGGGGGTGACGACGGATCCTCGCTTCCGGCTAGGGTCTGGACCGAGTCTGGCAGTTTCCCGTGACCGACGAAGCAAACGGAGGAATCATGCTCAAGAAAGCTCTCGCAGCGGCAGGTCTGACCGCCGCATTCGTATTCATCCCGACCGCCGCGCAGGCGCTCGACTGCATCAATGTCAGCAAGCCGCCCGCGGCGTGCGGCGCCGTCTGCACCGAGGGGCCGATTCTCCACGGCAACTGGGCGTGGCTGCCGAGCGTTTTCGGACCGGATGCGCCGCAGGTCTGGGTGTTCGTCCCGCCGGGAACGGTCCCGGATCCGCTGCTGCCCGGCCACAACGGCAACTACCAGAACGGCGAGGGCTACGCGCTGCTCGTCAATGCGATCTGCGACTCGCTGGGCCAGGTGAACGAGAAGCGCCAGGCCGAGCACGGCATCCAGCTCATGGAGGGCTGTCCCTGACCCGTGCCCGACGACCGCCGGACACGACGAAGGCCGCCCCGGACAGGGCGGCCTTCGTGGGCTTCCGAGCGTGCGATGACGGCTCGTCCGCCGGAGGCGGAGCTCCGACGAACACTGGGTGGAGATGGGGGGAATTGAACCCCCGTCCATCGCTGCGGTTCCGCGCCTTCTCCGGGCGCATCCTGTGAATCGTTCTGCTCGGCCCCGACCCTTGCCACAGGCAGCCAGGTCGACAGGCCCAGCCTGAAGAAGTCCCGCACGTCGCTCCGGCGACGACGCGCAGCAAGTTCCCTAGATGACGCCAGCGACCGGGGCGGGAACAGACCCGGACTGACGGACTATCGGGCTCGCTTAGGCAGCGAGAGCGAAGTCGGACTGCTTGTTATTGGCAGTTATTGTTTCGCAGGGAGCGTTCACGAGATAACCCTGCATCCTCGGCCCGCTTCTCGCAGTCTCACAGGCGATGTCGAAACCGATCATCCCCATGTCACGCCATCCGATCGAGGTCGGATCGCGGGCCATCATACGCACGCTGTGGAATTGCCAATCCGCTTCACCCGATGGGTTCCGCGGCCTTTCAGGATACAACATGGCCGCACCCGCCGACATTCCCGGGCGGGGATGGCGCGTGCCATCCGGATGCCGATCGTTCATGCGAACGTAACCCACGGCGGTCCCGCAGCCCGTAGCGTCCCCGCATGGAGCATGCTCACGCGGGAGCCGGATGATCGGCCGCGTCGACCCGTTCATCGGGACCGAGGTCACCGACCTGCCGCCGCGGTCAGGGCTCGCCGCGACCTGGTGGTGGCCGAAGCCGCAGGTCGGCAACACGCATCCCGGCGCCACCTTCCCGCTCGGGATGGTCTCGGCGTGCGCGTACTCCGGCGCGTACCCGACCGGCTACGGGCGGTACGACCTCGCCACCGAGGGCATCCCGGCGACCGTGCACGAGCGCGTCGTGGCATCCGGCTTCACGCACTTCCAGCAGTCCGGCACCGGCGCCATCCGCAAGTACTACAACTACTTCCGCGTCACGCCCATGCTCGAGCCGCTCGACGTGCTCGGCCGCACATGGGAGCTGCGCGACGAGGCCGCGGAACCCGGGTACTACGCCGCGACGCTCGAGAGCGGCATCCGCGCCGAGCTCACGGTCGGCCCGAAGAGCGCCGTGCACCGCTACACGTTCCCGCGGCACCGCGACGCGCGGATCGTCATCGACTTCTCGCTGGGCGGGCTCGGCATCCCCTTCGGCGAGACAATCCCGCTGCGCGCGAAGCTCGAGTCGGTCGCGCCGGGCGTCGCGCAGGGCGAGATCGTCGTCGAGGGCGCGCCGCTCGCGGTCGCGATCGAGTGCGATGCCAAGGGCTGGCGGCAGATGCTCTGGTACGACCGGCGGCTCATGCCCGGCGGCACCCGACTGGCGTTCGACCACATCCGGCCGACCACCCTGCGACCGTTCGGCCTCATGTGGGCCGGGCCGAGCGAGCCAGGGCAGAGCATCGAGGTGCGCATCGGGTTCTCGCTGCGCGGCATCGAGCAGGCCCGGGCGAACCTCCGCCGCGACTGCGACGACGGCCCGGCGCGGTTCTCGTTCCGGCGCGACCGGACCCGCAAGTCGTGGCGGCGGCA
Organism: Agromyces capsici; assembly: GCF_058349965.1. Lineage (NCBI taxonomy): Bacteria > Bacillati > Actinomycetota > Actinomycetes > Micrococcales > Microbacteriaceae > Agromyces > Agromyces capsici. Next base: position 309,012 of record NZ_JBYRET010000002.1, on the reverse strand, counting down.
CCTCAGGTCGATCACGGTCGACGCGCAGTCGGCCGAGCGCGAGACGGTGTTCTCGACCGCGCTCTACCACTCGCTCATCAAGCCCTGCCTCGCACCCGAGGAGAGCCCGTTCTGGCCGACCGAGGGCCCGTTCGTCTTCGACCTGTGCACGATGTGGGACATCTCCCGCACGCAGCTCCCGCTCATCACGACGCTGCGGCCCGACCGCGCGGTCGAGCTCGCCAACGCCCTGCTGTCGATCTGCGAGGAGGAGGGCAACTTCCCGATCGGGTACCGGATGGCACGCGGCAGCGACCGCTTCTCGCGCCAGGCGAGCGCGCTCGCCCAGACCTTCCTCGCCGACCTCTGCCAGCTCGGCCTGCCCGGCATCGACTGGGACTGGGCGCTCGTGCACATGCACGCCGACCTGCGCCGCACGTACGGCGAGGAGTTCCTGCAGCTCGGGCGCACGGAACCGATCACGCACACGCTCGACCTCGCCTTCGGCTACTGGTGCACCGCGAAGGTCGCGGCGCGGGCGGGCGACCACGCCCTCGTCGAGCAGTTCACGGCGCTCGCAGCGCGGTGGCGCAACGCGTTCGAGACCGAATCGGGCCTGCTGCACCACTCGACGTTCTACGAGGGCAGCCGGTTCAACTACTCGTTCCGGCTCCTGCACGACATGCGCGCGCGCATCGCGCTCGCGGGCGGCGACGATGCGTTCACCCGCCTGCTCGACGCCTTCTTCGGGTTCGGCGCGCCGCCGGTGTCGCAGCCGGGCGTCGCGCCCGACCTGCAGGAGATCGCGGACGGCTACGCGCTCGGCCGCTTCGAGGGCCTGAACAACGAGCCCGACATGGAGGCGCCCTGGGCGTACCAGTACGCCGGACGCCCCGACCGCACGGCCGAGGTCGTGCACGCCGCCGTGCACCAGATGTTCGGCACCGGCCGGGGCGGCCTGCCCGGCAACGACGACTCCGGCGGGCTGAGCTCCTGGTACGTGTGGGCGTCGCTCGGCCTGTTCCCCGTCGCCGGCCAGAACCTGTTCCTCGTCAACACCCCCGCATTCGCGGAGTCCGAGGTCCGCGTCGGTGAGGGCTCGTTCGCCATCCGCACCGAGGGGTTCGTCGAACCGCGCCCCGACGGTCCGGCCCAGTACGTGCAGTCCGCGACGTTCAACGGCGATCCGCTCGAACGCACCTGGCTGCGCGGCGACGAGGTGCATCGCGGCGGCGACCTCGTCGTGCGGCTCGGCTCCGAGCCGGGCGACTGGGGGCGGATGTCGCGACCCCCGTCATCCTCTGAGGCCTGATCCGCGACATCCGCCGGCGCCCAGCACCCCGTCCGCCCCCTGCCACCCGCACGCCCACCCGAACCGGAAGGACGAGCCCATGACCACCAGACCCCGACGCCGACTCGTCATCGTCAACCGCGCCGACCCCGTCATCTGCGGCCACTCGGTCGAAGGCCGCAACCTCGCCGAGGCGGCCCTCGAGCGCGGGTTCGACGAGGTGCGCATCGTGACCTGGCCGATCGAGCGCCTCGAGGCCACCGGCCTGCCGCTCAAGCCCCTCGACCGCATGCTGCCGTACAGCGACGGCATCATCGTCGAACGGCCCGAGCCGGTCGGCGACTACAAGGTGCCCGACGGGCGCTACCTCGCGGGCATCACGGGCCGCCTCGTCGAGCTGTTCACCGACGGCGTGCCCACGGTGTGCCTCTCGCTCTACCTGAGCCCGCACACCGTCGCCGTGATCGACGCGGTGCGCGCTGCCTGGAGCACGGGCCTGCCCGTGAACGTCACGACGATCGCCGAGGCAGTCGGCTCCGACGTCACGAACGTGGTGCGCTCATGCGTCGAGGAGGGGCGTTTCGGCGCCGCGGCGCACATCCTCTCGAGCTACCTCGCGCAGGACCACTGCGTCGCGGTCTCGGAGTACACGCGCGACCTGATCGTCGCCGCCGCCTCCGAGATCGACGCGTTCCACGGCACGCGCTTCGCCGACCAGTGCCGCGAGCGCATCCGGATCTCGTACCCGGCGATCGACACGTCGCTCTACCTCGGCCTCGATCCGGCCCTCGTCGACGGCGTGCTCGCCGCCCGGGGTCTCGAGCGCGACGGCTACGTGTTCTTCCTCTCGCGGTTGACGAAGGCCAAAGGCGTCGACGACCTGATCGCGGGCTTCGAGCGCACGCCCGCGAACGCGCGGCTGAAGCTCGTGATCGCCGGCCGGGGCCCGGATGCCGCGGCCCTGCAGCAGCTCGCGGAGGCCTCGCCGCTCGCCGACCGGATCGTCTTCCTCGACGACGTCGACGACGCCGAGAAGCCGTACCTGATGGCCGGTTGCGCCGCGTACGTGCTGCCGAGCAAGCCGCGCCCGGAGTTCGTCGAGACCTTCGGCATCGCGCTGGCCGAGCAGATGCTCGCGGGCGGCGGCGCGGTGATCACGACCGACACCGGCGGCATCGGCGAGGCGGTGGGCGACCACGCGTTCATCGTGCCGGTGGAGGACCCCGACGCGATCGCGGCGGCGATCGACGCCGCGCTCGCGCTGCCGGCCGACGAGCGCGCGGTCCGCGCCGAGCGCGCCCGGGCGCACGCGCTGCAGTTCGACCGCCGCGTGGTGTTCGACCGGCTGTTCGACGGGGCGGGCGTGCTGCCCGCACGACTCCCCCTCTGAGTCCGCCGAGCGCCCGACGGCGCGGCCGCGCCCGGCACGTATGCTGGGCTCGGTCGCGTCCGCGCCGTCGCAGCAGCCGAGGGGGTCCGCATGCCCACGATCATCGCCGTCACCGGTCGCGCCGAGGAGCGCGTGGAGCCCGAGCTCGGTGCCGTCTCGCTCGCGGTCGGCACGACCGGCGCCGAGCGCGACGCGATCATGCGCTCGGTCGGCGAGTCGCACGAGCGCCTGCTCGAGGAGATCCGCGAGCTCGACGCGACCGGACTGCTCGAGTCGTGGTCGGCGGGCCAGCTGCGCATCTGGTCGCACCGCCCGTGGAACGCGGAGGGGCGGCAACTGCCGCTGGTGCATCAGGCGAACGCCGACGTCGAGGTCGTGTTCCGCGACCTCGAGACGCTCGGCGCCTGGCTCGGGTCGGTCTCGGCCACCCCGAACGTCTCGGTCGGCGGCGTCGAATGGCGGTTGACGGATGGCACGCGCGACCGCGTGCAGGAGGCGGCGCAGCGCGGCGCGGTCGCCGACGCGGTGCGCAAGGCCGCGGTCTACGCCGAGGCGCTCGGGCTCGGAACCCCGGTGCCGGTGGAGCTCGCCGACCACGGGATGCTCTCCGAGCAGCCCGTGCCGCGCGCGTACAAGGCGACCATGGTGCGGGCGATGGCCGCCGATGTCGGAGGCCCTCCGGCGCCCGAGTTCGCGCCCGCGAAGCTCGTGCTCGAGGCATCCGTCGACGCGCGCTTCAGCGCCGAGTGAGCGTCAGGCCGACGCCGCCGCCGGTCAGCCCCGCTCGATGAGCCACGCCTCGAGCGCGGCGATCTCGTCGCGGCCGAGGCCCGAGGCGAGGAGGAACTCGCGGGTCGACCCGTGCTGCCGCTCGACCTCGTCGAGCGCCGACTCGAGCGCCTCGCGGGGGCTGCCGCCCATGAGGGTGCGCAGCTCGGGGGTGTCGGGTACGCCGTAGCGGCCGATGAGGGCGACCATCTCCTCGAGCCACTCACCCGCGAGGTGCGATTCGGTGAGCGCGTAGTCGGCGATCACCGCCTCGCGGTCGACGCCCGCGGCCAGCAGTGCGAGCGCGATGACGATGCCGGTGCGATCCTTGCCCGCGGTGCAGTGCACGACGACGGCCCGGTCGCCCGCGACGGCGAGCTCGCGCAGCGCATCGACCACGATCGGCGAGTGCCGCGTCACGATGCGCAGGTAGAGCGCCTCGAGCGAGATGCCGCGCTCGCCCTGCGACGCGCCCGACCCCTCGAAGACCGGCAGCCGGCGCACCTCGACGTCGAGCCCGTCGAGGTCGTCGGGCATGAGTCGGGCCTCGTTCTCGTCGCGGAGGTCGATGACGATGCCCACGTCGAGCCGGCGCAGCGCGTCTCGGCCCTCGTGACCGAGCCGGTGCAGTCCGTCGGAGCGGAACAGGACGCCGCGGCGCACGACGCCGCCGCGCGCCGGCAACCCGCCGACGTCGCGGAAGTTGTACGTGCCCGGCACGGGGATGCGCGTCGAGATCTCCACGGGCGGAGCCTACCTCCCGACGCTGGGATTCAGTCTGCGGCAAGTACTTTCCACTTAGGCAACTACTTGCTACCATGTGGCCATGGATGAGATCGAGCGCCCCGATGCGACCACCGCCGCCGCACGCCTGCGTGAAGCCGAGTCGGCGAGCCGCCGGGTCGCGGTGCAGGGCTCCGCATCGGCGTCGGCCTGGCTCACCGGGCTCGCCGCCGCATCGGCGATGTACCTCTTCTCACTGGGCTGGTTCGAGCGGAGCGACGAGACGCCGATCCTCGCCCTGTCGCTCGCGTACGCCGTGATCCTCGGGGCGTTCTCGGTGGTGCACCTGAGGCGCACCCGTGCGGCGAGCCTCGGCTTCTCACGGCGATTCGCTCTCGCGGTCGGCGGCTGGGGTGCGGTGTTCGGGCTCTCGCTCGCGCTCGGGCTGCTGCTGTTCCCGGCTTCGCCCCTGTACTTCACCCTGGCCGCGGTCGCGACCGCGATCCCGCCGCTTCTCGGGTCGCTGCGCGAACTGGTGGTCGTCCGTGGCTGAGCCGTCCCGAGACGCCGATGCGGCCGATGGCGCGCACCCGCGCCACCGCCTCGACCCGCTGCTCCAGCGCCCAGTGCCGTTCTCGATCGCGGCGCTGCTCGCCGCGGCCGACGAGGCCGAGTTCGCGTTCGTGCGCGACTCGGTCGAGCTCAGCGACTCCGCGCTGAGCAAGCAGGCCGCGGCGCTCGAGGCGGCCGGATACGTCGCGATCCGCAAGGGGTTCGTCGGCAAGTTCCCGCGCACCTGGCTGTCGATGACGCCCCGGGGCCGGGCGGTCTTCGCCGCGCACCTCGCGGCGCTCCGGGATATCGCGGGCTGAGTCCGCGGGCACCTCGGTTCGGGGCCTACTCGCCCAGGTTGCGGCGCGACGCGATGGCGCGGTCGGCCTCGCGCTTGTCCTGTCGCTCGCGCAGCGCCTGGCGCTTGTCGTACTCGCGCTTGCCCTTGGCGACCGCGAGCTCGACCTTCGCCCGGCCGTCCTTGAAGTACAGCGACAGCGGGATGAGCGTGTAGCCGCCCTCCTTGGTCTTGTGGCTGATCTTCACGATCTCCTGCTTGTGCATCAGCAGCTTGCGCTTGCGCCGGGGCGAGTGGTTGTTCCAGGTGCCCTCGGTGTACTCGGGGATGTGCACCGCATCGAGCCAGATCTCGCCGCCGTCGATGAAGGCGTACCCGTCGACGAGCGACGCGCGACCCTGCCGGAGCGACTTCACCTCGGTGCCCGAGAGCACGATGCCGGCCTCGTAGGTGTCCTCGATCAGGTAGTCGTGGCGTGCCTTGCGGTTGGTCGCCACGACCTTCTCACCGCGTTCCCTGGGCACGGCTCACTCCCTCGCTTCGAATACGGATGCCTCCGGCGTGCGCCGGCAAGCCCTCCAGTCTAACGTCAGACCCGCAGGTATCGACGGATCGCGATCGCCGCGGACACCGCCGCGAGCAGCACGCCCACGCCGACGAGCAGCGGCACGACGAGCAGGGCGTCGCCGAGGTCGACGAAGGTGAACGACAGCGTGTCGGCGAGGTAGCCCTGCACGAAGAACTGCACGATCGCGACGACGGCGGCGCCCGCGAGCAGCGATCCGATGAGCCCGGCGAAGATGCCCTCGAGCACGAACGGCGTCTGGATGAAGCGGTTGGACGCGCCGACGAGTCGCATGATGCCGAGTTCCTTGCTGCGCGAGTACGCCGACAGCCGGATGGTCGTGGCGATCAGCAGCGCGGCCGCGACGAGCATGATCGCGGCGATCGCGACGGCGGTGTAGCTCGCCGTGTTGAGCACGTCGAAGATCTGGTCGAGGTAGCGACGTTGGTCCACCACCTGCTCGACGCCGGCGAGCCCGGCGAGGCTCTCGGCGATCACGTCGGACTGCCCGGGATCGACGAGGTTGACCCAGAACGTCTCGTTGAGCACGTCGGGCGTGACGTAGTCGGCGGCGGGCGTGCCGGCGAACTGCTCCTGGAAGTTCGCGTACGCCTGCTCGCGGTCCTCGAAGTAGTACTCGTCGATGAACGGCGCGAGCGTGTCGCTCTTCAGCTGCGCCTCGACCGCCTCCATCTGCTCGGGCGTCGCCTCGCCGTCGGTGCATCCCGCGGCGGTCGACACCGACGTGCAGAGGTACACGGCGACCTGCGCGCGGTCGTACCAGTACCCGCGCATCTGGGCGATCTGCAGCTGCAGGAGCGCGGCGGTGCCCACGAAGGTGAGCGAGACGAACGAGACGAGCACGACGGAGATGACCATGGTGGCGTTGCGCCGCAGGCCGTTCGCCGCCTCGGCGAGCACGAGACCGAACCTCACTTGACCGGCCCCACTTCCTGGTCGTCGTCGCCCGGGCGCGGACCTGCGGGGCTGCGCAGGCCGAGCCGCTCGGCGAGCGTGAGGTTGGCGGACTTCTTCGGACTCGCGGGCGGCGCCGGGCGTCCGGGCGGTCCGTCCTCGTCGGCGGATGCGTCGGCGTCGGCGGATGTCGCGGCTCGCGCCGCCTCGTCGGAATCGGCCGACAGCCGCTCCACCGGGGCCGTGGCGGCGGCCGTGATCGCGGCGGCCTCGTCGGTCACCGCGTCGGTGGCCTCGGGCTCGACGTAGAGCGGCGGCGCGTCGCGCATCACCTCGGGCGTGACCTTCGGCGCGGCCGCGGCGATCGTGCCGGTGGGCGACTCCCCCTCGGATGCGCCCTCGGACCCGGCGGACTCCTCGGAGCGGATCGCCGCGACCACGGCGGCGGCATCCTCGCCGGACGCGGGGACCTCTCCCGTGGTCGTGACGACCTCGGTCGCGTCGCGGGCGTCGTTCACGTGCGCGTCGTCGGCGACCGCGGCGACCACGGCAGCCGCGCCGGCCGCCGCCCCGGCCGAGGCGGCGACGCCGGGGGCCGGTGCAGCCGCGCCCTTGCGCGCCGCGGGCTTCCGCGAGGCGCCCTTGCGGGGAGCCTTCGCCGCCCCGGTCTTCGCGGCCCCGGACTGCGCTGCCCCGGACGTCGCGGCGCCGACCGCGGGCGTCGCGGCCGCGGCATCCGTCGCCTCGACCTCGCGCGCGATCGCCTCGGCCGTGATCGCGTAGCCCGCGCTGCGCTCGTCGCGCACGACCTCACCGGCCGAGAGCTCGATGACCCGGCGCTGCATCTGGTTCACGATGCCGGCCTCGTGGGTGGCCATGACGACCGTGGTGCCGCTCGAGTTGATGCGCTCGAGCAGCGTCATGATGCCCGCGCTGGTGACCGGGTCGAGGTTGCCCGTCGGCTCGTCGGCGAGCAGCACCTGCGGCTTGTTGACGATCGCGCGCGCGATGGCGACGCGCTGCTGCTCGCCGCCCGAGAGCTCGTTCGGCATCCGCTTGCCCTTGCCGTCGAGGCCGACGAGTCGCAGCGTCTCGGGAACCGCCTGGTGGATGTAGCCGCGCGACTTGCCGATCACGCGGAGCGCGAAGGCGACGTTGTCGAAGACGTTCTTGTTGGGCAGCAGCCGGAAGTCCTGGAAGACCACGCCGAGGTTGCGCCGGAAGTACGGGACCTTGCGCGTCGAGATGCGTCGCAGGTCCTGGCCGAGCACGTGGATCTGGCCCGACGACGGCTTCTCCTCCTTCAGGATCAGCCTGAGGAAGCTCGACTTGCCGGAACCCGACGCACCGACGAGGAACACGAACTCGCCGCGCGGGATCTCGACCGTGACGTCGTCGAGCGCGGGCCGGCTCTGCCCGTGGTAGGTCATGGTGACGGAGTCGAAGCGGATCATCGCGTTCGAGCCTAGGCAGCATCGACCCGAAATGGGGCAGCGACACCGGAAATCGAGCGGCCGGCGCCGCGATCACCGGATCCGCTCAGGCGTTCGCCGTCGCGAGTTCCGCGGCCACCTTGTCGCCCCAGGCGTCGATGGCATCCCAGTCGCGGAAGTCGCCCTCCGGCAGCGCGTCGTTCGCCGGCATCCAACTGACGATGCGGTCGGTGCCGCGGAGCTCGTCGACGTGGAGCGCACCGAAGAACACCATGGTGCCTCGCGGGTGGATCTCCTCCTCGTACTCGGCGAACTGCTTCGGCGCGGCGCCGGCGAGCACGTCGTTGCCGTCCTTGTCGACGCGCGACGTGCCGAGCGGACCGCTGCTGAACAGCCAGGTCGGACGGCTCGACAGCAGCGCGTGGTTGTGCCGGACGAACCGCCGGGCCTCCTTGCGCCAGTTGCCCATGTAGGCGGCGCTGCCGATGACGAACGCCTCGAATCCCTCGGGGTACTCGACGTTGTCGCAGCGCTCCGCGTCGACCTCGTGCCCCGCGACCCGCAGTCGCTCGGCGATCCGGTCGGCGATCTCCCTCGTCGAGCCGTACTTGCTCGAGTACGCGACCAGCACGCGCATGACGTCCACCTCCGCTGTCCGCCGACCCCGCTGTCGGCCTCTCGCGGGCGACGCTACGCGCGCGATCCCCTACGCCGAGAGCCGAAGGTCCCCTGTCGTCGGGCGCCGGACGGGCGTAGGTTGGATGGCGAGACCGACCGGGACTGGGAGGCTCGATGACCGTTCCCCTCATCGGCGTCGTCGCCGATCGCAAGGCCGCGAGTTCGGGCGCGTGGGTCGACATCCCCACCGACGCCCTCGCGCACGCGTACATCTCCGCACTGCAGGAGGCGGGTGGCGCGCCCATCCTCTTCCCGAGCATCGACGTGCACCTCGCCGACCCGGGGCGCCTGCTCGACCTCGTCGACGGGCTGTTCCTCCCGGGCGGCCGCGACATCGACGCCGAGCTGTACGCCAACGAGGCGCACCCCTCGAACGACCCGCCCCTGCGCGTGCGGGACGAGCTCGAGATCGCGCTGGTCAAGCTCGCCCGGGAGCGCGCGATGCCGATCCTCGGCGCGTGCCGCGGCATGCAGGTGCTGAACGTGGCGATGGGCGGCACGCTCGAGCAGCACCTCGGCGACCGCCTCGACCTCACGCCGCACCGCGACGTGGTCGGCGAGAAGACCGAGCACCCCGTCGCGATCCACCCGGGCACGTTGCTGCGGAGCATCACGCACGACGAGGAGTTCGACATCGCGTCCCACCACCATCAGGGGGTCGACACGCTCGGTGAGGGCCTGCTCGTCTCGGCGAGCGCGCCCGACGGCGTGATCGAGGCGATCGAGGCGACCGACGGCTCGTTCTGCCTGGGCGTGCAGTGGCATCCAGAGGAGCGACTGGACCCCGAGGGGCTCACGTTGATCCGGGCGTTCATCGCGGCCGCCCGCGACCGGTCGAAGGCCCAGGTCGCCGTGGTGGCGTAGTCGCCCTGTCGCTCAGTCCTGCTTCTGCTTACGCCACTTGATGCCGGCGGCGATGAACCCGTCGAGGTCGCCGTCGAACACCTTCGACGGGTTGCCCTCCTCGTACTCGGTGCGGAGGTCCTTCACCATCTGGTACGGCGCGAGCACGTACGAGCGCATCTGGTCGCCCCAGCTCGCCGTGATGTTGCCCGCGAGCTCCTTCTTCTGTGCGGCCTCCTGCTCCTTCTGCAGCAGGAGCAGACGCGACTGGAGCACGCGCATGGCCGCGGCGCGGTTCTGGATCTGGGACTTCTCGTTCTGCATCGACACGACGATGCCGGTCGGAAGGTGAGTGAGGCGCACGGCCGAGTCGGTCGTGTTGACCGACTGGCCACCCGGGCCCGACGAGCGGAAGACGTCGACGCGGATGTCGTTGTCGGGGATATCGACCTCCTGCGCCTCCTCCATCAGGGGGATGACCTCGACCGCGGCGAAGCTGGTCTGCCGCTTGCCGGCGGCGCCGAACGGGCTCATGCGCACCAGTCGGTGCGTGCCGGCCTCGACCGAGAGCGTGCCGAATGCGTACGGCGCGTCGATCTCGAAGGTCGCGGACTTGATGCCCGCCTCCTCCGCATAGCTCGTGTCCATGACGGTCGCCGAGTAGCCGTGCTTCTCGGCCCAGCGCAGGTACATGCGCATGAGCATCTCGGCGAAGTCCGCGGCATCCACCCCGCCCGCGCCGGAGCGGATGGTGATGACCGCCGGGCGCTCGTCCCACTCGCCGTCGAGGAGGGTCTGCACCTCGAGGTCGCCGACCGTCTTCTGCAGCGCGGCGAGCTCGGAGCGCGCCTCGGCGGCGGACTCCTCGTCGTCGGCCTCCTGCGCGAGCTCGACGAGCACCTCGAGGTCGTCGAGGCGCGACTCGATGCCCGTGATCCGGTTCAGCTCGGACTGGCGGTGGCTGAGCGCGCTGGTGACCTTCTGCGCGCTCTCGGGGTCGTCCCACAGGTCGGGGGCGCCGGCCTGTTCGCTGAGCTTCGCGATGTCGGCCCGGAGGGCGTCGACGTCGACGACGGCACTGATGTCGCGGAAGGTGGTGCGCAGGGAGGCGATCTCCTGCGAGAGGTCAAGATCCAACATGGCGGGTCAAGCCTAGTGGGCGGCGCTGGGCGACCCCTGCGCGAGGCCGCGCCCTTCCGTCCCGTCCGCCGCTGCGGCAGACTCGTGCCGTTCGAAGGCAGGTGCGAATGGATGTCACGGAGTGGCTGCTCGACGCCGATCCGTCGATCCGCTGGCAGGTCATGCGCGACCTCACCGACGAGCCGGCCGACGTCGTCGCGGCCGAGCGGGCCAGGGTCGCCACCGACGGCTGGGGCGCCCGCCTCCTCGAGCTGCAGGCACCCGACGGCCAGTGGGGCGGCGGCGTCTACTCGCCCAAGTGGATCTCGACGACGTACACGATGCTGCTGCTGCGCCTGCTCGGGCTCGATCCCGCCTCGCCTGAGGCGCGCGCCGCCGTCGACCGAGTCCGGGAGGGCGTGAGCTGGGGTCGCCGGGGCGGGCGGCCGTTCTTCGGCGGCGAGTCGGAGACGTGTGTGAACAGCATGGTGCTCGTTCTCGCGGCCTACTTCGGCGAGCGCGACGAACAGGTCGACCGCCTGCTGGAGCGGGTGCTCGGCGAGCAGCTCGACGACGGCGGATGGAACTGCGAGGCGCCGCGCCGCTCGCACGTGGCGTCGTTCCACACGACGATCCTGGCGCTCGAGGCGCTTGACGAGGTCGAACGCTCGGTCGGCGCCGACGCGGCGATCGCCGAGGCACGCGCCCGCGGTGAGGAGTACCTCCTCGATCGGCGCCTGTTCCGCTCACGGTCCACCGGCGAGGTCGTCAACCCGACCTGGACGCGGTTCTCGTTTCCCCCGCAGTGGCACTACGACGTCCTGCGCGGACTCGAGTACTTCCGCTCGACGGGTCGGCCTCCGGACGAGCGGTGCGCCGAGGCGATCGAGCTCGTGCACCACCGCCGTCGCGCCGACGGACGCTGGCCGCTCCAGCACACGCACCGGGCGCGGACCCACTTCGAGATGGAGGACGGCGACGGCGAGCCGAGCCGCTGGAACACGCTGCGGGCGCTGCGCGTGCTGCGCTGGTACGACGCCGAGTGATGCTCCTCGCGCCGAGTGTTCCCGTTCGCGCCGAGTGTTCCCGCTGGAACGGGAACACTCGGCGCGAACGGCAACACTGGAGGGTTCACGGGCGGGCATAGCATCGGAGGGATGACCTCCGACGCCGCGCACCCCTTCTCGTGGCGGTCGATCGTCCTCCCGGCGTACCTCCCGACGCTGTTGTTCTCGCTCGGCGAGGGCGCGATGATCCCGGTCATCCCCGTCGTGGCGACCGAGCGCGGCGCATCGCTCGCGCTCGCAGGCCTCATCGCGGCGATGCTCATGGTCGGCGAGCTCCTCGGCGACCTGCCCGCCGGATGGCTCGTGGCGAGGATCGGCGAGCGCGCGGCGATGATCGGCGCCTCGGCGCTCGCGTCGGCGGGCACCCTGCTCGCCCTGCTCGTGCCGACGACGTGGGCGCTCGGCATCGGCGTGTTCCTGCTCGGCCTCGCGACCGCGGTCTTCGGGCTCGCGCGGCACGCGTTCCTCACGAGCTACGTGCCGGCGCGCGTGCGGGCGCGGGCGCTGTCGACGCTCGCGGGCGTGTTCCGGGCGGGCTGGGCGGTGGGCCCGTTCACGGCGGCGGCGATCATCGCGTGGACGGGGTCGTCCGCGGCGGTGTTCTGGGTGCTCGTCGCCTCGTGCGCGGCGGTGGTGGTGGTGCTGCTCGTGCTGCCCGACCCCGAGAAGGTGTTCGGGGCCGCGCTGCGGGCGCGCGCGACATCCGTCACCCCTGCAGGCGGCGAGGCCGGGCGAGCGGATGCCGCGCACGGCGTGTGGCACGCCATCGTCACGTACCGCGGGGTGCTGGCCCGCATCGGCACCGGCGTCGGCGTGCTCGCGGCGCTGCGTGCGAGCCGCACGGTGATCCTGCCGCTGTGGGCGGTCTCGATCGGCATGCGACCGGATGCCACGGCGCTCGTGATCGGCATCGCCGCGACGATCGACTTCGCGCTCTTCTATGTCAGCGGCCAGGTCATGGACCGGCACGGCCGGCTGTGGAGCGCCATCCCGGGGCTCGTGGGGCTCTCGGTGGGCCACCTCGTGCTCGCGTTCACGCACGACCTGCCCGCCGCGGTCGCCTGGTTCACGGGCGTGGCGATCCTGCTCGGCCTCGCGAACGGGCTCTCGAGCGGGGTCATCCTCACCGTCGGCGCCGATCTCGCCCCGGCGGCGAACCCGGCGCCGTTCCTCGGCGCGTACCGCACGATCGCCGACGCCGGCGCTGCGGCCGCGCCGCTGGCCGTGTCGGCGATCACGTCGGCAGTGTCGATCATGGCCGCGAGCGCCGCGATGGGCGTGATCGGCCTCGTCGGCGCGGCCATGCTCTGGCGCTGGATCCCGCGCTACGTGCCGCGCGCGCCGCGGCATCCGTCGCCCGATGAGACCGAGCCCGATGAGGGCTGGACGCCCGCCGCCGACACCTGACGCCCGTGGGCCATCCGTTTCAGTCGAGCACGCACGGCGTCAGGTCAGTCGCGGGTGCACGGCGTCATCGTGGGCGACGCCGTGATCGGCTCAGGTGGGACGCCCGCGATCGACAGCCGCACATCGGACTCGCCGACCTCGAAGGCGGTCTCGCAGAGGAACATTCCTCGCTCTCCTTCCCGCGGCACTGCCGGCGCCCAGCGCGAGTACGGCAGCAAGGGCACGTCGTCCGCCCAGAGGATCAGGGTGTACTGGCCTTGATGAAGCAGGAGGGGCTCGTCGGAGACGTACGGGAACGGCCCGCGGTAATCCGGGCCGGGCGCCATGATCGGCGTGGTGATGCTGAACGGATCGGAACCGACCTCTGCCCCGAAACCGCCGATGGCCTGAGCGGGAATCGCGACGGGACCTGGATTGACGGTGCCGGCCAGGCCACCGCCCTCGATGCCGACCACGTCGTGGACCGTGACCACGACCCTCGCCCGGGCAACCGCGGGGAGGGTCGGCGACGAGGTCGGCCCGGGCGTCGGCGTCGAGTCACCGGGCGGCGCGCACCCCGAGATTCCCGATGCGAGGACGGCCACGACGCCCGCACGGACGATTCGACCGGCAACGCCGAACGGATTCATCGAACACTCACCCGCTGCTCACCGTACGAGCGAGCGAGCGGTGGCCTGGCGACGAAGGTCCCCCGAGGACGAAGGCCCCTCAATGGAGGAACCCCCGAGGGCGAGCCCGACGAGGGGTTGGACCCCGCCGCCGAGACGTGACCCGTCGGGGCGCCGCGACCCTTCCACAGGCCGGTCCTCGCCGCAAGCCCGTGAGCCGACCGGCCCGAGGTCGCTAGCGTCGAAGCCGACCCCGGAGGATTCCCACCGATGAGCACGACCGACACGCCCGACGTCCTCGTCGCCGACCGGTACCGGCTGGTGACGCAGCTCGGCGCGGGCGGAATGGGCGTCGTCTGGGAGGCGTGGGACACCCGACTGCACCGGCGGGTCGCCCTCAAGATGCTGCGGCCCCGCCCCGAACTCGACGACGAGGAGCGCGCAGCCACGACGCGGCGGGCCATGCGCGAGGCGCGCATCAGCGCGGGCCTGCACCATCCGCATGCCGTCCCCGTCTTCGACGTCGTCGAGCACGAGGGCCAGCCCTGCATGGTGATGCAGCTCATCGACTCGACCCCGCTCTCCTCCCTGCTGCTCACGCGCGGATCCTTCAGCCCGTCGGAGACCGCGCGGGTCGGCACGCAGGTCGCCTCCGCGCTCGCCGCCGCCCATCGGCGTCGGATCGTGCACCGCGACGTGAAGCCGGGCAATATCCTCATCCGCGACGACGGCTGGGCGATGATCAGCGACTTCGGCATCTCGCACGCCCTCGGCGAGGGGACGGTCACGGCGTCGGGTCCGCTGTACGGCACACCCGCCTACCTCGCCCCCGAGGTCGCGCGCGGCGAGCCGTCGAGCTTCGCCTCCGACGTGTTCTCGCTGGGCGCCACGCTGTACGCCATGCTCGACGGCGAGCCACCGTTCGGGACCGACGCCAACGCGATCGCGTTGCTGCATCGGGTCGCTACGGGCGCTCCCCCGCCTCCCGCGCACGCTGGGCCGCTCGGACCGCTGCTGCTCGACCTGCTCTCCGCCGAGCCGGAGCAGCGCCCCGACATGGCGCGCGTCGTTCGCGAGCTCACCGCGCTCGAGGCCGAGCTGCCGGCGCCGGCGGATGACTCGGCCTCGACGCTCGTGCTCGGCGCCACGGTTCCCGCCACGACCGCAGAACCAGAACCAGAACCAGAACCAGAGCCCGAGCCGGAGCCCGAGCCGGAGCCGGAGCCGCGCACCGTGCCCGCTCCGACCCGCCGGGTCGCCGAGCCCGACACCGACGCCGACGCCGACGGGACGACCGCCCGGCCGGCGCCGCCACCGCTCTTCCCGTGGATGTCGGAGTCGCAGTCCGATGTCGAGCCGGCTCGACGCGAGCCGGCGACGGTTCCGGATCGGAAGCCGGAGCCGCAGCGACGCTCGTGGCGGCGCTGGGTCCTCGTCGGCGCGCTCGTCGCCGTCGCCGTGCTGGTCATCGGCGGTGCCCTGCTGCTCGGCTCGCTCGGACTCGGCGGCGAGCCGTCCGGCCCCGTCGCCGAGCCGCGGCCGAGCCCGTCGGACTCGCCGGCACCCGCGGCGAGCGGGTCGGCGGGCCCGTCGGACGAGACATCCGGAACCACCGAGGCCGGCCCCTCGCCCGAGCCGCCCGCCGAGACGCCGGCGCCCCCGAGCGGCGAGGAGCGGGCCGTCCAGACGATCGGCGACTACTACGCCCTGATGCCGGGTGACCTCGACGCCGCATGGCCCCTGATGACGGAGGACTACCAGGTCGGCCACGTCGGTGGTCGCGACGCGTACCAGGCGTTCTGGAGCGAGGTCGCCCAGGTCGAGGTGTCGGATGTCACCGCGTCGTCCCCGACCGACGCGCGGGCGACGCTGATCTACACCTTCACCGACGGCCGGGTGGTCCGCGAGGTCACGGCGTATCGACTCGTCGACGAGGGTGGGACGCTCAAGATCGCAGCGACCACCGTGCTGAGCAGCACGCCGATCTGACCTGGCGCGGTCGCCGCGGCGCGTGCCGCTCATTTCCTCCTTGACAACTCGCGCCGGATCGCAGGAGGCTGTGCCCTAGGGTCCGCGGAGCGCCAAAAGCGTGGCGAACATGAGGTCGCACGATGACGTCGTCACCATTTTCCCTTTGGCCGGAGACGGACCGGTGGGAGTCGTGATGACTGGAATCCGCTTCACCCGTAGTCGCCTCGTCGTGGGCGCCGCCGCGCTCGCGCTGGGAGTCTCGCTGCTGAGTCCGATCGGCGCGAACGCCGCTGAGGATGTCGGCGCGCTCGACATGTACACAGCCGAAGTGAGCGCCGCCGAGGCGGCCGAGATCGACGCGAACTACGACGTCGCCGCCACGCGGGTCACCGACGACGGCGTGAGCGTCGACCTCATCCTCACCGAGGCCGAAGCGAAATCGCTCAAGGGACGGGGCGTGGACGTCGAGGTCAAGAAGAACAAGAACGGCAAGTCGGCTCGGCAGCTGGCGGCCGAGCAGGCCGACTCGGGCTACGAGGTGTTCCGGTCGTGGGATGAGCCCGGCGGCATCCGCGACGAGATGTACCGTCTCGCGCGTGAGAACCCGCAGCTCGTGAAGCTCGTCGTGCTCGGCCACACCTACCAGGGGCGCGAGATCATCGGGATGAAGCTCACGCAGGGTGCGCGGGGCATCGCCGACGGGGCCCGTCCCGCCGTGCTGCACAGCTCGACCCAGCATGCGCGCGAGTGGATCTCGACCGAGGTCAACCGGCGGCTGATGAACTGGTACATCGACGAGTGGCGCGCGAACGACAAGGAGGTCAAGGACCTCCTGAAGGCGAACGAACTGTGGTTCGTCGTCGTGGCCAACCCCGACGGTTACCAGTACACGTTCGACAACGAGCGCCTGTGGCGCAAGAACCTGCGCGACAACGACGGCGACGGGCAGATCACCCGGGCCGACGGAGTCGACCCGAACCGCAACTTCCCCGAGCACTTCGGGTACGACGAGGAGGGCTCGTCGTCGCAGATCAGCAGTGACACGTACCGCGGCCCGTCGGCCGGATCCGAGCCCGAGACGCAGGCGATGATGTCGCTGTTCGATCGTGCCGACTTCTCGTTCCAGATCAACTGGCACTCCTTCGGGCAGTGGCTGCTGTACGCCGAGGGATGGCAGACCGGCACGCCGACCGCCGACGACCCGATCTACTACGCCCTTTCGGGCAACCGTGACGAACCGGCCATCCCCGACTTCGAGCCGGGCCTGTCCTCCGACGTGCTTTACGTGACGAACGGCGAGACGACCGACTACGCCCACGCGGAGCGCGAGACGCTCGCCTGGACGCCGGAGCTCAGCGAGGGCGCCGACGGCGGCGGGTTCGTGTTCCCCGATGACGAGGCGCAGGTGCAGGCGGAGTTCGAGCGGGTGCTGCCGTACGCGCTCGATGTCGCGAAGTCGGCGGCCGACCCGGCGAACCCGGTGTCGCACCTCGGCCTCGAGACCAAGCCGTTCTACCTGAAGAGCGACGACACGTACAAGGTCGGCCTGCCGCTGGCGAACTTCACGTTCGACTACTCCTACGGCGACCCGCAGGAGGTGCGGGTCATCGCGCAGCGCAGCCTGGGCGACGTGACGCTGAAGTACTCGATCAATGAGGGCGACCCGGTCAGCGCGACGACCGAGGAGTGGGCCGGCGGCGACCGCTACGGCGGCCAGACCGGCGTGCACTACGCCATCATGAGCGGGTTCGTGACCG
Source organism: Agromyces capsici (assembly GCF_058349965.1). Lineage (NCBI taxonomy): Bacteria > Bacillati > Actinomycetota > Actinomycetes > Micrococcales > Microbacteriaceae > Agromyces > Agromyces capsici. Next base: position 291,648 of record NZ_JBYRET010000002.1, on the reverse strand, counting down.
GCACCGAGCCGGGCGACACCGTCGAGGTCTGGTTCGAGGGTGGTGGCGAGGTGAGCGACTCGTTCACGTACGAGGCCGTCGAGGAGTCGACCGACGACGTGCTGATCGTCGCCGCCGAGGACTACACGGGCGCCTCGCCCGGACAGGCCGGCGGGCCGAACTACCTCGAGTACTACACCGACGCACTCGATGCGAACGGCACCGGTTACGACGTCTACGATGTCGACGCCCGCGACCGCATCGCGTCGGATGCCCTGGGCGTGCTCTCGCACTACGACGCGGTCATCTGGTACACCGGCGACGACATCGTGACGCGCGAGCTCGGATGGGCCGGCGGCAACGCCTCACGCCTGGCGATGGACCAGATCCTCGAGGTCCGCGACTTCCTCAACGAAGGCGGGCAGGTGCTGTACACCGGCCAGTACGCGGGCAGCCAGTACACCCCGACCGTCGGGACCCAGTTCTACGACCCGACGGAGGCGAACGAGGAGTGTCGCGCCGATCCCGCGGTCCTGGTGCGGTGTCGCGCGCTCGGCGGATCGGGCGACTTCACGAACGACACGCTCCAGTACTGGCTCGGTGCGTACCTCGCCATCAGCGATGGCGGCACCGGCGATGAGGGCCTGCTCGACGTGCTCGGCGTCGACGAGCCGCTCACCGGGCTCGCGTGGGGCTTCGGCGGTGCCGAGAGCGCCGACAACCAGGGCCACAGCAACTCGTTCATCACGACGAGCGGCATCCTCGACCCGCAGCAGTACCCGCAGTTCGAGAGCTGGGTCGCGGGCCGGTGGGACCGCGAGGGCGGACCGTTCGAGCCGCACAGCGGCGACAACTACGCGTACTCGCAGCTGGCCGATGTGTCGTACAAGCGACTGACGCGCACGATCGACGTGCCGGCCGGCGGTGCGGACCTGTCGTTCTGGACGTCGTACGACACCGAGGCCGAGTGGGACTTCCTCGCGGTCGAGGCGCGCACGCCGAACCAGGCGGACTGGACGACGCTGCCCGACGTCAACGCGCACACCTCGCAGGACACCGGTGAGAGCTGCCCGGCCGGGTGGAACGAACTGCACCCGCAGCTCGACTACTACCAGACGTTCGTCGACGAGACGACGTGCAACCCCACCGGCAGCGCCGACGGCGAGTGGCACGCCGCGTCGGGCAACTCCGGCGGCTGGCAGCAGTGGAGCGTCGACCTGTCGGCGTACGCCGGCGGCCAGGTCGAGGTGTCGATCGCCTATATCAGCGACTGGGCCACGCAGGGCCTGGGCGTGTTCGTCGACGACATCGAGGTCTCGACCGGGGTCGGCTCGACCTCGTTCGAGAACGGCGACACGGGTGGCTGGGAGATCACCGGGCCGCCCGACGGCAGTGCCCCGAACCCGAACAACTTCATCATCACGACGGCGGCGGGATTCCCCGAGGCGGCCGTGGTGGCGACGCCGGGTTCGCTGCTCACCGGGTTCGGCTTCGAGGGCATCACCGGTGCCGACGTTCGGGCCGAGTGGATGGGACGCGCACTGGACCACCTGCTCGACTGACCACAGGACGGGGGAACACGGGGCGACCGACGGCGTGCAGCCGTCGGCCGCCCCGGTGCCATCCGTCGTCCGTCAGACGCCGCAGGCGCTTCAGTCGAGCGTGCACGGCGTGAGCGTCGGCGATGCACTGAGGGGCTCGGCCGGGATGCCTGCGACCGAGAGCCGCACATCGGACCCGCCCACTTCGAACATGGTCTGGCAGGAGAACATTCCGGGCTCTCCGGAATGAGGGACCGCGTTCTCCTCGAGCATCTCGGGTCCTGCGTACAGCACGCCGGCGATCGCACCGCCTTCGACGTCGACGACGTCGTGCACCGTGACCGTGAGCCGCACCCCCTCGCTCGGCGACAAGGTGGGCGAGGTCGAGACCGGCGGTGTCGGCGGCGTTGTCGTCACGTCGGGCGCGGCGCATCCCGAAGCGAGCGAGAGGGCACCTGCGATCAGAATGATGCCGGCTACGCGAACGGCGTCGACGCGTTCCATGGTGTCTCCCGTCGCCCACGGTATGGGCAGCTCGTCGTGCTGATGGCGACGAAGGTCCCCTGACCGTCGGTCGGTTCAGTGGAACACCGAGCGCGCGTCGGCGCTGACCTCGATGGGCACCGTGACGGGCAGGAACGCGGAGCTGATCGGCGCGTGCCAGATCGCGCGCAGGGTGACGGTTGCGCTTCGCCCGTCGGCCGAGTCGGCCCGCACGAGGTCGAGCCCGCGGAGCGAGTGCGGCGCGTCGCCGAGGTACTCGGATGCCGCCGCCCGCACCGACGCGGCATCGAGGTCGAACGCGAGCTCGCCGCCCTCGACGCGCACGTCGTCGAGTCGCCACGATTCGGCCGCCGCGAGGGCAGCACCGTCGGCGAGGGTGAAGAGCCGCTTGCGCTCGAGATAGAGGGATGTCGCGGACACCACCACGAGCACCAGCGCGAGGCCGAGAACCCCGTAGAAGATCGTGAGCAGCAACGTCGAACCGTCCTCGTCGGCGACGGACGTCGGCGCCTTCCTCACGACGCCCCCGCGAACCGTGACACCGAGTGCGTCGCACTCGACTCGAGCCGCACCGTTCCGATCGAGCTCGACGCGAGCACCTGCGGCACGAGCGGGAGCGCGACGGCCGTGCGCACGCTGACCGTGATCCTCGACCCGGGCTCGTCGCACGCCGACGAACACGCCACGTCGACGGAGGTCGCGCCGGCGTCGACGCCGTAGTCGTCGAGCACCACGCGCACCGCGCGGTCGACCACGTCGGCCGGCCCAGCGCCATCCGCTCGGAGCACCGCCACGCGCGCCGCCTGCCTGGCGGCGCCCTCGACGCCGAGTGCGGCCGCCTGGATCGAGGCGACCGCGAGCACGAGGTACACGAGTGGGACGAGCAGGATCATGCCCACGGTGAGGAACTCGAGCGACGCCGAGCCGCGCTCCGCGGCCAGCCGTGAACGGTCCGCGTCAGTCGATCGTCTCGAGCGTCGCATGCCCGGTCACCTCCAGCGCGCGCTCGGGACCGAGCAGCCCGACGACCGGGAGCGCCGCCTGCACGGTGATCGCGATCACCGGTACGCCGCCGACCGACGTGGTCGACGCGCGCACGTCGCCCGCGTAGTCCACCGCGATGGCGGCGTCGATGAGCGCGCGGGTGCGCTGCACCCCTGCGTCGGCGGACGACCCCGCGAGCGCCGCGTACCGAGCACCCTCGGCGGCCGCGTCGAGGACGGTGTTGCGCACGTGCAGGGCGAGCGCCAGCTGTACCACGGCGAGCAGGAGGGCGGTGAGGAGCACGCCCACGAGCGAGAACTCCGCGACCGCCGAGCCGGTCTCGTCGCGGAGCCGGACGCCGAGGCGGCTCAGCCTCAGAAGCCGGTGACCCGGCTGATGGCCTGGTCGAACACGCCCGAGAGCGCGGGTCCGGCGAGCCCCCAGATCACGATGACGAGCCCGGCGGTCATCAGCGTGATCAGCACCCAGCCGGGCACGTCGCCCCGCTCGTCGGCCAGTCGTCGGGCGATCCACTGCGGCATGAGGGGTCCTCTCGGGGTCGGTTCGGGTTCGCTCGCGCATCAGAAGCCCGCCTGCAGCACGAGGTAGCCGGGGAACAGCGCGAACGCGATGGTGACGGGCAGGATGAGGAAGACCAGGGGCACGAGCATCGCGATCTCCTTGCGACCGGCAAGCTCGATGAGGGTGCGCTTGGCCTCGGCTCGAGCGTCGCCGGCCTGCGAGCGCAGGACCGCAGCGAGGGGTGCGCCTCGATCGAGTGCGCCGAGCACCTGGTCGAGCGCGCGCGTGAGGGCGGGATGGTCGAGGCCGTCGCGGAGCTCGGCGAGCGCCGTCTGCAGCGGCACGCCGGCACCGACCGCGGCGACGACGCGCGCGAACTCGGTGGGCAGCTCCCCCGATCCGGCACGGGCGACCCGTCGGAGCGCGTCGAGCATGCCCTCGCCGGCGGTCAGGCTCAGCGTGAGGAACTCGAGCATCGTCGGGAGTTCGGAGGAGATCCGGGCGAGACGGCGTCTGGCGGCGCGCTGCAGCACCCAATCGCGGGCCACCGCACCGGCGACGCCCGCGAACGCCGGCACGACGGTCCGCACGATCGGCGGCATCGTCGCGAAGGCCGGCGCGAACAGCGCGAGGCCGGCGCCCAACGCGAACGCCAGCCCGGCCCACGCGAGCTGCTCGCCGCGGAAGCGCTCGACCGAGGCATCCGCCCCCGCCTGTCGGAGCCGCCGGGCGATGGTGTCGTTGCCGCCGAGCCCGACGCTCAGGAGCGTGCGGAGTCGCCGCAGGGCAGGCAGGACCAGGATGCCGAGTACGGACCCCGGATCGGCGTCGGGACGTGAGCGCATGGCCCGTGCCTCGGCCGAGAAGTCCGTGATGTACGGGGCGACCCGCTCGACGAGCCGAGCCCGCCCGAGTCGCGGCGTCGAGGCGGCGACGAGCCACAGGCCGAGGCCGAGCACGGCGCCGAGCGCGACGGCGACCGCGGGGATCGCGCTCAGGTGAACCATCGACGCTCCTCGGGAAGCCGGCCGAGGCCGAGCATGAGACGGTAGGCGACGATCGTCACGCCCACGCCGACGAGGATCAGGGCCGTTCCTGCCGCCGAGTCGTACGCCTGGAGCGTCTCGGGCCGACTCGCGAGGACGAGCAGCAGCAGCCACGGCGCGGCGACGCCGAGCCGTGCGGCATTGCGGATCCAGGACTGGCGGGCGACGACCTCGGCGCGGAGTGCAGCGTCCTCGCGGAGGTAGGCGGACAGGCCGCGGAGCACCGCGGTCACGTCGGTGCCGCCGACCTCGCGCGCCATCCGCAGTGTCTCGAGGATGCGGTCGGACACGGGGTCGGCGAGTCGTGCCTTGAGGGAGTCGACCGCCGACCCGAAGTCGCCCGTGCGACGGAACTCGTCGTCGAACACGGCGAACGCCGGGCGGGTGGCGGCGGCACCGAGTTCGGCCAGCGCGCCGATGCTGTCGGGCAGCGACATGCCGGCCCGGACGGATGCCACGAGGTGGTCGACCACGTCGGGCCAGATCGTGCGATTGAGCGCGCGACGCCGGTTCGCGCGCGCCCGGATCACGAACGCCACGAGGAGCGCGCCGAGCACGCCCGCGACCGCCGTGAGAACCGGCACCGCGAAGATCGCCTGCGCGAGCGCCGCCGCGACGATGCCGAGCACGGCCGCGACCACGATGACGGCCGCGACCGGCACGCCCGGGATCCCCGCGAGGGCGAGCTCATCGGCGACGGTCGATCGCCGGCGCGGCCGCGGCGCGTCATCGGCTCGTCTCGGCCAGAGCCAGGTCGACGCGACGAGCAGCAGCCCGACCCCGAGGGTCGCGCCGAGCAGCACGCTCATGCGGCGGCTCCCAGCACGATCGCCGGGTCGAGGCCGGCCGCGACGAACTTCTCGAGTCGCGCGGGACGGGCGCCCGTCGCGATGAGATCGCCGTCGCCGAGTTCGAAGATCGTCTCGGCGACCACCGTCGCGCCGACGGTCTCACCAGTCGGGGCGACGATCGCGACAACGCGGCGTCGCCCGTGCCGGTCGATCGTGAGGTGCACGACGACGTCGATGCAGCTCGCCACGGTCGGCACCACGAACGCCGAGTCGATGTTGCGCCCGGCGAGCAGGGGCAGCGTGCACAGCTTCGCGAGCGCGTCGCGCGCCGAGTTCGCGTGGATGGTGCACATGCCCGGCAAGCCCGAGTTCAGCGCGATGAGCAGGTCGAGGCTCTCGGCCTCGCGGACCTCGCCGACGATGAGCCGGTCGGGTCGCATGCGCAGCGCCTCCTTGATGAGGCGGCGCAGCGTGATCTCGCCCGACCCCTCGAGGTTCGGCTGCCGGCACTGCATCGACACGAGGTCGCGCACGTCGAGGTCGAGCTCGAACGTCTCCTCGACGGTCACCACCCGGTCGGAGGTGCGCGCGCTCGACATGAGCGCGTTGAGCATGGTCGTCTTGCCGGTGTGCGTCGCCCCGGAGACGAGGATGTTCGCGCCGGCGAGCACGCTCATGCGAAGGAACTCCGCGGCCTGCCGGGTGAGCGAGTCGAGCTCGATGAGCTGCGACAGCGACCGGATGCGCTGCTGGAACTTGCGCACGTTGACGGACCAATGGGCGCGCGTGACATCGGGAATGGCGACGTGCAGCCGCGACCCGTCGGGCAGCGACGCGTCGACGAATGGAGAGGACAAGTCGACCCGACGGCCGGAGTGCTGCAGCATCCGCTCGACCAGGTCGCGCACCTCGCGGTCGGAGAGCACCAGCGTGGTCAGCTCGGGCACGCCGGCGCGCGCCACGAAGACGCGCGTGGGCGAGTTGATCCAGATCTCCTCGACCGCCGGGTCGTCGAAGAACGGCTGCAGCGGGCCGTACCCGGTGATGGATGCCACCACCTCGCGGGCCGTCCCCGGCTCGTCGCCGAGCGGGGCGTGCGCCCCGGCCAGCGCCCGCTCGGAGTACCGGCGCACCTCCTCGTGCGCGTACCGGGCCGCGAGCGCCTCGTCGCGCGCGAGGTCGACGCCCTCGCGGAGCACCCGTCCGCGCACCCGCTCGGCGATGGTGCGCACGGGATCGGTCATGCGCTCCATCATGGAGAAGCCGCGCGATCGGTCCGCGAACTTATCCACATGCCGCGGCGACGACGCATCAGGAACCGCGTGTGACCTCCCGCCCATGCGCCGATCCGCCCGGGGCGCATGATGGAGGCATGCACGGGCTCCTGCTCGACCTCGACGGCGTCGTGTACGTCGGCGAGACGGGCGTGCCCGGGGCCGCCGAGGCGCTGGCGTGGGTCGCGCGCGAGGGCGTGCCGTACCGGTACGTGACGAACACGAGTTCGCGGCCGCGCACGGCGATCGTCGAGAAGCTCGCACGGTTCGGGATCACCGCGGGCTCCGACGACATCCTCACCCCGGCGGTCGTCGCCGCGGCCTGGCTTCGAGTCGAGCGGATGTCACGACCCGCCCTGTTCGTGCCCGACGCGACCGCGGCGGAGTTCGCGGGATTCGATGCGCTCCCGGCCGCCGACGAGCAGGGCGCCGATGCCGTGGTCATCGGCGACCTCGGCGACGGATGGGACTTCCGCACGCTCAACCGCGCGTTCCGCCTGCTCATGGCCGACCCGACCATACCGCTGCTGGCGCTCGGCACCACGCGGTACTGGCGCGCCGAGGACGGCCTCCGCCTCGACGCCGGGCCGTTCGTGCGCGCGCTCGAGTTCGCGACCGGGCGCACGGCGATCGTGCTCGGCAAGCCCGACCCCGCGTTCTACCGCACCGCGACCGCGGAGCTCGGCCTCGAGCCGGGCGCGGTCGTGATGGTCGGCGACGACCTGCGCACCGACGTCGAGGGCGCGCAGCGCGCGGGCCTGGCCGGCGTGCTGGTGCGGACCGGGAAGTTCGCGCCATCCGACCTCGAGACGGATGTCACTCCCGACGCCGTGCTCGACTCGATCTCCGACCTGCCTCGGTGGTGGCAGGGGCATCGGCCGCCGGGCCCGTCGGGCTGACCACGACGCGCAACTCGGGCGCGCGTGAGACGAGCAGCCAGGCGGGCAGGATGATCACGCACAGCCACGGCAGGAGCCCGATGTCGCCCGAGACGCCGGCGGCCATGAAGAGCGACAGCCAGCCGTCGCGCGTCGAGACGAGCAGCATCCCGATGAGTCCGCACGCGACCGCGAGTCCGAGCGGCAGCCCCGGGATGAGTGCGGCGGCGAGCATGCCGATCGCGACGCCGATGAACGTCGCCGGGAACACGCGGCCACCGCGGAACGCGGCGCTCGCGGCGACGACGAGCGCGACGATCTTGACCGCGACGATGAGCGCGAGGTCGCCCGCGGAGTACGCGTCGGGGTCGGAGAGCAGCTCGCCCATCTGGTCGAGCCCCTTGAACAGCGTGATCGGACCGCCGAGGAGGCCGAGCAGGCCGAGCACGAATCCGCCCAGCGTCGCGATCAGGATCGGGCTCCGAAGCGCGTGGAACGCGCGGTGCACGACCGGCAGCGCGAACACCGCGAGCAGGCCGATGAGCACCGCGACGCACGCCACGCCCACGCCGACGAGCACGTCGAGCGGGTCGACCGTGCTCGGCGGCACGGTGAACGAGAGCGGCGGCACGCCGAGCGCGTGCATGGTCGCGGAGCCCGCCGCGGCCGACGCGAGCGGCAGGAACAGCTTGTCCCACAGCGCGCCGCCGCCGCGCACCGCGGCGAGCGCGCCCGTGAACAGCAGCGCGGCGCCGACGGGCGTGCCGAACAGCGCGCCGATCGTGCCGGCGGCGGCCATGAGCATCGCCAGGCGCGGCGGCACCATCGGCATGAACCGCCCGAGCAGCGCGACGGCGAGCGCGACGTTGATCGCGATGATCGGGTTCTCCGGGCCGAGGCTGACCCCGCCCGCGAGGCCGAGCACGGTTACGATCGCGATGCTCGGCAGCGTCCGCAGCTTCACGGGCGGCTCGAACAGCTCGGTCGTGGCCGAGTCGGGTCCGCCGTGCCCGGGTATGAACTGGAGGCACAGTCCGACGAGCAACCCGGTGGTGGTGAGCACCGCGACGATCCACCATCCGCTCGGATCGATGCCGATGGCGTCGGGCAGCGTCGTCCAGACGTAGTCCTCGATCACGCCGGCGACCGCCTCGAGCGCCCAGAGCATGAGCGCGGTGACGATCCCGATCACGAGCGCCGGGATCGAGAGCAGCGCGAGCTGCTTCGGCGTGGGCGCCGGGAGCTCCTGCTGCGGTCCCTGCGGTCCCTGTGCTTCCTGTGTCGTCATCATGCCCCCACCAGATCGCGTCGTTCGAATGCCAGGATGCCGCCGAGTGCGAGCACCACTCCGATCGCCGTCATCACCATCGCGCCCACCGGATCGATCGGGTCGACCGGCACCTGCTCGAGGTGGTGGAACGGCGAGAGGTCCAGGACCCACCCGGGCCACTCGAGCAGGTTGCCCACCAGCTCGATCACGTAGGCGACGACGGCGACGCCCGCGGCGACGGGGACGGTGACCCGCGGCGCCACGCCGAAGACGAGCACCGCGAACCCGGCGAAGACGGCGACCGCGGGAAGCACGTTCAGGATCGCCGAGTACGCGTCGGCTGCAGTCACCTCCGAGTCCGTCGCCGCCGCGCCGAGCCAGAGCGTGGTCGCCGCGACGAGTGCGAGCACCGCGATCGCCCCGACCAGCGTCACGACGTGTCCGCCGAGCCATCGCCACCGCGGCAGCGGGCGCGTGAGGAGGAACTCCGCTCGCGTCGACGCCTCCTCCGCGCGGGCGGCCCCCATACGGAACGCCGCGAAGACCGCCGTGACCAGCCCGATGATCTTCGCGATCAGCGCGACGAAGCCCAGCGTGACGTCCTCGACCGACAGCCCGAACGCCGTGAGCAGTTCGACGAAGCCCTCGTCCTCGAGCAGGAACTCGTCGACGAGGGGCAGCATCGTCCCCATCACGACGCCGACGGCCGCGAAGCCGCCGGCCCAGGCGAGGAGCACGCCGAGATTCGCGCGCCAGGCGAACGCGGTCGCGCCGCCGAGCCCCCACCGGCGGGTCCGTCCGGTGGTGCGCGCCCGCACGAGGCCGGCACCCGCGTCGCGCAGGCCGCGCAGCAGCACGGCCCCGCCGCCGAGCACGAGCGTCGCCGCCAAGGGCACGAGCAGCACTTCCCACCGGTTCTCGTCGAAGGCCTCGATCCGATCGAACCAGCCCGCGGGCGTGAACCAGCCGAGCCACGCGCGGCGATCGGCGCTGTTCGCGGCCATCCGCATCAGGACCAGAGCCACCACGAGCGCCCCAGCGACCGACAGCGTCAGCCGCCGCGTGCCGAGCACCTGCGAGAGGAGCGCGGCGACCGCGACCAGCGTGGCGGCGTACCCCGCGACTGTGAGTCCGGCGAGCGCGGAGCCCTCCGGCTCCGCGCCGATCAGCGCGAACGCGATGCCGACCACCGCGCCGATGAGCGCGCACGCGGCGAGCAGCACGCCGAGCTGCACGACGAGCACCGTGTGCGCGCGCACGGCACCGAGTGCCTGGACCGCGTCGGCGCGCCCCGAGTCCTCGTCGCCGCGCAGCACGCGCGTCGTCGCGGTGAGCGCCCACGCGGCCGCGATGAGCGTGAGGTAGAGCCCGGCGTCCCACAGGGCGAACCCGCCCACGGTGTCGACCGCGGTGCCGACGCCCGCGATGATCCGCACCCCCGGATCCTCGGCCCAGAACAGCAGCGCCTGGCGTGACGCCTCGTCGGGGTACGCGGTCTCGAAGGAGAGCCCCTCGAGCGCGATCAGTCCCCCGAGGCCGAGCGCGATCGCGACCGCGCCGCGCACGATCAGGCGCCCCGTGAGCAGGGCGACCGCGCCGAGCGGGCGGGGCGCGCGACCGACCCGCAGGTGGCGGTGCGTCGCCATCGCGTGCGTGGTGGTCATGCGGCATCCGTTCGGTCTCGGGCCTGCGGCGGGTCAGTAGTAGGTCAGGAAGATCTCCTCGAGCGACGGCTCGACGGTGCGGAGCCGCACGACGCGGTGCTCGGCGAGACGGCGCACCAGCGCGTCGGGCTCGCCCGCGATGGTGATGCGGATGCCGCCCGGCACGCCGGCCAGCGGCTCCACGCCGGTGACGCCCGCGACGCCGTCGAGCGCGGGCGGTTCGCCGTCGAACACGGCCTCCACGATGGTCGCGCTGATGCGCCGCAGCTCGTCGAGCGCGGCGACCTCGACGAGCCGCCCGGCCCGCAGGATGCCGACCCGGTCGCAGAGGTCCTGCACCTCGTCGAGGATGTGCGACGAGAGGAAGATGGTCTGCCCGCGCGCCGCGGCATCCCTCGCCACGATCTGGAACTGCTCCTCCATGAGCGGGTCGAGGCCGGCGGTCGGCTCGTCGAGCAGCAGCATGTCGGGGCGGCTCATGAGCGCCGCGACGAGCGCGACCTTCTGCCGGTTGCCCTTCGACATCGACCGGATGCGCTCGGACGGGTCGACGTGGAAGCGCTCGACGAGCTCGGCGCGGAAGTCCGCGTCGACCCACCCGGTGACCGCGCCGAGCAGCCGCAGCACCTCGTCGCCCGTGAGCTGCGGCCAGAGCGCCACCTCGCCGGGCACGTACCCGAGGTGACGGTGCGCGCGCACGACGTCGCCGACCGGCACGCCGAGCACGGTCGCACTCCCCCGCGTCGGCCGGATCAGCCCGAGCAGCAACCGGATCGTCGTCGTCTTGCCCGACCCGTTCGGCCCGAGGAACCCGAAGATCTCGCCGCGGCGCACCTCGAGGTCGAGGCCCTCGAGCGCCTGCACCTGGCCGTAGTGCTTGGTCAGGTCGGAGGTCGCGATCGCCGCGTCACTCATCCGGGCCTCCTCCCGACGGGCGTGCCTGCGTGCAGTCTCCCGGGTGCGCGGGGCTGCGGGCGGGGCGAAGGTCCCGGATGGCGCGCCGCCGCGCCCGCTCAACCGAATCGGTCGAGCTCGGCGTCGGCGTCGTCGGCGTCGACATCGGCCCGGTCGCTCGCATGGGCGGCCGCCTCGTGCTCGCGCCGCGCCGTCCTGACCTCCCGGTCGGCGTCGGCGAGCTCGTCGCGCAGCTCGTCGAGCCGGCGCTCGAGTCCGTCGCGCTCCTCGCGGAGCTCGTCGAGGCGTCGCGTGGCGGCGTCCAGCCGCTCGTGGGTCGCGTCGAGCGTGCGCCGCGCGTCGGCCGCGTGCGCACGGGCGTCCCGGGCGGCGGCCTCGGCGCGGTCGCGGGCTGCACGGATCTCGTCCGCGGCCACGGACGCCGCGTCATCCGCTCGCCCCCTCGAACGCCGCGGCGGCGCGGATGCCTCGCCCGCGACGGCCCCGTCGAGGTCGACGTCGGACCCCACGGCCTGCAGTGCCCGCACGAGACGCCCCGAACGCACGGCCGCGCCCGCCTCCTCGGAGACCGTCGCGGCGACGAGCGTCTGCTCGACCTCGTCGAGGACCGCGCGCGACGGCGTGCGGTCCGCGGCGTCCGCCAGTGCGACCGCCGCGCGCAGCAGGTCGCCGACGATCTCGCGCCGCTCCGCGACGAGCGCCGTCATCGCCCGCCCGTCGCCCGACGCCTGCGCATCGGCCAGTTCGCCGCCGAGCCCGACGAGGTCGCCGAGCCGGTCGACCTGATCGTGCGCGAGCCGGTTGACGATCCACGCGACCGGCGACGGCCGCCGCAGTGCCGCGATCCGCTTCGCGAGCGCCGGATCGCTCGCCTTGGCGTCGGCCGCACGGGCGTTCCGAGCCGCCGTGAACTCCTCGGGCACGAGCGCGTAGAGCGCGTCGGCCGCCTCGGTGAGGCCGTCGGTCGCCACCCCGTCACACCGTCTCGAGGTACTTGTGCACGACGCTCAGCGCGACCGATCCCTGCCCCACGGCGGACGCGACACGACGCATCACGTCGGCCCGCACGTCGCCGGCCGCGAAGATGCCGGGCACGCTCGTCTCGAGGATGAACGGGTCGCGCTTGAGCGTCCAGCCGCGCGGGCGGCGGCCGTCGTGGATGAGGTCCTGCCCGGTGACCACGAACCCGTGGTCGTCGAGCTGGACCAGGTCGCGGACGAGTTCGGTTCCCGGCACCGCGCCGATGAATACGAACATCGCGTCGGCCGGCAGGGTGTCCTCAGCGCCCGTGACCGTGTCGCGGACGGTCATCGACGTCAGCCGCGTATCACCCTGCAGGGCGATCACCTCGGCGTGCGTGCGCACGGTGATGTTGCGCGTCGCCTCGATCTGGTCGATGAGGTACTTCGACATGCTCCGCGCGAGCGACTCGCCGCGCACCAGGATCGTGACCTCGGCGGCGTACCGGGAGAGGAACATCGCGCCCTGGCCCGCCGAGTTCGCACCGCCGACCACGACCACGCGGCTCCCGCTGTAGCTCACCGCCTCGCTGGCGGCCGCGCCGTAGTAGACGGATGCCCCGTTCAGCCGCTCCTCGCCGGGGATGCCGAGCGTGCGCGCCTCGACGCCGGTCGCGAGCACGATCGCCCGCGAGCGCAGCTCGCTGCCGTCGTCGAGCGTGACGATCTTGTAGGAGTCCTCGACGCGGATCGCGGTGACCGCCTGCGGGTTCAGGATCTCGGCGCCGAGTCGCCTCGCCTGGGTCACCGCGCGCCGCGCGAGGTCGGCGCCGCTGATGCCGTGCGGGAATCCGAGGTAGTTCTCGATGCGCGAGCTCGTGCCCGCCTGGCCGCCGGGCACCTCGCGCTCGATCACGGCCGTCCGCAGCCCCTCGGATGCGCCGTACACCGCCGCGGCCAGGCCCGCCGGCCCGGCGCCGATCACGATCAGGTCGTAGAACGGCGCCTGCGGGGGTGCGCGGAGCCCGATCCGCTCGGCCAGTTCGTGCAGGTCGGGGCAGGCGAGCACCGTACCGTCGGGCAGGAACACGACCGGCAGTCGCGTGCTGCCCTGCAGCGTGGCCTCGACGAGCGCCTTCGCGCCTTCGTTGCGCTCGATGTCGAGCCACTGGTACGGAATCTGGCTGCGGGCGAGGAAGTCCTTGACCGCATGCGTCGTCGGCGACCACAGCGTGCCCGCGACGCGGATGCCCTCGTACACGGGCGGCGTGTTGGCGTGCCAGTCGTCGAGCAGGTCGTTGAGCACGGGATAGAAGCGCTCGTCGGGTGGATCCCACGGCTTCAGCAGGTAGTAGTCGAGGTCGATGGCGTTGATGCTCGTGATCGCCGCATCGGTGTCGGCGTACGCGGTCAGCAGCACGCGCTTTGAGTCGGGGTAGTGGCGGATCGCCTCCGCGAGGAACTCGGTGCCCGACATCCCCGGCATCCGCTGGTCGACGACGAAGAGGGCGACCGGGGTGTTGCGGCGCTCGAGCTCGTCGATCGCCTCGAGCGCCTCCCGGCCCGACCCCGCCCGCAAGATGCGGTAGTCCTCGCCGTAGCGGGACTGCAGGTCGCGCGCGACCGCGTTGAGCACCTGCGGCTCGTCGTCGACGGTCATGATGACGGGCTTGACCATGGATCACCCCTCCTCCGGCGTTCGCGCGTCGCCGGTCGCGTCGGCCCGATCGACCGGCTCGATGCCGATCGGCAGCCGCACGGTGAATCGTGTGCACCCGGGCGTGGATTCGAGCTCGAACTGCCCGCGGTGCTTCTTCACGATGATGTTCCGTGAGATCGCGAGCCCGAGGCCCGTGCCCTCACCCGGCGGCTTGGTCGTGTAGAACGGGTCGAAGATCTTCGAGCGGATCTCGCGCGGCACGCCCGGTCCGTCGTCCTCGAACTGCACCTCCACCCACTCCCCCGCACGGCGGGCTCGGATGGTCAACGTGCCAGAGCCGTTCATCGCGTCGATGGCGTTGTCGATGAGGTTCGTCCACACCTGGTTGAGCTCGCCCGCGTACGACTGGATCGGCGGCAGGTCGGGGTCGTACTCGCGCACCACCGTCACGCCGTGCTTGAGCTTGTTCTGCAGGATGACGAGCGTGTCGTCGAGTCCGGAGCGGAGGTCGACATCCTGCACCGGGGCCTGGTCCATGTACGTGTAGCGCTTGAGCGCTCGCACGAGCTCGACGATCCGGTGCGTGCCGACCGTGATCTCGGTCAGCAGCGTGTAGACCGTCGACTTGAGGGCCAGCCATTCCACGACGACGGGAAGCCCCTCGCTGCCGAACACCACGCCGATCGCGTCGAGATCGTGGCGCCGGACGCCCAGGCCTGCGAGCGACGCCGCGATCTCCCCGACGCGCATGCCGTGCACACCCAGCCAGTCCTCGATCTCGGCCTCGCGGTCGCTGCGCTCGAGTGCGCCGAGCTGCACGGGATCCTTCGCACGCTCGGCGGCGAGCGCGTCGAGCTCACGGAGGCGCTGCAGTTGGTCCGCGCCGGAGTACCTGAGCATCCCCAGCCGGATCTGCGCATCCTGCAGCCGCTCGAAGACGTCCATCGCCTGCGCTGCGCCGCGTTGGGCGGCCGACGCGGGATTGTTCATCTCGTGTGCCAGGCCGGCGCTGAGGCGGCCGAGCGAGGCCATCTTCTCCTGCAGCACGAGCTGGTCCTGCATGGTCCCGATCCGGCGGAGGCTCTCCTCGAGCGCGGCGTTCCGGCTGCGGAACTCCTCCTCCTTCGCGCGGAACTCCTCCTCGCTGCGGCGCAGCGCCTCCTCGGCGGCCCGGCGGTCGCCGAGGTCGCGGATGATGCCGGTGTAGTAGCGGTCGCCGCGCACCGTCCACGTCGACAACGAGAGCTCGACCGGGATCTCGTCACCCGCCTTGGTCAGCGCGGACAGCTCGACGGTCGTGCCGATCACGTGCGGCACACCGGTCGCGGTGTAGCGTGCCATGCCGGCGCGGTGCAGTTCGCGGTAGCGCTCGGGGATGATCAGTTCGAGTTGCTGACCGACCACCTCCGCCTCGGTGTGCCCCAGGATGCGGGTGGCCGCCGCATTCCACGACACGATGCGGCTGGTGTGGTCGACCGAGACGATCGCGTCGATCGCGGACTCGGTGACCGACCGGAACTTCTGCTCCGCTTGGACGCGCTCGCTGATGTCGCGGATGATGCCCGTGTAGTAGCGGTCGTCGTCGAGGAACCACGTGGTGAGCGAGAGCTCAATCGGGAACTCCGTGCCGTCCTTGCGGAGCGCCGCGAGCTCCACCGTCGAGCCGATGACGTGGGTCGGCCCGCCGCTGCTCACACGGTGGAGGCTTGCACGATGGCGGTCGCGGAAGCGCTCCGGGATGATGAGCTCGAGGCTGCGACCCACCGCGTCGGCCTCGGAGTGTCCGAACAGGACCGTCGCGGCGCTGTTCCAGCTGCGGATGACGCCCTGCGCGTCCGCGGAGACGATCGCGTCGATCGCCGACTCCATGACCGACCGGAACTTCGCCTCGGACTCCCGCAGCGCCAGCCGGGCCTTGGACACGGTGACCTGCCGCTCGACCCGGGCGAGGACCTCGCGCGGGTCGAACGGGGTCGAGATCAGGTCGTCGCCCACCTCGAGGGCGCGCACGCGCGTCTCCGTGTCATCTTCGCCGGCGACGAAGACGACCGGGAGGTCACGGCCATGCCCGTGCCGATGCAAGTCGGCGACGAAGTCGAACGGGTCGACCCGGGCGAGCGCGGTGTCGACGACGATGAGGTCGGGATCGCGCGCGAGCGCCGCGCGCGTCGGGGCCTCGTCACCCCCGACGGAGAGCAGGTCGTATCGGCCGTCGTCGAGGATGCGCGTCAGCCCCCGCACCGCGTCGGCATCGTCGGAGACGACGAGGATCAGCCCTCGGTCGGCCATGGGCCCCCCTCCCCGCGCGCATCCGCCCCGTCGTCGTCGGACTCGTCGTCGTCGGACTCGTCGGCCGAGGCGGACGGGGCGAGGTGGACCGGCAGCCGCACGATGAACCGCGTGCAGCCCGGCCGGGACTCCACCTCGAGTTCGCCGTGGTGCTTGCCGACCACGAGGTTCCGGGAGATCGGCAGGCCGAGGCCTGTCCCTTCCCCCTGCGGCTTCGTCGTGAAGAACGGGTCGAAGAGCTTCGAGCGGATCTCGGGCGGCACGCCGGGCCCGTCGTCCTCGACCTGGACCTCGATCCAGTTCCCGTCGCGCCGTGCCCGCAGGACGAGCGTGCCCTCGCCGTGCATGGCGTCGATCGCGTTGTCGATGAGGTTCGTCCACACCTGATTGAGCTCGCCGGCGTAGGCCTGGATCGACGGCAGGTCGGCGTCGTACTCGCGCACGACGAGCACGCCGTGCTTGAGCTTGCTGTGCAGGATCACGAGCGTGTTGTCGATGCCGACCCGCACGTCGACATCCTGCACCGGCGCCTGGTCCATGTAGGTGTACGTCTTCAGCGCCTTCACCAGCTCGACGATGCGGCTCGTGCCGACGCCGATCTCCGAGAGCAGCATGTAGATCAGGAACTTCAGCCCCAGCCACTCGGCGACGACGGGCATGCCGGCGGGGTCGAAGGTCGCGCCCAGCGCGTCGAGGTCCTCGCGCGAGAAGCCGAGGCTCGTGAGCGACTGCGCGATCTCGCCGCCGGAGGACACGCCGTGGTCCGCGAGCCACTCCTCGATGTCGCCCGCTCGGTCGCTGCGCGCGACCGCGCCGAGCTGGGCGGGCGTGCGGGCCCGGTCGGCGGCGAGCGCGTCGAGCTCGCGGAGGTGTTCCAGCTGCGAGCCATAGTAGCCCAGGCGACCGAGCTGCAGCTGGGCGAGCTGCAGTCGCTCGAACACCGCCATCGCCTGCGCCGACCCGCGCTGCGCGGCCGACGCGGGGTTGTTGAGCTCGTGCGCCATCCCGGCGCTGAGCTTGCCGAGCGAGGCCATCTTCTCCTGCAGGATCAGCTGGTCCTGCATGGTCCCGATCCGTCGCAGCGTGGATTCCAGTGCGGCGTTCTTGCGTCGCAGCTGTTCGCCCCGTTCGCGCAGCTCGCGCTCGCTCCGGAGCAGGGCCTCCTCGGCGGCCTTGCGCGCGCCGATGTCGCGGATGATGCCCGTGTAGTACCGCTCCTCGTCGAGGAACCAGGTCGCGAGCGAGAGTTCGATCGGGAACTCGCTGCCGTCCTTGCGCACGGCCGCGAACTCGGCGGTCGAGCCGATCACGTGCGCCTCGCCGCCCGTGTTCACGCGGTGGATCCCCGCCCGGTGGAGGCCGCGGAACCGATCGGGGATGACCAGCTCGAGCGTGCGCCCGACCGCCTCCGCCTCGGTGTGGCCGAACAGCTCGGTCGCGGCGCGGTTCCAGCTGCAGATGACGCCGTCGGCATCCGCCGAGACGATGGCATCGATGGCCGACTCCATGACGGACCGGAGCTTCGCCTCGGACTCGCGCAGCGCCGCGCGCACCCTCGAGACCGTGACCTGACGCTCGATCCGGGCGAGCACCTCCCGCGAGTCGAACGGCGTCGTGAGCAGGTCGTCCCCGGCCTCGAGGCTGCGCACGCGCGCCCCGACATCGTCCGCAGGCGCGACGAAGAGGACCGGCAGGTCGCGACCGAGGCCGTCCCGGTGCAGGCCGGCCACGAAGTCGAACGGGTCGAGCCGGTCGAGCGTGGTGTCGACGACGACGAGGTCGGGTTCGCTCGTCGCGACCGCGGTCGTCGGGGCCTGGTCGCCCTCGACGGCGATCACGTCGAAGCGGCCGTCGTCGAGGATTCGGCGCAGCCCACCCACCGCTCCGACGTCGTCGGAGACCACGAGGATGAGCCCGCGGTCGGCCACGGAGACCTCCTCCCCTCCCGCATCGGTGCGGCGGACGGCCCTTCCGCCAGAGTAGCGACGCGTCGACCGCCCGACCAGCACCCGTCCGGGGTGGCCCCGCCACGCCGGATCGCCTCGCGCCGCTGCCCGGAACCGCCCGGTCCATCGAGTACATTCGGCCTCGAGCATGAGCTCACGGGGGTCGACGAGGAACGGAGGACCGATGACGCCATCCGGGTCGGCGGAACCCACGATCGCGCGCGGCGACGCGGAACCGCCGCACGAGACCGACGCCCTCGTCGAGCAGATCGTCGGAAGCGAACTCGCAGCGCTGCGGGAGGCGTTCGGCGAGGGCGCCGAGTTCGCCGTCACCCGTGCCGGCCGCCGCGACGAGACGCTGCACCGGCTGGAGTGCCCTGCGCTCGAGCCGCACCTCGACCGCCGCGCCCGCTGGACGGACGAGCACCGTAGGCGCCTCGCCGCCGACCGCGAATACCGGATCCCGCTGCCCGCGCTCATCACGCGCGAGCGCGCCCGCGCCACATCGAACGTGCGCGGCTGCAAGGTGTGCTGGCCGAACGCCACCGGCCGCGAGCCGAGGCCGCTCAAGCGCCTCACCGCCCGCGGCCTCCGCACCCAGCACGTCGGCCGGGTGCTCGCGACCGAGGCGGGCGACTCGCTCGGCACGATCGTCCGGATCTCCGCGCACTCCGGCGCCGACCTGTTCGGCGTCGAGCACGACGAGATCGAGATCGTGACCTCGGCCCGCACCGTCCGCGTCGCACCGGCCGAGGCCGTGCACCTCTGGGACCTCCCGAACGACTCCGAGGCGATCGAGCGGAAGATGCGGCTGCTCGCCAAGCTCGGGTCGGGCCTCTCGCCCGCGAACTGAGCACGCGCGAACCGAGGGCGCTCAGGTCCAGGGCTCGCGCCACCCGCCGTGTCGTGCAGCGAGTGCCGCCGCGGCATCCGGGCCCCAGCTGCCCGGCGCGTAGGGCTGCACGGGCGGCGGCGCGTCGATGAGCGGCTGCATCACCCGCCAGGCGGCCTCGATGGTCTCCTGCCGGCCGAACCGGATGCTGCGCCCCTCGAGCGCGGCGTGCAGGAGCACCTCGTACGGGGTCGGGCCCTCGCCGCCCTCGTCCGCGAACTCCATGTCGAGCCCGACGGGCCGCGGCGTCGCGGCATCCGCTCGCTTGGCATTGAGCATGATGCGCACGCCCGTGCCCGGATCGAGGCGGATGACGAGCTGGTCGGGCTGGCTGTCGGGCGTGCGCAGCCCGAAGCCGAGCAGCGGTGAGGGCCGGAACACCATCCGCACTTCGGTCTGGGTGACGGGCAACAGCTTGCCGGTGCGGATGAAGAACGGCACGCCCGACCACCGCCAGTTCTCGATGCCGAGCTCGATCGCGCAGAACGTCTCGGTCGTCGAGTCGGCAGCGACGCCCTCGACGTCGCGGTAGCCGTCGAACTGGCCGCGCACGTAGCGGGCCGGGTCGGCGTCCGCCATCGAGCGGAACAGCACGGTCTGCATGGTGCGGATCGACTCGACGTCGCCGTGCGCGGGCGCCTCCATCGCGACCGCCGCGAGCAGCTGCATGAGGTGGTTGACGACGACGTCGCGGAGCGCACCGACGGGGTCGTAGAAGCCCCCGCGACCGGCGATGCCGAAGTCCTCGGCCATGGTGATCTGCACGCACTCGACGTGGTTGCGGTTCCACACCGGCTCGAGCATGGTGTTCGCGAACCGCAGGTAGAGGATCTCCTCCAGGCCCATCTTCCCGAGGTAGTGGTCGATCCGGTACAGCTGCGACTCGTCGACGACCTCGTGCAGTTCGGCGGCGAGCGCCTGCGCCGACGCGAGGTCGTGCCCGAACGGCTTCTCGATGACGAATCGGGCGTTCGCCGCGAGGCCGGCCCTGGCAAGGCCCGTCACGACGGGTGCGAACAGGCTCGGCGGCGTCTCGAGGTAGAACACCGGATGGCGCGCCTCGCCCATCGCCGCGGCGACCCGCTCGTAGGTGGCCGGGTCGACGAAGTCGCCGTGCACATACGACAGGCGGTGGCAGAGCCGTTCGAAGACCCGGAGATCGAGGCGCTCGCCCGACGCGACGATCGACTCGCGGGCCCGCTCCTCGAGCTGCGGCAGGCTCCAGTCGTCGAACGCGACGCCGAGGATGCGGCAGTCGAGGAGCCCGCGCTGCTCGAGGCGGTACAGCGAGCGGAAGGTCATCACGCGCGCGAGATCGCCGGTGATGCCGAAGATGACGAGGAGGTCGCCGCGAGGGGCCTCCGGCTCCGAGACCTGCATGGTGGCAGTCTGGCCGATCCGCGCGCCGCGCGACAGGTCCGGCCCGTCCGAGGCGGCGCTCGGCCACGGCCGCCCGCCTAGACTGAACGGGCACTCGCGGGAGTGGTGAAACCGGTAGACACGCAGGATTTAGGTTCCTGTGCCTTCGGGCGTGTGGGTTCGAGTCCCACCTTCCGCACCGACCGTGCGGACGATGCCGCCGGTGGCCGGCGGGAGCGTCGATCCGGGAGGTGGCGACATGAGGGCCCCGGTCGATGCGCGTCTTACCCTGCCGAAGCCCTCCGCACGCGCGACCGTGTCCGGGATCGCCGCCGCGATCCTGCGCCGCGTCGCGCCCGGCCTGCTCGCGCGCATCGCCGGGCGGACTGCGCAGACCGCGCTCCCGCCCTTCACCGACCTGCTCCGCATCGCCGAACTCGCCGGTGCGCTCCCTGCGACCGATCCGTCCACGTCGCCGGCCGGGATCCTGGAGCGCTTCCCGCACCTCGCGGCGGTGACCACCCGCGAAGTCGTGATCGAGGGGCCGGACGGCGCGATCCGCGCCCGCACGTACTCGCCGCCCGATCCGGCCGGGGTCGGACTCGCCTGGGTGCACGGCGGCGCGTTCATCGGCGGCGACCTCGACCGCGCCGACGCGCACTGGCCCTCGCTCGAGCTCGCCTACCGCGGCGTCGCCGTGGTGTCGCTCGACTACCGCCACGCCGTGCGCGGCGTGCACTACCCGGCACCCTCCGATGACGTGCTGGCCGGATGGCGGTGGGCGGCGTCGCACGCGACGGCGCTCGGCGTGCCGTCCGGGGCGATGCACCTCGGAGGCTCGAGCGTCGGAGGCAACCTCGCCGCGGGCGTGGCCAAGCGCGTGCGCGATGCGCGCCCGGCGAAGCCGGCGCCCGCGAGCCTCGTGCTCGTCGCCCCGTTGCTCCACCCGTTCGGCACGCCGCTTCCGGCCGACGTGCTCGCCCGCATGCGCGCCACGACGGGCGGCGACGTGTTCCGGCCCGAGGACCTCACGCACATGGCCTGGAACTACGCGGGCCGCCGCAGCGTGCTCGACGACCCGTACGCGTTCCCGGCGAACGGCGACCTCGCCGCGCTGCCGCCGACCCTCGTCATCACCGAGGAGTTCGACACCATCCGCACCTCCGGCGAGGACTTCGCGGCAGGCCTCCGCGCCGCCGGCGTGCCGGCGGTCGTGCGCATGACGCCCGGCGCCGCGCACAGCTCGCTCGGCCGGCCCGCCGATCCGACCGCGCACCTCACGCTCGACGTGATCGCCGAGCACCTGCTCGGCCCGTGGACGCCGCGCCGCTGACGCCGCGCCGCGCCGCTGAGACGACCTCAGATGAAGAGGGTCGTGGCCGACTTCTCCGCCTCGCCGAGGAAGGTCGCGACGCCGCCGAACTCGATGCCGTCGATCAGGTCGGACTCGGCGATGCCGAGCAGGTCCATCGTCATCGTGCAGGCGATCAACCGGGCGCCGCCCGCCTGAGCCGCGCCCATGAGGTCGGGCACCGACTGCACCTCATGCTCCTTCATGACGTGCTTGATCATCGCAGGGCCGGCGCCCGCCATGTTCATCTGCGACAGCGGCAGGCGGTCGGGACCCGAGGGCATCATCATGCCGAACATCCGCTCGAGCGCGGTGTGGTCGCGCTTGGGGGCGTGCTCGCGGCGCAACGCGTTGAGCCCCCAGAACGTGAAGAACATCGACACCTGCTGCCCCATCGCCAGTGCGCCGTTGGCGATGATGAACGCCGCGAGCATCTTGTCGAGGTCGCCGGAGAAGACCACGAACGAGGTCTGGTTCCTGCGCGCGGCGACGGCCGTCGACGCGGCTGCGGAGGCCGCGCCGCCCTTCCGGAACGCCGCGACGTAGCCGGGGCCCTCGGGGGTCATCGACAGCACCTCGTGACCGTGGCTCGCCGCCCACGCGGGCCCGTCGCTCACGAAACCGGGGTCGGAGACGTGCACGAGGACCTCGTCGCCGGCAGCGAGCTCCGACATCGTGCTCGAGAGCCGCATGATCGGGCCCGGGCAGGCGAGCCCCGTGCAGTCGAGGTCGACCCGGGTCCCCGAGCCCTTCGTCGCGGCGATGAGGTCGGCGGCCTCCGCGTATGCGATCTCCGGCGCCGGCGCCGCGGCCGACACGGGCTCGACGTCGTGCCAGTACCGGAACGTGTTCGAGCCGCCCGAGAGGGTCGCGACCTCCGCGAATCCCCGCTGGACCAGGATGCGGTACGCCAGGTAGCTGCGGAATCCGACCGCGCAGTACAGGCGGACCGGCACGGCGCGTTCCCAGGCCTCGCACGCCGTGCGGAGCGTCGCGAGCGGCACGTTCTCCGCGCCGGGGATGTGCCAGATCGCGTACTCCTCGGGTGTGCGCACGTCGACCAGGCGCGCGCCCTCGACGGCGGCCGGCCAGTCCTTCGCGTACCAGAGCACGAGGTCGCCGCGCAGCACGTTTCCCGCGACGAACCCGGCCATGTTGACCGGGTCCTTCGCCGAGCCGAACGGCGGCGCGTAGGCGAGCTCGAGCTCCTCGAGGTCGTGCACCGTGCCGCCGAGCCGGATCACGGTCGCGAGCACGTCGAGGCGCTTGTCGACGCCGTCGAACCCGGCGACCTGCGCGCCGAGCACCCGACCCGTGCCCGGTGCGAAGAGCAGCTTGACGTGCATCTGCGCCGTGCCCGGGTAGTAGCCCGCGTGCCCGGAGGGGTGCAGGTGCACCGTGCGGTGCTCGATGCCGTCGGCGGCGAGTTGCCGCTCGGTGGCGCCGGTCCCGCCCGCGACCATGTCGAACACCTTCACGATCGAGGTGCCCTGCGTCGAGCGGTACTCGGTGTCGCGCCCGCAGATGTTCTCGGCGGCGACGCGCGCCTGGCGGTTCGCCGGTCCGGCGAGCGGCGTGATCCACGGGCCCGGCAGGACGGTGTGCGCGGTCTCGACGGCGTCGCCGGCGGCCCAGATCGACGGGTCGGAGGTGCGCATGTGCGTGTCGACGCGGATGCCGCCGCGCGGGCCGAGCTCGAGACCGGCGTCCTTCGCCAGCTGCACGTTGGGCCGCACGCCGGCTGAGAGGATCACGAGGTCGGCGTCGACGAAGACGTTGTCGGTCAGCTCGACGGTCACGCCGCCGCCGTCACGCGCGGCGAACGCGGCGGCCGCCGTGGAGAGGTGCAGGTCGACGCCGCGGCTGCGCAGGTGCTGCTCGACCGGGATCGACACCTCACGGTCGAGCGGCGGCAGGATCTGGTCGGCCATCTCGACGACCGTGACCGAGGCACCGCGGTGCTGCAGGTTCTCGGCCATCTCCACGCCGATGTAGCCCGCGCCGATCACGACCGCCTGCACGGGGCCCGCGATCGGCCCGCGGGCGGATGCCGCGGCGAGCGCCTCGTCGAGCTGCGCCTTGATCGCGTCCATGTCGGCGATGTTGCGCAGCACGTGCACGCCGGGCAGGTCGATGCCGGGCAGCGGCGGGCGGAGCGGATCGGCACCGGGACACAACGCCAGGCGGTCGTAGGACTCGGCGTACTCGCGCCCCGTCCGGAGCTCGCGGACCAGCACGGTCTTCGCCTCCCGGTCGATCGAGCGCACCTCGCTGCCCACGCGCACGTCGATGTCGAGCGTGTCGCGCAGGCTCTCGGGCGTCTGCAACAGCAGCCGGCTCCGATCGGCGATCACCTCGCCGATGTGGTACGGGAGGCCGCAGTTGGCGAACGAGACGTGATCGCCCTTCTCGAAGACGATGATGTCGGCGGATTCGTCGAGGCGCCGCGCACGCGCGGCCACCGAGGCGCCACCGGCGACCCCTCCGACGACGACGATCTTCATGCGGCACTCCTCCGTCTGTGGCGCCGACCGGCGCGCGGGGGCCGCCCCGCCGGGGCGGCGCCGTCCACGCTAGGCGCGGCCGGTCGCGCGGCGCGGGCCCTCGGTCCCGCGGCCGTGCCGCCCGGATCCGCCGCTCGGGATGTTCGCGGGGCGGCCGGCGGGTCTCAGTTCCCCCAGAACGGCCCCGTGAGCCCCACGCTCGCGAAGTACTCCCGCGCCTCGATCGGCTCCCGCCGTCGGTACGGTGAGTCCAGCCGCCCCTCGTACCAGTGCGACGCGAGCCGCCAGAGCGTCGGCAGGTCCATGACGTACCCGCGCTCGAGCCCGGTCCGCTCCAGCCACTCCTCGACGCAGCGGGTCGAGCAGAAGATGCGCTGGTGATCGCACGCGTGGATCACGTCGTCCCAGATGCGCGCGACCGGCGTCAGGAAGTGCGCGACCTGCGGCGCATCCGGTTCGGCCGAGCGCGTGATCGTCCAGGAGTGCGCCGTGCCGCACGCCGGACAGGTCGTCGCGATGAGGGCGGACGGCTCGTCGGGAACGAGGTGCGGGATCGCGAACGCGTCCCAGGCGCACCCGCCCCACCAGAGCGTCCGCTCCCCCATGACCGAGAAGGCGAAGTTGCGCGTCGCGAACGGGTGGGCGAGCACGATGCGGTGGGCGTCGTCGAACACGACGTGGCGCGCTGCGGCGAGCGCCTCGAGCGATTCGGCGACATCGGATGGCGCGAGCCCGGTCGTCGCGGCCAGTTCGCCGGGTGCGGGCAATCGTCCGGTCTCGGCGAGCCCCCGGTAGAGGGCGACGCGAACGGACTCATCGCGATCGTTCACGCGCCCGAGTCTTCCGCACTTCGGGCGTCTCGGCCAGACCGCACTCCCCGGTTCAGTCCGGCGACCGCAGGCGCCCGCCGTCCGTAGCATGGACGGGTGACCGACCCGACCGCGCCCGACGAGATCACACCGGGCATCTACGAGCACTACAAGGGTGCCCGGTACGAGGTGCTGCTCGTAGCGCGCCACAGCGAGACCGAGGAGCCGTTCGCGGTGTACCGCCAGCTCTACGGCGACGGCGGTGCCTGGATCCGCCCGCTCGGGATGTTCGCCGAGTCGGTCGAGCTCGACGGCCGCACCGTGCCTCGCTTCCGTCGGGTCGGGCCTGCTCAGCCCGCGTAGTCGGACACGGTGGGCCCGACGCCCGCGACATCGAGCCCGAACGACTCGGCGGCATCGCAGATCGCGCGCGCACGCGCCAGTCGCGGCAGGTCGCTGCCGTCTCTGATGCCGCGGCGCTCGATGGTCTCCACCACCTCGAGCGCCCACGCCAGATCCGCGTCCGACGGACTCATCGCGGCGTGCACGGCCCCCACCTGTTCCTCGCGCAGGCAGAGCCGGCCGGTCATGCCGAGGGATGCCGCGTGCCGCGACGCTTCGGCGAGCGCCGCCGCATCCCGCGCCACCGTGGGGCCGTCGACCGGACCGGGCAGGCCTGCCGCCCGGCTCGTCGACACGAGTCGCGACCGCGCGTAGAGCAGCGCCATCGGGTCGTCGGCGGCGCCGGTGTCGCGGCGGAAGTCGCCGCTCCCGAACGCGAGGCGCACCACGCCCGGCGCCGACGCGATCTCGAGGGCGGCCTCGACGCCCCGCGCGCTCTCGACGAGCGCGACCAGGGGGACGTCGCCGCCGAGCGCGTCGAGCGTGCGCCGCACCTGGTCGGGCGACTCGACCTTCGCGAGCACGACCCCGGCGACGAGGTCGCGGCCGCGGAGCAGCGCGACATCCGCCCGCCACTCGTCGGACGCGGCGTCGGCGATGCGCACCCATGCGCGTCCGAGCGCAGGCGATCTCGACTCGGCGAGCGCGGTCACCGCGGCGACGAGCGCGCGACGGGCCTCGCCCTTGCGGTCGGGCGCGACCCCGTCCTCGAGGTCGACGACCACCACGTCGGCGGCCGAGCCGGTGAGGCGATCGGCGAGGGCTTCGGCCGTGCCCGGCACCAGCAGCCAGGTCCGCGCGATCGCGGCCGGAACGGCGGCGGGCGCCGCCGGCGCGGGATGACCCGCGTCGACGGCGCCCGAGGCGAGGCCCGGAGCGTGCGAGCTCACCGGCGGCCCGCCTTCTCGTGCTCGAGCTCGCCGACGATCGCGGCGATCGCCTCGGTCGAGGGGCGCTGCTCGCGCTCGAGCTCGGCCTGCTCGTCGCCCGACAGGTGGTCGTCGACGCTCATCGTGGTCTCGTCGAACGGCTTCTCGCCGGCGAGCACGGCGCGCAGCTGCGTGCGGTCGAGTTCCTTCGTCCAGGTGCCGACGAGCAGCGTCGCGACGGCGTTGCCGGTGAAGTTGGTGAGGGCGCGCGCCTCCGACATGAACCGGTCGATGCCGACGATCACGCCGACGCCGTCGACGAGGTCGGGGCGGTGCGCCTGCAGTCCGCCGGCGAGGGTCGCGAGGCCCGCACCGGTGACGCCCGCGGCGCCCTTCGAGGCGACCATCATGAACAGCAGCAACCCGACCTGCTCTCCGATCGAGAGCGGCGTGCCCATGGCCGAGGCGATGAACAGCGAGGCCATCGTGAGGTAGATCGCGGTGCCGTCGAGGTTGAACGAGTACCCGGTCGGGATGGTGATGCCCGCGACCGGCTTGGAGACGCCCGCGTGCTCCATCTTCGCGATGAGGCGGGGCAGCACGACCTCGCTCGACGAGGTCGAGACGATGAGCAGGTACTCGCGACCGAGGTACTTCATCATCGAGAAGATGTTGACGCGGGTGACAGCCCAGAGCAGCGACCCGAGCACGACCAGGATGAACAGCGCGCAGGTGATGTAGAACGCGATCATGAGCGTGCCGAGCGAGATGATCGCGGCGACGCCGGTGTTGCCGACGACCGCGGCGATCGCGCCGAACGCGCCGATCGGGGCGACCCACATGATCATCGCGAGGATGCGGAACACGAGCGCCTGGATCTGGCGGATCGCTCCGAGGATCGGCGTGCCCTTGGAACCCATCTTCTGAAGCGCGAAGCCCACGAGCAGCGCCACGAACAGCACCTGCAGGATGTTGCCGTCGACGAGCGATGACAGCATCGAGGTCGGGATGATGCCGAGGAGGAACTCCTGCGTCGTCTTCGCCTCAGTGGTGCCGGCGTCGTACGAGGAGCCCGCGATGTTCAGCCCCTCGCCCGGGTGGATGAGGTTGCCGACGACCAGGCCGATGCCGAGCGCGAAGGTCGACATGACCATGAAGTAGAGCAGTGCGAGCCCGCCGACCTTGCCGACGGTGGCGGCCTTCGCGATCGAGCCGACGCCGAGCACGATGGTGCAGAAGATGATCGGGGCGATCATCATCTTGATGAGCAGCACGAACGCGTCGCCGATCGGCTTGAGGCCGACCGCGAACTCGGGAGCTGCGAGGCCCACGGCGATGCCGGCGGCGACCGCCGCGATCACCGCGATGTAGAGGTAGTGCGAGGAGTCGATCCTCCGCCGCGGCTTCGTGCCGTCGACGCGAGACTGGAGCGCCATTGCCGTCCCTGCCTTCCTTGGTCGTCCATCGCCGGCGGCGACGAATCGGGGTGTGACGGCAAGCATGCGCGAGCGGATGGAACGCCATCCGCTTGTGTTCATACTGTTCGCGGCACGACCGGCCGCAGGCCGCCGCGACCGCCGTAGGGTGTGACCAGACGACGGCGTAGCGAGGTGGACATGGTGCGATGGGTGCGCGGATGGAGCATCGCCGCGAAGCTGTTCGCCCTGCAGCTGGCCGTGATCGTGGTGCTCGCCGTGATCGCCGTCGCGCTCATCTGGGCCGACGCGCGCGCCGACGTCGAACGCGATGCCGCGTCGAAGTCGATGGCGATCGCGCAGACCATCGCGAACGACCCGTTCGTGGTCGACGGTGTGCAGGCCGAGGACCCGACCGCGGTGCTCCAGCCGTACGCGGTCGACGTCATGCGCGAGGCCGAGGTCGACTTCATCACGATCATGGCGCCCGATCGCACGCGCTTCACCCATCCCGATCCGTCGCAGATCGGGCAGCAGTTCCTCGGCAACATCGACCGGGCGCTCGCGGGCGAGGCGTTCAGCGAGACGTACACGGGCACGCTCGGGCCGTCGGTGCGCTCGGTCGTGCCGATCGAGGACGGTACGGGCGAGGTGGTCGCACTCGTCGCGGCGGGCATCACGGTGTCGAACACGCAGGTCGCGCTGGGCGCGCGGATCGCGACGGTGGTCGCCGCCGCCGCCGTCATGATCGCGCTCGGCGCGCTGGGAGCCTGGCTGCTCAGCCGCTACCTGCGACGGGTCACCTGGGGTCGCGGCGCCGAGGAGATGAGCCGCATGTTCGCCTACTACGAGGGCGTGCTGCACTCCATCGGCGAGGGACTCGTGCTCCAGGACGACCGCAACCGCGTGGTGCTCGCCAACGACCGCGCGGCCGAGCTGCTCGGCCTGCCGAAACCCACAGGGCGGGATGCCGCGCCGTCGCCGCTCGACGGGCTCGGGCTCGCGCCATCCGTCGCCGAGGTGCTCGCGCGCACCGACGCCGTCGTCGACGAGATCGTGATCACCCCGACCCACGTGCTCGTCGTCGACCGCGACGTGATCGTCTCGCGGCTGCGGCCCGGCGACCCGCACGCGCGGCGCGTCGGCACGGTCACGACGCTGCGCGACCACACCCGGCTGCAGGAGCTCACCGGCGAGCTCGCGACGATGACCACGCTCTCCGACGCGCTCCGCTCGCAGGCGCACGAGTTCGCCAACCGGCTCCACACGATCATCGCGCTCATCGAGCTCGGCCGGCCCGAGGAGGCCGTCGAGCTGGCCTCGAGCGAGCTCGCGCTCAGTCAGGCGCTCGCCGACCGGCTGCTCTCGGCCGTCGAGGAGCCGGTGCTGCTCGCGCTCCTGCTCGGCAAGGCGGCGCAGGCCGGCGAGCGCGGCATCCGCTTCGACGTCGACCTGCCCGAACGGCTCGCAACGACCGGCATCGACCCGCGCGAGACCATCACGATCGTCGGCAACCTCATCGACAACGCGCTCGACGCGGCGTCCGCGACGCCCTCCCCCGCGGTCGAGGTGGCCATCGGCACGCGAGACGGATGCCTCGTGGTCGCCGTCGCCGACAGCGGCCCGGGGCCGCGCGCCGGCACGCGGGTGTTCGACCTCGGCGTGACCTCGAAGGCGGGCGAGGCGATGGACGGCGCGGCCGGCGCCGCGCAGGGGCACGGCATCGGGCTCGCGCTCGTGCGCCAGTCCGTCGCCCGCCTCGGCGGCGACATCCGCGTCGACGGATCGCGCTTCGAGGTCGTGCTGCCCGTCCCGACCGTCGCCCCGTCCCCCGGAGCGGCCGATGCCTGACGTCGCGATCCGCGTGCTCGTCGTGGAGGACGAGCCGGTCACCGCCGAGGCGCACGCCGCGTACGTCGGCCGCGTCGCCGGCTTCGAGGTGGCCGGGATCGCGCACACCGGCGCCGAGGCGGTGCGGCTCCTCCGCGACGCTCGGCGCCCCGACGGCTCGATCGCCGGGATCGACCTGATCCTCCTCGACGTCAACCTGCCCGACACGACCGGCATCGAGCTGTGCCGATCCCTCCGGGCCGCTGGGACCGAGATCGACGTCATCGCAGTGACCGCGGTGCGCGAGGCTTCCGTCGTCCGCTCGGCGGTCTCGCTCGGGATCGTGCAGTACCTCATCAAGCCCTTCGCGTTCGCCGCGTTCGCCGAGAAGCTCGGCGCGTACCGCGACTACCGGGCGCGCGTCGGCACCGCGGTCGTCACCGACCAGCAGGAGGTCGACGCATCGTTCGCGGCCCTCCGCACCGCATCGGGCGCCGACCTGCCCAAGGGACTCACCCGCGAGACGCTCGATCGCGTGCGCGCCGCCGTGCGCGCCGCACCCGAAGGCCGCGGCGTCTCAGCGGCCGAGCTGGCCGCCGGCCTGGACCTCTCGCGGGTCACCGCGCGGCGCTACCTCGAGCACCTCGCCGAGACGGGCGCGGTCGAGCGCGCGAACCGCTACGGGACCCCGGGCCGTCCCGAGGTCGAGTACCGCCGACGCTGACGGCGGGCCAGGATCAGGTCGGAACGACCACGCCGCCCAGCGATTCGTACCCGATCGTGCTCGGGCGCCACGCCGATCCGTCCCACGACTTGTGCAGCACCGTCGAGTCGACCCCGACGGCGAAGACGTCGAGCCGTCCCGGCGCCCCCGACAGGATCGAACCGGCCGGCTGTGGCGCGGGCGCGACGGGGACGAGCCATCCGGCGAGGGCCGCCGCGTTCATGCGGAGGATCTCCATCGCCAGGGTGTGGTCGAGATGCGCGAGCACGTCGTTCGCGGTGTGGATGTTCCCGTTCGCGCTGTCGGAGCCCTCGATCGTGAGGACGGCGGGGACTCCGGCGTCGATGAAGGGCACGTGGTCGCTCGCGAACGGCGAGAGCGAGGTCTCGACGCGCAGGCCGGTATACGTCGCCGCAGCCTCGGCCAGTGCGTCGATCAGCCCCCGTGAGACCACGGCGCCTTCGAGCAACACGGTCGGCACGGCGGCGTTCCGGCACGCGATCATGTCCATGTTCAGAACGGCGCGGATCCGCGCCCGCTCCGCGCCGGGCAGCGACGCCACATATCGCCGGCTGCCGATCAGGCCCTGTTCCTCCCCGCCGAAGAGGATCAGCCGCACGTCGTGCTCGAACGACCTGCCCGCGAGCACCCGGCCGAGCTCCAGCACACCCGCCGAGCCGCTCGCGTTGTCGTCGGCGCCCGGGGCCGGGGCTCCCGGCCCACCCGCCAGGTTGACCGAGTCCAGGTGCGCAGTCACGATCACGACTCCGCGTGCGGAAGTCGCTGCGCCGGAGCGCTCGCCGATGATGTTCTCGCTCCGACCTGCCCCCATCGGCACCGGCTCACGGGTCGTCGCGAACCCCAGCGCCGCCATCCTGGCCTCCGCCCGGTCGGCTGCGGTCCTGAATCCGGCGCTGATCGAGTGCCGGGTCGGCAGGCCCGCCATCCACGAGAGATGCTCGGCGTACGACGCCGGCGACAGCTCGCCGAGCATCTCCTCGATCGAAGGATCCGCACGCCCCGCTCGAAGCTCCGCGACGTCGACCACGACGCCGCCGACGGGCACGGGCTCGATCCGCCAGCAATCGTCGCGTGGCAGGTCCGACAGCCGAGCATCGGCCGGGATGACGAGATGGCGACCGTGATCGAGCACCGGCCTGACATCCGGGAAGGCATCCTGGAACGACCGACCGACTTGCGTCACGAGGAGCAGGTCGGACGCCCGACGCGACGCGCGCCCGAGGGTGCGGTCTGCGGAGGTCCACACGACCTCCGCGTCAGCGACCCGCACCCGGTTCGCGTCCGCGTGCACGCTCCGCCCCGCGGGCACGACGAGGTAGCGGACGTCGTCGCTCATGTGGGACCCTCCTCCGCGACCTCGAGGCGGTCGTCCTCGAGCGAGACGATGCGCAGCCGGCGAGAACCCAGCGCACCCACGAGCGCGAGCCGGTCGGACCCGACCAGATGCCAGCTTCCCGGCCGGGTCTCGGCGGTGTCGTCGCGTCCGACGGCGTGCTCGATCAGCGTCCCGTCGGGCAGGAACTCCACGCCACTGCGCCCGCGGGCCAAGGGCAGCGGGTATCCGACCGGACGATACACGGTCACTCCATCGTGGTCCTCCTCATGCGAGTGGATCCACGTCCGGTAGAGCCGCTCGGTCATGGTCGACTGAGCGGAGAGCCGTCGCCGACGAGCGCATCATCCCGGAGCACGAGGCCGGCCGGCGAGTCCGGTACCGCGTGCCGGAGGTCGCTGATCACGCCGCCCATGTACTCGTACCCGGTGACGGACGGACCCCAGGCCGCACCATCCCACCACTTGTGATAGAGCGCGCCGTCCGTGCCGGTGACGAAGACGTCGAGCCGGTTCGGACCCCAGGAGGTGACGCGCGGTCCGTCGGTGCAGGTGCCCCCCATGTACTCCCAGTCGGTGACCGACGGACCCCACGACGAGCCATCCCACCACTTGTGGTAGAGCGCGCTGTCGGTGCCGATCACGAACACGTCCAAGCGGTTCGGACCCCACGACACGACCGTCGGCGGGCTCGTGCAGATCCCGCCCATGTACTCCCAGTCGGTGACCGACGGACCCCACGACGAGCCATCCCACCACTTGTGGTACAGCGCACTGTCGGTGCCGATCACGAACACGTCCAAGCGGTTCGGACCCCACGCGACCGCGGTCGGCGGGCTCGTGCAGACGCCGCCCATGTACTCGTACCCGGTGATCGACGGCCCCCAGCCGGAGCTGTCGAACCACTTGTGGTAGAGCGCGCTGTCGGTGCCGATCACGAAGACGTCGAGACGGTTGGCGCCCCAGGCCACCACCTCCGGCCGCGTGAGACAGACCCCGCCCATGTACTCGTACCCGGTGATCGACGGTCCCCACGACGAGCCATCCCACCACTTGTGGTAGAGCGCGCGGTCGGTGCCCAGGACGAACGCGTCGAGCCGGTTCGGGCCCCACGTCGCCAAGCGCGGCTGGGTGAGGCAGGTCCCGCCCATGTACTCGTAGTCGGTGACCGAGGGACCCCACGAGGCGCCATCCCACCACTTGTGGTACATCGCCCGGTCGGTGCCGATGACGAAGGCGTCCAATCGGTTCGGCCCCCACGCGGCGACCTCTGGCGCGTTCATGCAGATCCCACCCATGTACTCGTAATCGGTGACGGACGGTCCCCAGCCGGACCCCCCGTCGAACCACTTGTGGTACATCGCGCGATCGGTCCCGATGGCGAACGCGTCGATGCGGTCCGCGCCCCACGACACGATGGGGCCCGCCGGCTCCGGATGGCGCATGCCGGTGAGGAACGAATCGCGCACTCCGTCCAGGGTCGCCTCCATGCGCGCCACCTGGCCATGCGTGAACATCACCATCGCCGGGTCGTCGGTGTAGTCCATGTAGTTCATGAACAGATCGCCGTTCGGCCCATTGCTGCAGCTGAGCTTCGGGAACGTCGGCGCGCCGTAGTTCGGGCCGCCCTGGTTGGGAGTGTCCGCGACCTCGTCGCTGCCGTTGCATCCACTGCCGTCGTCGCCCCAGATGTGGAACAGGTTGAGCCAATGCCCCACCTCGTGCGTCGCGGTACGACCCAGGTGGAACGGCGCGGTCGCCGTACCAGTCGTGCCGAACGCCGTGGTCTCGATGACCACGCCGTCGGTTGCCGCCGGTCCGCCCGGGAACTGCGCGTACCCGAGCAGCGGCCCCATGGAGTTGTGGACCTTGCAGACCCACATGTTCAGGTACCGGTCCGCGGGCCACGCGTCGGTGCCTCCGCTCGAGAAGAACTTCGCTGCGTTGGTCTCCTGGGCGAAGGACGCCACGTTCGTCGATCGGCGCGTGATGCCGTTCGTCGGATCACCGTTCGGGTCGGTCGTCGCGAGGACGAACTCGATCCGGGCATCCGCGACCAGCGGCTGGAAGACCCCGGGCACGATCGAGACATCCGGGTTCGACGCACGGAAGTCACGGTTCAGCACGTCGATCTGGCTCTGCACCTGCGCGTCGCCGACGTTCAGGGCCGCGTTGTCGTAGAGCACGTGCACCACGACGGGAATGCGCACGATGCCCGGGAACCTCGCCTGGAGCGACTCCTCGTCGCTGGGGAACTGCCGGGCGTGGTTCTCGATCATCGCCCTCGCATCCACGTACTCCTGCGACGTCGAGAGCAGCCGGCGATGCTCCTCCATCGTGCCGCACCATGCGCGATGCAGTTCGGGGGCCTCGGCGTCCGACGCCCCGAACCCCGTCCCGTCACCGCCGGATCCGGCGGTGTCGCCCGCCATGCGGCTCATGCCGCTGGACGAGCCCAAGTCGGGCCGCATCGACGAAGCTCGCCCGCCCATCGCATCGCCGGCGCCCGGGGCGGACATCGCGGAGCCCTTCATCACTCCGTTCGACATGCGGCCTGCGCCTCCCGGCATCGCGCCGCCCGGCATCGCCCCCGCTGCGGACGCGCTCATCCCCGTGCCGGCCCCAGCCGGATCCGGATCTCCGGCCTTGCCGGACGTCCCGTTGCTCTTTCGTGGCATGGTCGTCACCCCCCTGTGACAGGCGCGCGACGAAGGTTCGGCATCGCCGCGCCCTCAGGCAGCCTCCCCCAAGGCTGCACCCACACACGATCCTCCTGAACCGGCGCGGCCACAAGTCCCAATTCTGTTCACGTGCCCGGCCTCGCCCCGAGGTCGAGGACCGCCGCCGCCGAGCCATCCGCTCGGTAGACTGCACGGACACCACGCCGCCAGCGACCGGCTCCGCCGTGTCCGTCGACAGGAGCACCTGCCGTGATCCACACCGCACTCATCCCCTGGCTCGACCCCGAGACGATCATCCAGTCCGCCGGGCCGTGGGCGCTGCTGGTGGTGTGCTTCATCGTGTTCGCCGAGACCGGCCTGCTCGTCGGGTTCCTGCTGCCGGGCGACACGCTGCTCGTCATCTCGGGCCTGCTGTCGAACCCCGAGCTCGTGCCGCCGAACGGCGTGTTCGGCGTCTCCGTGTGGATCGTCGCCCTGCTCATCGGCCTGTCGGCGTTCGTCGGCGGCGAGGTCGGGTACGAGATCGGCCATCGCGGCGGGCCGAAGGTGTTCGAACGCAAGGAGAGCGGGCTGTTCAGCGTGAAGAACGTCGAACGCACGAATGCGTTCTTCGAGCGCTTCGGCGGGCTCACGATCATCCTCGCCCGGTTCGTGCCGATCGTGCGCACCTTCGCGCCGGTCGCCGCGGGCGTCGGCCACATGAACCGCGGCCGCTACTCGCTCTACAACTTCATCGGCGCGGTCGTCTGGGGCTTCGGCCTGACGATGTTCGGCTACGCCGTCAGCTTCATCCCGCCGGTCGCCTACCTCGTTCGCGAGTACATCGACATCATCCTGCTCATCGCCGTCGGCGGTACCGCCCTGATCACGGCCTGGCACTACTTCAGCGAGCGCCGCAAGGCGAAGAAGGCCGAGGAGGCCGGCGAGGACGTGGTGACCGACGAGGAGGAGGCCGAGGAGCTCGTGCTCGACCCCGACGTGTTCGACCGCCCGCCGCACCTCGACGGCGACCGCGGGCACGACGGCCACGGCCACGGCCGCCACGGCGACGAGCACCCGCCGCGCGAGCACTGAGCGCGGGGCCGCTGAGCGGGGGCGCGGGGCCGCTGAGCGGGGGCGCGGGGCGCCGAGCGCTTCAGCTCGTGAACCAGCCCGCGGGGCCGACCTCGCCGCCCATGCGCGGCACGTACTGGTCGAAGTAGACGCGTGAGATGAGCTCGCGCCGGCTCCGGACGCCGGCCTTGTCGAAGACCGCCTTGAGGTGGTCCTGCACGGTGTAGGCCGAGACGTGGAGCGTCGAGGCGATCTCCTTCGTCTCGACGCCCTGCAGCACGAGCCGCGTCACGTCGCGTTCGCGCGGCGTGAGGCCGAACGCGGCCACGACGAGCGCGACGATCTCGGGCGGGCGCGCCTCCTCGATGGTGACGACGACGTCGCCGGCCGCGCCGTCGGCCCCTGACAGCGGCGACGCGTGGAGCAGGAGCCACACGCCCGACGCGGTCCGCACCCGCGCGCGCGGCAACGGGGCGTCGGGTGTGACGAGCATGCGGCGGGCCGCCGCGACGAGCGCGGTCACGAGGCCGAGCGGGTCGCCGCCGTGCGGGTCGTCCATGAGCTGCGCGAGCCGCTCCTCGGCGCCGACGCTGATCTGGGTGATGTGGTCGCCGTCGCCGACGATGACGACCGCGGGCCCCATGGCGTCCGCGTCGGGCAGCACGTCGTGCGCGAGCCGCGTGAGGATGCCCGCGCGGGCGCCGCGCGCGAACGACTCCGACATCCGGCCGAGGAGCTCGACCTCGTCGTCGCGGAATGCCGGGTCGTCGCTGCCGCGGAAGAGCGCCATGCCGCCCCAGACGCCCGAGCCGTCGCGGAACACCATGCGCGCCTCGTCGTAGAACCCGTAGACGGGGCGCATGAGGCGGTTGGTGCGGTCGGAGCGATCGACCTCGTCGGGCATCGTGGCCCGCATCCCGATGGCACGGCGGTCGGATGCGGCGATCGAGCGGAACGAGGTCGCCTCGTCACCGCCGTACTCGAGGATGCCGAACAGCCGGTCGTGCTCGTTGTTCGCCGTGAGGGCGCCGTACTTGCGGGCGCTCGTGAGCATGAGGGTCGCCGGGTCGTGCGTGGCGACGCACGCGCCGACCCAGGGCACCGCCCGACGAACCGACTCGGCCGCCTCGCTCAGGAAGTCGTCGAGGTCGAGGCCCGCCCGCGAGAGCACGTCGAGGTCGCCCCGCACGCGGGCCGCGATCAGTGAGCTGCTCACGTGCACCAGTATGCGCTCGGGCACCCCACCCGCGACATCCCAGATGTGTGGGATCCGGCATTCCCCGGCCGCTCGGGATACCGGAGGCCAGCCGCCGCACCGGAGCATTCCATCGTGACCATCACCATCGACGCCGCACCCCTCGACGAGGACGGCGAACTCGTCCACGCCGAGGATGCGATCGCGCAGCTCTGCCTGGCGCTCGTGCGCCTCGAGGCCGGGCTCGCCGACCGCGGGTTGGGCATGGCGGCCGTCGATCGGCTGAGGGTCCTCACGATCGAGCCCACCGACCCGGAACTGGTGGACCTCGTCCTGGAGCGATGCCGGGCCGACGGGGCCACCCCGCCGATCACCGGCCTCCAGGTCGCCCGGCTCGAGGTCGCCGGCATGCTCGTCGGCATCTCCGCCGACGTGACCGATCCACCTCCACCCCGACCAGAAGGACTGACCGAGATGCATCCGTCGCTCACCGACACACCGACCCCTCGCCGGGCCGCCGCCGTCCACTTCCCCGGCGAGCCGGGCTACGACACGGCGCGCACGCCGTGGAACCTCGCGGTCGACCAGCGGCCCGCCGCCGTCGCCGTGCCGCGCACGATCGCGGAGGTCGTCGACGTCGTCACGGCCGCCGTCGCGCGCGGTCTCCGCGTCGCCCCGCAGAGCACCGGCCACGGTGCGGCGGCGCTCGGCGCGCAGCCGCTCGACGACGTGATGCTGCTGCGCCTCGACGAGCTCACCGGCGTCGAGGTCGATCCCGAGGCCCGCGTCGCGCGCGTGCTCGGCGGCACCCTCTGGCAGGACGTCGTCGCCGCGGCGACGCCGTACGGCCTCACCGCGCTGCACGGCAGCGCCGGCGACGTCGCGGTGGCCGGGTACGTGCTCGGCGGCGGGCTGTCGTTCTACGGTCGCGAGCACGGGCTCGCCTCGTCGCACCTGCGCGCGGTCGAGCTCGTGACGGCCGACGGCACCCTGATCCGCGCGAGCGCCGACGAGCACGCCGACCTGTTCTGGGCCGTCAAGGGCGGCGGCGGCAACTTCGGCGCCGTGGTCGCGATGGAGATCGACCTGCTGCCGATCGCCGATGTGGTCGCGGGCATGCTGCTCTGGGACCTCTCCCGCGCCGAGGAGGTCACGCACGCCTGGGCGGCGTGGACGGCCGGGCTGCCCGAGTCGGTCACGACGTCGCTCCGCTTCATGCGCTTCCCGCCGCTGCCCGAGTTGCCGCCGTTCCTCAGCGGCCGCAGCCTCGTCGTGATCGACGGCGCCGTCCTCGAGGACGACGCGAGCGCGGCCGAGCTGCTCGCGCCGCTCCGCGCGCTCGCGCCCGAGGTCGACACGTTCGCGCGCATCCCAGCGGCCGACCTGCTCGCCGTGCACATGGACCCGCCCGCGCCCGTGCCGTCGGTCAGCGACCACACCATCCTCGGCGAGCTTCCCGCCGCCGGCATCGACGCGTTCCTCGCCGTGGCCGGCCCCGGCGTCGAGACGCCGCTCATGTTCGCCGAGCTGCGCCACCTCGGCGGTGCGCTGGCCCGGCCGCAGGATGCCTCGCTCGACCGCCTCGACGGCGCCTACGCCCTGTACGCCATCGCCATCGCGCCCACGCCCGAGGTCGCGGCGATCGGCACCGCCGCGACGTGCGAGGTCGTCGCGGCCATGCGCCCCTGGACGACCTCGCGCCCCTACCTCAACTTCGTCGATCGCTCGGTCGACGCCGCGACCGGCTTCGACCCCGCCGCGTGGATCCGGCTCGGCGAGATCCGCCGCTCGGTCGACCCCGCCGGCGTCTGGGTCGCCGCCCACCCCGTCGGTGCCCGCTGACGCGGCGCCGCCATCACCCACCGCGCACCATCCCCATGAAGGAGCCCCGCATGCAGATCCGTCGCACCCTCACCGCCGCCGCCGTCGCGGCCGTCGCCGCAGTCGGCACCGCCGGCATCGCACTCCCCGCCCAGGCCCGCCCCGCCGCCCCGGCGGTGCCCGACCACGCCGCGCAGGCCGCGCTCGTGGCCGAGCTCCGCGCCGCCACCGCACGATTCCACGACGTGGACGTCGCGATCGCCGAGGGCTACCTGCCCGGCGATGAGTGCGCGGCGTCGCCCGACGGCGCCATGGGCCACCACTTCGTCAACCCCGCGCTCGTCGCGCCCGGCGCGCCCATCGACCCGGCCCACCCGCCGGTGCTCATGTACGGTCCGTCGGCCTCGGGCGAGCTCGAGCTGTGGGGCGCCGAGTTCTTCGAGCCGAACATCGGCCAGCCGACCCCGGTCTTCGGCACGCAGTCGTTCGACGGCCCCATGCCGGGCCACGAGCCCGGCATGCCCGAGCACTACGACCTGCACGTGTGGACGGGCAAGCACAACCCCGCCGGGCTGTACGCGCCGTTCAACCCGAGCCTCTCCTGCTGACCGACCCCCCGCGCCTGCGCCACTTCGCGCCCGTCCGCGCCGCTTCCCGCGGCGCAGAGGCGGCCGAAGTGGCGCAGGCGCGGGCGGGCGCGCATTCAGGCGTGCGTCGCGTGCTCGTGCCGGCCGCGGCCCGACGGCTCGAGCTGGAACGTCGAGTGTCCGACGTCGAAGTGCTCGCTGAGGCATCCGCCCAGCTCGTCGAGCAGTTCGCCGACGCGTCCCTCGGCGAACACCGCAGGCTCGACCTCCACGTGCGCGCTGAACACGTGCGCGCCGGTCGTGATCGCCCACACGTGCACGTCGTGCACGGCGACCACGCCCGGCGTCCCGAGGATGTGGTCGCGGATCTCCGCGACATCCGTCTCGGCCGGCGTCGACTGGCTGAGCACCCGCATCACGTCGCGAAGCAGCATCAGCGCGCGCGGCACGATGAGCGCCGCGATGGCGAGCGAGGCGATGGGGTCGGCGGCGTCCCATCCGGTCGTGAGGATCACCGCGGCCGCGACGATCACGAGCACCGATCCGACCGCGTCGCCGAGCACCTCGAGGTAGGCGCCCCGCAGGTTGATCGACTCCTTCGCGCCGCCGCGCAGCACCAGCAGCGCGACGACGTTCGCGACGAGGCCCGCGACGGCGACCACGAGCATGGGGCCGCCCGCGACCTCGTGCGCCTCGCCCTGGGCGCCGGAGACCAGACGGCCGATCGCGCCCGCCGTCACCGCGACCGCGACGACCACCAGGATCACGCCGTTCGCGAGCGCGCCGAACACCTCGAACCGGCGGAACCCGTACGTCTGCCGGTCGGTCGCGGGGCGCGCCGCGACGAGCGCGGCGCCGAGCGCGATCACCAGCCCGAGCAGGTCGCTCGTCATGTGGCCCGCGTCGGCCAGCAGCGCGAGCGAGCCGCTCAGGAGTCCGCCGACGACCTGCACGACGAGGAACGCGCCGATGATCGCGATGGCGATCACGAGCCGGGTGCGGTTCGCCGCCTGCGCGTCGTGGGAGTGGTCGTGCGAATGGGCCATGGCCCTTCCAGCGTAGGCCGGATGGCGCGGCCCCGCCGTTGATGGGAACGAGA
Source organism: Agromyces capsici (assembly GCF_058349965.1). Taxonomy (NCBI): domain Bacteria; kingdom Bacillati; phylum Actinomycetota; class Actinomycetes; order Micrococcales; family Microbacteriaceae; genus Agromyces; species Agromyces capsici. The sequence goes on along the minus strand of NZ_JBYRET010000002.1, from coordinate 251,482 downwards.
CCCGTTCTCAGCCGCCGCCGGGCACCACGACGCCCGTCTCGTAGCCGAGCATGACGGCGTGGACGCGGTCGCGCACGCCGAGCTTCAGGAGGATGTGCCCGACGTGCGTCTTGACGGTGGACTCGGAGAGGTAGAACGCCGCGGAGATCTCGGCGTTGCTGAGGCCGCGCGCGATGGCCGTGAACACCTCGAGCTCCCGATCGGTGAGGGAGGCGAGCCGGGGATCGGGGACGCCGCCGCGGAGTGGCGCCGCGGGCGTCGGCGGCACGGCTCCGGCGCCCGGAAGCTGCGCGCCGAAGAGCTCGAGCAACCGCCGCGTGATGCGGGGCTCGACGATCGCGTCGCCCGCCGCGACGGTGCGGATCGCGCGCACCAGGTCGGCGGGTCGGGCATCCTTCAGGAGGAACCCGCTCGCGCCCGCACGCAGGCCGGCGAACGCGTACTCGTCGAGGTCGAACGTGGTGAGGATCAGCACGCGCACCCCGGGATGGCGCTGCGCGATCCGCTCCGTCGCCGCGATGCCGTCCATCCTCGGCATACGCACGTCCATCACGACGACATCCGGGGCGAGCGTCGCGGCGAGCTCCACCGCCTCGACGCCGTCATCGGCCTCGCCGACGACGTCGATGCCGGGCTCGTTCTCGAGGACCATCCGGAATCCGACGCGGATGAGCGGCTGGTCGTCGACGAGCAGGACGCGGATGTCGGCCGGGGGCGGTTCAGGCATCGGCGACCTCCCCTCCCGTCGGCAGCACCGCGCGCACGCGCCATCCGCCCGACGGGGTCGGCCCCGCCTCGACGGACCCGCCGAACACCGCGGCACGCTCGGACATGCCGATGAGCCCGCGACCCGCGCCGACGGACGCGGGAGCGTGCCGCCCGTCGTCGGTGACCGTGACGACGGTCGCCTCGGCGTCGTCGTCGACGAGGACGTCGACGCGCTCGGCATCCGCGGCGTAGCGGAGCGCGTTGGTCAGCGCCTCCTGCACGATCCGGTGCACCGCCAGATCGCGCTGCGGGTCGGGGACGGGCGCGCCCCGTACCGTGAACCGGACCGGCAGCCCCGCCTCCCGGAAGCGCGCGACGAGCTCGCCGAGTTCCTCGCGCCCGGGCGCCGGCTGGAGCGCGGCGGGCTCACCGGAGGACTCGCCGAGCACCGACAGCACCTGCCGCATGTCGCGAAGCGCGTCGCGGCCCGTTTCGGCGAGCCGCTCGAGCGCGCGTCGTGCGGCGTCCGGGTCGCGCTCGACCGACGCCGACGCGCCGTCGGCGAGCGTGATCATGACAGAGAGGCTGTGGGCGACGATGTCGTGCATCTCGCGCGCGATCCGGCTGCGTTCCGCGAGCGTCGCGATGCGCGCCCGGCTGTCCCGCTCCCTCGCGAGCTGCTCGGCGCGGTCGGTCAGCACGCGGACGCGCTCCGCGCGCTGCCACGTGTTCGTGCCGAGCAGGACGCCCACCGTGTCGGCCATGGCGATCGTCAGCAGCACGACGGGGATGTCGAACGCGCCGGGTGCCCCGAGCCGTGCCTCGAGCACCGGGAGCCACAGGAACAGGCTCGCGACGGTCACGACGAACGCGGCGGCCGCGGCGATCCAGCCGATGACGGGCGTCCGGAACGCGGCGACCGCGTAGAGCGCGATGGGCACCGCGAGCACGAGGTTCGACTCCGCCGAGAAACCGAGCACCGTCGTGAGGATCGTCACCACGACGAGCACCGTGATCGGCGCACGGCGGCGGAACAGGAGCGCGATCGCGGTGCCCGCGATGCTCACCACCTGCCACGGGGTAACCTCCGAGTCCTCGGTGACGACATCGGACGCGAGGGTTGCGACCACGATCGTGGTGAACACGAGCGATACCGCGACATCCACCAGCCAGGGGCGCGTCGCGAACAGGCGGCGGAGCGGACCGGCGGCGGGCGCGGAGCCGCCATCGGCCGGGCTGACCGCCCGGCCGATGGTGCGTGCCCGCTCGGCCATCACACGTCTCGTCTCGCGAACCGCGCTCCGCCCAGGGCCACCGAGCCGACCGTCCACGCGAGGAGGACGAGTCCGCCCGTGAGGATCGTCTGCCACCCGGCCTGGGCCGCGGATTGGAACAGCATCATACCGGCGGTGCTCGGCAGCCATCCGGCCAGCTCCGCGCCGATGCCGGGCACGAGCGGCAGGATCGCCGGGGCGACCATGAGCAGCCCGAGCACCGCGCCCATCGCGGCCGCCGTGCTGCGGAACAGCGAGCCCAGCGCGGTCGAGAGCACCGCGACGAGCGCGAGGAACACCGCGCCGCCCGCCAGCACCTGCACCACGTCGGGGTCGGCGAGCGACGAGCCGAGTCCGAGCGGTGCGAGTTGCGACTGCACGAGCAGGAACGAGGCGACGGCCCCGACGAGCCCGACGGCGGCGCCGATCGCGGCCGAGACGAGCAGCTTCGCCGCGAAGACGGGGGTCCGGCGCGGCACGACCGCGAGGGTCGCCGCGAGCAGCCCGGTCCCCCGTTCCGGTCCCACGACCAGCACGCCGAGGATCGCGACGAGGGCGTAGGCGAACATGAACGCGAACCCGATGACGCCGAGGCTGGGCACGGGCCCGTAGTTGTCGGCGAGCACGGCCGCCGGGTCGGGCACCTCGGATGCGGGCGCAAGGGTGACGACGAACAGGATGCCGCCGGCGAACAGCAGCACGGTCGCGATGGCGGCGCCGACGGTCCAGTAGGTCGAGCGGACGGTGGCGGCCTTGATCCACTCGGCGCGGATCACGCGACGGAACGTGAGGCGCGGTGCGACGGCGCCGGGACCGGGCTCGGTGCAGACGCCCTCGAAGTCGGAGGCGGATGCGGTTGCGGTAGATGTAGCGGTAGCGGACATTGGGATCTCCCTGGATGTGGTCGTGCGGCTCAGGCCGCGGGGGTGACGGCCGCGTACTCGAGCGCGGATTCCGTGAGCGAGAGGTAGGCCTCCTCGAGCGAGGCCGTGCGGGTGGTGAGCTCGTGGAGCAGCACGTCGTGGTCGCGCGCGATCGCGGCGATCGTCGCCGCATCCGCGCCCGTGACCTCGAGCCGGCCCGCCGCCACGGTGGTGACGGCGACGCCCGGTGCGGCGAGGGCCGCCGCGAGCCGGTCGGCGTCGGGCGTGGTGACGTCGACGTGCGTGGCCCCGACGCCGGCGAGGACCTCGGTCATCGGGGCGTCGGCGATCAGGCGCCCGCGGCCGATCACGATGAGGTGGTCGGCGGTCTGGGCCATCTCGCTCATGAGGTGCGAGGAGAGGAACACGGTCCGTCCCTCGGCGGCGAGGCTCCGCAGGAAGCGGCGGACCCAGACGATGCCGTCGGGGTCGAGCCCGTTGATCGGCTCGTCGAGCATGAGCGTCTGCGGGTCGCCGAGCAGCGCCGCGGCCAGACCGAGACGCTGGTGCATGCCCATCGAGAACGTGCCGACGCGTCGCCCGGCGACCGCGTCGATTCCGGTGAGCTCGAGCACCTCGTCGACCCTCGCGCGGCCCAGGCCGTGCGTGGCGGCGAGCGCGAGCAGGTGGGCGCGCGCGGTTCGCCCGGGATGGGCGAGGCCCGGCCCGAGCAGCGTGCCGAGCTCGGTGATCGGCGCGGCGTGCTGCGCGATGGTCCGGCCGTTCACGCGGGTCGAACCTGAGGTGGGGCGCACGAGGCCGGCGATGGCGCGCATGGTCGTCGACTTGCCCGCACCGTTCGGTCCGAGGAACCCGGTGATGACACCGGGATGCACGGTGAACGAGAGGTCATCGACGGCGACGGTTGCGCCGAAGCGCTTGGTGAGGTGGGTTGCTTCGATCATGCGTCGAAGGTATGCAGCGCTCTCGGCGCCGGCATCGGCCCGTGGTGCCGACCTCGGCCGCCCTGCTCGTACCGTGGTACGAGTACTTCGGCGCGAGTTCAGGTCGCGGCGCGCTCCTCCGCGACCCGCTCGAGCTCGGGCAGCAGGGCACGGAACGCGCGCGCCCGGTGGCTGTGCGCGTTCTTCACCTCGGGCGCGAGCTCGGCCGCCGACACCTCGAAGTCGTCGGGCAGGAAGATCGGGTCGTAGCCGAAGCCGTTCACGCCCGCCCGCTCGGTCGCGATACGGCCCGGCCAGGTGCCGACGGCGGCGAACTCGTAGGGCGTGCCGCCCGCGGCATTCGGTACCACCAGCGCGATCGTGCAGTGGAAGTGGGCGGTGCGGTGCGGGTCGCCGATGTCGGCGAGCTGCGCGAGAAGCAGCTCGAGGTTGGCCTCCGCGCCGCGGCCCGGTCCGGCCCAGCGGGCCGAGAAGATGCCCGGCGAGCCGCCCATGACGTCGACCGCGATCCCCGAGTCGTCGGCGAGCGCGATGCGACCGGTGTGGGATGCCGCGGCGCGGGCCTTGATGAACGCGTTCTCGTCGAACGAGGTGCCGTCCTCGACCGGCTCCGGCCCGTCGTAGGGCAGCACCGTGATCCCGGGCACGTGCTCGCCGAGGATGTGCTGGAACTCGGCGACCTTGTGCGCGTTGTGCGTGGCGAGGACGACCTCGAGGCCGGTCTGCGACATCCGCTCGCCCCGCTCAGCCGGCGCGGCCGGGAAGGGGCGCCTCGAGCGCGGCTCGCTGGATCGCGGCCAGGTCGGTCGTGCCCGCGAGCGCGAGGTCGAGCAGGTCGTCGAGCTCGCGGCGGTCGAACGGCGCGCCCTCGGCGGTGCCCTGCACCTCGACGAAGAGTCCGCGGCCGGTGGCGACCACGTTCATGTCGGTCTCGGCGCGCACGTCCTCGACGTAGGCGAGGTCGAGCATGGGCGTGCCGTCGATGATGCCGACCGACACGGCCGACACGGTGTCGATGAGCGGCGTCGCCTTCTGTCCGATGAACTTCTTCGTGCGCGCCCACTCGATGGCATCGGCGAGCGCGACGTACGCGCCGGTGATCGCGGCGGTGCGCGTGCCGCCGTCGGCCTGGAGCACGTCGCAGTCGATCTGGATGGTGTTCTCGCCGAGCGACTTCATGTCGACCACGGCGCGGAGGCTTCGGCCGATGAGCCGGCTGATCTCGTGCGTGCGACCGCCGATGCGGCCCTTGACCGACTCGCGGTCGTTGCGCGTGTTCGTCGAGCGCGGCAGCATCGCGTACTCGGCGGTGATCCAGCCCGTGCCCTTGCCGGTCATCCAGCGCGGCACGCCGTTGGTGAAGCTCGCGGTGCAGAGCACCTTGGTCTGGCCGAATGAGATGAGCGCGCTGCCCTCGGCGTGGGCGCTCCAGCCGCGCTCGACGACGACGTCGCGCAGGGAGTCGGGCGTGCGGCCGTCGGCGCGCACGAGGTCGGGGGTGGGGTGCTCGGTCACAGAGGTCTCCTGTCGGTGCGGGCGGTCCGCGAGGCGGTGGGAAGCGTGAGGGCGCCCGTCTGCACGAGCTCGACGCTCGAGATGTCGGGGCCGATGAGTCGGTGCGCGAGGTCGAGGAACGCGGCGGACGAGTCGCCGGTCGCCTCGAAGCGGTGCACGGGCGGGAGCGGACTGCGGCGCTCGAGCCCTTGGGAAACGAGCACGCGGTAGACGTCGTTCGCGGTCTCGACATCGCTCGACACGAGCGAGACGCCCTCCCCCATGACGTACGAGATCGCGCCCTTCAGGAACGGGTAGTGCGTGCAGCCGAGCACGAGCGTGTCGACCTGCGCGGTGCGCAGCGGCGCGAGGTACTCCTCGGCCACTGCGAGCACCTCGGGCCCGGTCGTGACGCCGGCCTCGACGAACTCGACGAAGCGCGGGCACGCGGCCGAGACGAGCTCGAGGTGCGGCGCGGCGGCGAACGCGTCGTCGTACGCGCGCGACTGGATGGTGCCGGCCGTGCCGATCACACCGACGCGACCGGTGCGCGTGGTGGCGACGGCGCGCCGCACGGCGGGCTGGATGACCTCGACGACGGGCACGTCGTAGCGCTCGCGCGCGTCGCGCAGCATCGCCGAACTCGCGGTGTTGCACGCGATCACGAGCATCTTCACGCCCTGGGCGACGAGGTCGTCGAGCACGGCGAGGGCGTAGCGGCGCACGTCCGCGATCGGCTTCGGCCCGTAGGGCGAGTGCTCGAGGTCGCCGACGTAGACGATCTCCTCGTTCGGGAGCTGGTCGCGCACCGCCCTGGCAACGGTGAGTCCCCCGACGCCGGAGTCGAAGATCCCGATGGGTGCGTCCGTCACGGTCACCCAGCCTAGATCAGGGCGGCGGGGCGGAGGGCTCGGCGAGCGCCGCGCGGATGGCCCGCGCGATCCGGCCGGTCGCGGGGTGCCGGTGGTTGCGGTGCCACGCCAGGCGCACCTCCATCGGCGGCGCGTCGACGATGGGCACGAACACGACCCCGGGTCGCGGAAGATGGTGCGCGGTCGCCTCGGAGGTGACGCCGATCGCGTCGCCCGCGGCGATGAGGTCGAGCCACTCCTCGACGTCGCCGGTCATGACCAGCCGCGGCGCCTCGACGCCGATCGCCTCCCAGAGCTCGGGCGTCGTGGTGCCCGAGCGCCGGTCGACGCCGACCTCGTAGGGGGTGAGGTCGGCCAGGCGCACGGCGTCGTGATCGGCGAGCGGATGGTCGACCGGCAGGGCCGCGACGCGACGCTCGGTGCCCACCAGCTCGGCCTCGAGTTCGGGTCGGTCGATCGGATGCCGCAGCACCGCGACGTCGACGTGTCCGTCGAGCAGTCCGACGTCGCGGGTGTTGAGCCGGACGAGCCGGAGCGGATCGGCGGGGTGCGCCCGGTTCCACGCCCGGAGCAGCGGCGTGGTGTGCGCGCCGAGCGCCGCCCACGCATAGCCGAGGCGGATGGCGCTGCGCTCGCCCCGCAGTGTGGCGACCGCGCGGTCGAGCTCGCCGAGCATGCGCCGGGCGGTGCCCGCGAGGGACGAACCCTGCTCGGTGGGCTCGACCCGGCGGGTGGTGCGGTGCATGAGCGACGCCCCGACCTCGTGCTCGAGGGCGGCGAGCGCGCGGGAGACGGCGGCCTGCGACATCCCGAGCCGGCCGGCCGCGGCGGTGAACGAGCGTTCCTCGTCGACGGCGACGAGCACCCTGAGGTGGCGCAGCTCGATATCCATGTGCTGAGCGTATCAATAGACGCGCATTACATTTCTCTTCGCAACGATCCGTGCCTAGCGTGGAGTCATGACCACCGCACGCCGCGATCGAGCCGACGCCGCCGCCGTCGTGGGCGGCGCCGCCTCCGTGCAGGTCGGTGCGGCCCTCGGCGCCACGATCTTCCCGCTGGTCGGGCCGGCGGGCGTCGTCGCGCTGCGGCAGGCGTTCGCGGCCGTCGCGCTGCTCGCGGTGTCGCGGCCCCGGCTGCGCCGGCTCACCTGGGCGGCCGTGCGGCCGGCGATCGCGCTCGGCGCGGTGCTCGTCGTCATGAACGTCTCGGTCTACGGGGCGATCGAGCGCATCGGCCTCGGGCCGGCGGTCACGCTCGAGTTCCTCGGCCCGCTCGCCCTCGCACTGCTCGCCTCACGACGGCGTCTCGACCTCGTCTGCGCCGCCCTGGCCACGACGGGCGTGGCGCTGCTGACCGGAAGCGTGCCGGGCATCGACGTCCTGGGCGTGGGGCTCGCGCTCACGGCCGCGGCGGCGTGGGCCGCCTACATCCTGCTCAGCCAGCGAGCCGGACGCACGCTGCCCGGTGTGCAGGGCACCGCGATCGCGACCCTCGTGGCCGCCGTGTTCACGTCGCCGATCCTCGTGCTCGCGCTGCTCTCCCTCGAGGCGCACGAGGTCCTCCTCGTGCTCGCGGTCGGGGCCGCGGCCGCCCTGCTCTCGTCGGCACTGCCGTACTCGATCGACCTCATGGTGCTGCGACGGATGCCGCGGCAGCGATTCGGCGTCCTGCAGAGCGTGCACCCGGCCGCCGCGGCCCTCGCGGGATTCGTCGTGCTCGGCCAGGCGCTCGCGCCGTGGCAGGTCGCGGGACTCGCCCTCATCACCGTCGCGAACGCGCTCGCCATCGGGATCGCGCCCCGCCGGGCCCGCGCGAGCGCTGCGGCGTCGCCGGGCGCGGCGACGCCTGCTCCGCGGCATCCGGAACCCGCCGCATTAGGCTGAGCGGCGTGACCGGCTCCGCAGCGCTCTTCACCGACCGATACGAACTCACCATGGTGGATGCCGCCCTGCAGGACGGGACCGGCCACCGCGAGAGCCTGTTCGAGGCGTTCGCCCGCCGGCTGCCGAACGGCCGCCGCTACGGCGTCGTCGCCGGCACGGGCCGGCTGCTCGAGCTCATCGAGCGGTTCCGGTTCGAGGACGCCGAACTCGAGTTCCTGCGCGAGCAGCACGTGGTGCAGGACGCCACCCTCGACTGGCTCGCCGACTACCGGTTCCGCGGCGAGATCTGGGGCTACCGCGAGGGCGAGGCGTACTTCCCCGGCTCGCCGCTGCTCACCATCCAGGGCTCCTTCGCCGAGGCCGTGATGCTCGAGACGGTCGTGCTGTCGGTGCTCAACTACGACTCCTCGGTCGCGAGCGCGGCCGCGCGCATGGTCTCGGTCGCGCTCGGCAGGCCCATCGCCGAGATGGGTTCGCGGCGCACCAACGAGGCCTCGGCGATCGCCGCGGCCCGCGCCGCGTACATCGCCGGCTTCGACGCGACGAGCAACCTCGAGGCCGGGCGCACGTGGGGCATCCCCACGATGGGCACGGCGGCGCACGCCTTCACGCTCCTGCACGACTCCGAGGAGGCCGCCTTCCGCTCGCAGGTCGAGGCGATGGGGACGGGCACCACGCTCCTGGTCGACACCTACGACATCCGCGCCGGCGTCGAGACCGCCATCCGTGTCGCCGGAACCGGGCTCGGGGCGGTGCGCGTCGACTCGGGCGACCTGCCGACCGTCGTCGCCGACGTGCGCGCGCAGCTCGACGAGCTCGGCGCGGTGAACACGCGTATCACGGTGACGAGCGACCTCGACGAGTACACGATCGCCGCCCTGTCGGGCTCACCGGCCGACGCCTACGGGGTGGGCACGTCGGTCGTGACCGGTTCGGGGTTCCCCGCCGCCGGCATGGTCTACAAGCTCGTCGCCCGTCGCGGCGACGACGGCGAGTGGGTCGACGTCGCCAAGTCGTCGGCGAAGAAGGCGAGCGTCGGCGGGCGCAAGAACGCCGCGCGCCGTCTCGACTCCACCCGGACGGCCCGCGAGGAGCTCGTCTTCATCGGCGACGGCCCCGAGGGGAAGGCCGAGTTCGAGGCCGGAGACGAACTGCGCCCCCTGATGGTGCACCTCATGCACCAGGGCCGAGCCGATGCCGCCTTCACCGGGCACGCCGGCGTCGACGCCGCACGCCGCCACCGCGCCGAGGTCATGCAGGAACTGCCCGTCGAGGCGTTCCGGCTGGGCCGGGGCGAGCCGGTGATCCCGACGAACTACCGCTGAGCCGAGCCGAGGTGGGCTCAGCCCTTCTTCATGCGCTCGTAGATCTCCTTGCAGGTGGGGCACACCGGGAACTTCTCGGGGTCGCGACCCGGGGTCCACTTCTTGCCGCACAGCGCCTTCACCGGCTTGCCGGTGATCGCCGACTCGAGGATCTGCTCCTTCTTGACGTAGTGGGAGAACCGCTCGTGGTCCCCCGGCTCGATGTTCTCCTCTTCGAGGAGCTTCTCGAGTTCGCGGTCGAGCACGGAGGTGCCGCCGCCGGGCGCATCGGGGTCGGCAATGCTCGCCTGCACGGGTCGGATCATGCGGTCGAGTCTACGCCGAGCTCAGGCGCGCACGGCGGCCGCGAGGATCTCAGGACCGCGCCGCTCGAACACGCGACCGCCGGCCCACACGCCGAGCGCGAGCACGAGCACGCCGAGGCCGGCACCGGCCGCGAGCGACGCCGCGTGCCACGCCGGGTCGTCGAAGATGCCGAGCCACGCGAAATAGATCGCGGGCGCCGCGACGAGCAGCGAGCCGAACATCGTGAACGACTGCACCAGCGCCGTGACCGCCCCCGTCGACTGCGGCGCCTGGAACGGGCTGTCGCCCGGCTTGACCACGGGGTACGGCATCGCCGCCGAGGTGATCGAGCCGAGGCCGAGGCCCGCGAGCAGCAGCGCCGTGCTCACGCCGAGCAGCGACGGCAGCAGCCGCCAGTCGTCGAGGACGAACACCGTCACCGCGCTGCCGAGCCCGATCACGAGGATCCCGGAGATCAGCACGGGTACGAGTCGGCCGACGCGGTCGGCGGCGCCCCGCACGCCCGACGCGACGTGCAGCCACACGGCCGTGCTGTCGTACGCGGTGTCGTTGTGCAGGCTCCAGCCGAGCAGGAGGCACATGAGCGGCACGGGGATCAGGCCGAGGTACATGCCGGGCACGCCGGCGATGCCGAGCGGCACGACGACGAGGAACGGCGTGATCGGCACCATCAGCAGCGCCACCCAGTACCGCGCGTCGCGGAACCAGTAGGTGATGCTGCGGGCCGCGATCGCTCCGGTCGCTCCGTGCGGCATGCGGCCGAACCATCCGTGCCCGTGGTAACTGCGGGCGGATGCCTCGCGGCCAGGTGTCACGAGCATGCGGGCGACCAGCACCTCCCACGCCTTCCAGGCGACCCAGACCGTCGCGACGGCGATCACGAGCTTCAGGATGGCGGCGCCCCACGCCCCGGCCGCGGCATCGCCGGGCACGGCGAACGCGGCGCCGAACGGCGTCCACGACAGCACGCCGGCGATCGCGCCGATCGCCTGGCGGCCGGACGACGCCCAGTCCACGGTCGAGAGCGAGACGATCACCGGGGCCGCCATCACGACGAGCAGCACCCCGATCACGCCGGCGACCTCACGGCTGCGCCGGGTCTCCAGCAGCATGCCGGCCAGGCCCGCGGCGAGGCGAGCGGCGAGCAGGCAGGTGGCGAACGCGAGCGGCGCCGCGACGACGGCGAGCAACGTCTCGCCCACGCCCCGCGACCAGGTCACCACGGTCCCGCTCAGCGCGATCGCGAGCGCGAGCGCGGGGACGCCGATGGCCGCGGCGAGCGCGAGCCCGAGCGCGAGGGTGCGGTCGGGCATCCCGAACAGGGCGAATCTCCGCGGGTCCATCGTGTCGTCGATGCCGAACACGAGCGGCACGAGCAGGAACGCGACCACGGTCGCCGACCCCGCGAGGACGATGACGTCGCGCACCAGTCCGAGGTCGTCGATGCCGCGAGCGCCCGTGAGCGCCGCGAACGCGAACACGGCGGCGCCGAGTCCGTAGATCAGGCCCACCACGATCCCCACGACCTGCCACGTGCTGCGCCGGAAGATGTTCCCGAGCAGCCGCAGCTTCAGTCGGAGAAGCTGTGCAACCATTCCATGCCTTCCGCTGCCTTGCGTCCGCCGGCGAGCTCGACGAAGCGGTCCTCGAGCGTCTGGCCCCGGCGCACCTCGTCGAGCGTGCCCGCGGCGAGCACGCGACCGCCGACGATGATCGCGGCCGAGTCGCACACGCGCTCGATCAGGTCCATGCCGTGGCTGGAGAGCAGCACGGTGCCGCCGCCGGCGACGTAGCGCTCGAGGATGTCGGTGAGGTTCGCCGCCGAGACCGGGTCGACCGACTCGAACGGCTCGTCGAGGACGAGCACGCGCGGCGAGTGGATCATCGCGCACGCGAGGGCGACCTTCTTCGTCATGCCGGCGGAGTAGTCGGCGACGAGGCGGTCCAGTGCGTCCTCCAGCCCGAACGCAGCGGCCAGGTCGGCGCTGCGCTCGAGCACGGTGCGATGGTCGAGCCCGCGGAGCGAGCCCGAGTAGTAGAGCAGCTCGGCGCCCGTGAGCCGGTCGAACAGCCGCAGGCGGTCGGGCAGCACGCCGGTGATCCGCTTGGCGGCGCGCGGCTGCTTCCACACGTCGATGCCGTTCACGTGCACGGATCCCGTGTCGGGGCGGAGCAGCCCGGTGATCATCGAGAGCGTCGTGGTCTTGCCGGCGCCGTTGGGCCCGACGATGCCGTAGAACGACCCGGCCCGGACCTCTAGGGAGATGGCGTCGACCGCCGTGGTGTCGCCGAAGCGCTTGACCAGGGCCTCGACGGTGAGCACGCGCGGGGCGTCGGCGGGCGGCGCCCCCCGCGCCACGCGCAGCGTGCGCTTCTTGCGCGGCGTCAGCTTCGGCGATCCGACCGGGATGACGGCGACGCCGCGCTCGGCGCCCACGGCGCGATCGCTCACGGCGACCGAGGTCTCGCCCTCCGCGCCCGAAGCCTGGTCGACGGCGGGCTCGGACTCGGGCTCGACGGCGGCGACCGGGGCGACAGTGGGCTTGGTCTCGGGCTCGACGGCGGCGTCGGGGGCGACGGCGGACTCAGCGGCAGCGGCAACGGCGCCCGCGGCGGCGACCGCCGTGGCCTCGGCAGCCGGAGCCGGCTCGGCCGGCTCGGCCGGCTCGGGGGCCGGTGGCACGTCGTCGACCGCCGGGGTCATCTCGAGGGTCTCGGCCTCAGGCACCTCGTCGAGGACGGGAGCCTCGTCGACCGCAGGCTCCGCCTCGGCGACGGGAGCGGGTTCGACGAACGGCGCCTCGTCGGCGACCGCGGCCGGCTCGACCGCGGTGGCCGGCACGACCAGCGGCGGCGGAGTCGACCCACCGGCCGTGCCTTGGCTCGACTCCGTGACATCCGACTTGCGCGGGCTGCGCTCGGCGGCCGTGGTGTCGGTCGTCATGGCGGCGGCGACGCGCTGGCGCGTCGGCGAGGCCTTCTGGCGGGCATCGGTCGTGCGAGCGCGGGCCTTGGCCGCGGAGGACGACGGCGTCCGGGCCGCCTTCGCCGCCTCGCCACGGGCCGCGGCCGCGTTCGAGGACGCCGCCCGTGAGGCTGCGCTGCGCTTCGACGCCGGACGCGGCTCGACGGCCTCGGGCGCGGACTCCGGTGCCTTCGCCTCAGCCGCCGGCTTCGCCGCTGCGCGGGTGGTGCGCGGCGCCTTGGGCGTGCTCGCCTTCGCCGCGCTCGACCGCGAGGAGCCGGCCTTCGCCGTCTCGGTCGCGGCCGCACCGGCCTTGGACGCGGTCGTCCGCGAAGCGGACGCACGGGATGAGGTCGTCGGCGCCGTGGGCGCCTTCTCGGCGGGCGACGTCTCGACGGTCGCGTTGGCGGCCGCCGTCTTCGCCGCGGGCGTCTTCTCGGCAGGTGCCTTCTTCGCGGCGGGCCTCCTCACCGCAGGCTTCTTCACGGCGGGCGTCGTCTCAGCGGACTGCGCCGCCGCTCCCGACTCACTCGCCGACGTCCCGGAGGCGGTGCGCGACGAACGCGACCGCGGGGACCGCGGGGTGGACGCACTCCGGGTTCCGGGCGCGACGACATCCCCCCGATCGGCGGACACCCCCGTGCCGGTGCCTCCGGGAGTCTCGTCGTCAGGACCTGATCGCGAAACGGAAGTCACCCCGACAACCTACCAACCAGCACGCGCCGCACGCTGGAGAACACCTCCATCCGCGCGCCGCCCGGCCCGGTTGCGGCAGCGCACGGCTGGGCGGAAACTGGGCATCGCATCACGATCGGGCTACGGCTTCCCGCTCGACTCGGCATCCACTCGCGGCCTCCGGTATCCTGAGACCCGGCATAACGGCGTGTCCAGAAGTGAACTTGCGGATGAACTCCCGGCGAACTCGGTGTGAAACGAGGCCGTCGCGACATCCGATCGACGAAGGAGATGCAGTGACCACGCAGATCGTGATCCTCGCAGCCGGCATGGGGAGCCGGCTCGGGCGAAGCCTCCCCAAGCCGCTCACCGAGCTCAGCGACGGCCGCACCATCATGGGGCAGCAGTTCGACAACATCGAGCACGCGTTCGGCCGCAACGCCAGCGTGACGATCGTCGTCGGCTACAAGCTCGAGCACATCATCGAGGCGTTCCCGCAGGCGTCCTTCGTATACAACGAGGAGTACGACCAGACGAACACGTCGAAGTCGCTCATGCGCGCCCTGCAGGCCTCGCAGCCCGGCGGCGTGCTCTGGATGAACGGCGACGTCGTCTTCGACCCGCGGATCCTCGACCGGGCCCTGCCGTTCATCGCGCGCGACCAGTCGTTCGTAACCGTCAACACGGCCAAGGTCTCCGACGAAGAGGTGAAGTACACCACGAGCGCCGAGGGCTACATCAAGGAGCTCTCCAAGACCGTCAAGGGCGGGCTCGGCGAGGCGGTCGGCATCAACTACGTCTCCAGCCGCGACAAGGCGACGCTGCTCGCGCATCTCGCGCGCGTGGGCGACCAGGACTACTTCGAGCGCGGCATCGAGCTCGCGATCGACAAGAACGGCATGCTCGTCGAGCCGATGGACGTGTCCGACCTCTACGCGGTCGAGATCGACTTCGCCGAAGACCTGGAGCGCGCGAACCACTTCGTGTGACCTGCAGCGAATCCACAGCGCGAGAAGCGGATGCCACGCGGCATCCGCTTCTCGCATGTCGGGCGCCTGCGCGGCGGGCATCTACGATGATGAGCGTGATGAGCTACGCCGACACGCATCCGTTCTCGCGGACGCGGTGGTCGGAGTACCGGCATTCGCTCTGGCTCCTCACCACGCGCGACCTCAAGGTCCGGTACTCCACGTCGGCGCTCGGGTACCTGTGGTCGATCCTCGACCCGCTCGTCATGGCGGGCATCTACTGGTTCGTCTTCACGCAGGTGTTCCAGCGCCCGATCGGCACCGAGCCGTACATCGTGTTCCTGCTCGCCGCGCTGCTGCCCTGGATGTGGTTCAACGGCGCCGTCTCCGACTCGACGCGCGCATTCCTGAAGGATGCGAAGCTCGTCCGCTCGACCAAGCTCCCCCGGACGATCTGGGTGAACCGCATCGTGCTCTCCAAAGGCATCGAGTTCGTGCTCTCGCTTCCGGTGCTCGCGCTGTTCGCGATCCTGTTCGGCGCCGAGGTCGGCTGGGGCCTGCTCTGGTTCCCGCTCGCGATCGTGTTGCAGGCCGCACTGACGGCCGGGGTCGGGCTCGTCATCGCCCCGCTCGTGGTGTTCTTCCGCGACCTCGAGCGTGCGGCCAAGCTCGTGCTGCGCTTCCTGTTCTACGCCTCGCCCATCGTCTACGGCACGACCAACCTGCCCGAGCAACTGCACTTCTGGGCGGCATTCAATCCGCTCACGGGCATCTTCGGCCTCTATCGTGCGGCGTTCTTCCCCGACGAGCTCGACTGGTTCGCCGTCGCCGTGGCGGCCGCGATGTCGGTCGCGATCCTGGCGCTCGGACTCTGGGTGTTCCGCAGTTCCGAACGCCAGGTGCTGAAGGAGATCTGATGCCAGAGGCAGCCATCCGAGCCCATGACCTGGGGGTGCGCTTCCGGCGCAACCGGCGGGGCCGGCGGTCCTTCAAGGACCTGCTGTCGCGCAGCCGACGTCGCATCCGACCCGACGAGTTCTGGGCGCTGCGCGAGGTTTCGATCGACGTCCAGCCCGGCGAGGCGATCGGCGTGGTCGGCCGCAACGGGCAGGGCAAGTCGACGCTGCTCAAGCTCGTCGCCGGCGTGATGCTGCCCGACGAGGGCGCGGTGATCGTCAACGGCGGCGTCGCGCCGCTGATCGAGATCACCGGCGGTTTCGTCGACGACCTCACCGTGCGCGACAACGTGTACCTCACTGCGGGCCTGCACGGCATGACCCGCCCGCAGATCGACGCGAAGTTCGACGAGATCATCGAGTTCTCCGAGATCGGCGAGTTTCTCGACACCCCCTACAAGCACCTCTCGAGCGGCATGAAGGTGCGGATCGCGTTCGCGGTCATCTCGCAGCTCGAGGAGCCGATCCTGCTCGTCGACGAGGTGCTCGCCGTGGGCGACAAAGCGTTCCGCGAGAAGTGCTACAAGCGAATCGAGGAGCTGCTCGCCGGCGGCCGCACGCTGTTCTTCGTGTCTCACAATGAACGCGATCTCCGCCGGTTCTGCACGCGCGGGCTGTACCTCGACAAGGGCAGGCTCGTGCTCGACGCCCCGATCGACGACGTGCTCGAACGGTACAACGCCGAGTACGGCACGACGAAGTAGCCTCAGCCGGCCCGCGGTTGGTGCCGCGGGGCGGTCGTGATCGTACGACCCGACGGACTTCGCCATCGGATCACGCCATCGTGGTCCTGTCGCATGCGCCAGTTCGTGTGGTGCTTCAGGCGATGGTGCTTGCGGCAGAGGCACGCGAGGTTGTCGTGGTCGGTCGCTCCCCCGTGTTCCCACGATCGGGTGTGGTCGAGGTCGCTTCGCTCCGCCGGTGCCGTGCAGCCCGGGAACCGGCAGACACCGTCGCGGTCGCGGACGAGTCCGGCGAGGTCGGCGGGCACACGACGCGTCGTGCGACCGTAGCGCAGGGTCGCCCCGGTCTCGGGGTCGGTCAGCAGTCGGCGGAGGCTCGGAGCCAGGGCCGTGATGGCGGTCGCCGTCTCGATGTCGATGGGTTCTCCCTCGAGAGTAGCCGCCTGGTCACCGTGCCCGAGAAGCGTCAGCGCGGGCACGGTGAGGTGCACGACAGGCCGGACCGCACCGAGATCGCCCCGCGCGGGCCTCGCCGCGGGGTCGTCGATGCCGAGGAGCAGCGCGACCGCGGCATCGGCCGATCGCTGCGGCCGGGTGCGTTCGTCGCCCTCGGCGCGAGTCTTCGTGATCGCGTCGAGCCGGGCACGGATCGCGGTGGCGTGCTCGCCGGCACAGAGGACCGAGACCCAGGCTATTCCATCGGCCGCGGGCTCGATGACGACTCGCCGCTCGGTGACCGCACGAGCGCGACGTGCCTCGAGGGCCTCATCGAGGAATCGGTGGCCGAGCCGGCGGAGTGCGGCGCGGAACGCCGGCGGAGTCATCCGCCTCGCCCGCTCGAGCGCGGCTGCCGCGAACTCCGCCTGACGACCCTCGGGGACGAGATCGGCCGCGTCGGCCAGGTCGCGGATGTGCCGCACCGACACGTCGCCCGCCGCGAGCGCGGCGCCTGCGTCGGGGAAGCGGATCACCACCGTCTCGGCATCGCGCAACAGCATGTGCGCGGTGCGCTCGTGCACGCCCAGCGTGGTGGCGAGTTCGGCCGCGACCGAACGGGCCGCCCACTCCCGATTCTCCCGCTCGGTCCGCGACGCGTGAGCTTCGACGACGAGTGCGGCGTCATGAGCCTCGTGGATGGCCGCGTACTGCTCGGACTGCAGGCCGCGGATCGCTCGCTCGAGTTCGGCGACGCGTTCCAGCGCCGCAGCGAGTCGGGTCTCCGGGTCCATGCGCTCATCAGACCACGACCCGCTGACACTGCGAATACACCCAATGATCAGGACTTTTCACTGTGAATAACGCCCTGCAGAGCGCGACTGTGGAGGAGGAGTCGAACACCCGCCCGCACTGCGCGACCGGCGACGCGACACCGCGTCAAGCCCCCCGGCCGGATCCCGCGTCCCAGCGAGCTTCACATCCGATCCCCCTAGGATCATCGGCATGTCCGATCGCGTCCACCGCATCACGTCGATGGGATCCGGCGCGCCGCACGAGGGCGAGCCGCACGACAACCACGGGCCCGCCGGCCCGGGCTCGGACCCCGCCGATCGGGCCGCCGGCCTGGAACGCGGCTTCGACCGGCTCCTCGCAGTCCAGCGCCCCATCGTGATCGCGCACCTGCGCAGCATCCGCCGCAACCATCCGACCGCAACGCCCGACGAGCTCGTGCGCATCCTCGAACGCCGCTACCTCACGGCCGTCACGACGGGCGGCGCCGCCGTCGGCGCCACCGCGGTCGTCCCGGGCATCGGCACGGGCGTCACGCTCGCGCTCTCGGGCGTGGAGACCGCGGGCTTCCTCGAGGCCACGGCCCTGTTCGCGCAGTCCGTCGCCGAGGTGCACGGCCTGCACATCGAGAACCCCGACCGGGCCCGCGCCCTTGTGATGACGCTGCTCATGGGTCGCGAGGGCGTCGACCTCGTACGCCAATTCGCGGCGCAGGCCGGCGGCGCCGGCGTCAGCCGCAACGCCTACTGGGGCGAGGTCATCACGAGCGGCCTGCCGAAGGCGGTCATGGGCACGGTCGTCGACCGGCTGCGCCGCCTCTTCATCAAGCAGTACGCCGTACGCGGCAGCGCGGGCATCATCGGGCGCGCGATCCCCTTTGGCATCGGCGCCGCGATCGGCGGCGTGGGCAACCACGTGCTCGGCCGTCGCGTGATGCAGCAGTCGCGGATCGCATTCGGTGCGGCCCCACCGTCGCTGCCCATCGAACTCGAGCCGCGCCAACCCGGCGAGCCGGCCGGGGCGCGCGCCCTCCGGCGCGGCTCGGCGATCAGCACGGCCGTCATCACGGCCTCGAGCCGCGGCCTCCGCTCGGCCGGGCGGGCGATCGGCCGCCGACGCGACGATCGCGAACGCGACAGCGATCGCGGTCAACAGGACGAGCTCGACGCCACACCCTCGACCGCGAACCCGCCCGAGAACCCGCCCGAGCCGCCGCCCGACACGAGCCCCTAGTCCACCTCGAGCTCGTCGGACTGCTCGGCCGCCTCGCCCTCGGCGTCATGGTCGTCGATATCGGGGTCGGTCGCGTGCAGCGCCGCGAACCGCTCCCATTCGGCCATGAGGTGGTCGACCGCCTCGTGGAAGCGCGCCGTGGTCACCCCCGGCGTCGTGTCGCCGAAGTACCGTTCGACCCAGTACCCGAGCCTGCCGAGCGCGGCCGCGTCGTGCGTGACCTCGTCGACGCGGGCGCACATCGTGTCGCCGTCGGCGGCGTCGAGCCACTCGCACGCCGACAGGTAGCCGCCGGTGTCGATCTGGGCGTCGGGATTCACGGGCCGCGTGACGAGCAACGGCTTGCCGGCCGCGAGCCGGTCGTAGACCATCGCCGAGATGTCGACGATCGCGACGTCGGCGGCCGCGAGCTGCCAGCCGAGGTCGGGACCCGTGTCGACGATGTGGTGCGCCGTCGCGTCGGCCCCGTTCGATTGTTCGAGCATCCGCATGATCTCGCGGTTCGCGGCGCCGTAGTCGTGGTCGACCACGCCCGACCGCGGGTGCGGCCGGTAGATCACGCGGTGCCGCCCGGTCGCGATGAGGGCACGGACGAGCTCGACGCCGTGCGAGGCGATCGACCCGTACGCCGCGGCGCCCCGGTCGCCCTCCCACGTCGGCGCGTAGAGCACCACATCGCGATCGTCGGACGGGTAGGGCAGGGGCCGCCCGTCGAGGTAGTGGTCGGCCTGCGGGCGGCCGATCGGGATGGCGCGCTTGTCGAAGTCGTAGTCCCACAGCACCTTCTCGAGGCGCGCCCGCGCGGCATCCCCCGCAATCAGGGCGTAGTCGTACGCCTTGAACTGGTTCGTGGTCATGTACATCTTGTCGGACTCGCCGTGGTTGATGAACACGTGCCAGCGGCGGCCGTAGCGCATCATCTGGAAGTTCTTGGCGTTCTGGTTGACGTAGAACACGATGTGCAGGTCTTGCTCGTGGATCACGCGCTCGAGGTCGGCGACGCGGCGCACGTACGCGACCGGCAGCGGCGATTCGTCGAGGAGCGCGAGGGCCGCCCCCGAGGCGCGGCTGAGGATGAGCACCGGATGGCGCTGCGCGAGCTCCGCGAGCGGCTTGTACCACTGGCGCAGCTGGTAGAGGTTCACCTTGCCGTCGGCGAAGTACACGCCGATGCGGTACTGGTGCGGCTCGGGCGGCAGCACCTCGGCCAGCTGCCGCTGGGCGCGGCGCGACCGGGCGACGTTCTGGACCAGCTTCACGGCGCGGCGCGCGTCTCTCCTCAAACCCACCGTCCAAGGGTAGCCGTCGCCCGCGGAGCCCGTGGAGCGCGCGGTGCCCGCCGGCTGGCTCAGATGACGGGCGGTCGCCCCGCGAGCGTCATCCGCCAGACGGTGCTCCAGCGGAGCGGATGGCGCGGCCCCGGGTCTTCGCGCCAGCCGGCGCGCCATCCGCCGAACCATGCCCGCAGCGCCGCAGGGTCACGGAACCAGCGGAGCACCTGGATCGCCGTCCACGAGCCGACGTAGAGCGGCACGAGCACTGCTGGGAGGTTCCGGCGCGCGAGCCAGACCCGGTTCCTGGCGTTGAGCCGGTAGTAGTAGGCGTGGCGGGCGGGGTCGATGACCGGATGCGCCGCCTCGAGGTCGCCCGCGTACCAGGCGCGGTGCCCGGTGTCCCACACGCGCCACGCGAGCTCGATGCCCTCGTGCGCGTAGAAGAACGGGTCGGCCCAGCCGCCCGTCGCGTCGAACACGGCGCGGGGCATGAGGACCGCGCCCTCCCAGCACGAGAACACGTCGCTGGAGTGCGCCGGGTCGCCCTTGCGGATGCGCGGGATCCACCGGCGGGGTGCGGTGAGGCCGGTCGGGTCGACCACGCGCGGCTGCACGAGCCCGAGGTCGGGGTGCGCGTCGAGCAGGCGGCATCCGTCGGCGAGGAAGGTCGCACTCGGCAGGAACGCGTCGTCGTCGAGGAAGAACAGCACCTCGCCCGCGACGTGCGGCACGCCGCGGTTGCGGCCGGCCGGGATGCCGAGGTTCTCGGGCAGGTGCACGGTGCGCACCTCGGGCGGCAGCGGCGGCTCGGCGGTCGCGGGATCCCATCCGTTGCCGACGCAGGCGACGTCGACCTCGACGCCGACCTGGTCGAGCACGCTCCGGATGCCGCGCGCGAGCTCCTCGGGTCGCCGCCCCATCGTCAGGACGACCACGCCGACGCGCGGGAGCGCCGGTGCGGGCGTGGGCGCCGGCGCCGGGGCGTCAGGAACGGACACGGCGGGACGCCATGATCGCGACGAAGTGGCCGACGAGCGCGAGGGCGGCCAGCGGCAGCAGCACCGCGACCACGGCGCGGTCGACGAGCGGCTGGCCGGCGAACAGGCCGACGACCGCCGCGGCGAACGCGATGAGCGTCAGCTCGACCGAGTGGTACAGGCGGTGGAACGGCACGAACCGCGCGGCGCGGCGCAGCGTGGCGATGAGGCCGCCGCGCGGCGCCGTCTCGCCGTGCGTGTCGGCGAGCTTGGCCAGCCCGGCGTTCGCGCGGGCGACGTGCACCATGTCGTTCAGCGCCTTGTTGAGCACGATGATGAGCGCGAGCATCGCGCCGACCGTCGTCCACAGGAAGTCGGCGGGGAACTCGAGCGGGTAGGCCGCGGCGCGGATGCCGAGCGCCAGCGGGATGAGCGCCTCGGTCGAGTAGTGGCCGACCTTGTCGAGGAAGACGCCGGCCGGGCTCGACGTGCGCCGCCAGCGGGCGACCTCCCCGTCGCAGCAGTCGACGAGCATCTGCAGTTGGCCCAGCACGACCGCGAGCAGCGCGCCCCAGATGCCGGGGATGAGCAGCGCGGCGGCGGTCGACCACCCGACGAGGATCATGAGGCCGGTGACGCCGTTGGCCGAGATCCGCGTGCGGAGGAGCAGCCAGGTGAGGTACGGCGAGAGGTTGCGCAGGTACAGCGACGCGGTCCAGTGCTCGGCGTTGCGCCGGCCCCGCACCTCGGGCGGCTGGGTCACGGCGCGGAGTTCGGCGATGCTCGTCGGCTTGCCGCGATCGGGCTCGGTCTGCGTCATGCTCACCTTCCCGTGTGGGTCGCGATGTTGCTCGTGAGCGACAGGTAGCCGAGCACGAAGCCGGTGCCCCAGGCCACGTGGATGCAGGGCAGTACCACGAGGAACCAGCCCGCGGTGCCCGGTCCCCGCCCGCGAGCGTACACGAGCGTCGCGACCACGACGAAGAGGAGGTAGACGGCGGGCACGATGAAGCCGAGGAGCAGCCACGGCGCCGCGCCGAGCGCCAGCTGCACGAGGCCGGCGACGCCGAGCAGCGTGCCGAGCACGACGCCGACGACCATCGCCGGCGGGACGAAGTAGCGGAGGCCGTTGGCGGCGGGGAAGCGCCGCGCGAGCTCGCCGCGCCACAACCCCGTGGAGAACATCTGCCGTGCGAGGCGTTCGACGCTCGACCGCGGACGATAGGTGACCGCGAGCTGCGGAGTGAACCACACCGTGCCGCCCGTGGCGCGGAGGCGGCGGTTCAGCTCCCAGTCCTGCCCGCGCTTGATGGTCTCGTCGAAGAGGCCGACGCGCTCGAGCGCGCTCTTGCGGAAGACGCCGAGGTAGACCGTCTCGACGGGGCCCTCCGTGCCGCCGACGTGGAACGCCGAACCGCCGAGGCCGACCGGGGTCGTGTAGGCCAGCGCGACCGCGCGCTCGAAGGATGTCTCGCCGCGGGCGTCCATGATGCCGCCGACGTTGTCGGCACCGGTGCGCACGAGGGTCTCGACGGCGGTGCGCGCGTAGTCGCGCGGCAGCATCGAGTGGGAGTCGACGCGGATGACGACGGGGTGCGCGGCGGCGCGGATGCCGATGTTCAGGCCCGCCGGCGTGGAACCCACCTCGTTCTCGAGCACGCGCACGCGCGCGTCGCGCGCGGCGAGGTCGGCCACGAGCTCGGTCGTGCCGTCGATCGAGGGACCGAGCGCGATGAGCACCTCGACGGGGCCGTCGTACTCCTGGTCGAGGATGGATTCGACCGCGGCCCGCACGTGCGAGGCGTCGTTCAGCACGGGCATGACGTAGGAGATGCCGATCGGCGGCGACAGGTCCGCCGGGTGGTGCTGCTCGGGCATGTTCCTCATTCGTGCACAGGGTCGATCGAGCCTAGCAGCCGGGTGCCGCGCAGGCCGCGGGCGGCACGGCGACGGGCGGCACGGCGACGGGGGCCGGCCCGGTGCGGGACCGGCCCCCGTCGGAAGGGAGCGTGCGAGCGGTCAGCCCTCGAAGGTCCCGAGGGTGACGGTCGCGGTCTGCGACTCGCCGTCGCGGGTGAAGGTCACCTCGGCCTCGGCGCCGCCGGGCAGCGCCCGGACCTGCGCGGTGAGGTCGGTCTGGTCGCTGATCGGGATGCCGTTCAGCGCCGTCACCACGTCGCCCGACTGCAGCCCGGCGGCCTCCGCTGCGCCGCCCGCGCTGACCTCCGAGATCAGCGCGCCGACGGTGTCGCTCTCGCCGCTCGCCTGCGCCGACGTCACGGTCGCGCCCAGCAGGCCGTGCGTGGCCGCACCGGTCTCGATGATCTCCTCCGCCACGCGCTGGGCGAGGTTCGAGGGCACCGCGAACCCGACGCCGATGTTGCCGGCCTCGCCCGAGGCGCCGCCCGTCGAGAGGATCGCGACGTTGATGCCGATGAGCTTGCCGTCGGAGTCGAGCAGCGCGCCGCCCGAGTTGCCCGGGTTGATCGCGGCATCCGTCTGGATGACCGGGATCGAGATGAGCCCGCCGCCCTGCGACTGCTCCTGGCCGGGCTCCTCGCCGTCGTAGTTCCAGAAGTCGAACGGGCTCTGCTGCGAGTCCTCGCCCTCGCCCTGGTCCTGGCCGTCGTCGGGCGTCGTCGGCGCCGCGGACGACTCGACGTCGATGCTGCGGTTGAGCGCGCTCACGATGCCGTCGGTCACGGTGCCGGAGAGGCCGAGCGGCGCGCCGATGGCGATCGCGGTGTCGCCCACGTTGAGCTCGTCGGAGTCGGCGAACTCGATCGGCGTGAGGTCCGAGGCATCCACGAGCTTGATGACCGCGAGGTCGCTCAGCGGGTCGGTGCCGATGAGCTCGGCCGAGTACAGCCGGCCGTCGTTCGTCTTGACCTGGATGGTCGGGTCGCCCGTAGCGCCGTCGAGCGTGACGACGTGCGTGTTCGTCAGCACGTAGCCGTCTTCGGACAGGATGACGCCGGAGCCCGTGCCCTGACCCTGCCCGCCGGCGACCTCGATGGTCACGACGCTCGGGCTGGCCGAGGCGGCGACCGCGGTCACCTGGTTCACGGACTCGGTGTCGTTGACGACGATGCGCTCGGCACCGGCCGAGGTCTGCGTCGTCGTGTCGTCGTCGCCGCCGGTCACGAGCGCGGTGACGCCGGCGCCCGACGCACCGCCGATCAGGGCGGCGGCCACGATCGCGGCCGCGACGCCGAAGCCCACGCGGCGCTGCTTCGCCGGCGCGGGGGCCGGTGCAGCGGATGGCGCGGCGGGCCCGCCGAACGCGGGCGGCACGTTGCCCGACCCGCCGGCGGCCGCGTACGGCGGTGCCGCGGAGGGCGCCGTCGGGGCGGCGCCGGCGGCCGTGCCGGCGAGCGGGGTGGTCGCCGCGGTCGGTGCGCCCTGGCCCGCGGCCGGTGCGGCGGCGGGCTCGTGGCGGTACTGGCCCGCGACGTATGGCTGCGGGGCCTGGCCCGGCGTGTAGACGGTGCCCGTGGGGCGCGGCGCGGCGGGCTCGGCCGGCGCGGGCGCTGCCGCTGCGGGCTCGGCCGGCGCGGACGCGACCGGTGCGGGCGCGGCGGGCTCAGGTGCGGCCGGCGCAGCGGGCGCAGCCGGCGCAGGCGCAGCCGCCTCGGGGGTGGTGGTCTCCGGGCGGGCCTCCGGGTCCTGGTCGTGCCCGCCGGTGGTGGTGTCGGTCATCTGTCGCTCCCTTCCAGCGAAGCCAGCATCGCCCTGCAAGCTGTGCGGCGCGTCGGCGGTTTCTATGTCCTGGCTGTGCCGGTGCCGGGAACCGGCCGGGCGCCCACGCAAGCGTAACGGCCGGACTGTGACGTACGGTGTGAGCGTGGACCGCACCTCCTCCCCCCGGCTGGCGCCCTGGCAGCGCACGGCGGCCGGCGCCGGCCTGCTCGCTCCCGACGGCACCGTCGCCGCGACGGTGTTCGCCGAGATGAGCGCGCTCGCGATCTCGACGGGCGCGATCAACCTCGGCCAGGGCTTCCCCGACGAGGACGGCCCGCGCGAGGTGCTCGACGCCGCGCGCGAGGCGATCGCGACGGGCGTGAACCAGTACCCGCCGGGTCCGGGCATGCCGGTGCTCCGCGAGGCGATTGCGCGCCACCAGCACCGCTGGTACGGCCTGTCGGTCGATCCGATGCGCGAGGTCCTCGTCACCGCGGGCGCGACCGAGGCGCTGGCCGCCACGATCCTCGCGTTCGTCGACGACGGCGACGAGGTGATCACGTTCGAGCCGTCGTACGACGCCTACGCGGCGCTCGTCGCGCGCGCCGGCGGCATCCACCGCACGGTTCCGCTCCGGTTCCCGGACTGGCGGCCCGACCTCGACGAGCTGCGCGCCGCCGTGACCGACCGCACTCGCATCATCCTCGTCAACTCGCCCCACAACCCGACGGGCGCCGTCCTCGACCGCGAGGCGCTCGAGCTGGTCGTCGAGCTCGCGCACCGCCACGACGCGCTCATCGTGACCGACGAGGTGTACGAGCACCTCGTCTTCGACGGCGTGCACACCCCGCTCGCGACCGTGCCGGGCGCGTGGGATCGCACCATCTCGATCTCCTCGGGCGGCAAGACGTTCAACACGACCGGATGGAAGATCGGCTGGGTCACGGGCCCCGCCGACCTGGTCACCGCCGTGCTCGCGGTCAAGCAGTACCTCACGTTCGTCAACGGTGCACCGTTCCAGCCCGCGATCGCCGTCGGACTCGACCTGCCCGACTCGTTCTTCGCCGCCGCGGCCGCCGCACTCGCCGCCAAGCGCGACCTCCTCGTCGCCGGCCTCGACGCGGCGGGCTTCGCGACATCCGTGCCATCCGCCGGCTACTTCGTGGTGGCGGATGCCGCGGCCCTCGGCGAGACGGACGCGCAGGCGTTCTGCCGCGACCTGCCCCGGCGCGCGGGCGTGGTGGGCGTGCCGGTCAGCGCGTTCGTGCACCCGGAGCGGCGGGATGCGGTGCGGAGCCTTGTGCGGTTCGCGTTCTGCAAGCGGCGCGAGGTGCTCGAGGAGGCCTCGTCGCGCCTCGCGGCGCTCAGCCCTGCGCCGGGGGCGCCGTCCGCTCGGTGACCGCGAACCGGCGCAGCGCGAGCGCCGGGTTGAGACGGCGCACCGCGGCGATGCGCTCCGTGGAGAGCCACGCGATCGCGACGTCCTCCTGCTCGCCGACGGTGGCGAGCTCGACGCCCATCGGGTCGACGATCATGCTGTTGCCCGCCCCGACCGGCGGCGCGTGGTCGGCCGCGACGACGTAGGCGGTGTTCTCGAGGGCGCGCGCCGTCGTGAGGGTGCGCCAGTGCGCCTCCTTCAGCGGACCGCGCACCCACTCGGCCGGCATGCAGATCACGTCGGCGCCAGCGTCGACGATGCGGCGGGCGACCTCGGGGAACCGCACGTCGTAGCAGGTCTGCAACCCGAAGCGGATGTCGCCGACCGCGAACGTCTCGGGATCGGCGATGTCGCCGGGGGCCACCCACTCCGACTCGCGCTGCCCGAACGCGTCGTACAGGTGCAGCTTGCGGTACCGGGCGACCACGCCGTCGCCGGGCGCGATCGCGACGACCGTGTTCGCCACGCGCCGCTCCCCCTCGAGCCGCTCGATCATGCCCGCGACGAGGTGCACGTCGAGCCGCGCCGCGAGTTCGGCGAGCGCCGCCGTGAACGGTCCGTCGACGGGCTGCGCCGCGGCGAGCCAGTCCTCGCCGGGCGTCGGCGTGAACCAACTCGAGTACTCGGGGAAGACGACGACGCGCGCCCCGCGGGCGGCCGCTCGCTCCGCCAACCGGCCGATCGAGGCGAGGTTCGCGTCGGCGTCGTCGCCGGGGGCGAACTGCGCCGCGGCGACCGCGAGCTCCGTGCCATCCGTCTGCATGCCCTCAGCCTAGGTCTCGGCGTGGACGTGCGGCGTCGATGCGCCCGGAGTAGATTCGGCGGCGAACCGAGCACGATCACCATGGCGACTGAAGCGGCCTGTCTCCTCATCGCCGACATCTCCGGCTACACCGGCTACCTGTCGGGCGTGGAGCTCGACCACGCCCAGGACATCCTGGCCGACCTGATCTCGACGATCGTCGGCGGCCTGCGTCCGACCTTCCGGCTCGCCAAGCTCGAGGGCGACGCGGCCTTCGCCGTCGCGGTCGGCGAGCAGATCGACGGGTCGATCCTCTTCGACACGATCGAGCAGTGCTACTTCCGGTTCCGGCGGCGGCGCCGCGACATCCGCCAGGCGACCTCATGCCCGTGCAATGCCTGCGTGCACATCCCCGACCTCGACCTGAAGTTCGTCGTGCACCACGGCTCGATCCTGCGGCAACGCGTGGAGGGCAGCGACGAGCTCGTCGGGCCCGACGTCATCCTGGTCCACCGGCTGCTGAAGAACCACGTCGTCGCCTCGACCGGGATCGGGGCCTACGCACTGTTCAGCGAGCAGTGCGTCGACGCGATGGACGTCGACGTGGTCGCACTCGGGCTGCAGCCCGCCGACGAGGCGTACGACATCATCGGGACCGTCACGGTGTGGGTCCACGACCTCGAACGACGCTGGCGCGAGGAGGAGGCCCGGACGCACATTGCGGTCGGCGAGGCGGACGAGCGCCGGCACCTCGAGCTGACGACGTCGGCGCCCCCGCAGGTGGCGTGGGAGTACTTCACGATGCCGGGCCGCCGCCTGGCGTGGCAGCAGGGGCTGACCGCGCTCGACGTCGAGGCCGTGGGCAACCGCCGCGGCGTCGGCACGATCACCCACTGCCAGCACGGCACCGGATCGGTCCTCGAGGAAGTACTCGACTGGCGCCCGTACGAGTCCCTGACGGTCCGTTCCACCATGGCGACGCCGCTCGGTCCCATCCGGCTCCTGACCACGACGGAACTCGAGCCGGCTCCCGACGGCGGGACGATCGTCCGCTACCGGATCGGGTCGCCGCGGACCGCCCGGGAACGGATCATCCTGCGGCTGGTCGCGTCCCGCCTCGACGCCTCGCTCCGGGCGGGCGCGGCTCGCCTCGCGGAGCAACTCGAGGCCGAGCCCGCGGAGCCTCCCGGGGCTGCCGAACCCGCGCTCCCGCAGGTGCGACCGGACGGACCCCTCGCCGGCCTGACGTGACGCCGCCCGCGTTCAGCGGCCCGTTCGTCGGCCGCGCCCCCTCGCAGGCGAGCCGATCATGATGCGGATCAGGATCACGGCCTGCACGACGGCGGCGATCACGGTGCCCACGATCGCGACGACGAACAGCACGCGCGTGAGCAACTCCCAGTCGAATCCGGAGTCGGGGAACGCGAACGGGAACACGTCCCAGAAGCGAACCAGCGTGATCACCGCGATCACGGAGGTGAGGAGATCTCCGGCAGCCCGGATCCAGCGACGGTCGAAGACCAGGTCCACGAGGTTCACGCCCGCGCCCACGATCAGCCCGAGGTTCACGAGCGGGAGCACGTCGACCATGTCCTCGGTGAGGAACGGCACCACCCGCCACGTCGGCCACACGTTCACGAGCAGGAACAGGACGACGTTCACCACGACCGCGACGGCGTAGCCGAACCTTCGCCCGGCAGGGCCGGGTGCCGCCCGCCGCGACGGACCGGGCTGCGGCTGATCGGTGGACATGCCACCAATGCTGGCGGCCCGCGGCGTCAGCGGGACGGGACAAGGTCCCGGGGTCTCGACGCGATCTCGATGTCGTCGCGGCGCCGGGACGTGGAGATGTTCGGCCGGACCTGCCTCTTCCGCGATCAGTACGCCGGGTCGACGATAGGGGTTGACTCCAACGAGCAGATTCAAGGGAGGACCGAATGGATCGGATCTTCGAGGCGGGCGAATACTTCACCGTGCCCGACGGGACCGATGTCAGCGCCTTCCTGAATGGCACCGACGTCACACAGAAGGATCTGCCGTGGGAAGCCCTCGGCGACGTGAGCATCGCATCCGGGCGAATACGGGCGGGCGTTCACTCGTGGGTCCATGTCCATCCGGTCGTCACGCAGGTGACCTATGTCGTCGGCGGACAGCTGACGGTCCGGATGAAGGATGTCGGCGAGCCAGACTTCTACGACAACACGATCACCTCCGGTCAGGCCGTCGTCGCACGACCCGGCACGCTCTTCCAGCTGCGCAACAACGCCGATCTCGACGCGTCCGTGCTCTACATCGTTTCGCCGTCGTACGTCTTCCTCATGACGGGCGAGGACGTCGAGTACGACGATGCGATGCTCGTCACGCGGACCTGGGAGGAGTTGCTCGAACAGGACTACCAGCTGCCGCAGTTGAGCATCGATCTGACTGACGTCTGGGCGAGACGTGACGCCGCGCGCCGATCATTGAAGCTGATGAAGGAACGCAGTGGCGGCCAGAACCAAGCGAAATAGCCGCTCGACATGACTGCAGCCGTGCCGTACAGGATCGCACGGCCCGCGCATGGTCGCGACCGCGAATTGGTCGCTCAGCGGTTCACCCCTCCGCGGCGAGGCGACAGAGCGAAGGCCCGGTCAGAAATTGCTTCTGACCGGGCCTCACTTGGTTGCGGGGGCAGGGTTTGAACCTACGACCTCTGGGAGCTTTCCGGGGGCTTCTCGGGGCTCCGGATCTGTGCGGGAATCCTTGGAATCGCTTGGAGAATCAAGGGAACCGGGTGGCTTCCGGCCGTCAGCCTCTCGGAGTGGATCGGGCTATTCGGAGATCGTTTGCGATGGGTAAATGATGGCCGATCGGAATGCCGACGGGGCGATCAATCGGAGCCTGACGCGAGCCAGAATGGCACGGAGGCCACGGCGATCGCCGCGATCCAGAGCTGGATCGCGATTGGCACGGATCGCCGCACGATGCCGCTGCCGAATCGGGTCACGATGCCCTGCAGCCACACGCGTGTGCGGTCCCGGGCGACGAGGCCGACGACCAGCAGGACCAGGCAGGGTAGGCAGTAGACGACGGTGTAGCCCGCGAACACGGCCAGGCCCTGCCAGACGGGGATGCCGGAATCCACGATGCGTTCGATCGCGATGAAGTATACGGGAACGCGTTCGGCAGGTCCGCCGCGGTGATCAGTACCCCGAACGGCAGCGCGGTGGCCGGCCGGAACCACTCGGGCAGGGTGATCGGGCGTCGCGGGCGGTCGTGCAGCCGACGGATGCCGGCGACGGCGAGCCCCACGGCGGCGGCGCCGAACGCGATGAAGCGCAGCACGGTGAGCACCCCGTCGATCGTGCCGGCTGCGGCGCCGGCGCTGAGTTACAGCACCGAGCCGAGGGCGAACACGGTAAGCGCGGCACCGGTGACGGCGGCCATCGCGGTCAGCCCGGGCCGTTTCGGTGCGGCGAGCAGGATGAGCGTGACGGAGAGGATCGTGGCCGGATTGAAGGAGTCGAGCACGGCCAGCCCGGCGATGCCGAGCAGCAGTGCCGGGCTCACGACCGTTCGGTTGTCGGATCGGCGAGCAGGGCGCGTTCGAGGGCGCCGAACGACTCCGCCGTGCCCGGCGGCTCGAGACCGGCGAGGGCGTTCATCGCCAGCCCGTCACCCACCAGCCGGATGATCCGCGCCCGGACCGGGTCGCCGACCTCCTCGGCGATCATCCGCTCCCACCGCTCCGTCGCCTCCGCGGCCGACGCAAGCGTCTCGACGCCGGGAGCATTCAGCGCGCGGTGCGCGACCGCCATGGCACGGAACAGCTCGAGATCCTCACCCGCCGGAACCGACAGCCGCAACCACGCCGAGGCCGGCGAACCGGATGCCGCGGCCGTCCGCATCGCCGCGTCGACCTCCTCGAGCGCCTGCCGAGCCAACCCGTCGACCAAGGCCGCACGGGTCGGGAAGTGATGGATCAGCCCACCCTTCGACACCCCGGCCGCCTCGGCGATCGCGTTCAACGACGGCACCACGCCGCGCTCGAGGGTGAGCCGCCTGGTCTCGGCGATGATCCGTTCGCGCAGGTCCACGAGGCCATTCTCGCACACCGACCGACCACCCGGTCGGTGCACCGTTCGAGGCTTCGTTCCGCTTGGCACGAAGGATGACGCGCGTCGACCCGAGCCCGCCTCTCAGGCGAGATCGAACGCGCCCCGCTCATGACGTACGACACGGTGCTCTGCGAGACACCGGCACGCTTCGCCACGTCGCTCGCCGTCACCATGGGCCACCTCCGCTGCACATTCCAGAGAACATCGATTCGCATCGATTACCGGCTCGCGGATTCGACGAGAATCTGGCACCGCGGCGCCATGGGTGGCTTCGCGGGCCTACCGCGGATGAGCGGATGATCCGAGAGGCGCCGCAAAGGAGATGCTCGACCTGGAGGCTACGGCTTGCATGCTCAGGTGCCCGATTCATGGAGTTTGTGATGACTACATGCCGATGCATAGAGAAAGACCCGGTCAGAAATTTCTTCTGACCGGGCCTTACTTGGTTGCGGGGGCAGGATTTGAACCTACGACCTCTGGGTTATGAGCCCAGCGAGCTACCGAACTGCTCCACCCCGCGGCACCGACTCCCTTGCGGCAGTCACTCCTCGAATTATCCCTAGTCAGATCGTGTTTTCGCGATCCAGCTGCTTGCGATGGTTCTTCCATTCTAGGCCATGACTCGAGCCCGCTCGATCGGCGTCGAGCCGTCTTGAGACCGTATCGCGCCGAGTTTTCGCCGAGTGATCAAATCCCGTCGGCGCTTCACGGTGTTCGGAAGGAGGATACTGCGAGGGCCAGGGACCCTCTCGCTCGCCCGCTGACTTCTCGTGGTCGAAGGATCGCGCTGTCGTGCTCTTTGAGCTGATCAAGCCTTCGAACTCCACCGTTGAGACCGGCCGGTTAGGGTCGACGACAAGCGCCCTCGTGCTGTGCATGGAGAGCACCAGCTAGACCAGCGGGTAGCCCGCGTTCCGGGACAGAGACGATTTCGTCGGCCGACATACGCGATAGTGCGGGCTCTCCCACGGCGAGCCATACATCGTCGGCGGCCTGACGGAACTCCCGACGGGCGTTGGCAAGCACGGGGGCCAACCGGCTCCGGGCTGCAGCTGCTTTCGCGCGCTCCGGGTCAGGTGTGAGCGGGCGCAGCGAGACAGGTGATCTGCACCCGGACCGAGGAAGTCGTTCAGGCGATTCCGGATCGTGTCCAATGGATCGGCGACCTCTTCGCGGAGCGCGTCTCAAGTTCGATGACCTTGTGGCGGGCCGCGCGCAGGCGCTCGCCGGCTTCAGGCGCCGCTTCGGCGGCCTCCCACGTCACCAGCGCGTCAACGTAGGAGCGGCAGTGGCCGGCCTCCGCCAATTCAACCGCGTCCTCGCGTCGGCCGGCCGCTGCTGCCCCGTAGACGGCTACGAGAGCCAAGGCCCTACCTTTGCGCAGCTCGGCGGCGCGGCCCCGCGGGAGCGCGCTGCGCCCGGCCAACGAATCGCTGATCTCGAGCGCGGCAGCGTGGGCTGTTGCGGAGAGCTCTCAGTCCTGGTGCGCGTGGGCCACGGTTCCCTTGGCCACCTGGAGATCGCGATATAGGCGAGGGTTACGCGCCGGGTCGACGACGCTCAACGCGCGATTGAAGAGGGAGAGCGGGCTTCGGGCAGTCCATTGGCGTCGCCGAAGATTCGGTACCGGCAACCGAGCAGGTGCGCCAAGCCGCCGGCCCATGAGGCCCAATCGTCAGGCATTGTGTCGGAGGGGAAGTCGGCCACGGCTCGCCGATGATGCTCGATGGTTCTCCGCGGACGGTGAGCCGGTAAAGGACGTCATCGTCAGCGTGACGAGCGCGCCCGTGCCTACGCCGGACATCGCGGGCATTACCGGCGCGTCTAACGATTTCATACTGACGGCACCCGCGACAGGCCGGTTGTCGTAACCGCATTATACCCAAGTGGCCTTCAGGAGAGCCGAACGGTTGACGTGAGTGGGAGTCTGGGGATATCACGCTCGAAGTGAGGCCGGGCGACCAGTGGAGTCCGTGCCTTGGGATATCGTGCTTCGGATATCCGTTGAGATTCTCTGAGCCGATGACCCCGCGATAACGGCACTGCGGTTCACTGAGGATACGAAGGAAGAAGGTCGAGTTAAAGCGAATTTGCATGGACTAACCGACCCTGCTGCAGCCGCGATGGATGCAAACCGAGTCACGAACACCCATTCGGTCGCGTATCCGCGGCTCCTTGAAGCGTTCGGTCTTGCAGCCGCTCCCAAGACCATGGATACTGACAGCGCGTGACGCGCACAATGTTCGATGGGACGGCGGTTCGTGTGCGCACGGTGCTGGGGGCGCGATGGTGAGCAGGAGCGCGCGTATGCCGCTGCTGACCGACCTCTGGATCGTCGGATGGGCAGTGTTCATTCGCGATTGGCGAGTCGTCGCGTTCCACGAGGCTGGCGGCCCGACGACGGCGCCGGGCGAATTTGACCACCAAAGGGAATCCCGACATACAGCAACGCTGGCGAATTTTGCTCTATGCTGGCGGGTCGGCAAGAGCTGGACGAATTAGGACTGGCGTGATGTCAGATTCGCAGGAGGGCGCCGGCCCGACATTACTGAATGTGTTGAGATTGGTGTTCAGTAGTGATGGGATCGAGGCCGCTGCGTCGATCCGCGCCTTCCTGCAGGCGTCGCCTGGTTGGGACCGGGTCGAGCCGGAACTTCCGGTGGGGCCACAAACATTTCGCGAGCTACTTGAGGCCGTCAGTGCGGCGTTGAGTCGTTTCGGCCTCATCACTGATCTGCTGTTCGATCGGTTGGGCGATCACACCCCGGCGGCACGGGGCGAAATTGAAGCCGCTCGCAGATCGCTTCTCCACCCGGAGCACCTACCGCCATCATGGAGAGCGGTAGGGCCAATCGGCGGCGCCATAGAAGCCCTCGCTGCGGATCCGACGAATGCGAGCCGACTCCTCTGCTCTGATTCTGTGCATTTCAACAGGTCTGAGCCGAGCCGAGGCGGGCTATTCCGGAGTATTGACCGGGGTGCGACGTGGAACGAATTGGGGCGCGCCGGTACCGACGATCGCAGCCGCACTCACTGCATCACGTTCGACCCTCATCACCCCGGCCATATCTGGCTGGGCGCCGACGACGGACTCTGGCACTCCGACAACAACGGAGACTCGTGGCACCGTGACACGGAAACAGAGAACGAGGTGCCGATCTGGCAGGTGAAGTGTCATCCATTGGTGGAGGATGCCCGCGTCGTCGCCACGGGACGCGTTTGGGACGTCATCGCGGGTGCGACCACCGTCGCATCCGGAACATCGGAGGGATCGGACGCCCGGCAGGCGCAGCGCGCGGACGGTCGAGTCCCGGGTTGGTTCCAATTCTTCGAGCCTGAATTGAGCCGATGGCTTTCGGTCGAGCTCGAAGAGCCACAGACGGCTGCGGCGTTCGCGCCACGAGATTGGCGCCGCGTCTGGGTCGCAGCAGGTCATCGGTTGTTCCGTTCCGACGATGCATTCTGGACGTTCAAGACGATGGCCAGTCCCGGCAAGGAGACCGTCCGCGACATTGCTTGTGACGCGGAGGACAGCAATCTCTTGCTGGTGGGCACCGACGATGGACTTTATCGCTCGATCGACGGCGGCGAGACGTTCCAAGCTCGTTGGCTGGGCGGAGCAGTCCGCCATCTGTTCGCGCAGGGACCTGAGTGGATCGCGGCGACGGCTAACGGTCCAATTCGGTCACGGGATCGTGGCGAGACGTGGACAAACCTGGGCTCGGGTTTTCCCTGGCAGAGATGCTGGTCAATAGCACGTGCGAGTGACGGCACTGTGTATGCAGGGGCCGACGGCACTGGCGTCTTTCGCCTGGATCGCGGGTCTGATGTTTGGCTCCCGCGCAGCACGGGACTGGTTCGAATGCCATCTGGCCGGCCAGCCATGCCCGCGGCGCAGGTTTGGGCGACCATAAGTCCCTTTGCTATGCACACCACTCGCGACGGTGGCGAAACGTGGCACATCGCTGGTATCGGCGGACAGGCAATCGCTGCTGGAGACCCGGGGTTGCGTCAGATGGCTGTCGGTGCAGGAGACGGCACGGTACGGCTGACGAAAGACGGCGGGCGAACATGGGATGCAACGCGACCTGAGGAGGCAGGATTCAGGGGAATATTCTGGCTCCGCATTGACCAGGGCGGCGTCTGGGCGCGCACACAGTCGGGTTGGCTCTGCCGCTTGGAGTCCGACCTCTCTTGGACACGCGATGTCCCGGCGGATCTAGCGGTAAGCTCGGCGTGGCCCAATCGGCTTTCAGGTCCCGGTATCACCGACGTCGTCGTGTCGACGGATGGCAGATGGGTGGCAATCGCAGCGGACGGGCGATTGTGGGAGCGCGCCAGCCCGTCTGACGCCTGGAACCGTCAGCAGAGTGACATGTCTCCAGTCGATGCTGTGATTGGCACTTGGCGCCTTGCGTCGACGTCGCTCGGCTGGTTCGCGTGGAAATACGAGGGCGGCCTTTACCACTGCTGGAGACTCGGAGATTCATGGGAACGCGTGCGATTGCCGCAGGGTCACGGCGCGATTGGCGGCCTCTGCGGTGATCCTCGGGGCATCCCTGCGGTCTGGGCAACCGCGCTTGACGGAGCGCTCTTCTCAACCATTTCCGTAGGCTCGGAGACCGTTTGGACGTCCCACGCGGGTGGATGGCCCAAGGGAACGTGCGCGTTCCTCGACCCTCTCCCGGACCCGCCCAGGCTCCTAGGCTCGGGACCAGGTGGGGTCTACTCCTACCCTGGGCGCGGGCACACGCTCGAATGGCCAGTTGGTGCGCCAGAGGGGCCGCCCAGCCACTGAATAGGCCAACGCAAGCCGGTTGAATCGATCCGAACCGGGCGACAAGCGGGCAGGTGCCTGATAGGAGAAGTCCGCCGAGTGAGTCCCCCTGTAAGTCTCGAAGTGACTGGCCTGGGCTGGCTGGCAGAGTTGGTGCTGGCGCTCCTGCCCGATCGTGACTCTTGAGTCGCCTGCCTCCGTAGTCGCGGTGTGCCTTTGCCGGGATTTGTCCGATCGAGCCGGAAGCCGGCGCCGACCCGGCCGATTTCGATGGCTTGATCAGAAGCATGCCCCACCGTTGCCGCGGTCGTGGCCCATTACAGGACTGCCTCGGAGTGACCCTCGCCCGGGCCGACGCCGACTCTTGGCGATGCCATCCAGTGGAAGGATCACTGTCACCATGACCATCGTCGTAAGACGTACGCCTGTGTCATCGTCGTGATTCGGCCTGGGTTTCGTTCCGATCGGTTTCCCTGCCCGGCGGTCGCCGCCAGGCCTGGTTCTTGGTCAGCGTAACAGGCGTGCTCGACCTCCAGCGGGGTGCGCAGGTCGATCTCTCCGTGCAACCGCAGTTGCTCCACCACCAGACGTACTCGAGGTTGGCGAGTTCGACCTGCTCGACGATGCGCCAGGTTCCGCGGCGGCGGATCACCTCGGTCTTGAACAGGCCAATCACGGTCTCGGCGAGGGCGTTGAAGCTCCTATGGTTGTCAACTCCTGATCTCGCCGGTTGTCGGGTTCGCTTTGACGAAGTGGTAGACCTCGCGGATCGCGTAGCGTTTGAGGCAGCGGATGATGTCGCCTTGCTCCTGCCTTCAGAAGTGCGGCGGGCAACGTAGGCGATGGTCGGCTCGTGGAACCGCATCCTGAGGCGTCACCCACTCGCTACGCGGAAGCCGATCGAAGCCTTGGGGCCTGCGTAGATAATGGTCTGATAACAGCACCACAACTCGAGGGGAGCGGAGGCAAGGAAACCCCCTCCACACACCGTGACATTTGGGGTATCTCCCGGTCGGGCTGGGTTCACGGACGAGGTCCACTCTCTCGTGTTGCCCACGGTGTCGGCAACGCCATACGGGCTATCGCCTGCGGGCGAGTGTGCCCATACAGGGGCTGTCTTCCGGCGAGCGTATTGAACGCGGCTGCTATCGAATTCGTCCCCCCAGGGGAACCGGCGGCCGTCGGTACCCCGGGCAGCCTTCTCCCACTCCAGTGCCGACGGCAGCCGGTAGGCGAGGCCCGTCGAGTCGGAAAGCCAGGAGAGGTACCGCTGCACAGCCGCCCAGCTCACCCATACGACGGGATGATCCGCCAACTCGGGGGGCGGAGTCTTCGCTTCCCAGTAGCGCGGCGCGTAGCCACCCCCCTTGGCCACGAATGCTGCCCACTGTTGGTTGGTCACTGGAAACCGACCGATGCTGAACTCTGGGAGGTCAACCGTTCCGGTTGCAAGCGTCGGAATTCGCCGCGCGTCGTAGTCGCCGGACCCGCGCGCTTCCTCCACCTGTTCGGCCGTGGGGCCGCGTAGAAACGGTCCTGCGTCAATCTGGACCATCTCGAAAAAGCTGTCTGACTGGACACCCGAAGTCGAAGAGGCGCCTACGCTCGACTCACCGCCGGGGATGATAATGAGGCGCTGGAGGTCGGACCCCTCGACGGTGACCCCTCCCCATGTGCCTTCGTCCGCTTGCTTTCGTTCGATCTCGGAAGCGAGCTTCTCCTGTGCAACCTGCGCCTCGGCCAGTACCGCAAGCGGGGCTGAGTCCTTCAGTACCTGGGTGAACTCGTCCCAGGTGTCCAGTCCGGCTCGATCCTCGGGGGCGATCATCAGAGCTGCTCGCAACCTGTCGCCGCTCACTGGCGGCGTGCCGCGCAGTTCATCGATCGCCCAGGGGATCGTCGAGAACCGAGGATGACCCGCGGGCCAGCGGACGAGCATCCACGGGGCCGAGTTGGGCCCGGTGGTCGGAATCAGGCCGCCTGAACTCTCGGCAGTGACGCGCCCGGCCGACTTGTCCTGCGCGGCGGCGAACACACCACTTGGATGGATGCTTGCCAGCCACCGGACCATGTCGCGGAGGCTGACAGCCGACGGAGCCGATGCATCGCCCACGCTGAGAAGCGGCTCGCCGCGGGTACTGACTGCCGTTCCGTTGACGAGCAGGAACAGGGGTTTGCCGTTCTCGGCGCGCAGGGAGGCAAATGGTTCGAGAGCAGCGATCGCCAGGGTCGTCCCGGGCGCGCGGATTACTCGGACGTCAGCCCCGTCGACGGCGGCGCCGCTCGAGTCCGTCAACCATTGGATGATGCCGTCCAGCTGCTTCGACGCCTCGGGGTCGGTGCCGAGGTCGACCACGATGGCGCCACCGAACACGGCCGACGGGGAGTCCACGGCCTCGGCGTGCGAAGGCGGTGTGAACGAGATTGTCAGCGACGGGTCCCCAAAATGCTGAAACGCGAGGACGGTTTCCGCGAGCGACGACCTCTCGCTGACAAGCTCAGCCCGCACTCGCGTCAACGCTTCGGATGTCGTCGAGCCGTCAGCGAGATGTCCGTAGAACCGTTCCGCAACCCGACGCGCCTCCCGGGCATTCACGGACCAGATCGGTGCGACCACGGCGCGGGCGCCTCCCTCGAGGAGTCGTGTCACGAAGGCAGCTGTGACGCCCACGCTCAGGAACACCAGCGGCCCTCGGGTGAGATCGAAGCTTTCCATCAAAGCGACCGTGGCGTGGATCACCTGTGGTCCGCTCGCTGTCTCCGGTGCGACCTCCTCCGAGGCGTAGACCGTTCGCACGGCGAACGCCTGGGACAGTTCATGGGCTTCTTCCTCGCGGGCGCCGGCAAGCGTCTTGCTCCGGCGCGGGGGAAGCACGACAACGAAGTCGTCGGCGACAACATTGCCCTTGTGCAGGCTCGCCCATCCCGGTGGGCGCACCGTGACCGGCGACCGCGAGCCGACGTTCGATTGCCATCCGACAGATCTCGGTTCGAGAGGCAGCATGTGCCACGGGACGTCGAGGAGGTCGGTGAGGACGATCAGCGCCCCGTCCGGCGAGCGTGCGACGTCGGAGAGCGCCGGCCTTAATCGCGCCGGCATAGCCCGGTGCAGTGCATGAGCGAGCCCGGTGGCCCGTTCGACGAACTGTCCGGGACCCCGAGCGTCGCCGAGCTGCACCGCCAGACTTCGGATGCCGCGGGTCGGTTCCGTCAGCTCTACGACGAGTTCCCCGTGGTCGCGGTACTCCCAACGCAAGACGTCGTCACCGTCCGAATGCGTCGAGGTGACGGAAACGACCAGCGCGCCCGCTGGTTCGGGCGACGTAGCCTCCACGCCGAACGGCCCATCGACGTCACGGGGGTTCGGCCGCGGCATAGGCGCGCGCTGCGACAGTCTGAGCCGATCCGCAAGGGCCTTGGCGGCCACGACGTCGAACCCCGCTGGTTGACCCGCTGCGAGCGCCGTCTCGACGTCGCCATACACCACGGCTAGGGGCGAGTGCTGGCCGCGCGCTTCGAAGTAGGGAGTCACCGCGAGCCACACCAGGAGTGCGTCTGATGGCGTCAGCTCGTCCCGAAGCAAGGCCTGGGCCATCGAGTGGAACTCCACTCGATCCCCGCTGCTGCGCAGAACGCCCATCGCAAACAGCTCGGCGAGGTCGGACAGCTCGGCCTCCGGCATGAGCTTCTCCATGATGATGCGTGCGACATCCATCGACGCATCGATCGCCGAGAGCAGCACGCCGAGTCGACGCGCCCTGGGCGAGAGACCTGTGTTGAGCAGCTCGCGGACCGTCGCCGAGTCTGGCTCGGATGCATCGGACGTGGATGCCGCACCCGAGGCTTCGACAGGAATCACATCGACGACCGCTCCTGTCTTCGCCACGATCAGACGCGCCCACTCTCCCAAGCCGGCCGCCGACAAGGGAACGACGGGAACGACTTCCTCGATTCGATCACCGGCCGCCCACCACGGCTGATCGAAGCTGAGCTTGGCGCTCGGTGCCGCGGCGGAATGCGCTCGCGCGGGGAACAGTCCGGTACCGACATGCGTGCGGGCAGCGGCGTGGGGAGGGAGCAGTTGAAGGATGGCCGTCGGCGACCACCGCCCCCACCATCGGAGGGCCTTCCAGATAGGCTCCTCGGCCCACATCGCCGCCGCGCCGTCGGTCAGCACCAGCAGAAGCCGGCGCGCGGAGTGGTCGGCGAGCTCATTGACGCCGAGGAGGACCCCAGCCGCACTCCGGATGCGCAGCCGCCCGTTCTCAGAGTCGATCGTCCAGCGTCCGACATGGCGGAAGGCCCCGGAACGTTCGAGCAGATCAGCGAACGCGTCGGCGGTGTCCTTCCACACCGAAACAGTCGGGCTGCCGTCGAACACGACGGCGATGTCGAGCCACGGTTCCTTCTCCCGCCGCAGAATCGGCACGAGAACGCCCGTATCAGAGTACTGCTCGATCGTTGCGATGACGTCGAGCTCTCGGCGCCGACCCGAACGCTGCCGCTTCTTGAGCGGTCGCAGCGCACGTTCGAACTCGCCACGTCGCGGCAGCGCGAAACGATGCGGCGCGACGATCGCAACCCCGGCTGCCGCGTCGGCATTCACATTTGCGGCAGGGACGATGCGCGGGGTGCCCTCGGCAAGTTTCGTCTGCGGCGCGCGCGGCCGTCGCTGAGGATCCGATTTCGGAGCAGCAACGGCAGGCGCTGGAGCGTCGGTTGCCGGTTCCTGCTCGGAGGATGCAGGCAATTCCTCCTCGTGCAACTCTGTGCCGGAGACCCCCAGTCGCTGGGCAAGCCAGACGATGTCGGCGATGTCCTGCCATTCCGTGAGGACGCCCGCCTGCCGTAGGGCCGATGTCAGCCGGTGAATCGATCGCTCATGGTTCATCACTAAGTCCCTCGGCCGTGTCGCTCCTGAGCTCCTTGAGGATGAGTTTGACGATGTGCTCACGATCTTCGGCATCTCGCGCCGCACCTGTGACGAGGTAGACGGCGTTCATGAGCTGATCGGTCGCAAGATGAGCTGGACTCTGTTCTCTGAGTTTCACGTACTCGTCGATCTGCGTGCCGATGACCGTGCTGTACTCATTGAACTTCTTGGGGTCGTTCAGGTGCGCCTGGATGATGGCGGTGAGCTCATCGGGCGTGGGGTCCGGCATCCTCAATCGGATGCAGCGACGCAGGAAGGCAGCGGGAAAGTCGCGCTCGCCGTTGCTCGTGAGCACCACGAACGGGAATTCGGTGCACTGCACCTTGCCGTCGACGATCTCGTAGTCGTCCTCGTCATCGAGGTATCCGCGAACGGCGACCGATACGCGCTTCAGCCGGGCCAATTCAGGGATCTCGAACTCGCCACGCTCGAATGTGTTGAGGAGATCGTTCGGCAGGTCGATGTCGCTCTTGTCGATCTCATCGATGAGCAAGGCCCGCGGACGCCCACGCGCGACGAGGGCCGTTCCGAGCGGGCCGAGGCGCAGGAAGTCCGAGATCGGCGGCGGCTCGGAGCCCTTCTCCTGCAGACCATGCGCATGAAGGCGTCCGATCGCGTCATAACGGTACAGCGCGTCGGCAAGAGTGCTGGAGGAGGTGACATGCCACTCGAGCACGGGCCCTAGCATGAGTTCCCGAGCGACCGAGTCGATGAGCGAAGACTTGCCCGATCCGGCATTGCCCGTCAGCAGCAGTGGCCGTCGCAGATGCAACGCGGCATTGACAGCCTCGACGACTCTGCGGGTCGCTTTGAAAGGTCGGCCGGACAGCGAGCGTTTCGCGGAGAAGTCACGCCACGGGGGCCCGGCCGGGATGTCGATTTCATTCGGGCTCCCTGAACCGCTGTAGACCGTCCAGTTATCCATAGGACTCCTTAGCTTGGGATTGTAGAAGCGTGCGCTCGGTAGGCAGCCTGACCTTGTCGTCCCAGATCACCCGCAGGGAGTACCCCGTTGTCGCCTGCAACTCCGATCGCTCGAGCATGAGGCGTTCGGGAAGGTCTCCAAGACCCCTCTGAATGAACCGCTCGACTCTGCTCATGGCGGTCACTGGGTCGTGCGGCTCATCGTCGGACCAGAAGATGAACGGCACGCCGGCGAGGATCGCGGCATTGAGCGCGTCGCGGGAATCAACGCCCGTGGTGATCGAAAACGCTGGCTCCAGCACAATGCAGGAGTACCTTTTCGCCCCGGAATCGATGGTCAGCGACTGCGGGCCGATCCACTCGATCTTGGGAACTTCGGTGTCGAAGGATGCCCGGATCGACGCCAGCCGTTGCGCCCACCGTTCTCGAGTCGTGGGTCTCCGGGCATAGATGCGATCTGCACTGTGCAGCACGACAGGATATTCCGACTGCAGGGTGAACTCGCCCTCATCCCACGGATCGAACTTCCACTTCTCGGGCTGCCATGCGAAGCGCTCCCGCTGAAGGATGATGCCGATCGAGACATTCGTGCTCTCGAAGCGGGCGAGTACGGGTTCCATGGCGGCTTTAATGCCTTCCGGGCTCGGCGGGCACGGCACATGCTCGCACTGCTCCCACCTTCCGGCCCCGGTTTCGGTGTTCTCCACCCATCGATAAACGATGAGCTTGCATTCCTGCTCCGCAGTGCCTTGCCGCACGAATCGAAGGTCGAACACCAGATATTCCCGCGGCGGTGGAGGTACCACCCGCGCACCCGCTCTCGTCCGCTGGGTTTCATCGTCGTTGAGCTCGCCAGCGAACCAGCTGTCGAGGCTGGCCCCGGTGAGGGACTCAAGACTTGCGACGAAGCGATAGAGCGGTCCGTTCTCCTGACCGCGCTCGGTCTCGAGCGCGAGGCGATCGAGCGTCGGCAGCAGCCCACGCACCACAAAGCTCTCCGCGTCCTTGGCATCCGACGCGCGGTACGCGATCCTCATCTGTGCGAGCAGCGCATCGCGGAAGGCATATCCGGGCTCGGCGATCCTCGATTGATGGTCGAAGCAGGTGCGCACAAGCTGGGCCGCGGCCCTCTGTGTGTCGCTCCGCGCACGAGTTTCCAGGTCAGCCACCAAGGCCTCGCCGGCGCCCGACGCGAAGGCACGCTTGGACTCGCGCGCGCCCGGCACTCCAAAATCAGGCGCAGCAGCCGCCGCCTGGGCGACGGCCGTGATCAGTGCATCGAGCTGCGAACGCTGGAAGTGCTTCTCGTTGCTGGCCCCGCCATCGAGGCTCGTCAGATAGGGACTTTGGGACTCCACCCCGGCCTGGCTGTCGCACGCCGCCATGAGCGCCTGGATCCGGCCTTGTACGAGCGTGAAGTTCTTGTCGTCGCGCGCCGCCTCTGCGAATGCCCTCAGCTTGCCCTGCTTGGCAACGGTCTCCAGCACGTCGGGCCAAACGTCGTCGACGCGTCCCTCCCACTCGATGCCGGTGGTCGAGACGCCGATGCTCTCAACGAAGTGCTCCATCGGCCTCTTCTCGCGGAAGCCGATCGATGCGATCTCCAGCAGCTCCTTGGCGCGTGGGTCGCCCAGCCTGAATGGCTCAGTCCAAAAAGACATGGCTTACCCCAGTCCCACCCAGCGCAGCAGGGCCCCTTTGGCGGGCGTCATCCATCACTCAAGTCCCAGTTCAGCCAGCTCGCTCCGACCCGCCAGCTGCGCACGCAGCTCGGTGACTATACCGGACACCGGGATTCCTTGGTTGAAGCCGCTCGCCTGCTGATCGAACTCGCCGGGTGTCGAGGTTGGGCCGGCGCCGTGGTGCAGGGCGACGACCCGCCAGTCCCGGTTGAAGACCGGCGATCCCGACGAGCCGCCTTCGGTGTTCGTCTCGTACCGCACCCGATTTTCGTGTTTGGTCACTCGGGCGTGCGCCGGGCTCGCGTACGACAGCTGGGCGGGTCTGCCCTGCGGGTGGCCAAGGATCAGGATCGGTTCCGCGTCGGCGAAGTCGTATGCACCGCCATCAAGGGCGTACCAGCCACGTGCCTGCGCGGCATCCACCACGGGGTCAGCCCCGATGGTCTGGGATCCAACCGGCTCGCGGAGTCGGACGATCGCAAAGTCCCAGTATCCGTCTGGCGGCCCGTCTGGACCGAGCTCGACGGAACGTGCGGCGAACTCGCTGTGAGCGACGAGCCAATCC
Organism: Agromyces capsici; assembly: GCF_058349965.1. NCBI lineage: Bacteria > Bacillati > Actinomycetota > Actinomycetes > Micrococcales > Microbacteriaceae > Agromyces > Agromyces capsici. The sequence continues at coordinate 207,992 of NZ_JBYRET010000002.1, read as the reverse complement.
TCGGCGAACGGCACCGCACGCCCCTTCTCGGGTTCAGCGTCGCGCCCGTTCGACTTGTGGTCGAATCTCGCCACGGCCCCGTGTGCGCCCGCCGCGACCACGTGCCAGTTCGTCAGAAGCAATTGCGGACTGATCAGGAAGCCGGTGCCTTTGGCTTTGCCGCCGATCTCGATCCGAGCGGTGCGGGCCTCGGCCTCCACGAGCCGCAACCGGAATACCGCGGGATCTGCAAATCCAGCCGCGGCATTGATGATCTTCTCCAGGCCAGGCGCGGCGAGGGGCTCGGCGGTCTCGGCGTCGGCCCGCCACACTTCGACGCTCGGAGGCAGCAGTGCCATAGTTGCGAGAGAGGGCTTCCGATGAAGGGCGGCGGCCTGGATCGTCGCCTCGTGACCGGCGATGGTCGCGCTGAGTCCTGGATGGATCGCCGCCTGGCCGGGATCCCCGAGTACCTCCGCGAGCAACTGCGGCAGGCGATCCGCCTGTCGCGCCTCTTCGAGGATCTCGCGGATCAGGAATCGGACCTGCGCCATCTGGTTAAGGTGGGCGGGATTGAGCCCTGCGTTCACTGCTAACGAGAGCGCCGCCATATTGAACGGATAGCCGGCGATGAGCAGCTCCTCGACCGAACGTGTGTCCTGACGTGTGAAGTCGAGCGGAAAGTCCTCGAACCACGGTCGTCCGTTCGCTGCGGCGACCGGGCTGTAAGGAACGGGATCTGAGGCAGGCGATGCCTGCGGGTTGCCGCCGCCCTGGATCACTGCCTGCGGATCGGCTCCCTGAGCCTCCGCCGCCGCCTCCGCATCGCATTCCGCGAGCAGCGCCTGGATCCGCCCGTGCGCGAATGTGAAATTCACGTCCTCGAGCGCAGCAAGCATGAACTGCCTCAGCCTCCCCTCTTTGGCGACGGCGTCCAGCGCGTCGGGCCAGACTTCGCTGACGGGTCCTTCCCACTCGATGCTTAGGACAGAGACGCCGATGCGCTCGATGAAGTCCTGCATCGACCGCTTCGCGCCGATTCCGGCGGAAGTGATCGCCAGCAACTCCTTGGCGCGCGGATCACTCAGACGGAACGGCTCGTTGTAGAACGACATCGTTCACCCCGCTTCCCGGATGGTCGGCCGCGTGCCGACGTATTCGATCCGGCGGCCGCGCACGCGCTCTAGTTCGATCCGCACCATAAGCCCCCCTCATGGTGAGGTCCTCCCCAGAATGGCGGGCATCGGATGGCGCGTCAATGCGGCGCTCTTACAAATGAGAGGGACGGGCGCTGCGGGGTCTCGGGATGGGGTAAGGGCGGAGGCCTCTCCAGGATGGGAAATTTCCTGCGCTGGCCATGCGTGATGTGACCTCGGGGTGATTCACGCCACCTTCGCGGCCGCGGATCTGACGAGACTGTGTCAGCTCGACGAGTTCGGCGACGAGGCGCTAGGGGCCCATCCTCCCAACAAGGGCGGCTCTGCAATGCCGGGCTATGTGTAGCGCGACGAGCGGTGGAGGGGGCGCCTCGATCTCAACGGACCAGCGACCAGCCGCTTTGAGGGAGCAGCCAAACGCTCAGTAGTTTGCCCTCGGCCGAACATCCGCACACGGACGATCACATGGCGCCTGTCGTTTCGGTCAAGTCCCTGGTGGTGGTGTAGCGCGGTGTCCTTCGATGTGGGTGGTTAGGCGCTGAGTTCGAGCATGGTGTCGGCGTTCACCTCGCTCCCGGTGTCGGGGAGGAGGGTGAGGCGGCTTCGGGCGAGGATTGCCAGTCCGAGGTAGCGGCGCCCTTCGGCCCATTCGTCGGTCTACTCGGCAAGGACCGCGCCGACGAGTCGGACGATCGCGTCGCGGTTGGGGAAGATGCCGACGCTGTCGGTGCGGCGTCGGACCTCGCGGTTCAGGCGCTCGTTCGGGTTGCTTGACCAGATCTGTGACCAGAGGCCCTCGGGGAACCCGGTGAAGGCGAGGATGTCGGCGCGGGCGGCATCGAGGTGCTCGAACACGGCGGGGAGCTTGCCGTCGACGTAGTCCAGAAGCCGGTCGAACTGGGCGTGCACGGCGTCGGCGTCGGGTTGGTCGTAGACCGAGTGCAGCATCGCCTTGACCGCTGGCCACATGCTCTTCGGCGTCACGGACATCAGGTTGGCCGCGTAATGGGTGCGGCATCGTTGCCAGCTGGCGCCGGGCAGGTTCGCCGCGATCGCGTCCTTCAACCCCTGGTGGGCGTCGCTGGTGACCAGCCGCACGCCGGTCAGGCCGCGGGCGACGAGGTCGGCGAAGAACGTGTTCCACGCCGACCCGGTCTCTGATGTGGCGACCCGCAGGCCGAGGACCTCGCGGCGGCCGTCGGCGTTGACGCCGGTCGCGATGAGCACGACGGCGTTGATCACCCGGCCGTCTTCGCGGACATTCATCGTCAGCGCGTCCGCGGCGACGAACGTGAATGGGCCCGCGTCACCGAGGGGCCGGTGGCGGAACTGGTCGACGTGCTCGTCCAGGTCGGCGGCCATCCGCGACACCTGCGACTTCGACAGGGAGTGGATGCCGAGGGTCTTGACGAGCTTGTCCATCCGGCGGGTGGACACGCCGGCGAGGTAGCAGTCGGCGACAACGGTGATCATGGCGGACTCGGCCCGCTTGCGGGTCTCGAGCAACCACTCCGGGAAGTACGTCCCGGTGCGCAGCTTCGGGATCGCGATGTCGATCGTGCCGACCCATGGTCTGCAGCAGGTGCGCATCAGATCCGGGGACGCATCCGTGAGGGCTTCGCCGAGCAGGCCGGCAGGCCGGCAGGCCGGCAGGCCGGCAGGCCGGCAGGGTCGAGAATATGAGGTGCGGTCATCGTGATTGATTCCGTTCGAGTGGGTTGTAGGAGATTCCTCGAAGGATCACACGGTGGCCGCGCTCACGTCAGTAGCGACGAGCTCGATCACCGGTGCGCTACACCACTATGCGGGACTCAACTGTCGTTTCTCGTAGCGGCGCATGAGAGAATGCCTACTGCCACGATTGCTGAGCCGGGTCGCGATCGACCACTCAGATCGAGCAATCTTGCATGTCCCATGGGACTGGAGCCTCATGACGTCCTTCCTCGATCGACCGCCTCCGCTCGACTTCTCCGATCCAGCAGTGCGTGAACTCTTGGGTCTGCTCACGGCGAGTTACCAGAGCAAGCAACCCGTTCGTTACTTTCTGGCGCTCGCGAACGTCGATGCTTCGGAATTCGACTGGGATCAGCCAATGAAATGGGTGTGGCGTGACATTCTCGGGCGTACTTTCCAGCAAGCGAAGCTGAAAGCCCTCCTGCACTCAATCAAGGATCAAGGCGATTACGCCGTCGCCGAGCGAATCGACGAACTGCTCGCGCCATCTCCCATTGTTGCTCCCCCCGCTCCCCTCGAGCCAACGGAATGGCACGGTTTCGAGGACATAGGCCAGAAGAAGATTCTCGCGGCGGAAGCGACTAACCTCGACATCGGATTCTTGCGCCGTGGACTGGAGCTAAGCACTGGCGTCTGCCGATTGCGCGTCGCGCTGTCGAGCGCAGAATATTACGCAACTGCGTTCCGTATCAATGCGAATAGTGTCCTCACCAACCATCACGTGCTCTTTGACCGCATCGGAGCCAATCCGCGGGCAACAGCGGTCGAGGCGTGGTTCGGCTACGAGCGCTCGTCCGACGGGACCCAGGAGAGCCCGACCATACTGTCCGGCGATCCCGAAAGCATCGTCGGTGACCCAATCCATGACTGGGCGGTGATCAAGCTGGACGGACAGATACCCGAGACAGCAGCCACAATTGGGCTTACCGGCTCGGGCGCAGTCCGACCGGGCGACCGCGTCCATGTCATCCAGCATCCCCACGGAGCGTCGAAGACGATCGGGATGCTCCAGAACGTCCGTTTCGTTGGAGACGATGTCGTGCAGTACCTGACGGGTACGGAGAGCGCAGCGTCTGGCTCACCGGTATTCAATGAACGATGGGAACTCGTCGCACTCCAACATGCGTGGTCCGAGGTGAAGGCGGACGGGTTCTACGAGATTCGCAGCGAGGCACAGCGGATCGAGCGGGTCGTCGAGGGTTTGAAAGCCGCGGGACTGGCGTAGCCCGAAGCTACCGCTGTGCTTCCCAGACCGAACATCGAGCGCGACACGTAGGGCCGCATCGGCCATCCCACCGAACCTCACGGCTCGGGGCCGCGCTTCCCCTGCTGTGGCCGTGACGAATGCAGGCGGGAAAAGCCCGCACGACTTTACCGCGGGGTCATGAGCGGCGTGCAGTGGTGAGCTGCAATCGCGGGGCCAAGTCCTGCAGATAGAGCGCCGGCGATGCGATCGGCTTCGGCGCCTCGGGCTCGATGTAGTGCTTCTTGGCGACCTCGGGACCATTCCCGAGGACATCCGCGACCGTCTCCACATCGGTTGCGCGCGCGATGACCGTTCCCGCGGTGCGCCGGAAGGTGTGTGGGGTGACTTTGAGGTAGGAGAGGCCGGCGACGTCAAGCATCTTTCTCAGCGTGCGCCGCACGTTGTTCGGGGCAAGCGGTGTTCCGACCCGGGTGTGGAAGAGCAGCTGGTCACCGTCGGCATCGTGCAGGTGGGCGAGCCGTCGGCGAAGCACCTCTGCCGTGAAGTCTGGAACCTGCAGCGTGCGGTGCGAAGACGATGTCTTCGCGTGATCCTGCCGATACACACCGCGACCCTTGATCACCACGAGCGTCCCGGCCACGGTGACCTGCATCGGCGAAACGGTGTCGTCGACGTCGCGTTTGCGAAGCGCGAGCGCTTCACCGATTCGATCGCTGGTCCCGAGCATCACCTCGATGACGTCACGCACCTGGCCGTCGGGACGCGGGCCGCTCACCGACAGCCCGCTGCGCCATGACGCGACGGCCTGACGGACCAGCTGCAGCTCGTCCAAGCTCAAGGCGACCGGTTTGCTGACTGGCTGGTTGAGTCGCGCGGTGCCCACGACCGGATTCCGATGCAGCGCCTCGTGTCGGAGTGCGTAGCCGAACATGAGATTGAGCACGACTCGGCTGTGCCGAGGCGCGTACGAGACGAGCAATTGGCGTTTCAGGAACTGGTCCACTCGGCCGCTGGTGACTTCGCGCAGGCGGAAGGTCTTGAACGTCGGCAGGACGAGGCTGTTCAGCTCCCGGCGATAGAGATCCTTCGTTCCTGCCGCGAGGTCTGAGCGAACTCGGACATCCTCCATCCACGCCTCGGCGAGTTCGGCGACAGTGCTCTCCGGCGATAGGGCGACCCCGAATCCGGTCGCGGTATTGCGCCGTCGAAGCTTCAGTCGCAGGCTCTGCTTGGCCTGCTTCGCCGTCACTGCGGTAGCGGTTACCTTCCGGACCATCCCATCGCCGTCGCGGTACAGGGCTTCCGCTCGCACAGTGCCACTGCTCGTGCGCGTCGTGCTGATGTCGCCGTACGTTCCGATCTCGAGGCGGCCGCGGCCGCTCAACGGAGGGCGCCTTCGACCAGATCGGCAGCGTGATCGTGTGCTTCCATCCCTTCGACCCACGCCTGCACCTCCGAGAGCCGGTACCGCAACTCGCGGCCCACACGGAACCCCCGAGGCGCACCTCACGGAGAGAAAGAAAAATCCGGCGCAGCGTGGCGCTGCGCCGGATTTGTGCCGAGTCAGTCATTCTCAATTCCCTTTGTAGGGACCGAGAAACCGAATCTGACCGGGTCTTCTTGGTTGCGGGGGCAGGATTTGAACCTACGACCTCTGGGTTATGAGCCCAGCGAGCTACCGAACTGCTCCACCCCGCGGCACAAGAGATAACACTAGCACGGGGATCAAGGGCCGTCGAATCGAGCGGGGCGCCCGGGCGTGGCGGCGGGTCTCGACACGCCCGCTCCGCGCCTGCTCGAGCGACGGGGAACGCGGCTGCGCCTCTCCTCAACCCGCAGAGGGCCGGGACGCCACGAGCTCGTACGACAGGGGAAGCCACTGCTGCGACGGCCAGCCGTACATCCCGTCGCCCTTCGGCACCGTGACCGGGAAGAGCTGCCACGGCACCTCGAAGTGCTCCCTGAGGTCGTCGAGCGCGAGGCCGGCATCGCGGAGGGCGCCGAGGACCTCGCTGAGCGGATGCATCCACTCGAAGGTCTTCGCGTGCTGCAGCTGCGCCTCGGGGTCGGCGTAGTCGCTCGGGTCGTCGAACTCGATCACCTCGGTCGACGTGTAGGGGTAGGCGAAGGTCGGCAGGCCGCCCGCTCCCCCGTCGCCGTCGAACACGAACGCGGCCGGATGCCCGTCGGCGAAGTAGAGCCGCCCGCCGGGCTTGAGCAACCAGGCGATGATGCGGGCCCACTCCGCGACATCCGGAAGCCAGCCGATCGTGCCCCACGTGGTGAACACGAGGTCGAACGATTCGGGTTCGGGCAACCGGTGCCGCGCGTCGTACACGTTCGCCTCGACGAAGCGTGCACGCTGGGCGAGGCCGAGCTCCTGCGCCATCCGCCGCGCCTCCTCGACCGCCGGCCGCGAGAAGTCGAGCCCCACGGCGGTGGCGCCCGCGATGACGAGCGACAGGGTGTCGGAGCCGAAGTGGCACTGCAGGTGCAGCACCCGCACGCCGTCGAGGCCATCGGGGAAGACGCGCCCGACGCCGGCCGCCGCGATCGGGTCGAGCTGGCTCCCGCCGGCGCGAAGGCGCGCACGGTCGTAGAACGGCGAGGCGACGTGCACCGGCACGCGCTCGTCCCAGTTCGCCCGGTTGCCCTCGAGCCAGTCGCCGCCGGTGAGCTCGACGCCCGTCAGCCCTCGGACGGCGCCTCGGTCGCCGGCGGCTCGGTGGCCGGCGTCTCGGACGCGGCCCCCTGGTCGGCGAGCACGATGAGCTCCGAGATGATCTCGGCGAGCTCGGCGTCGGCCTGGCCGTATGCCGCCCAGTCGCCCTCCTGGAGCGCCTGCTGCTTGTCCTCGAGGACCTGGCGGGCCCGGTTCAGCAGCGCCTGCAGTTCGGTGTCCTCGGTCGCCGGCTGGTCGGTGCCCTCCTCCGGAGTGGTGCCCGGCTCGGTCGGCTGGACCTCCTCGTCGCCCGCCGCCGCGCCCGAGTCGCCGCCGAACAGCACGTTGAGGGCTTCGTCGAGCGTGTCCTGGAACGCGATCTGGTCGCCGAACGCGACGAGCACCTTCTGCAGCACCGGATAGCTCGTCTCACCCGTCGAGCGGACGTACACCGGCTGCACGTAGAGCAGGCCTCCGCCGACGGGCACCGTGAGCAGATTGCCGTTGATCACGTCGGACTGGCCCTGCTTCAGCAGGTTCAGCGACTGCGACACGGTCGGATCGGAGTTGAAGGTGTTCTGCACCTGGCCTGGGCCGGGCACGTTGTCGTCCTCGGGCAGGGCGAGCAACCTGAGCTTGCCGTAGCCCTCGGCACGCTCGCCGTCCTCGGAGCCGGCGTTCGAGTCGACCGCCAGGTAGCCGCGCAGCACGTTGCGACTCGCCGACCCGCGCGCCTCGGGGATGAAGGTCGAGTAGATCGAGTACGTCGGCACCTCTTGCCCGGGCATCTGCATGGTCAGGTAGTACGGCGGCTGGAGCAGCGTGCTCGCCTGGCCCTGCGTCGGGTCGAGCGGCGTGGTCCACGCGTCCTCGCGCGAGTAGAACGCGTCGGCCTCGGTGACGTGGTATCGGCCGAGCACGGCGCGCTGCATCTTGAACAGGTCGGCCGGGTAGCGCACGTGGCTCATCAGCTCGCCCGACATCTCGCTCATCGGCTCGATGGCGGACGGGAAGACCTTCTGCCACGTCTCGAGGATCGGGTCCTCGGTGTCCCACGCGTAGAGCGTCACCGAGCCGTCGTACGCGTCGACGGTCGCCTTCACCGAGTTGCGGATGTAGTTGACCTCGTCGAAGGCGAGCGGCTGCTGCACGCCCTCGCTGTCGGAGATCGCCTCGCTGTAGCTGACCTTGTTCGAGTACGGGTACTGGTCGGAGAGCGTGTAGCCGTCGACGATCCACACGATGCGGCCGTCGACCACCGAGGGGTACGTGTCGCTGTCGAGCGTGAGGAACGGCGCAACCTTCTGCACGCGCTCGATCGGCGACCGGTCGTAGAGGATCTGGGAGTCGTTGCTCACCTGGTCGGAGAGGAAGATCTGCTCGGACTGGAACTTCAGCGCGTACACGAGCTTGGTGAAGATGTTGTCGAGCTGCGGCCCGCCGTCGCCGGCGAACGTGGTCTGCTGCGGCTCGCCCTCGCCTCCGGCGGGGAAGTCGAGCTCGATCGGCTGCTCGCCCTCGGGCGCGCCGACGATGGAGTAGTCGGGCGAGTTCTCGCCGAAGTACACGCGCGGCTCGAACTCGGGCAGCGTGCCGGTCGACGGGATGCCCGACTGGATGAACACCGGCTGGCCGTCGCTCGACCGCTGGTTGCCCGCGGCCGCCACGAGTCCGTAGCCGTGCGTGTAGACGAGGTGGCTGTTGAACCAGGTCTGCGCGTCGCCCAGGCCCTCGAGGTTCAGGTCGCGGATGGCGACGACCGTGTCCTGCGTCGCACCGTCGATCTCGTACCGGTCGACGTCGAGCGTCTCGGGGAACTGGTAGTACTGGCGGAACTGCTCGAGCTGGCGGAAGGCCGGGCTGATCACCGCGGGATCCATCAGGCGGATGCTCGCCGTGGTCGCGGCGTCCTCGCGGAGCGCGCCGGGCTCGGCGTCGGTCTTCGCCTCGTAGGGGGTCTCCTCGATGTCGGCGACGCCGAACGCCTCGCGCGTCAGCTCGATGTTCCGCTCGATGTACGGCGCCTCGAGCGCTCGCGCGCTCGGGTCGACCTGGAAGCGCTGCACGACCCACGGGTAGAGCGAGCCGATGAGCAGGCTCGACACGATGAGCAGCACGGCACCGATGAGGGGCAGGCGCCAACGGCCGAGGATCGCGGTGATGAGGAAGAGCACCGCCACGACCGCCGCGATGACGGCGAGGATCTGCCGACCGGGGATGGTCGCGTTCACGTCGGTGTACGACGCGCCGGTGATCAGCGAACCCGCCTCGGTCACGGTGGCGTACTGGTCGAGCCAGATGCTGACGGCCTGCAGGAGAAGGTACAGGCCCGCGGTGATCGCGATCTGGATGCGCGCGGCCTTCGAGATGACGACCTCGCGACCGCTGACGCGGATGGCGCCGTAGAGGTAGTTGGTGGCGATGACGAGCAGGCCCGACAGCAGCACCACGGCGGAGGCGAAGCCCACGATCGAGCGGTAGAACGGCAGCTCGAACACGTAGAAGCCGACGTCGAGGCCGAACTGCGGGTCGTTCGTGCCGAAGGGCGTGCGGTTCAGCCACACGAGCACCGAATCCCAGCGGCTCGCGGTGGAGACACCCGCGAAGATGCCGAGCACGATCGGGATGCCGTACATCGCCAGCCGGCGCAGCGGCTCGAAGATCTCCTGGTAGCGATCGAGCTGCGAGTTGAGCTTCGCGTAGACGGGGCGCGTGCGGTACGCGACCTGGATCGAGATCCAGACGGGCAGCGCCATCGCGGCGAAGCCGATGAGGAAGAGGACGATCCGGGCGATCCACTCGGTCGCGAGGACCTCGACGAACCCGAGCTGCTGGTACCAGAGCACGTCGGCGTAGATGCCGGCGAACACGAAGAAGGCGACGACGAGCGCGCCGACGATGCCGATCGTGATCGCGATCGGCGCGCGACGGCGCGGCATCCTCGGTTCCTGCGGCTGTGCTGTGGACACTCTCGGCCTCATTCGGGGTCGGGGCGGGGTCGAGTATCCATCCTATGGTCGGCATACGTGCAAAGGCTGCGGGCCCGCTGGGCACCGGATAACGCTCAGGTCACGCCGCGCAGCGGGCGAAGGACGCCATTTCGCCGCCCTCGGCGGCGGTCTCCACGATGGTGCGCGCCTCCTCGAGCGTGGTCACCGCGAACACGTCGAGCCCGTCGGGCACGTTGCCGGCCACCTCGTCGCAGTTCGCCTGCGGCGCCAGGAACAGGTCGGCGCCGTCGTCGTGGGCGGCCCAGAGCTTCTGGCGGATGCCGCCGATGCCGCCGACCGCGCCATCCGAGTCGATCGTGCCGGTGCCGGCCACCTGGTCGCCGCCGGTCATCGCGCCGGGCGTGAGCTTGTCGACGATGCCGAGCGCGAACATCATGCCGGCGCTCGGCCCGCCGACGTCATCGAGCCGGATCTGCACGTCGATCGGGAAGTCGTAGCGCATGCGCACCCCCACCCCGAGCACCGCCTGCCCGCCGACCGCCTCAGGGGTCGCCTCGAGCACGAGCGTCTCGCCGTCGCGGAGCACCTCGAGCTGCGCGGGAGTCTCGGTGCCGTGCTCGCCGAGCGCGGTGCGCAGCTCGTCGACCGAGTGCACCTCGACGCCGTCGACCGCGACGATGACGTCGTCCTCCTCGAGCACCCCCTCGGCGGGCGTGCCCTCGCCGACGCCGAGCACGACGACCTCGCGCGGGAACTCGTAGCCGAGCTCGACGAGCGCCGCGGCGATCGCGTCCTGCTGCGAGTCGACCATCTGCGCCGTGTTCTGGGCGTTCCGGTCGTCCTCGCTGAGCCCCGGTGGGTAGACCGCCTCGAGCGGCACGACGGCGCGGCGCGGATCGAACCACGCGGCCGCGACATCCAGCCAACCCGGCGTCGCACCCGGACGGCCGACCGCGGCGACCGTCAGGAGATCGAGCGACCCCTCGGTGGCGTGCGTCTCCTCGTCGGGGATCTCGATCAGCGGGATCTCCTCGCCGTCGACCTCGGTCGTGCCCAGCGTGTCGTAGATCGGCCCGGGCTGCTGGATCACGTACGGCGACGGGAGCAGGGCGAAGACGAGGCCGATGACGACGGCGATGCAGACCGCGGCCCATCCGATCCGCTCGCGCCGCGATCGCGGGCTCGCAGGCGCCCCACCCGACCCGGGCCCGAACAGCGACATGCGCCGACATCCTTTCCGTGGGCGCCGCATGGCGACCCCACCGGGGCCGGCGCTGTTCGCGACGGGCGGACACCCGGAAGGTCAGCCTAGGCCATTTCCCGGGAAGGAAGCGGGGCGGCGGCGGTAGCGTGGAATGCCGAACGAGGGAGGTGGCCCGAGTGGCCGAAGGCGACGAGGAACGCGACCGGAACCCCGAGGACGAGTTCCGCGACATGCTCCGCGAGCTGCTGTCCGGGTCGGGCGGCATCGACCCGTCGAAGCTCGCCGACGCGGCCGGCCTGCCGAGCGATCCGGCGAGCCTCGCGGCGATCTTCAGCCAGCTGCAGCAGGCCATGCAGCGGTCCGAGGACGAGGGCATCGACTGGTCGCTCGCGCTCAGGCAGGCCGAGCAGCGGGCGTCGGCCGGCCAGCGCCAGGTCGAGCCCGCCGAGGCCGAGCGGCTCGACGCCGCATTCGACCTCGCAGCGCTCTGGCTCGACGAGGTGGTGGATGTCACGGCCCTGCCGGGCACGCCCGAGCTGCTGACGCGGCGCTCGTGGGCCGCGGCCACGCTGCCGATCTGGTCGCAGCTTGCCGAGCCCGTCGCGCTCAGCATCGCCGACTCGCTCACCCGGGTGATGAGCGAGCAGGCGCCCGAGGAGCTGCGCTCCATGATCCAGGGCGCGAGCCGGATGATGCGGGGCATCGGCGGCGCCATGTTCGCCATGCAGCTCGGGCAGGTCGTCGGCCAGCTCTCGACCGAGGTCGTCTCCGGCGGCGACGTCGGCCTGCCGCTCCTGGAGGACGGCCGCGCCGCGCTGCTGCCGCAGAACGTCGCCGAGTTCGGCGAGGGCCTCGACATCCCGAACGACCAGGTCGAGCTGTACCTCGCCGTGCGCGAGCTCGCGCACGCCCGGCTGTTCCGGCACGCCCGGTGGCTGCGGTTGCACCTGATCACCGCGATCACCGCGTTCGCGCGGGGCATCGACGTCGACGTCGAGCGGCTGGAAGAGCTGGCCGAGGGCTTCGACCCGTCGAACACCGACGAACTGCGCGACGCGGTCGCCAACGGCGCACTCCTCCGCCCGAAGAGCCCCGAGCAGGAGGCGGCGCTCGCCCGGCTCGAGACCATGCTCGCGCTCGTCGAGGGCTGGGTCGACGTGGTGACGGCGGATGCCACGGCCCGCCTGCCGAAGTCCGACTCCGTCGCCGAGACCATCCGCCGCCGCCGCGCGACCGGCGGACCGGCCGAGTCCGCACTCGCGACGCTGGTCGGGCTCGAGCTGCGGCCGCGCCGGATGCGGGATGCCGCGGCGATGTGGCGGGCCGTCACCGAGGCCGTGGGCGTCTCCGCACGCGACGCACTGTGGACGCATCCCGACCTGCTGCCGACTGCGACCGACCTCGACGACCCGGCGCCGCTCGCGGCCCGGCTCGCGGCCGGCGGCCAGGCCGGCGGCGAGGCCGACGCCGAGTTCGACGAGGCGCTCGAGGCGCTCCTCCGCGGCGAGCTTTCCGACGAGGGGGGCGCAGCGGGCGATGACGAGGAGAGCGCAGCGCGCGATGACGAGGAGAGCGCAGCGGGCGATGACGAGGAGGGCGCGCCCGGCGACGAGCGGGCCTGACCGCCCGCGCTCCGGGCCCCCTGTGGAGGGAGCCCGACGTGCTCCGCCGGCCTGCGGCATGCTTCCGGCATGACGCCGCGACTGGATCCCGCACTCCCCTTGGTCTGGCGCTCGCCGCGCGAACTGCAGCTCGGCGGGGCACGGCCGACGGCCGTGCTCGTCGACCCCGGGCCGGCCGAACTCGGCCTGCTCCGCGCGCTGTCCTCGGGCGCGTCCGTGTCCACGCTCCGGACGATCGGCACGGGGCTCGGTGCGAGCGAGGCCGAGGTCGACGCGCTGCTCGAGCGGCTCGAACCGGCGTTCCTGCCCTACGCCGGGCACGAGGCCGAGCCTGACCGCCAGGCCGTGGTCGCGATCGGCGGCGACGGCGCGGCGATCGCCCCGCTCGTCCGCCTCGTCGCCCGGATGGGTCACCGCGCCGTCGACGCCGACGCGATCGACCCGCGCGACGCCGACATCGGGGTCCTCATCGGCGCCTGGGTGATCGCCCCGGGGGCGCACCTGCCGTGGCTGGCCGCCGACGTGCCGCACCTGGCGGTGGTCTCCGACGAGCGCGGATGGGAGGTCGGCCCGCTCGTGCGGCCCGGGGCGGGTCCGTGCCTGCGGTGCGTCCACCTCGCGCGGCGCGACGCGGATGCCGCGTGGCCCGCGATCGCGGCCCAGCTCGCCGCGGCTCAGGCCCCACCCCGATCGGCCCGGGCCGAGCACGAGGCGCTCGCGCTCGCGGCATCCGTCGTCGACGACCTCGTGCGGAACGGACGGAGCGAGCTCGACGCCGCGACCGTCGTGTTCAGCGACGCGACGGGCTCGCCGCGACCCCGATCCCACCCGATCGAGGCGCATCCGGAGTGCGGATGTCGAGCTCTCGGAGGAACCGCGACGGCTCCCGTTCGCCTCGATGCGCGGCGGCCCGGCCGGCCCAGCTCAAGGTCAGCCGACGCCGTGCCCGCGTGAGGCCCACGTACAGCAGCCGGCGTTCCTCGTCGACGGCCTCGAGCCCGGTCGCGTAGGCGATCGGCAGCATGCCCTCGGTGAGGCCGACGAGGTGCACCTCGTCCCATTCGAGGCCCTTCGCGGAGTGCAGCGTCGCGAGCGTCACCGCGGCGATCGCCGGCTCGTGCTGCGCCTCGGCGCGGGCCCGGAGGTCGTCGGCGAACGCGCGGAGCGTCGTGCCCGCGGGCAGGTCGTCGACGAGCCGGGCGATCGCGTTGAGCGACTCCCACCTGGCGCGCACGGCGCCCGGACCGGCCGGCGGCTCGATCGACCAGCCGAGCGAGCGGAGCACGTCGCTGACGGTCTTGAAGATCGGCTCGTCGCGCAGCACGAGGGCCTCGGCCCGGATCGCGTGCACGGCCTGCTTCACCTCGGGCTGGTCGAAGAACCGCTGCGCGCCCCGCACCCGCGTCGGCACGCCGACCTCGCCGAGCGCCTGCTCGAGCAGCGCCGACTGCGAGTTCACCCTCAGCAGCACGGCGACCGACTCCGCCGGCACGCCCGCGTCGAGCCGGTCGCGGATCCGGGCGGCGACGCCCCGCGCCTCGGCGAGCTCGTCGGAGTACGCGACCACCTCGGGGACGAGGTCGTGCGGCGCCTGGGCGCCGGCCGGCCGCGCGCGCGGCGCGTCGGCGCCGCCGATCGCGGGGTCGCCGCCGTCGGGCGCCCACGCGACGAGGCGGAGCGCGCCCGGCCGACCGCGCATCAGGCGGTTCGCGACCTCGACGATCTCGGGCGTCGACCGGTAGTTGCGTTCGAGCCGGACCAGCGTGGCATCCGGAAACCGCCGCTCGAAGCCGAGCAGGTACTCGGCCGACGCGCCCGCGAACGAGTAGATGGTCTGGCTCGCGTCACCGACCACGCACAGCTCGTCGCGCCCGCCGAGCCACAGGTCGAGCAGCTGCTGCTGCGCCGGCGAGACGTCCTGGTACTCGTCGACGACGAAGTGCCGGTACCCCTCGCGGACCTGCATCGCGACCGCGGGCTCGGACTCGATCATGCCCGCCGTGGCGAGCAGCACGTCCTCGAAGTCGATCATGCGACGCTCGTCCTTGAGCGTCTCGTACGCCTCGACCAGCGCGAGCAGCTGCTCGGCGTCGAGCGTGCCCGGCGCACCGCGGCTCGCGACGCGCGCACGGAACTCGTCCATCGAGAGGCCCGTGACCTTGCGCACCTCGATCGCGGCCGCGACATCCCGCAGCGTCGCGGTGTCGACCTTCAGCCGGCAGCGTTCGGCAGCCAGCCCCAGCAGCCGGCCCTTGAACTCGAGCACCCGCGGGGCCGGGCCGCCGACCACGATCGGCCAGAAGTGGTTCAGCTGCGCCAGCGCGGCCGCGTGGAACGTGCGCGCCGGCACGGCGCCCGCGCCGAGTGCGCGGAGCCGCGCCCGGAGCTCGGCGGCCGCGCGGTTGGTGAACGTGAGCGCCATGACGCGCGCCGGATCGTACGCGCCCGTCGCGACGCCGTAGGCGATGCGGTGCGTGATCGCGCGGGTCTTGCCCGTGCCCGCGCCTGCGAGCACGCACACGGGTCCGTTCAGCGCCTCCGCCGCGATGCGCTGCTCGTCGTCGAGCGCGGCGAGCAGCGGGTCGGTCGTCGGCGTCGTCACGAGGTCGACCACGGCACGGACGACTCGAGCGGCCCGCCGTACCACCGCTCGAGCATCCAGCGCGCGATCGACGTCTCGCCGGGAAGCGCCATGCGTCCGAGCGCGGCCGTGAGCTCGTCGCGGTCGAACCAGCGCAGCTCGAGGATCTCCTCGCCGTCGGGCACCGCGGTCACCGGGGCGCCGTCGGCCACACGCGCGCGGAACGCGCACATCAGGCTCGCGGGGAACGGCCACGGCTGCGACCCGAGGTACTCGACGCGGTCGACCGCGAGCCCGGCCTCCTCCGCGATCTCGCGCACCACCGCCGCCTCGAGCGACTCCCCCGGCTCGACGAAGCCGGCGAGCACCGAGAAGCGGTCCTGCTGCCACATCGCGTTCGAGCCGAGCAGCACGCGGTCGTCGTCGTCGGTCACGATCACGATCACGGCCGGGTCGGTCCTGGGGAACCGCAGGCGGTCCTCGGCGAGGCACCGCCGCGCCCACCCCGACGTCACGACCTCGGTCGGACTGCCGCAGCTCGCACAGAACGCGTGCGTCGCGTGCCAGTTCGCGAGCGCGACGGCCTCGATCGCGAGCCCGGCGTCGCGGTCGTCGAGCGCGGTGGCGACCGTGCGGAGCCCCGCCCAGCGGTCGTCGGGCGCGAGCGCGGCGGCATCGGCGTCGGCGAGCACCCACGCCTCGATGGGACTTCCCGCCGGCAGTCGATCGCCGGCGTCGCCGGCACCCGGGTCGAGCGTCCGGCCGAGGTAGCAGCGCAGGACCGGCTGGGGCAGGGTCGACGGATGGCGCAGGCCGAGCGCCCGCGAGGTGTCGCCGTCACCGTCGCCGCCGCCTGCGCCGGCGCCGAGCAGCACCCGGCCGTCGCGCACCACGAGCACGCGCGCGTTCGGGTCGGCGTCGAACGCGTCCTGCCGCTCGAGCGAGGCGCGGCTCGCCGCATCGCGGTCGAGGTGCTCGCGTGCGAGCGGCGGCGCGTCGACCGCGAGCGGCGCGTCGGGTTCGAGCACGGTGCACCTCTCGCTTGCGGCCGGAGTCGTCGGGAAGGCGTGGCGGTCGCCGGGCAGGCGGGAACACCTGCTTAGGCTGTGTGCCATGGCCAGACCCCCACTCACTCTAGCCGCGTTGGCCACGGCCGCGGTGGCCGGACTCGAGGTGCGGGCGGCCCGGGCGCACACCCGCGGTGCGGGCGGCGCGTTCGACGCCGTCGAGCTCCATTCGACCGACGGGCGACGCCTGCTGATCCGCGCGCCGCGGTCGCAGAGCGCCGAATCCGAGCAGTCCGCCGACCTGGTCGCGCTGCGCGCGCTCACACCCGGCATCCGCTCGCGGCTGCCGTTCGCGGTGCCCGAGTTCGTCGGACAGGCGCCGATCGGCCCGACCCGCGCGGTCGTGACCGAGTTCATCCCCGGCGCCGTCCGATCGGCCGACGAGCTGACCGCGAATCCGGCCCTCGCGGCCGCGATCGGCCGCGCGATCGCGGCGATCCACTCGCTCCCGCCGGGCTTCGTCGGCGAGGCCGGCCTGCCCCGGCGCACTGCGGCCGAGGCGCGCGAGTCGGTCGTCGCGGTGATCGACCGCGCCGCCGACACCGGTCGGCTTCCCGCCGCGCTCGTGCGCCGGTGGGAGGAGGCCACCGACGACGAGACGCTCTGGCGGTTCGTGCCCACCGTCGTGAACGGGCAGCTCGGCGCCGACTCGTTCCTCGTGGAGGGCGACCACGTGTCGGGGATCGTCGGCTGGTCCGGGCTCGCGCACGACGACCCCGCGCGCGACCTGCACTGGGTGCTCACATCCACGGGCGCCGCCGCCGAGGAGTCGCTGACGGCGTACGTGACCGCGCGATCGGGCGGCGCCGACGCCGAGCTCGCGCGCCGGGCCCTGCTCTACGCCGAGCTCGAGCTCGCGCGCTGGCTGATGCACGGCGTCGACACCCATGACGACGCCGTCATCGACGACGCGGTCGCCCTGCTCGACGGCCTGGTCGCGAGCGTGCACGACCGGTCGTCCGAGTCGCTGACCAGCGACACCGGGCCGATCCTCGCGGTCGCCGACGTGGAGCGGCTGCTCGATGAGACGCCCCGCGACGTCCGCGCCCGCGAGGCCGGGTCGACCATGCTGACCGACAGCTACGACGTCGAGGAACTCCGGCGCCACCTCGACGGCGATGGAACCGACCGCGACGCGGGGACCGGCCCGGGCTCCCGGACCGGCACGGGCTCCGCGCCCCACGTCGCCGATCCGCCCGGCGCCCCGCCGATGGACGCGACCGCGCCGATCCCGCTGGACCTCAGCGACTGGGGCGACGCCGACCCGCCCGCGGCGGGCGACGCGCGCGGCCGCACGGCCTAGGGCTCGGCGATCGCGGTCCGCACCGTGTCGGGCACGGCCGCCGGCGTCGGCGAGGGCGCCGGCTCGATCGGGCGGGCGGCGACGCCGGCCCACGCGCGGCGGATCTCCTCCTCGCCGTAGAGCCGGTCGGGATGCAGCACGCGGTCGTCCTCGACGTAGTAGAAGACGGCGTCGATCGCGGCCGCCGGCACGCCGGCCCAGCGCGCATAGGCGAGCCGGTAGAGGGCGAGCTGGGTCTGCCGCAGCTCCAATTCACGGGCATCACGTGGCGCCGCCCCGGTCTTCCAGTCGACGACCTGGTAGCGGATGCCGCTGCGCCCCGACTCCGACTCGGGCTCCACCTCGTACACCGCGTCGATCTTGCAGACGAAGACGTGCTCGTCGAGCGGCAGGTGCAGCTCGAGCTCGACGGCGACGGGTCGCCGGTCGGCCCACTCCGACGCGGCGAAGATCGCGCGCAGTCGCTCCAGGCGCGCCTCCACAGGATCGTCGGGTCGGCCGGAGCCGTGGTCGACCAGGTCGTCGGCGGGATCGAACGCGAGGTCGAGCGCGTCGAGGTCGGCGGAGGCCGCGTCGACCGCGGGGCCGCCGCCGACGCCCGGCCCGCCGCCCGAGCGCTGCTCGACCCACGCGTGGAAGAGCGTGCCGATGCGCGTCGCGCGGTACGGGCGTTGCGGCATGGGCCGCGCGAGCTCGGCGGCGACCGCGTCGGGGTCGTCGACGTAGTCCTTGAACCGCGACGCCGGCACTCGGGTCGGCACGGCCCCGCCCCGCCGCTCGCCCCGTCGGCGGCGCTCCTCGAGCAGCATCCGGATGTCATCGGCCAACGCCGGCCCGATGCCGACGCCGCTCGGCCCGGCGGCGGCCTCGCGCACCGCATCGGCCGCGCGCACGATCGCCGGCCGGCGCACGCCCAGCGGATCGAGCGGCCACGTCACGCGCGACGACTCGGCCGCGCGCGGGTTCTCGGGCTCCTCGGGCGCGCTCGGCAACGCGGCGGGATCGACGACGCCCGCCATGACCAGCTCGCGCAGGAACGTGCTCGGCGAACGGGGCGACTTCTGCGTCGCCCACCACGATCCGGCCAGCAGCAACTCGGACCGCGCGCGGGTGACACCCACATAGGCGAGTCGGCGTTCCTCCTCGGCGTGGCGCTCACGGTTCTCGGCCGAGTACGCGCGGACGGACTCGTCGAACTCGGCCTGGCTCTGGACGCCGCGCCACACCAGCTCGGGGATCTCGTCGCGGTCGCCCCGGAACTCGTCGGGGAGCATCCCGAACGCGAGCCAGCCCTTGCCGCTCCTGGGCTTGGACGGCAGCTCGTCGTCGACCAGGCGCGGGATCGCGACGACGTCCCACTCGAGCCCCTTCGAGCCGTGGATCGAGAGGACCTGCACGGCACCGGGTTCTGGGTCATCCTGGCGCGGGCTCAGCCGGTCGCGCTGCTCGGCCTCGGTCAGCCAGCCGAGGAACGCCCCCAGCGTCGGGTGCTCGGCGGTGTCGACGAACCCGGCGACGAGGTCGCCGAACGTCTCGAGGCTCGCGGAACCGAGCGGCTGGGCCGGATTCGCGGCGACCTCGATGTCGAGCAGGAGTTCCTGCTCGACGAGCGTGACGAAGTCGACCAGCCCGAGACCGGCCCGGCGACGGAGGGACTGGAGTTGCGCGCCCGCGCGACGGAGCCGAGCGAGCCCCTCGGGCGTGAACCCGCCGAGGGCCCGGTGGTCGTCGGGCGCGGTGAGCAGGAAGTCGAGCGCGTCGACGATCGACGGCGACTCGTCGGGGGCGATCGAGCTGCGGAGGCCCTGCCGCACCTCGTCGGCGAGGCGCCTCGTACCGAGGTCGCGCTCGGCGAGCCAGCGCGCGAGACCTCCGAGCGCGGCGAGGTCGGCCGTGCCGATGCGCCAGCGGGCGCCGCCGAGGAGTCGCAGCAGCTCGGAGCCCGCGGTCGGGTCGTGCACGACGCGAAGGGCGCAGACGAGGTCGGCGATCACGGGCTGGTCGAGCAGGCCGGCCATCCCGAGCACGTGCACGGGCACGCCCCGTTCGCGGAGCGCGGCCGCGAAGAGATCGACGTGGGTGAAGGTGCGGCACAGGAGTGCGCCCGTGCGCCCGCCCGGGCGCATTCGGTCGGCGAACCAGCCGGCGAGGGCCGCGGCCTCGTCGTCGATGGTCTCGTGCCACGACACGTCGATGCGGCCCGGCCCGGCGAAGGGCGACGGCCGGAGCGGCGCCTTCGGGATTCCGGCGTCGAGTGGGGCGATGAGCGCGTTGGCCGCCTCGAGCACGACGACGGGGTTGCGCCAGCTCGTGGACAGGTCGTACGCGGCCGCCGAACCCGACGGGGCGAAGTCGGCCCCGAACCGGGCGAGGTTCGCCGCACTCGCGCCGCGCCATCCGTAGATCGACTGGTCGGGGTCGCCGACCGCCATGACCGGGTGCCCGCCGAAGAGCGTCGCGAGCAGCCGGGTCTGCACGACGCTCGTGTCCTGGTACTCGTCGAGCAGCACGGTCGCGTACCGCTCCCGGTGCGCGTCGACCACCTCGGGGTGGGCGGTGCAGATCTGCAGCGCGAGCGCGACCTGGTCGGAGAACTCGACGACGCCCCGGCGCAGCTTCGCCTCGGCGTAGGCGTCGGCGAGGTCGAGCAGCGGAGGGAGCGCGTCGACGACCCCCAGGGCCGAGACGAAGCTCTCGAACGGCGTGCGCTTGCGCGGCGCCTCGATGGGCAGGTCGGCCATCGCCAGGAACTCGCGCGCGAACGCGCGGACGTCGCGGCTGTCGGTGACGTTCTCGGCGAGCGCGCGGCTGAGGCCGAGGACCGCGCCCGTCACGCGGTCGAGGGACGCGTCGAGCTCGACGAGCCGCTCGTCGGCGGACGCGGCGACGATGCTCCGGGCGAGCTGCCAGGCGGCGGCCTCGCCGAGGATCGCCGCGTCGGGCTCGCGGCCGATGCGGAGGGCGTGCTCGCGGTAGATCGCTCCCGCGAACGCGTTGTACGTGAACACCGCGGCGGACTCGAGGGGATCGAGCCGGAGGTCGGCGATGCCCTCGGCCACGAGTTGCGCGACACGTTCGCGCACCCGCTCGGCGAGCTCGCCCGCGGCCTTGCGCGTGAAGGTGAGGCCGAGGACCTCGGGCACGTCGACGAGCCCGTTGGCGAGCAGCCACACCACGCGGTTGGCCATGGTCTCGGTCTTGCCGCTGCCCGCCCCGGCGACCACGATGCTCTGCCCGCGCGGGTCGGCCTCGATCACGGCGCGCTGCTCGGGCGTCGGTTCGTGCAGCCCGAGGCGCCGCGCGATCTCGTCGGCGCCGATGCGACGCCGCTCGCCGGCCTGGCTCATGCCGACACCGCCGGCACCAGGTGCACGCGGTACTGCCAGTCGCCGAACCGCGAGCCGTGCGGCAGCTCGACGGGCGACTCGAACGTCGCGCCCGCCATGACGCGGCCGACCTCGTCGAGTCGCTCGCGGAAGGCGGCCTCGGCCTCGTCGTCGAAGGGCTGCTGGGCGCGCTCGGTGTAGAGGCGCCCGCCGACCGGCCGGGCGACGTACACGAGCTTCGCTCCCCCGAGCCGGCCCCCGTTCGGCAGCACGCCCGCGCGTGCGGCGAGCTGGTAGGCCGCGAGCTGCGGATGCGCCGCGGTCTGCGCGGCCGTCGGCGGCGTGCGCCCCGTCTTCAGGTCGACGATCACGGTGGTGCCGTCGGGCGAGGCCTCGACGCGGTCGATGGTGCCCGTGATGCGGATGCGCCCGCTCACGAGCGTGAAGCGGCCCTCGGCGCCGAGGACGACCACGCCGTCGTCGGCGGCGTTGCGGAGGTAGTCGGCGGCCCCCTCGGTCATCCGCCGTGCGCCACGACGCTCGCGCTCGGCCACCCAGCCCGCATCGAACCGGAGATCGCGCCAACGGCGTTCGACCGACGCCCACAGCGTCTCGACGTCGAGGTCGCCCTCGCTCGCGGCGGCCTCCTCGACGACGGCGTGCACGATCGTGCCGATCGAAGCGGCGAGGCCCGACGGCGGCTGCGCGACCTGATCGACGAACCAACCGAGCGGCGACTCCTCGACGCGGTCGATCTGCGACGGCGAGACGGCGACGAGCGCCTCGGGGTCGCCCTCGAGGTCGACGAGCGGCGCGGTGGTCGTCGGCTCGGCGAGGCCGTACCACTCGTCGGGGTGCGCCCCCGCGATGCCGTGCTCGGCCAGCAGCGCGAGCGCCGCCGCCGCCTCGCGGTCACCGGTCGCCGCGTCGCGGCGGAGCGCCCCGACGAGGCCGCGGAGGTGCAGCGGCCGCCGCCGCCGCGCCGACGGCCCGTCGGGCGCGAACCCCATGAGCACCGACGGCTGCTCGTCGTCGGTCGCCGTGCACGCGAGCACGACCTGGCGGCACGCGCGCGAGATCGCGAGCGCGAACAGGCGCAGCTCGTCGCCGCGGACGGCCACGCGGACCGCGGCGGCGCTCTCGGGCTCGGGCTGCGGCGCGCCGGCGCGCATCGCCGCGACCGCCGCGGCCAGGCCGCCGGCGTGGAGCAGGGTGCCGCGCGGCCGGAGGTTGGGCCACACGCCGTCCTGCAGGCCCGCGACGACCACGACGTCGAACTCGCGGCCGATGAGCGCCGGCGGCGTTGCGAGCACGACGGCTCCGGCACCGCGCTCGGGTGCGAGCGAGTCCTCGGGCAGCGCGTTCTGGAGCATCTCGTCGACGAACCGCCGCGCCGGCGCACCGGGTTCGCGTTCGACGAAGCGGCGGGCCGCCGCGAACAGCGCGACGACCGCATCGAGCGAGCGATTCGCCTCGTCGGCGAGGACGCCGCTGCCCGCGGCCTGCGCGGCCCACTCGGCCTCGAGGCCGCTGTCGTGCCAGAGCAGCCAGAGCAGTTCCTCGACCGTGGCGCCGCGCGCGGCCGAACGCCGCGCGGCGTCGAGCAGCGCCGCCAGCCGCCCGGCGCGGCGACCGGGCGCGGCATCGATCGTGGCGAACCCGCCGGGCGCCCCGAGCGCCTCGGCGAGCAGCTCGTCGGCGCTGCGGACGCCGCCGCCCGCCAGCTCCTCGTGGCGGAGCGCGAGCCGGAGCCGACGGAGCCCGACGCGGTCGAGCCGACCGAGCGGGCCGGTGAGCAGCGCGGTCGCCGACTCTGCCGAGAGCGGCTCGATGCCGAGCACGCAGGCGGCCGCGGCGAGCAGCGCCGCGGAGCCCGGCGCGTCGCGGAGCGCACTGCGCGCCGCACCGCCCGAGACGGGCACGTCGGCCGCGGCGAGCGCCCGCGCGAACGCGGGGATCTCGGCGCCCGACCGCACGACGACCGCCATCGCCGGCCACGGAACCCCGTCGAGCAGGTGGCGCTCGCGGAGCAGCGCGGCGACCTGGGCCCCCTCGGCGGCGGGCGACGGTGCCTCGATGCCGAGGACGGGCTCGAGCGGGTCGTCGTCGTGCTCGAGCGCGTGGGCCGCGGCGCGATGCGTGCCGCCGAGGGCCGTGCCGATGTGGTTGGCGACCTGGGCGAGCATCGCACGGTGCGCGGGCCGCCCGCGGTGCACGACCGGCAGCTCGACGCGGCGGACCTCCCGACCACCGAGCGCGCGCGAGAGCGACCCGAGGAGGTCGGCCCGGCCCCCGCGGAAGCCGTTGCTCGCCACGTCGGGGTCGCCGAACGCGACGATGTCGACGCCCCGCCCCGCGAACGCGCCGAGCAGCGCCGCGCCCGCCTCGGTCGCCTCCTGCGCGTCGTCGACCACGATGAGCCGCAGGCCGGCGAGCAGTCCGAGCGCGGCGTCGTCGCGAGGGTCGTCGAGGCTGCCGCGCACGATCGCCGCGGCGAACGCGCCGAGCTCGGCCGAGTCGAACTGGGTGGGGCGCAACTGCTCCTTCACCTCGGCGTACTCGGCGAGGAACCGCGCGGCGGCGACCCACTCGGGCCGGCCCGCCCGGACGCCGAGGTCCTCGAGCTCGGCAGGAGCGACGCCCTGCTCGACCGCGCGCATCATGAGGTCGCGCAGTTCGGAGCGGAACCCGCGCAGCGCGCGCACCTCCTCGGGCAGCGCCTCAGGCCACTCGGGCCCGCCACCGTCGAGCGCCTGCGCTTCGAGGAGCTCTCCGATGACCTGGTCGTGCTCGGCGCCGGTGAGCAGCGTCACGGCACGCCCCGTGCGAGCGCGGACGAGGTCGTACGCCACGGCGCTCGCGGTCCGCGCCAGCGCACCTCGCGTGGTGACCCCGAGACGCACCGCGAGGGCGTCGCGCAGGCTCGCCGCGGTGCGTCGCGTGGCGGCGAGCACGAGCACCTCGGACGGGTCGAGGCCCGCGTCGACCCGCTCGGCGACGAGCTCGATCGCGAGCCGGGTCTTGCCCGTGCCGGGTGCCCCGAAGACCGCCGCGTGCCCGTCGCCCACCAGGTCGGAGACGGAGCGGACGGAGGTCGCATCGAGGTGCATGCCGCCCACGGTATCCGTGTCCGCCGACAGTGAACGCGACGGGCCCGGACCCGCGCGTGTCGTAGGGTGGCGTCAACGACAGAAAGGCGTGCAGTGGACCTTCGCATCGGCATCCAGAACTCCCCCCGCGAGCTCGGCTTCGAGACCTCGCAGACGGCGGCGGAGGTCGAGCAGGCCGTCTCCGCAGCCCTGTCCGGCCAGTCGCCGGTGCTGCGCCTCACCGACAGCAAGGGCAACGTCTACGTGGTGCCCGCAGCGGCGCTCGCGTACGTCGAGATCGGCACCGAGGAGGCCCGCCGGATCGGGTTCGTCGGCTGATGGAGCTCCTCTTCGTCACGCTCGGCGGCGCGATCCTCGGCCTCGCGGCGCGCTACGCGATCCCCCGGCGCCGCACGCACGGCGTGGTCCTCGTGCCGGCCGTCGGCGCCGCCGCCGCCGCGGTCGCGTGGGTGGCGCTGACCTGGCTCGGCCTCGCGTGGGACGGCGGGTGGATCTGGGTGATCTCGCTCGTCGCCTCGGGCGCGGCGGCCGCCGGCACGGCCCTCGTCATCGGCCCGCGTCGCGAGCGGCAGGACGCCGAGGCGTTCGCCCGCCTCGCGAAGTTCGGCCTCTCGCACGGCTGACGCGGCCGAGGCCCGCATACGGGCGCGGGCGCGGCCGGACGCCGCCGACGATCGCCTCAGGCCGTGAGGCCGAGCGCGTCCATCCGGCGCGTGTGCGCCGCGATGAGCTCGGTGAACACCGGCTCGACGTCGGCGCCGAGCGCACCGGTCGATTCCGACGCGCGCAGCGCCGAGTGGGCGATCAGCAGTGTGTCGCCGACCAGGCTCCGCCCCCACAGCGCGAGGCGGTCGCCGAGCGTCATGTCGGCGGCGATCGCCTGCTCGAGCTCGCGGACGACGACCTCGTCGGCGCCCTGCTCGCCGAGGATGGCGCGCACGCGTGCGCCGAGCTCGGAGGGGAGCCCCTCCGACAGCCGCGCGAAGTAGTCGTCGAGCATGCCCGACGTGATGTGGATGCCGAGCAGCAGCTCGGTCCAGTCCGCACCCGAGGTCGCCTGCCGGAACCGGTCGGTGGCGGGCGCGAACGGCGCCATGACCTCGGCGGGTTCGGCGTCGAGCCGGCGCAGCTCGGCGATCAGGTCGTGGTGCTTGCGCAGCGCGACGCCCGCAGCGGCGCTCAGGCCCTCCTTCGCGCCGAGGTCGGGCGCGGTGGCGACCGCCTTTGCGAGGCTCTCGAAGAACTCGAGCTGGATGTACGCGGCCTGGCCGAGGAAGGCCACCGGGTCGGGCACGATCTCGGTGAAGTCGATGCGGGTGAGCTCGGTGGGTGCGACGCGAGGGCGCATCCTCGGCGCCTCGGGCCGCGGCAGGCGCGGCTTGGACCAGTTCACCACGCTCGCCAGCATAGAGGTCCCGCCCCGCGGAGGTTCATTTCCGGGCCTTCCCAGCCCGCTCGGATAGGGTGGTGGGGCACGCGGGCGATGGAACCGCGGCCGTGCGCCTGTCGATCGGAACAGGGCGCACCCCTTTCCGCATCACGACAGGTAGAACACGTGACCACTTTCACCGAACTCGGCATCGCGCCCGACATCGTCGAGGCTCTCGCCGGGAAGGGCATCAACGATGCCTTCCCCATCCAGGAGCAGACCATCCCCCTGGCCCTCACCGGCCAGGACATCATCGGCCAGGCCAAGACCGGCACGGGCAAGACCTTCGGGTTCGGCCTTCCGCTGATCCAGCGCCTCGGCGACGACCCCGAGCCGGGCGTGAAGGCGCTCGTCGTGGTGCCGACCCGCGAGCTGTGCGTGCAGGTCACCGAGGACCTCGAGCTCGCGACGTCCAACCGCCCCACCTCGATCGTGTCGATCTACGGCGGCAAAGCGTACGAGGGCCAGATCGAGCAGCTGAAGGCGGGCGCGCAGATCGTCGTCGGCACGCCCGGTCGCCTCCTCGACCTGGCGAGCCAGCGGCTGCTGTCGCTGAAGAACGTGACCGAGATGGTCCTCGACGAGGCCGACAAGATGCTCGACCTCGGCTTCCTCGCCGACATCGAGAAGCTCTTCTCGCAGACCCCGGCGAACCGCCACACCATGCTCTTCTCGGCGACCATGCCCGGCCCGATCGTGGCGCTCGCACGTCGCTTCATGTCGAAGCCCATCCACATCCGCGCGACCGACCCCGACGAGGGCCTGACCCAGGCGAACATCAAGCACCTCGTCTACCGCGCGCACTCCCTCGACAAGGACGAGGTGATCGCCCGCATCCTGCAGTCGGAGGGTCGCGGCAAGACCATCATCTTCACGCGCACCAAGCGTGCCGCCGCGAAGCTCGTCGAGGAGCTCAACGACCGCGGCTTCAACGCCGCGGCCGTGCACGGCGACCTCAACCAGGACCAGCGCGAGCGCGCGATGGCCGCGTTCAAGGCCGGCAAGAAGGACGTCTTGATCGCCACGGATGTCGCGGCGCGCGGCATCGACGTCGACGACGTGACGCACGTCATCAACCACACCATCCCCGACGACGACAAGACGTACCTGCACCGCGCAGGCCGCACCGGCCGTGCCGGCAAGACCGGCATCGCGGTGACCTTCGTCGACTGGGACGACCTGCACAAGTGGGCCCTCATCAACCGGGCGCTCGAGTTCGGGCAGCCCGAGCCGACCGAGACGTACTCGTCGAGCCCGCACCTCTACACCGACCTCGACATCCCGGCGGGCACCAAGGGGCGCCTGACGCCGGCGCCGAGCGCGCCGCCCACGCGGTCGAGCACCGCGGGCCGGCGTGAGGGCGAGGCGGCGACGGATGACGCCTCCCGCCCGCCCCGCTCGCGTTCGCGCCGCCGCACCCGGGCGGGTGAGCCGGTCGCCGAGGGCGCCGCGGCGGCTGAGTCGACCTCGTCCGCCTCGGCCGCCGCCGAGGTGAAGGAGCCGGGCGCCGGCACGCACGACGGCAAGGGCCCCGAGCACCACGACGGCAACGCCGCGCCGCGCCGTCGTCGCCGGCGCCGCGGTCCGCGCACCGGCGGCGCCGCGCCGATCGCGTAGCGATCCGGCGGTCCCCGCGGCTTATCGAGCCGCGGGCTCGCCCGCGCGGGGCACGACGGGCCGCGTGCCCGTCGCCTCGGCGACGATCCGCTCGACCACGTCGGGCTCGGTCAGGTGCTCGCCCAGCCGGTTCGGCTTGCCGAGCCCGTGGTAGTCGCTCGATCCGGTGACGGCGAGGCCGTACCTCGCGGCGAGCGCCCGAAGGCGCGGCCTCGACGCCGCGGTGTTCTCGGGATGGTCGACCTCGAGCCCGAACAGCCCGGCGTCGACGAAGCGACGCAGGCGTTCGTCGGTGATGACCTCCTCCGCGCCGCGCGTTCCGGGGTGCGCGAGCACGGGCACGCCGCCGGCGGCGCGGATGAGCCGGATGCCGCTGAGCGGATCGGGCGCGTAGTGCGGTTGGGCGTAGCCGGTCCGCCAGTGCAGGATGCCCGCGAACGCCTCGGACCGGGTGGCCGCGTGGCCGCGTGCGACGAGCGCGTCGGCGATGTGCGGGCGACCGATCGTGGCGCCGTCGTTGGTCTGGGCGAGCACGTCGTCCCAGGTGAGGTCGTAGTCGGCCGAGATGCGGCGCACGATCTTCTCCGCGCGCGACATCCGCGACTCGCGGATCCGCGCGGTCTCCGCGAGGAGCCCCTCGTCGCGAGGGTCCACCAGGTAGGCCAGCACGTGCACGCTCGCGAACTGCACGCGCGTCGACAGCTCCATGCCGGGGATGAGCACGACCCCGCGGGCCAGGGCCGCCTCGGTGGCCTCGGCCCATCCGGCCGTCGAGTCGTGGTCGGTGATGGCGATCGCCTCGAGCCCCGCGCGGAAGGCAGCCTCGACGAGCTCCGCGGGGGTGTCCGTGCCGTCGGAGACCGTGGAGTGCGTGTGCAGGTCGGCTGCGACGTGGACCGGGGCATCGGCCATGCCCCCATCGTAGGCGCGGCGGACCCGCCCGTCGGCGCGGCTAGGCTGGGCTGAATGCTCCCCCGCATCCTCGGCTGGGCGATCGCGCTCGGCACCGCAGCCGTCCTGGCTGTGCTGCTCTGGCCCCAGGCGTTCGGCCTGCAGAACCAGTGGATCGCCGCGCACGTCGTCGCGCTGCGCGCCGCCGCGGCCGTGTGCGCCGCCGCGACCGCCGCGGTGTTCGGCATCCTCGCGCTGACCGGCGCGTCACGGCGGTTCGGCGCGGCGATGGCGGCGATCCTCGTCGCGTTCGCGGTCGGCAATGCCGGCATCCTCGCCGTGCGCGGGTTCGGCTCCGGCGCGCAGCCCGCGGCTGCGGCATCCGAGTCGGTCACCGTGCTCTCCTGGAACACGCTCGGCGAGGTGCCCGACGCGACGACGATCGCCGAGCTCGCGCTCGCCGAGGAGGCCGACGTGGTCGTGCTCCCCGAGACCACCGCACCGCTCGGCGAAGAGGTCGCGATCGAGATGCGCGAGGGCGGGCGGCCGATGTGGGTGCACACCCAGTTCTTCGACGAGATCGCCAAGGCCCGTTCCACGACGCTGCTCATCTCCCCCGAGCTCGGCGACTACCAGGTGGTCAACGAGCCGTGGCCCGGCCCGCCCGGCAACACGAACACGCTGCCGAGCGTGGTGGCCGAACCCGTCGGCGGCGAGGGCCCGCGCATCGTCGCGGTGCACGCGGTCGCACCCATCCGCTGGGAGCTGCGCAACTGGCGCAGCGACCTCGACTGGCTGGCCGAGCAGTGCTCGGACGCCGACGTCATCCTGGCCGGCGACTTCAACGCCACGCTCGACCACTTCGCCGGGCGCGGCGTCGACGGCGGCGACCTCGGGCGGTGCACGGATGCCGCGGCGCAGGCCGGTTCGGCGGCGGTGGGCACCTGGCCGACCCGCCTTCCCGCCCTGCTCGGCAGCCCTATCGACCACGTCCTCACGACGTCCGGATGGCGCGTCGAGGCGTTCCGCGTGATCGAGGAGCTCGACGGCGCGGGCAGCGACCACCGCCCGATCGTGGCGACGCTCGTGCGCGACTGAGCGCCGAGCCGCGCCATCCGCTCGGTGCCAGAATGGGACACATGACGAACACCGGCGACGCCACCGCGACGGCCCACGAGGCCCGCCCCACCGACGAACTGCCCGCTGAGGAGTCCGACGCCAGGAACGCGAACCGTTCCACGACGCCCGAGTCCGAGGGCTTCAAGGCGTTCATCTTCGGGGGCTGGGCCGAGCGAGACGAGCCGCTGCCGGCTCCGCGCGCGCAGGCCGCGTACGCCGCCGCGCGTCGTGAACGCGTGTCGGCCGCGTTCCCCGGGCAGCGGCTGATCATCCCGGCCGGCGACATGAAGCAGCGCGCGAACGACACCGACTATCCGTTCCGGGCGCACTCGGCGTTCGCGCACCTGACCGGATGGGGTTCCGACTCCGAGCCCGGCGCGGTGCTCGTGATGGAGCCCACCGGCCACTCGGGTCACGAGGCGACCGTGTACTTCCGCGAGCGCGCCGGCCGCGACTCCGAGGAGTTCTACGCCAACGCCGCGATCGGCGAGTTCTGGATCGGCCCGCGCCCCTCGCTCGCGCACGTCGCCGCCGACCTGCAGGTCGCGACGAAGGACCTCGCCGCGTTCGGCCGCGTGACCGACGCGGTCGACACGGCCACGCTCGTGCTGCGCGAGGCCGACGCCGCGATCACCGAGCGCGTCGACCACGGCCGCCTGCGTTACGCGGCGGAGGCCGCGCTGTCGACCAACGCGTCCGACGCGCCGTTCAGCCTCGAGGTGAACGCCGAGCACGAGCCCGACGGCGAGCTCGCGCGCGTCGTCTCCGAGTTGCGGCTCGTGAAGGACGAGTACGAGGTCGCCGAGATGCGCGCCGCGGTCGACGCGACCGAGCGCGGCTTCGCCGAGGTACTCGCCGAGTTGCCGCGCATCACGAGCGAGGTGCGCGGCGAGCGCGTCATCGAGGGCGTCTTCGCCACCCGCGCGCGCCTCGAGGGCAACGACGTCGGCTACGGCTCGATCGCCGCGGCGGGCCCGCACGCGACCATCCTGCACTGGACCCGCAACGACGGCCCGGTCGTGCCGGGCGACCTGGTGCTGCTCGACGCCGGCGTCGAGCGCGATAGCTACTACACGGCCGACATCACGCGCACGTTCCCCGTGAACGGCACGTTCTCGCCGGTGCAGCGCCAGGTGTACGAGGCCGTGCTCGAGGCGGCGGATGCCGCGTTCCGGGTCGTGAAGCCCGGCGCGATCTTCCGCGAGATCCACGCCGCCGCGATGGCCGTCATCGCCCGGAAGACCGCCGAGTGGGGCTTCCTGCCGGTCTCCGCCGAGGAGTCGCTGCAGCCCGAGAACCAGTTCCACCGCCGGTACATGGTGCACGGCACGAGCCACCACCTCGGCCTCGACGTGCACGACTGCGCCCAGGCGCGCCGTGCGATGTACATGGACGGCGTGCTCGAGCCGGGCATGGTGTTCACGATCGAGCCGGGCCTCTACTTCCAGCCCGACGACCTGACCGTGCCCGAGGAGTTCCGCGGCATCGGCGTGCGCATCGAGGACGACATCCTCGTCACCGCCGACGGCGCCGAGAACCTCTCGGCGGGCATCCCGCGCACGGCCGACGAGGTCGAGGCGTGGGTGCGCGGCGCCCGAGGCTGACGCCCTGACGGCCGCTGCGCCACTTCCGCAACCTGCGCGCCGGCCGAACTGGTGCACGGGCCGCGGATGTGGCGCAGCGCAGGCGCGGCGGAGGCGTCAGGCGCCGTCGGCCTCGCGCCGCTCGCGCGCGGCCCGCCGCGCGGCATCCTGCGCCTCGCCGTAGGTGAGCGGACGGGAGTCGTCGACCGGCCGGGGCTCGGCCGGAGGCACGTCGTCGGACGGCGGGGCGGGGGCCGCGGGCTCGGCGGGGCGCTCGGCCGGCCGCTCGGCGGGCGGGGTCGTGACGACGGGGGCCGCGACGGGCGACGGCGGCGCCGCGGCATCCGTCACGCCCAGCACCTCGCGGGCCCGCGCGACGTGCGCGGGCTCGGCGATCACCGCGTAGCGCGTTGCGAGCACCTGCATGACCGACGTGAAGTCGCGGCGGCGGCGGTTGATCGAGTACGAGACGACGCTGAAGATCATGCCGAAGCCGGCGCCGATGAGGATCGCGGCGCCGAGGATGCCGAGCGAGGTGCCCGACGGCGAGAAGATGAACAGCAGCAGGCCGAGGAACGTGCCGAACCAGGCGCCCGACAGCGCGCCGGCGCCCGCCGCTCGGCCCCAGCTGAGGGTGCCCGTGATGCGCTCCACGCTCGTGAGGTCGTGACCGACGATCGAGAGCTCCTTCACCGGGAACTCGGCCTTCGCGAGCCGGTCGACGGCCGCCTGCGCCTCCTGGTAGGTCTCGTAGCTCGCGACCGTCTCCCCCTTGGGCAGTGTCGGGAAGGCGCGGCCGATGCGACCGCCGAACGGGCTCTGCGTGCTCACCGGGCCATTCTCCCATGGTGGTCGGCGCTCCCGCCGGAAGCGCAGGGCTCGGGGGTAAGTTGGAGGCGTGAGCGCCACGAGAGTCTTCGTCGCCCGACTCGCCGGGTGCCCCGTCTTCGACCCCGCGGGCGACCGCGTGGGCCGGGTCCGCGACGTGCTCGTCGTGTATCGCAAGAGCGACCCTCCGCGCGTCGTGGGGCTGATCGTCGAGATCCCCGGCAAGCGCCGCGTGTTCGTCTCGATCGGCCGCGTGACCTCGATCGGCGGCGGCCAGATCATCACGACCGGGTTGATCAACCTGCGCCGCTTCGAGCAGCGCGGCGGCGAGGTGCGCGTGATCGCCGAGATGCTCGGCCGCAAGGTCGCGTTCAACGACGGCTCGGGCACGGCGACGGTCGAGGATGTCGCGATCGAGGAGCGCGAGCCGGGCGAGTGGGAGGTCGACCA
Organism: Agromyces capsici; assembly: GCF_058349965.1. Taxonomy (NCBI): domain Bacteria; kingdom Bacillati; phylum Actinomycetota; class Actinomycetes; order Micrococcales; family Microbacteriaceae; genus Agromyces; species Agromyces capsici. The sequence goes on along the minus strand of NZ_JBYRET010000002.1, from coordinate 176,172 downwards.
GCTCTTCGTGCGCCGGCCCAAGACGAGCGCGTCGCCGTTCGCGAAGGGACCCTCGGCGTACGTGACGTGGCGAGAGGTGCGCGAGACGACCGCCGCGGGCGAGGCGCAGTCGGCCGAGCAGCTCATCGCGACGTACTCCGAGCTCAAGCCGGCCGACCTCGCGAGCACGCTGCTCGACCTGCCGCCGCAGCGCCGCCAGGAGGTGGCCGAGGAGCTGCCCGACGACCGGCTCGCCGACGTGCTCGAGGAGATGTCCGAGTCCGACCAGGTCGAGATCCTCGCCAAGCTCGGCGACGATCGCGCGGCCGACGTGCTCGACCACATGCAGCCCGACGACGCGGCCGACCTCATCGCGCAGCTGCCTGAGGATCGGGGCGAGCACCTCCTCGAGCTCATGGAGCCCGAGGAGGCCGAGGACGTCCGCTTCCTGCTGTCGTACGGTCCCGACACCGCGGGCGGCCTCATGACGACCGAGCCGATCATCGTGTCGGCCGATGCCACGGTGGCCGAGGGCCTCGCCCTCATCCGCCGTCACGACCTGCCGCCCGCGCTCGGCGCCGCGGTGTGCGTGACCCTGCCGCCGTACGAACCGCCGACGGGCCGCTTCCTCGGCATCGTGCACTTCCAGCGGATGCTGCGGTACCCGCCGCACGAGCGCCTCGGCTCGCTCATCGACCAGGGGCTCGAACCGGTGCGCGCCGACACCTCGGCCGCCGAGGTCAGCCGCATCCTCGCCAGCTACGACCTCGTGTCGGTGCCCGTCGTCGACGAGAAGCACCGGCTCGTCGGCGTCGTCACGATCGACGACGTACTCGACTACCTGCTGCCCGATGACTGGCGAAGTCATCCCGACGCCGAGTCGGAGGTGACCAGACGCGCGTCCGCCCGCGCCCAGCTCGCCACCGGCAGCATCCCGATCGCACCCGGAAGGAGGGCAGGAGATGGCACGCGCTGACGCCGACGACCGTCGGTTCGACACCCCGAAGGGGCTTCGCCGATCTCCGTCGCCCATCCGCCTCTCGGGCGACCGCGACCGGTTCGGCCGGTTCACCGAGTGGGTCGCGCGCGCGATGGGCACACCGGGCTTCCTCGTCGGGCTCACGGTGTTCGCGCTCGGATGGATGGCCTGGAACACGTTCGCGCCCGAACCGTGGCGGTTCGATTCCATCGTGATCGGGTTCACCGCGCTGACGCTCGTGCTCTCGCTGCAGGCCTCGTACGCCGCCCCGCTGATCCTGCTCGCGCAGAACCGGCAGGACGACCGCGACCGCGTGCAGATCGAGCAGGACCGCCAGCGCGCCGAGCGCAACCTCGCCGACACCGAGTACCTGGCCCGCGAGGTCGTAGCGCTGCGGCTCGCCGTGCGCGACCTCGCGTCGAAGGAGTTCATCCGCCAGGAGCTGCGCCAGTTGCTCGATGAGCTCGACCGGCGCGACGAGGAGGAGTCGTCGCATGCCGCGCCCTGAGGCGGCCGACGTCGAGCGCGCCGTGCGGGCCGCGCTCGAGGGCGTGATCGATCCCGAGATCCGCAGGCCGATCACCGAGCTCGACATGGTCGAGCGCGTGGTCGCGACCGGGTCGGGCGTCGAGGTCGGCATCCGGCTCACGATCGTGGGGTGCCCGGCGTCCGACCGCATCGAGCGCGACGTGCGCCAGGCGGCCGAGCAGGTCGTCGGCGCCGGCAACGCGGTCGTCGAGCTCGGCGTGATGACGCCCGAGCAGCGGGCCGCGCTCACCGAACGGCTCCGCGGCGGCCGGGCCGCGCGCGGGAACCCGTTCGGGCCGGGCACACTCACACGCGTCATCGCGGTCACCAGCGGCAAAGGCGGCGTCGGCAAGTCGACGCTCACGGCGAACCTCGCGGTCGCGCTCGCCGCCCGCGGCCTCTCGGTCGGGCTCGTCGACGCCGACGTGCACGGCTTCTCCATCCCCGGCCTGCTCGGCCTGGTCGACGAGCACGGCACGGCGGTGCGTCCGACCCGCGTCGACGACATGATCCTCCCGCCCGTCTCGCACGGCGTGAAGGTGATCTCGATCGGCATGTTCGTCGAGCCGGCCGAGCCCGGCGGTCGCGGCTCGTCCGTCGCCGTCGCCTGGCGGGGGCCGATGCTGCACCGCACGCTGCAGCAGTTCCTCACCGACGTCTACTTCGGCGACCTCGACGTGCTGCTCGTCGACCTGCCGCCCGGCACCGGCGACGTCGCGATCTCGCTCGGCCAGCTGCTGCCGAACGCCGAGGTGGTCGTCGTCACGACCCCGCAGCCCGCGGCCGCCGACGTCGCCGAGCGGTCGGGTCGCGTCGCGCGGCAGACCGGGCAGCGCGTGGTCGGCGTGATCGAGAACATGGCGGCGTTCGCCCAGCCCGACGGGTCGCTCGTCGACCTGTTCGGCTCGGGCGGCGGCGACGAGGTCGCCCGCCGGCTGTCGGCGGGTGCCGACGAGCCCGTGCCACTGCTCGCGAGCGTGCCGCTCAGCGTCGCGCTCCGCCGGGGCGGCGACGACGGGCTGCCCGTGGTGCTCGCCGAGCCCGACGACCCCGCCGCCCGCGCGATCGAACAGGCCGCCGCGACGCTGGCCGCCCGACCGCGTTCGCTCTCGGGCCGGCGCCTCGACGTGTCGGTGCGGTGATCCGGATGCCGCGAGCCGACCGGTCACGTCGACGACTCGCGGTCGCATGCGTCGCCGTCGCCGCCACCATCGCCGGGCTCGCGGGGCTCGCCGGGTGCGCGCCGCGCGCCGCCGAGCCCGATCCGGAGGAGGGCCCCGGCCTGCCCGCGGGCCTCGCCGTCTCGGTGCAGCAGGGCCGGCTCGACGTGCCGCAGGGCCGGCTCGTGGTGCACCTCGAGAACACCGGCGAGCCCGTGACGGTCACCGCGCTCGAGGTCCGCTCGCCCGCGCTCGAGCCCGGCATGCGGCGCGACGACGACCCGTTCGAGCTCGCCGCCGACGACGCGATCGACGTGCGCCTCGACCTCACTCCGAGCGTCTGCGACGGCGACCCCGGCGCGATCGAGGTCGCCCTCAGTCTCCGCACCGCCGACGGCGCGCAGCGATCGGGATCGCTCACCCCCGACGACCCGTTCGGCACGATGGCCCGCATCGCCGATGCCGACTGCCTCGCCGAGTCGGTCGCCGCGGTCGCGGCGATCACGATGCCCGAGCGGCTGCGCAGCGAGGGGTCGGGGCCGGCCCGCCGGGCGTGGATCGACGTGCGCGTGGAGCCCGTGACATCCGCTCGACCGGCTCAGGACGGGGCCGGCACGGGAACGCTGCGGATCGACGGCGTCTCGGCGACCACGCTGCTCAGCGCCGAGGACGGCCTCGACTGGCCCCTCGACCTCGAGGTGGCCGCCGGCGACGCGCCGACCACGATCGAGCTCGCCGTGCGACCGGCCCGCTGCGACGCGCACGCGCTCGCCGACGACAAGCGCGGCACGATCCTGCCGTTCGCCGTGGCGACCGACGACGGCCGGGAGGGCCGGCTCGAGCTGCCCGCGGGCGACGCGCTGAAGGCCGACCTGTACGCCTACTACGCCGAGCGGTGCGGTCTCTCGGGGCCCGCCGCCTAGACTGGCCGCGTGTCCAACGCCGCCACCCGAACGTCGGTCCCCTCCTCCTACGACACCCTCCTCGACGACCTCGTCGCCTCGAGCGGGCGCACGGTCCCCATACCGACCCCGTCGACCGGCGAGACCCTGGTCGACCTGCCCCGTTCCACCGCCGACGACGTGCGCGGCGCCGTCTCCCGGGCGCGACTCGCGCAGCTCGCCTGGGCCCGCGCCGGGTTCGCGGCGCGCCGGCGCATCCTCCTCCGCGCACACGACCTCCTGCTCGACCGCCGCGAGCACCTGCAGGACCTCACGCAGCTCGAGAGCGGCAAGATGCGCGGGCAGGCCTTCGAGGAGGTCTACCAGGCGGCGGGCGTGACCAGGTGGCACGCGTTCTCGGCGCAGCGCGTGCTCCGCGGCGGGCGTCGGCGGCCGGGCATCCCCCTGGTGTTCTCGACCCGGGTCCGATACCGGCCGAAGGGCGTCGTCGGCGTCGTCACGCCGTGGAACTACGCCGTCAGCCTCACGGCGATGGACGTCGTGCCGGCCCTCGCCGCGGGGTGCGCCGTGGTGCAGAAGGCCGACGACCAGACCGCGCTGTCGATCCTGGCGGTGCGGCGCGCCTTCGTCGATGCGGGGCTTCCGGAGGCCGTGTGGTCGGTCGTCGCCGGCGAGCCCGACGAGGTGGGCGAGGCGCTCACCGACGAGGTCGACTACATCTGCTTCACCGGGTCGACGCGGACCGGCCGCCGCATCGCCGAGAAGGCGGCGCGCCGCCTGGTCGGCGCCTCGCTGGAGCTGGGCGGCAAGAACGCGCTCATCGTCCTCGACGACGTCGAGCCCGCCGCGGCGGCGAAGGATGCCGCGAACGCGTGCTTCTCGGCGATGGGGCAGCTCTGCGTGTCGGTCGAGCGCATCTACGTCGACCGGCGCATCGCCTCCGAGTTCACCGACGCGCTCGTGGCGCGCCTGTCAGAACCGGCGATCGGCTCGGCGCTCGACTACGAGTCCGACTTCGGCAGCCTCGCGACCGCGTCGCAGCTCGAGCGCGTGAAGGCCCACCTCGACGACGCGCTGGCCAAGGGCGCGAAGGTGCTCGTCGGCGGCCGCCACCGACCCGACCTCGGACCGTGGGCGTTCGAGCCGACCGTCCTGACGGACGTCACGCCCGACATGCAGGTCGTCTCCGAGGAGACCTTCGGCGCGATCGCGAGCCTCACCGTGGTCGACGGCGAGACCGAGGCGGTGCTCGTCGCGAACGAGTCCGAGTACGGCCTGAACGCATCGGTGCTGGCCGGGTCCACGCGACGCGGCCTGCGCATCGCCGAGCTGCTCGATGCCGGCAGCGTCAACGTGAACGAGGGCTACCGCGGCAGCTTCAGCTCGGTCGACGCACCGCAGGGCGGGCTGAAGCAGTCGGGGATCGGCCGCCGCAACGGAAGCGAGGGCCTCATGCGCTTCGTCGATCCGGTGACGGTGTCGGTGAACCGCCGGGTCATCCCGCTCCCGCACACGGGCCGGGAGTGGGAACGACTCGTGCCCCTGCTCCTGCTCGTCGCGCGCACGCTGCGCGCGGTCAGGCGCGCCTGACCGCCGCGCCGCCGCCGCCGCCGCCGCGACCGGCTCCGGCTACGTCGCCTCGGAGTCGAACGGCGCAGCCTCGCCGATCGCGAGCGCGTCGCGCTTGCGCTTGCGCTGCAGGTAGGCCGAGTTCTCGTTCACCGCGGCTCGCGCGACGACGGGCTTGGCCGGCTCGGCGAACGGGTCGACCTCGGTCAGCGCCTCGCGGATGATGCGACGCGGGTCGTACTGACGGGGGTCGAGCTTGCGCCAGTCGACGTCCTCGAAGTCGGGCCCCATCTCTTCACGCACGCGCGACTTCGCACCGTTCGCCATGTCGCGCATCGACCGCACGAACTTGCCCAGTTGCGCGGCGTAGTGCGGCAGCCGCTCCGGCCCCAGCAGGAACACGGCGATCACCCCGATGATGAGGAGTTTGTCGAAGGTGAGGCCGCCCATGCGTCAAGGATAGCGGCGGCGAGGCGTGTCGGGCGCCCGCGGGCGGACCCCTAGGCTTGGGGCTCGACAGAATCCCCGGGAGCCGCCACGTGTCCGAACACGACTTGAACTGGAAGTACGTCGACGAGTGCGTCGTCGAGTCGGAATCGATCGCGAAGGCCCGCCAGCAGTCCCTCGAGCTCGGCGTCGACCCCGTGTCGCCGGCCGTCGGCGCACAGCTGGCGGTGATCGCCGCCGCGAGCGACGCCCGCGCGATCATCGAGGTGGGCACGGGCGTCGGGGTGTCCGGGTTGTGGATGCTGCAGTCGGCGCGTTCGGCGCACCTGACCTCGATCGACACCGAGACCGAGTACCAGCAGCACGCGCGCGAGCACTTCGCCGAGGCCGGCATCGCCCCGGCGCGCGTGCGCCTGATCGCCGGACGCGCGAGCGAGGTGCTGCCCCGCATGAACGAGCGGTCCTACGACGTCGTCTTCGTCGACGCGGACGCCCCGTCGGTCATCGAGTACGTGGAGCACGGCCTGCGCCTGGCCAAGCCGGGCGGCAGCGTGCTCGTGGCTCGCGCCCTGTGGAAGGGGAGGGTGGCCGACCCGGCGCGGCGCGACGAGGCGGCGACGGCGTTCCGCGGGCTCATCTCGGAACTCGCGGCCTCCACTGCCGTCGTCACCGCCATCTCGCCGGCCGGGGACGGCCTGCTTCAGATCGTGAAGCTGGGCGCCTGACCTCAGGCTGCGTTCACGACGCCGCCGAGGACGTCGTAGAGCTCCTTGGCCTCAGCGTCGTTCACCGAGACGACGAGGCGGCCGCCACCCTCGAGGGGCACGCGCACGATGATGAGTCGCCCCTCCTTCACCGCCTCCATAGGTCCGTCTCCAGTGCGTGGCTTCATGGCCGCCATTGAGCTACCCCTTTCGTGGCTGAATCTCCATTATCTCGTATCGGACCGTCGGACGGCTCCGACGCGGCCGCCCTGTGGACGGCTCGGGCAAGCGTTCACCGCCGTGACACCGCCGGTTCGGGCGTCACGGCGGCGTCCAGTCGTAGCCGTCGATCCGCCACGCGATGAGCAACCAGCCGAACTGCAGCGCGAGCGAGGCGACGACCAGGCCGCCGCGCCACCACGGCGACCGTGGCACTGCGAGCGCACCCGCGAGCGGGAACATCGGCGCGAGGATGCGGAACGTGCTCGACTGCGGGAAGAACACCGCGAGCAGGTAGAGCGCGTAGCTGCCGAGCCACAGGCGGATGTCGACGCCCAGCCGCTTCACCCACGGCGAGACGAGCACGAGCGCGAACCCGACGATGAGCGCGATGGGGACGATCGTGCCCATGGGCTGGCCGAGCCACCAGTCGCCCGACTGGAACCACGGCGTGAACGGCACGAGCTCGACGTAGCCGATGTAGGCCGAGCGCCAGGCGAGCTCGGTGTCGGTGTACGCGCTCGGCACGCCCGTGGCCGCCCAGGCGATCGCGGGCCAGGCGAGCCCGGCGACGCCGGCGACGACGGCGACGGATGCCGCGGCCACGCGTTCGCGCGCGGGGAACGGGTCGCGCTCCCGCGTGACCCAGCGCACGATCCAGTGCAGTCCCAGGGTGAGCGCGAAGGCGAGCGCGCCGGGGCGCGTGAACGCCCAGACGACGACGACCGGCACGAGCCATCCGTACCGCCGGTCGACGAGCAGGAGCAGCGCGAGGGCGAGCCACAGGAAGCCGAGCGACTCGGCGTAGCCGAACTGCATGATGGGCGCCACGGGGGCGACGCAGAACAGCACGACCGCGAACATCGCCTGGTCGGGTTCGAGGAACCGCGACATGAGCCGGTGGAAGACGAGGGCCGCGCCGAGTCCGGCGACGAGCGCCACGACGACCGAGGCGAGCTCCCACGACACGCCGACGACCGTGAGCAGCCGCGCGACGCCGGGGAACACGGGCAGGAACGCCCACGCGTTCTCGGCGACGTGCCCGTCCTCGGTCAGCGGGAGCTCGGTCGGATACCCGGCCGCGGCGATGAACCCGTACCAGCGGGCGTCCCAGATGCCCGCGAACTCGAGGTAGCCGGGCTGTGCGCCGGTCCAGCCGTTCGGCCCCTGCTCGCGCGCGAGGTACAGCACGAACGCGGTCGTCACGATCCGCGCCGCCACGTAGACGAGGGTGACGCGTGCCCACCGCGGCAGCAGGCGCCACAGCACGCGCGGCGAGTGGCGGCTGCGGCGGTACGGGTCGGGCTCCCGCTCCTCGGCGGCCTCGTGCACGCTCACGCCGGTGCGCTCAGCTCTGGGCGCCGGTGAGCCAGCTCCGCAGGGCGCGCTCGCACCTGACGATCTCGTCGCAGTCGACCCGTTCGTCGTCGGCGTGCGCGAGCAGCGGGTCGCCCGGGCCGAAGTTGATCGCGGGGATGCCGAGCGCGCTGAAGCGCGCGACATCCGTCCAGCCGTACTTCGGTCGCGCCTCGGCGCCGACCGCCCGCACGAACTGGCGGGCCAGCGGGTCGTCGAGGCCCGGCCTGGCGCCCTCGGCCGAGTCGGTGATCTCGACCTCGTACTCGGGGAACAGGTCGCGCACGTGGGCGGCGGCCTGCTCGACCGACCGGCTCGGCGCGAAGCGGTAGTTCAGCGTCAGCACCGCTTCGTCGGGGATCACGTTGCCCGCGACGCCGCCATGCACGAGCACCGCGCTGAGGCCCTCCCGGTAGTCGAGGCCGTCGACCGTGACGGTCTCGGCCTCGTACGCGGCGAGCCGCTCGAGCGCGCCCGCGAGCTTGTGGATGGCGTTGTCGCCGACCCAGCTGCGCGCGGAGTGCGCGCGGCGCCCGCGCGTGCGCAGCTCGGCGCGCAGCGTGCCGTTGCAGCCGCCCTCGACCTCGGCCCGCGTCGGCTCGCCGAGGATCGCGAAGTCGCCCTCGAACAGCTCGGGGTGCACGCGCAGCACGCGCCCGAGCCCGTTGAGGCCGGCCGCGACCTCCTCGTGGTCGTACCACATCCACGTGACGTCGACCGCGGGGTCGACGAGATCGTGCGCGAGCTTGAGCTGCACCGCGACGCCGCCCTTCATGTCGACCGTGCCGCGCCCCCACAGGATGCGCCGGCCGTCAGCCTCCTCGAGCGTCGTCGGCAGGTTGTCGTTGATCGGCACCGTGTCGAGGTGGCCCGCGATGATCACCCGGCGCTCTCGCCCGAGGTTCGTGCGGGCGATGATCGTGTCGCCGTCGCGGACGATCTCGAGGTGCACCGCCTCGGCGAGCGCGTCGACGATCAGGTCGGCGAGCAGGCCCTCGTCGCCCGAGACGCTCGGGATGTCGCAGATCGCCTGCGTGATCGCGACGACGTCGGCGGACAGGTCGAGTGCTGCGGGTGCGGCAGCGGGCGCGGCGGGTTCGGCCATGCGTCGAGTCTACGGGCGGGCGGATGTAGCGCCCCGGCGCCGCACGTCACGCGCCGACCCCGCACCATCCGGCTCGGTACCCTTGGAGCATGCCCGCAGACTCGCCGAACACGACCGCGCCCACCGCCGCCTGGGGCGACGGACTCGCCACGATCGCCGCCGACGGCACGGTGCTCGACACGTGGTATCCCGCGCCGCAGCTCGGCGAGCTGCCCGATCCCGCGCCGGCCGCATGGGAGCCGCCCGCGGGCACCCTCGGGCCCGACGAGCGGCGCGGCGTGCGCGTGGAGGCGGTGCGCGTCGCCATCCGCCTCGACGATGCCCCCGCCGGCACGTCCGACGCGTACCTGCGCCTGCACCTGCTCTCGCACCTGCTCGTGCGCCCCAACTCGATCAACCTCGACGGCGTCTTCGGCCACCTGCCGAACGTGGCGTGGACCAACGCCGGGCCCGTGCACCCCGACGACCTCGACCGGCTCCGGCCCGTGCTGCAGCGCGCGGGCATCCACGTGACCGGACTCGACAAGTTCCCGCGGCTGCTCGACTACGTGATCCCCGAGCGCGTGCGGATCGCCGACGCGTCGCGCGTGCGCCTCGGCGCGCACCTCGCGCCCGGCACGACGGTCATGCACGAGGGCTTCGTGAACTTCAACGCCGGCACGCTCGGCACCTCGATGGTCGAGGGCCGCATCTCGCAGGGCGTCGTCGTCGGCGACGGCAGCGACATCGGCGGCGGCGCCTCCATCATGGGCACGCTCTCGGGGGGCGGCACGCAGCGCGTCGCCATCGGCGAGCGCGCGCTCCTCGGCGCGAACTCGGGCATCGGCATCTCGATCGGCGACGACTCGGTCGTCGAGGCCGGCCTCTACGTGACGGCCGGCACGAAGGTCGCCGTGATCGGCGCTGCGGGCGAGCGCGACCGCATCGTCAAGGCCGTCGAGCTATCCGGGCAGCCGAACCTGCTGTTCCGCCGCAACTCGCTCGACGGGCGCGTCGAGGTGCTCTCGCGGACCGGCGAGGGCGTCGTGCTGAACACCGCACTGCACGCCTGAGCGGCGCCCCGCCGCGGCATCCGTCGTCGCCCCCCGGGAGAGGTACAGTGATCACCCGAGGTGGCCGACGACGACCGCCCGGCTGCGCCGACACGAAGGAGTGACGTGGGAACCGACGCCCCGAGGACCCGACGCCATCGCTGGGGGAAGTTCCTCGTGGGCCTGCTCGTCACGGTGCTCGTGCTGGGTGTCGCGGCGGCCGGGTTCGGCTGGTGGACGGTGCACCGCTCCTTCCCGACCACGACCGGCCGGATCGAGGTGCCGGGCCTCTCCGGCGCGGTGACGGTCTACCGCGACGAGGTGGGAATCCCGCAGCTGGTCGCCGAGACCGACCACGACCTGTTCTTCGCGCAGGGCTACGTGCACGCGCAGGACCGCTTCTGGGAGATGGACTTCCGCCGGCACGTCACCGCCGGGCGGCTGGCCGAGCTCTTCGGCGAGTCGCAGGTCGCGACCGACGCGTTCGTGCGCACGCTCGACTGGCGCGGCGTCGCCGAGGCCGAGTACGAGCTGCTCGACGAGCGCTCGCGCGCCTACTACGACGCGTACGCCGACGGCGTGAACGCCTACCTCGGCGAGCGCGGCGGCGCCGACCTCTCGCTCGAGTACGCCGTGCTCGCCCTGCAGAACCCCGGGTACGAGCCCGAGCCCTGGAGCCCGGTCGACTCGATCGCCTGGCTCAAGGCGATGGCGTGGGACCTCCGCTCCAACCTCGGCGACGAGATCGACCGTGCGCTGCTGAGCGCCGAGCTGCCGCCCGAGGAGGTCCAGCGGCTGCACCCCGACTTCCCGTTCTCGGCGAAGCCGACCATCGTCGACGGGCTGGCGTCCGCGTCGGCGGCGCCCGCCTCGGCCGGGTCCCCGGCGCCGCTGGCGGCGGAGCCCGCCGCGCTCGAGGAGGGTCACGTCGAGGCGCTCGCGTCGCTCGCCTCGGCCGTCGACGGGCTGCCCGAGCTGCTCGGCCCGGAGGGCGGGGACCTCGGCTCCAACTCGTGGGTGGTCTCGGGTGCGCTCACCGAGTCGGGCAAGCCCCTGCTCGCCAACGATCCGCACCTCGGGCCGGCCATGCCGTCGATCTGGGTGCAGATGGGCCTGCACTGCGCCGAGCCGACCGACGACTGCCGGTACGACGTTGCCGGGTACGGCTTCTCGGGCCTGCCGGGCATCATCATCGGCCACAACCGGACCATCGCGTGGGGCTTCACGAACCTCGGGCCGGATGTCGCCGATCTCTACCTCGAGCGCATCGTCGACGACTCCTACGAGCTCGACGGCACCCTGCGACCGTTGACGCTGCGCGAGGAGGTGATCGACGTCGCCGGCGGCGACCCCGTCACCGTGACCGTGCGCTCGACCGACCGCGGACCGCTCGTGAGCATCGACCCCGACTCGAACTACGGCCGGATCGCCGCGGAGTACGCGCCCAGCGTCGACAGCGGGGGCGACGCGCCCGAGGGCGCGGAACTCGCGGTGTCGCTGCAGTGGACCGCGCTCACGCCGGGGACCACGCCGAGCTCGATCTTCGCCATGAACCGCGCCGCCGACTGGGCCGAGTTCCAGTCCGCGGCCGAGCTCTTCGACGTGCCGGCGCAGAACCTCGTGTACGCCGACGTCAACGGCAACATCGGCTACCAGGCGCCGGGCGCCATCCCGATCCGCAAGGCGGGTGACGGCACCCTGCCGCTGCCCGGCTGGACGAGCGAGAACGGCTGGTCGGGCATGGTGCCCTTCGCCGCGCTGCCCTCCGTGCTCAATCCCGCCCGCGGCTACGTCGTCACGGCGAACAACGCGGTCGACGACCAGGGGCCGACGCTGACGCGCGACTGGGACCTCGGGTACCGCGCCGAGGGCATCGAGCGGCGGATCCTCGAGCTCACGGCCGATGGCGGCAAGCTCACCGCCGACGACATGACCGGTATCCAGCTCGACACGCAGGACGCCAATGCGCAGACGCTGCTGCCGGTGATCGCCGAGCTCGAACTCGACGGCGACGCCGCGCGGGGCGCGCAGCTCCTCGCGGAATGGGATGCGTCGGCCGACGCCGACAGCGCGCAGGCGGCGTACTTCGCGGTGTTCTGGCGCACGCTCCTCGACCGCATGTTCGGCGACCTCCCCGAGTCGACCCGCCCGCAGGGTGGCGACCGCTGGTTCGCCGTCGTCGGCTCGCTCCTCGGGCAGCCCGAGGACGCATGGTGGTCCGACGACGACGCGGGCGCGACCGGTCGCGACGCCGTGATCGCGGCGTCGCTCGCGGCCGCTTGGGACGAGGCATCCGCTCGCATGGGCGACGACCCCGCCGGCTGGCGCTGGGGCCGCCTGCACACGCTGAGCCTGAAGAACCAGAGCTTCGGGAAGTCGGGCATCGGGCCCATCGAGTGGCTGTTCAACCGCGGGCCGTACGAGACGGGCGGCGGCTCGTCGATCGTCAACGCGATCGGCTGGGATGCGAGCATCGGGTACGAGGTCGACTGGGTGCCCTCGATGCGGATGGTCGTCGACCTCGGCGACCTCGACGCGTCGACGTGGGTCAACCTGACGGGCGCCTCGGGCCACGCGTTCCACCCGCACTACGACGACCAGGCGCCGCTGTGGCAGGAGGGCGAGGCGCGCGCCTGGCCGTTCACCCGCGAGGCGGTGCGCGACTCCGCGAAGGACACGCTCGTGCTGCGTCCGGCCGCGGGCTGAGCCGGCCGAGGCCGCCGCCTGCTCAGCGCAGCACGGAACTGAGCAGCAGGCTCGTCTCGCTGTTCACGACGCCCTCGATCGAGCGGATGCGGCCGAGCACCCGGTCGAACTCGCCGAGCGTCTCGGTGCGCAGCTCGGCGACGAGGTCCCAGCCGCCGTTCGTCGTGTGCAGGGCGATGATCTCGGGGAAGCCGCGGAGCCGCCGGATCACGTCGTCGGTGCTCCGCCCCTCGACCTCGATGAACGACACCGCGTGGATCGCCAGCGGGTCGGCCTCGTCGCGCACGCGCACCGAGAACCCGATGATGGTGCCGGATGCCACGAGCCGGTCGATCCGCCCCGTGACGGTGGCACGGGCGACGCCGAGGCGGCGCGCGAGGTCGGCCACCGGCGCCCGGCCGTCCTCGCGCAGGAGCGCGAGGAGGCGTCGGTCGAGGTCGTCGAGCTGGTCCACGTGCATATCGTACAGCCCGGGTGAGCAGAGTGTTCATCTCGGTGGCATTCCGTGCGCACTCAGGCCATTGCCCTTGCAGATCGACGGAATCTACGCTTGAGGGACAACTGGAAAGGAACGTGAATGACGAGCTTCGTCGACGTACGCAACATGGTCGGCTGGGTCGCCAGCACCGGGCCTGAGCGCATCATCGCCGGCATCCTCGAGTACCTCGAGGAGGACTTCGCCCGCTGGGAGAGCTTCGACAAGACCCCGCGGGTCGCCAGCCACACGCCGTTCGGCGTGATCGAGCTCATGCCCACGAGCGATCACGAGTCCTATGCGTTCAAGTACGTCAACGGCCACCCCTCGAACCCGGCGCGGGGCTACCAGACCGTGACCGCGTTCGGCGTGCTCGCCGACGTGCACAACGGGTACCCGACGTTCCTCGCCGAGATGACCGTCCTCACCGCCCTGCGCACCGCCGCGACGAGCGCCTTCGCCGCGAAGCTGCTCGCGCGTCCCGACTCCCGCGTCATGGCCATGATCGGCACCGGCAGCCAGGCTGAGTTCCAGGCGCTCGCCTTCCGGACCGCCCTCGGCATCACCCGGCTCCGCGTCTACGACGTCGACCCCGACGCGATCGCGAAGTTCGTGCGCAACACCCTGCCCCTCGGCTTCGAGATCGAGGTCGCCGGCAGTGCCGCCGAGGCGCTCCACGGCGCCGATGTCGTGACGACCTGCACCGCCGACAAGGCGCGCGCCACCGTCGTCGCCGACGAGTGGGTGCGCCCGGGCATGCACCTCAACGCGATCGGCGGCGACTGCCCCGGCAAGACCGAGCTCGACCCCGCCATCCTCGACCGCGCGGGGGTCTTCGTCGAGTACACGCCGCAGACCCGCATCGAAGGCGAGATCCAGGCCAAGGCCCCCGACTTCCCCGTCACCGAGCTGTGGGAGGTGCTCGCCGGCCGCGCCGCCGGGCGCACCCGCGCCGACCAGGTCACGCTGTTCGACTCGGTCGGGTTCGCGATCGAGGACTTCTCGGCGCTGCGCTACGTGCGCGACCAGGTCGCGGGCACGCGCTACGAGCAGCGCATCGATCTCGTCGCCGACCCCGAGGACCCGAAGGACCTCTTCGGGCTCGTCGGCGCGTTCTCGCCGGTGGGCTGAGCGGATGTCGGTGCAGTCGCCCTCCGCGGTCGTCATGGTACGACCGCACCACTTCGCCCCCAACCCGCACACGCTCGCCGACAACGGCTTCCAGCCCAGCGCCGACGGCCTAGACCCCGATCGGATCGCCGCGGCCGCCTACGACGAGGTGTCGCGCGCCGCGGCCGCGCTCGAGGCGGCCGGCGTGACCGTGCACCTCTTCGAGGACGAGTCGGTGCACCGGCCCGACAGCGTGTTCCCGAACAACTGGATCTCGACGCACTCGGGCGGCCACATCGCGCTGTACCCGATGTACACGCCGAACCGGCGCACCGAGCGGCGCAGCGACATCGTCGAGCTGCTGAAGACGACCTACCGCGTCCAGGACGTGATCGACTACTCGGGCCTCGAGTACGACGACGTGTTCCTCGAGGGCACGGGGGCCATGGTCCTCGACCACGAGCTGCGCATCGCGTATGCGGCCCGGTCGAACCGCGCCGACCCGATCGCGCTCGAGCGGTTCTGCACGAACTTCGGCTACGAGCCCATGGTGTTCGACGCGGTCGACGGGCGCGGCGTCGCGGTGTACCACACCAACGTCGTCCTGACCATCGCGACGGAGTTCGCCCTCGTCGCGGCCGACATGCTCGTCTCCCCGGTGCGTCGCGACGAGGTGCTCGATCGGCTGTCGGCCCGAGGACGGCGCGACGTCATCGCGCTCTCGAACCGGCAGATCGACGAGTTCGCGGGCAACGCGCTCGAGCTGTGGGGCACCGACGGGCGCGTGCTCGCTCTGTCGCAGCGCGCATACGACGCGCTCACCGAAGACCAGCGCGACCGCATCGCGCGGACCGCGCGGCTGCTCCCCCTCGACGTGCCGACGATCGAGCTCGCGGGCGGCTCCGTCCGCTGCATGCTCGCCGGCGTCCACCTCGATCCGCGACCCGGGCTCGTCGAGCGCCGCGGCACGCCGGTCGACGACGCCGCCGCCGGCGAGGTCGCGGCGCTCTGAGCCGACCCGAGCCGACCCGCGCGCCGACACGCGAACGGCCCCGCTCCTCGTGGAGCGGGGCCGTTCGCGACGGGGCCTCAGCGGCTCGGGTAGTGCCGTTCGACCGACCCGGTGTACAGCTGCTGGGGGCGGCCGATCTTGGTCTGCGGGTCGAGATTCATCTCGCGCCAGTGCGCGATCCAGCCGGGAAGCCGGCCGATCGCGAAGAGCACGGTGAACATGCGCGTGGGGAAGCCCATCGCCTTGTAGATGACGCCGGTGTAGAAGTCGACGTTCGGGTAGAGGCGGCGCTGCTTGAAGTACTCGTCCTCGAGGGCGAACTGCTCGAGCTCCTTGGCGATGTCGAGCAGCGGGTCGTTCACGCCGAGGCCCTCGAGCACCGCGTCGGCGCTGGTCTTGACGATCTTCGCGCGCGGGTCGTAGTTCTTGTAGACCCGGTGGCCGAAGCCCATGAGCTTGACGCCGTCCTCCTTGCGCTTGACGCGCTCGACGAACTTCGCGACGCCCTCGCCCGAGTCGCGGATCTGCGCGAGCATCTGGAGCACGGCCTCGTTCGCGCCGCCGTGCAGCGGGCCCGAGAGCGCCTGGATGCCGGCCGAGATCGACGCGTAGAGGTTCGCGCCCGTGGAGCCGACGAGCCGCACGGTCGAGGTCGACGCGTTCTGCTCGTGGTCCTCGTGGAGGATCAGCAGGCGGTCGAGCGCCTTGGCGAGCGTGGGCTCGATCGTGTACGGCTCGGCCATGTTGCCGAAGTTCAGGCGCAGGAAGTTCTCGACGAAGTTCAGCGAGTTGTCGGGGTAGAGGAACGCCTGGCCGATGCTCTTCTTGTGCGCGTACGCCGCGATCACGGGCAGCTTCGCGAGGAGCCGGATGGTGGTGAGCTCCACGTGGTCGAGGTCGTGCGGGTCGGACGAGTCCTCGTAGTACGTCGAGAGCGCGGCGACCGCGCTCGAGAGCACGGCCATGGGGTGCGCGGTGTGCGGCAGCGCCGAGAAGAAGCGCTTGAGGTCTTCGTGGAGGAGCGTGTGGCGACGGATCTTCTCGTCGAACTCGCCGAGCTGGTCGGGCGTCGGCAGCTCGCCGTAGATCAGCAGCCAGGCGACCTCGAGGTAGGTGGAGTGCTCGGCGAGCTGCTCGATCGGGTAGCCGCGGTAGCGGAGGATGCCCTGCTCGCCGTCGATGTAGGTGATCGACGACCGCGTCGACGAGGTGTTCACGAAGCCGTAGTCGAGTGCGGTCAGGCCGGTCTGACGGGTGAGGGTCGACAGGTCGATGCTCGAGTTGCCCTGCGAGGCCCGGTGGATGGGGAACTCGGCGGTGCCGCCCGGGAAGGCCAGCGTCGCGGTGTCGGGGCGGTCGGCCCCGGCCGCTTCGTTCACGACGTTGCTCACGGCGTCTCCTGTGATCGTCACTTTCGCGGTCCCCTGCTCTCCGGCCGGGCGTCGGTCGGCGCGCGCGGCCCGAATACAGCCTAGACGTGCCGACGGCACACTGTCGCATCCGCCAACAGACGCGACCATCGGTTGGCGGATGTCACAACACGGCCGTCGCGCGGAGGCGCGCTGCGGCCGAGGCGATCCGTTCGTCGGGCGCCGTGAGCGACAGCCGCACGTGCTGCGGGAAGTGCGTTCCGTAGAAATGGCCCGGTCCGGCGAGGATTCCGAGGTCGGCGAGGCGCTGGATGGACTCCCACGCGTCGCGCCCCTCGGTGGCCCAGAGATACAGCCCCGCCTCGCTGTGGTCGACGCGGAATCCGGCGTCCTCGAGGGCCGGCTTCAGCAGCGCCCGGCGCGCGCGATAGCGCTCCTTCTGCTCGGCGACGTGGGCGTCGTCGCCGAGCGCGACGGTCATCGCGGCCTGCAGCGGTGCCGGGACCATGAGGCCGGCGTGCTTGCGCGCGGTCGTGAGCCGGGCGATCGACTCACGGCATCCGGCGACGAACGCGGCGCGGTACCCCGCCATGTTGGACTGCTTCGAGAGCGAGTAGATGGCGAGGACGTGCGTCGTGTCGCCGTCGGTCACGCGCGGGTCGAGGATGCTCGGCACCGCGCCGTCTTCCCACGGGGACTCCCAGCCGAGCTCGGCGTAGCACTCGTCGCCCACGATCACCGCGCCGAGCTCGCGCGCCCGCGCGACCGCGCGCCGGAGCTCGTCGATGCCGAGCACGCGCCCGTCGGGGTTGCCCGGCGAGTTGAGCCACACCAGCCGGGTGCGCTCGGGCCAGGCGTCGGGGTCGTCGGATGCCACGGCCGTCGCCCCGGCGAAGACCGCGCCCATCTCATAGGTCGGGTAGGCCGCCCGCGGGTGCACCACCCGGTCGCCCTCCCCCACGCCGAGGAAGAACGGCAGCAGGGCGACGAGCTCCTTCGAGCCGATGGTCGGCAGCACCGAATCGGTGTCGAGCCCCGTGACGCCGCGGCGACGCGCGAACCACTCGACGATCGCGCGGCGCAGCGCGGTCGTGCCGATCGTGGTCGGGTAGCTGTGCGCATCGGTCGCCGCGGTCAGGGCATCACGGACGAGCTTCGGCGTCGGGTCGACGGGCGAGCCGATCGAGAGGTCGACGATGCCGTCGCGGTGCGCGATGGCCCGGTCGCGATACGGGACCATGAGGTCCCAGGGGTACTCGGGCAGCGCGCCGAGCGCCATGCTCAGTGGCCCTGGGGTGGGAGCGCCGCGACGAGCGGGTGGTCCTTGGCGATCACGCCGACCTTCGCCGCGCCGCCGGGCGAGCCGATGTCGTCGAAGAACTCGACGTTGGCCTTGTAGTAGTCGGCCCACTCGTCGGGCAGGTCGTCTTCGTAGTAGATCGCCTCGACCGGGCACACCGGCTCGCAGGCGCCGCAGTCGACGCACTCGTCGGGATGGATGTAAAGCGAGCGCTCACCCTCGTAGATGCAGTCGACGGGGCACTCGTCGATGCAGGCTCGGTCTTTCACATCGACGCACGGCAGGGCGATGACGTAGGTCACGGTGGGTCGCTGTCCCTTCGATGAGGCTCTGGACTGCCAGTCTACGCGCGCGGCACGCTCATGCCGCGCGTGCGGCACTTCGTGACGGCAGCGACGGCCACGCGACGACGAGCACCGCGATGAGCGCAGGCCCGACCGCCCAGATCGTGCCGATGGGGCCGCTCGCCACGAGCACGGATCCGCCCGGCCCGGGAAGGGAGAGCACACCGACCGCCGCGACCACGCCGGCGGCCGCGGCCGCCGAGGCCGCCCGGCCCCCTGCGACCATGCGGATGCCGACGAGCAGTGCCGCAACGCCGACCAGTGCCAGCGCGAGGCCCCACGGGATGCTCACCTCGCCGACCTGGACGGCGTGACGGTGGCCGACCGTGCCCAGGACGCCGTAGACCAGCCCGACGACGAACGCGATGGCGAGCGTGCCGATCCGCGAGCCGAGCGACGGCGCGTCGCCGCGCGCGGCCGCACCGCTCACTGCGGTGCCGGGGTGACCGTGTAGGTCACCGTCGTGCCGTCGCCGGCGAGGATCACGAGGTGCCGGCCGTCGGTGTAGACCGACCCGCCGCCGGCATCGCCCGAGAGCGTGGCATCCTCGCCGAATCCGGCACCGGTCAGCGCCGACTTCGCGTCGGCGAGCGGGTCGGCGGAGTCGGAGGTGAGGACGACGACCCAGCCCTCGGTGCCCTCGCCCGCGCCGCCCGCGAGCTCGATGGTGCCGTCGATGACCGGCACGGAGGCCGGGAAGTCGGCGGGCAGGTCGCCGCCGAGCTCCACGTCGCCGCCGGTGGCCCCCTCGACCGCGTCCTCGACGCCCTGGTTGACCAGGTCTTCGACGGGGTTGCCGACGCAGCCCGTGAGGAGGGCGGTCGCGACGGCGGCGACCGAGAGCAGGGCGACGGCGCGGCCGCGCAGGCGGGGAGCAGGCATGCCCGCGAGTCTAGCGGCGGGACCTGCGGTCGACCATGGCGTAGCGTGGTCGCGAGCGCGGCGCAGCGCCGCGGGGAGGAGAGCCGGATGACCGAGCAGCCCGTGACCGACACCGCCCGGCCGCCCGTCCGCATCGAGCGCGACGGCGTCGTGGCGACGGTCGTGATCGATCGGCCGAGGGCGCTCAACGCACTCTCCCCCGAGGTGCTGCGCGCGGTCGCGGAGGCGTTCGACGCACTCGCTGCCGAGGGCGACGCCGTGCGCGGCGTGATCCTGGTCGGCGCGGGCGGCCGCGCATTCGTCGCGGGCGCCGACATCCGCTCGCTCGCGGAGCTCACCCCGGAGGAGGGCGCCGAGGCCGCCCGGCTGGGCCACCGCGTCGCGGCGACGATCGAGGCGTTCCCGGCACCCGTGATCGCGTGCGTCGACGGCTTCGCCCTCGGGGGCGGGCTCGAGCTGGCGCTCGCGTGCGACCTGATCTACGCGACCGAGGGCTCGGCCTTCGGCCAGCCCGAGGTGCACCTCGGGCTCATCCCAGGTTTCGGGGGCACGGTCCGCCTCCCCCGCGTCGTGGGCCTGCCGCTCGCGAAGGAGCTCATCTTCACCGGACGCCGGATCGACGCGGGCGAAGCGGATGCGGCCGGGCTCGTCGCCCGGCGCTTCCCCGACCGAGACGCGCTGCTCGAGGGCGCGCGCAACACGATCGCCGAGGTCGCGCAGAACGCGTGGACCGCGGTCGCCCTCGCCAAGCGCGTCCTGGTGCAGGCGGCGGGGACCCCCACGGCGACCGCGAGCGAGTTCGAGGTCGTCGGCTTCGAGGACGCCTTCCGGACCGACGACATGCGCGAGGGCGTGGCCGCCTTCATCGAGAAGCGCGAACCGCGCTTCAGCGGCAGCTGAAGCGCGGTTCGCCGCTCAGCTGCCGGCTCAGCCGGTGACGTGCGACTGCAGCCAGCCGAGCCCGTCGAAACGAACCCCGTCGGCGCCGTACATCTCGAGGTGCAGGTGCGGACCGGTCGACTGCCCGGTGGAGCCGACCGCCCCGATGGTCTGTCCGGCGCTGACGCGCTGGCCGACCGAGACCTGGAGCGAGCCGTACTGCTGGTGCGCGTACAGCGACGTGACCAGCTCACCGCCGATGTTGTGCTGGATCTCGACGTAGACGCCGAGCCCGCCACCGGACTCGGTCGCCGTGATCACGACGCCGTCGGCGATGGAGACGATCGGCGCCCCGGCGCCGGGGTTGAAGTCGATGCCGTCGTGCACGCTCGAGCAGCCGGAGCACGGCGCGCTGCGCGGGCCGAAGCCGTCGCTGATCCGCGACGGATCGACGGGCCAGACCACGCGGGGCGTCTCGATGAGGGACACCTCGCCGACGCCGGCGACGCTCGACTCGATGGGCGGCGGTGCCGCCTCGACCGACCACGCTTCGGCGTCGATCGCCGCGAGCGCGACCTCGGAGCCGACGTCGAGGGTCTGCGACCGGACGTTCAGGGTGTCCTCGGCGGGCGCGTACACGGAGGCGCGGACCTCGGTGTCGGTCGCGTTCACCGCGAGCGCCGGGACGCTCGTGGCGAGCAGGATGCCGCCGACGAACGTCATCGCCCCGAGCGACATCGCGGACCGGGCCTTGGCGGGCGTGCGGCGCGAGCGGCGTTCAGCCGCCCTCGCGACTCGGCGGTCGCCCTGGGCGACGGATGCTCGGGCGGCGTCGTCCTGGGCGGTGCGGGAACGGCGGGGGCCCGGTGCGCGCAGCGTGGGGCGTGAGGCCGCGCGGCGGCCATGCGTGGGGAAGGTCATATGTGGGGGAAGTGGGGGTTCGGTGGTAACGGTTTCGTAACAACTGATGGCGTTTCGAATGAACCCGACACACCTTACGCGCCGATTTCTGAGAACTTCATCAATCGGCCACCCCACGACGGATGCCACGGCAGGCCGCCGAGGCCTCCGCCGCCGTCCGCGCTACGCCTGCTTCTTCAGGCGCGACGCCGCCCGGGCCCGCGCCGTGGCGTCGAGCTCGACCTTGCGGATGCGCACCTTCTCGGGCGTCACCTCGACGCACTCGTCCTCGCGCGCGAACTCCAGGCACTCCTCGAGCGTGAGCTGGCGCGACGGGGTCATGGACTCGAAGGTGTCGGCCGTCGACGAACGCATGTTCGTCAGCTTCTTCTCCTTCGTGATGTTCACGTCCATGTCGTCGTTGCGCGAGTTCTCGCCGATCACCATGCCCTCGTAGACCTCCTCGGTGGGGTTCACGAAGAAGGTCATGCGCTCCTGGAGCGCGATGATGGCGAACGGCGTGACCACGCCGGCACGGTCGGCCACGATGGAGCCGTTGTTGCGCGTCGTGATGACCCCGGCCCACTCGTCGTAGCCGTGCGAGATCGCGTTCGCAATGCCGGTGCCGCGCGTGATGGTGAGGAACTCGGTGCGGAATCCGATGAGCCCGCGGCTCGGCACGATGAACTCCATGCGCACCCAGCCCGTGCCGTGGTTGGCCATGTTGTCCATGCGGCCCTTGCGCGCCGCGAGCAGCTGCGTGATCGCGCCGAGGTACTCCTCGGGTGCGTCGATCGTGAGGTGCTCGTAGGGCTCCTGGACCTTGCCGTCGACGGTCTTCGTGACCACCTGCGGCTTGCCGACGGTCAACTCGAAACCCTCGCGGCGCATCTGCTCGACGAGGATCGCGAGGGCGAGCTCGCCGCGGCCCTGCACCTCCCATGCGTCGGGGCGCCCGATGTCGAGCACCTTGAGCGAGACGTTGCCCACGAGCTCGCGGTCGAGGCGGTCCTTGACCATCCGGGCGGTGAGCTTGTGGCCCTTCACCTTGCCGACGATCGGCGAGGTGTTCGTGCCGATCGTCATCGAGATCGCGGGGTCGTCGACGTGGATCGCAGGCAGCGGGCGCACGTCCTCCGGGTCGGCGAGCGTCTCGCCGATCGTGATGTCCTCGATGCCGGCGACCGCGATGATGTCACCGGGGCCCGCCTCCTCGGCGGGGTGGCGCTCGAGCGCCTTCGTCTTCAGCAGCTCGGTGATGCGCACGTTGGAGTGCGACCCGTCGTGTCGCACCCAGGCGACCGTCTGGCCCTTGCGAATGGTGCCGTTGAACACGCGCAGCAGCGCGAGGCGGCCGAGGAACGGCGACGCGTCGAGGTTCGTGACCCACGCCTGCAGGGGGGCCTCGTCGTCGTAGGTCGGCGCCGGCACGTGCTGCAGGATCGCCTCGAACAGGGGCTCGAGGTCCTCGGAGTCGGGCAGCTGGCCGTTCTCGGGCTTCTGGTGCGACGCGCGGCCGGCCTTGCCCGAGGCGTACACGACGGGCACGTCGAGGATGGCGTCGAGGTCGAGGTCGGGCACGTCGTCGGCCATGTCGGACGCGAGTCCGAGCAGGAGGTCCTGGCTCTCGGCGACGACCTCGTCGATGCGCGCGTCGGGCCGGTCGGTCTTGTTGACGAGCAGGATCACGGGCAGCCGGGCCTCGAGCGCCTTGCGGAGCACGAAGCGGGTCTGCGGGAGCGGGCCCTCGGACGCGTCGACGAGCAGCACGACGCCGTCGACCATGGAGAGGCCGCGCTCGACCTCGCCGCCGAAGTCGGCGTGCCCGGGCGTGTCGATCACGTTGATGGTGACGGGGCCGGAGGTCGCGTGCGCACCGTTGTACTCCACCGCGGTGTTCTTCGCGAGGATCGTGATGCCCTTCTCGCGCTCGAGCTCGTTCGAGTCCATCGCGCGCTCGTCGACGTGCGCGTGCTCGGCGAAGGAGTGGGTCTGCTTGAGCATGGCGTCGACGAGCGTCGTCTTGCCGTGGTCGACGTGGGCGACGATCGCGACGTTGCGCAGGTCGTTGCGGGTGGCCTTGGCCATGGTGGGTCCTCGCGGGGCCGCCGGTCGCCGTGGGCACCGGGGCGCGGTTCGGCAGCGCGGGAGGCGCTGGATGGGAGTCGGTGGAGCGCGATGGGCCGTGACGACGGCTCGCGCCCGACAAGCCTACCCTGTCCGGGTGAACGCCGAACGCCCGGCATCCGTCGAGGATGCCGGGCGCCCGGTGTCGGACCGCTCCGCGCTAGGCGCCGAGCTTGAGGTTCGCGCCCGGGATGGCCGCGAGCAGGTCCTTGGTGTACTGCTCCGTGGGGTGGTCGAAGACCTCGTCGGTGGTCGCCGCTTCGACGATCCGCCCCTTCTGCATCACGCACACGTGGTCGGCGATGACGCGCACGACCGCGAGGTCGTGGGTGATGAAGAGGTAGGTGAGGCCGAGCTCGGACTGCAGGTCGGCGAGCAGGCGCAGGATCTGCGCCTGCACGAGCACGTCGAGCGCCGACACGGCCTCGTCGAGCACCACGATCTCGGGCTTGAGGGCGAGCGCGCGTGCGATCGCGATCCGCTGGCGCTGACCGCCCGAGAGCTCGTTCGGGTAGCGGCCGGTCAGGGTCCGCGGGAGCGAGACCTGGTCGAGCAGCTCGAGCACGCGCTGCCGGCGCGACGCCTTGTCGCCGATCTTGTGCGTGAAGAGCGGCTCGGCGATCGTGTTGCCGATGTTGCGGAGCGGGTTCAGCGAGCCGTACGGGTCCTGGAATACCGGCTGCATGCGGCTGCGGAGGTTGAAGAGCTCCTTGCCGGTGAGGCTGGCCAGGTCCTTGCCGCCGACGACGATCTTGCCGCTCGTGGCATCCTCGAGCTTGAGGAGCATCTTCGCCACGGTCGACTTGCCCGAGCCCGACTCGCCGACGAGCGCCATGGTGGTGCCCTTCGGGATCTGGAACGACACGCTGTCGACGGCCTTGAAATCGCCCGACCCTCGGATCTTGAAGACCTTGGTCAGGTCTTCGACGACGATCGCCGGGGGCTGATCCGCCGCCGCCTCGAGCACCTCGTGGCGCGCCTCGGCCGTGGCGATCAGGTCGATCGTGTCGCCCGCCGCATGCTCGGCGTCCTCCGACATCGATGCCTCGGCCGCGGCGACGCTGCCCGATGCCTGGATCCGCCGCGAGGCGAGGCTCGGTGCCGCGGCGACGAGTCGCTGCGTGTACGGGTGCTGCGGGTTCTGGAGGATCTCGAGGGACGGACCCGACTCGACGACCTTGCCCTTGTACATGACGACGAGCTGCTCGGCACGTTCGGCGGCGAGGCCGAGGTCGTGCGTGATGAACAGCAGCGTCGTACCGAGCTCGCGCGTGAGCGACTCGAGGTGGTCGAGGATCACGCGCTGCACGGTCACGTCGAGCGCCGAGGTCGGCTCATCGGCGATCAGCAGCTGCGGGTCGGCCGCGAGTCCCATTCCGATGAGCACGCGCTGGCGCATGCCGCCCGAGAACTGGTGCGGGAACTGCTTCAGCCGTCGGTCGGCGTCGTGCAGGCCCGCCTGCTTCAGCACCTCGATCGCGCGGGCCTTGACCTCCTTGCGGCCGGTGGCGATGCCGTTGGCCTTGATCGCCTCCTCGACCTGGAAGCCGATGGACCACACGGGGTTCAGGTTCGACATCGGGTCCTGCGGCACGAAGCCGATCTTGCGGCCGCGGATGCCCTCCATCTCCTTCTTCGACGCCGAGGAGATCTCCTCGCCGTCGAGGATGATCTTGCCGCCGGCGACGTGGCCGGTGCCCGGGAGCAGGTTGATGATGGCGTGCGCCGTCGTCGACTTGCCCGAGCCCGACTCGCCCACGATCGCCAGGGTCTGACCGCGGTAGAGGGTGATGTTCACGCCGTCGACGGCGGTGACCGTGCCGTCCTGGGTGGTGAAGGCGACCTCGAGGTCCTTGATCTCGAGGAGCGGACGCTCCTCGCCTGCCGGGGTGGTGTGCTGCACGTCGCTTCCGTTCACGGTGCTGGTCATCGCCGGGCCCTCGCCTTCGGGTCGAGCGCGTCGCGGACGACCTCGCCGAGCATGATGAAGCTCAGCACGGTCACCGACAGGGCGATGGAGGGAAGGATCAGCGTCTGCGGGGCCGTCCGGATATCGGTCTGCGCCTGGCTGATGTCATTGCCCCACGACATGGTCGACGACGGCAGTCCGACGCCGAGGAACGAGAGCGTCGCCTCGGCGACGATCGCCGAGGCGAGCGAGATCGTCGTGATGACGATGACGGGCGCGATCGAGTTCGGCAGCACGTGACGGAGCAGGATGCGGAACGGCGAGACGCCGACGGCCGTGGCCGCCATGACGAAGTCGGAGTTCTTCACCCTGAGGATCTCGGCTCTCAGGACTCGGGCGGTCGCAGGCCACGCGAAGATGCCGATGGCCAGCGAGATCACCCACACGTTCGCGTACTGCGAGAGCACCGACATGATGACCACGGCCGCGAGGATGTAGGGGATCGAGAAGAAGATGTCGCCGAGTCGGGAGAGCACCGAGTCGATCCAGCCGCCGTAGAAACCCGCCAGACCGCCGAAGATGATCCCGAGGATGGCGACGAGCGCGGTCACGATGATGCCGACCGAGAGCGAGGTCGACGTGCCGTGGATGATGCGCGAGTAGATGTCGCAGCCCTGCTTGGTGAAGCCGAGCGGGTGGCCGGGCTGCGGGCCGCCGTTGCTGTTGGACAGCTGGCAGTCGTTGTTCGGCGGGACCTGGGTGAACCAGCCCGGGAACAGCGCGACGATCACGACGATCAGGATCAGCACCATCGAGATCCAGAACATCGGGCGCTTGCGCACGTCGTGCCAGGCGTCGGACCAGAGGTTCGAGGGCTTGCCCTCGGCCTTGACGGTGTCGATCGCGACGAGCGGCGTCTCTTCGAGCGGCGCGACGAAGTGCGCCTGCGTGGGTCGGGTGTTACTTGGCATAGCGGATCCTCGGGTCGAGAACGGCGTACAGCAGATCCACCAGCAGGTTCACCACGAGGTAGATCAGCACCATGACGGTCACGAACGAGACGACGGTGGGCCCCTCGCCTCGAATGATCGCCTGGTAGAGGGTGCGGCCGACGCCGGGCACGTTGAAGATGCCCTCCGTGACCGTCGCGCCGACCATCAGCACGCCGAAGTCGACGGCGAGATAGGTGACGACGGGGATGAGCGAGTTGCGCAGGATGTGCACGGGAACGATGCGCTTGCGCGACAGGCCCTTGCTCGCGGCGGTGCGAACGAAGTCCTGCGTGTCCGTCTCGATGACCGACGCCCTCGTCAGTCGGACGATCTGCGCGAAGCTGGCCGTCGCGAGCACCATCGCCGGCAGGATCAGGTCCTCCCATGGAGCCCCGACGCCGACCGTGGCACGGAACCACCCGAGTTGGATGGCGAAGATGTACTGGGCCACGAAGGCGACCACGAAGATGGGCAGCGAGATGAAGATGAGGCTCACGACGAGGGCGCTCGCGTCGAAGATGCCTCCCTTGCGCAGTCCCGAGATGAGGCCGACGAGGATGCCGCCGACCATGAGGAAGAGCGTCGAGAGCAGCGCGAGGCGAAGGGTCACCGGGAAGGTCTGGGCGAGGATCTCGGAGACCGGCTGGCCCGTGAAGGTGACGCCGAGGTCGCCGCGGAAGATGCCGGCGAGGAAGAGCAGGTACTGGACGATGAACGGCTGGTCCAGGTGGTAGCGCTCACGCAACTGCTCGACGACCGCCGGCGGCGGCGTCTTCTCGCCGAAGAGCGCGATGATCGGGTCGCCGGGCATGGCGAAGACCATGAAGTAGATCAGGAAGGTGGTGCCGAGCAGTACAGGGATCGCCTGGAGCAGTCGGCGCACGATATAGCCGGCCATCGATCAGGCCCGCCCGTTCGTGATTGTTGACATGTTGAAGAAACCTCACCGTTTGCGAGTTCGTCCACACGATGCTACGCCGATCGGCCGTGCATCGGGGACACGTGGGAGTGGGGCGGCAGTCGCAAGGACTGCCGCCCCACGGGCGCCTCAGAGTCTAACCCCGAGGCGCCCCGGAACGAGAATTACTCGCTCTTGGTGACCTGGTGCAGGATCGGCCAGGTGTCCCAGCCGAACTCCACGTTGTCGACCTGCTCGCCCCATGCGCCCATGGCGTTGGTGTACCAGAGCGGGATGACGGGGAGGTCCTCGAAGAGGATCTCCTGGGCCTGCTGGAACTTCGCGATGCCCTCCTCGACCTCGGTCGCCGAAGCGCCCTCGTCGAGCAGCGTGTCGAACTCGGGGTTCGAGTAGTCGCCGTCGTTCGAACCCGCGTCGGTGCCGTACAGCGGCCCGAGGCCGTTGAACATCGACGGGTAGTCGAACTGCCAGCCGGTACGGAACGGCGTCTGGATGGTGCGCTCGGTGACCGACGTGCGGAGCTCCGCGAACGTCGGAACCGGAGCACCGGCCGCCTCGATGCCGAGGTTGTTCTTCAGCTGGTTGGCAACCGCGTCGACCCAGCCCTGGTTGGGGCCGTCGGCGTTGTAGGCCAGCTCGAAGGTGCCCGACCACGGGGCGATCGCGTCAGCCTGCGCCCAGAGTTCCTTGGCGAGCTCGGGGTCGAACTCGAGCACCTCGGAGCCCGGGATCTCGTCGGAGTAGCCGTCGATGACCGGCGAGGTGAAGTCCGTGGCCGGGGTGCGCGTGCCGTTGAAGATCACGTCGGTGATCTCGGCGCGGTCGATGGCGTGCGAGACGGCCTTGCGTCGCAGGTTGCCCTCCTCGCCGCTCCAGTGCGTGAGACGCTCCGGAATCGTGATGGTGGCGTTCGCCGCTCCGGGCTGGTTCACCGAACGACCCTCGAACTCGGTCTCGAACGTCTGCAGCGCGCTGTCGGGGATGTCCTGGAGGATGTCGAGGTTGCCGCCCTGCAGGTCGGCGTACGCAGCGTCGGTGCTCGCGTACAGGATCATGTCGATCCCGCCGTTCTGCGCCTCGCGCGGGCCCTCGTAGTCCTCGTTCTTGACGAGGTCGATGCGCTCGTTGTGCGCCCACGCGCCCTCGCCGTCGAGCATGTACGGGCCGTTGCCGATCGGGTTCTCGCCGAACGCCTCGATGTCCTCCCACGCCGACTCGGGCACCGGGAAGTACGCCGTGTAGCCGAGACGCAGCGGGAAGTCGGACTCGGGCTGCTTGAGCTTGACCGTGAAGGTGGTCTCGTCGACGACCTCGAGGCCCGACAGCTCCTCGACGTTCTCGTCGTAGCTGAAGCCCTCGATCGACTCGAAGAAGTAGCTCGAGAGCTGCGCGTTGTCGAGCGCGGCACCGTAGTTCCACGCCGTGACGAAGGACTCGGCGTTGACGGGGTCGCCGTTCGTGAAGGTCAGGCCCTCGCGGATCTTGATCGTGTAGGTCTGCGCGTCCTCGGTCTCGATCGACTCGGCGACGTCGTTGACGACGGAACCGTCGGCCTCGTACGCCACCAGACCGGCGAAGACGTTCTGGATGACCAGACCGCCGCCGACCTCGTTGGTGTTGGTCGGGACCAGCGGGTTCTGGGGCTCGGTGTTGTTCACCGTGATGACGGCGGACGAGGAGCCCTCAGGGGCGGCGGGCTCAGAGCCGGTCGAGCATCCGGCCAGCGTCATGACGCCGGCCGCTGCAAGAGCAACGGCGGCAACGCCGAATCTCTTGATGTTCAATGTTCCTCCTGTGAGATGAGCGCACGCTCGCGCGATTTCGTGGTCGAGCGAGGGGGCGCTGGTAGGTGAATCGAGACTATAAGCGGGTTCGAGCCGAACAAACTTCATCTCGGAACCGTTACCGAGGCGCAACCTACGACCGGGTACGTGCGCATATGAGCAGACGGGGAACGCACGAATCTTGCGTCTTGGCGGCCCCATGCGAGGATTGCCGCATGTCCTCGGTACGACGCCTGCGCATCGAGGTCGCGATCGTACTGGCCCTCTCCCTGGGCGCCTCCGCCGTCTACTCCATCGTCTCGATCATCGGGCGCCTCACCGACGAGCGTCCGCTCGGGCAGCAGAGCGCCGCGCTCAACCAGTCGCGTTCCGCGCGGGAGTGGCTCGACTTCACCTACCAGTTCCTCGACGTGGTCTTCGGCGTGGCCGTCGTCGCGCTCGTGCTGTACCTGTTGTGGCTACCCGGCAGGGACCCGTTCCGGCGGATCGGGCTGGACTTCACGCGACCCGGGCGGGATGCGGCATCCGGCCTGCTGCTCGCCGCCGCGATCGGCGTGCCCGGGCTCGCGCTCTACGCGGCCGGCCGGGCGCTCGGCTTCACGGTCGCGGTGGTGCCGCAGCCGCTCGACGCGCACTGGTGGACGATCCCGATCCTCGTGCTCGCGGCGCTGAAGGCCGCGCTGGTCGAGGAGGTCATCGCGGTCGGCTACCTCTTCACGCGCCTCCGCGAACTCGGCGTCGGCCCGTGGGCGACCATCCTCTCGAGTGCGCTGCTCCGCGGCACGTACCACCTCTACCAGGGCTTCGGCGCGTTCGTCGGCAACGCCGTCATGGGCGTCGTGTTCGGCTGGGCCTACACGCGATGGGGTCGCACGATGCCGCTCGTCATCGCGCACTGGATCCTCGACATCGTGTCGTTCGTCGGCTACCCGCTCGCCGTGGGCCTCTGGCCCGCGCTCTTCGCGCCGCCCGCGAGCTGAGGCCCGACGCGCTCGACGGGCCGGGTCGACGGATGGCGCGGCCGCGGCGCCTCGACGACGTGCCGGCCGTGCGCGAGCGCGACCACGGTCGCGGGCATCGGCGGCAGCGCCTCCTCGGGCGGCTCGACGCGCAGGTCGGAGTCGGCCGCGCGGATGCGCGCGCCGTCGATCCAGCTCCGCCGGCTCGGCGTGCAGACGGGCGAGAACGCCTCGATGCCCGTGAGACCGCCGGACATGCGGAGATCGCTCATCGCGTCGGCGCGGCGGAGCGCCTCGGCCAGGGCGGGATTCCGGCGCTCGACGAGCCCGGCCCGGTGCTGCAGGCCGTGGGAAGCCGATCCGGCGAGCGTGCAGCCCACCATCACGCCGACGAAGGCGACCGTCGCGAACGCGGCGACGAGATCCACCGAGATCATGCGCGCACCCCCTAGTGCGAGAGAACCTCAGTGTACTCCCGGGCCCCTCGGGCGGGGTGGCCCGGATCCGGCCGATCGCACATCTCGCGAGCATGGATCCCGGCCGTCAGGGGGACGGCCGGACACCGGGAGACGACCACCATGGACCTCGCACACGCCATCGCCGCGGGCGGCCTCGCCGCTCGCGCCACCGACCGCCGCCACCGTGCCGACGAGACGGAGATCTCCGAGGCCCGGCAGCGCGCCGTAGCCCGACGCACGGCGGCCGTGGAGGCGACCACGCGCGTCGAGTACCGCGAGCGCGGACGTCACGCGGCGCCGCGACCCGCGCACGCCTGACGCCCGCGAGCCGGCGTCAGGCGTCGCCCGCCCCACGGGCGCCCGCCCGGCGCACGTCCGCTACGCGAACGCCTCGATCGGCGGGCAGGCGCACACGAGGTTGCGATCGCCGTACGCCTGGTCGATGCGGCGCACGGGCGCCCAGTACTTGTTGCGCACGAGCGAGTGCACCGGGTAGACGGCCTGCTCGCGCGTGTACGGGTGCGTCCACTCCCCCGCGATGACCGACTCGGCCGTGTGCGGCGCGTTGCGCAGCGGGTTGTCGTCGGCGGGCCACTCGCCGCGGCCGACGGCGTCGGCCTCGGCCTTGATGGCGATCATCGCCTCGACGAACCGGTCGAGCTCGGCGAGGTCCTCGGACTCGGTCGGCTCGACCATGAGGGTGCCCGCGACGGGGAACGACATGGTCGGCGCGTGGAAGCCGTAGTCGATGAGGCGCTTGGCGACGTCGTCGACGCTCACCCCGGTCTCGGCCGTGAGCGGGCGCAGGTCGAGGATGCACTCGTGCGCGACCAGCCCGTTCTCTCCGGTGTAGAGCACCGGGAAGTGGTCGCGCAGGCGCGCGGCGACGTAGTTGGCCGCGAGCACCGCGGTCGCCGTGGCCTGCTTGAGCCCCTCGGCGCCCATCATGCGCACGTACGCCCACGAGATCGGCAGGATCGACGGGCTGCCGTACGGCGCCGCCGAGACGGGGCCGCCGCCGTGCTCGACGCCGCCCGCGTGGTCGGCGCGCTGCGCCATCGGGTGGCCGGGCAGGTGCGGCGCGAGGTGCGCCTTGGCGGCGACCGGGCCGACGCCGGGGCCGCCGCCGCCGTGCGGGATGCAGAACGTCTTGTGCAGGTTCAGGTGCGACACGTCGCCGCCCACGTCGCCGAAGCGGGCGAAGCCGAGCAGCGCGTTGAGGTTCGCGCCGTCGATGTACACCTGGCCGCCGGCGTCGTGCACGGCCTGCGTGATGTCCTTCACGTCGTGCTCGTACACGCCGTGCGTCGACGGGTAGGTGATCATGAGCGCCGCGATGTGCTCGGCGTGGTCGGCGATCTTCGCACGCAGGTCGCCGAGGTCGACGTTGCCGAGCTCGTCGCACGCGACGACGACGACCCGCATGCCCGCGAGCACCGCGGAGGCCGCGTTCGTGCCGTGCGCGCTCGAGGGGATGAGACAGACGTCGCGCTCCGCGTCGCCGTTGGCGAGGTGGTAGCCCCGGATCGCGAGCAGGCCCGCGAGCTCGCCCTGGCTGCCCGCGTTCGGCTGCAGCGACACGGTGTCGTAGCCGGTGACCTCGGCGAGCCATCCCTCGAGCTGCTCGATCAGGCCGAGCGAGCCGACCACGTCGGCCTCGGGCGCGAAGGGGTGCAGGTTCGCGAACTCGGGCCAGGTCACGGCCTGCATCTCGGTCGCGGCATTGAGCTTCATGGTGCACGAGCCGAGCGGGATCATGCCGCGGTCGAGCGCGTAGTCGCGGTCGGCCAGGGTCTTCAGGTACCGCATCATCTGCGTCTCGGAGTGGTGCGAGTTGAACACCGGGTGCTCGAGGTACGACGACGAGCGGCGCAGCCCCTCGGGCAGGCTCGCGGGCAGCTCGCGCAGCGAGGGCGCCACCTTCGTGCGCTCGGGGAAGCCGAACGCCTCCACCACGAGCGACAGCTCGGCGGCCGTCGTGGTCTCGTCGACCGCGACGTGCACGGTCGCCTCGTCGGCCTCCCAGAGGTTGAGGCCGAGCTCGCGCCCGCGCGCGACGACGTTCGCGGCCAGGCCGGGCACGTGCACGTGGATGGTGTCGAAGTACGCGTCGTGGGCCAGCGTCAGGCCGAATCCGGTGAGCGCGTCGGCGAGGGCCTTCGCCTTCGCGGCCGTCGAGACCGCGATGTGCCGGATGCCGCGCGGCCCGTGGTACACGGCGTACATCGACGCCATCACGGCGAGGAGCACCTGGGCGGTGCAGATGTTCGAGGTCGCCTTCTCGCGCCGGATGTGCTGCTCGCGCGCCTGCAGGCTGAGCCGGTACGCGGGGTGGCCCGCGGCATCCTGCGACACGCCCACGAGGCGCCCCGGAAGCTGCCGCTCGAGGCCCTTGCGCACTGCCATGTAGCCGGCGTGCGGGCCGCCGAAGCCCATCGGCACGCCGAAGCGCTGGGAGGTGCCGACCGCGACGTCGGCCCCCAGCTCGCCGGGGCTGGTGAGCAGCGCCATCGCGAGCAGGTCGGCGGCGACGACCGCGAGCGCGCCCTGCTCCTTCGACGCGGCGATGAGGCGCGACGGGTTCCACACGCGCCCCGACGCGCCGGGATACTGCACGAACATGCCGAAGTGCTCGCCGAGCGCCGCGACATCCGTCGTCTCGTCGAGGTCGGCGACGACCAGCTCGATGCCGACCGCGCTCGCGCGCGACTCCAGCAGCGCGAGCGTCTGCGGCAGCGCGTCGGCGTCGACCACGAACCGGTTCGTGCGGTTCTTCGACGCCCGGCGCGCGAGCAGCATGCCCTCGACGACCGCGGTGCCCTCGTCGAGCATCGACCCGTTGGCGGTGTCGAGCCCGGTGAGGTCGGCGACCATCGTCTGGAAGTTGATGATCGCCTCGAGCCGGCCCTGCGAGATCTCGGGCTGGTACGGCGTGTACGCCGTGTACCAGCTCGGGTTCTCGAGCACGTTCCGCTGGATCACGGCGGGCGTGATCGTGCCCGAGTAGCCGAGCCCGATCATCGACGTGCGCACGATGTTCGCATCGGCGAGCGCGCGCAGCTCGGCGAGCGCGTCGCGTTCGGTCGCGGCGGGCGGGATCACCGAGTCGACGACCTCGTGCATGCGGATCGCGGTCGGCACCGCGGCATCCATGAGCCCGTCGAGCGAGTCGTAGCCGAGCGCTGCGAGCATCCACTCGTGGTCGCGCGGGGTGGTGCCGATGTGACGGCGCCCGAAGGCGTCGACGTCGAAGGCCGGGGAGGTGCTGGCGGTCATCGTCTTCCTAATCGTTTCGCTGGTCGAGGTGCGGGCGCGGCCCGCGTCTCGTCTTCGCTGGTCGAGGAGCGGGCTCAGCCCGCGTCTCGAGACCTACTCGCCCGTGAGGGCGCGGTACTCGTCGTGGCTGAGGAGCGTCGGCAGCGACGCGGTGGTCACCTTGATGAGCCATCCCTCGCCGAACGGGTCGCTGTTGACCAGTTCGGGCGAGTCGACGACGGCCTGGTTCGACTCGACGACCTCGCCGTCGACGGGCGCGAACAGCTCGCCCACCGACTTGGTCGACTCGATCTCGCCGACGACGGTGCCGGCGGTGATCGCCGTGCCCGCGGAGGGCAGGTCGACGTAGACGACGTCACCCAGCTTCTCGGCGGCGTAGTCGGTGATGCCGATGGTGACGGTCTCGCCCTCGACCTTCACCCACTCGTGCTCGGCGGTGTACTGGAGTTCGGCCTGGTCGGTCATGGGGTGCTCCTCTGGTGTCGTGTGGTGGTGCTCGTGCGGTGCGGGTCGGTGCCGGCCGGCGGTCAGGCGCCGCGCTTGTAGAACGGCAGTGCGGTGACGGATGCCGCGACGCAGGTGCCCCGGACGTCGACGAACAGCGGGGTACCGGGTTCGGCCAGCTCGGGCGCGACGAACGCCATCGCCACGGGGTGGCCGAGCGTGGGCGAGAGCGCACCGGAGGTG
The DNA here is from genome assembly GCF_058349965.1 of Agromyces capsici. NCBI lineage: Bacteria > Bacillati > Actinomycetota > Actinomycetes > Micrococcales > Microbacteriaceae > Agromyces > Agromyces capsici. The sequence goes on along the minus strand of NZ_JBYRET010000002.1, from coordinate 142,104 downwards.
ATCTCGCCGACCTCCCGGGCGTCGTCGCCGTCGCCGTCGAACACCGCGTAGCCGGCGCGCGGCGCGCGACGGCCCTCGCCGGTGAGCCCGACGAGCACGCGCGCGCCCTCGGCGGGACCCTCCTCGATCGCGGCGCGTCCGACGAAGTCGCCCTCCTTGGCGAGCGCGACGACGCGGCCGAGGCCGGCCTGGACCGGCAGGATGTCGCGGCCCAGCTCGTGGCCGTAGAGCGGCATGCCCGCCTCGAGGCGCAGCGTGTCGCGGCTCGCGAGTCCGCACGGCACGACGCGCGGCCCGCCGGTCTCGCGGAGCGCATCCCAGAGGCGCCGCGCGCGGTCGGGCGCGAGGTAGAGCTCGAAGCCGTCCTCGCCGGTGTAGCCGGTGCGCGCGACGAGCACGGGCTCGCCGTCCCAGGTCGCCGGCACGGCGCGGTAGTACTTCAGCGCGGCGACCGCCGCCGCGAAGTCCTCGCCGTCGTTGCCGGGTCCGTCGATGCCGAAGCCCTCGGTCTGCTGGAGCACCTCGAGCGCGTCGGGGCCCTGCAGCGCGATCAGCGCGATGTCGTCGGACTCGTCGAACACCTCGGTCTCGAAGGGCGCGGTGCGGCTGCGCAGCTCCTCCGCGACGACCTCGCGGTTCGAGGCGTTCGCGACGACCATGTAGCGGTCGGCGCCGGTGCGGTAGACGACGAGGTCGTCGATGACGCCGCCGTCGCGCGCGAGCAGCAGCGAGTACTTCGCCTGCCCCTCGGCGATGGCCGACAGCTTGCCGGCGAGCGCGTAGTCGAGGGCGTCGGATGCCTCGGGCCCGACGACCACGATCTCGCCCATGTGCGAGAGGTCGAAGAGTCCGGCATGCTGCCGCACGGCGTGGTGCTCGGCGAGGTCGCTGGAGTAGCGGACCGGCATCTGCCAGCCGGCGAAGTCGGTGAAGGAGGCGCCCGCGGAACGGTGGACCTCGTCGAGGGGACTGCGTCGCTCGGTGGCGTCGGGGTTGGTGGTGCCGGTTGCGTCGGTCACGAGTTCTCCAGGATCGCGCGGATGGCGCGGCGGTGCGCCGCTCGAGAACTCCCCCTCTGTCATGGGCCTGAGAGCTTCGCATCGCGCCCGTGGGGAGCTGTGCTTTCACCTTCGGCGGGATGGCGCGTGCGCGCCATCCGCTTTCCAGAGTCGGCCTCGTCATCGCGGTGATGCGACCTGAGAGATTGGCGGGGAGGCTTGCTCCTTCGGTGCCGGCGCGCCCCGGTGAGGGGACTGCCGGCTCTCCCGCGATGCGTCGATGGCCCGGTGTGCGGTTGTAGGGCCGATCCTAGCCGACGCGGGCGCTCATTCGGGGCGGTTCCCGTGGGCGTCGTGCTCGAACGGGGTCGCGACGCCGCGGTACGCGAGCGTCATCATCATGCCCGCGGCGGCGTGGGACAGGTCGTGGCAGTGGTCCATCCAGATGCCGGGGTTGTCGGCGACGAGCGCGAGCTCCCACACCTCGCCCGGGCGCACGTCGACCGTGTCGAGCCAGAGCGGCGCCCCGGTGGCGGGCGCGCCGTCGCGCGAGAGCACGAGCACGTGGTGCCCGTGCACGTGCATGGGATGCACGTCGAAGCCGCGGTTGGCGACCGTGATCTTCACGACGTCGCCCTCGTCGACCTCGATGGGCGCGATGTGCGGGAACACCTCGCCGTTCACGGTGTAGGCGTACGACGGCGCGCCGCCGACGAAGCGCGGCATGCGGTCGAGCACGAGCTCGCCCTCGGCGGTGAACGCGCCGAGGTCGGGTGCCGCCGCGTCGCCGTAGGCGAGGAGGTCGAGTTCGGGCACGTCGATCACCTCGCGCGGCAGGCCGGGCGCCCCAGCGCCCGGCGGGGCGATGACGACGACGGATGCCGCGGACAGGTCGGTCTCGAAGCGCACCCCGCCGGCCGGCACGGTGAACACGAGGTCGGCGCGGGCCCCGGCGCCGAGCCGCACGGAGCGGCGCTCGACGGGCTCGCCGCCGGCAACGTCGCGCCCGTCGACCGCGGCGATGCGGAACGGCGCCCCGGCGACCGTGACCCGGATCGGCGTCTGCTCGGTGTTCGCGACGCGAAGCCGCACCTGCTCGCCCTCGGCCGCCTCGAACTCCTGCGGCCCGTCGGTTGGGCCCACCACGACCTCGCCGCCGATGCGGTGCACGGGCAGTGCGAGGTCGACCGTCTCGTCGATACCGGCGGCCGGCTCGACCACGAGCATGCCGTAGAGCCCGCGGCGCACGCCCTCCGAGGCCGCCTGGTGGGTGTGGTACCAGTACGTGCCCGGGTCGTCGGCGACGAACCGGTACGTGAACCGTTCGCCGGGTGCGACGGCGTCCTGCGTGACGCCGGCCACGCCGTCCTCGCCGTTCGGCACGTCGACGCCGTGCCAGTGGAGGGTCACGCCGTCGACGATGTCGCGGTTCGCGAGCGAGACCTCGACGAGCTCGCCCTGCGTCACGCGGAGCTCGGGACCGGTGACGGCGTCGCCGCCGAAGCCCCAGGCCTCGACCGTCTCGCCCGAGGCGAGCGTCACGTCGTGGCGCGCGGCGGTCAGCTCGATCGAGCGGGCCTCGCCGGGCGCGTCATCCGGGGTGCGCAGGTCGGCGACCGACACCGAGGCTCCCGTGCCGCCCGGATCGCCGCCGCCGTGGGCGTGCGCGCCGGTCGCCTCGATGCGGGGCGCCGCCGTGTCGGAGAGCCACGACCATCCGAGGCCGGCGACGAGGAGCAGGGCGAGCAGGCCGGCGAAGCCGGCGACGGCCCGTCGGCCGCGGCGGGCCAGGAGCACCCACGTGAGGCCGGTCGCGAGCAGCACCGCGACGGCGAGCACGAGCGTCGCGACCGGCTGCGGCGGAAAGCCGACCAGCCAGGTGGCCACGGCCGCGGCGGCCATCGCGTACCCGCCGCCGAGCATCGCCGTGCGGGCCACGGGGCTCCGGATGCCGCGAAGCCACCACGCGAGACCGAGGATCCCGGCCGCGAGGCCCACGACCTGGAACGGCAGGCCGACGACGACCTTCTCGCCGGCGAACCACCAGCCGCGGCCCGCGAGCACCGCCGTCAGGATCGCGGCGACGACGATCGCGAGCGCACCGCCCGCGGCGAGCGCCACGACGGTCCGCCGTTCGCGGCGGGCGGGCTCCGACCCGGCGGTGAACGCGGCCGCGAGCCACAGCCCGGCCCCGGCGAGCGCCGCCGCCGACTGCAGCAAGAGGAGGGCCGCAGTACTCATCGGGCCCTCCTCGAGTGCCGTGGGTGTCGGTTCGGATGCAGTCGTGCCGCCGGGTGCGGCGGCTCAGGCGCTCGGCACGCCGGCGGTGACGTCGTCGGCGCCGGGTGAGGCCGCCTCGGCCGCCCGAGCCGGTGCGCCGCCCTCGCGGTCGAGCCGGCGGGCGCGCACGACCAGCAGCACGCCGAGCAGCAGGATCGCCGCACCGTTCACGGCGTGGAGCGAGAGGAACAGGGTCGCGGCGAGGGGCGGGTCGGCGTGGCTCGACTCGTCGAGGCCGAAGATCACGCCGGTCAGGATGAAGAGCACGGTCTGGAAGAGGATCAGCACGAGCGGCAGGACGCTCAGCCAGATCGTGCGCTTGCCGGCGCGGGCGAGCGCCGCGGTGACGATGAGCAGCAGCGCGAGGATCGGCAGCACGATGCGGCCGTTGGTGCCATGCCAGGCGAACAGCTCGTCCTCGGGGTTCGAGAACACGCCGACGGCGGCGAAGTAGAGCTGCAGGATCACCGAGGCGGTGAACAGGATCGTGACGACCAGGAAGAGCTTGCGCATGGCGGGCTCGCTTTCTGTGATTCGGAGGATCGGCTCCGATCGATGGTCCCGATGGCGCGTCGCCGCGACATCCGGGGCAGCACTGGACTCGTGCTCTGTGACGTCACGGAATTCGCGTTCGTGTCATGGTGACTGTAAGCTGTGCTGCAGTGACTTAGAGTCGAGATGACTCTCAGGGCGACGAGAGGGGCGAACGGATGCCGCAGCACGACGCGCAGGCGCGACTGGCCGTCTCCACGGTCATCTTCGCCATCTCGCCCGAGGCCGACGGCGACGGCGCCGTGCGTCCGAGCCTGCGCATCCCGCTCGTCCGGCGCCTGCGCGAACCCGGCCTCGGCCGCTGGGCGCTTCCGGGCGGCTGGCTCCCCGTCGACGAGTCGCTCGCCGGCGCCGCGGCGCGCACCCTCGGCGAGACCACGGGCCTCGCCCCGCGCTACCTCGAGCAGCTCTACACGTTCGGCGAACCCGACCGCTCCCCCGGCGAGCGCATCGTCTCGGTCGTGTACTGGGCGCTCGTGCACTCCGACGAGGTCGAGCGCGCCGTCTCCGACGAGAACGTGCGCTGGTTCGACGAGGACGACCTGCCCGAGCTCGCCTTCGACCACGCCGCGATCATCGACTACGCGCTCACGCGGCTGCGAACCAAGCTCGAGTACTCGCGCATCGCCCACGCCCTGCTGCCCGCGAGGTTCACGATGGCCGAGTTGCGGGGCGTGCACGAGGCGGTGCTCCGCCGCCGGCTCGACCCGGCGAACTTCCGCCGCACGATGGAGGCCGCAGGCGTCCTCGTCGACACCGGCGAGCGCCTCTCCGGCACGCGGCACCGCCCGCCGGCCCTGTACCGCTTCGATCCCGCCCACTCCCCCGCGGCGCCGCCCTCACCGGCGCCTGCGGTGCCCGCCACCACGGAACCTCGACCCGGCACCGACAGCAAGGACACCCCGGAATGAGCACCACCCTGCCCGCCACCACGCCCGCCGCGACCGACGCCATGCGCGTCGCGGCATCCGTCGACCGCACCATCCGGCTCATCACGACCGGATCGGCGGCGGGCTCGACCTGCACCCCCGAACTCGCGAAGGGTCCCTGGGAGTTCGACCGCGGGCCGATCGGGTACGGCCCGGGCTCGTCGATGGGCGACGTGATCCCGACGGGCTCGCCGCGTCAGGGCGCGCTGCCCGAGGAGTACCGCCGGGCGTCCGACGCCGAGCTCGACGAGCGCATCCGCGCCGCGAAGGCGACGCTCGGCGACCGAGTGGTCGTGCTCGGCCACTTCTACCAGCGCAACGAGGTCGTGCAGCACGCCGACTTCACGGGCGATTCGTTCCAGCTCGCGAACGCGGCGAAGACCCGGCCCGACGCCGAGGCGATCGTGTTCTGCGGCGTGCACTTCATGGCCGAGACGGCCGACATGCTCTCGCGCCCCGACCAGGCCGTGATCCTGCCCAACCTCGCCGCCGGCTGCTCGATGGCCGACATGGCCGACACCTCGAGCGTCGAGGAGTGCTGGGAGCAGCTCGAGGAGGTCTACGGCGACCTGACCGCGGTCGACGCGTCCGGCCGCGTGCCGGTGATCCCCGTCACCTACATGAACTCGTCGGCCGCCCTCAAGGGCTTCGTCGGCCGCAACGGCGGCATCGTCTGCACGTCCTCGAACGCGACGACCGTGCTCGAGTGGGCGTTCGAGCGCGGGCAGCGCGTGCTGTTCTTCCCCGACCAGCACCTCGGCCGCAACACCGCGAAGGCCATGGGCGTGCCGCTCGAGGCGATGCCGATGTGGAATCCGCGCAAGCCGCTCGGCGGCAGCACCGCGTCCGAGCTGGCCGACGCGCGCGTCATCCTCTGGCACGGCTTCTGCTCGGTGCACAAGCGCTTCACGGTCGACCAGATCGAGCGGGCGCGGGCCGAGTACCCGGGCGTGCAGGTCATCGTGCACCCCGAGTGCCCGATGCCGGTCGTCGATGCCGCGGATGCCGCGGGCTCGACCGACTTCATCGTCAAGGCAATCCAGGCCGCGCCCGCCGGCTCGACGTTCGCGATCGGCACCGAGATCAACCTCGTGCAGCGTCTCGCCGCCGAGCACCCCGAGCACACCATCTTCTGCCTCGACCCGGTCGTGTGCCCGTGCTCGACGATGTACCGCATCCACCCGGGCTACCTCGCGTGGGTGCTCGAGGAGCTCGTCGCCGGCCGCGTGGTGAACCGCATCGAGGTCGCCGACGACGTCGCCGAGCCGGCACGCGTGGCGCTCGAGCGCATGCTCGCGGCGAAGCCGCCGGCCTCGGTGCCCGTGCCTTCGGGGTCGACGATCGCGGCGGCGAGCGGCGCGGCGGATGTCGCGAGCGCGCGCTTCGGAGCCTGACATGATCCGCGTGCTCGTCGTCGGCTCCGGCATCGCCGGGCTGTGGACGGCGATCCGGGCCGCCGAGGCCGGCTGCGAGGTCACCGTGGTGACGAAGGCCGCGCTCGGGGAGGGCGCGACGCCGTGGGCGCAGGGCGGCATCGCCGCGGCGATCTTCGCGGGCGACGCGCCCGCGCGCCACGCCGCCGACACGATCGCCGCCGGTGCCGGGCTGAGCGAGCCCGCCGCGGTGCGCGTGCTCACCGACGACGGGCCCGCACGAATCCGCGACCTGATCCGCTTCGGCGTCGCGTTCGACCGCGACGAGTCCGGGATCGCGCGCGGACTCGAGGCGGCGCACTCGCGGGCGCGCATCCTGCACGCGGGCGGTGACCGCACGGGCGCGGCGATCCAGGCTGCGCTCGTCGAGACGATCGGTCGGCGCGGCGTGCGCGCGCTCGAGCACACCGCGCTCGTCGACCTGGTCGTCGAGGGCGGGCGCGTCGTCGGGATCCGCGTCGTCCCGGGCGACCGGGCCGACGGCGACGCGCGCGAGCTGCGCGCCGACGCGGTCGTGCTCGCCACCGGCGGCGCGGGATGCCTCTACCGGCATACGACCAACCCCGACGTCTCGACCGGCGACGGCGTGGCCGCGGCGGCACGGGCGGGCGCCGAGGTCGCCGACCTCGAGTTCGTGCAGTTCCATCCGACCGCGCTCGCCGTGCCGGGCACGCCGCTGATCTCGGAGGCCGTGCGCGGCGAGGGCGCCGTGCTGCGCGACGCCTCGGGCCGCCGGTTCCTGCTCGACGTCGACCCGCGGGCCGAGCTCGCGCCGCGCGACGTCGTCGCGCGCGCGGTGTGGCGGCGGATGGCCGAGCAGGACGGCGTCCCGGTCGTGATCGACGCGACGCACCTCGGCGCCGAGCGGCTCGCGGCCCGCTTCCCCGGCATCGATGCCGCGTGCCGCGCCGCGGGCTTCGACTGGGCGCGCGAACCAGTGCCCGTCGTGCCCGCCGCGCACTACGCCATGGGCGGCGTCGTGACCGACCTCGCCGGCCGCACGAGCCTGCCGGGCCTCTGGGCCGTCGGCGAGGTCGCCCGCACGGGCGTGCACGGCGCGAACCGCCTGGCGTCGAACTCGCTGCTCGAGGGCGCGGTGTTCGCCGAGCGCGCTGCGCGCGACGTCGCGCGCGCGACATCCGCCCCCGCCCCCGCGTCCGCCCCCGCGTCCGCTCCTCGGCCGGTACAGAACGGCGGAGATACGGTCCGGCGCGCCGCTGTCCGCACCGGGTTCGACGGGGTGTCGGATCGGACATCCGCAGAACCGGACGAGAGTGGGCGCCGGCTCGTCGAGCGGGCCGCGCTGCAGCAGCTGATGTGGGACCACGTGGGGCTCGAGCGCGACGAGGCCGGGCTCGCCGCGGCATCCGCTCGCCTCACCGGATGGCGTGCGCCCGAGCCCGTCGACCGGCGCAGCGCAGAGGACCGCAACCTGCTCGAGCTCGCGAAGCTCACCGTGGCGGCCGCGCGAGCTCGCACCGAGAGCGTCGGCGCGCACACGCGGCGCGACGCGACCCCCGCGCCCGCCGCCGTCCGCGAACGAGAGGCCGCCTGATGACCGAACCCCGCGAGATCGAGCGCATCGTGCTCATGGCGCTCGACGAGGACGCGCCGTGGGGCGACCTGACGGGCGAGACGCTCATCCCCGAGGCGGCGACCGCGACGGCCGAGCTCGTCGCGCGCGAGCCGGGCGTGTTCAGCGGCGCGCGCGTCGTCGAGGCGGCGTTCCGACTCGTCGATCCGGCGATCGCGGTCGAGGTGCTCGCCGCCGACGGCGACCCCTTCGCCGCGGGCGACGTGCTCGCGCGCGTGCAGGGCCCGGCCCGCGGCATCCTGCGCGCCGAGCGCGTCGCGCTCAACCTGGTGCAGCGGATGTCGGGCGTCGCGACGCTCACGGCCCGGTACGTCGACGCGGTCGCGGGCACCCGTGCGCGCATCGTCGACACGCGCAAGACCACGCCCGGCCTGCGCAGCCTCGAACGGCAGGCGGTGCGAGACGGCGGCGGCCGCAACCACCGGCGCTCGCTCTCCGACGCGATCATGGCCAAGGACAACCACCTCGCGGTGCTCACGGCGGGCGGCGCCGACCTCGCCACGGCGCTGCGCGAGGCGCGCGAACGGATGCCCCACACCGCCCACCTCGAGGTCGAGGTCGACCGCGTCGACCAGATCGCGCCGGTGCTCGCCGGCGGCGCCGACACGATCATGCTCGACAACTTCACGGTCGACGCGCTGCGCGCCGGCGTCGAGCTCATCGGGGGCCGCGCGATCGTCGAGGCGTCGGGCGGCGTGAACCTCGACACGGTCGGCGCGATCGCGGCGACCGGCGTCGACGTCATCTCGGTCGGCGCGCTCACGCACTCGGCACGGGCGCTCGACCTCGGGCTCGACGTCGTGATCGAGCCGCCGGATGGCACGACCGCCACCGCGTCGCTGGGGTCCCGGTGATCTTCGCCGATCACGCCGCCACCACGCCCGTGCGCCGCGAGGCGCTCGAGGCGATGTGGCCGTACCTGACGGGCGCGTTCGGCAACCCGTCGAGCCGTCACGGCATCGGCGAGGAGGCGGCGCGCGCCCTGGCGTGGGCGCGCGAGGAGGTCGCCGCGGTGGTCGGCGCCCGCCCGGGCGACGTGGTGTTCACCTCGGGCGGCACCGAGGCCGACAACCTCGCGGTGAAGGGGCTCGCACTCGCGAACCCGCGCGGCCGGCACGTCGTCGTCTCCCCCGTGGAGCACGAGGCCGTGCTCGAGGCCGCCGATGCGCTCGGCCGCCTGCACGGATTCGAGGTCGACCGGGTCGCGGTGGATGCCACGGGCATGGTCACGGCCGATGCGCTCGCCCGTGCCCTCCGCTCCGACACGACGCTGGTCTCGGTGCAGCTCGCGAACAACGAGGTGGGCACCGTGAACCCGATCGCCGACCTCGCGCGCGTCGCCCATGCCGCAGGGGCGCTCATGCACACCGACGCCGTGCAGGCCGCCGGGTGGCTGCCGCTGTCGATCGACGCGCTCGGCGTCGACGCGATGTCGCTCGCGGGCCACAAGGTCGGCGCGCCGAAGGGAACCGGCGCACTCGTCGTGCGGGGGCGGCTGCCGATCGAGCCCGTGCTGCACGGCGGCGGGCAGGAGCGCGGCCGGCGGTCGGGCACCGAGAACGTGGCCGGCGCGGTGGCGTTCGCGACGGCGCTGCGGCTCGCCGAGGCCGAGCGGGCGGATGCCGCGGCGCACGTCGCCGCGCTCACGGCACGGTTCCGCGAGCTCGTCTCGGCCGCCGTTCCCGAAGCCGTGCCGACCGGGCACCCCGTCGACCGGCTGCCGGGCACGGTGTCGTACGTGTTCCCCGGCACGAGCGGTGAGGCCGTGCTGCTCGAGCTCGAACGCCGCGACGTCGTCGTGTCGAGCGGATCGGCGTGCGCCGCCGGCAGCGACGAGCCGTCGCACGTGCTCACCGCGATGGGGTTCCCGCCCGAGCTCGCGCAGACGGCGGTGCGGTTCTCGTTCGGCTCCGGCACCGTCGCGGCCGACGTCGAGACCGCGGCGGCCGCGCTCGCGCAGGCCGTGTCGGCGGTGCGCGGTATCGTCCCCTGACGCGGGGGCGTGGCCGAGGGCTCGCCCGAAGTCGATGCATGGGCATACGTCGGCCGGAACGGGAATAGCGCGCACGCGCGTCCGGTTCCGGTACTCGTCGCCGATCGTGCCGCCGCATCGACGACCGCTCATCCGTCGGCAGACCGACGCGATCCCGCCACGAGACCGACACGACGAAGACGACGCAGACGAAGACGACGAACGAACGAGCAAGGACGCGCACGTGACCGAACGCACCGCACCAGGCACCGACTCCATCCGAATCCCCGACGAGACCGACGACACCGCGTTCGATGCGCAGGTGGTCGCCACGCGGCCCGCGCACGGCGCGCGCAACACCCGCGTGATCTGGCTCCTGCTCGCCGCCACGTTCGTCGTGTTCCTCAACGAGACGATCATGAGCGTCGCGATCCCGCACCTCGTCGTCGACCTCGACATCACGCTCTCGGCGGCGCAGTGGCTCACCACGGCGTTCATGCTGACCATGGCCGTCGTGATCCCGATCACGGGCTTCCTCCTCCAGCGCTTCCCGACCCGGCCGATCTTCGGCGCCGCGATGACCCTCTTCTCGGCGGGCACGCTCCTGGCCGCGCTCGCTCCCGGCTTCGAGGTGCTCCTCGGTGCGCGCATCGTGCAGGCGACGGGCACGGCGATCATGATGCCGCTGCTCATGACCTCGCTCATGACGCTCGTCGCGCCGTCCGACCGCGGTCGCTTCATGGGTCGCGTGTCGATCGTGATGTCGGTCGCCCCCGCCATCGGCCCGGCGCTCTCCGGGCTCATCCTGAGCTACTTCGGCTGGCGGTACATGTTCTGGTTCGTGCTGCCGTTCGCGGTGGTGATGCTCCTCATCGGCCTGCGACGTGTCGAGAACATCGGCGAGACCCGCGTGTTCCCGATCGACGCCGTGTCGGTCGTGCTCTCCGCGATCGGCTTCGGCGGCCTGGTCTACGGGCTGAGCCTCGTCGGCGGCGTGGTCAGCGGCCGCGCCGTGGGCGACGCGACGGCCATGTGGATCGCCCTGGCCGCCGGCGCGCTCGGCATCACGGCGTTCATCGTCCGCCAGCTGCTGCTCCAGCAACACGACCGCGCGCTGCTCGACCTGCGAACCTTCCGCACCCGCAACTTCACCGTCTCGATCGCGATGATGGCCGTGATGATGGCGGCGCTGTTCGGCACCATCATCCTGCTGCCGATCTACCTTCAGGATGTCGCGGGCCTCGAGCCGCTCGCCACCGGACTGCTCGTGCTGCCCGGCGGTCTCGTGATGGGCCTGCTCGGACCGACCGTCGGGCGGCTGTACGACCGATTCGGCCCCACGCCGCTGCTCGTCCCGGGCAGCATCGTCGTGAGCGCGGTGCTGTGGTCGCTGACGCTCGTGACCGAGTCGACGCCGCCGTGGATGATCCTCATCGCGCACGTGGCGCTGTCGACGGCGCTCGCCTTCATGTTCACGCCGCTGTTCACGAGCGCGCTCGGCTCCGTCGAGCCGCACCTGTACTCGCACGCCTCGGCGACGGTGGGCACGCTGCAGCAGGTCGCCGGCGCCGCCGGGACCGCGCTGTTCATCACCGTGATGACGGCGACCGCGGCGTCCGCGCAAACCGCTGGGGCGGCCGAGATCGCCGCGCAGGCCGCCGGCGTCCGCAACGCGTTCCTGGTCGGCGCGATCCTGTCGCTGTTCGCGGTCGTCGGCGCGACGCTCGTGCGTCGGCCCGCCGACATGACGCAGGGCGCGGCCGAGGGGTCGCCGGCGCACTGAGCACCGCCTCGAGGGCCGGCCGACGCTGCGGCGTCGGCCGGCCCTCGACCGTTCAGCGGTCGGGGCGGGGGCTGCCGCTCAGCCGCAGTTCGGGCGGCAGGTGCGCTGCGAGAGGGCGTCGACGAGCACGGTGCCCAGGTCTTCGGGCTTGGACGCCGAGTACGCGGCGCCCTTGGTCGCGGCGGCGATCTGCTGCATCGCGCCGAGGTCGGTGTCGGGCCCGAAGCCGATCATGATGACGGCGACCGGCTTCGCCGGGTCGTCGATCTTCTTCAGCTCGCCGAGCAGCTGGTCGAGGTTGAGGCCGTTCTCGTCCTCGTTCCGGCCGTCGGTGATGACGAGCACCGAGTTGACCTTGTCGGGGTCGTAGTTCTCGCGCACGCGCTTGACCGCGTCGAGCGTCGTGTCGTACAGCCCCGTCGCGCCCCCCAGCCGTCCCGGCAGCGAGCCGATGATCTGCTGGATGGCCTGGTTGTGACCCGAATCGGCGAGCGGTGCGATGGGCGCGAGGTCCTCGTAGTCGAGGGCGCCGTTGCGCGCCGTCGAGAAGATCCAGACGCCGAGCTCGACCTCGCCCGAGAACTTCGACATCGCGCCGACCGCCGCCTGCTGGAAGATGTCGATGCGGCGGAGGCCGTTCTCGGCGGGCTCCTCCATCGACCCCGACACGTCGATCACGGCGAGCATGCGCGAGCGCAGGGTGAGCACGGCCCACGAGCGGAGGATCTCGATCTGCGCGGCGTGGTCGAGTTCGGTCTGCGCGCGCGGCGCGGTCCCGGCGACGCCGGGTGCGTCGAGCTCTCCGGTGCCGTCGGGCGCGCGGAAGCCCGCCTCGGCGAAGTGGTCGGTCGCCTTCTCCAGCGCGGCCTCGAACGCGTCGAGCCCCTCGGCGGGGACGTCGCCCAGGCGCACGAACGGGTAGTCGAGCGCGACCGTGCCCTCGGAGGGATAGGCGGCCACGAGCGGCTCCGCGGAGGTGTCGCGGTTGTGCTCGACGACGCGCGACTCGCTCGTGAGCACGACGGTCGGCTGCGTCGTCGAGGTGAGCGTGGCCATCGCCGCGTCGGCGGAGGCCGGGATCGACTTGCCGAGCGCGATCATGGCCCCCGCGAACTGGCGGGGGTCGTCCGGCGAGGACTGCCCGCGGAGCGCGAACAGGCTCGCGAGGCTCGCCGCGGAGGCCTCGGGGTCGGGCAGGAGGGCCGGGATCTGGCCGGCGAGCACGCGCGCCCAGCTCACCGGCTCCTTCGCGAGTTCCTGGGCGTCGCCCGCGGGCGCGGCGAACACGACGGGCGACGTCGCGATCGACCCGCCGACGGTGAGCTCGGGCTCGCCGAGGCCGAGCGAGGTGGCGGTCGTCTCGGTGCGCTCGATCCACACGGACGAGTCCGGGATCCACGCGTCGGCCTCGAGCGTGCCCGCGGCGAGCGCCGCGGTCGTATCGGCCGAGTCCTGCGCGCGGACGTCGAGTTCGACGCAGTGCTTGGGGCTCGCGGCGAAGTCGTCGGCCAGCTCGATCACGGCGTTGGCGATCGACGGGTCGGCGATGACCACGATCGGCTCGACGGTCTCGCACGCCGGCTCGTCGGCCGAGGCGAAGATCGGGTTGAGGTGTCCGCCGACCCAGAGGTACACGCCGGAGGCGACCAGGCCGATCACGGCGACTCCAGCGGCGATGGACAGGATGAACCTGCGGCTCGGCAACTTCGCTCGAGCCGCGACGCTGTGACGTCCCACGGGTTACTCCAAGGCGGCCGGCAACGTCGGGGCGGTGCCGATCCCAATCTGAACGGGATCCCCCGTTCAGGGGGAAGGGTGCTGACAGTGTACGCAGAAGATGAGCGTTCGGCGAACTGGCGCACCCCGTGTCCATGATGCTTTCCGGCTGGTCGCGGGCGGGTTAGGGTCGGCTCATGGACCCGATCCGGGTGCCCGGCGTTCTCGCACCGTCCGGTCGACGTCGATTCGAACGGACGCTCCGGTGAGCCGCTTCGCGAACCGGCGCGAGGCCGGTCGACGGCTCGCCGAGCTGCTCGGCGACCGCGCGTCACCGGTCGTGCTCGGCCTGCCCCGGGGCGGCGTTCCGGTCGCCGACGAGGTCGCCCGCGCGCTCGGCGCCCCGCTCGACGTGCTCGTGGTGCGCAAGCTGGGCCTGCCGCATCAGCCCGAGGTCGCGATGGGCGCGATCGGCGAGGAGGGCGCCGAGGTCGTGAACGACGACGTCGTCGGGCTCGGCCGAGTCTCGCAGTCGGAGTTCGCCGCGGTCGAGCGGCGCGAACGCGCGGAACTCGAGGCGCGCGTCCGGCGGTTCCGCGGCGGGCGCCCGCCGCTGCCGCTGGCCGGACGGACCGTCATCATCGTCGACGACGGGGTGGCCACGGGTGCGACGGCGCGCGTGGCCTGTCGCGTGGCGCGGGCGCGGGGCGCCTCCCGCATCGTGCTGGCCGTACCGGTCGGCGCCCCGGACGCCCTCGCGACGATTCCCGAGGCCGACGAGATCGTCGCGGTGAGCGAGCCGCGGAACTTCATGGCGGTCGGCATGCACTACGTCGACTTCCGCCAGACCGAGGACGCCGAAGTGACCCGCATCCTCGATGCGGCGCACAGCGCCTAAGCACAGGCGCGCCACCCGCGCAACCCCGTACCGGCGGGCCTGCCACTGGGGTTGAGTGTCGGTGATCGCGCTCCGATCCCCTGCGGCGCGCGGAAAGGGCGGACCACCGTGGACACGAGCACCATCATCTGGATCATCGTCGGCGTGATCGCGCTGATCGCGCTGGTCGCCGTCATCGCCTGGGTCGCGACCTCCGGCCGACGTCGTGAGGCGCAGCTCGAGTCGCAGCGTCGGGACGCCGAGGAGCTCCGCGAGAAGGCGGCGGCGACCGATGCCGCGGCACGCGAGCGCGAGGTGAAGGCGATGCAGGCCGATGCCGCGGCCCGCCAGGCCCAGGCCGACGCCGCAGCGGCCCAGCTCGAGGCCGAGCGGCTCGAGAGCGCCGGCCGCGAGCACCGCACCGACGCCGAGCGCCTGCGCGCCGAGCAGGCCGAGCAGGCACGGCGCGCGGCAGCGGTCGATCCCGACGCGAACGCGCCGGCCGACGCGCGTACCCCCGTCGACGGGGGGCGCGAGTCCGAGGCTGCGGTGCCACGGACGACGGAGGCGCCTCGATCCGAGGCCGCGGCGCACCCGGCGACCGACGAGCACGGCAACCCGCTCACCCACCCCGCTGCGCCCGACGAGCCGGTCGCCACGCCGGTCCGCGGCCCGGTCGACGAGCACGGCAACGCGGTCGACACCCAGCACGGCGACGCGCCGCGGCACTCGCGCGGCGTCTGAGGTCGCCTACTTCAGCAGTCGGGATCGCACCCGGTCGGCGAGCGGCTTCCCGCCCGTCTGGCACGTGGGGCAGTACTGGAAGGTCGAGTCGTGGAACTCGACCTGGCGGATCGTGTCGCCGCAGACCGGGCACGCCTGCCCGGTGCGACCGTGCACGCGCAGCCGACGCCGCTTGGCATCCTTCAGCTCGGCGGCGGGCTTGCCGGACGCCTCGTCGAGCGCGTCGCGGAGCGTGTCGCGCATCGCGGCGTAAAGACGCGACACCTCGTCGGGGTCGAGCGTGGCGGCGAGCTTGTACGGCGACATGCGAGCGGCGTGCAGGATCTCGTCGGAGTAGGCGTTCCCGATCCCGGCGAGCACGGACTGGTCGCGCAGCAGGCCCTTCAGCTGGGTGCGACGGCCGGCGAGGATGCCGGCGAAGTCCTGCTCGGTGAACGTTTCGGTCATCGGGTCGGGCCCGAGCCGCGCGATGCCCGGTACGTCGGCCGGGTCGCGGACGACGTACACCGCGAGCGACTTCTTCGTGCCGGCCTCGGTGAGGTCGAAGCCGGCGCCGTCGTCGAGTCGAACGCGGAGCGCGATCGGAGACTTGCCGGGGCGCAGCACGGTGGCGGGCACCTCGTCGTACCAGCGCAGCCAGCCCGCTCGCGCGAGGTGGAACGCCAGGTGCACCGGCGGATCGTCGGCCGGCGCGGTGCGCGCGGCCTCGGCTGCGCCGAACTCGAGGTCGAGGAACTTGCCGAAGCGCCGGACCGCGCTGATCGGCCTCCCCTCGATCGCGTGCAGCGGCGGATCGAACGTCTTCAGCGCAGCGATCGCGGCCACGCGCGCCGAGGTGACGGCGCGGCCGAGCGCGCGCTCGCGAAGGAACCCGGCGAGCGCCTCGACCTCGGGCATCTCGGGCACGGGCTCATCGTGCCATCCGCCGCCGACATCCGCACCCGGATTTCTCAGCTCCCGCCGGCCGACGCGCCATCCATCGCCTCGTCGTCGATCGCCCGCAGCGCCTCGACGAGCTCGAGTCGGATCTGCAGCCCCTGCACGGAGTTCGCGGCCATCATCAGCCGGTTCATCCAGCGGCGGTCGAGGCGGCGGTCCTCGTCGAGGTCGTAGCGGATCACGATCGGCATCGTCGGGTTCACGAGCACCTCGTCGTGGCCGCCGTCCGGGCCGGTCCAGCCGACGAGGATCGGTTCGTGCACGCGCAGCTTGGCGATGATGACCGCCTGCACGTGGGCGAGCACGTCGTCGGGCAGGTCGATGCAGGCGAGTCGGCCGAGGTCGAGTGTTCCCATGGCAGGGTCCTTCCAGGCGCGGGGGGAGTGCCGGGGCGGCACGGGCCAGGCCGTCGGCCATCCCGGACGAACCGGGATCCGCGGTCGAACTCGCGCGGCGGCCGACGGCCTGTCGCGGGCTTCGGGGACCCGCGCTGACAGTTCTAGGCGCGCCTCCGGATTCCGGGGAGGGACTTGACATGGAGCAGCGGACCGTGCACCGCCCTATGATCGCGCTGTGGAACTGAACTTCGCCCGGAGCGTGCTCCGCCTCGACCCGGCCCTCCCGCTCACTCCCGAGCTGATCGAGCGGGCCTACGCGCACGAGGCTTGGGAGCGCCATCCGTCGCGCTACCCCGAGGGCGAGGCCAAGCAGGCGGCCCAGGACTGGGCGGGAACGCTGGCGGAGGCGCGCGCGTCGCTGCTCGAGGCGGCGACGACGACGACTGCGCCGACGCCGGGGACGACGGATGGCGCGTCCGCCCCGGTCGCGCGCCGCGGGCTCTCGCGCGGGGCGATCATCGGGATCGTTGCGGGCGGACTGGCGCTCGTCGCCGTCCTCGTCGTGGCGGGCGTGGTCGCGTTCCAGTTGGCCCGGCAGTTCGGCGAGCAGCTGGCCGCGCCGCCCGCCGTCGAGGAGGGCCTGCCCGGTGACGACGCGACGGCCGAGTCGTCCGACCCGGACGTCGAGCGCCTCGAGGCGAGCGAGACGTTCTTCACCTTCCCGGCCGCGATCGAGTTCTACTCCGACGGCCGGTACGGCGACCTCTGCGGGCTCGAGTACGTCGAGGGCTGCTGGGAGTCGGCGCTGTTCACCGAGGCGGACTGCGCCGCGCTCGAGATCGAACTCGGGTTCGCCAACGACATCGATGCGCCCCGTCCCGAGGAGACCCGCAGCGTGAGCGAGGCGGATGTCGTCGCCGGCGAGGCGACGCCTGTCGTGTTCGGCAACGACTCGTACGACTACGGCTGGGTGGAGAACGTCCGCTGCACGTCGTCCTGACCCGGCTGGGGCCGATCACGCCCGCGCCCCATCCGGGCGGCGTCAGTTCACGCGATGGGCGGCGTCGAGCAGCGAGGTGAGCTCGTCGCGCAGGCGCTCGAGCCGCTCGACCGAGTAGCCGAGCCGCGCGACGACCTCGCCCGGCACCGCGAGCGCACGCTCGCGCAGCGCGACGCCCTCGTCGGTGAGCGCGATGTCGACCGCTCGCTCGTCGCTCGCGCTTCGCGAGCGCGTGACGAACCCGGCCGCCTCGAGGCGTCCGATCAGCGGGCTCACGGTCGCCGGTTCGAGGTAGAGCCGCGCCGCGATCTCGCGGAGACGCAGGGGGCTGTGCTCCCAGAGTGCGAGCAGCACGAGGTACTGCGGATGCGTGAGGCCGAGCGGGTCGAGCGACGGACGGTACAGCCGCACGACCTCGCGGCTGGTGGCGGCGAGGGCGAAGCAGAGCTGCCGGTCGAGTTCGAGCGGATCGGTCATGCTCCAAGAATAGCGAGTACACTAATCATTCGTGCACGAAGAAAAACTGCCGAATCCGTGGAAGGGCGTCCCCGGCTTCTGGGCGCGCGTCAACCAACTCCTCTACCCCGTCGCGGGTCCGGCGCAGGTCGGCATCGGCCGACCCGAGGCGCCCTACCAGCCGCCCGCCGACCCCGCCTGCCCGCTGTGCGGCGCGCCGATGGCCGAGCACCGCATCGACCGCGGCGACGCGACGACGCCCACGCACCTGCACTGCCCCGTGCCTGCGGCCTGAAACCGCGCTAGCCTGAGCGCGAGTGGAGGTGCCGATGCCGCTCGCACTGGAAGCCGGTACCGCGACCGTCAGCGGGATCGTCGTGCCGATCCTCGTCACGGTGCTCACCGTCGCGGGCGCCCTCATCGCGCCCCGGCTCAACGCCTCGGCCGACGACCTCAAGCGCGCCGAGCAGCTCACGAACGTGCTCGACGGCATGGCCGACTCGCCCGACCGCGACCTCGTGCGGCAGGTCCGCGACGACCACGCCGCATCGTGGGCGCTCCGCGAGGCTGCGCCGACGTTCCCGAGCCTGCGCACCGCGGGACTCGCCGCCTACTATTCGGGCATCCTGGTGCTCATCGTCAGCGCGATCCAGCTCATCCTCATGCCGGGTTACCAGTGGTGGTTCTGGGCCTGGTACCTCCTCGGAGCGGCACTGCTCGCCGTCGGCGGCATCCTCGGGCACCGGCGCTCGATGCGACGACGGGCATGGATGAGCGCGGAGCGCGGCCGACGGGGCCTGCGCCCGCCGGTCGGGTCCCGCCTGTTCCGCGCGGTCGCGAGCGACCCCGAGCGGCAGCGGTACCGCGAGACGCTCGACACCGACTGGCGCCAGAGCGCCGGCGACGCGACATCCGACGCCCGCCGCGCCCCGGAATCCCGGGACTGACTGGCCAACGCATGCCGCGACCGACATGGGTTCTGGCATAGGGTTGCCGGATGCTCCGACAGCTCGTCTCCCGCATCTACTGGGCCTGCAGCAGGTGGACCCTCGCGGGCGAGCCCGCACCCGGCCGTCCCTCGGTGCTGATCGGGGCGCCGCACACGTCGAACTGGGACTTCGTGCTGATGCTCGGCATCGCCTGGCGGTACGGGATCGACATCCGCTGGCTCGGCAAGGCCAGCCTGTTCGCCGGCTGGCGCGGCCCGATCATGCGTCGCCTCGGCGGGATCCCGGTCGACCGTTCCGACCCGAGCCGCGTCGTCGCCGAGGTCGTCGCGCGCATCCGGTCAGGCGAGGTGTTCGGGCTCGTGGTCACCCCCGATGGCACGCGGGGCGCGAACGAGTACTGGAAGTCGGGCTTCTACCGCATCGCCCGCGAGACCGGGATGCCGGTGACCCTCGGGTTCGTCGACCGCACGACGATGACCACGGGGCTGGGCCCGACGTTCGAGCTCACCGGCGACGTCGCCGCCGACATGGATCGCATCCGTGCGTTCTACGCCGACAAGTCGGGCCTGCGCCCGGAGCTGCGCACCGAGCCGCGGCTCCGCGACGAGAGCGCCGGCGGGGCCGCTGCGGCCTGATGCGCCGCCCCGCCGTAGGATGGCAGCGGAGAGGAGCGGACGATGTCCGATCCGGTCGGCGACATCCTCGGGGACTACCGCGCGTTCGTCGCGCAGCAGCGTGACCGCCTGCTCGCCCGCGGCATCGACATCTCGCCGTACGAGCTGGGCCACCTCGCCTACCGCGTGCCGGAGTGGGACCAGTACGTCCACGTGCGCACCCTGCTCGAACGGCACTCCACCGCCAACATGGAGGGCATCTGGAACGGGCGGCCGATGTCCATGCTCCTCCTCGCCGAGCCGCTCCAGGTCCTCGACGGCAAGGAGATCCCCCTCATCGAACTCATCCCGCCCGTGCACCAGCGCGTCTACAAGATGGGCATGGAGCACTTCGGCGTCGTCGTCGGCGACGAGGTCGACGCGTTCTCGCGCACGCATCGAGAGGTGCTGACCGGCCAGCAGTTCCAGAACCGGTGGAACGAGCCGTACTACGTCCTGTTCGAGGACTTCACGCATGTGAAGTTCCACCAGCGCCCGCTGCGCGAGGTGATCGAACTGCAGGGCGGCACGTTCGACGGCATCCGCCACGTCGAGGGCTGGGTCCCGCAGCGGCTGGTCACGGCGACCGGCCCGAACCCGCTGCCGCGGTGAGCCGGGCGCGCTTGCTAGTCCTCGAGCCGGAACCCGACCTTGAGCGTGACCTGGAAGTGCGCGACGTTGCCCTCGTCGACGTGGCCGCGCGTCGAGACCACCTCGAACCAGTCCACGTTCCTCAGGGTGGAGGTCGCTCGCGCGATGGCGTTCCGGATGGCGGCATCCGTGCCGTCGGGAGAGGTCCCGACGATCTCGGTGACGCGGTAGACGTGATCGTGCATGGTGCGTGCTCCTCACTCCCGCGCCATCGCGAGATGCCTCGACCCTAGTCAGCGGGACCCCGGCCGCAACAGGCCCCCGTCTCGCTACCGCGCGTCGAAGTCGAGCTCGTCGTCGGCGACCGCGATGACCGACCACGTGCCGCCGTCGACATCCGTGAACTCGTAGGCCGGCACGACGAGCACGCTGCCGTCGGGCTGCCACTGGCTCGCGAGGCCGAGGCGGGCCTCGACGATCTCGACGTCGGCGACCGGCCAGGCCACGACGCTGCCGGGGCTCGGCGCGGCGGGCGGCTCGGTCGGCGGCACCCACTCCTCGGTCGTGACGGCGGCGTCGCGCATCGCGATCGGCAGCGCGGTCATCTGCGCCCCGAACCGCGGATCGGAGAGTCGCTCGAACGCCTCCTGCTCGCTGACGATCTGGTACTCGCCGAGGGCGATCAGCTCGGCGAGCGCCCCCGAGGCGCTCACCATCCCGTCGTTCGAGAGCTCGACGGTCCATGCCTGGTCGATGCGCTGGCCGTCGACAACCGGCCAGGCCTGCGCCGACCGGGTGACGGCTCCGTCCCAGGTCTCGGAGGTGAACTCGTAGCCGGCGGGGTCACGACCCGTCGACGCGAGCAGCGAGCGCAGCGCGTCGACGGCCGCCTGCTCGCTCGGGAGGTCGCCGGTCGGCTCGCACGTCTCGGCGCCGTCGGCGCACTGCCACGGGTTGATCCGCGGGTCGGAGAACCAGAATCCCAACGTGCCGTCGAGCGACACCCCGAGCGTCGGGCCGCTGCCGTCCTGCGGCCCCACGGTCCACGAGCCGTTCTCGAGCACGGGCGTGCCCGCGACGCCCAGCGCCGCGGCGAGCGCCGCGATGGTGTCGGCGTCGGATGCCGCGCGCGCATCGAACCCGTAGGTCGCCGCCGAGCCCGCCGACGTGGAGAGCCCCGACGCATGGAACGAGTTCCGACCGGCGCCGTACGGGTAGATCATGCCGCCGACGCCGGGCGTCGACATCTTGAGGTCGCCGGTCGAGGGCTCGGGCATGCCCTGCTCGGTCACGCCGGCGTCCGCGCCGGTGGCCAGCGAGATGGGCGGCGCCGCACCGCCCGCGAGGTTCGTGGCGCCCCCGGTCGTCGACCCGAGGCCGTACGCGACGGCGCCGACGACGACGAGCGAGGCGGCGACCGCCGCGATCTGCGGCCACACGGGCCGCCGGCGAGCGCGTTCCGATTCGAGGTCGGCGACCGGTGCGGCGTCCTCGGCGGCGGCCGGCGTCTCGGCGGGGGCGGCGGCCCGCGCGACGACGCCGTCGGCGAAGCCCTCGCGCGGCTCGAGGCCGGCCGCGGGGTCGGCGGCGCGCAGTCGTTCCAGCGGGTCGCGCTGCTCGTCGTCGTTCATGTCGATCACCCTCCGTGGCATCCGGTCTCATCACGCATATGTGCCGTGACCCCGGGACCTTGCAGCCGGACTCGGATCAGAACGACATCCGCTCGCCCCACGCCTCGCGGAGTCGCTTGCGCGCACGTGAGAGCGCGGCATCCGCCCCCGACCGCGAGATGCCGAGCACGGCGGCGAGCTCCTCGCCGTCGAGACCCTCCCAGGCGTGCAGGAGCAGGATGCGGCGGTCGCGCTCGCCGACGCTCATGAGCGCGCCGCGCAGCTCGGCGTCGAAGAGCGCGCTGAGCTCGGGGTCCTCGTCGATGCGCAGCTCGGCTCGCTCGGGCACCTCGTCGACGGGCAGGTCGACGAGCTTGCGCCGGTGGTTGGCGAGCGTGAAGCCGGCGGTCCGGTACAGCCACGGCAGCACGGCCTCGCGGGGCACGTCGTCGCGCCGCCGCCACGCGGTCGCGAACACGTCGGCCGCGAGATCCTCGGCGTCCTGGCGGGGGCCGCGCCGAGCGAAGTACCGCACGAGCGCGGTCGAATGCTCGCGGACGACGCCGGTGAACCACGCCAGGGCGTCGTCGCTCACCGCCGGCGGCTCGGCCTGGTCGGGCATCGGCACCTCTCGGGTCGTGTCGGCATCGGTGACGTCCGTGCTCGCGTTGCTCACGTCCTGCTTGTGTCGCGACTGGGGCGAGTCTTGCACGCGGTGGGCCGATCCGCCGCGAATCGAGGAGTGACACGCGCGTCCCCTACGATCTCGCTGTCGACCCGAACACCGCGCGCCGTGTGCTGCGCCTCGACCCCCTCTTGACCCAGGCGACGTGGCGAATCGCGGAGGCCGGCGAGCCGGTGGACGTCGTGTTCGGCCACGACGCCTACGGATACGGCTGGATCAGCCAGGTGGCGTGCATGAGCTGAGGGCAGGAAACGGCCCCAGACAGCCTGAAAGGCCCTGGCGTCTGTCGACTCGTCGGGGCCTTTCTATGCCGGAGCGTCCTCCGGTGGTGAAGACGATCATACGCCGGTCGGCGCGCAATGCAAGCGGTTCATGACATTTCCTCGCCATCTTGCTCCCACGGGTTCACCAGGTCGAGGCCGAGCCCGTCGAAGTCGGCGGTGTTGCGAGTCGCGAGACGCGCGCCTGCGACGACGCAGATGGCGGCGATCATCCCGTCCTCCACGCTGAGCGGGCGACCTGCTGCCCGCCGCGTCGACTGCAGCCGCGCGTAGGCGCGAGCCGCCCGATCGTCGTAGGGCACCACGCTTCCGCTGTGCGACTCGACGATCCGCTCGATCGCCGTGATCAGCCCGTCCCTCCGTCGACCGGGAGCAAGCCGCCCGGCACCGTCGAGAAGCTCGCCGACGCTCACCGCGGTGATCGCGGTCGGCTCATCGAGTCGCCTCAGCCAGTCGATCACGCCCGGATCCGGCGATGCCCGGATCGGCTCGGAGAGGACGTTCGTGTCGAGCACGATCACAGGTCGATCTCCCGGGGCGCGCTCCGAGCCGGCGCGGGCAATTGGACGCCGCCGTACTCGACTGCCAGCCCGAGCCAATCCTTCACGAAGTCGACCGGGCCGACGGCGGTCGTCAGGATCGCCCGCACCTCCGCCTCCATCGAGCGCCCGTGCGCCGCAGCGCGCTCGCGCAGGCGCTGCTGGACGGCATCATCGAGGTTTCGCACCGTGATCGTGCCCATCACACCATCCTCCAGATCTGCTAGCAATGCTAGCAACGTCGGACGACGGCCGACGAGCCGAATGATCCGTGCATGACCTCACCGCTGCACGCCACCGGCGCTCCCGTGGCACCCGTCGAGACCCGACGAACATCCTCTCGATCGTCGCGATCGTGGCCCGCTCCATGGCGCCCATCCCCGGAACTGATCGGGGTCGAATGAGCAGGCACCTTCGCGCGCCCTGGGCGTAGGCTCCGAGCAGGCGGGCGGGCACCCGCAGAAGGATGTGACGACGTGGCCATCAAGGTGATCATCGAGATGTAGGCCCGACCGGGTGAGCGGGACGAGCTCAAGCGCCTGCTCGACGACATCATCGCCGTCCAGGGTCGGAACCGCCCCGGCTACCTGGGCAGCACGCGCTACGAGGTGGTCGACGACCCCGACATGCTCGTCGAGATCGCGGACTGGGACTCGGTCGAGGCACGGATGGCGCACCTGGAGAAGGCCATGGCGACCGGGGTCTTCGAACCTCTGGCGCAGCACATGGCCGAACCGTTCCGCGTGACGGTGATCAGCCCGCTCGGTTGAGCGTCCGAGATCGCGTCGCCGCCTGCGTTCCCGGATTACTCCTCGGCGAACGTCGCGTCCGGCCCGTAGAGATGGTCGCGAACGACGGGCTCGTGGACGAGCACATGGTCGACCACCTGCCAGAAGTCGCCCAGCAGCGGATGCGCGAGCGCGTCATCCCGCGACAACCGGGTGCCGAACATCTCGGAGTCCGGCCATGCGGCAGCGGCCGGGACCAAGGACGCGGCCGGCTCGATCTGCCCGTCCACGGGGCCGACGCGACATCCGAAGCTGACCCGGTCCGACGGGTCCTCACCCCAGGTCGGCGAGAACACCACATCGAGCCAGACTTCGTGACCGTCATGGTGCGTGCACGAGGCGAAGCTCACTGCGTGTGCATCGCCGTCCCGCTTCACGAAGCTCGTGACACGGGTCATCGGCCGACTGCAGTGATCGCACGTGCTCTCGACGACCTTCGACCCCGGCTCGATCTCGAGCACCGGTGAGCTCATCGCGCCCACCCGCACGTCGTCGAACCGGAAACCGCCCGATTCCGTCGCGGATCGACCTCTCCCGACGAGCTACAGTACGTGCACATCGGTCAACCTCGCGATTCCCTCGATGTCGATCTCGAACTCCGCCGACAGGTCACTCGGCGACTCCGAGCGCGTCCAGAGCGGGACGGCCCCGAAGCAGGAACCGTCCGGTCGGGCGCCGAACTGGGTCCATGGATGGTCCCAGATCGACTCCGGCTGGAGAACGAGCTGAGCTCCGGATCCGCCGTACTCGCGCACCCACACCATGAACTCGGGCCGCTCGCCTGACACCAGAGCATCCAGCTCGCGCCTCACGGCGGGGCGGAACTCGGGCGGGATTCCGGGCATGGACCGAGGGTATGCCACCGTCCGACGACCCGACTCGCCGAACCGCCGACCGCGACTAGACGTTGAAGCGGAACTCCACGACGTACCCGTCCACTACTTGCCCCACGGCCCCACTCGATCTCGTCCGAATGAGATGAGGCGGTCGAAGAAGCCCCGCGAGATTCCTTCGCGCGCCACCTCCAGTATCGCCTCCACAATCAGGTCGATTTGTTGAGACTCGCTCCCCTCCATCGGCTCCATGTCGAAGAGAATGAACCGCCCCGCGTGGATGTCGAAGGACCAGTCATATGCGGCGAGCAACACTAGCCGCGCGCCGTCAGGGTTTCGAGGGGTGAAGGTCGCGACTGTCCCGTGGAAACCTGCACCGTCGCGAATCTCGACAGAGGTCGCAGGGTACTTCGCCGTGACCCGCTCAGCCACGGCGACTGCCAACGCTCTCCCCCGATCGCCCTCGTCAATCACGGTTCTCCCAGATACCTAACTGTGACGGAACTCAACCACGTCGCCGTCCTGCATGACGTAGTCCTTGCCCTCCATGCGGGCCTTGCCCTTGGCGCGGGCCTCGGCGACCGAACCGGTCTCGACGAGGTCGTCGAACGAGATGACCTCGGCCTTGATGAAGCCCTTCTCGAAGTCGGTGTGGATGACCCCGGCGGCCTGCGGGGCCTTCCAGCCCTTGCGGATCGTCCAGGCGCGCGACTCCTTGGGGCCGGCTGTGAGGTAGGTCTGCAGGCCGAGCGTGTCGAAGCCGACGCGCGCGAGCTGGTCGAGGCCCGACTCGTCCTGCCCGGTCGACGCGAGCAGCTCGGCCGCGTCGTCGGGGTCGAGGTCGATGAGCTCGGACTCAATCTTCGCGTCGAGGAACACGGCCTCGGCGGGGGCGACCAGCGCGGCGAGCTCGGCCTTCTTCGCGGTATCCGTCAGCACCGCCTCGTCGACGTTGAAGACGTAGATGAAGGGCTTCGCGGTGAGCAGCCCGAGCTCGGCGATGGGCGCGATGTCGACCTTCGACGCCGACAGGGGCGTGCCCCGCTGCAGCTCCTCCTGCGCCTCCTTCGCGGCGGCGAGGACCGAGGGGTCGAGCTTCTTGCCCTTGACCTCCTTCTCGTAGCGCGTGATGGCGCGCTCGAGGGTCTCGAGGTCGGCGAGGATCAGCTCGGCGTTGATCGTCTCCATGTCGTTCTTCGGATCGACGACGCCCTCGACGTGCACGACGTCGGAGTCCTCGAAGCCGCGGACGACCTGCGCGATCGCGTCGGCCTCGCGGATGTTCGCGAGGAACTTGTTGCCGAGCCCCTCGCCCTCCGAGGCGCCCTTCACGATGCCGGCGATGTCGACGAACGACACGGCCGCGGGCAGGATGCGCTCGGACCCGAAGATCTTCGCGAGCGTCTCGAGCCGCGGGTCGGGCAGGTTCACCACGCCGACGTTGGGCTCGATCGTCGCGAAGGGGTAGTTCGCCGCGAGCACCGTGTTCTTGGTGAGGGCGTTGAAGAGGGTCGACTTGCCGACGTTGGGGAGGCCGACGATTCCGATGGTGAGTGCCACGGGCGTCCATCGTACCGTCAGGCGGGTCGCGGCACCTGACCGTCGAGCTTCGCACGACGCTGGTGGAGCGTCAGGTAGACCCCTGCGACGACGAGCGCACCGCCGACGAGGGCGGGCGGCTCGAGTGTCGCACCGAACGCGAGCGCGATCGCGACCGTGAACACCGGCAGCAGGTTGAGGAAGATGCCCGCGCGTGCGGGACCGACCTTCGACGCGCCGATGTTCCAGAAGGCGTACCCCGCCATGGAGGGGAAGATCACGATGTAGGCGAGCCCGAGCGCGCCGCCCGCGCTCGAGGGCAGCGACACGCCCGTGACGGCGATCACGGGCAGCATCGTCACGACGGCGAACACGCCCTGCACGGCGGTCGCCGTGATGGGCGGCGTCGCCAGGCGCCGGGAGATGAGCGAGTACACGGTCCACGCGACCACGGAGGCGAGCACGAGCAGGTCGCCGGCGCCGAACCCCTGCTCCAGGAGCAGTCCGAGGTCGCCGCCGGTGAGCACGATCGTCACGCCGGCGAACGCGACGACGAGGCCCAGGACCTGCACGCGACTGAGCTGCTCGCGCAGGAAGATCGTCGCGCCGAGCGCGATCGTCGCCGGGTTGACGGCGCTGATGACCGCCGCGCTGACGGCACCCGTGAGGCCGAGCGCGGCGTACAGGAGCAGCGTGTAGCCCGTCAGGCCGAGGGCCGACTGGAGCAGGTGCATCCGCCACTCGCGCAGCGCCGCGCGCCAGTCCGGGCGCTCGATGAGCCAGGCGAGCGCGATCAGCGGCAGGAACGCGAACGCCCAGCGGAAGAACGTGAGCGAGATCGGCGTGATCTCACGCGTCACCAGCTCGCCGACGACGTAGTTGCCGGCCCAGAACAGGTTGGCGAGCGCCAGGAAGAGGTAGACCCGGCCGCGCTTCACCGGTCCAGCGTACGTGCTGCATCGGTCACCGCCGACGGCATCGGTGCGCACCCTGATGCGCAGCGGGCCGTCCAGGCGTAGCGTCCGTTCCATGGGCCGCACCCTGGGCCCGCTCGGTCGACCCTGGGAGGGCAACGGATGCTGCAGGCAGGACGCGTGGTCGCCGAGATCACGCCGCCCGCGACGCTCGTGAATGCGGACGCGCCGCTGCCGTCGACGATGCCGCCCATCGGCATGACGGAGGTGCTCGCCGACGTCGTCGCGGTGCCCGACCCCGACTCGGGCGCGTTCGGGTTCCCGCGCCTGCGGGTGGCGGTGCGGTCGACGGATGCCTCGCGGCTCGCCGTGTTCCTGTCGCTGCCCGACGGGTCGGCGGCGGTCGTCCCGTTCCAGCCGGTGGCCGACGGTGCGACGTTCGAGATCACGATCCCCGAGCCCGGAACCCGGATCGTGGTGCTCGAGTTCGCGACGGCGGATGACGCGGCGATGTTCGCGCACGCATTCGAGCTGTCGGGCGTCCCTGGTCCCGGCTTCGGCGGCGGCGAGGAGCTGCCCCAGGCGGAGCCGCCCGGCTTGGAACTGCCGCAGGCGGAGCCGCCCGGCCTGGAGATGCCGCAGATGGAGCCGCCCGGCGGGGCGCCGGGCGACGTGGTGACGCGCGGACCCGTCGAGGTGCCGCCGATCGCACCCGTGCCGCCGGCGCCCGCCCCGCCCATGCCCGTGCCCGAGGCGCCGGCACCGCGGGTGCCCGCCCAGATCCAGGCCGAGATGAAGCCGATCGTCGCGGCCGGCGCCTCGACGACGCTCCTCGTGCGGCTCAGCCGGGGCGCGATCGAGGCCTCCCCCGACGTGGTCGAGGATCGCGCCGACATCCCGGTCGTCGCGGAACGTCCCGTGACGGTCACCGTCGTTCCGCGCGGATTCCGCTTCCCGCTCGGCGCGCTGCGGACCCGCTCGCTCCGGCTCCCCTCGTCGGGTGCGGCCGAGGCGCGCTTCAAGCTCATCGCCGTCGATCGCGGCCCGGCCGAGGTGTCGGTCATCATCCGGCAGGATTCGGAGCTGCCGCTCGCGACGCTCCGGCTCACGGTCGAGGTCGTCGGCTCCCACGACCACGACCAGGCGGGCGTGGCGCGAGTCGCGGCATCCGTCACCGACCCCGACCCCGCGGTCGCCGCGCTGCCGACGATCCGGCTCGACGAGGAGCTCGTCGGCGGTCGCTCCACGCTGCACGCGGCGGTCTCCGTCGGCGGCGAGACGCACCGGTTCCGCGTGAAGGTCGGCGACAAGGCGCGCTTCGTGCGCAACGTCGACGCGTCCATCGCCGGGCTGCGCGCAGAGCTGGCCGACCTGCCGGCGTCCGAACGCGCCGAGGTGTCCGACCGCCGGCTCCGCCGGATCGGAGCGGCCCTCGCCGGCCAGCTCCTCGACACGCGCGCACGCGAGCTGCTGTGGGCGCACCGCGACGAGCTCGACGGCCTCGTGGTGCAGACGACCGGCGAGGTCGACCTGCCGTGGGAGCTGCTCCTGGTGCACGAACCCGGGCGCGAGCCATCCGCCGGCGATCGCTTCATCGCCGAGTACGGCGCGACGCGCTGGGTGTACGACACCGCGCACCCCACCGCCATCCGCGTGCGCCGCAGTCGCGCCCGATACCTCTGCCCCGAGTACTCGACCCCGGCGCTCGCACTCGCGCGGACGGCCGGTGAGGGCGAGGTCGTGCACCGCCGGTTCGGGGCCATCGCGGTCGAACCCGATGCCGCCGACGGGCTCGCGGCCCTCATGTCGGGCGGCTTCGACCTGCTGCACTTCGCCGGGCACGGCCGCTGGGCGAGCGGCGCGGAGCGACACCAGGAGCTGCTCCTCGGCGGGTACCGCGACGACGACGCCACGCCGACCGGCCGGTACACCGACGCCGACGCGCGCCGCGACCTGCTGCATCGGCCCGCCTCCGAGGCGCTCGGCCCGATCGTCGTGCTCAACGCGTGCGACGTCGGGCGACTCCCGTCGGGCACGCCGGGCCTGGGCGGGTTCGCCGAGGCGTTCCTGCGGGGCGGCGCCGCCGCGTTCGTCGGATGCGGCTGGTCGGTCGGCGACGAACCCGCGAGCCGCTTCGTCGAGGCGTTCTACGACGAACTCGCCGACGGATCGACGATCTCGCGCGCGGCGCGGGCCGGGCGGGCGGCAGCGAGCGCCGCGGGCGACGCGTCGGCGCTCGCGTACGCGGTGTACGCGCACCCCGACGCGCGCGTGCGCGTGGAGTGACGAGAGGCGCGACCGCGACGGAGCGGATCGCGCAGAAGGGGGAAGGGCCATGACCACCACCGAGACCAGGGCCGCGTCGACGCTGAGCCCCGCGCGGCTCGCCGCGCTCCGCCCCCACGTCGTCAACCTGCAGGACGGGCGCCTCGCCGCGCGCGGCGCGCGAGCACCGAAGACCGTCGGCGAGTACCGCTCGACCGAGGCCGACGTGCGGGAGATCTTCCGCACGCATCTCCCGGCCTTCATCGAGGAGCACCGGCCCGGTCCCGTCCCGATCGTGCTGTGGGCGCACGGCGGCCTCGTCGACAAGGACGCGGGCTTCGCGATCGCCGAGCAGCAGGTCGACTGGTGGAAGCGCAACGGCGTCTACCCCATCCACTTCGTGTGGGAGACCGGCATCTGGTCGGCCGTCGGGGACTCGCTCTCCCGATGGGCGAGCGGCGGGCGCCGCGGATGGCTCGACGACGCGCGCGACAACTTCATCGAGGTCGCGGCACGGCTGCTCGGCGGCCCCGGGATCTGGAACGACATGAAGGTCGACGCGGCCGCGGCCTCCGCTGCCGACGGCGGCGCCCGCGTGGTCGCCGGGGAGCTCGGCCGGTTCGTCGCGGCGAACCCCAACACGGTTTCGGTGCACGCGGTCGGCCACAGCGCCGGCTCGATCTTCCACTCGCACTTCCTGCCGGTCGCGCTCGACGAGGGCGTGCCGCGGTTCGAGACGGTGTCGTTCCTCGCCCCAGCGGTGCGGATCGACACGTTCACCGAGAAGCTGCTGGACCGGGCGAAGGATGGCGCGATCGAGCGCCTCGCGGTCTTCAACATGGACGACGAGACCGAACAGGCCGACACGTGCGTGGGGCTCTACGGCAAGTCGCTGCTGTACCTCGTGTCGCGTTCGTTCGAGTCCTCGAAGGACACGCCGATCCTCGGCCTCGAGAAGGACATCGCCCGGACCCGTGCCGTCGCCGCGTTCATCACCCGGCCGCCCGCGACGGACGGCGAGCTCGTGCTCGCGCCGCGCGACCGCGGACCGAGGTCGGGTAGCGGGAGCCGCTCGCACGGCGGCTTCGACAACGACATCGCCACCATGGACAGCGTGCTGCGGCGCGTCACGGGCCGGGCCGACGTCGACTCATTCGGCACGGTCGCGGGCTCCCGCGAGATCCTCCTCCCCGAGTCGGTCGTCGACGACCCCGCCGCGACGAGCCGCGCGGGCCGCTCGAACCGGCGCGCGCTCTGCATCGGCATCGACGACTACCCGACGCCGCGCGACCGGCTGCGCGGCTGCGTCGCCGACGCGACGATGTGGCGCGAGGCATTCGAGGCGCGCGAGTTCGACGTCACCTCGCTCACCAACGAGCAGGCCACCCGCGAGGCGATCCTCACCGCCATCCTCGACCTGGTGAGCGAGGCCGCCCCCGGCGACGTGCTCGCGGTCCAGTACTCGGGCCACGGCACGACCGCGCCCGACCTCGACGGCGACGAGACCGCCGGCGAGGAGAACGAGGACGAGGCCCTCTGCCCGGTCGACTTCCGCGACGGCGCGCTGATCCTCGACGACGACCTCGCCCGCATCTGGGAGGTGATCCCGAGCGGCGTGAGCCTGACCCTGTTCTTCGACTGCTGCCACTCGGGCGAGGCCAACCGCGCGCCCGCGGAAGGACTGCCCGACGACGCGCTCGCCCGCTGGGTGGACCTCGACGAGGCGGCCGTCGCGGCGTTCCGTCGCCGACGGGGCACCGAGGCCGCGACGCCCGAGCGCGCCGAGGCGCTGCAGGCCGTGCGCGCCGCCGAGCGTCGGACCCGGACCGCCCGGCGGTCGCCGCGCACAGGCCGCGAGTTCCTGTTCAGCGCCTGCCGCTCGACCGAGGTCGCGTGGGAGTCGGCCGGCCACGGCGACTTCACGCGTATCGCCGCACCGCTGCTGGCCGCGCCGACCTCGGCCGGCCTGCGCAACCGCGAGTTCCACCATGCGGTGCTCGAGGCCTTCGGCGACCAGCGCCGGCAGACACCCGAGATCCACGGCAGCGACGTCCTCGCCGGGCGCGTGCTGCTCGGGCCGGCGCGGCGCAGCAAGGAGGCCGAGCCCGAACCGGGGTCGGACGCGGCGGGACCGGGATCGGCCGCGGCGGGGCCGGCCACCCTGCGGCCGAGCACACCGTCCGCGGCGGCGGACCGGCGCACGGCCGCGGTGGCGGCGCTGCTGCGCGCCGTCGCCGACGTGCTGGAGGCGTGACCCCGCCGGAACGGGCGCACACCGCGTCGGCGGATCAGGCGAGGCGGGCCCGGAAGCAGCGCGTCACGTACGGGATCGCGAGCTCCTCGGCGCCCGCCACGTCGGGGTGCGCGGCCAGCAGGGTCTCGAGCGCGGCGATCACGGACCGCTGCTCGGCCGGCGGCGCGGTGATGAAGTAGCTGCGCGAACGCACCAGGTCCAGGAACCTCGCGCGCGACATCCGCTCGACCCAGTCGACCCGGCGCTCCTCGATCGGCCCGAACGGCCGGCCGACCCGCACGTAGTCCTCGAACGCCGCCGACGCGTCGTGACGCTCGTGCATGATCGCCCCGGCCTCGCGGAGCCAGGCCACCGACGTGTCGCGGGTGTTCCACACGATGCCGAGCGTGCCGCCGGGGCGGAGCACCCGCGCGATCTCGGGCACGGCGCGTTCGCGCTGGAACCAGTGCCACGCCTGACCGGCGACCACGGCGTCGACCGAGGCGTCCTCGACCGGGATGTCCTCGGCGGTGCCGAGGATGCGCGGCACGCCCGGCACGCGCACCTCCAGTTCCTCGAGCATCTCCTCGACCGGGTCGACCGCGAGCACGTCGAGGTCGAGCGCGACGAGCGCCTCGGTGAGCTTGCCGGTGCCGGCGCCGAGGTCGAGCACGCGTCGCGCGTCGCCGACGAGCCACGCGACCGTCTCGACGGGGTACCCGGGCCGGGCGGCGCCGTAGACGGATGCCGCGGCACCGAAGGAGCGCGCCGAGCGAACGGTCTCGGGGTCGGACGGGTCCTTCACGAGGGCGCCGCGCTCAGGCGCGGGCTCGTGCTGCGGCTGCTCCACGGTGCCATTCCACGCCCGCGCCGTGTCATCCGTCAACCGCCCTCGGTCGGATCGGGCCGCGGATCGCCGACGCGCGGGGCGACGCGCCCGGCCGTGTCGGCGCCGCGTGCGACGATCCACCCGTGCCAGTGAGCTTCACCGCGATCGACTTCGAGACCGCCAACGCCTCCGCCGCCTCGGCATGCTCCGTCGGACTCGTGAAGGTCGTCGACGGCCGGGTGGTCGAGCGCGAGCACCGGTACATCCGGCCTCCGTTCCCGCACGACGAGTTCTCGGAGTGGAACGTGCGCATCCACGGCATCACTCGCGACATGGTCGCCGGTGCCGACGGCTGGGAGGTGCACCTGCCGTTCCTGCGCGAGTTCGCGGGCGCCGACTGGCTGGTGGCGCACAACGCCGGCTTCGACATGGGCGTGATCGTGAAGACCACCGAGGCGCACGGCCTCGCGGTGCCCGACTTCCGCTACCTCTGCAGCCTGCAGGTCGCACGGCGCACCTACCACCTCGACTCGTACCGGCTGCCCTCCGCGGCCATGGCGGCGGGCTTCGAGGACTTCTCGCACCACGACGCGCTGGCCGACGCCGAGGCGTGCGCCGCGATCGTCGTGCACGCGGCGAAGCGGCACGAGGCCGACGACCTCGAGCGGCTCGCGCACCTCACGCGCGTACGGGTCGGCGCCATCGGGGCGGCGGCGGCGCGGGAGCAGGCCGCCTCGCACGGGCCGATGGCGCTGCAGTAATCCGCCGCTGCGCCACGTGTGCGCCGTCTGCGCCAGCCGGGGTGGCGCGCAGCCCGCCGAAGTGGCGCAACGCGCGGTGCCTGTCCGCGGATGTCGGGGGCCGCTGCCACACTGACGGCATGGATCTCCTGCTGCTCGTCATCGGCCTCCTCGTCGGCGCCGCGCTCGGCGCGCTCGTCACGCACCTCGTGGCGTCGCGGCGCACGACCGAGGCCGGCGTGCCGGTCGAAGACCCGGCGCTCGTCGAGGCGCGTCATGAGCGGGCGCTCCTCGAGCTCCGCGCGGCGGCCGAGTCCGAGCGTGCGGCCGTGCTCGCCGAGCAGCACCAGGTGCAGGCGACGCTCCGCGCCGAGCTCGCGGCCGCCGACGCCGCGGCGGCGGGCCTGCGCGAGCAGCTCGAGCACCAGGTCCGCCAGCAGCGCGAGGCGCTCGAGCAGCAG
The DNA here is from genome assembly GCF_058349965.1 of Agromyces capsici. Classification (NCBI taxonomy): domain Bacteria; kingdom Bacillati; phylum Actinomycetota; class Actinomycetes; order Micrococcales; family Microbacteriaceae; genus Agromyces; species Agromyces capsici. Next base: position 108,582 of record NZ_JBYRET010000002.1, on the reverse strand, counting down.
CGCCTCGACCAGGCCGAGCGCAGCGAGCGCGAGCGTCGCGAGAGCGCCGTCCTGCAGGCGCTGAGCCCCGTGCGCGAGACGCTCGCGACCATGCAGCGCAAGGTCTCCGAGCTCGAGCAGCAGCGCAGCGAGCAGTACGGGTCGATCGCCGAGCAGCTCAAGCGCGCGCAGCTCTCCGACGCCGAGCTGCGCGCCACGACCGAGTCGCTCGCGAGCGCGCTCCGCAACAACAGCACCCGCGGGGTGTGGGGCGAGACGCAGCTGCGCCGGGTCGTCGAGGCGGCCGGGCTGATCAAGCACGTCGACTTCGGCGAGCAGCACCAGATCGCCACCGACCAGGGCCGGGGGCGCCCCGACCTCGTGGTGTACCTGCCGGGCGGCAAGTTCATCCCCCTCGACTCGAAGGTGCCGCTCGAGCACTACCTCGAGGCCTCGGCGATCCCCGAGACCGCGATCGGCGAGGAGGGCGCACGCCGCAAGTCGCTGATCGAGAAGCACGTGCGGGCCATGCGCTCGCACATCGATGCGCTGGGCAAGAAGGGCTACTGGCAGGGTCTCGAGTCGCCCGAGTTCGTCATCGCGTTCATCCCGAACGAGTCGCTGCTCTCGGCGGCGCTCGAGGCCGACGCGGGCCTGCTGAACTACGCGTTCGAACGCCGCGTCGCCCTCGCCTCGCCCGTCAACCTGTTCGCGGTGCTCAAGACCATCGACTACGCGTGGCAGCAGCAGGCGGTCTCCGACGAGGCGAAGAAGCTCTTCGACCTCGGCAACACGCTCTACCAGCGCATCGGCGTGCTCGCCGGCCACGCCGACTCGCTCCGCAAGGCGATCGAGCGCACCGTCGACAGCTACAACAAGTTCGCCAGCTCCCTCGAGTCGCGCGTGCTCGTGACGGCGCGCCAGTTCCCCGGCATCAACGAGACCAAGCTCTCGCTCGTCGCCGAGCCCACGCCGATCCACGAGTCGCCGCGCCGACTGTCATCGCCCGAACTGACCGACGACGTCGCCGCGCGTCCGCTCAGCCCGCGCACGGACGACGCGCCCGTGGTCGACCCGGCCGCCGGCGAGCTCGACGCGAACTCCGACCACGAGGCCGTCGAGCTCCCGATCGACGCGGCGTTCGACGGCGCCGACCTCGACGAGCACATCCGCACCGCGTCGTCCTAGCGCTGCGTGCCTCGCGTCGCGCGTCCCGCGTCCCGCGCGTAGCCACCGTCGCGCGTAGCGGGCGGGCCTCCGTCACGCGGTCTCGTTCGGCCGTTCTCGCGGCGGGTGCGGCTCGTCGACCGGAGCGGCGAACCCGGCCGCCGCCTCGGCGCCCGTCGTCTGGGTCGCATCCATGGCGCCGTCGTCGAGCGGATGCGCGAGCTCGTCGGCACCGAGTCGTGCTGCGGCGAGCGTGATCACCGCGAGCAGCGGCGGCACGAGCCCCGCGATGAGGAACGCCGGGGCGAGGCCCAGCCATTCGCCCACTGGGCCGGCGACCGCCATCGACAGCGGCATGAGCGCGAGCGACACGAAGAAGTCGAGGCTCGACACGCGGCCGAGCATCGCGGGCGGAACGCGACGCTGCAGCAGGGTGCCCCACACGACCTGCGCGGCGTCGAACAGGAAGCCGACGATGAACGTCGCGACCACCATGACCCACAGCCACGGCGTGACGCCGATGACGGCGAGCGGCACGCACCCGAACCCCCACGCGAGGATCATGAGCGTGAGGTAACGCCGCGGCAGCCGGAACGACGCCACGAGCAGCGAGCCCGCCGCACCGCCGAGTCCGAACGCGGCGAGCACCAGCGCGAACTCCCCCGCACCGCCGCCGGCCTGGTCGCGCACCGCGAACGGGATCAGCACCTCGATCGGACCGATGACGACCAGCACGAGCAGGATCGAGAACGCGAGGGTCGCGAACAGCCACCGCGTTCGCAGCAGGTACGCGAACCCGTCGCGGAGATCGACGAACATCTGCCGCACCGGGTGCGTCTGCTCCGCCTCGAGGTCGCGTCGCACCGCCGTCGTGCGCATCAGTCCGAGCCCGACGATCGCGACGACCTGCAGGGCGGCGACGACGAGGAAGGCCAGCCACGGCGCCTGCACCGCGATCAGCATGCTCGCGAGCGCCGGCCCGGCCGCGTTCTGGGCGACCGGTCGCAGCACGCCCTCGACGCCGTTCGCGGCGAGCAGCTGCTCGGCCGGCAGGAGCGCCGGCAGCCAGGCGGAGTACGCGGGATAGAAGAAGCCGTCGGCGACGCCGAGCACGAACGAGAGCACGGCGAGATGCCACACCTCGATCGCATCCGACGCGGCGAGCAGCCCCGCGATCGCGAACACCACGGAGCGCACCGCCTCGACGACGAGGAGGATGCGGCGCTGCGGCACCCGGTCGGCGACCACGCCGCCGACGAGCACCGCCGCGACGAGCCCGAGGCTCGCGCCGACCGCCACGATCGACAGGTCGATGGGCGAGCCGCCGAGCTCGATCACCTGCCAGGCGGCCGCGACGATCCAGGCGCCCGCCGACAGGAGCGACGCGGCAAGCGCCACCACGAGCAGGCGATACTGCGCGTCGCCGAACGGGCGCAGGGCCCGCGGCAGCCGCGTCTCGGAGCTCACCCGGCCAGTCTGGGCCATCCGACCGGCATCGGGCGAGCGGTTCCGCTCAGCGCAGGGTCAGCGGTCGCCTTCGTCGAGCCACTTCTCGACGAGGTGGTCGGCGATCACGCGACGGATGGTGCCCGACCGGCCGCGCAGCACGATGGACTCGGTGCGGATGATCGGGCCCTTCTTGCGCACGCCGTCGACGAGCTCGCCGTCGGTCACGCCCGTGGCGACGAAGAACGTGTTGTCGCTGCGCACCAGGTCGTCGAGCTCGTACACCTGGTCGCAGTCCAGCCCGGCGGCCTCGCCGCGGGCGCGCTCGGCGTCGTCCTTCGGGGCGAGGCGGCCCTGCATGAACCCGCCGAGCGCCTTGATCGCGCACGCCGTGGTGATGCCCTCGGGGCTGCCGCCGATGCCCACGCACATGTCGATCCGCGACTCGTACCGGGCCGCGTTGATGCCGCCCGCGACGTCGCCGTCGGAGATCAGCCGGGTGCCCGCGCCGGCCGCACGGATGTCGGCGATCAGCTGCTCGTGACGAGGCCGGTTCAGTACCGCGACCCGCAGCTCGCCGACGTCCTTGCCCTTCGCCTTCGCGAGCGCGCGCAGGTTGTCGCCGATCGGCTTGCGGATGTCGACGACGCCGATGCCCGCGGCATCCGTCACGATCTTGTCCATGTAGAAGACGGATGACGCGTCGAGCATCGTGCCGCGGTCGGCGACCGCGATCACCGACAGCGCATTCTGCCGCCCGGCGGCGGTCAGCGAGGTGCCGTCGATCGGATCGACCGCGATGTCGCACGCCGGGCCGCGCCCGTTGCCGACCTTCTCGCCGTTGAAGAGCATGGGCGCCTCGTCCTTCTCGCCCTCGCCGATCACCACGACGCCCTCGAAGTTGACCGTGCCCAGGAACGCGCGCATCGCGTCGACCGCGGCGCCGTCGGCGGCGAGCTTGTCACCCCGCCCGATCCAGGGGTACGAGCGGATGGCGGCCGCCTCGGTGGCACGCACCAGCTCGAGCGCGATGTTGCGATCGGGGTGCAGGTAGAGGCTTTCGGTGTCGGTGCTCACCATCGAGGTGTCCTCCAGAAGTTCGTGGGATCGGTTCGAGCCTACTGACGGCCACCGGCGGGAGCAGCCCAATGACGGCGTTACGGCGTGAAAGTTCGGGGATTCTTAACCATGGGCGACGACGGAAGGATGCCGGGAGGCGTTGCGTGCGGCGCGGCCTCCCGGCATCCTTCGCTGATGGCGTGTCGGCTCAGACCCCGACGGCGCTGACGATGCTCCACACGACGGCGACCAGCACGAAGCCGGCGATGCCGAGGGTGGTCGTGAGCAGCGTCCAGCTACGGAGGCCGTCGCGGACCGAGAGCCCGAGGTAGCGCGTGACGACCCAGAAGCCCGAGTCGTTCACGTGCGAGAGGCCGAGCGCGCCGAAGGCGATCGCGAGCGCGAGCAGCGCGACCTGCACGGTCGAGTAGCCGCCCTCGGTGATGCTCGCCGCGAGCAGGCCCGCAGTGGTGAGGATCGCAACGGTGGCCGAGCCCTGCGCGGCGCGCAGCGCGAGCGAGACGAGGAACGCCAGCACGAGCAGCGGCAGGCCGGTCGCGAGCAGCGTCTCGGAGAGCGCGGTGCCGATGCCCGACTCGGTGAGGATCTTGGCGAACGAGCCGCCGGCGCCGGTGACCAGGATGACCACCGCGGCCGGGCCGAGCGCCGACTCGAAGACCTCGGCGAGGTGCGCGGCGCTCCAGCCGCGGCGCGTGCCGAGCAGGTAGCCGGCGAGCAGCACGGTGACGAGCAGGGCGAAGATGGGCGCGCCGATGAAGCCGAGCACGTCGCGCACCGGGTCGCCGGCGGGCAGCACGGTCGCACCGACCGTGCCGAGGCCGATCATGATGAGCGGGGTGACGATGAGGCCCACGATCATGCCCGCGCTCGGCGGAGCCTCGGTGCGCGTGAGCAGGGCGGTCGCGCCGGTGGGAGCGAGGCCGCGGCCCGAGCGGCCGGTGCCGCCGGAGCCGCCCGCGCCGTTGCCGCCGCGCTCGGCGCCGAAGGCGTGGAACGCCTCGGCCGTCGCCGGCAGCATCGGGTAGTCGCGGCGGTTCAGCCACTTCGACATGAAGTGCGAGAGCACGCCCAGCGGGATGGTGATCGCGAGGCCGATGAGGGTGATCCAGCCGAGGTCGGCGCCGAGCAGCGCGGCGCCGCCGACGATGCCGGGGTGCGGGGGGATCGAGACGTGCACGGCGAGCATGATGCCCGCGATCGGCAGGCCGAACTTGACCGGGTCGACGTCGGCGAGCTTGGCGAAGCCGTAGATGATCGGCACGAGCACGATGAACCCGACGTCGAAGAACACCGGGATGGCGAGCACGAGCGCCGCGGCGGTGAGCGCGCCCGCGATGCGCTTGGGTCCGAGGATCTTCGTGAAGCGGCCGGCGAGGCTCTCCGCGCCGCCGGAGAGCTCGATGATCTTGCCGAGCATCGCGCCGAGCGCGACGAGGATCGCGACCGAGCCGAGCGTGCCGCCCATTCCGGCGATGATCGCCGGGATGATGCCGAGCTGCTCGGGCTGGTCGTCGGTCGCCGGGATCGTGGCGAGCGGCAGGCCGGCCGCGAGCCCGACGAGCACGCTGACGATGAGCAGCGCGAGGAAGGCGTGGACCTTGAACCTGATGATGAGCAGCAGGAGGAGGCCGATGCCTCCCGCCGCGATGGCCAGCAGGGCGATCGTCGACATGATGTCTCCTTTGACGTTGAGGGTAGTCGGGTGGGATGGGAGGGGTCAGCGGGTGCGGCGCTCCGGCGCGACCGCGCGGACGACCGCGGAGTCGTCGGCGGCGCCGAGTCCCTGGGCCTGGCCGATGAGGTAGAGCTGCTCGGCGGCGGATGCCACGGGGGTGGCCAGGCCAGCGGCGCGGGCGGCCTTGCCGACGATGCCCATGTCCTTGACGAAGATGTCGAGGCGGCTCAGCACCTCGGCGCCGTCCTCGTCGTAGGCCTGCAGCACGCGCGGGCCGCGATTGCCGAGCATGAAGGAGCCGGCGGCGCCGGCCTGGAGCGCATCGAGGGTCTTCTCGAGGTCGAGCCCGAGCGCATCGGCCAGCGCCAGCGCCTCGGCGGCCGCGGCGATGTGCACACCGCAGAGGAGCTGGTTCACGGTCTTCAGCGCCTGGCCGTCGCCCGGCTTGTCGCCGACGACGGTGAGCGTGGAGGCGAGCAGCTCGAGCACGGGTCGGGCCTTCTCGAGCGCAGCCGGCGCGGCGCCGACGACGATGAGCAGGTCGCCGTCGCCGGCGCGGACCGGGCCGCCCGACAGCGGCGCGTCGACGAGGTCGACGCCGTGGGCGGCGAGCCGGTCGACGACGGCGGGGATGCCGTCGGTGCCGACGGTGCTCGTGAGGATCACGACGGCACCGGGTGCGAGCGCCTCGGCGATGCCGGTGCCCGCGGCGAAGAGCACGTCGTCGAGCTGGGCGGCGTCGCGCACGGCGAGCAGCACGGCGTCAGCGCCGGCGACGGCCTCGCGGGCCGATCCGAACGGGGTGACGCCGGCGGCGGCGGCGAGCTCGAGGCGGGGCTCGGCGATGTCGAAGCCGTGGACGGCGAGTCCGGTGGTCAGGCGCGTGGCCATGGGCAGGCCCATGGCGCCGAGGCCGAGCACGGCGACGGTGGCCGAGCGGGTGGCGGTTGCGGTGGCGGTCATGTCGATCTTCCTTGGTCGAGGGTCGGGGGTTCGAGGTTGTCGGGGGCCGTTGTCCGACGGCGGCTTCAGGCGGCGCTGAGCACGTCGACGACGTCGGCGAGCGAGTCGTCGTCGCCGACGTTGCCGGCGAAGACGATGTAGGGGATGCCGGCGGCGGGGCCGTCCGCGGGCTCCCAGAGCGAGACGATGCCGGGCAGCATCGGCCCGCGGACGGTGGCGTGGCGGATGCCGAGGCCATGCGCGGCGACGTCGCTCGAGGTGATGCCGCCCTTCGCGATGACGTAGCGCGGGGCGCGGAGCGCGAGCGTGCGCTGCACGACGTCGACGACGGCGGCCGAGACGCGCCGCGAGATGTCGAGGCTCTCGTCGGGGTCGTCGGTCTTCACGAGGGTGCGGCTCGTGTGCACGATCACGTCGCCCGTCTCGAGCGCGGCGGCGATCCCGGCGGCGACGTCGGCGAGGTGCGCGTCGGCGCCCTCGGGCGCGATGATGCGGTCGACGTCGAGCTCGAATGTGACGGCGCCCGGGCGCTCGCGACGCAGCGCGGCCAGCTGCCGCGAGGTGAGGCCGACGTGCGAGCCCACGACGACGAGGCCGCCGGCGGTCGCGGGCGGCCGCTCGCCGAAGATCTCGGGTGCGGTGAGCGGATGGCGCTGCTGCTGCCCGATGCGGGCCCGCACGAACGGCGGGCCGACGCGGTAGAGGAAGTGCTTGCCGGCGCGCTCGGCCAGTTCGAGCCCCAGGGCAAGCAGCCGAAGGTCGTCCTCGGTCACGGCGTCGGCGACGACGGGCCGGCGGGCGGATGCCGCGGCGAGCGCCTCGGCGACGGCCTCGGCACCGGCGCGGATGACGCCGAGGTCGAGCACGATGACGTCCTCGGCGCGGTGGCGGCCGCCGGTCTTCTCCTCGACCCAGCGCGCGAGCTCGGACTCGGCGTAGCCGAACGTGGAGTCGCGCGCGAACTCGGTCTCGGCGACCGGGGTGAGCGTGCTGGCGCCGCGCATGTAGTGCACGCCGCCGATCGTGACGCGCCCGGCATCGGGGAACGCGGGCACGATCACCACGCCGTCGACCTCGCCCGCACCGGCGGCCGCGAGCTCGTCGGCGATCACGTCGGTCTCGAGCGGGAAGTGCCCGCGGAGCGTCGAGTCGCCGCGGCTGACGAACCCGAGCGGCCGACCGGATGCCGCGGCGAGCGCGTTGCGCACGACCTGGCGGTTGCGCTCGGCCGTCGCGGCGGGGTCGAGGCTTCGCGTGTTGGTGAGGACGTAGACGGCCGGGGCGTCCTGCGCGATGGCCCAGGCGAGGTCGGCGACCTCCCAGCTGGTGAGCACGGGCAGGCCGGCGACGGACTGGGTGCCGGTGGGGTCGTCGTCCAGGACGACGAGCGTGCGGGGCGCTGCGGCGACTGCCTCGGCGACGCGTGCGGCGGGCACCTCGACGGGGGCCGGGAAGGCCGCGAGCAGGTCGCGTTCGTTCACGGTGGCTACTCCTTCGTATCCGCAGACCGGCTCATCCGCCCGTCTGCTATCTGCTGTCATACAGGTTAGCGCGCGAAGAGCGGATGTCAAGTGCCGGCGGATCAGGTCAGGCCGATGCGTCGGCGCGCGCGTCGAGCACGTAGTGCCGGAGGTCGTCCATCGTCTGGTCCATGTGCCGATCCATGGCGCGCCGGGCGGTCTCGGCCTCGCCCGTGCGGAGCGCCTCGAGCACCGAGGCGTGCTCCTCGATCGCGTGCGCCTGGATGTCGGGCACGCGCGAGGTCTGGGCGCGCCGCTCCGCGAGCACGCGCGTGAGCGGCTCGAACAGCACGCGCAGGAACACGTTGCCGCTCGCGCGGAGGATGACGTCATGGAACGCGAGGTCGGCGCGCACGAACGCGTCGACGTCGTCGCGCGCGCTCGACTCGCGCATCTCCTCGACGTACGTCGCGAGCTGCGCGAGGTCGTCGTCGCTCCGGCGGGTCGCCGCGAGCGCCGCCGCACCGGTCTCGAGCATCCGACGCACCTCGATGAGCTGCACCGCCACGTCGTCGTCGCGGCCGCCCGCCGAGGTGATGCGCAGCACCGCATCGAGCGAGACCCACTCGCCCACCGGCTGCACGTAGCTGCCTCGGCCGTTCTCGACGCGGATGACGCCCTGCGCCTGCAGCGTCTTGATCGCCTCGCGCACCGTGATTCGGCTGACATCGTGGATCGCGCCGAGCTCGGCCTCGCTCGGCAGGGCGTCGCCGGGCGCGAGGTCGCCGCGCACGATGTCGTCGAGGACGGCATCGGCGACGGTGGCGACGAGCGACTTGCGCGGCATGCGACTCCGATCAGCTGGCTGCTCTCCGACAGGTTAGCTTCCAGACTAGCTTCGGAACGCCTCCGCCGACCCGAGGCGACTATGCCGTCCCGGCGGACCCTCGCTCGGCTTCCTCGATCGCCGCCGGCCCGGACGCGCTTCGTGCGCCCAGCACGACGGCCAGTATGCCGAGAACCAGAATGACGCCGGGGATCACCACCGGAAGCGCGAAGATGATCTCCAGACTGACCACTTCGTAGTACCAGGTCGTTGCACCGTAGAAGAACTGGAAGACCTCCGCGAGTTCCGTCAGCGTCGCCACGGTGAATGCCCAGAGGGGGACCTGTCGCCAGACGGGCGGAAGCACCCGAGCACGGAGGATCGCGATGACCGCCACGAGACCGGACACGAACGCGACCAGTTGCACGAGGAAGAACAGGGCGATCCCGGGCACCGGCCCACCCGGTACGAAGGAGAACGCGACGATGAGCAGCCACGGAGCGATCGCGAAGGTGATCAGCGACGCGACCCCGACCGGCCGTCGCGCGACGATGCTGCCGGCTCGCCCGACCCCCAGCGCGAACACCGTGAGCGCCGCCGCGAAGAGTACCGCCGCCACCCACACCGTGGGGACGGCGCCCACGCCGGAGTACAGCGCGCGCAGGACCTCCGTGACGCCGCATGCGATGAGGAGCCCACCCCCGGTGAAGAGGGTTGCCCGGAGCGCACGGCCCGATTCGGGTGAGTCCGGAGGTGACATGGCGAGATGATAGCGGCCGGCACGCCCGGTGCCGCGGATGTGCCGGGCGACGCGCCGCCGACATGCCGGGCGGCGCGAACGCCCTCAGTCACAGAACGCGTCCGAGAGGGCGACGCGCCACGACTGCCCCGGCTCCAGCCGGGCATCCGAACCGAGGTCGCACGGAGTCACCGCGGTGAGAAACACGGCGACGCGGTCGCCGCAGAGTTCGTCGAATCCATGGACCCGGCCGAGCGGGACGCCGTCCGCGGCGAGCCGTTCGGACTCCACCGCCGACTGGGGCGCCAGCCTGGCCTGCATCCATCCCCCGAGGGCACGCACGGCCGCGGCCGTGAGCACGCCCTCGGGCGCCCCGCCGATGCCGATCACCAGGTCGAGGCTGCCGTCGCCTCGCGCGGCGCGAAGGCATCGCTCGACGTCGCCGTGGACGAATCGCTCCACCAGTGCACCGGTCGCCTCAGCAGCATCCGCCACCGCCGCATTCCGGGGTCGGTCCTGGATCGCGACCCGCACCTGCCCGACGGGAACACCGCGGTGCTTCGAGATCCGCGCGATCGCCTCGCGCACCGGCGCGTCGATTTCGAGCCCCGGCACGTGCGAGACGAGCTTGGCCATGTAGTGCGCGTGCCCGATGTCGAGGAACGCGCCGCGCGGCGCGACGGCCATGATCGCCATCGCGCCGGGGAGCCCGGCCGCGGCGAGGCTCGTGCCGTCCACGGGGTCGACCGCGATGTCGATCGCCGGGCCCACGCCCGTGCCGAACCGCTCCCCCAGGTGCAGCATCGGCGCGTCGTCCTTCTCGCCCTCGCCGACCACGACTCGGCCGTCGGCCGCGATCGTGGCGAGCGCCGCGCGCATCGCCGCGACCGCGGCGCCGTCCACGGCGTCGCGATCCCCGCTCCCGACGAGCGGCACGGCCGCGAGGGCCGCCAGGCGTGTCGCCTCCGCGAGTCCGACGGCGAGCGGATGGTCATCGAGCGGCAGAGCAGGCACGGGTCCATCGTGCCCGATCGCGTCCGCGACATCCGCCCCCACCTGAGGCTCGCTCGACACGTCGCTAGACTCGTGCGCAACCCACGACTTTTCGAAGGAGCAAGGTATGCCCATCGCAACCCCCGAGCAGTACGCGCAGATGCTCGACACCGCCAAGGCCCAGGGCTTCGCGTTCCCGGCGTTCAACGTGTCGAGCTCGCAGACCCTCAACGCGGTGCTGCAGGGCCTCGCCGAGGCCGGCTCCGACGGCATCATCCAGGTCACCACGGGCGGCGCCGACTACTTCGCCGGCCACACCGTCAAGGCCCGCGCGGCCGGTGCGCTCGCGTTCGCGAAGTTCGCGCACGAGGTCGCCAAGTCCTACCCGATCACGGTCGCGCTGCACACCGACCACTGCCCGAAGGACGCGCTCGACGGCTTCGTCTACCCGCTCATCGCCGCCTCCGAGGAGGAGGTCAAGGCGGGCCGCAACCCGATCTTCCAGTCGCACATGTGGGACGGCTCGGCCGTGCCGCTCGACGAGAACCTCGAGATCGCGAAGGACATCCTGCCCAAGCTCCGCAACATCAACGCGATCCTCGAGGTCGAGATCGGCGTCGTCGGCGGCGAGGAGGACGGCGTCAAGCACGAGGGCTCGAACGAGGCGCTCTACACGACCCTGAACGACGCGATCGCGGCGGTCGAGGCGCTCGGTCTCGGCGAGCAGGGCCGCTACATGGCCGCCCTCACGTTCGGCAACGTGCACGGCGTCTACGCGCCCGGCAACGTCAAGCTCCGCCCGTCACTCCTCAAGGAGATCCAGGACGGCCTCGCGGCCAAGTACGGCACCGGCGAGAAGCCGCTCGACCTGGTCTTCCACGGCGGCTCGGGCTCGACCGACGCCGAGATCGCCGAGGCGGTCGCCAACGGCGTCGTGAAGATGAACATCGACACCGACACGCAGTACGCGTTCACGCGCTCGATCGCCGGCTACATGTTCCAGAACTACGACGGCGTGCTGAAGGTCGACGGCTCGGTCGGCAACAAGAAGCAGTACGACCCGCGCGCGTGGGGCAAGGTCGCCGAGACGGCGATGGCCGTTCGCGTCGGCGAGTCGACCCGCCAGCTCGGCTCGGCCGGCAAGTCGATCACGGCGTAGGGCACCGGATGTCGCAGGACGAGGCCGCTCGGAACGGGACGCAGGGGCCGGCCGACGGTGCCGCGCCGCCGCCGCGCGACGAGCGGCCTCGCCCGCGCTACGGCGAGTACGCGCCCGAGGGCTGGTCGTGGCAGCCGCCGGCCGACGAGCGGGCGGATGCTGCGGCATCCGCCCCGCACCCGGCACCGCCGCCCGCAGCCCCGCCCGCGCCTGCGCCGCCGCAGGCACCGGCGACCGCGGACACCGCGGCCGCCCCGCGCACCGTCGATCGCTTCTTCACGATCCTGCTGCTCGCGATCGGCGCGGTCGGCGCGTGGAACACCTCGGTGAGCCTGCAGCAGTTGCCGGCCGCCATCCAGACCGTGTACTCGCAGCAGGGCGTCGGCACCTACACGCCGCAGGAGTGGCTGCCGACCCTCGCGACGGTCGGCTCGGTCGTCATGCTCGGGCTCTACGCGGCCGTGCTGGGCTGGGCGATCGCGCGCATGCGCGCACGCAAGCCGGCGTTCTGGGTGCCGCTCGTGGGCGGGGCCGTCGCGATCGTCGCCACGATCGTCATCACCTCGATCGTCTTCCTCACCGACCCGACGTTCGTCTCGTACGTCGAGCAGATCTCGGGCGTCTGAACCGTCGCGTCGACGCGGTGCCGCAGCGCCGCTCGGGCGCGCGCGGCGCCGCTCAGGCCTGGGCTGCGGCGCGGTTCCGGCCGCCGAGCGCCCGCTGTTCGCGGTTGCCCTGCAGGTCCTTGCGGAGCTCCTTGGGCAGGGAGAACATCAGGTCCTCCTCGGCCGTCTTGACCTCGGCGACCTCGCCGTACCCGGCGTCGGCGAGCTCGAGCAGGACCTCCTTGACGAGGCCCTCGGGCACCGACGCGCCGCTCGTGACGCCGACCGTCTCGGCGCCCTCGAGCCACTCCTGCTGGATCTCGGTCGAGTAGTCGACCCGGTAGGCGCGCTTCGCGCCGTACTCGAGCGCGACCTCGACGAGGCGCACGCTGTTCGACGAGTTCGCCGAGCCGACGACGATGACGACGTCGGCGTCGCGGGCGACCTTCTTGATGGCGACCTGGCGGTTCTGGGTGGCGTAGCAGATGTCGTCGGAGGGCGGGTCCTGCAGATTCGGGAACCGCTCGCGCAGGCGCCGCACGGTCTCCATCGTCTCGTCGACCGACAGGGTGGTCTGCGAGAGCCACACGACCTTGTCGGGGTCGCGCACCTCGATGTTCGGCACGTCGTCGGGGCTGTTGACGAGCGTGACGTGGTCGGGCGCCTCGCCTGCGGTGCCCTCGACCTCCTCGTGGCCCTCGTGGCCGATGAGCAGGATCTCGAAGTCGTCGCGCGCGAAGCGCACGGCCTCGCGGTGCACCTTCGTCACGAGCGGGCAGGTCGCGTCGATCGCATGCAGGCCGCGCTCGGCCGCCGAATTGACCACGGCGGGCGAGACCCCGTGCGCGCTGAAGACGACGTGGGCGCCCTCGGGCACCTCGTCGACCTCCTCGACGAAGATCGCGCCCTGCTTCTCGAGCTCGGTCACCACGTGGATGTTGTGAACGATCTGCTTGCGCACGTAGACCGGCGCGCCGTAGTGCTCGAGCGCCTTCTCGACCGCGATCACGGCGCGGTCGACGCCCGCGCAGTAGCCGCGTGGCGCCGCCAGCAGCACCTTCTTGGGTCCTTGCACCGGGATATCCTTGAGCCGGCCGCGCACGCTCGGGATCCGAGGCATGCCGAGGTCGATTCGCGGGGCATCCGTCAAGCTCGTCACGGGTGCCATCCTACGCGGGCGCAGATGGCGAGCGGCTGGGAGGCGTATGGCCGAGGGCCCCACGACCCGCGAGACCCCGTGGTCCGTCTCGATGCTCTCGGGCAAGCTCAAGGAGTACCTCGACCGGCTCGGCACGGTGTGGATCGAGGGTGAGATCACCCAGTGGGGCGTGTCGGCCGGCAACGTCTACGGCAAGCTGAGGGACCTCGAGGCCGACGCCACGGTCTCGTTCTCGATCTGGTCGTCGACGCGTGCGAAGCTCACCGAGCAGTTCAAGGCGGGCGACCACGTGGTGGCGCTCGTCAAGCCCAACTGGTGGGTCAAGGGCGGCTCGCTCACCATGCAGGTGTTCGACGTGCGCCACGTCGGGCTCGGCGACCTGCTCGAGCGGCTCGAGCGGCTGCGCGCCCAGCTCGCCGCCGAGGGCCTGTTCGAGGCCGCGCGCAAGCGCCCGTTGCCGTTCCTGCCGCAGGTCGTCGGCCTCGTCACCGGCAAGGACAGCGACGCCGAGAAGGACGTGCTGCGCAACGCCCGCCTCCGCTGGCCCGCCGTCGAGTTCCGCACGGCGTACGCGGCCGTGCAGGGCGACCGGTGCGCGATCGAGGTGGTCCGCGCCATCCGGCGCCTCGATGCCGACCCCGAGGTCGAGGTCATCATCGTCGCCCGCGGCGGCGGCGACTTCCAGAACCTGCTGGGCTTCAGCGACGAGCGCGTCGTGCGGGCCGCGGCGGCAGCATCCACCCCCATCGTCAGCGCGATCGGGCACGAGGCCGACCGCCCGCTGCTCGACGAGGTCGCCGACCTCCGGGCGTCGACGCCGACGGATGCCGCGAAGCGCGTGGTCCCCGATGTCGCCGAGGAGCTCATCCGCGTCGAGCAGGCGCGCGCCCGCGTCCGCATGCGGGTGACCACGCTCGTGACGCACGAGATCGACCGGATCGGGCACCTGCGCACCCGGCCCGCACTGGCCGACTCCACCTGGATCGTCGACCGCCGCGCCGAGGAGGTCACGCGCTGGGTCGCGCGCGGGGCCGAGCTCGCCGAGCGCGCGATCGAGCGCGCCGCCGTGCGCACCGCGGAGCTCCGCTCGCAGCTTCGCGCCCTCTCGCCGCTCGCGACGCTGCAGCGCGGGTACGCGATCGTGCAGCGCGAGCACGACGGCGTGCTGACCCGGCCCGACCAGGCGCCCGAGGGCACCGCGCTGCGCATCACGCTCGCCGAGGGCCGTCTCGCGGCGACATCTCGGGGTGCTGTCGGCGACGCCGAATAGAATGCCCTCCATGCCCACCACTCCCCCGGATGTCGCCGAGCTCAGCTACGAGCAGGCCCGCGACGAGCTCGTGCGCGTCGTCGCCGAGCTTGAGCAGGGTTCGGCCACGCTCGAGCAGTCGCTCGCGCTCTGGGAACGCGGCGAGGCGCTCGCCCAGCGCTGCGAGGAGTGGCTGCTCGGCGCCAGGGCCCGACTCGACGCGGCGCGCGCCGGGGCCGCCGGCGCCGCGGCGTCCACCACCGCCACCGCCACCGACGGCGGCGAGGGCTGATGGCCCGTCGCGAACCCCGGGTCGTCGCCGAGCTCGGCCGCCCCGAGACGCCCGAGGAGACCGCGCAGCGCAAGGCCGACGACGCCCTCAAGCGCCGTCAGCGGCAGACGGTCAAGAACCTCATCGGCTCGCTCGTCGCGAGCCTCGCGGTCGTCGCCGTGATCGTCCTGATCGTGCCGCGCAGCGACACCCCGATCGAGCGCGACGTCGACGTGGCCTCCGTCGCGGCTCAGGCGCAGGTCGGGATCGAGCCCGAACTCGCGGTGCCCGAGCTGCCCGAGGGCTGGCGCTCGAACGATGCGTCGCTGCGGTCGCGCGAGGCCGACGGCGTCACCGCGTGGTACGCGGGCTACCTCACGCCGAGCGACGAGTACGCCGGCATGTACCAGGGCCTCGGAGCGAACCCCACGTGGACCGCCGACCTGCTCGCGAACACCGCGGCCACCGGCGTCGTCACGATCGACGGCGTCGAGTGGACCGTCTACGACAACCGCGAATCCGACGCCGACGTCGGCAACGCCCGCTACGGCCTCGTCACCGAGGCGGGCGAGAGCACGTTCGTGCTCATCGGCACCGCCGACCCCGAGGAGTTCGAGACCCTGGCCCGGGCGATCGTCCCGGCCATCGATGCGCAGCGCTGAGAGAGGAGCGGCCGTGAGCCACCCCGTCCCCGCACGACCGACCACCCCCGCCGAGACCTGGCGCGAGCTCCGCGCCGGCAACGCCCGGTTCATCGCCGGCACTCCGCAGCATCCGCGGCAGGATGTCGAGCGCCGCACCGAACTCGCCGGCCAGCAGCGCCCGCTCGTGGCGATCTTCGGCTGCAGCGACTCGCGCCTCGCGGCCGAGATCATCTTCGACGTCGGCCTCGGCGACGCCTTCGTGGTGCGCAACGCCGGGCAGGTCATCTCCGAGGACGTGATCGGCTCCCTCGAGTACGCGGTCGGCGTGCTGGGCGTGCCGCTCATCCTCGTGCTCGGCCACGACCACTGCGGGGCCGTGCGCGCCGCGATCGACACGCAGGGCGCCGAGCCCGACCCGCTTCCCGCGCATATCGCGTCGCTCGTCGAGCGCATCGTGCCCGCGGTGCGGCGCGTCGCGGGCACCGACCAGGGACCCATCGAGCCCGACGCGATCGACGCCGGGTTCGTCGGCCGGGAGCACCTGCGCGACACCGTGGCCGAGCTGCTCGACCGCTCCGAGGTGATCAGCGACGCGATCGCAGCGGGTACGCTGGCTGTCGTCGGCGCGAACTACCGCCTGCTCGAGGGCCGCGCCGAGACCGACATCGCAGTCGGTCGCATCTGAGGCCGACGGCGGCATCCGCCCGCTGCACGCCCTGTGCCGGAACGACGCCGCCGAGATCGAAGGGGAACACACCGTGGTGGACAACGCCGCCGACTACCGGATCGAACACGACACGATGGGCGAGGTGCGGGTCCCCGCGTCGGCGCTGTACCGCGCGCAGACGCAGCGCGCCGTCGAGAACTTCCCCATCTCGGGCAAGGGGCTCGAGCCCGCGCAGGTCGCGGCGCTCGCGCGCATCAAGAAGTCCGCGGCGCTCGCCAACGCCCGCCTCGGCGTGCTCGACAGCCAGGTGGCGCAGGCGATCGCCGACGCCGCCGACGACGTCATCGACGGCCGCGTGGGCTTCGCCGAGCACTTCCCGGTCGACGTCTACCAGACCGGCTCGGGCACGTCCTCGAACATGAACATGAACGAGGTGCTCGCGACGCTCGCGACCGAGAAGCTCGGCAGCCCGGTGCACCCGAACGACCACGTCAACGCGTCGCAGTCCTCGAACGACGTGTTCCCGACCTCGGTGCACATCGCCGTCACGGCCGCGCTCATCGACGACCTCATCCCCTCGCTCGACCACCTCGCGGTCGCGCTCGAGGCGAAGGCCGAGGCGTGGGCCGGCATCGTCAAGGCCGGCCGCACGCACCTCATGGACGCCACGCCCGTGACGCTCGGCCAGGAGTTCGGCGGCTACGCCCGGCAGGTCCGCCTCGGCATCGAGCGCGTGCAGTCGGCCCTCCCGCGTGTCGCCGAGGTCCCGCTCGGCGGCACCGCGGTCGGCACCGGCATCAACACCCCGGCCGGCTTCCCGCAGCTGGTCATCGAGCTGCTCCAGCAGGAGACCGAGCTGCCGATCACCGAGGCGGCCGACCACTTCGAGGCGCAGGCGAACCGCGACGGCCTCGTCGAGGCGTCGGGCGCGCTGCGCACCATCGCGGTGAGCCTCACCAAGATCTGCAACGACCTGCGCTGGATGGGCTCGGGCCCCAACACGGGCCTCGGCGAGCTGTACATCCCCGACCTGCAGCCCGGCTCCTCGATCATGCCGGGCAAGGTCAACCCGGTCGTGCCCGAGGCGGTCCTCATGGTCGCCTCGCGCGTGGTCGGCAACGACGCCACGATCGCCTGGGCCGGCGCCTCGGGCTCGTTCGAGCTCAACGTGCAGATCCCCGTCATGGGCACGGCGCTGCTCGAATCGATCCGCCTGCTCGCCAACTCGGTGCGCGTGCTCGCCGACAAGACCGTCGACGGCCTGCAGGCCAACGAGGAGCGCACCTCTGCGCTCGCGGGCATGTCGCCCTCGATCGTGACGCCGCTGAACAAGATCATCGGCTACGAGGCCGCCGCGAAGATCGCCAAGCACTCGGTCGCCAAGGGCATCACGGTCCGCGAGGCCGTGATCGACCTCGGCCACGTCGAGCGGGGCGACCTCACCGAGGCCCAGCTCGACGAGGCGCTGCACCTGCTCTCGATGACGCGGCCGCCGCAGGCGAAGTAGCAGCCGGCCTCCCTCGATCCTCCGCGCGGCGCGCCCGGGCGTCGACCTTTCAACGCGCGACGGTCAAGGCTGGTGAACGCGCGTCATCGTCGCGCGAGTTCGTCGCAGATGCGGGAGCCGGAGCTTCGATCCAACAGCAGAATTCGGGATCACCGGCGTTCGAATGCACACCGCTTTCGGTGACGCGGCGCGGGAGAGTATGCTCCCGACGCAAAGGGTGTCCTGTTGAACGAATCGCGGCAGTCTGTTCATCCGCTCATGCCGGCCCTTCAAGCATGCGCGTCAGTGTTCGGCGCGTTGCTCGTGTTCTATTTGATGCTCGATGCGGCGAGATGGTGGGAAACCGACGAGGATTTGAGTGAGGGATACTCGCTGTGGGCGGGGGCGATCTCGATCTCAATCGTCATCTGGTTCTTCATTCTGATTGCCGGGGTGCGAGCGAACGGAGCTGCGGGCAGGCTCGATCGGTCGAGCCGGTGGCGGGTATTCGCTTCCTTGCTTCTCCTCGGGGTGCTCGCATGGGCGGTCACCCGGTTCCTTGCGTTGATGGGTCGGGGAGACGGCACGTCGGAGTGGAGCGATCCGTTTCGCACGCTCGTCTCAGTCGTCACGGCGCTTGCTTTCATATCGGCGAGCCCGTGGTTGTTGCTCGTATGGACTACCCATGGGCGACTTGGCGAACTCCGCATGACGATCTCTCGCATCATCACCCCGAGGCCCGATGACGAATTCGACCCGCGCATAGTCGATGCACGCCGCGTGCGCTCGGCAATCGGCGAATTAGACGCCATTTGGCGAACGGTGGAGCGGTCGAGCCTCGCCATTGCCCTCCTCCTCTCGACCGTTGTCGTCGACACGGCATTTCTCAGGATGGCTCGAATAGCCGCCGGAACCTCGCCCGATGACTTTCCCGGCTGGACCGTCGTCGGATATGGGGCGTTCTTCGCACTCGTGCTCGTCCTCATTCTCACTCCGGTCCTCATCGGGTGGCGTGAGGACGGGATGCGCTTGGTCGAGAAGGCGCTGGGGGAACCGCGCTCCGGCGTTCCGAGTCCGTCCCAGCGCGAAGCCCGCGCGAGGTTGCTCATGCGAATCGGGCTTGATCGACCGACCTTCCTGCGGCCGATCACGCTCTTGAGTGTCCTCGCACCGTTCCTTACTGGATTCGTCACCTCACTGATCCCGGCATGAGGCCTCGATCGGTCGCCGCCCGGCGAGGCCCAGGCTGATGCCCGTTCGCCGACGTCGTGCCGGTGCTACGCCAGCTCGGTGCCGTCGAGCATCTCCGAGACGAGCGCCGCGATCGCCGAGCGCTCCGAGCGGGTGAGCGTGATGTGCGCGAAGAGCGGATGCCCCTTCAGCGTCTCGATCACGCTCGCGACGCCGTCGTGCCGGCCGACGCGCAGGTTGTCGCGCTGGGCGACGTCGTGGGTGAGCACCACGCGCGAGTTCTGCCCGATGCGGCTGAGGACCGTGAGCAGCACGTTGCGCTCGAGCGACTGCGCCTCGTCGACGATCACGAAGGCGTCGTGCAGCGACCGGCCGCGGATGTGCGTGAGCGGCAGCACCTCGAGTATGCCCCGGTCGACGACCTCGTCGAGCACGTTGTCGGAGACGACCGAGCCGAGCGTGTCGAAGACGGCCTGGCCCCACGGGTTCATCTTCTCGCCCTGGTCGCCGGGAAGGTAGCCGAGTTCCTGACCGCCGACCGCGTACAGCGGGCGGAACACCATGATCTTCTTGTGCTGCTGCCGCTCGAGCACCGCCTCGAGCCCGGCGCAGAGCGCGAGCGCCGACTTGCCGGTGCCGGCGCGACCGCCGAGCGAGAGGATCCCGATCTCGGGGTCGAGCAGCAGGTCGATCGCGAGACGCTGCTCGGCCGAGCGGCCGTGCACGCCGAACAGCTCACGGTCGCCGCGCACGAGCTTCACCTCGCCGGGTCCGACGATACGACCGAGTGCGGAGCCCCGCTCCGAGTGGATGACGAGGCCGGTGTTGATCGGCATCCCCTCCACCTCGCTCGTCTGCATCGCCTCGTGCTCGTAGAGCTTGGCCATGTCGTTCGACCCCAGGGAGAGCTCGGCCATGCCCGTCCAGCCCGGGTCGTGGGCGAGCTCGGCGCGGTATTCCTGGGCGTCGATGCCGATCGAGGCGGCCTTCACGCGCAGCGGGAGGTCCTTCGAGACGATGGTGACCGCGACGCCGTCGTGCGCGAGGTTGGCGGCGCACGCGAGGATGCGCGAGTCGTTGTCGCCCAACTGCAGGCCGCTCGGCAGCACCGACTGGCTCGAGTGGTTGAGCTCGACGCGCAACGATCCGCCGTCGCCGACGGGGATCGGGAAGTCGAGGCGTTCGTGCTCGACACGGAGGTCGTCGAGGATGCGCAGCGCCTTGCGCGCGAAGAAGCCGATCTCGGGGTCGTTGCGCTTCGACTCGAGTTCGGTGATGACCACCACGGGCAGCACCACGGGGTGCTCGGCGAAGCGGAACAGGGCGCGCGGGTCGGAGAGCAGCACCGACGTGTCGAGCACGTACGTGCGTTCGGCCTGCGCGGCGCCCCCGGGCGTCGCGTCGGCGGGCCGCGTGCGGCGCGCTTCCGACTCGACCGGACCGAGGGGCTTGGTGGGTTCGACAGAGGTCACGACCGCTCCTGCCCCGAGCTCTCGCTCGGCTCTCGCGCCGGCGGGCGATCCCTCCACGAGCGGTTCACGAGCCGACTCGACCGGGCGACTTGCCCGATGCCTCGACGGTACGTCCGACCACCGACGAACGGGCAAGCGACACGCGGCGCGACATCCGCTGTTCACATATCGTGGACGATCGGCTCACCGCCCGCCCGGTCAGTCAGTACGTGGCGGCGGTGTTGAACGACACGAACGCGCCGCGCAGCATCTCGACGGTGTCCTCCGACAGCACGGCGTGCACGCTGAGGCGCACCGTGCCGAGCCGGGTGGTCGCCGTGACGCCGTGGTTGTGCAGCGACGCCGTGAGGACCGTGACGTGCTCGGGCTCGGGCTCGAGCACGACGATGCCGGCGCGCTCCCGCTCGTCGCGCGACGAGGCGACCGGCATCGCGAACTCGTCGGCCAGGTCGATGACCCGGCTGACGTTCTCGGCGATGCGGGCGTTGACCTCGGGCACGCCGACCGCGGCGAGCTCCTCGAGGGCCGCCGCGAAGCGGGCCTGCGCCATGGGGTCGGGGTTCGACACGCGGTACGCTCGCGCGCCCGCGGCGGGCGGCGGCACCTCGTCCCACACCTCGTCGTCCTCGGTGCCGGTGTAGCCCGAGAACACGGGCGTGAGACGCTCGAGGGCCCGCGGCGAGAGCGCCATGACGCCCGTGCCCCAGCCCGCCCGGCACCACTTCTGCCCTCCCGTGACGACCACGTCGGCGAGCTCCCACGGTGCGTCGACGATCCCGAAGCCCTGGATGGCGTCGACGATGAGCAGCCGGTCTCCGATGACCTGCCGGACCCCCTCGAGGTCGCACAGGTAGCCGGTGCGGCTGTCGACGAGGCTGACCGCGACGGCGGCCACATTGGCCTCGAGCTGCTCGCGGATCCGGCCCGGCGTGACCTTGCCGTGGTCGGTCTCGAGCCAGGCCGGCTGCACCGAGTGCAGGGCCTCGTTGGCGCGCACCGCGGCGATCGGCACGCTCGGGAACTCCCCCGGCGAGAGCAGCACGGTGCCGGTGAGCCCGAACATGGCGTGCATGAGCCCGGTCGACGTGTTCGGGATCGACACGATGCGCTCGGCGGGCGTGCCCGTCAGGGCCGAGGCCGCGGCGCGGAGCCGCGCGTCCTGTTCGCCGAAGGCCTCCAGGCTGCCGTGCCGGGCCCGTTCGAGCACCTGCGTGAACGCCAGTGCCTCCTCGGCGGCGACTCGGGCGAGCGGCCCGACCCGCGCGTAGTCGAGGTAGCCGGGTTCCTCGCCGAAGCCGGCCGCGTAGTCGTCGATGGTCACCTGGGTGCGACCCCCTCTCGGAGCCATACTGGCAGACGGGGGACGGATGGCCGGCCGATCAGCCGCCGAACCGCCGATGCCGCATGGTGTAGTCGCGGATGGCGCGCAGCAGGTCGACCTCGCGCAGGTCGGGCCCGAGCGCCTCGACGAAGTAGAACTCGCTGTGCGCGGCCTGCCAGAGCATGAAGTCGCTGAGCCGCTGCTCGCCCGACGTGCGGATGACGAGGTCGGGGTCGGGCTGTCCGCCCGTGTACAGGTGCTCGCCGATCAGCTCGGGCGTCAGGCGCTCCGCCAGGTCTTCCAGGCTGCGCCCCTCGGCGTGGTGGGACGCGACGATCGAGCGCATCGCATCGGTGATCTCCTTGCGGCCGCCGTAGCCGACCGCGAGGTTCACGTGCAGGCCCGTCTTGCCGGCGGTGCGCTGCTCCGCGGCATCCAGCGCAGCGACCAGCGGCTCCGGGAGCCCGGCGTCGGAGCCGACGTGCTGCACGCGCCAGTCGCGGTAGTGGCTGAGCTCCTCGGCCAGGTCGGCGATGATCTCGATGAGGTCGGCGAGCTCCTCGGTCGTACGGTTGACGAGGTTGTCGCTCGAGAGCAGGTAGAGCGTCACGACCCGGATGCCGAGCTCGTCGCACCACTCGAGGAACTCGCGCATCTTCGCGGCGCCCGCCCGGTGGCCATGCGCGGCGGAGTCGTAGCCGAGCTGCTTGGCCCACCGCCGATTGCCGTCGATGATCATCGCGACGTGGTGCGGGAGCTCGGCCTGGTCGAGCTCGCGCTTGAGCCGCTTCTGGTAGAGCCGGTAGAGGAGGCCGCGACCGGAGTGATGATCGCCTGTCTGCACGCGACTACGCTACCCCCGCCCGAGGGCGACGGCTCACAGCAAGCCGTGATGCAGGCGGCCCTACGCTTGGCCCATGAGCGCCCAAGAGCCCGAGGATGTCGCCGAGCACCTCCATCGCCCGGCCTCCGAGCTCGACGAGGCCGACGCGGCCGTCGCCCTCGACGAGCGCCGCGGACCCGAACTGCCCAACGTCCCATTCATCGACGCGTCGACCGAGCATCCGGCCGAGCTGCGGCCGACCTGGCGCGGCTGGATCCACGCGGGAACGTTCCCGCTCACGATCGCCGCGGGCATCGTGCTGATCACGCTCGCCGAGGGCCCGTGGGCGAAGTGGGCGTCGGCGGTGTTCACGCTCACGTCCATGCTGCTGTTCGGCAACTCCGCGTTGTACCACCGGTTCGACTGGAAGCCGCGCACGAAGGTGATCCTCAAGCGCATCGACCACGCGAACATCTTCCTGCTCATCGCGGGCACGTACACGCCGTTGGCGCTGCTCGCGCTCCCGCCCGACAAGGGGTTCGTGCTGCTCGCGATCGTGTGGGGCGGCGCACTGATCGGCATCGGGTTCCGCGTGTTCTGGATCACCGCGCCCCGGTGGCTGTACGTGCCGCTCTACCTCCTGCTCGGCTGGGCGGCCGTCATGTACCTCGGCGACCTGCTCGCGGTGAGCGTGGCGATGATGGTGCTCGTGATCGTCGGCGGCATCCTGTACACGATCGGCGCGGTCGTCTACGGCATCAAGAAGCCGAACCCGTGGCCCGGCCACTTCGGCTTCCACGAGATCTTCCACGTGTGCACCGTGCTGGCGTTCATGTGCCACTGGACGGCGACGCTGATCATCGCGATCGAGCCCGCCTTCCACGCGGGCTGAGCCGGCTCGCCCCCAGGCGCTACTCGGGCTTGGCGGGCGGGGTGTCGGATGCCGCGGCATCCGTCGGCCCGTTCGCCTCGCGCTCCTCGGCCTCGATGCGGTCGCGCGCCTCGGCACGGTAGTTCACGCGGCGGATGCGGCGCACCATGTCGAGCACGAGCAGCACGACCACGGCCATGATGATGAACGTGATGACGAAGCCCTCGACGCCGGGCGTGACGTCGTTCGGGTCGAACTCCTCTTCCGCGGCCACGGCGATGAGGGACGTGACGGCGGGCACGACGAGCATCGGATTCCCTTCAGGGGGCGGGGTTAGGCTGGATGCCAAGCCTAGACGATCGAGCCGGGAAGGAGCCGGGCGGTGCCCCCACGTGAGTCCGCGGATGCCGCGGCCGAGGACGCCGTGCTCGACGGCACCCCCGCGACCGACCCCGCCGGACCCGCGGCATCCGGTCTGGCCGACCGGTACGGCCGCACGCCCACGCGGCGGCGCCGCGAGCGGCTGCTGCTCGTCGGCGCGGCGATCGCGTTCGCCGTCGTGCTCGTGGCCTGGGTCGCGTGGGCCGGGCTCGACGGCAGCCGTCCGCAGGTGCAGGCCACCGACCTCGGGCACCGGCTGCTCGACGACCGCTCGGTCGAGGTCACCTGGCGGCTCTCCGTGCCCGAGGGCAACGAGACCGCCTGCATCGTGCAGGCGTTCAACGAGGACTTCACGGTCGTCGGCTGGAAGGTGGTCGAGATCCCCGCGTCCGACCGGCCGCTGCGCACCTTCACCGAGCGTGTGCGCACCGCACAGGAGGCCAACACCGGTTTGGTCCAGGGCTGCTGGCTGATCTAGAATGGGAAATTCGCTCCGGCAGATGCTGGGGCGTCACGTATATCCACGGGAGTGTGCACCATGGCGCAGGACGCCACCGCGACGACCACCTGGCTGACCCAGGAGGCCTACGATCGGCTCGCAGGCGAGCTCGCGCACCTCTCCACCACCGGCCGCGAGGAGATCGCGAAGCGCATCGAGGCCGCGCGTGAGGAGGGCGACCTCAAGGAGAACGGCGGGTACCACGCCGCGAAGGACGAGCAGGGCAAGCAGGAGGCCCGCATCCGCCAGCTCACCGAGCTGCTGCGCACCGCCGAGGTCGGCGAGGCGCCCCGCTCGAGCGGCGTCGTCGAGTCCGGCACCGTCATCACCGCGATCGTCGCGGGCGACGAGGAGCGCTTCCTCATCGGCAGCCGCGAGATCGCCGGCGACTCCGAGCTCGACGTCTTCAGCGAGCAGTCGCCCCTGGGCGCCGCGATCCTCGGCCTGAAGGTCGGCGAGAAGACCAGCTACACCGCCCCCAACGGCCGCGAGATCGCGGTCGAGGTCACGGGCGTGGAGACCTGGGGCGGGCAGTGATCCGCAGCTCGGCGACCCGCTGAGCCCCCATCGCGAACGGCCCCTCCTCGGAGGGGCCGTTCGTCATTCCTCGATGATCTCGGGCTCGTAGCCCGCGCGACGCAGCACCTCGACGACCTCGTCGCGGTGCGCCGGGCCGCGCGTCTCGACCGAGAGCTGCAGCGCGACCTCGGAGATCTGCATGCCCGCGCCGTGGCGGGTGTGCAGCACCTCGACGACGTTCGCCTTGGCCTCGGCGAGCAGCTCGGCGATGCGCGCGAGCTGGCCGGGCCGGTCGGGCAGGCCGATCCGCAGCGTGAGGTAGCGATCGGAGGCCGCGAGGCCGTGCGCGATCACGCGCTGCATGAGCAGCGGGTCGATGTTTCCGCCCGACAGCAGCACCACGATCGGCCCCTCGGAGCGCACCTTGCCGGTCATCAGCGCGGCGACGCCGACCGCGCCCGCCGGCTCGACGACGAGCTTCGCACGCTCGAGCAGCACGAGCAGGGCGCGCGCGATGTCGTCCTCGGTGACGGTGACGATCTCGTCGATCGTCTCGCGGATGATCGCGAAGTTGAGCTCCCCCGGGCGGTACACGGCGATGCCGTCGGCGATGGTCGGCACGACCGGCACCGACGTCGGCTCGCCGGCGGAGAGCGACGGTGGGTACGGCGAGGCGTTCTCGGCCTGGACGCCGATGACGCGCACGGTCGTGCCGAGCTGCGCGGCTCGGAGCTTGGCCGCGCTCGCGACGCCGGCCGCGAGGCCACCGCCGCCGATCGGGACGACGATGGTCGCGACATCCGGGACCTGCTCGAGGATCTCGAGCCCCAGCGTGCCCTGGCCGGCGACGACGTCGGGGTGGTCGAACGGCGGGATGATGGTCGCACCGGTCTCGGCGGCGAACGCCGCCGCGGCGTCGAGCGTCTCGCCGATCGAGTCGCCGCGCAGCACCACGTCGGCGCCGTACGCGCGCGTGGCCTCGAGCTTGGGCAGCGCGACGCCGACGGGCATGAAGATCGTGGCGTGGATGCCGAGCTCGCGCGCGGCGTACGCGACGCCCTGCGCGTGGTTGCCGGCCGACGCGGCCACGACGCCGCGCGCCCGCTCGTCGGGCGGGAGCGCCGACATCCGGTTGTACGCGCCGCGGAGCTTGTACGAGCCCGTGCGCTGCAGGTTCTCGCACTTGAGGTGCACCGGCACGCCCTCGAGCCGGCCGAGGAACCGGGAGGTCTCCATGGGCGTGCGCCGGGCGATCTCGGCGACCGTGCGCTGCGCGCGCTCGAACGTGGCGAGGTCTGGTCCGGGCCAGGCGGCCTCGGGCGTGGGCGCCGGGACCGAGGCGGAGGCGTCTAGTCGAGCGTCGAGGGCGTGGTTCATGTCACCGTCCGTATCCGGGGCGCTGCGGTACCGTGCGCCAGAGCGGGGAATGGGTCTCGGCCGGCGAAGGAGGCTCGGCCTGCTTCCACGTGCCGCCTGAGATGTAGAGGATCATGACGTTCCCGACCGCCGCGATCGGGACCGCGAACAGCGCGCCGGGGATGCCGGCCAGCAGCGAGCCGGTCGTGACGGCGATCACGACGCCGAGCGGGTGGACCTTGACGGCCGTCCCCATGATGAGCGGCTGCAGGATGTGGCCCTCGACCTGCTGCACGAGCAGCACCACGCCGAGCATCGCCAGCGCGATGCCCCAGCCGTTGTAGACCAGCGCGACGAACACGGCGAGCGCACCGGTGACGACCGCGCCGACGATCGGCACGAACGAGCCGAGGAAGACCAGGATCGCGATGGGGATCGCGAGGGGCACGCCGAGCAGCAGGGCGCCGAGGCCGATCCCGACCGCGTCGATCGAGGCGACGAGGATCTGCACCTTCACGAAGTTCTCGAGCGTGGCCCAGCCCGAGCGGCCGGCGCCATCGATCGCGGCGCGCGCGCGGCGCGGGAATATGCCGACGATCCAGTACCAGATGTGGCGGCCGTCGATCAGGATGAACAGGGTCGCGAACAGGGCGAGCAGGAGACCCGCGAGGAAGTGCCCGATCGACGAGCTGACGGACAGCGCGCCCGTCACGAGCACGCCGCTGTCCTGCTGCACGGAGTCGACCACCTGCTGCACGAGCGCATCGAACTGCTCGGGCGTGACGTGCAGCGGGCCCTCGAGCAGCCAGGCGCGGAAGTCCTCCCACGCGACCACGGTCTGCGCGGCGAGGTCGCCCGAACCGCGGACGATCTGCGAGATGCCGAGCGTGAGCAGGCCCCCCACGCCGAGGATCGTGGCGAGCATCGCGACGGTGATCGCGAGCCACTTGGGCCAGCGGTGCCGCTGCAGGAACTGCGAGAACGGCACGAGCAGCGCGGAGAGCAGCACCGCGACGAGCACCGGGACGAGCACGTAGCGCAGCTGGATGATCAGGAAGATCACGACGGCGAGCACACCGCCGACCAGCAGCAGCCGCCACGACCAGGCGGCGGCGACGCGCATGGGGTAGGGCACGGATGCCGCGGCGTCGCGGGCCGGCTCGCCGGCGCCCTGCTGCGGCTGCGGCGTGCGGGCGGCGCGGCGTGCGCGCTGCCGTCGCACGCGCGAGGCCCCGTTCCCCTCGGTCACCGTCCCAGTCTAGGCGGGGCGGCGGACGGGTTCCGCCGGATGTCGGCGCCCCCCGTTAGGGTCGGACCATCATGGTCGACAGCGTCAGTCCCGCCCTCGCACGCCGCATCGCCCTCGCCGCCCAGGGCTTCGGCCGCCCGACCG
Source organism: Agromyces capsici (assembly GCF_058349965.1). Taxonomy (NCBI): domain Bacteria; kingdom Bacillati; phylum Actinomycetota; class Actinomycetes; order Micrococcales; family Microbacteriaceae; genus Agromyces; species Agromyces capsici. The sequence continues at coordinate 81,188 of NZ_JBYRET010000002.1, read as the reverse complement.
TCGCCGCCCCGGGCACGCGCCAGCTCGCCGGGCTGGTCGATCGGCTCGCGGTGCTGCAGATCGATTCGGTCAACGTGTTCGAGCGCAGCCACTACCTGCCCGCGTTCAGTCGGCTCGGCGCGTACGACCGCGGCCTGCTCGACCGACTCACGACCGGGCGCCGCGGGCGGATGGTCGAATCGTGGGCGCACCAAGCCGCGTTCATCCCCCGCGAACTGTGGCCGTTCTTCGAGTTCCGCCGCGAGGAGTACCGGCGCAAGGGCAGCCAGTGGGGCGGATGGCTCGTCGAGAACCGCCCGCTCGGCGACTGGCTCCGCGCCGAGCTCGCCGCCAACGGCCCGATGCGCGCGAGCGAGATCGAGCACGATGCCAATGAGCGCCGCGGGTCGTGGTGGGGCTGGTCCGACGTGAAGCGCACGCTCGAGTGGATGTTCCTCGTCGGCGAGGTCGTGTGCGTCGAGCGCGTCCGGTTCGAGCGCGTCTACGCGCTGCCCGAGCAGGCGCTCCCGGCCGAGTTGCTCGAGGCGCCGATCCCCGAGGTCGATGCGGTGCGCGAGCTCGTGCGGCGCGCGTCGGTCGCCCTCGGCATCGCCACCGAGGCCGACCTCGCCGATTACTGGCGAATGAAGCGTGCACCCGTGCGCGTCGCGATCCGCGACCTCGAGGAGGCCGGCGAGCTGCTGCCGGTCGAGGTGCCCGGCTGGGTCACCGGCGCCCGCGCCACCCCGACCTGGGTGCATCGCGACGCCCGGCGCCCCCGGCGGATCGACGCCGCGGCGGTGCTGTCGCCGTTCGACCCGGTCGTGTGGTTCCGCCCGCGCACCGAGCGGCTGTTCGACTTCCACTACCGCATCGAGATCTACACGCCGGAGCCCGACCGCAAGTTCGGGTACTACTCGCTGCCCGTGCTCGTCGACGACGATGTCGTCGGCCGCGTCGATCTCAAGAGCGACCGCAAGGCCAAGGTGCTCCGGGTGCAGTCGGCGTGGATCGAGCACGGCGCGCCCGATGAGACGGCGGCACGACTGCATCCCGTCCTCGCGGAGGCGGCGGCGTGGCAGGGCCTCGACGACATCGAGGTCGTCGGCCGGGGCGACCTCGCCCCAGCGCTCAGGGCCGAGCTCGCCGCCGCGTGAGGCGGCCTAGAAGCTGCGGCCCATCTCGGTCAGGCGCCGTACGCGCTCGCCGATCGGCGGGTGGGTCGCGAAGAGCCGGTCGATCACGCCGGGCTTGAGCGGATCGGCGATCCAGAGGTGCGCCATCGACGTGTTCTGCCGTTGCATGGGCCGGCCGTACTGCTCGAGCTTGAGCAGCGCGCGGGCGAGCGCGTCGGGGTGCCGGGTGGTCATCGCGCCCGTGGCATCCGCGAGATACTCGCGCTGGCGCGACACGGCGAGTTGCACCATGCTCGCGACGAGGGGCGCGACGAGCATCGCGACGAGCCCGAAGACCAGCACGATGGGGTTGTTGTTATTGCCCCGCCCGAAGAACGTCATGCGCAGGAACAGGTCGGAGATGAACCCGATCGCGACGACCAGGCCGAACACGATCATCGACAGCCGGATGTCGTAGTTGCGGACGTGCCCGAGCTCGTGGGCCATGACGCCCTCGAGTTCGGAGTCGTCCATGATCTCGAGGAGGCCCGTCGTCGCGGCGACGACCGCGTGCTGCGGGTCGCGGCCCGTCGCGAACGCGTTCGGCGCCGGATCGGAGATGACGAACACCCGCGGCATGGGCGTGCCGGTCGTGATCGACAGGTTCTCGACGGTTCGCCAGAGCCGCGGATGGTCGGACACGCTGCGGATCTCGACCGCGCCCGACATCGACAGCGCCTGCCGATCGGCGGTGTAGTACTGGAACAGCGCGTACCCGGTCGCGATCACCAGGGTCACCACGACGATCGTGAGGTCGCCGTAGATCACCGAGGCCAGGTAGCCCAGGCCGCCGACGATGACGAGGAAGAGCAGGATCGTGAAGACGGTGTTGCGCTTGTTCCGGGCGATCGCTCGGTACATCTATTGGCCTTGGGTTTCGATACGCGGCACGCTGCGCGCGCTGCTACTCAACCTTGATGCGTGCTTCGCGCGCATCAAAACTGCACGCGGGGCGGTTCGGAGATCGCCGCCGCCTCCGTGACCTCGAAGAACTCGCGCTCGTGGAAGCCCAGGCTCCGCACGAACAGCGTGTTCGGGAACACCTTGATCTTGGTGTTCAGCTCGCGCACGCCGCCGTTGTAGAACCGGCGCGACGCCTGGATCTTGTCCTCGGTGTCGACGAGCTCGCCCTGCAGCTGCAGGAAGTTCTGGCTCGCCTGCAGCTGCGGGTACGCCTCGGCGACCGCGAAGATCGACTTCAGCGCCTGCTGCATGTGGTTCTCGGCGACGCCCGCCTCAGCGGGCCCGTGTGCGGAGAGCGTCTCGGCGCGCGCCTTGGTGACGTTCTCGAACACCGCCTTCTCGTGCGCCGCATAGCCCTTCACCGCCTCGATGAGGTTCGGGATCAGGTCGGCCCGCCGCTTCAACTGCACGGTGATGTCGCTCCACGCCTCGTCGACGCGCACGTTGAGCGTGACGAGCGAGTTGTACGTCGCCCACAGGTAGATGCCGATCCCCAGGACGAGGACGATGACGATGATGAGCGGGATCAGCCATTCCATGGCGCGGACTCCTGGGTGTCGCGATGATCGGTGTACCCCGATCCTATCCATCGGATGGGGATTCGCTCCGAGTTCCCACCGGACTCCGAGCCAGCCGACGCGCCGGCCCGGGCGTAGGCTCGGGCTGTCGGGCTTCGGGAGGAGATCGGCCATGGTGAATCACGCGGATGCGGCGGCACCCGCCATCGTCGTCCACGACCTCCACGTGCGCCGGATGCGCACCCCCGTGCTGCACGGGCTCTCGCTCGCGGTGCCGCGTGGCCGCATCGTGGGCCTCCTCGGCCCCAGCGGCAGCGGCAAGACGACCCTGATGCGCTCGATCGTGGGCGTGCAGGTCGTCGACTCCGGCAGCATCCGGGTCCTCGGCATCCCTGCCGGCTCCCGGGCGCTCCGGCGCCGCGTCGCGTACGTGACCCAGCAGGCGAGCGTCTACGACGACCTGACGGTGCGGCAGAACCTCCGGTACTTCGCGCGGATCCTCGGCGCCGCGCCGTCCGACGTCGACCGGGCGATCGAGCGCACCGAGCTCGGCCCATACGAACGACGGCTGGCCGGCGACCTCTCGGGCGGGCAACGCGGGCGGGTCTCACTCGCGGCGGCGCTGCTCGGCGAGCCCGAGGTGCTCGTGCTCGACGAACCGACCGTGGGGCTCGACCCGGTGCTCCGGGTGCAGCTGTGGGGACTCTTCCACGAACTCGCGGCGGCCGGTGCGACGCTGCTCGTCTCGAGCCACGTGATGGACGAGGCGAAGCGCTGCGACCGGCTCCTGCTCATGCGCGAGGGCGAGCTGCTCGCCGACGACACGGTCGAGGGGGTCCTCGCCTACACGGGCACCCACGACATGGAGGCCGCGTTCCTCGAGCTCATCGCCCGCGGCGTGCCCGACCTGCAGCCGCACGGCCGGCATGCCCGTCCCGAATCCGGCACGGAGGCGCCGCGATGAACCCCGGACGCACGCTCGCCACCGCCGGCCGTGCGCTCGGCCAGATCCGCCACGACCACCGCACGATCGCGCTGCTGCTCGTCGTGCCGAGCCTGCTCATCGGGCTCGTGGCGTGGATCTTCACCGACACCGACGTGTTCGCGACCATCGGCCCGGCCATGATCGCACTGTTCCCGTTCATCGTGATGTTCCTCGTCACGAGCATCGCCACGCTGCGCGAGCGGCGAAGCGGCACACTCGAGCGGCTGTTCTCGATGCCGATGGGCAAGGGCGACTTCATCCTCGGCTATGCGCTCGCGTTCGGCCTGCTCGCGATCTTCCAGACCGCCATCGCGGTCTCCTATGCCGTGTTCGTGTGCGGCCTCGAGATCGAGGGCAGCATCTGGCTGCTGTTCGCGGTCGCGGTCGCCGACGCGCTGCTCGGCACGTCGCTCGGCCTCCTCGCGAGCGCGTTCGCGCGGACCGAGTTCCAGGTCGTGCAGTTCATGCCGCTCCTGCTGTTCCCGCAGATCCTGCTCGGCGGCATCTTCATCCCGCGCGACCAGCTGCCCGAGGGGCTCGAGGCGATCAGCGACTGGCTGCCGCTGAGCTACGCGATCGACGCGCTCACCGCGGTCGCCGCCGACTCGGAGGATGCCGCGTGGATCTGGGCGCGAATTCTCGCGATCTGCGCCTGGATCGTGGGCTCGATCGTGGTGGGGTCGATCACGCTGCGCCGGAGGACCCCGTGACGGGGGCGTCCGCCCGAACCCTGCCGAGCACCCGCTCGAGGTACGGGTTCGCGAATCGTCCCTCGGGGTCGAGCTCGTCGCGCACGCGCAGGAAGTCGTCGAACCGGGGGTAGGCCGCGCGCAGGGAGTCGGCCGACTGCGTGTGCATCTTGCCCCAGTGCGGGCGCCCGCCGTACCCGCGCATGATCGCCTCGACGGCCGCGAAGTACTCGGTCGGATCCTCGCGGAAGTACCGGTGCACGGCGAGGTAGCCGCTGTCGCGGCCGTAGGCCGTCGAGAGCCAGGTGTCGTCGGATGCCGCGGCGCGCACCTCGATCGGGAAGCTGATCCGCCACCGCTTCCGTTCGATCAGGTCGCGCACCTCGCGGACCGCGTCGGGGATCCCGTCGAGCGGGATCGCGTACTCCATCTCGCGGAAGCGCACGGAGCGGTGGCTCGTGAACACCGCGGGCGCGAGGTCGACGACGTCGCGCCGGCCCGTGAACCGCTCCGCCAGCCGGGCCAGCGGCGGCGTCACGGCGGGCACGACGCGCCCGAGCGCGCACATGCCGCGGTAGACGCCGTTGGCGAGCAGCTCGTCCTCGATCCACCGCGAGGCGCGGCCGAGCGGGCGCCGGTGCGCGTCGCCCGGCAGGCGCGTGTTCGTCTTCGTGAGCGCCGTCGCCGTGTGCGGGAACCAGTAGAACTCGAAGTGGTCGGCGCCGCGCACGCGCTCGAGCCAGGAGTCGAGCACGTCGCCGAGGTCCTCCGTCTGCTCGACCGCGTGCAGGGCGAACTGCGGCACGAGCTGCAGCGTCACGTCGACGAGCACGCCGAGCGCCCCGAGCCCGACGCGCACGGCCGGCAGGAGCTCGGGCCGCTCGGCCTCGCTCACCCGGACCACCTCGCCGGTCCCGGCCACGAGCGTCGCGGCGACCACCTGGTTCGCCAGCCCGCCGAAGGCCAGGCCCGTGCCGTGCGTGCCCGTCGAGATCGCGCCCGAGATGGTCTGGCGGTCGATGTCGCCCATGTTCGGCATGGCGAGGCCGTGCGGCTCGAGCAGGTGAGCCAGCCGATGCAGCGGGGTGCCGGCGCCGACCGTCACCCGGCCGGTCGCGACATCCTCGTCGATCACCCCGGAGAGGTCGCCGAGGTCGAGCTGCACGTCGGGCGCGACCGCGATGCCCGTGAAGCTGTGGCCCGAGCCGACGGGCTTCACGCGCAGGCCGGATGCCACGGCTGCCTGCACCGCGCGCTGGACGGCTCCCGCGTCGGCCGGCCGTTCGACCCGGTAGGGCCGCACCGCCTCGGTCCTCGCCCAGTTGCACCACATCGCGCCCGTCGCCGTCATAGGAAGGCCTTCCCCTCGCCTCGATAGGTGGGCACGGTCGCGACGACCGCGTCGTCGTCGACCACCGTGAACTCGTTCAGGTGCTCCGCGAGCTCGCCTGACTTGGCGTGCCGGAACCAGACCCGGTCTCCCGGCCGGAGGCGCGATGCGGCGCCGCCTTCGACGGGCGTCTGCACCTCGCCCGCGGCCTCGCGCGGCACCATCCGGAGCCCCTGCGGCCACACGGGCCGCGGCAACCGGTCGGCGCCCGGCGGCCCGGATGCCACCCACCCGCCGCCCAGGATCGCCGCGTGCCGCTCGCTCGGCGAGCGCACCACGTCGAGTGCGAACGCGGCGGCCGGGGCGGGCGCGAAGTGCGCGTACGCGTCGAACAGGTGCCCCGCGAACAGGCCGGAACCCGCCGCGACCTCGGTCACCGACCGGTCCGCGGCCGTGGCCTCGAGCGAGCCCGTTCCCCCGCCGTTGACGAACTCGAGCTCGGCGTGCCGCCGCACCTCGGCGACCGCGGCGGCGCGGCGCTCGACGAGCTCGGGCATCGACTGCGACTGCATCCACCGGTTCACGGCGCCGCCGAGCGGGCGGCCCGGCGGCCGGTTCGGGATGCCCGCGATCTGCGCCTCGTAGGCCATGATCCCGACGAGTCGGAACCCCGCGCGACCGGCGACGTAGGCGGCCAGCGCGCCCGCATCCGCCGGGTGGTGCACGGGCGATCGACGCACGCCGAGGTGGCCGAGCAGCGGCGCCTGCCACGACGCGTCGAGTTCGAGGCACACGCGGACCTCCTCGCGCGAGCCCGGCGGACGCACCGCGTCGACCAGGTCGAGCTGGGCCGGCGAGTCGACCATGATCGTGATGCGCCGGGCGAGGTCGGGGTCGGTGACGAGCCGGCGGATGGCGCCCGCCTCTGCCGTCGGATAGCCGACGACGAGGTCGTCGAGCGTGGGCAGGCTCTCGGCGAGCCAGATCGCCTCCGCGAGCGTGTACGCGAGCACGCCGCGGTAGCCGGGGAGGCGGAGCAGCGCGTCGACGACCTCCCGCACGCGGATCGACTTCGTCGCGATCCGGATGGGCGTGCCGCCTGCGCGCCGCGTCAGGTCGGCGGCGTTGGCGCGGAGGGCTCCGAGGTGCAGGACGCCCACCGGTGCGTCGAGGTGCCGGGTGGCATCGGTGAGCGCAGGCCAGTGGCCGCCGGGATCGGCCCAGGTCGATCCATCCGTCGACACCGGGGCACCGCCTCGGAGATCCAGTACGACGGTCATGGGGCCTCGGCCATTCTCGAGAGAGCGTCGGCGGCCGCACGCGCGGCCGCCCGTGCGGCGGCGTCGTCGTGGTGCACGAGCCAGGTCAGCGTGATCCCGTCGGTGAACGCAACCAGCACGCCGGCGGCCTCGGCGACGGGTGCGCGCCAGGTCGCGCCCGCCCGTTCCGCGGCCGTCGCGAGCGCGTGCTCGGCCAGCTCGGCGTAGCGACGGTACTGGGCGACGGCGAGCGGATGGCGCTCGGGCGAGCGCAGCGCGTACTGCGTGAGCTCGAGCATCGCCTGCTCGTGCTCGGGGTCGGCCGCGAGGTGGTCGAGGTAGCGCAGCAGGCCGCTCTCGAGGATGCTCCTGAGGCTGCCGTCGCCGTCGATGCCGGGATCGGGCAGCACCGCCTGCTGCTCGCTCGCCACGACGGCGGCGATGAGCTCGTCGAGGAACGCCTCGCGGGACTCGAACGCGTAGTGGAAGCTCGCCAGCGACATGCCGGCCTCGGCCACGATGGCTCGCGTGGTCGCGTGCGCGAGCCCCTCGCGGGCGATCAGCCGCAGGCCCGCGTCGATGAGCGCGGCGCGGCGCTCGGCGGCGGGGATGCGGGGCACGGCGCTCCCCTCTCGACTCGACGTCGTCGCCGGCTGGAACTGGGACGATCGTCCCAGTCGCACCAGTATGCACGCGGCGCGCACGGTGCACCAGCACCCACTACGCTCGCACCATGCGCCTCGGGGTTCTCGACGTCGGTTCCAACACCGTGCACCTGCTCGTGGTCGACGCCCATCCGGGCGCGCGCCCGATCCCGATGGCCTCGCACAAGTCGGTCCTGCGGCTCATGCGCTACCTCGACGACGACGGGGCCATCAGCGAGGCCGGCGTCGAGGCCATCCTCGAGGCCGTGCGCGAGGCGGCCGAGGTGGCCCGCGAATCGGGCATCGACGAGCTGCTCGCGTTCGCGACCTCCGCCATCCGCGAGGCCGCGAACGGCGCCGAGGTGCTCGCCCTGATCGAGGAGGCCGCGGGCATCCACCTCGACGTGCTGAGCGGCGCCGACGAGGCGCGCATCACCTTCCTCGCGGTGCGCCGGTGGTACGGCTGGTCGGCCGGCCGCGTGCTGCTCTTCGACATCGGCGGCGGCTCGCTCGAGATCGCGCACGGCGGCGACGAGGTGCCGGATGTCGCGCGCTCCGTGCCGCTCGGTGCCGGCCGCTCGACCATCGAGTACCTGCCCGACGACCCGCCCACCGACGAACAGGTCGCACGGCTGCGAAAGCACGCCCGCAGCGTGCTCGAGGATGCGCTCGACGAGATCGGCGGCATCCCCGAGTCCGACCACGTCGTCGGGTCGTCGAAGACCATCCGCTCGCTCGCCAAGCTGGCGGGCAGCACGGAAGAGGGCGTGGGGGCCGAGGAGCGCAGCATCCTGAAGCTCTCGCAGCTCGACGACTGGATCCCGCGCCTCGCCCGCATCCCCGCCGACGCCCGCCCGAACCTGCCCGGCATCACGGCCGACCGCACGTTCCAGATCGTCGCGGGCGCCGTGGTGCTCTCCGAGACGATGCGCGCGTTCAAGGCGAAGGTGCTCGAGGTCTCGCCCTGGGCCCTCCGCGAGGGGCTCATCCTGCGGCGCCTCGACCGCATGGAGTGAGCGCCGCCCGGGCGCCCGGGGCGGCGGTCAGCCGAGCACACCTCGTGACCGGCCTCGTCGCGACATCCGAGTGATCTCATGGGTCTGAGAGGTTCCGGAACGGTGCTCCCGCTGGGATTCGAACCCAGACTGGGGCGGGTTTAAGCCGCCTGCCTCTGCCGATTGGGCTACGGGAGCCGCGATGCCGGCCCGAAGGCCGGCACCGCGTCACAGCATAGGGCGACTACTTCGCCGCGACGGCCTTCGCGGGCGTCTTCTTCGCCGGGACCGCCTTGGCGTCGGCCTTGGCCGGTGCCGGCGGTGCGGCGACCTCGGCCGCGGGCTTGGGCCGGGCGGCGAACTGCTCGAACACGGCGCGCGGCTGCTGGACCGCGGCGAGCGAGACGATGTCGCGACGGAGCCAGAAGTTGTTCCACCAGCCCCAGAACACGCGGAACTTGCGCTCCCACGTCGGCATCGCGAGGCCGTGGTACCCACGGTGCGCGAACCACGCCAGGAGGCCGGTGATCGCGATCTTGCCCGACTGGAACGCGCCCGAGCCGATGCCGAGGCCCGCGACCGCGCCGAGGTTCTTGTGGAAGTACTCGCGCGGCTCCTCGCCCCGCAGCACCGCGACGATGTTCTTCGCCAGGAGCTTGCCCTGGCGAACCGCGTGCTGCGCGTTCGGCACGCAGTACCCGCCGACGCCGCCGCCCGTGAGGTCGGGCACCGCGGCGATGTCGCCGGCCGCCCACGCGTCGGGAACGAACTCGTCCTCGTCGCCCACGCGGAGGTCGGCGCGCGTCGTGATGCGACCGCGCTCCTCGACGGGCAGGTCGCTCGTGCGCACGATCTGCGGGTTCGCCATGACGCCGGCGGTCCAGACGATGAGGTCGGACTCGAAGGTCTCGCCCGTCGACAGCTCGATGCGGCCGTCGACCGCGCTCGTGAGCTGCGTGTCGAGGTGGATCTCGGCGCCGCGCTGGGCGAGGTGCTTGATGACCCAGTGGCTCGTCGGCAGCGACACCTCGGGCATGATGCGGCCCATCGCCTCGATGAGGTGGAAGTGCGTGTCGTCGAAGCTGAGCTGCGGGTAGTACTTCAGCAGCGCGCTCGCGAACGAGCGCAGCTCGGCGAACACCTCGATGCCGGCGAAGCCTCCGCCGACGACGACGAACGTGAGCAGGCGGTCGCGCTCGGGGCCCGCCGGCAGGTTCGCGGCCTTGTCGAAGTTGGTGAGCACGCGGTCGCGGATGGCGACGGCCTCCTCGACCGTCTTCAGGCCGATCGCGTTGTCGGCGATGCCCGGGATCGGGAACGTGCGCGACACCGCGCCGCCCGTGACGACGACGACGTCGTAGTCGAACTGCCACGGCTCGCCGATCTCGGGCGTGATGGTCGCGGTCTTCGACGCGTGGTCGATGCCGGTGACCTTCGCCGTGACGACGGTGGTCTTCTTCAGGTGGCGGCGCAGCGCCACGACCGAGTGACGCGGCTCGATCGAGCCCGCGGCGACCTCGGGGAGGAACGGCTGGTAGGTCATGTACGGCAGCGGGTCGACGACCGTCACCTCGGCCTCGCCGGGTCGCAGCCACTTCTCGAGCTTCCACGCCGTGTAGAAGCCTGCGTAGCCGCCACCGACGATGAGAATCTTGGGCACGGTGAATGGACTCCTTGGATCTGTGATGACTGCGGTCAGCGCGAGCCGGTGCGCGAAGTCCGCCTGATATGCCGAGTGGCGCCGATGCCCAACAGCGCTGCTAGCGTACCAAATCCCGCGACGAGCGAGAGCGGGACCGTGATATACGCGAGCGTCCACGCGGTCGGCAGGAGCGTCTTCGCGCTGTCGCCGCGTGGCGGCGGCGGGTCGGCGATCGGCACGATCTGCTGCGACTCGTCGGTGCCTCCACCGTCGTCCTCGGGCAGGTCGGCCCGCCGATGCACGCGGATCCAGTCCTCCAGGCTGCCCAGCGGATTGGCCTCGACGGCGTCGACGTCGGCCGTGAGTGCCGCGACCGGGTCGATGATGCCGTACCCGTAGAGCGGGCTCGGCACCTCCTCTCCCTTGGGATCGGCGGTCCGAATGAGTCGATTGATGACGTTCGCGGCATCCAGCTCGGGGTACTCGGACCGGACGAGGGCCACCAGTCCCGACACCAGCGGCGCGGCGGCGCTCGTACCCGACCACTGCACGTAGCTGCCGTCGGGCAGCACGCCGACGAGGTCCTCGCTCGGCGCGGACACCGCGATCGTGATGCCCTGCGAGCTCGCGTCGAAGCTCGCGTTCTGCTCGCGGTCCACGCCCGCGACGGCGAGCACTCCGGGAACCGTCGCCGGCGCACCCACCTCGCTCGTGCCCGAGCCGCGGTTGCCGGCCGCGGCGACCACGACGACGTCGTTCTCGAACGCGTACCGGAACGCGTCATCCCAGCTCTCGGGCCAGTCGCGCGTGTTGCGCGTGAGCGACATGTTGATGACGTCGGCCCCGTTGTCGACCGACCAGCGCACCGCCTCGGCGATCTGCTCGTCGTTCGTCTTGTCGGAGCCGGTGTCCTGTCCGAAGGCGACGGACACGGTGAGCAGGTCGGCCTCGGGCGCCACGCCGATCACGCCGTTGCCCTCCCCCGTGCCGCGACCGGCCAGCAGCGACGCGACCATGGTGCCGTGCTCGCGCTCCTCGCCGACGGGCGTCTGGCCGTCGGGCGAGCCCAGCCCCGACACATCCGTACCGCCCACCACGACGCCCTCGAGCTCGGCGACCTCGCCGTTCACGCCCGTGTCGATCACCGCGACGGTGACGCCCTCGCCCCGCGAGGTGGTCCACGCCGTCGTGAAGCCGTAGTCGTTCAGCCAGTACTCGAGGTCGCGCACCGTGTCGGCGTGCGCGGGCGAGGTCCCGGCGACCGCGAGCGCGGCGCCCAGCACGACCGCGGCCGCCGCGCGCCACCGGGTGCGGCGACGCGAAGCGGAACGGGGGTGCTCGCGAGTCACGCGGACTCCGCGGCGTCGAGATCGTCGACACCGTAGTCGGGGCAGCGGCACACGTCGGGCGACCAGCTCGAGCGCTCGAGCGCGAGGTCGCCGATGGGGTTCACGCCCGGCCCGGCGGCGAGCGCGTGCCCGGCGAGGGCGTGCAGGCACTTCACGCGCGTGGGCATGCCGCCGGCCGAGATGCCGGCGATCTCGGCGACCACGGCGATCGACTCGCGGTCGGCGAGGTACTGCTCGTGGGCGGCCCGGTACGCGGCCCGCAGCTCGGGGTCGCCCTGGAGCAGCTCGGTGAACTCCACCATGAGCTGCGCGGCCTCGAGGAACGACATCGTCGCCGTGGCGACCGGGTGCGTGAGGTAGTAGAAGGTGGGGAACGGCGTGCCGTCGGACAGCCGCGGCGCGGTCGACACCACGGTCGGCGCGCCGCAGACGCAGCGGGCGGCGATGCCGACGACATCGCGCGCGGGGCGGCCGAGCTGCGCCGAGACGATGCGGATGTCGCGCTCGGAGACCGGTTCGAACGGCGGACGGGTCATCGGGTCCCCTCGTCGGTGGGCGTGTCGGCTGGTGCGGACGGATCGGCGGAGCCGTCGGCGGCCGGCGCGAGCCCGGCCGTCATCATCGAGCGGAGCATGGTCTGCATCCAGTCTCCGCGGAGTTCGGTGACCTCGGCGGACACGGACCGGTCGAGCGAGGCGCCGGATGGCGCGGTGCGGTCGTCGATGACGAGGTAGCTCACCTCGCCGGGGCGTACGTAGTAGAGCCGCTCGCGCGCCTGCGTGACGATGAACGTCTCGTCGTTCCATCGCTCGCGCTCTTCGGCGAGCTCGGCGACGGCGGCCTCCTGGCGGGCGACCTCGGCCTTGAGCTCGGCGATCTGCTGCCGCTGGTCCGCGTACTCGGCGATGCTCGGCGCGAGCACCACGACGGCGAGCACGAGCACGCCCATCATGATGATCGAGAAGCCCGAGAAGCGGATGCCGGAGAGCCAGCTCGACGCGACCTGGCGGACGGACTGCCGGGGCCGGCGCGCCGAGGCGGACGTCGGCTCGGGCGAGGACGTCTCGGCCGCTTTCGGTGCGCGCGTCCGGGGCGGCGCCGGAGTCGTGGACGCCTTCGACGATGCCGGGCGCGCGGGACGACGTGCGGCGTTCATCGTCCTCCTCAACCTCACCGGGAAACGACCGACGGGGGCGGCCGCAGGCCACCCCCGTCGAGCGTCTCTCGGACGCGTTACGCCGTGAAGCGCGGGAACGCCGTGCGGCCCGCGTACACCGCGGCCTCGCCGAGCTCTTCTTCGATCCTCAGAAGCTGATTGTACTTGGCGACCCGCTCGGACCGGGCGGGCGCGCCCGTCTTGATCTGGCCGCAGTCGGTCGCGACCGCGAGGTCGGCGATCGTGGTGTCCTCGGTCTCGCCGGAGCGGTGCGAGAGCACGGCGGTGTAGCCGGCGCGCTGCGCGAGGCTGACCGCGTCGAGCGTCTCGGTCAGCGTGCCGATCTGGTTGACCTTCACGAGGATCGAGTTGCCGACCTGCCGGCCGATGCCGTCGGCCAGGCGCGTGGGGTTGGTGACGAACAGGTCGTCGCCGACGAGCTGGAGCTTCGTGCCGAGCGTCGAGGTGAGCTCGGCCCAGCCGTCCCAGTCGTCCTCGGCCAGCGGGTCCTCGATCGAGATCAGCGGGTAGGCGGCGGCGAGCTCGCTGTAGTACGCGTTCATGTCGGCCGCACTGCGGTCCTTGCCCTCGAAGCGGTACACGCCGTTCTCGAAGAACTCGGTGGCTGCGACATCCAGGCCCAGCGCGATGTCGGAGCCGAGCGTGAAGCCGGCCTTGCCGATCGCCTCGGCGATCAGGTCGAGCGCGGCGCGGTTGTTCGCGAGGTCGGGCGCGAAGCCGCCCTCGTCGCCGAGGCCGGTCGAGAGGCCCTTCGACTTCAGCAGGCTCTTCAGCGCGTGGTAGGTCTCGACGCCCCAGCGGAGGCCCTCGGAGTACGTCTCGGCGCCGATCGGCAGCACCATGAACTCCTGGATGTCGACGCCGGTGTCGGCGTGCGCGCCGCCGTTGATGATGTTCATCATCGGCACGGGCAGCACGTGCGCGTTGGGTCCGCCGAGGTAGCGGAACAGCGGCAGGTCGGCCGAGTCGGCCGCGGCCTTGGCCACCGCGAGGCTCACGCCGAGGATCGCGTTGGCGCCGAGGCGACCCTTGTTGTCGGTGCCGTCGGCGTCCTTCAGCGCCTGGTCGACGACGCGCTGGTCGCTCGCGTCGAGGTCCTCGATCGCCGGCCCGAGCTCGTCGAGCACGGCGTCGACGGCCTTCTGCACGCCCTTGCCGAGGTAGCGGTCGTTGTCGCCGTCGCGCAGCTCGTACGCCTCGAACGCGCCGGTCGAGGCACCCGAGGGCACCGCGGCCCGCGAGACGGTGCCGTCGTCGAGCAGGACCTCGACCTCGACGGTGGGGTTGCCGCGCGAATCCAGGATCTCCCGTGCGCCGACAGCTTCGATGAATGCCACAGTGAACTCCTCTGTGATGGGGGTGTGCGTGGACGACTCCGTCGTGGCCCGCAGGACAGTCTAGGACCCCGCTTCCGAGCCCGTCTCACGTATGTCGTCGTCGCGCACGGCGGTGTCCCGGCTCGCCGGGCAATCCGCACCCCGACGCGGCACATACCCCCACCCGGAATCGAGAAGTCGCGGATTGCACGTTCGGCGGACCATCCGCGACTTCTCGCCGGCCGGGGCCGGTGCAACCACCCCATGCTCGCGGCACCAGCTGATCGAGAAGTCGCGGATGGCGCGTTCGGCGGAACATCCGTGACGGTTCGACCGCGCCGAGCATCGCTCAGCCGGTGTCACCCCCGTCGAGCACGCGCCGGACCCCGTCGAGGAACGCGCTTCGGTTCGACGAGAGGTCCTCCGCGGTCACCTCGATGACGCGCCATCCGGCCGTGGCGAGGTCGCGGCGGCGACGCACATCCGCCTGCCACCCCCGGCGATCGGTCCGGTGGGTGTCGCCGAGGTACTCGAAGGCGATGCGTCGCTCGGGGTACGCCAGGTCGGGATGCACCGTCGCGCCGGTCGCGAGCCGCACCGGCCGGTTCGGCACCGGCTCGGGCAGTCCCGCGTCGACGAGCGTGAGCCGCAGATGCGTCTCCTTCCGGGACTCGGCGCCGACGCGGATCCGCGGGAGCGCCTCGGCGATGGTCGCCGAACCCCGGCGGGCACCCCACCGCTCTGCGGCCGCGCGCAACTCGTGGAGCGTCGCGAGCGCTGCGGCGCGCACCTCGCCGCGACGCGCGCCCGTGACGATCGCGTCGCCGACGGCGACGAGGTCGTACACCGTGAACGCATTCCCGAGCTGGCACCAGACGTCCGCCGGCGCGACGGTCGGCAAGCCGTCGTGGAGCACGACCGTCGGGGCGACGGATGCCACGTGGCCGGCCACCCCTCGGCCGCGCGCGCGGGTCTTGCCGGGCGGCGCGAGCACGTGCACCACACTCGACCGCTCGGGCAGGGGCAGTCGAAGCAACGCGGCCGCCGTCTGGTGGCTGAACGCCTCGCCCGGCCGGAGCAGCGGTTCGTACGCCCGGCAGCGGCCGAGCGCGTCGTCCAGGTCGAGCGCGACCGAGCGCATGGCGGTGAACGGTCGCTGCAGGTCGGACGCCCGGAGTCGGCCTCGCGTCGTGCCATGGAATAGCTCATCGCGGACGCGGAAGGCCGCACCGGACAGGTGCGGTGCGAGCGGCGCACGTCGTGTCATCCGCCCACCATGCACGGAGACGCCGACGCGTCGGCGCCACTCTCCACAGGTGCGAGCGTCGGCGCCTCGGGGCGGCGCCCACGCTGCGATCGAGAAGTCGCGGATGGCTCGTTCCGCACGCCATCCGCGACCTCTCGACCGCTGGGCGCAGGCGCAGCGCCGGGACTACCCGCGCACGGAAACCGAGAAGTCGCGGATGGCTCGCCCCACCCGCCATCCGCGACTTCTCGACCGCTGGGCATGGGCACGCGCGGCCTCGACTGCCCGCGGAAGCAAACCGAAACGTCGCGGATGGCTCGTCCCGCGCGCCATCCGCGCCTTCTCGACCGCCAGGCACGGGTGCGCGCGGGCCCGCGGGCGCGCGGGCGCGCGGGGGTGCGGCGCTACTCGGCGAGGTCGCGGAACGCGAGGGACGTGGCATCCGTCGTCTCGGCCGTGACCGTCGCCCACGCGTCGAAGCCGTCGGCGGTCACGCGCTCGAGCAGCCCGCGCAGGTTCTTCGCCCGACGCTCGAAGCGCACGCGCATCCCGGATGCCACGAGCTCGTGCTTGAGGCCCAGCAGCTCGGCGGGCGCGACCTCGGGATCGTACACGAGCACGACCGAGCGCGGCCGCCCCTCGTCGCGCACGGCGAGCAGGTCGACGATGCGCTCGAACCCGATCGAGAACCCGCACGCCGGCACCTCCTGCCCGAGGAAGCGCCCGATCATGTGGTCGTAGCGGCCGCCGCCGCCGAGCGAGTAGCCGTGGTCGGGGTGCGCGATCTCGAAGATCGTGCCGGTGTAGTAGCCCATGCCGCGCACGAGCGTGGGGTCGAAGTCGATGCCGGTGCCGGGCACCGCGTCGCGCAGGGCGATGAGGTCGCGGTAGGCGTCCTGGTCGAGCCATGCGGGCACCGCACCGGCGCCGTCGAGCAGCGACCAGTCGGCCGCGGCGAGCGCGCACAGCTCGTCGGCGACGCCCGGCCGGTCGACGCCGAGGGTCGCGAGCTCGGCGGCGACTCCGTCGGGTCCGATCTTGTCGAGCTTGTCGATCGTGATGAGCGCGCGCTCGCGCAGCTCCTCGGGCACGCCCCAGGAGCCGAGGATGGCGGCGAGGATCCGCCGGTCGTTGAGCCGGATCCGGCACCCCTCGAGCCCCAGCGCGTCGAGCGCCGAGACCGTCGCGGTGAGCAGCTCGAGCTCGGCGAGCGGGCCCGCCTCGCCGATGATGTCGATGTCGCACTGCACGAACTGGCGGTAGCGCCCCTTCTGCGGGCGCTCGGCGCGCCAGACCGGGGCGATCTGGATGGCGCGGAACACCGGCGGCAGCGCGGCGCGGTGGGTCGCGTAGAAGCGGGCCAGCGGCACCGTGAGGTCGTAGCGCAGGCCGAGGTCGGCGAGCGAGAGGGCGTCGCCGGATGCCGCGGCCGCCGCGAGGTCGTCGTGCGTGATGCCGCGCTTCATGACCGCGAACGCGAGCTTCTCGTTGTCGCCGCCGAGGCCGGCGTGCAAGCGCGACGAGTCCTCCATGACCGGCGTCTCGATCTCGTCGAAGCCGTGCGTCGCGTACACCCCGCGGATCAACGAGAGCGCGTGCTCGCGGCGGGCCTTCTCAGCGGGCAGGAAGTCGCGCATGCCGCGCGGGGGCGTGACGGTCTGGGCCATGCGCTCCATTCTTCCAGCAGCGGATGGCGCGTCCCGCACCGGCCGCGGGCGGCGGCGGTGCGCCGCCGGCGCGTGCCGTACCCGGACGCGGACGCCG
The DNA here is from genome assembly GCF_058349965.1 of Agromyces capsici. Taxonomy (NCBI): domain Bacteria; kingdom Bacillati; phylum Actinomycetota; class Actinomycetes; order Micrococcales; family Microbacteriaceae; genus Agromyces; species Agromyces capsici. The sequence goes on along the minus strand of NZ_JBYRET010000002.1, from coordinate 64,157 downwards.
TCGCCTGCGCGCCGCCGCCGCGCCACTTGCGGGCGCTCCGCGCCATTTCGGTCGGTGCAGAGGCCGCCGAAGTGGCGCAGAGCGCGGTCGCGGGCGGGCGGGCGCGCCCGCGCGCCGGTCAGCGCGGCATGTCGAGGCCCTTGCGGTGCATGAGCTCCGCGAGCCGCTCGGCGTCGTCGATACCGAGCGCGAAGCGCACGGTCAGCTCGCCCGAGTCGCCCTCCTGCACGTAGTACTCGTAGTCGCTCCGCGACATCCGCTCGCCCTCGGCGTCGAGGAAGTGCCACCGGACGCGCGCCCGCGTGATCCGGTCGGTGAGCGGCACCTCCTCCAGCACGTCGAACTCGACGCCCGCGAGTCCGAGCCGCCGGTACAGCGGGTAGGACTGCTCGAGTCCCTCGGCGACCTCGTCCTCGGTGTCGAGCGAGCCGGCGAACGCGTCGGCGAGCATGGCGCGGGGCGGGCCCCACATCGCGGCGGCGGTGCGCGCGTCGAACGCTTCGAGCGCGGCGCCGTATCGGGCGAAGAACTCGTGCAGCTTCCGGGATTCGATGGCCATGCGCGCAGGTTACGCCCGCGTGCCGGGGGCGTCACGGGCCTTGCGACCCGTGCGGTCGCCATCCGATCGATGCGGACGGAGTTCTCCACATCCGGGCGATCCCCGATCACCCGGGTCGTTCGCGTCGCTAGGCTCGCGTCTCGTCGGCACGATGCCGACCCGAGGGAGGTCGGATGGCCGGCATCGAGGTGTCCGGGGTCGCGCGCGCGTTCGGCGACGTGCACGCCGTGCGCGAGGCGAGCTTCACGGTGGAGCCCGGCCACGTCGCCGGCCTCATCGGCCCGAACGGCGCGGGCAAGACCACGCTGCTGCTCATCCTCGCCACGCTGCTGCGACCCGACGCCGGCACCATCCGAGTCGCCGGCTTCGATCCGGTGGAGGACCCGCGAGAGGTCCGGGCCCGCACCGGCTGGATGCCCGACCTGCTCGGCTCGTGGGCCTCGCTGACCGTGCGCGAGGCGCTCGTCGCGAGCGCCCGGCTGTACGGCCTGGCGAAGGATGCCGCCCCGGCCCGCGCCGCCGAGCTGATCGAGCTCGTCGACCTCGCCGAGCTGGCCGACCGGCCCACGCGCGTGCTGTCGCGCGGTCAGAAGCAGCGTCTGAGCCTCGCCCGCGCGCTCGTGCACGACCCCGAGGTGCTCCTGCTCGACGAGCCCGCGTCGGGCCTCGACCCCGTCGCGCGCGCGTCGCTGCGCGCGCTCGTGCGCCGGCTCGCCTCCGAGGGTCGCACCATCCTGGTGTCGAGCCATGTGCTCGCCGAGCTCGAGGAGATGGCCGACCAGGCGGTCTACCTCGCGGGCGGCGTGACCGCGGCCGCCGACGACGTCGCACGCGCCGAGCGCACGGCGCGCGACTGGCGCATCAGATCGCTCGACGCCGAACGGCTGCGGGTGGCGCTGGATGCCGCGGGCTGGGGCGAGGCGAGCCGCGTCGACAACCTCGGGGCGATTGTGCCGGTGACGTCCGAGGCCGACGCCGCTCAGCTGCTCGCGCACCTCGTGGGCTCGGGCGTGCCCGTCTCGTCGTTCGCCCCCGCGGTCGGCGACCTCGAGCACGTGTTCCTCGATCTCAGCCGCAACGGGGAGGACCGCGCGTGACGGGGTTCCTGCAGGGTCTCTGGCTCGTCGTGACGCTCGACCTGCGCCAGCGCGTGCGGACGGTCGCCTGGTACGTGCTGCTCGGCGTGTTCGTGGTGCTCGTCCTCGCGGTCACCGTGCTCCTGGTCCTCGCGACGAACGCGTGGGACGACGGCGGCGGCGGCGTGTTCTCGACGATCGTGTTCTTCGTGCTGCTGCTCGGCACGCTCGTCTCCCCCGCGCTCAGCGCCAACGCGATCAACGGCGAGCGCGACGCGGGCACGCTCGCGACGACGCAGGTCACGCTCGTGACGACGACGCAGATCGTGCTCGGCAAGTGGCTCGCCGCGTGGGTCACCTCGCTCGCGTTCCTCGCGGCGGCGCTGCCGTTCCTCGTGTTCGCGGTCGCGCTCGGCGAGGTGCCCGCGACCACGATCGTGGTCTCGACGCTCGTCACGGCGCTCGAGCTCGGCGTCGTCGCGGCGATCGGCGTGGGCCTGTCGGGCGTGCTCACGCGTCCGCTGTTCTCCGTCGCGGTGACCTACCTCGTCGTCGCGGCACTCTCCATCGGCACGCTCATCGCGTTCGGGCTCGGCGGCGCGTCGGTCCAGTCCGAGGTGCGCGCGACGAACACGTACGTCGACTGGTCGACGGTCGACGCCGACGGCGTGCCGGCGGGCCAGGATCCGGCCTGCCTGCCGCCGCAGGTCACGACCTACCCCGTGCCGCGGTTCGACTACGTCTGGGGCTTCCTCGCCGCGAACCCGTACGTGGTGGTGGCCGACGCCGCGCCGGGCAGCTTCGACGAGTACGGCAGCCCGAACGACCTGTTCGGCTGGATCGCGGTCGGCGTGCGCACCGCGCAGCACGCACCCGACCTCGAGACCGAGTTCGACGAGTGCGCGGGCTGGACGCCCACCGGGGCGACCTACCCCGCCGACTCCGAGACGCCGAAGGAGATCTACGACCGCTCGGTGCCCTCGTGGTTCGTCGGCCTCGGCATTCATCTGCTGCTCGCCGGCGCCGCGCTCGCCTGGGCCGTGCGGCGCACGCGGACGCCCGCGCACCGGCTGCCGCGCGGCAGCCGTATCGCCTGAGCCGGGCGGTGCGACGCGCTGTCGCGCGCGGATCAGGCCTCCGCGGCCCGCACGTCGTCCTGCAGCGAGCGGATGGCGCCGCGCAGCGCGCGCTCGGCATCGAGGCCCTGCGCCCGGGCCGAGGCGACGAGCGCGAGGAGCGTGTCGCCGAGCTCGGCCTCGGTCGACGGCGCGTGCGCGCCATCCGTCGCCTCGCGCGTCACGCCGACCTTCTCGGCCTTGCCGAGCAGCTTCTGCGCGAGCGCGAGTGCGGGCATGCCCTGCGGCACGCCGTCGAGCACGCTCGTGCGGTGCGGCTTCTCGCTCGCCTTGAGGTCGTCCCAGAACGCGACGACGTCGGCGGCGGTCTCGGCCTCCCGGTCGCCGAAGACGTGCGGATGGCGCGCCACCATCTTCGCGGTCATGTGCCGGGCCACGTCGTCGATGTCGTAGTCCTCGCCAGGGGTGTGCGCGGCGAGGTCGGCGTGGAACAGCACCTGGTAGAGCACGTCGCCGAGCTCCTCGATCATCTCCTCGCGGCTGCCCGACTCGATCGCGTCGATGAGCTCCCAGCACTCCTCGACGAGGTACTGCACGAGCGATTCGTGGGTCTGGTCGGCGTCCCACGGGCACCCGCCGGGGCCGCGGAGCCGGCCGACCATGGCGACGAGCTCGAGGAGCCCGTCGCCCGGCGTGGAGGCGGATGCCGCGGCATCCGTCGCACCATGGACCCGCCCGCCCGCTCCATGCCCGGCTCGCGACATGACCCCACCGCCTCTCGCCCGGGTCGGCCGCCGACCCGGTCCTGCGAGCCTAACCGCGCCGCCCGATAGGGTGGAGGCCAGGAGTGCCGGGAAGTCTGGTCGGCCGACGCGTTCGCGTCGTCGTCGTTCCGCGCGGTTCCATCCGCCGCCCCCGACTCGTCAGAGGTGCCCATGAACTTCCTCCGCTCCGAGCGCGTCTCCGCGTCGCTCCTGCTCGCCGCCGCCGTCCTCGGCCTGCTGCTCGCGAACCTCGCGACCGGTCCGGCGCTCCTCGACCTCAAGCACCTGCACCTCGCGGTGCCGTTCACGTCGCTCGACCTCTCGGTCGGCCACTGGATCAGCGATGGGCTCCTCGCGATCTTCTTCTTCATCGTCGCGGTCGAGCTGCGTCGCGAACTGGTCATCGGCGAGCTCAACGGATTCTCCAAGGCCGCACTCCCGGCGGTCGCGGCGATCGGGGGGGTCGTGGTGCCCGCGCTCGTCTTCCTCGCGTTCGCGGGCACCGGGCCGACCAACGACGGCTGGCCCGTGCCGACGGCGACCGACATCGCGTTCGCGCTCGGCGTGCTGGCCATGTTCGGCCGGTTCATCCCGACGCGCGTGCGGGTCTTCCTGCTCGCGCTCGCGGTGCTCGACGACCTCATCGCCATCCTGATCATCGCGTTCTTCTTCACCTCCGACGCCGACCTGACCTACCTCGGCTTCGCGGCGATCGCGGTCACGCTGTTCGGGATGACGAGCCGGCTGCTGCGGCCGCGCTCGCCCTACGTGCTCGCGCGGCGCGCGCCGTGGCCGATCGTCGTGGTGCTGTGCGCGCTCGGCGCAGTCGCGTGGAGCTTCGTGTACCTCTCGGGCGTGCATGCGACGATCGCGGGCGTGATGCTCGGGCTCGTCATGTCGCGTCGCCCGGCGGGCCGCGCGGTGCACGCACTCGAGCCGTGGTCGAATGCGGTCATCCTCCCGCTGTTCGCGTTCTCCGCGGCACTCGTCGCCATTCCGCAGGTGCGGCCGAGCGAGCTCGACCCGGCGTTCTGGGGCATCCTCGTGGGCCTGCCGGTGGGCAAGATCGTCGGGATCACGCTGATCGGCGGGCTGGCCACGATGGTCGTGCATCGCCGGACGGGCACGACGCCGCTCACCTGGTCGGACATCGCGACGGTGGGCGCGCTCGGCGGCATCGGGTTCACGGTGTCGCTGCTCATGAACGAGCTCGCGTTCCGCGAGTTCCCGGACGTGGTCGACCAGGGCACGGTCGCGGTGCTGCTCGGTTCGGGCGTCGCGGTGGTGCTCTCGGCGATCGTCGTCAGCCTGAAGTCGCGCGCCTACAGGGCGCAGGGCGCGGCGCAGGGCGTGGGCGGCGCGCTCTCGCGCTGAGCGCGGCGTGCGCCGCCGCCGGCCCCGCTCCCGGCGCGGCTCAGCCCGCGGTCGCCGCGGCCGCGCCGTCGGTCGCCGGCTGCTCGACCGGGAAGATCACGCCGATGAGGTTCGACACCCACTCGATGAGGTCGGCGTCGCCCGGCGCCTCGCCGCCCGGGGTCGGGAACGGCACGAGGATCACGTCGTTCTGGGGGAACAGCTTGGCGCCCGGGTACATGCGCTCGAGTCGGACGCGGCGCGAGTCGGGCAGCCGGGCGGGCGCGATGCGCAGCTTCGACCCGGTCGCAATGACGTCGGAGAGCCCGGCGAGTTGCGCCTTCCGGCGCAGGCGCGAGATCGCCACGAGGTGCTCGACGGCCTCGGGCGGCTCGCCGTAGCGGTCGACGAGCTCCTCGACCACCAGGTCGATCTGCCCCTCCTTCGCGGCGGGGCCGCTCGCCGCGGAGAGCTTCTGGTACGCCTCGAGGCGCAGCCGCTCGGAGTCCACGTACTCCTCGGGGATGTGCGCGTCGACGGGCAGCTCGAGCCGGAGCTCGGTCTGGCCCTCGGCGACCTCGCCCCGGAACGCGTTGACGGCCTCGCCGATCATGCGCAAGTACAGGTCGAAGCCGACGCCCGCGATGTGGCCCGCCTGCTCGGCGCCGAGGAGGTTGCCCGCGCCGCGGATCTCGAGGTCTTTCAGGGCGATCTGCATGCCGCCGCCGAGCTCGTTGTTGGCCGAGATGGTCTCGAGCCGGTCGTGGGCGGTCTCGCTGAGCGGCTTCGCGGGGTCGTAGAGGAAGTACGCGTAGGCGCGCTCGCGGCCGCGGCCGACGCGCCCGCGGAGCTGGTGCAGCTGCGAGAGCCCGTACTTGTCGGCCCGGTCGATGATGATCGTGTTCGCGTTGGAGATGTCGAGGCCGGTCTCGATGATGGTCGTCGAGACGAGCACGTCGAACTTGCGCTCCCAGAAGTCGACCACGATCTGCTCGAGCACGTGCTCGTTGAGCTGGCCGTGGGCGACGGCGATGCGCGCCTCGGGCACGAGCTCGGCGAGCTGGGCCGCCACCCGGTTGATCGACGAGACCCGGTTGTGCACGAAGAACACCTGGCCCTCGCGGAGCATCTCGCGACGGATGGCGGCGGCGACCTGCTGGTCGGAGTACGGGCCGACGAACGTGAGGATCGGGTGGCGGTCCTCGGGCGGTGTCGCGAGCGTGGACATCTCGCGGATGCCGGTGACCGCCATCTCGAGCGTGCGCGGGATCGGCGTCGCACTCATCGCCAGGATGTCGACGTTGGTCTTGAGCTTCTTCAGCTGGTCCTTGTGCTCGACGCCGAAGCGCTGCTCCTCGTCGATGATCATGAGACCCAGGTCCTTGAAGCGCACCTTCTCGGTCAGGATGCGGTGGGTACCGATGACCATGTCGACCGTGCCGTCGGCCAGGCCCGCGAGGGTCTCGCGCGCCTCCTTGTCGGTCTGGAAGCGCGAGAGCGCGCGGACGTGCACAGGGAACCCGGCGAAGCGCTCCGAGAACGTCTCGAGGTGCTGCTTGACGAGGAGCGTCGTCGGCACGAGCATCGCGACCTGCTTGCCGTCCTGGATGGCCTTGAAGGCGGCACGCACGGCGACCTCGGTCTTGCCGAAGCCGACGTCGCCCGCGAGCAGGCGATCCATGGGGATCGGCCGCTGCATGTCGGCCTTGACCTCGTCGATGGTCTGGAGCTGGTCGGGCGTCTCGGCGTACGGGAACGCCTCCTCGAGCTCGTGCTGCCACGGGGTGTCGGCTCCGAACGCGTGGCCCTTGGCGGCCATGCGCGCGGAGTAGAGCTTCACGAGTTCGACCGCGATGTCGCGGACGGCCTTGCGGGCACGGCTCTTGGCCTGCGCCCAGTCGCTGCCGCCCATCTTCGACAGGCTGGGCGCCTCGCCGCCGACGTAGCGCGAGAGCAGGTCGAGCTGGTCCATGGGCACGTAGAGCCGGTCGCCCGCCTGCCCGCGCTTGGACGGCGCGTACTCGAGCACGACGTACTCGCGCACCGCGGTCGGCGCCTGCTTGATGCCGGCGGTGCGGCTGGGCCCGGTGGGTCGCGTGCCGGTGGCGACCTCGCGCTGCACGAGCTCGACGAAGCGGCCGATGCCGTGCGTGGAGTGCACGACGTGGTCGCCGGGCTTGAGCTGCAGCGGGTCGACCACGTTGCGGCGTCGGCTCGCGAGCTTCTTGCCCTGCCGGGCGTCGTACCCGGCGGAACGACCGTAGAACTCGGCCTCGGCGATGAGGCCGAGCTTGGCCTCGGGCACCTCGAAGCCCGCCGACGCCTGCGCCTGCACGAGGAACGCCACGCCCGGCTCGAGCTCGTCGGGCACCGCGTCGACGAGCCGGCCCGCGAGCCCGTGCTCGGCGAGCACGTCGCGCGCGCGTTCGACGAGGCCGTGCCCGGCGGCGGCGACGACGAGGCTCCATCCGTCGCGGAGTCGCTCGGCGACGTGCTCGACCGCGCCCTCGACGTTGCCTTGGAAGCTCGGCACGCTCGCCGCGGCGATGCGCACGTACGCGGCGTCCGATCCGCCGGGGGTCTCGCCGATCTCCTCGGCGGCGTCGCCCTGGTCGAAGCTCGACAGGGTCCACCACACACGCTGCGGGTCGGGCTCGCCCGGCGCGCTGAAGAGCGCCGACTCGCGCAGCCCGCGGAGGGTGAGGAAGTCGCCCGCGGCGAGGTCGATCGGCGCGGCCGCGCCCGCCGTCGCCGCGTTCCACGCCGCGGCGAGGAACTCGCGGTTCGTCTCGCCGAGGCTCACCGCCCGCGAGGCGACGCGTTCGGGCGCGAGCACGGCGACGGCCGCTCCCTCGGGCAGGTAGCTCGTCATGGGCACGAGCCGCTCGAGCAGGGCGGGCGCGAGCGACTCCATCCCCTCGACCGGGATCCCCTCGGCGATCCTCTCGAGCATGCCCGACAGGCTGGGGAACTCGTGCACCATCTCGCGCGCCCGCTGGCGCACCGACTCGGTGAGCAGCAGTTCGCGGCTCGGCGCCAGCGAGACGCGCTCGACGCGATCGGGAAGCGAGCGCTGGTCGGCCACCGAGAACGCCCGGACCTCCTCGACCTCGTCGCCGAAGAAGTCGACGCGCACCGGGTGATCGGCGGTGGGCGGGAAGACGTCGAGGATGCCGCCGCGCATCGCGAACTCGCCGCGCCGCGACACCATGTCGACGCGCGCGTAGGCGAGGTCGACGAGGCGGGACGAGAGGCTCGGCAGGTCGTACCCGCGACCGCCGGCGACGAGCTCGATGGGCTCGAGGTCGCCGAGGTTGTCGGCGACGGGCTGCAGCGCCGCGCGCACCGAGGCGACGACGACGAGCGGATGGCGCGAGCCCGCCTCGTCGGCGGCCCACTCGCGCAACCGTCGCAGCGCGTGCAGTCGTCGCCCGACCGTCTCGGCCGACGGGCTCAGCCGCTCGTGCGGCAGCGTCTCCCACGCGGGGAACTCGAGGATCTCGGCGCCCTCGAGGTACGGCTCGAGCGATGCGCGCAGCGCCTCGCCCTCGCGGCTGGTCGCCGTGATCGCCAGGAGCGCAGGAGCTCGTCCCGCCGCGGCGCGGCGCTGGAGCAGGGCCGCGAGCAGCGGAGCGTCGAGGCCCGCGGGTGCCGAGAAGTCGGCGTTCCGCTCGGCCTCCGCGAGGGCTCGGTCGATCGTGGAGGCGCGCGAAAGCGCCGTGTTCAAGCCCTGCAGGATCACCGGAGCAGTCTACGCGCGCGCCCTGACATCGCCCCCGGCGCCGGCATCGCCCGGTCGGCGTCCACGCGAGGTCGGGGGCCGCCGATAGCATTGTGCGCGCCGCCACGACCGGCCACTGCCCGACCGGAAGGACCCGCATGATCATCGCCGCCGCCGACGGCTCCGCGCTCGGCAACCCCGGGCCCGCCGGATGGGCCTGGTACGTCGACGACTCGTGCTGGGCGGCCGGCGGCTGGCCGCACGGCACCAACAACATGGGTGAGCTCACGGCCGTGCTCGAGCTCTTCCGCGCGACGGCGCACCTCGATGAGGAGTTGCTCGTGCAGTGCGACAGCCAGTACGTGATCAACGCGCTGACCAAATGGATGCCGAACTGGAAGCGCAAGGGCTGGCGCAAGGCCGACGGCTCCCCCGTGCTGAACCTCGAGCTCATGCAGGCGCTCGACGAGGTGCTGCAGGGCCGTCGCTACCGCTTCGAATGGGTGCGCGGCCACGTCGGCCACCCCATGAACGAGGCGGCCGACGAGCGGGCGCGAGCGGTCGCGACCGCGTACCAGAAGGGTCGCGACATCCCGGCCGGGCCCGGCTGGAGCGGCGCGTGCGAACCCGCGGTCGACGCGCTGGTCTCGCCGGCCCTGCCCTCGCCCGACCAGGCCGAACCGCCGGTGGGCCCGCTCGGCGAGATCACCGAGGAGGCCGAGCCGTCGCTCTTCGCACTCGCCGAGGACGCGGCGCAGTGGCACACGCTCACGCTCGAGCTCTCGGCCGACGAGCACGACCGGCTCATCGCACGGGCGCGCGCCGAGGGCACCTCACCCGAGGAGCTCCTCCGCGGGCTCATCTGAGCCGAGCGCGTCGATCACGGGGCATTCCCCCGCCCGCGGCGGCCGGTCGACGAGTGAGACGAGGGCCGCTCGCACCCGCAGCAGGTCGTCGACGCGACGATCGAGGTCGGCCAGGCGCTCGAGCACGAACCCGTCGACCGGCGGTGGGCCGCCTCGGTCGGAGAGTTCGAGGAACCCCGCGATCTCCGACAGCGTGAATCCCAGTGCCTTGGCCCGGCCGATGAATCGCACGCGCGCCGCCGTCGCCTCGGGGTAGCGCCGGTATCCGGCGGGGCTGCGGTCGGGCTCGGCGATCAGGCCGCGGCGCTCGTAGAACCGGATGGTGCTGACCGGCACGCGCGCCGTGGCCGCGAGGTCGGACGTGTGCATCAGGCCCGGGCCGGAACCGGCTCCGGAGTCGCGGCCGGAGCGCGCCGGGCTCGCCGATCCGCCAGCAGACCCGCCCCCTGCAGCATCGCCCACACCACCTCCAGCACGAGGAACACCGCGATCACGGCGCTCGCTCCGGAGGCCAGGGCGACGATCATCCATGCCGAGAACGCTACGCGCCCGATGAGGGTGTCGATCGCGATCAGCGACGGCACCGGGTGGAGGATCCGCGCGATGGCCCACATGGTCACGGCCGTGCCGGCCATGTTCACGAACATCATCTGGGCCGGCCCGAAGTCGGGGAGCTGGGCCCCGGGCGCGCCGAGCGAGGTGTGCAGCCAGCGCTGCAGGTCGAGCATGATCACCGCGGTCCAGGGGGTCGCGAACGCGACCGTGACGACGAGGTCGTAGATCGCCCCGGCTCGCCCGAAGCGCACCGGGGTGCGGGCCGAGCCGAGGGCCGGGAGCGAGGTGCGGCGTGCACCGATCGCGGGGGCAGGGGCAGGGGCAGGAGCAGGAGCAGGGGCGAGCGTCTTCGAGAGGTCCATGCCGTCATCGTGGACCCTGCACCGTGGTGCAGGGTCAAGTCGCCGATCCGGGTCAGGCCGGCGAGTGGAACCGCTGCTGCGCCGCCACGAGGCCGTCGGAGACGACCGCTTCGACGGCGTCCGCGGCATCCGAGAGCAGGTTCGGCACCGCCTCGCGCTCGGACCCGGCGAAGTCGCGCAGCACGTAGTCCGCGGCATCCATCCGGCCCGGGGGCCGGCCGATTCCCACGCGCACGCGCGTGAAGTCGGGTGAGCCGGCGGCCTTCTGGATGTCGCGCAGGCCGTTGTGCCCGCCGTGACCGCCGCCGCGCTTGAGCCGCACGGTGTCGAACGGGATGTCGAGCTCGTCGTGCACGACGATGAGCCGGTCGACGCCGAGCGAGTAGAACTTCAGCAGCGCCGAGACCGGACCGCCGGAGGTGTTCATGTAGCTGTTGGGCTTGGCGAGCACGAGCTTGGGCCGACCCGGGCCGAGGAAGCCCTCGGCGACACGCGAGGGCGTCTTGTGGCTCTTGAACGTCGCGCCGATGCGCGAGGCGAGCTCGTCGGCGACCATCTGGCCGACGTTGTGGCGGTTGCCGGCGTACTGCGCGCCGGGGTTGCCGAGGCCGACCACGAGCCAGGTGTTGTCGGACACGGCCTCGTCCTTCCGGCGGTTGAGGAGGCGGTCGAAGAGGTTCACGGATGCCTCCGGAGCAGGGGATGTCGGGAACGGCGGAGGGCCCGCGGCCCCGCGATCCGAGCGTACCCGGATGCGGCGCCGCGGGCCCTCGCGACGAAGCTGGGTCGGCTACTCGGCCGACTCGCCCTCGGCGGCCTCGGCGGGAGCCTCGGCGGCCTCACCCTCGGCGCCCTCAGCGGCCTCGGCCTCGGCGGCCTCCTCGCCCAGGTCGACCTTCTGCGGCACGTGCACGTTGATCACGAGCGTCTCGGGGTCGCTGAGCAGCGCGGCGCCCTTGGGCAGCTCGACGTCGCTGGCGAACAGCTTGGTGCCGTCCTCGAGGCCCTCGACGCTGACGAGGACGTTTTCGGGGATGTGGGTCGCCTCGACCTCGAGCGAGAGGGTCGTCGCGTCGAGGTCGGCGATGGTGCCCGAGGCGGGCTCGCCCTCGACGTGCACGGGGACCTCGACCTGGACCTTCTCGCCGCGCTTGACGACGATGAGGTCGAGGTGCTCGATGACCTGGTGCACCGGGTCCTTCTGCACGTCCTTCACGAGCGCGAGCTCGGTCTTGCTGCCGATCTGGAGCTCGAGCACGGCGTTGGCCTTGCGGACGAGCAGCAGGATCTGGTGGCCCGGCAGCGTGAGGTGGCGGGGGTCGGTGCCGTGGCCGTAGAGCACGGCGGGGATCTTGCCGGCGGCGCGGATCTTGCGGGCCGCGCCCTTGCCGAACGACTCGCGCGTCTCGGCGACGACCTTGTTGTCTTCGTCCATGATGATGGCTCCTTGCGGGCTCGCGGCCCAGGGTATGGGTGTCTGTCTTCAACTCGAACGCATGCGCGTGAGGAACAGCCGTGAAGCTCGCTTCCACCGCGTCGATCACGGATGCCGCGGCCGGGCGGACCCGGCCTCCGGCGGCATCCCTCGCCGAAGTTCAATCGCCCAGTCTACCGGATGACGCAGCCGACCACCGACCGGGATGCCGCGGCCGCACCGAGCCGCGCCGTTATCCTCGACCCATGAGCTCCCGCCTGCACGACCTGGCCGTCGAGCATCTGGGCACGCGGATCGTCTCGGGCGAGCTCGCGCCCGGCACGGTGCTGCGCACCGACGCGCTCGAGGACGACCTGCGCGTCTCGCGGTCGGTCGTGCGCGAGGCCGTGCGCGTGGCGCAGTCGCTCGGGCTCGTCGAGACCGTCAAGCGCGTCGGCATCCGCGTGCTGCCGGTGAGCTCGTGGACCCTCTTCGACCCGTCGGTGATCCGCTGGCGCCTCGAGTCCGAGCAGAAGGGCGCGCAACTGCGCTCGCTCACCGAGCTGCGCACCGCCGTCGAACCGGTGGCGGCCGAGCTCGCCGCACGCTTCGCGCCGCCGGCGCTCGCGAGCGAGCTCATGCGCATCGCCGCCGCGATGCGGACCGCCGGCCGCGCGGGCGACGCCGACGCGTTCCTCGAGCTCGACGTCGAGTTCCATCGCACGGTGCTGCGCGCCTCGGGCAACGAGATGTTCGCGGCGCTCGGCGACGCCGTCGGCGAGGTGCTGCGCGGCCGCACCTCGAGCGGGCTCATGCCGACGCGGCCCAGCGAGGACGCGATGCAGTGGCACGTCGACGTGGCCGACGCCATCCTCGCCGGCCGGGCCGACGCGGCGCGCGAGGCGATGCTGCGGGTGCTCGGCCGCACGGCCGACGACGTGGAACGCACGTGGCGCGACCTTCCGCGGGCCCTGCCGGCGACGTGACCGAGCAGGCACACCGTCACACCGCGCCATCCGATTTATAAATCATACTTATTCGGTGCCATACTGATTGACGTCTGATTCTTGATCGGCACCCGACTGCTAGCGTGGTGCCGGAAACCGCACCGACGCAGGAGCACGAGCATGCCCGAGAGCACCACCCCCGCCAGCGCCAACATCGGAGTCGTCGGCCTCGCCGTCATGGGCTCGAACCTGGCCCGCAACCTCGCCAGCCGCGAGGGCAACACCGTCGCGGTCTTCAACCGCTCCCCCGAGCGCACCCGCACGCTGACCACCGAGCACCCCGAGGCCGGGTTCGTCGCCTCCGAGGGCTACGACGAGTTCGTCGCCTCGCTCGCCAAGCCCCGCACCGCGATCATCATGGTGCAAGCGGGCAAGGGCACCGACGCCGTCATCTCCGAGCTCGTCTCGCGCTTCGAGCCGGGCGACATCATCGTCGACGGCGGCAACGCGAACTTCCACGACACCATCCGTCGTGAGGCCGAGATCGCGCCGACCGGCATCCACTTCGTCGGCGCCGGCATCTCGGGCGGCGAGGAGGGCGCGCTCAACGGCCCCTCGATCATGCCCGGCGGCTCTGCCGAGTCGTACGAGACGCTCGGCCCGATCCTCGCCTCGATCGCCGCGGTCGCCGAGGGCGAGCCGTGCGTGACCCACGTCGGCACCGACGGCGCCGGCCACTTCGTCAAGATGGTGCACAACGGCATCGAGTACGCCGACATGCAGCTCATCGCCGAGGCGTACGACCTCATCCGCCAGGGCACCGGCAAGAGCCCGGCCGAGATCGCCGACATCTTCGCCGAGTGGAACACCGGCGAGCTCGAGAGCTACCTCATCGAGATCACGGCCGAGGTGCTGCGCCAGACGGATACTGCGACCGGCCTGCCGCTCGTCGACGTCATCCTCGACGAGGCCGGCGCCAAGGGCACGGGCGCCTGGACGGTGCAGAACGCCCTCGACCTCGGCGTCCCCGTGTCGGGCATCGCCGAGGCCGTGTTCGCGCGCAGCCTGTCGTCGAAGCGCGCCCAGCGCGAGGCGTCGGCCGACCTGCCCGGCCCCTCGGGCGACTGGACGGTCGCCGACGCCGACGCCGACGCCTTCGTCGAGGATGTGCGCCGCGCCCTCTACGCGTCGAAGATCATCGCCTACTCGCAGGGCTTCGACGAGATCGTCGCGGGCGCCGAGCAGTTCGGCTGGGACGTGCACAAGGGCGACATCGCGAAGATCTGGCGCGCGGGCTGCATCATCCGCGCCCGGTTCCTCAACCGCATCGCCGAGGCGTACGCCGACCAGCCCGGCCTCGTCGCACTCGTGACCGCGCCGTACTTCCGCGACGCCGTCGCGGGCGCGCAAGAGAGCTGGCGCCGCGTCGTGCAGGTCGCCGCGGGCGCGGGCATCCCGACGCCGGCGTTCTCGTCGTCGCTCGCGTACTACGACGGCCTCCGCGCCGACCGCCTGCCGGCCGCGCTCGTGCAGGGCCAGCGCGACTTCTTCGGCGCCCACACCTACAAGCGCGTCGACAAGCCGGGCGTGTTCCACACGCTGTGGTCGGGCGACCGGTCGGAGATCGAGACCACGCCCTCGTCGCACTGAGCCGACGCACCGGGCGCGCGGGCGAGGAACAGGTCATGGGCAGGCCGTCGTGGCAGGAGGAGGGGCAGGACCCCGACTACCGCTTCACGCTCGCGAACGAGCGGACGTTCCTCGCCTGGATCCGCACCGCGCTCGCGCTGCTCGCGGGCGGCGTGCTGCTGCACCAGTTCGCGACCGGCCTCGAGCCGCGCGTCGTGCTCGTCGTCATCGCCGTCGGGCTCGGCGTCGTCTCGACCGCACTCAGCGTCATCGCGTACACGCGGTGGCGCGCGAACGAGATCGCGATGCGGCACGGACGGCCCCTGCCGTACGGCTGGGCGCTGCCCGTGCTCGCCGCGACGAGCCTCGTCACCGCGGCGGTGCTCACCGTCGTGCTGATCCTCTCCTGAGGCCTCCCCCGTGCCCGCGCACCGCATTCCCGCGAACGGCGACCCCGGGCTGCAGCCCGAGCGCACCGCGCTCGCGTGGGGCCGCACCTCGCTCGCCATCGCGGTGAACGCGCTGCTCGCCGTCCGATCCGGGCTCGTGCTCGGCGAGGCCTCGCTGATCGCGATCGGGGCGGTGCTCTTCGCCGCCGCGGGCGCGACGGTCGCGGTCGGCGCGATCAGGCGCCGCCAACTCTCAGGCGATATCCTGACCATCACGCCGCCGCGCTGGGCGCTGCCCGGTGTCGCCGCCGCCACCGTGGTCGCGAGCCTCGCCGGCGTCGCGTCCGTGCTCGTCGAGGGAGGGAGCCGATGACCGACTGGCATCCCGAGTTCGAGGAGGACTCCCGCCCGCTCCGCACCGAGCGCCGCCGGCGGATGCTGCGCGTCGTCGTGCTCGTCGCGCTCGTCGCGATGCTCCTCCCGCTCGTGCTCTCCGCGATCGGGGTCGCGCGGTCCGCGGCCGAGCGGGCCTGCGCGATCTACGCCAACGCGTACGACCTGGGCGCCGCGTCGGGGGTCGCCTTCGACGTGTTCGCGCAGGGCGGTCCCGGATGGCTCTGCTTCGCGCACCCGTCGGGCGCCGGCCACGACACGCTCCTGGGCAACCTCGGGCTCATGCCCGCGGCGCCGCGGTTCACCGAGCCGGGGCGCCCGACGTAGTCGGCGGCGTCCGTCGCCGACGGCGGCCGCTCACTCGGCGAGCAGTCGCTCCTTGACCTGGCGCCGGATGACCTTGCCGATGAGCGAGCGGGGCAGGTCGTCGACCTGCACCACGCGCTTCGGCACCTTGTACGCCGTGAGGCGCTCGCGCGCGAGCGACCGGATCGACTCCGCGTCGAGCGAGGCACCCGGCCGTAGGACGACCGCGACGACGACCTGCTCGCCCGTGCGCTCGTCGGGCAGGCCCACGACGGCGCAGTCCTCGACGTCGGGATGGTGGCGGATCGCCTCCTCGACCTCGCTCGGCGCGACGTTGAAGCCGCCCGTGATGATGAGCTCCTTGATGCGGTCGACGATGCGCACGAAGCCGTCTGCGTCGATCGTGACGATGTCGCCCGTGCGGAACCACGGCGCGCCGCCCGCGGGGTCGTCGACGAAGACCGCCGCGGTTTCCTCGGGCTTGTGCCAGTACCCCTGGAACACCTGCGGGCCGCGCACGACGAGCTCGCCGCGCTCCCCGGCCGGCACGTCCTGGGTGGGGTGGTCGGGGTCGACGACGCGGCACTCGGTGTCGGGCAGCGGGAGGCCGACGGTGCCGGCGCGCCGGGTCGGCGCGACGGGGTTGGCCATGAGCACGGGCGAGCACTCCGACAGGCCGTAGCCCTCGACGAGGTACCCGCCGGTCTGCGCCTCCCACGGCTCGACGACGTCGGGCGAGAGCGGCATGGCCCCCGAGATGGCGATGCGGATGCCGCGGAGCGAGACGCCCTGCTCCACCGCGGCCTTCGTGAGCCGCTCGTAGATGGGCGGCACCGCGGGCAGGAAGGTCGGCGGGCGCTTCTTCACGACCTTCAGCACCAGGTCGGGATCGAAGCGCGGGAACAGCACGAGCCGCGCCCCCATGCTCATCGCGAACGTGAGGCACAGCGTGAGCCCGTACGCGTGGAACATCGGCAGGACGGCGTACACGACCGAGGTGCCGCGCTCGATCTCGGGCACCCAGGCGCGGGCCTGCGCGGCGTTCGCGAGCAGGTTCTGGTGCGTGAGCGTCGCGCCCTTCGGGTTGCCGGTCGTGCCGCTCGTGTACTGGATCAGTGCGACGTCGCCGACGTCGGGTGCGCGCAGGTGGGGTGCGATGCGGTCGGATGACACGAGCTCGCGCCACGTCACGGTGTCGTGCACCGACGTGGTGAGCGCCTCGCGCGCCTCGCGCGCCTTCGCGATCGGCAGCCGCAGCGCGGCCCGCGTCGCGAACGGCATCGCACGGGTGAGGTCGACCGAGACGATGTGGCGCATGGCCAGGTCGTCGGGGAAGTCCTGGATGGTGCCGACGACCTTGTCCCACGCGATGACCACGCGTGCGCCGTGGTCCTCGAACTGGTGTCGCAGCTCGCGCGGCGTGTAGAGCGGGTTGTGCTCGACGACGATCGCGCCGAGGCGCAGCACCGCGTAGAACGCGACGACGTGCTGCGGGCAGTTCGGCAGCACGATGCCGACCGGGTCGCCCTGCTGCACGCCGAGGCGACGCAGGCCCTCGGCTGCCCGTTCGACCTGCTCGAGCATCTCGGCGTAGGTCGTGACCCGGCCGAAGAACTCCAGCGCCGGCCGGTCGGGGTACTCGGCCGCGGAGGCCTCGATCAGGTCGAACAGCGACCCCCCGGGCGCCGGGAGCTCATGCGGCACGCCCGGCGCGTAGCTCGCGAACCACGGTCGCTCCGCGGCATCCGTCATGCTCAGGCCGCCCCGTCGAACATGCTCGTGACCGAGCCGTCGTCGAAGACCTCGTGGATGGCGCGCGCCAGCAGCGGCGCGATGGGCAGCACCGTGAGGCGGTCCCAGCGCTTCTCGATCGGCACCGGGAGCGTGTCGGTGACCACGACCCGGTCGATGAAGTCGGACTGCAGGATCTCGACAGCGGGGTTCGAGAACACCGCGTGGGTCGCCGCGACGACCACGCCGGTGGCGCCGTTCTTCTTCAGGGCCTCGGCCGCCTTCACGATGGTGCGACCGGTGTCGATGAGGTCGTCGACGAGGAGGCACACGCGACCCTCGACGGTGCCGACGATCTCGTGCACCGAGACCTGGTTCGGCACGAGCGGGTCGCGACGCTTGTGGATGATGGCGAGCGGCGCGCCGAGCTTGTCGGACCAGATGTCGGCCACGCGCACGCGCCCCATGTCGGGCGAGACCACGGTGAGCGTCGAGGGGTCGAGCAGCGTGCGGAAGTGCTCGAGCAGCACCGGCATCGCGAACAGGTGGTCGACCGGGCCGTCGAAGAAGCCCTGGATCTGGGCGGCGTGCAGGTCGACCGACATGATGCGGTCGGCGCCGGCGGCCTTGTAGAGGTCGGCGACGAGGCGCGCCGAGATCGGCTCGCGGCCGCGGCCCTTCTTGTCCTGACGGGCGTAGGGGTAGAACGGCGAGACCACCGTGATGCGCTTGGCGGAGGCCCGCTTGAGGGCGTCGACCATGATGAGCTGCTCCATCAGCCACTCGTTGATGGGCGCCGCGTGCGACTGGATCACGAACGCGTCGGTGCCGCGCACGCTCTCGTCGAAGCGGGCGTAGAGCTCGCCGTTGGCGAAGGTGCGCGCGTCGGTGGGCATCAGCTCGGTGCCGAGCTCCACCGCGATCTGCTCGGCGAGCTCGGGGTGCGCGCGCCCGGAGACGAGCACGAGGCGCTTCGATCCGGTGGTCTCGATTCCCGACATGTGTGCTGTCCTTCCCACCGGCCCGTGCCCCTAGTGTTCGTCTCGCTCGTCGGCGTCCGGCGCGGATCGCTCCGCCTCCGCCGCCTGCGCCGCGGTCGCGGCCTCGGCCGCCGAGGTGCCCGCGCGGTGCGTGAGGACCCAGCCGTCGAGGTTGCGCTGCGGCGCGACGTTCACGGCGAGCGCACCGGCGGGGACGTCCTTGCGGACGACCGTGCCGGCGCCCGTGTAGGCGCCGTCCCCAATCGTAACGGGCGCGACGAACACGCCGTGCGATCCGGTGCGCACGTGGGAGCCGATCGTCGTGCGGTGCTTGTTCACGCCGTCGTAGTTCGCGGTGATCGATCCGGCGCCGATGTTCGAGCCGATGCCGACCTCGGTGTCGCCCACGTAGGAGAGGTGCGGCACCTTGCTGCCCGCCCCGATGTGCACGTTCTTCGTCTCGACGAACGTGCCGATCTTGCCGTCGGCGTCGAGCACGGTGCCGGGCCGCAGGTAGGCGAACGGGCCGACCGAGGCGCCGGGACCGACGACGGCGAGCGTGGCATCCGTGCGCTTGACCTCGGCGTTCGCACCGACCTCGCAGTCGACGAGCGTGGTGTCGGGCCCGACGATTGCGCCGGTCGCGATCGCGGTCGCGCCCTTCAGCTGGGTGCCGGGGCGGATGGTGACGTCGGGCTCGATCCGGACGGCCAGGTCGATCCAGGTCGTCGCCGGGTCCTCGATCGTGACGCCGCCCAGCTGCCAGCCGCGCACGATGAGCGCGTTCAGGCGCGCGGCCGCCTCGGAGAGCTGCGCGCGGTCGTTGATGCCCGCGACGAGCCACGCTTCCGAGACCGGGCGGGCCTTCACCTCGGAGCCCGCGGCGCGGAGGTGCTCGATCACGTCGGTGAGATACTTCTCGCCCTGCGAGTTCTCGAGCGTGAGGTTCGCGAGCTGGTCGCGGAGGGCGTTGACGCCGAAGGCGTAGATCCCCGCGTTGACCTCGTCGATCGCGAGCTCCTCCTCGGTGGCGTCCTTCTGCTCGACGATGCGGTCGAACGCGCCGTCGGCGGCGCGCACGATGCGGCCGTACCCGGTCGGGTCGTCGTAGCGCGCCGAGAGCACCGACGCGGCGAGCCCGTCGGCCCGGTGCCGGTCGAGCAGCTCGGTGAGCGTCGAGGCATTGAGCAGGGGCACGTCGCCGTTCAGCACGAGCACGTCGCCGGAGAATTCGGCGGGGAGCGCCTCGACGGCCTGCTCGACGGCGCGACCCGTGCCCGGGACCTCGTCCTGGTCGACGATGACGGTGCCGGGCAGCTCGGTCTCGATCGCCTGCGCCACGAGGTCGCGCCCGTGGCGCACCACCGCGACCACGTGCGCCGCGTCGAGCGCACGCGCCGTCGCGAGCACGTGCGCGATGATGGGCGCGCCGGCGAGCGGGTGCAGGATCTTCGGGGTGGCCGACTTCATGCGCGTGCCCTGGCCCGCGGCGAGCACGATGATCGCGAGGTTGTTGTCCATGCTCCGCCACCAGGATTCGAACCTGCCGGCATCGCGAGGGACACCGGACCCAGATCGGCGGACTGTACCCGTTCCCTCCCCGGCGGGGTCGGTTCGGAGACAGCAACCATCTTCACATGCGACGAGCTGCGCATCATGACGGCGACCGTCTGCGAGCGCGGTGCACGGTCTGCATGCGTGTAGGCTCACGCGCATGCCCGAGGACCGCGAAGCCGTCGCGTCGACGCGCGGGCACGGCGATCGGCACTCCGGCGATCCGGTACCCGCGACGGTGACGGCGACCATCGACCCGACCGGCCGTCGGTATTGGATGGACGCCCTGCGGGGCGCAGCAGTGCTCCTCGTCGCACTGTGGCATGCGTTCTCGATCCCGTACCCCACTGTTCCGACCGGCATCGACTGGGCGTTCGACGTCCTCTCGGTCTACCGGATCCCCATGCTGATGTTCCTGTCCGGGCTCCTTCTCGACCAGTCGCTGTCGAAACCGGTGCCCGTCTTCGCTGCGGGCAAGCTGCGGCGCATCGCCTGGCCGCTCCTGGTCTGGTCGGTCGTCCTCCTGCTGATCGGGTGGGGGTCTGCCGACGCCACAAGCCCCGGATTCTGGCTCGGTGAGGACTCCCATCTCTGGTACCTCGGCGTGCTGCTCGTCTGCTATGCGATCGGGCTCGTGACGAAGTGGATCCACCCCGGCCTCCTCCTGCTCGCCGGAATCCCGGCGATGGAGCTCGTCCACACCGAGAACTGGTTGATCAACAGCACCCTCTGGTTCGGCCTCTACTTCTTCGCCGGCGCCGCACTGTCGCGGTGGCTCGGATGGTGGCTCCGTCGTGGGCCTCTGCTCCCCGCCCTCGGAGTGCTGGCCGCATCCGCCTGGGCCGTGTACTCGGCGACGGTCCACGGCTACGCGCCTGTCGCGCACTGGCGGCCGTTCCTGTTCTCGGTCGTGGGTGTCGTCGGCCTCGTGTGGTTCGCGTCGCGGATGCGGCGCGTGGGATGGCTCGAGTGGGTCGGCCGGCGATCGATCGCGTTCTACACCGCGCATGTGCCGCTCATCTGGCTCGTGACGCTCGCGTTCGGAGCAGTCCTCCCGGCGCCGGCGACGTACACGCTCGTCGTGCTGGTGATGGGCGTCGGCTGCTGGCTGCTGGCGCGATACCTCGTCGGCACCGTGCTCTTCGAGTTCCCGCGCCTCAGGCGTCGGCGGGCGCCGGAATCGGAACCGGCTCCGAACGCTGATCGGTGAATCGCGGTCGCTCCCCGGGACCCGGGCGCTTCGGTGGCGTCATATGTCGTCGGCTCCGCCACCAGGATTCGAACCTGGTCCTCACAGCTCCAAAGGCTGTCGTGCTGCCGTTACACCATGGCGGACCGCGCCGGCGGGGTGGGCCGAGCGCCTACCAAGTCTGCCACGCGCCATCCGCCGGCTCTGAACGGGGATGCCGCGGAGCCGATGCGATACTGGCGGCATGACGGCGGACGCGGACGAGGTGGACCGGATCGTCGACGACTGGGAACGCGAGCGGCCCGACCTCGACTTCGCACCGCTGCAGGTCTTCTCCCGGGTGGGGCGGCTCTCGAAGCTGCTCGACCGCGCGCGCAAGCAGGCGTTCGAGCGCTCCGAGCTGGAGTCGTGGGAGTTCGACGTCCTTTCGGCGCTGCGCCGCGCAGGTGCGCCGTTCCGGTTGCCGCCGAAGGCGCTGCTCGCGCAGACGCTCGTCTCGAGCGGCACGATGACCAACCGCATCGACCGGCTCGTCGCACGTGGCCTCGTGACCCGGCAGACCGACCCGCACGACGGTCGCGGCATCCTCGTGGAGATGACGCCCGCCGGCGTGACCCGCGTCGACGCCGCGATCACGCGGCTCGTCGACGCCGAGGCCGAGCTGCTCGCGGGCCTGCCGCCGGCCGAGCAGCGACGGCTCGCGGCGCTGCTGAGGAAGCTCTCGCTCGGGTTCGCCTGACACGTCGCACGAATCGGGAATACCCCCCAGGGGTATCTGGTTGTCTGGTTGCAGAGAACGCACCACAGCCGACCGAGGAGTCATCATGCGCCTGTTCGCGATCCGTGACTATCGTCACCTGTTCACCGCCCAGGTGATCGCACTGTTCGGCACCGGACTGGCGACCGTGGCGCTGGGCCTGCTCGCCTACGAGCTCGCCGGCCGCGATGCCGCCGCCGTCCTCGCCACGGCGCTGACGATCAAGATGGTCATGTACGTCCTCATCGCCCCGCTGGCCGCGGCCTACGCGGATCGCCTTCCGCGACGGATGTTCCTGACCCTGCTCGACGTGGTCCGGGCGGCCGTGGTGCTCGCGCTGCCGTTCGTCACCGAGATCTGGCACATCTACGTCCTGATCGGCGTCCTGCAGGCCGCATCGGCGGCATTCACGCCGACGTTCCAGGCCGTCATCCCCGACATCGTGACGACGGAATCCGACTACACCCGCGCCCTGTCCGCCTCCCAGGTCGCCTACACCATGGAGAGCCTGCTGAGCCCGGTGCTCGCCGCCGTCGCCCTGACCTTCATGGCCTTCGACTGGCTGTTCGTCGGCACGTCGATCGCCTTCGTCGCGTCGGCCGCCCTGGTGCTCTCGACGCGCGTGCCCAACGCACGGCCGAGCCGCCACACCAGGATCTGGCAGCGGCTGTCGTCGGGGATCAGGACGTTCGCCACCACCCCCCGCCTCCGCGGCGTGGTGGCGCTGAACCTCGTGGTCGCCGCCGCCGGGTCCATCGTGATCGTCAGCACGGTCAACTACGTCCGGGACGAGCTCGGCGGTACGCAGGCCGACGTGGCCTGGATGTTCGCAGCGTCCGGCGGGGGCACGCTCCTGGTCGCGCTCGCCCTGCCTCGCGTGCTCGACCGCATGGCCGAGCGCACGGTGATGATGTCAGGAGCGGCGGTGCTGCTCGTCGGAGTGATCGCCGCGATCTCGATGATCGCCACCGGGATCGCCGCGTGGCCGGTCACCGCGGCCGTCTGGGCGACCATCGGCGCGGGGATGGCGCTGGTCGTCACCCCGACCGGCCGGGTGATCCGCGCGTCGTCGTCGCCGGCCGACCTGCCCGCCGCGTTCGCCGCCCAGTTCTCGCTGTCGCACCTCGCCTGGCTCCTGACCTACCCCATCGCCGGGTGGGTCGGCACGCACTCCGGATTCGGGCTCGCCTGGTCGATCCTCGCGGGCCTCGCCGTGATCGGCGCCGTGACGGCACTCGCGCTGTGGCGGCGACCGGCAGCCCGTCCGATCTTCGTCGAGCGGGACCGCATCGCGGTCGGCGTCGGGGCCGCCTGAGCACCGATGGGGCGGATGCCACGTGTGCGACGCGTCGCCGTGGCATCCGCCCGTGCCCTACCGGCGCAGCACCTTGCGCGCGAGCCAGTTGCCGAGGTACTGCACGACCTGCACGAACACCACGATGAGCAGCACCGCCGCCCAGGTGACGACCGGCTCGAACTGCCGGTAGCCGTAGAGCTGCGCGAAGTAGCCGAGGCCGCCGCCGCCGATGAGGCCGGCCATGGCCGACATGTCGATCACCGCGATCACGATGAACGTGTAGCCGAGGATCAGCGGTCCGAGCGCCTCGGGCACGACGACCGTGCCGAGGATCCGCCACGGGCCGGCCCCCATCGACCGCGCCGCCTCGATGACGCCGGGGCGCACCGTGATGAGGTTCTGCTCCACGATGCGGCCGATCGCGAACGAGGCCGCGAGCGAGAGCGCGAAGATCGCGGCATCCGTGCCGATGCCCGTGCCGATCACCGCGCGCGTCACCGGCTGCACCGCGGCGATGAAGATGATGAACGGGATGGGTCGGAAGAAGTTGATGACGACGTTCAGGGTGTTGTTCACGACCGCGTTGGGAAGCAGTCCGCCGCGGCGCGTGACGTAGAGGCCCGTGCCGAGCAGGAACCCGCCCGCACCGCCGAACAGCATCGTGAGCGCGACCATGTAGAAGGTCTCGGCGGCGGCCGTCCAGAACTCGGGCGCGAGCTCGATGAGCGTGTCCATCAGCGGGCCTCCGTCACGTCGGCGTGCGTCGAGATCGTGGCGATCGCACGGTCGATCGCGGCATCCTCGCCCCGGATCGCCAGGGTGAGGTGGCCGAAGGCACGGCCGCGGATGTCGTTGATGCCGCCGTAGACGAGCTCGAACTCGAGCCCGGCTGCGGCGAGGTCGACGAACACCTGCGCCTGCGACGCGTCGCCGTCGCGGAACGAGCACGTGACGATGCGGCCCTCGTGTCGCTCGCGCAGCACCGCGAGCTCGGCCGGCGACGGGATGCCCTTGACGACCGTGCCGACGAACTTCTGCGACGACGGATGGTGCGGGCTCGAGAACACGTCGAACACGTCGCCGTGCTCGATGACCCGGCCGCGGTCCATCACGGCGACCTTGGTCGCGATCGACTGGATGACGTCCATCTCGTGCGTGATGACGATGATCGTGACGCCCTGCTCCTGGTTGACGCGCTTGAGGAGCGCCAGCACCTCCTGCGTCGTCTCGGGGTCGAGCGCGCTCGTCGCCTCGTCGGCGAGGAGGATGCGCGGGCGCGTCGCGAGCGCGCGGGCGATGCCCACGCGCTGCTTCTGCCCGCCCGAGAGCTGGTCGGGGTGCGCCGAGGCCTTGTCGGCGAGCCCGACGAACTCGAGCAGCTCGTCGACCCGGGACCGGATGTCGGCCTGCTTCCAGCCCGCGACCTTGAGCGGGTAGGCGACGTTGCCGCGCACCGTCTTCGCGTCGAACAGGTTGAACTGCTGGAAGATCATGCCGATCCCGAGGCGGATGCCGCGCAGCTCCCGCTCGGCGAGCCCCGTGATCTCGCGGCCGTCGATGCGGATCGAGCCGCTCGTCGCGGGCTCGAGCGCGTTCACGAGGCGCACCAGCGTCGACTTGCCGGCGCCCGAGTAGCCGATGATGCCGTAGACGTCGCCCGCCTCGATGTCGAGCGAGACGTCGTCGACGGCGGACACCGCCGCCGACTTCCGGTCGGCTGCGGGGTAGGACTTGGTGACGTGCTCGAGGGTCACGAGCGCCATGGGATTCCTCCTCCACGCACGCGTCGGCGGGTGGCGGGGCCCGTTCGGGGCGCCCGCCACCCGCTGGCGTGCACGATCGATGCGTGCGTGACTAGCCCTGTGCCCGGGTGTCGTCCTCGACGTCGGCGAGCGACGCCTCGAGGTCGGCGACGGGCGTGGTGAGCGGTACGGCCGTGTCGCCCGAGGACTCGAGCAGCCCGGCCTGCACCTCGGGGTCGGTCTGGAAGATCTCGACGAGCTTGAGGTAGGTCTCGTCGTCCTTGTCGTCGTCGCGCGCGGCGAAGATGTTCACGTACGGCAGCGCGTTCGGGTCGGACGGGTCGTCCTTCGCGATCGCGTCGGCGAACGTGAGCCCCGCGTCCTCGACGAAGTCGTTGTTGATGACGGCGGCCGCGACATCCGGCAGGCTCGTCGGGGTCAGCGACGCCTCGAGGGGCGTGACCTTCACCTTGGAGTTCGCCTCGTCGATGTCGGCCACCGTCGAGAAGATCGAACCGCCGTCCTTCAGCTCGATGAGTCCCGCCGACTGGAGCACGAGGAGCGCCCGCGCGAGGTTCGAGGGGTCGTCGGGCACCGCGACGGTCTCGCCGGCCTCGATGTCGTCGACCGTGTCGTACTTGGTCGAGTACAGGCCCAGCGGGTAGATCGCGGTCGCGCCGATCGGCGTGAGGTCCTCGTCGGCCGAGACGTTGTAGTCGGCGAGGTAGACGATGTGCTGGAACTGGTTGAGGTCGAGCTCGCCCTCGGTGAGCGCGGGGTTCGGCTGCGCGTAGTCGGCGAAGTCGACCAGCTCGATCTCGATGCCGGCCTCGGCGGCGGCCTCCTCGAAGGCGGGCCACTGCGGGTCTGACTTGCCGACGACGCCGATGCGGACGACGTCATCGCCCTCGGCGCCCGCGCCCGCGGCGCAGGCCGAGAGGCCGATGACGAGCGGGGCGGCGGCGAGCGCGGCGAGGATCTTGGTTCGGGTGCTGGGCATGGCGGTGCGTTCCTTTCACGTGGGCGCGCGCGAACGATCGCCGGGTGTGGCGTGGTGGAGACGGCATGGCTCCGCCATCCGAGGATGCGGTGGGGGCGTCGATGCCGCGATCGCGGGCGCACTTCCACGTTAGGCGAAGGATCTGCGCGCTATTGACCACCCGGTCATCGAGCGTCACAGATCCTGCGTGATCAGCCTTCGATCTGTTCGGATACTTCGAGCCAGCGCGTCTCGAGGTCGGCCACGGTGGCCTCGAGCCCGCTCAGCTCGTCGCCGAGCACGCCGAGGCCCACGTAATCGGACTGGTCGTGGCGCGCGAGCTTCTCGTGCTGCTCGGCGATCTGCGCCTGCAGCTTCTCGAGGCGCCGGTCGATCGAGGCGAGCTCCTTCTCGGCGGCGCGGCGGTCGGCGCCGGTGAGCGCCGCGACGACCGGCTGCGCCGCAACCGGCACGGCCGGGCGGGCCGCGACTCCGGAACCCAGCTGCTGCTGCTTCCGCAGCTCGAGGTACTGGTCGACGCCGCGCGGGAGGTCGCGCAGGTGCCCGTCGAGGATCGCGACCTGCCGGTCGGTCACGCGCTCGACGAGATACCGGTCGTGGCTGACGACGAGCAGCGTGCCGGGCCACGCGTCGAGCAGGTCCTCGATGGCGGCGAGCATGTCGGTGTCGAGGTCGTTCGTGGGCTCGTCGAGGATCAGCACGTTCGGCTCCTGCAGCAGGATCAGCAGGAGCTGCAGGCGCCGCTTCTGGCCGCCCGAGAGGTCCTTGACGGGCGTCGCGAGCTGCTGGTTGGTGAACCCGAGCCGTTCGAGCAGTTGGCCCGGCGAGAGCTCGACCGCCTTCGATCCGGAGCCGAACACGTAGCTCGTCTTCTGCGCGGCGACCACCGCGCTCACGCGCTCGTCGGCCCAGTCGTCGAGCTCGGCGAGCTCCTGGCTGAGCACCGCGATCTTCACGGTCGTGCCGCGCTTGACCCGCCCGGTCGTCGGCTGCACCTCGCCCGTCACGAGCTTCAGCAGCGTCGACTTGCCGGCGCCGTTCACGCCGAGGATGCCGGTCCGCTCCCCCGGCGCGATCCGCCACTCGAGCTGGTGCAGCACCGTCCTCACCGCTGGTTGAGGAGCGCCCGGCGAAGCCGGACGCGTCTCGAAACCGCCGGGCGCGCCATCCGTCACGGGATACTCGACCGTCACGTCGAGCAGGTCGACCACGTCCTTGCCGAGCCGCGACACCGCGAGGCGGTTGAGCTCGACCGGGTTGCGCACCGGCGGCTCGTTCTCGATGAGCTGGTTGGCCGCGTCGATCCGGAACTTGGGCTTCGACGTGCGCGCGGGCGCGCCGCGGCGGAGCCACGCGAGCTCCTTGCGCATGAGGTTCTGGCGCTTGGCCTCGGATGCCGCGGCCATCCGGTCGCGTTCGACGCGCTGCAGCACGTACGCCGCATAGCCGCCCTCGAACGGCTCGACGATGCCGTCGTGCACCTCCCACGTGGCCGTGCACACCTCGTCGAGGAACCAGCGGTCGTGCGTGACGACCACGAGCGCACCGTCGTTCGCCGCCCAGCGGCCCTTCACGTGCCCGGCGAGCCAGGCGATGCCCTCCACGTCGAGGTGGTTCGTGGGCTCGTCGAGGAAGAGCACGTCCCAGTCGCCGATGAGGAGGGCCGCGAGCGCGACCCGGCGGCGCTGGCCGCCCGAGAGGTCGCCGACGCGGCCGTGCCACGGCACGTCGGCGAGCAGGCCCGCGATGACGTCGCGCACCTTCGTGTCGCCGGCCCACACGTGCTCCTCGATGCCGCCCACCACGGCCTCGGCGACCGTCATGGCCGGGTCGACGGTGTCGGCCTGGTCGAGCATGCCGATGCGGACGCCGCGGCGCACCGTCACGCGCCCGCCATCGGGTTCGAGCCGCCCCGACAGCAGCTTCAGCAGCGTCGACTTGCCGTCGCCGTTGCGGCCCACGATGCCGATGCGGTCGCCCTCGTCGATGCCGAGGGTGACCTTGTCGAAGACCACCTTGGTGGGGAACTCGAGGTGCAGGGCTTCAGCCCCGAGCAGATGCGCCATATCCGTCCCAGCGTACCGGGGGGGGGCACGCCGGCGGGCTGCCCGGCCGGGGGCTCCGCCCCTACGCCGCGATCGAGCGCTCGATGATCCGCGCGCTCGCCCGGGCGCCGTCCTCGCCCTCGTACGCGCGACGGATGCGATCCGCGGCCATCCGGAACGCCGGATCGTCGAGCAGGCGCGTGACCGCGTCGGCGAGCGCCGGCGTCCTCGCCTGCTTCGGCGCGAGCGCGATCGCGTTCCCCTGCGCCACGCAGACGTCCACGTTCCAGACCTGCTCGGGCTGCAGTCCCATGCCGACGAACGGGATACCCGCGGCGCACGCGGCCTGCACGGTGCCCTGTCCGCCGTGCAGCACGGCGACGTCGACGAGCCCGCCGAGCCGGTGCGTCGGCAGGAGCCCCGTGACGTGCACGTTCGGTGGCAGCACGTCGCCCGGCCGCACGTAGTGCCGGATCGGCGCGATGACGTTCACCGGCAGCCGGCCCAGCCGGTCCGCCGCCGCCAGTGCGAGCTCCCTGCCGGCCGACGACCCCAGCCCGAGGTAGACGAGCGGGTCGTCGCGTCGGGCGAGCTCGATGACGAGGTCGGGGATCGGCAGGTCGAGGCGAGCGAAGATCGGGCCGACGCGTTCGTAGCCGTCGGGCAGCGTGTACCCCTCGAGCTCCCACGGCATGACGGTCAGCAGGTTCCGATCGGCCTCCAGCAGCGACACCACGGTCCGGAGCGGCCGCACGCCGTTCGCCCGTGCGACGCGCGAGAAGGCGCGTGGCGCGAGCGGCGCATGGGTGTACGCCCAGCGGAGTGCGCCCGTCGCCATCCGATCGAGCGCTCCGGCTCCGCGGCCGGACCCGCGGACGAGGCCCAGTCGCCGGGTCTGCTCGACGTGGGGCCGCGTCAGGGCGAAGGGGACGGCGTAGAACAGGGGCACGTGCTCGGCGCGGGCCGAGATCATCGAGGTCGCGTTCGTGCCGATGACGACCGCCGCGGCGTCGACCGCGCGGATGAGTGCACGCTCGGCATCGACGCGCGCGCCGACGAGTTCGTCGGTGAACGGGCTGCGGAGCGTTCGGCCCTGGTCGAATCGCAGTGCCTGCTCGCGTTCGGCAGCGGTCATCGCCGGTGCGGCCGCGCGGTAGTCGAAGCCGGCGTCGGTGATGAGCTGCGCGAAGTCCTCCTCGTACCCCATGAACACCGGGGTGTGCCGCGGGTCGAGCGCGCGGGCGACCTCGATCATGCGCGTCACCTCGGCGAGGTTGAACGTGACGGGACAGAACACGATCGCGGCCATGACGCCGGCGCCGTCAGCGCGTGAGGACGCGGGCGCCGTGCACCGGCCCGTGCACGCGCACCGCGGTGAGCCGCGCCGCGGAGAGCGCGACCTGCAGCTCGATCGCCGAGTCGGCGTCGTCGACGAGGAATGCGACGGTCGGCCCGGAGCCGGAGATGAGTCCGGCCAGCGCACCGTTGTCCTCGCCGAGCTGGAGGATGCCCGCGAGGCCCGGCGCGAGCGCCAGCGCGGCCGACTGGAGGTCGTTGTGCAGCGCGGGGGCGAGCCGCCGCGCGTCGCCGGCGCGCAGGGCCTGCAGCACGGCCGTGTCGACCGTGGGCGAGTCGAGCGCGACGGCCGCGCCGTGCGCGTGGTCGCGCCATGCCGGGTCCTGACCCGCGTCGCGCCGGCGGTCGAGCTCGCGGTACACCGCGGGCGTCGAGAGCCCGAACTCGGCGACGGCGAGCACCCAGTGGAACGACCCGGTCGCCAGCGCCGGGCTGAGCCGGTCGCCGCGGCCGGTGCCGATCGCAGTGCCGCCCGAGAGCGCGAACGGCACGTCGGCGCCCAGCGACGCCGCGAGCGCGTGCAGCTCCTCCTTCGGAAGCGCCGTGCCCCAGAGCGCATCGCACGCGACGAGGGTCGCTGCGGCATCGGCGGACCCGCCGCCCATGCCGCCGGCGATGGGCACGTGCTTGTCGATCTCGAGGCGCACGCCGCCGGGAACGCCCGCGTGGCGGGCGAGCAGCTTCGCCGCGCGGATCGCGAGGTTCGAGGCATCCGTCGGCAGCAGCGACGTGTCGACCGAACCCGAGAACGCGACGGAGAACTCGTCGTCGGGCCAGGCGCGCACGTCTTCATAGAGCGACACCGCCTGGTAGGCGGTCGCGACGTCATGGTAGCCGTCGGCGTCGAGCGCGCCGACGCGCATGAAGACGTTGATCTTGCCGGGCGCCCGGACGTGCACCGCCTCGTCGGTCGCCGCGAACGTCATGCGATCAACGCTAGGGCATGCGCTCGTCGACCCGCGCCAGCCACTCGCGCATCGCGGCCTTGACATCGGCGATGCGCGAGCCGTCGGGCATGCGACCCCACGTGAGCGAGATCGAGGCCCGCCCCTCGTCGCGCGGGCTCGACCCGGCGAGCAGGAACTCGCCGCCGTCGAGGTGGAACCGCGCGGTCGGATGCCGCGCCGAGGTGTTGCGCGCGAGCGGCTGGACGCCGGTCTCGGCGGCCACCACGTCGGCGAGCGCCTCGAGCGCGGCGACGGGCTCGAGCCCGACGGTGCGCGACACGCTCGCCTCGAACGTGCCGTCCTGTCGCTGCCCGGGGTCGCGGATGCCGCGCGCCTGCTCGTACGCGACGGTCACGTGCTGCGACCACCACGGGTCGACGCCCTGGTCGGCGACGAGCCACGCGGCCGTCTCGGCGTGCCGCCAGCCCGAGGCGCCGGCGTCGTCGAGGATGGCGAACCACTCCTCGCGCGACTTCCCGGTGGCGTCCTGGACCGAGCGCTCGCCCGCGGCGTCACGGGAGGATCCGATGCTGCCGTCCGTCATGCCCACACCGTACTCCCGGTCGCGGGCGCGACCGCAAGGCCTAGTCGGCGACGGATGCCGCGGCGCGCGCGATCCGCAGGAAGTCGTCGACGGTGAGCTGCTCGCCGCGGGCCTGCGGGTCGACGCCCGCGCGCACGAGCACGTCGCTCGCGGCCGCGGCCGACCCGCCGAACTTCGCGGAGAGCGACTGCCGCAGCATCTTGCGCCGCTGCTGGAACGCGGCGTCGACGAGCTCGAACACCGCGACGCGCTCGGCGTCGGTGCCGGGCGGGTCGCCGGGCGCGCCGTCGCGATCGAAGCCGACGAGCACGGAGTCGACGTTCGGCACCGGCCAGAACACCATCCGCGAGACCTGGCCGGCGATGCGCCAGCGCCCGTACCAGGCGGCCTTGACGCTCGGGCCGCCGTACACCTTCGAGCCCGGATCGGCCGCGAGCCGGTGCCCGACCTCGGCCTGCACCATGACGATGCCCGACTGCAGCGACGGGAACCGCTCGAGCAGGTGCAGCAGCACGGGCACCGACACGTTGTACGGCAGGTTCGCGACGAGCCGCACGGGTTCGCCGGGCAGTTCCTCGACGCGGAGGGCGTCGTCGTGCACGACCGTGAGCCGCGTGCCGGGCTGCATGACCTTCACGGTGTGCGGCAGTTGCGCGGCGAGCCGTCCGTCGATCTCGACGGCGATGACGTCGGCGCCGGCCTCGAGCAGGCCGAGCGTGAGCGAGCCGAGCCCGGGTCCGATCTCGAGCACGGTCTCGCCGCGCTCGACCCCGGCGGCCTGCACGATGCGGCGCACGGTGTTGGCGTCGTGCACGAAGTTCTGGCCGAGCTTCTTGGTGGGCGTCACGCCCAGCAGCTCGGCGAGGTCGCGGATCTCGGCGGGTCCGAGCAGGCGCGGCGTGCGGTCGACGCCGTCGGCCTCGTGCCGATGCGCGTTCACGCCCTGCTCCCCCGCACGGTCTCGATGGTGCGGCAGGTCGGGCGGGCCGTCGTCGCGGCGCGCCGCGTCACGGCGAACCCGCGGTGCCGGATGTCGCGAGGCCCTCGTTCCACGACCCATATGCTCGCACCGAGTTCTCGGCCACTTGCGCGCACAGCTCGTCGAGGTCGGCGTCGAGCACGTCGGCCATGAACCGCATGGTGTGCGGCACGAGGTACGGCGCGTTCGGCCGGCCGCGCAGCGGCACCGGCGTGAGGTACGGCGCGTCGGTCTCGACGAGGATGCGCTCGCGCGGCACGACGCGCAGCGCCTCGCGCAGGTTCTCGGCGTTCTTGAACGTGAGGTTGCCGGCGAACGAGCAGTACCACCCCGCCTCGCCCGCGAGGCGGGCGAGCTCCTCGCCGCCGGAGAAGCAGTGGAAGATCGTCGTCTCGGGCGCGCCGACACGGCGCAGCGTCGCGACGACCTCGTCGTGCGCGTCTCGGTCGTGGATCTGCAGCGCGACCTCATGCCGTTTGGCGATCTCGATGTGCGCCTCGAACGAGCGGAACTGCGCATCGCGCCCGTCGTCGCCGGTGCGGTAGAAGTCGAGTCCGGTCTCGCCGACGGCGCGCACGCGCGGCTGCCCGGCGAGCTCGTCGATCACGGCGAGCGCCGCGTCGAGCTCCCCGCGCGCCGCGAGCCCGGGCGCCTCGTTCGGGTGCAGGGCCACGGCCGCGAGCAGGCGCGGCTCGCGTGCGGCGAGCTCGGCCGACCAGCGGCTGGTCGCGACATCCGTGCCGACCTGCACCGCGCCGGCGACGCCGACGGATGCCGCGCGCTCGAGGTGCTCGTGCGCGGTCAGCGGGAGGGCACCGTCGGCGATCTCGAGGTGCGTGTGGTTGTCGTAGACGGCGACGCGGAGCGGCTCGGGCAGCGGCGGGTACTCGGCCGCGCGACCCCCGTCGGACCGCGTGCGGAGGTGGGCCGCGCCATCCGCGCCAGAGGTCACTCAGCCACCTCGACGCGCGGGAACAACGGCTCGAGCGCCGACACCCGCGTGCCGAGCGGCCACTCGTACGCGAGGTCGATGCGCTGGTCGTCGACCGCGCCCTCGGCGCCGAGCGCCGACCACAGCTTCGCCGTCGCCTTCGGCAGCACCGGCGAGAGCAGCACCGCGAGGGTGCCGAGGCCGTGGTACGCCGTCGCGAGCACCGTCTCGAGGCGCTCCCGCTGGTGCGGGTCCTTCGCGAGGGCCCACGGCTCCTCGACCGTGAGGTACCCGTTGAGGGCGTCGACGAGCGTCCACGCCGACGCGATGGCCTCGTGGATCTGCAGGCGCTGGATCGCCGACCACGCGCCATCCGTCGCCGCGCGCTCGATCCGCACGATCTCGCGGTCGGCGGCGCTCTGCTCGGCGCCGGCGGGCACCTCGCCGTCGCAGTAGCGGCCGATCATCGCGATGACCCGCGACGCGAGGTTGCCGAATCCGTTGGCGAGCTCGGCCTGGTAGCGCGCGGCCAGATCTTCCCACGAGAACGAGCCGTCCTGGCCGAAGTGGATCGCCGAGAGGAAGTAGAACCGGAACGCGTCGGAGCCGAACGTGTCGGTGATCTGCGCGGGCGCGATGCCGGTGAGCTTGGACTTCGACATCTTCTCGCCGCCGACGAGCAGCCAGCCGTGGCCGAACACGCCCGTGGGCACCTCGAGGCCCGCGGCGATGAGCATGGCCGGCCAGATCACCGCGTGGAAGCGGAGGATGTCCTTGCCGACGAGGTGCTGGGCGGGCCAGCGACGGGCGAACTGCTCGTCGTCCTGGCCGTAGCCGACGGCGGTGATGTAGTTCAGCAGCGCGTCGAACCACACGTAGACGACGTGCGACTCGTCCCACGGCACCTTCACGCCCCAGTCGAACGTGGAGCGCGAGATCGACAGGTCGGCGAGCCCCGAGCGCACGAAGCTCATGACCTCGTTGCGCGCCGACTCGGGCTGCACGAAGTCGGGGCGCGACTCGTAGAGGTCGAGCAGCTTCTGCTGGAACGCCGACATGCGGAAGAAGTAGTTCTTCTCGTGCAGCAACTCGACCGGCTTCGAATGGATGGCGCAGACGAGCTGCCCCTCGTACTCGCCCGTGCCGTCGACCAGCTCGGAGGGCTGCTTGTACTCCTCGCAGCCGACGCAGTAGTAGCCCTCGTACTCGCCCGTGTAGATGTGGCCGTCGTCGTACAGCTTCTGCAGGAACTTCTGGACGTTGGCCTCGTGGCGCTCGTCGGTCGTGCGGATGAAGTCGTCGTTGGCGATGTCGACCGTGTCGAGCAGCGGCTTCCACGCCTCGGCGACGAGCTTGTCGGCCCACTCCTTGGGGCTCACGCCGTTGGCGGTCGCGGTGCGGAGGATCTTCTGGCCGTGCTCGTCGGTTCCGGTGAGCATCCACGTGTCGCGCCCCGCCTGCCGGTTGTACCGCGCGAGCACGTCGGCGGCGACCTCGGTGTAGGCGTGCCCGATGTGGGGCACGTCGTTGACGTAGAAGATGGGCGTGGTGATGTAGAACGAGGAGGCGTCGGCCATGCGGACAATCCTACGGGCGGCGCTCGGCGCGTAACGCCGGGGGGATGCCGCGGGCTCGGGCCGCCCGCCGGGCGTCTCCGCCGGGCGCCGGACGCACGCGTCAGCGCATCGACGGTGCCGCGGCGGCGACCGTCGGCGTCGGGCCCGTGCGCAGCTGCCGCGCCCGGCCGTCGCCGATGACCGGCGGCAGCACGCCCTCGACGTTCAGCCGCTCGTGCGGCGTGGGCACGCCGATCGTGACGTCCTGCTGCTTGAGGCGCGCGGGCTTGACCTTCTGCCCTTTGTACTCGACCAGCTTCATGCCGATCACGATCTTGCCGGCGGAGTCGCGCTGGTCGAGCTGACGGTAGGCGTCGCCGATCTCGTCGAGCGAGAAGACGTCGGCGATCGGCAGGCGGACCTGCCGGTCGGCGACGAGCTGCGCGATGCGTCCGAGTGCGATCGTGTCGCCGGCGTACAGCTTCACGGCGTCGTGGTCCTCGACGGCGGCCCAGTCGGTCGTGGTGAAGACGCGGGTCGGCGGCACGCCGAGTGCCGCGGCCTCGTCGGCCTGGCCCCCGAGGAAGTCGAGGAACGCGGTCACCGGCGCGCCGGACACCTCGCGGACGCGCTCGGCCAAGTCCGGGCCGTAGCCGATCGGGATGATGCCGAACTGCCGGATGAAGTCGAAGCGCTCCTCGGCGGTCGTGCCGACCACGACGGCCCCGCGGGCCTTGGCGAGCTGCG
Source organism: Agromyces capsici (assembly GCF_058349965.1). Classification (NCBI taxonomy): domain Bacteria; kingdom Bacillati; phylum Actinomycetota; class Actinomycetes; order Micrococcales; family Microbacteriaceae; genus Agromyces; species Agromyces capsici. Next base: position 29,392 of record NZ_JBYRET010000002.1, on the reverse strand, counting down.
CGGCGAGGCAGCCGATGCCGCCCGCGGCGGCGGTGATGACCACGACGTCGCCGCGCCCGAGGTTGAGGCCCTCGACCGCGCCGAGCGCGGTCGTGCCGGCGACGTAGAGCGAGCCCGCGATCTCCCACGACAGCGAGATCGGCTTGGGCAGCAGCTGCGCCTCCGGCACCACGAGGTGGGTGGCCTGGGCGCCGCGCGCGACATACCCCATGACCTCCGCACCGCGCCGGAAGCGCGTGACGCCGGGCCCCACCTCGGAGACGACGCCCGCGAACTCCCGCCCCTGCCCGGAGGGGAACTCGACGGGCCATCGCCCGGGGTTCGTCCCCAGCCGCACGGCGGACTCCACGGGCGAGATGCCCGCGGCGTAGACCTCGACGAGGACCTCCCCCGCCTCCGGCCGGGGCACCGGGATCTCCTGGATCTCGAGCACCTCCGGCCCGCCGAATGCACTGAACCGCACTGCCTGTGCCATCACGCCACCCCCTGGACTCCGCTGTCGGGGTCATCGTGCGCGCGGGGCGTGTGAGCGGCATGGGAACCACCTGTGATTCTCATGCACGTGCATGGAATTGCAGCGTCGGCCGACGCGACGGACGCGCCCGACGGGGGGACCGCGTCGGCTCAGGACTCGCCGTCGACGGAGCCCCGTGCCTTGGCACGCTCGCGCTCCTCCCGCTCCGCGCGATGCCGGGCGCGGACGCGGCCGTCGCCGATGACCGGCGGAACCGACTCCTCCACGTCGATGTGCCCGTGCGGCGTCGGAACGCCGAGCGTGACGTCCTGCTCCTTCAGCTCGGGCTCGTGCACGCGCTGCTGCCCGTACTGCACCACGCGGAAGCCGAGCACGATCTTGCCGGGCGCGTCGCGCCGGTCGAGCGCACGATAGGCGTCGGCGACCCGCTCGACGGGGAACACGTCGGCGATCGGCAGCCGCACGCGGTGCGCCGCGATGAGCTCGGTCACCCGCCGCAGCGCGACGAGGTCCCCGGGTTCGACCGCGCCGATCCCGTGCTCCTCGACCGCCGCCCGGTCGAGGACGGTGACGATGCGCGACGTCGGCACGCCGAGCGCGATGGCGTCCGGCGCCTGACCCCCGAGGAAGTCGAGGAACGCCGTGACCGGGGCGCTCGTGCGCTCCCGCACGCGCTCGGCGAGGCCCGCGCCGTAGGCGAGCGGGATCATCCCGTACTGGGCGAGGAAGTCCAGCCGCCCCTCCGCGCTCGTGCCGACCACGGTCGCGCCCCGCAGCAGGGCGAACTGCGCCGCGAGGCACCCCACGCCGCCGGCCGCCGCGGTGACCACGACGACGTCGTGGGCGCCGAGCGCCAGCCCCTCGACCGCGGACCAGGCCATCGTGCCCGCCGTGTACAGCGAGCCCGCGACCTCCCACGGCACCTCCACGGGCTTGCGCATGAGCTGCCGCGCGGGCACGACCACGTGCGACGCCTGCGCACCCTCGTCGACATAGCCCATCACGGCATCGCCACGCGAGAACGCGTCGACGCCCGGGCCGACGGCCGCGACGACGCCGGCGAGATCGCGGCCCTGGCCGCGCGGGAAGGCCGCCGGCGCGCCCGTCTCCGCCTCGCCGCGCCGGACGAGGCTCTCCATGGGATTCAGGCCGGTGGCGAAGACCTCGACGAGGACCTCGCCCTCGCCTGGCTCGGGCGTCGGAACCTCCTCGACGGCGAGCACATCCGGATCCCCGAACCGGTGATACCTGATCGCGTGGACCATGTCGCACCTCCCCGTGCGCCTGGTTCGATTCTCCTCCCCCAGAGGGCGGATCGCGAGGGTCGGACGCGACGGATCAGCCGCGACGCGCGCCGAGCGCCGCCTCGTACAGGTCGCGCTTGCCGAGCCCGGTCTCGGCGGCCACGATCCCGGCCGCGTCCTTGAGCCGGGTGCCGGATGCCGCGAGCTCGAGCACCCTCGCCACTGCCACGTTCGCGTCGGCCGGGGCCGGCTCACCGGCGCCGCCGACCACGATGCAGATCTCGCCCCGCACGCCGGCGGCGGCCCACTCCGCGAGCTCGCCGATCGGCCCGCGGCGGACCTCCTCGTGCAGCTTCGTGAGCTCGCGGCAGACCGCCGCGGGGCGGTCGGCGCCGAACGCCTCGGCGAGCGCGGAGAGGCTCGCGGCCAGCCGCGACGGGGCCTCGAAGAAGACGAGCGTGCGGCGGTCGCCCGCGAGCTCGGCGAGTCGTCGCATCCGCTCGCCCTGCTTGCGCGGCAGGAACCCCTCGAACGCGAACCGGTCGGTCGGCAGCCCCGACACGGCGAGCGCCGTGACCACGGCGCTCGGGCCGGGGATCGCGGTGACGTCGACGCCGGCCTCGACCGCGGCCTGCACGAGCGGGAAGCCCGGGTCGGAGACGGTGGGCATGCCCGCGTCGCTCAGCACGAGCACATCGCCCTCGCGCGCGAGCTCGACGAGGTCGGCCGCGCGGGCGCGCTCGTTGTGCTCGTGCAATGCGATGAGCCGCGGCCGGTTCGCGATGCCGAGCGCGGCGAGCAGCCGCTGGGTGACCCGCGTGTCCTCGGAGGCCACCACCTCGGCCTCTTCGAGCACCTGCCGCAGCCGCGTCGAGGCGTCGCCGAGGTTGCCGATGGGCGTCGCCGCGAGGATGATCACCGGTCCAGTCTGGCGCACGGATGGCGCGGGGCGCGCGGGGCGCGGATCATGCGCGGCGCGCGGCTACAGTGGGGCGCATGGGTGTGAACGGCGGGAGCGCGGACGCGCCTGCCGCCCGCACCGGCGGACCCGACGCGCCCGACGCGCCTGACGCGGCGGACGCACCCGCGGCCCCGACCACCCCCGCGGTCCCGGCCGCACCCGCGACGTCGGCCGCTCCCACGGAGGCCACCGGCCCGGTCCCGGTCACGCCCGCCGAACCCCGGGGCAGCCGGCTGGACGCCTGGTGGTCGCGCCGCATGTCCACCCCGCTCCGGCGAACCCTCTGGTACTGGGGCGGACCCATCGCGGTGACGCTGCTCGCCGCCATCCTTCGGTTCTGGAACCTCGGGCACCCCCACGCGCTCGTGTTCGACGAGACGTACTACGTGAAGGATGCGTGGACGCTCCAGCACCTCGGCTACGAATCGACCTGGCCCGAGGGCGCGAACGAGGACTTCGTGCGCGGCGACGCCGACGTGTACTCCACCGATCCCTCGTACGTCGTGCACCCGCCGCTCGGCAAGTGGATGATCGGGCTCGGCATGGCGCTGTTCGGCGCCGACAGCGCGGTGTGGTGGCGCGCCTCGACGGCGCTCGCCGGCACGATCGCGGTGTTCGCGCTGACGATGGTCGGTCGCCTGCTGTTCCGCTCGACGCTCGTCGCGGTGATCCTCGGCCTGCTGTTCGCGATCGACGGCAACGCGATCGTGATGAGCCGGGTCGCGCTGCTCGACAACTGGGTCATGCTGTTCTGCCTGCTCGGGTTCTGGTTCGTGCTGCTCGACCGCTCGCGCACCGCCGAACGCATGGCCGCCCGACTCGACGCGGCGCGCGCGGCGGGCCGCGATCCCTACGCGGGTCCCGTGATCTGGGCGCGCCCGTGGGTGGTCGCTGCGGGTGTCGCGTTCGGCGCGGCCACCGCGGTGAAGTGGTCGGGCCTGTACTTCATCGCCGTCATCGGCGTGTACCTCGTGCTCGTCGACGCGCTGTCGCGGCGACGGCTCGGCCTGCCGTTCTGGATCACCGGCGCCGTGCTCAAGCAGGCGCCGGCGACCTTCCTCCTGTTCGTGCCGATCGCGGCCGTCGTGTACCTCGGCTCGTGGACGGGCTGGCTCGTGACCGACGGCGGCTACTACCGGCACTGGGCCGACGATCCGGGCAACGCGGCGACGGGAGCCTGGGCCTGGGTCCCACACTCGCTGCAGAGCCTCTGGCACTACCACGAGGCGGCGTACGGGTACCACGTCGGCGTGCGCGCGACCCATCCGTGGCAGGCGAACCCGTTCACGTGGCCGCTCATGCTGCGACCGACGAACATGTACTTCGCGAGCACCGCCGACGGGTCGGGCGGGTGCGGCGCACAGGAGTGCTGGTCGTCGATCATCGGCATCGCGAACCCCCTGATCTGGTGGGCGGCGACGTTCGCGGCGCTGTACGTGGCGTACCGGTTCGCGCGCTACCGGGAGTGGCAGTCGGGCGCGATCCTCGTGGGCATCGCGGCCGGGTACCTCCCGTGGCTGCTGTACGCCGAGCGCACGGTGTTCCACTTCTACACGATCGCGTACGAGCCGTACGTGCTGCTCGCGCTCGGCGCCGTGATCGCGCTGGTGCTCGGCCGGCCAGACGACCCGCGGTGGCGACGCGTGCGCGGGCTGGCGACAGTGGGCGTCTTCCTCGCGTTCGCGGTGGGCGTCTCCGTGTTCTTCTGGCCGCTGTGGACCGCGATCCCGGTCACGCCCGACTTCAGGCAGCTGCACTTCTGGCTGCCGGGATGGGGATGAGCCCTCCCGGGGCAGGCGAGCCTGGACCCCGGTGGGGCGGGCGGATGGCGGGACTCGCCGTCGCGGCGGTGGCGGCGGGCCTCGCGTGGCTCGTGCACCTCGCCGTGCCCGCGGTGCCGCTCCTGACCGTCGCGGTCGCGGCGGGCATCGTCGCCGCGCAGGTCCCGCGCACGCGGGAGGCCCTCGACGGCGTGCTGCGACCCGGCCTGGCCGTCGCGTCGCGCACGCTGCTGCGCGCCGGGATCGTGCTGCTCGGGCTGAAGCTCAGCCTGGTCGACATCGCCGGGCTCGGCTGGGTCGGCATCGCCACGACGGTCGGCGTCGTCGTGCTCGCGTTCGCCGGCACCTGGGCGCTCGGCCGCTCGCTCGGCCTGCCCGGGCGCGAACCGCTCCTCGTCGCGAGCGGCTTCGCGATCTGCGGGGCGTCGGCGATCGGCGCCATGGCGGCCGCGACCCGCGCCCGCGACGAGGAGCAGGCGCATCCGGTGGCCCTCGTGACGCTGTGCGGCACGCTCGCGATCGCGGTGCTGCCCGCGCTGTGGCATCCGCTCGGCCTGACCGACACGGGCTTCGGGCACTGGGTGGGCGCGGGCGTGCACGACGTGGGCCAGGTCGTCGCGACCGCGCAGGTCGCGGGCTCGGCCGCGCTCGCGGTGGCGGTCGTGGTGAAGCTCACGCGCGTGCTGATGCTCGCCCCCATGGTCGCGATCGCGGCGGCGATCGAACGACGACGGTCGACGGATGCCGCGGGCCCGCGCCCCGCGATCGTGCCGCTGTTCATCGCGGGCTTCGTGGCCGCGGTGCTCGTCCGCACGTTCCTCGACGTCCCCGAGCCGGTGCTCGTCGCGGCCGACGTGGTTCAGACGACGCTGCTCGCGACGGCGCTCTTCGCGCTCGGCGCCTCGGTGCGCGTGGCCGCGCTGCTGCACACCGGATGGCGTGCGGCCGCGGTCGGCCTCGCGTCGTGGGTGCTCGTCGCGGCGCTCGCCTACGGCGCGGTGCTCGTCGCCTGATCGGCCTCGTCGGCCTCGTCGGCCTCGGTCGCCTCGGTCGCGTCGCGGGGCGCCGCCGGCGGGTGCGGCCGATCGAGGACGCGGAGCGCGAGCTTGCCGCGCACGGCCCCGGATTCGAGGAGCGCGAGCGCCTCTGCCGCGCGGTCGATCGGCAGCACGCGGTCGACCACTGGGCGCAGCGTGCCGGCCTCGGCGAGGCGGCGGAGCTCGTCGAGGTCGTCGCCGTCGCGGCGCGCCGCGAGAGGGCGGAGCCGCCGGCGCGTGAACAGGTCGAGCAGCGATGCACGGGCGATGCGGCCGAGCGGGCCGAGCAGGCGCGGACCGCCGCCGGAGGAAAGCACGAGCGTGCCGCGCGGCGTGAGGATGCGGCGCAGCGCGCCGATCGGCCGGTCGCCGATCAGGTCGAACACGACGTCGTACCGTTCGCGCTGCTCGGTCACGTCGGTCGTGCGGTAGTCGATCACGTGCGTCGCGCCGGCCGCGCGCACGTGATCGGCCTTCGCGGCGCGCGCGACACCCGTGACCTCCGCGCCGAGACCCGCCGCAAGCTGCACGGCGAACGTGCCGACCCCGCCGGACGCGCCGATCACGAGCACGCGGTCGCCCGCGTGGGTGTTCGCGAGCCGCAGCCCCTGCAGCGCGGTCGTGCCCGAGACGGGGATCACGGCGGCGTGCTCGTCGTCGAGGTTCGCCGGCGCGCGGCGCACGTGCGGCGCGTCGACCACGACCACCTCGGCGAAGCCGCCCTGGTCGGACTCGGTGAACACGCGGTCGCCGACGGCGAGCGCGTCGACCTCGGAGCCGACCGCGATCACGGTGCCGACCACGTCGCGGCCGATCACGGGCCGGCGCGGCCTGCGCCGCCCGAACGCGGCGCGCAGGATGAGCGGCTCGCCGCGCATGATCCGCACGTCGCCCGCGTGCACCCCCGCGGCGTGCACGCGGATCGCGACGTCGCGCGGCCCGGGCGCCGGTTCGGGCACCTCCGCGACGCGCAGGACCTCGGGTCCGCCGTAGCCGCCTTGGACGATCGCCTTCATGATCCCGCTCCTGTCTCGGTCGACGGCGTCACGATGACGCTGCCGCGCTTGTGTCCGGTGTCGACGATCGCGTAGGCGTCGGCGATGCGCTCCATGGGCAGCACGCGGTCGATCGCGGGCCGGATCACGCCGGCCGCGGCGAGTGCCGCGAGCTCCTCGAGGTCGGGTCGCTTCGCTTCGTCGCGACGGAGGCCGGTGAACATGATCACGGCGCGCTTCCGGCCGAGCCGTGAGGTGAGCTGCTGCAGCATGATCGCCCACGACGGCACGGTGGTCAGGTAGACGCCGCCGTCGACGAGCGCACCGCGTGCGTGCCGGAACGTGCTCTTGCCGGCGGCGTCGAAGACGACGTCGTACCTCTCGCCGGTGCGCATCGCGTCGACGCGCGTGCGGTCGACCACGTGCTGCGCGCCGAGCGCGCGGACGTGCTCGACATGCTCGGCCGAGCAGGAGCCGGTGACCTCGGCGCCGAGGTGCCGGGCGAGTTGCACCGCGGCGCTGCCGACGCTGCCGGCCGCCCCGGTGATCAGCACGCGCGTGCCGGGGCCGACGTGCCCGCCGTCGCGCAGGAAGGGCAACGCGGTCATGGCGCCGTCGCAGAGGGCCGCGGCATCCGCCATCGACACCCCGTCGGGCAGGCGCACGACCGCGCCCGCCTCGGGCACGACCACGAACTCGGCGTGCGCGCCGGCTGCGGCGCCGGTCGCGCCGAACACTCGGTCTCCGACCGCGAACCGGGACGTGCCCGGGCCGACGGCATCGACGACGCCCGCGAAGTCGGAGCCGAAGATCGGCTGCCGCGGCCGCCGGAGCCCGTACGCGAGCCGCGCGAACCAGGGGCTCCCGCTGCGCCCGGCGCCGTCTGAGGACCCGACCGACGCGGCGAGCACGCGGACGCGCAGTTCCCCCGGTCCGGGCTCGGGCAGCGGCCGCGTGCCCACGACGGCGACCTCGGGCGGACCGTACCGCTCCGCGAGTGCGACCCTCATGATGCCTCCTCCTCGGGGTACTGGAACACGTCGTCGAGCGCCACCCCGAAGACGCGTGCGATCTGGAACGCCATCTCGAGCGACGGCGAGTACCGCCCCTGCTCGATGGCGATGACGGTCTGGCGCGTGACCCCGAGGCGCTGCGCGAGCTCGGCCTGGGTCATCTCGCCGTGGCGGAAGCGCAGCGAGCGGATGTCGTTCGTCACGCGCGTCGGCTTCACCACGTCGGCACCCCCCGGCGGTAGGCGACGAGTCGCGTGATGCTCTCGAGCAGGGCGGAGAGCACGAAGCACAGGTAGACGACGTTCGCGATCCAGAACCAGTCGGCCTCGAGCATCGAGAGCACGAGCGCCCCCAGCGCACCGATCACGACGAACGAGCCGCCGACTCGAGTGCCGAGCCGGTCGATCTCCCTATCGCGGACGTCGCCCTTCGTGCTCTCGCTCGGGAACACGATCTCGACGAGGATCCGGCCGACGATCGCGGCGACGATCGCGCCGCCGATGGTCCAGAGCATGGGCGTGACGTAGTCGACCTGCTCAACGGCGACGCCGCCCGCGAGCTGCGGCAGCACGAGCGACAGGTACACCGCGTAGCCGGCGACGGCCACCGCGAGGTAGACCCACGTGCCCTTCTCCTCGTACGACATGCGACCTCCCGTGTGAAGAATGTTTGACATGCTCAGTGTCAACCATTCCCGACACCATGTCAAGCATTCTTTACAGTACGCACGCTCGTGAGGGTTGAGGAGCGACGGCGCAGCCGCCGCGTCTCGAAACCCGGCACCCCGAAGGACTAGTGCCCCGCGCCGCCGTCAACGAGCTTGAGTCCCACGACGCAGCCCACGAGGCCCGCGATCAGCGCGAGGCGCGCCCACGAGACATCCGTCTCACCCGTCACCATGGCCCAGATCACCGTGAGCGCCGCGCCGATGCCGACCCACACCGCGTAGGCGGTGCCGACCGGGATGCCGCGCATCGCCCACGCGAGTCCGCCCATCGAGACGACGAGCGCGACGCCGAACACGACCGACGGCCAGAGCTTGGTGAACCCCTCGGACTTGCCGAGGGCGGTAGCCCATACGGCCTCGAGCACACCGGAGAGGATGAGGACGATCCACGACATGACGGCACTCCTTCGGCCAGTCTTGTCGCGTTCCGGGTACTGGATTCCCTCGTCCGGGGCCGCCCTCCGGCGACCTGCTCCCACGCTAGCAACCCGGCCTGATCACCCCCTGTGCAGGCGGCCCGCCGCGCCCGCCCGCCGCCGCGCACCGAGCGCCCACCCCTCCCACGGTTCACAGGAGAATCTTCTGTCTACAGGACGGAATCCGCCCGCTGATCCCCCCTGCAGATCGTTGCTTCTCCTGTAAACCGAGTGGAGGTGAAGCAACGGGGAGCGCGGCGAGCCCCGGCGACGTCCGCGTCAGCGGTCGGTGGCAGCGGCGAGGGCGTCAGCGGCCGGCGAGGCCGGTCGGCGAGCCGGGCGTCGGCGCGATCGCGCGGTCGGCGCGGAACAGCTCGGGCGCGGGCGCCGTGCCGTCGGCGAGGTCGGCGAGGATCCGGCCGACCACGGGCGTGAACTTGAAGCCGTGCCCCGAGAATCCTGCGCCGACCACGATCGGCCCGAGGCGGTCGAGCACGAAGTGCTCGTCGGGCGTGGTCGTGTACGTGCAGCTGATCGGCGTCACCGCGTCGGCGTCGACACCCGGCAGCCAGTCGCGCGAGTAGCGCTGCAGGTCGGCCAACTGGTCGGCGACGGGCAGGAAGTCGCGCGCGTCGGGGTCGACGACGGGGCCGACGCCGTGCCATCCGGCCTTCACGCCCTCGCCCGGCGTGAGCATGCCGTACACGGGCGAGCGCCAGTAGTCGTAGCCGTCGGCCGCGGCGCCCGGGAAGTGGTTGTAGCTCGGCCATGCGACGGACTCCTCGCGCACCGCGAAGTGCGCGGGCTGCTCCTGCGTGACCACGAGCCGCGGCAGCGCGAGGCCGCCGACGAGCTTCGTGGTCCACGCGCCGAGCGTGACCACGGCGCTGCGCGCCTCGAACACCTCCTCGGCGCCGGCATCGGTGACGGATGCCACGCGCACGCGCGCGTCGCCGAGCACCTCGATGCGCGTGGCCCGGGTGCGGTGCCGCACGTCGGCTCCGGACGCCGCGGCCGTCGCGTGCAGTGCCGCGATCGTGGCATCCGCGTTGACCCGCCCGGCCTGCTCGTTGAACAGCACGCGCGTGTCGAAGCGGATGCCGGGCCAGCGCCGCGCGGCCTCCTCGACGGGCAGGAACTCGGCCGGGATGCCGACGGCGGTCAGCGCCGCGTGCACGGCGTCGAACTGCGGCGCCGGACCGTGGTTGGCGACCCCGACGAGCTCGAGCAGCGACGCGCCGGACTCGGCCTCGAGCTCGCGCCACAGCGGCAACGCCTCGACGAGCATGCGCACGTACGCGGGGTCGGCGTAGCCGACGTTGAAGTTGCGCGACGCGCCGTGCGAGGCGCCGTTGCGGTGACCGGGCACGTACCGTTCGAGCAATGCCACCTCGCGGCCGCGGCGAGCGAGCTGCCACGCGGTCGCCGCGCCCATGGCGCCGCCGCCGACGACGACGGTCTCGACCTCGGTCACCTCGCTCATCGCGCGCCTCCCGTCACTGCGACGACCTCGCGGAAGTGCTCGACCACCGGGAACGGCTCGTAGAACCCGTGCAGCAGCTCGCGCCACCGCTGGTACTCGGCGGAGCCGCGGAAACCGGGGTCGTGGTCCTCGAGCCGCTCCCAGTGCACGAGCAGCAGGTACTCGTTCGGCGTCTCGACCGAGCGCGAGAGCGTGAGGTCGACGAAGCCGGGCATCGAGGCGATGATCGCCTTCGCCTCCGCGAACACGGCCTCGAACTCGGCCTCGCGGCCGGCGACGACGGGCAGGACGGCGTGCTCCAGGATCACCCGCCCCACGCTACCCGCCGCCTGCACCCCGCACGCCCGACTGTTTCCGTTCGTCGCGAGCGCGCCCCGTCCAACGGCCGCACTCGCGTCGAACGGAAACGCTCGAGCTGCAAACGACCTTGGCAGGCTCTCGTGGAGGAACGGCAGGCCATGCCGGGGCGCGGCCGACCGGCGCGCGTCACCATGGACGCATGGACTTCGACGACACCGCCGCCCTCATCGTGATCGACGTGCAGCAGGGCTTCGACGACCCGCGCTGGGGCGAGCGCAACAACCCCGACGCCGAGGCGAACATCGGGCGACTGATGCAGGCATGGGCGGATGCCTCGCGGCCGATCGTGCTCGTCCGGCACGACTCGCGCGAGCCCGGCTCTCCGCTCGCACCGGACGCCCCCGGCAACGCACTGAAGCCCGTCGTCGCCGGCGCCCCGCACGACCTGTTCGTCACCAAGCACGTCAACTCGGCGTTCTACGGCGAGCCCGACCTGCACGCGTGGCTCGGCGAGCGGGGCGTCCGCCAGCTCGTCGTCTGCGGCATCCAGACGAACCAGTGCGTCGAGACGACCGCCCGCATGGCCGGCAACCTCGGCTACGAGGTGACGCTGCCGATCGACGCGACGCACACGTTCGACATGGAGGGCCCCGGTGGCCTGCGCCTCACGGCCGCCGAGCTCGCCCGCGCGACCGCCGTGAACCTCGACGGCGGCGGGTTCGCCCGCGTCGTCGCGACCGACGACGTGCTCGGAGCGTAGGCGCCGGCGCCGCGCCATCCGTTGCCCTTCGTTACGGCGACGGGCGGATGGCGCGACCGGTGCGGGTAGCGTGAGCCCATGGCAGACCGCGAATACGGCTTCAAGACCCGCGCCATCCACGCGGGCAACATCCCCGACGCCGAGACGGGGGCCCGCGCGCTGCCGATCTACCAGTCGAGCGCGTTCGTCTTCGACGACACCGCCGACGCGGCCGCGCGCTTCGCGCTGCAGAAGTACGGCAACATCTACTCGCGCCTGGCGAACCCGACGGTCGCGTCGTTCGAGGAGCGCGTCGCGAGCCTCGAGGGCGGCCTCGGCGCGGTCGCGACGGCGAGCGGCCTCGCGGCGCAGTACATCACCTTCGCGAGCCTCGTCGGCACGGGCGACCACATCGTCGCGTCGGCGAACCTGTACGGCGGTTCGATCACCCAGCTGGATGTCACGCTCCGCCGCTTCGGCGTCGAGACGACGTTCGTCCGCTCCTCCGACCCGGCCGACTACGCACCGGCGATCACCGAGCGCACGAAGGCGATCTTCGTCGAGACGATCGCGAACCCGTCGGGCGAGATCGCCGACCTCGAGGGCCTCGCCGACGTGGCGCACGCGCACGGCATCCCGCTCATCGTCGACTCGACGATCGCGACGCCGTACCTCAACCGCCCGATCGAGTGGGGCGCCGACATCGTCACGCACTCGGCGACGAAGTTCCTCGGTGGCCACGGCACCACCCTGGGCGGTGTCGTCGTCGAGTCGGGCCGGTTCCACTGGCACTCCGAGAAGTTCCCGCTGTTCGGCCAGCCCGTGCCGAGCTACGGCGGCCTCGAGTGGTCGGGCAACTTCGGCGAGTACGCGTTCCTCACGCGCCTGCGGGCCGAGCAGCTGCGCGACATCGGGCCCGCCCTCGCACCGCACAGCGCGTTCCTGCTCGCGCAGGGCGTCGAGACGCTGCCCTACCGCATCCAGGCCCACGTCGACAACGCGCGCGTCGTGGCCGAGTGGCTCGCCGACGACCCGCGCGTCGAGCGCGTGTTCTGGGCGGGCCTGCCCGATCACGCCCACTTCGAGCGCGCCGCGAAGTACCTGCCGAAGGGCCCAGGCTCGGTGTTCAGCTTCGAGGTGAAGGGCGGCCGCGCGGTCGGCCAGAAGCTCATCGAGTCGGTGAACCTGGCCAGCCACCTCGCCAACATCGGCGACGCCAAGACCCTGATCATCCATCCCGCGTCGACCACGCACGCGCAGCTCACCGACCAGCAGCTCGTCGACGCGGGCGTGCTGCCGGGGGTGGTGCGCCTCTCGGTCGGCATCGAGGATGTGGAGGACATCATCGCCGACCTCGACCAGGCGCTCGCTGCGGCGACGCAGGGCCTGACGCTGGCCGGCGCGACGATCGGAGCAGACCGATGAGCACGACGATCGACACGACCTCCGCGTCGGCTCCCGAGGCCGGGACGACGGATGCTGCGGCGGGCGACGTCGAGACCGTCCGTCTCGTCAACGGCCTCTCGTGCGACCTGCCGGCCGACTCGCCGCTCGCGAAGCTCCTGAAGTCGCAGCGCACCTGGATCGGGCCCGACGCGAAGCAGCGGCTGCGCATCCTGAACGCCGCGAAGTCGGTCGCGATCGTCGGCGCCTCGCCGAAGCCACAGCGCTCGAGCTTCTTCGTCGGCACGTACCTGCAGCAGTCGAGCGACTACCGGCTCTACTTCGTGAACCCGATGGAGACCGAGATCCTCGGCCAGCCCGCCTACGCGAGCCTGAAGGACCTGCCCGAGGTGCCCGACGTGGTCGTGGTGTTCCGCCGCGGCAGCGACATCCCGAAGGTCGTCGACGAGGTCGTCGCCGCGGGCGCGAAGACGATCTGGGTGCAGCTCGGCATCTGGAACGAGGAGGCCGCGTACTACGGCGAGGAGCAGGGCCTCACGGTGGTCATGGACCGCTGCATCAAGGTCGAGCACGCCCGCTTCCACGGCGGGCTGCACCTGCTCGGCTTCGACACCGGCCAGATCACGAGCCGTCGCGGCGGGCGGTGAGCTTCCGGCGAAGCCGCGGCCCATGGCTGGAACGACGACCGCTGCGCGGTTCGCCCGGGTCTCGGGCACGGCTGGAGCGCTGGCCGGGCTCGGTGCGATCGTCGGGCTGCTCCTCGCTCGCGCCGTGCTCGATCCCGGACGGACCACCGCCCAGCCGCCCTCGCCGCTGACCTCGTCATCGCTGTCGTCGTCGCTGGTGCTCACCGACGGCACGTCGGTCCGCCTGGCGAGCTACGTGGCGATGGCCGCCGTCGTCCTGCTCGTGGTGTTCTCGATCCAGCTGTCGACGCGTCTGGGGCCGCGGAGCGGAGCCCGACCGGCGTCGTCGGTCTTCGTCGTCGTCGTGGGCGCGATGATCGCGACCTTGCTGGCCGTCGAGTGGGGCCTCGCGCTAGCCCTCGGCGAGGTGGCCCTCACCCGTGACCTCGACGACGCGTTGATGTCGTACTTCGTGTGGGGCTGGTGGCAGGGCCAGCTCAGCGGAGTGCTCTTCCTCTGCCTGATGGTCGTCGTGGCCGTCTCCGGGCTCCACGGGATCGTCGCCCCTCGGCTCGCGCGGTGGTCGTCGCTGGCGCTGGCCGGTGCACTCGCGATCGTCACCGTGCAGGGCCTCGGCGGTCTCGGACTGCTTGCCGGAGGCGCCTGGGTCGCGGGCCTGTCGATCGCGATGGCGATCGAGCGCGCCGTCGGCCCCGCCGGTGGCGACGCCGACGCCGACACCGGTGCGGCGTCCGCAGACGGCTGAGGCTCAGGCCGCCGACGAGCCGGAGGCCGGGTCCACGTCGCGCCCGTACGCCATGAGCAGGAAGCTCCTGCCGCTCGGGAGCTCGACGAGGTACTCGCGCTCCGGCAGGCGCGCGAACCCGAGCCGCTCGTAGAGCCGCTGCGCCGACCGCATCTCGGGTCCCGTGTTGAGCACGACCCGCCGGATGCCGCGGCTCGCCGCGAGCGCCAGGACGTGCCGCACGAGCACCTCGCCCACGCCGCGGCCGCGTGCCCCGGCCGAGACGCCGAGGAACCGGAAGTCGAGTTCGTCGTCGTCGCGCGCGACGGCCGACATGCGTCGACCGCGACGCGGGGTCGAGACCGTTCCGAGCAGCGCGCCGGTCGCGACATCGGCCGCCACCCACACCTCGTGCTCACGGGCACGCTCGGGGATGGCCTCGATCTCGGCGAGGTACTCGGCGCTCAGTAGGAAGTCACCGGCGTAGGCCTGCCGGGCGAGCGAGCCGACGGCGGCATGCTCGTCGTCGCGCACGAGGCGCACCTCGATCTCGCCGCGTGTCGGGGTCGGCGCGGGAGGGGCAACGGGAATCGTCGTGGTCGGGTCGAGCGGAGACATCCGATCCAGCCTACGGGCCGCCGCCTCGGGAACAGCCGAGTGCTCGGGATCGCGCTGATGTCAACCTGACACCATATGTGACACCATTCGCGCATCCGTGGCGTTGACATGACACCACTGTGGTGTCACACTGGTGTCATGGACCTCACGAGATACGTCGACGACCTCCACCGCCACCTCGCCGTGGCGGCCGAAGCCGGCGGTGCGGATGCGCGCGACCTCGCACAGCGCCTCACGGCGCCGCTCGACTCCGCCGCCCGCCTCGTGCTGCTCGAGGCGCTCTCCGACGCGGCGAACGAGATCACCTCCGAGCTCGCCCCGGGCTCGGTCGACGTGCGCCTCCGCGGGCGCGACCCCGAGTTCGTCGTGAGCGCACCCACGGCCGCGACCTTCGAGCCCGCGTCGCGCAGCGCCGCGACCCCCGAGCCCGAGCCCGCCGCCGTGGCGTACGTCGCCGACGACGCCGCGACCAGCCGCACCACGCTCCGCCTCCCCGATCAGCTGAAGGCCCAGGTCGAGCAGGCGGCCGCCCGCGACGGCGTCTCCGTGAACACCTGGCTCGTGCGCGCGATCGCCGCCGCCGTGGAGCCCGCCCCGTCGCGGCGCCCAAACGAGACCCGCTCGGCCGACGGCGACGCGAACCGCGTCACCGGCTGGGTCCGCTGAACACCGATCATCATCGAGGAGTCGACATGACCACCTTCCAGACCCCGAATCCCGTCGTCGTCGACGTCGACCTGGGATGGGGCGACCTCCACGTCGTCGCCTCCGACCGCGCCGACACCGTCGTCGAGGTCCGGCCCGCGAACCCGGAGAAGTCCGGCGACGTGAAGACCGCGGCCGAGGCCAGGGTCGAGCTCGTCGGCGACGTGCTCACCGTGCGCACGACGAAGGGCTGGCTCCACTACACCCCGTTCGGCGGCGCCGGGCAGGTCGACGTCACGATCGAGCTGCCCGAGGGCTCCGAGGTGCGCGGCGCCACCGGAGCCGGTCGCCTCCTGGCCGAGGGCGTGCTCGGTGCCGTCGCGTATCGCAGCGGTGCCGGCGACATCCGGGTCGACGAGGCCGCCCGCGTCACCGCTCGCACCTCATCGGGCGCGATCATCATCGACCGGGCGAGCGGCACCGTCGAGCTCACCTCGACCGCCGGCAGCGTCCGCATCCGCGAGCTCTCGGGCGAGGCGCTGATCAAGAACCCGAACGGCTCCACGACGATCGGCGAGGTCACCGGCACGCTGGTCGTGCAGGGCGCCCACGGCGACGTCACGGTCGCGAACGCCCGCGGCTCCGTCACGGCGAAGAGCAGCTACGGCAACCTCCTCGTCGAGCGCATCGACGGCGGCCGCGTGCAGCTCGAGGCCGGCTACGGCGGCGTCGAGGTGGGCATCGCCGAGGGCACGGCCGCCTGGCTCGACGTCTCGAGCCAGCACGGCGCGGTCCGCAACCTGCTCCAGCCGTCCGACGCGCCCGGCGCCGACGAGAACACGGTCGAGCTCCACGCGCGCACGAGCTGGGGCGACATCCTGATCCGCCGACCGAGCTCGACCCCGGCCCGCTAGCCCGCCGGCCACCCACGCGCTCCACCGCACGACCCGCCGGACGCACCGCGTCCGACGTCGGGGTGGTCGAGTGCGCCCGGAAACACCACGAACACCCGCACCATCGCGACGCACGCGGTGCGCCGCACTCCAGAACAGGAACGGAGATACAGATGACCACCGAGCAGACCCAGGCACCTGCCATCCGCGTGCAGGGCTTGGAGAAGTCCTACACGAAGAACGTGCCGGTGCTGCGCGGCGTCGACTTCGACGTCGCGCGCGGCAGCATCTTCGCCCTCCTCGGCTCCAATGGGGCAGGCAAGACCACCGTCGTGAACATCCTGTCCACGCTGCTCCGCGCCGACGCCGGCTCGGCCGCCGTGAACGGCTTCGACGTCGCCGAACAGGGAGCGGAGGTCCGCGCGTCGATCAGCCTCACCGGGCAGTTCGCCGCGGTCGACGAGGTCCTCACCGGACGCGAGAACCTCGTGCTCGTCGCCCGGCTGCGGCACCTCCCGGCTCCCGGCCGGATCGCCGACGACCTGCTCGCACGCTTCGCGCTGACCGACGCGGGAAGCCGCAAGGTGGCCGAGTACTCGGGCGGCATGCGCCGCCGTCTCGACATCGCGATGAGCCTGATCGGCGACCCGCCGGTCATCTTCCTCGACGAGCCGACGACGGGGCTCGACCCGCAGGCGCGCATCGAGGTCTGGCAGTCCGTCACGCAGCTGGCCGCGAACGGCACCACGGTGCTCCTCACGACGCAGTACCTCGAGGAGGCCGAGCACCTCGCCGACCGGATCGCGATCCTGCACCGCGGGCGGATCCTCGTGAACGGGACCCTCGACGAGCTGCAGCGGCTGCTGCCGCCGGCGACGGTCGAGTACGTCGAGAAGCAGCCCACCCTCGAGGAGATCTTCCTCACCCTCGTAGGCGACGACGAGACCGACGCCGACGCCGACGCGGCCGCGGCGACGGCCGCCACGACCGCCACGACTCGAAAGGAACGATGATGACCACCGCCACCGCCACCGCCACGCTGCCGACGACCACGCACTTCTTCGGCGACACCGCCGTGCTCACCGGCCGGTCCCTCCGGCACATCACGCGCAGCCTCGACACGATCATCACGACCGCGATCATGCCGATCGCCTTCATGCTGCTGTTCGTGTTCGTGTTCGGCGGCGCGATCGACACCGGCTCCGACACCCCGTACGTCGACTACCTGCTGCCCGGCATCCTGCTCATCACGGTCGCGTCGGGGGTGTCGTACACGGCGTACCGGCTGTTCCTGGACCTGCAGGGCGGGATCTTCCAGCGGTTCCAGTCCATGCCGATCGCCCGGTCGAGCGTGCTGTGGGCGCACGTGCTGACCTCGCTCGTCGCGAACGTCGTGTCGCTCGCGATCGTCGTGGGCGTCGCCTTCCTCATGGGCTTCCGGACCGGCGCCGACCTGCTCGCCTGGCTCGCCGTCGCCGGGATCATGGTGCTGTTCACGTTGGCGCTGACCTGGCTCGCCGTGATCCCGGGCCTCACCGCGAAGTCGGTCGACGGCGCGAGCGCGTTCTCGTACCCGCTCATCTTCCTGCCGTTCATCAGCTCGGCGTTCGTGCCGACCGAGAGCATGCCCGGTCCGGTCCGCGTCTTCGCGGAGTACCAGCCGGTCACCGCGATCGTCGACGCCATCCGCGCCCTGTTCACCGGCCAGCCGGTCGGCTCCGACATCTGGGTCGCCCTCGCCTGGCTGGTGGGCATCCTCGTGGTCGCGTACGGGCTCGCGATGCTGGCCTACCGCCGCAAGATCTCGTGACCGGATGACCCGGCTCGCCGACGAGCGACGGGGCGGGTCGCACGAGGAATCGTGCGGCCCGCCCCGTCTGCGTCGGCGTCGTCGCGTCAGGAGACGAGCGCCTCCTGCCACTCGATGAGGTCGTCGATCTTCGCGACCAGCTCATCGTCCTGCAGGCCGTGCGCCTTGCCCTTCGCCTGGACGAGCACCGCGATCGCGCCGGCGTGGTCGCCCGCGTCCGCGGCGAGCTCCGCTGCATCGAGGTAGGCCGTGACATCGCCGCCGAGCTGGTCGACGCGGTTGGAGCCGTCCTCGAGGCCGCCGACGATGCCGTCGACCTCGTTGAAGGTCACGCAGTCGCCGCCGCCCGAGACGACGCCCGCCGTCCACTCGATGCCCCCGAGGATGTGCTCGAGGAAGAGCGGGTCGGACCACGCGGCATCCACGTGCCCGGCGCCCTCGTACCACGAGCGGCCGCCCTCGAAGTTGTGGCACCACGCGATCGGGTGGTCCTCGCCCATGCGCCCGTTGCCGGGGTTGTAGGTCGACTCGTCGAGCGTGATGAGCACGTGCACGTCCTCACGCGGGTTGGTCGTGAAGTTGTACCACTCGTCGAACCGCACCCATTCGGTGGGCAGCATCGTCGTCGACGGATGCCCCGGGCTCTCGACGCGCATGGTCGCGGTCTGCTGCGCGGGGTGGTTGCGGAAGCGCGCGCTGCCGCCCGTGAGCTCGCTGTACCAGGGCACGGTGTGCATCGAGTCGGTCGCGGCGTGGAGGCCCACGTAGCCGCCCCCGCCGCGGATGTAGCCCTGGAACGCCGCGAGCTCGGTGTCGTTCAGCAGGCGCGGGCGGTTGGGGTCGAGGTTGTTCGTCGCGTCGACCGGCGAGGCGAAGATGATGGTGGCGTACTTCGACAGGTCGGCGGCGCTGGTGAACGGCGAGCTCGACAGGGTGAGGGCCGGCTGCCCCGGGGAGTTGCCCTGCGGCGGATCCCAGACGTCGACGCTGAAGCCGTGCTCCTCGCCGAGCGCGATGATCGCGTTCGTGGTGTCGTCGATGTGCGAGTGCCGGAATCCGAGCGTCTCGCCGACGACGAGCACCTCGTACTCGTCGGCGGCGTGGGCGGGGAACGCGGCGATCCCCAGGCTGAGCGTGACCCCCGCGGCGCAGAGGCCGGTGATCGCGCGTCGGACGTGGTGCTTCATGGTCGTTTCTCCTCTTCGAGCCGAACCGTTCCGATGCCGCCGGCAACAGGCGTCAATATGTTGCACGCTGCGACATATCTGCAGCTCCGAGGCTATTGCCCCCTTCTGGGGGATGTCAATGTCTGGCCGTCATTACCTATGCGTGATTCGTCGTCTTATGCCGTTCACGCGTCGTAAGTCCAAACGCGCAGTATTTCCGCGACCGCACGAGCGTCGAACGCACGATTCTTCGACGCACCGGCGGATCCGTGCGCGTGCTGCGACGTACCCTTGGTTCGTGACAGCGTTCGTCTCAGCCCTCGATCTGTTCTCGATCGGGATCGGGCCCTCGAGCTCCCACACGGTGGGGCCGATGCGGGCGGCCCGGGCCTTCGTCGAGGGCCTGGCCGACGACGGGCGACTCGACGCCGTCCGTCGCGTCACCTGCTCCCTCTACGGCTCGCTCGGCGCGACCGGGCTCGGCCACGGCACGCCCGACGCCGTCGTCGCGGGGCTCGCCGGCCTGACGCCGAACGACTGCGACCCCGACGACGTCCGCGGCGCCTGGACGCGGCTGGGCACGGTCGGCGCCGACGTGCGTCTCGCCGGCCGCCACGCCGTGACGATGACCCAGTCCGACATCTCCCTCGAACCGCGCACGCGGCTCCCCGGCCACCCCAACGCGATGACGCTGCAGGCGTGGGGCGACGACGACGCGCTGCCGATCGCGGAGGAGACGTACTACTCCGTCGGCGGCGGCTTCATCCGCCGCGAGGGCGACGCACCCGAGCAGGCCGAGGCCCTGCGCCATCCGCTGCCCTACTCGAACGCCGCAGAGCTGCTCGCACTGTGCGACGAGCACGAGGTCAACTTCTGCGACGTCGCGTGGCGCAACGAGATCGCCGTGCACGGCGAGGCGGGCATCGTCACCGGCCTCGACGCGATCTGGGCCGCGATGGCCGAGTGCGTCGAGCACGGCCTGCACACCGAGGGCACGCTGCCCGGCATCCTCAAGGTCAAGCGACGCGCGCCCGAGGTGCGCCGCCGGCTCGAGGAGTACGACCGCGACGAACACGTGCGCGACACCTCGACAGAGTGGCTGCACGCGTTCGCGCTCGCGGTCAACGAGGAGAACGCGTCGGGCGGCCGCGTCGTCACGGCGCCGACGAATGGCGCCGCCGGCATCATCCCCGCCGTCGGCCACTACTACCTGCGGTTCGTGCCCGGCGCCGACCAGGAGGGCATCCGCCGCTACCTGCTCACGGCGGCCGCGATCGCGAGCCTCGTGAAGAAGAACGCGTCGATCTCTGGGGCCGAGGGCGGCTGCCAGGCCGAGGTCGGCTCGGCGTGCGCGATGGCCGCGGGCGCCCTGTGCGCCGTGCTCGGCGGCACGCCGCGCCAGATCGAGAACGCCGCCGAGATCGCCATGGAGCACCACCTCGGCCTCACCTGCGATCCCGTCGCGGGACTCGTGCAGGTGCCGTGCATCGAGCGCAACGCGATCGCCGCGTCGACCGCAGTCTCGGCCGCGCGACTCGCGCTCCACGGCGACGGCACGCACGTCGTCTCGCTCGACACGGTCATCGAGACCATGCGCCAGACCGGCCTCGACATGATGACCAAGTACAAGGAGACGAGCGAGGGCGGCCTCGCGGTCAACGTCATCGAGTGCTGAACCCGGGGCCGGGCCGAGCATCGACCGCCCCGGCGAGTGCGAGCCGGCCGTGTCCCCCGATTTGGTCCCTACTGCCGGATGGCACGTCTCTGGCAAGGTAGCCGGGTGGACCCGAACATCGACCCCAACGTTCTGGGCGGCATGAGCGCCGCCGTACTCATCATCGGCTCGCTCATCTACCTCGCCGTCATCGCGCTCAGCCTGTGGATCGGCTACCTGATCATCAAGGCCGCGGTGCGCAACGGCCTGCGCGACCACACGCTCTGGCTCGAGTCGCGGCGGGGCCCGCTGCGCTGAGCGGATGTCGCGGCGCCCGCGTCCGCGCGGGCGCGCTGTCCCCCGATCCTCCCGCTCGCGCTCGCGTCGTCAGCAGGCGCACTCGATCGGCGCCGCGTCGCTCGCGACGTTCGTGAGCGTGTCGACCGGATGCCGTTCGCGGCCCGAGTCGCGCTCGACCTCGAACCCCTCCCGCGCCCAGTACTCGAACCCGCCGAGCATCTCCTTGACGGGGTGGCCGAGGGTCGCGAACGCGAGCGCCGCGCGTGTCGCGCCGTTGCAGCCCGGGCCCCAGCAGTAGACGACGACGGGCGTGCCCGGTGCGATCCGCCGCGCGGCCTCCTCGGCGATCCGCCGTCCGGGCAGGTGCACGGCGCCCGGGATCCGACCGGTCGCCCACGCAGCCTCGCTGCGGGTGTCGACGAGCACGAAGCCCGGTTCGGGCGAGGCGAGCGCCGTCGCGACGTCGGAGACATCGGTCTCGAAGCCGAGCCGGGCGCGGAAGTGGCGCACGGCATCCTCGGGCGCGGCGACATGGTCGAAGAGCGTCGAGTTAGCGGCGGGTGCGGGGATCGTCGTGGTCATGCCCTCGATGTTCGCATCCGCGCGCGGCACGCCGCGGTGCGGATCCCGACGCCGATGCGCGAGATCCTGCCGAACCGTCAGGCGCCAGAGAAGAACGCCGCGACCGCCGCACCGAGCGCGCGGAGGTCGTCGACGTGCGCGAGCTCGCGCGCCGAGTGCATCGACAGCAGGGGCGGCCCGACGTCGACCGTGCGGATGCCGAGCCGGGTCGCCGTGAGCGGGCCGATCGTCGAACCGCACGGGATCGCGTTGTTCGACACGAACGGCTGGGTCGGCACGCCGGCCGCGCGGCAGGCCGCCGCCCAGCGCGCCGAGCCCGCGGCATCCGTCGCATACCGCTGGTTGGCGTTGAGCTTCAGCAGCGGGCCGCCGCCGAGCACCGGCCGGTTCACGGGGTCGTGCCGCTCGGGATAGTTGGGGTGCACGGCGTGGCCCGCGTCGCTCGAGACGTGCCACGAGGCCGCGAACGCACGGCGGCGTTCCTCGACGCCGGCGCCGAGGCCCGCGCCGATGCGCGTGAGCACGTCGTCGAGGAACGGCCCGCTCGCGCCCGAGCGCGACTCGGATCCGAGTTCCTCGTGGTCGAACGCAGCGAGCACGCTGACGTGCTCCGCGTCGGCGGTCGCCGCGAGCAGCGCGGTGAGGCCCGCGTGCACCGAGGTCAGGTTGTCCATGCGGCCCGACGCGAGGAACACGTCGCCGCGGCCGAAGCGCGCCGGCGCCGCAGCGTCGGCGACGTGCACGTCGTACCCGGCGACCTCGTCGGGGTCGACGCTCGCGAGCCCGGCGAGGTGGGCGACCACGTCGGCCGGCTCGGGGCCGCCCTCGACGCCCCAGATGGGCTGCACGTGGCGCTGCTTGTCGAGCGTGAGCCCGTCGGTGTTCACGCCGCGGTCGAGGTGGACCGCGAGCTGCGGGATGCGCAGCAGCGGCCCGGTGGCGACGAGGTGCGTCGCGCCATCCGTCGTGACGAGGCGGCCCGCGAGCCGCAGCTCGCGGTCGAGCCACGAGTTGAGCAGCGGACCGCCGTAGACCTCGACGTTCGCCTGCGAGAGTCCCGCCGCGGCGCTCGACGGGTTGGGCTTGAGCTTGAAGGAGGGCGAGTCGGTGTGCGCGCCGAGGATCCGGAACGGGGTCACGGGCCCGGCACCCTCGGGCTCCACCCACGCGATCACGGCGCCGTCGCGCACGACCACGCGACGGCCGGGGCCGGTCGGCCAGGCGTCGCCCTCGTCGAGGCGGTCGAACCCTGCCGCCTCGAGGCGTCGCGCGACCTCCTCGGCGGCGTGGTACGACGACGGCGATGCCGTCACGAACGCGGTGAAGTCCTCGATGTACGCGTCGACGTCAGGGATGCCCATCCCACCATCCTCGCGCATCGGCGGAGGCTCGCCCGCCGCCGGCTCGGCCGCACTGGCTCGGCGCTCGCCCGGCTGCCCGTCGGCCCACGGGCCCGCCGACCCGCCGACCCGCCGACTCAGGCGAAGCGCACGGTCGCCTGCAGACGCGAGCGCACCTCCATGACCTCGGCCCCGCCGAGCTGCGGCGATCCGGGGATGCCCTCGCGCACGGCGCTCGCCAGCCGCGAGCGGCGCACGAGCGCGATCACGGCGCCGCGCACCGTGCCGCCGACCTCGAGGGGCACGGCCGCGTCCTCGTCGGGCACCACGACCACGAGCGCCGTCGGCTTCACGCGCGCCGCGCGCCCGATCTCCTTCGCGCGCGCCGCGAGCGCCCGGATCGGCCGTTCGCCGGCGAGCGCCTCGCCGATGAGCTCGCCGCGCTTGAGCGCGACCGGGCCGCCCCAGTCCTCGGACTGGATCGCGATCAGCCCCGTGGGGCCGAGCACGAGGTGGTCGAGCTTGGGCGGCAGGCCGGGCCCCGCCGCATCCGTCGCGAGGTCGTGCCAGACGGTGTACGCGATGCCGAGGGTCGCGAGCGCCCGGGCCGTGTGCTCCTCGGCGAGCGCGTCGGCGAGCACATGGCGGATGTCGCGCGGCGCGCTCCGCACGAGCGCGGCGTCGTACGGGTCCGCCAGCGTGACGCCGCGACCCGCCCACTCGCGGATGAGCGCGAGGTACCGCTCGCGCGACAGGCCGCCCGGGTGGCCATAGGAGCGTGCGAGCGGCCGGGAGTCGCGCCGGGGCCGCGGAGCGGCGGGCGCCCACGGTTCGTGCGGTGCGTCCGACGGCGCGACGGTGCGGATGCCGCGGTCGAACGCGGCCCGCGCCTCCGGGGTGCCGACGAGCTCCCAGGCCGCCTGGACGGCGTGGAACCTGATCGCGTCCCCGCCGGTGTCGGGGTGGGCGTGGCGCAGCGCGCGCCGGTACGCGAGGCGGAGAGCCGCGGCATCCGCGTCGGAGGGCACGCCGAGCACCTCGTAGGGCGACTCGGAGAGGGGGCTGTCGGGCATGGGCTCGCTTTCGGTGCGAGCACGAGGATACCGCCGCGCGCCGCGAGGTCGCCCCGAACGCGCGCCCGACCCGCGCGGTCGGCGCTGCGGTCGCGTCTGCGGTCAGCGGCGGCGAGCGGATGTCGCGGCGAGCCGCCGCTCAGTCGTCGGCGGGTCGCAGCATCCCGCCCGCGACGAGCTCGCGCACGGCCGCGGAGAGCTCGTCCCAGAGCTCGGCCGGGTCGGCCTCGAGCAGTTGTGCGATCGCGTCGGAGAGCACCCCGAGCGGCAGCTCGCCGTCGGCGGCGCCGACGAGCGCGGCGAGGGCGGTGCCCGCGTCGACGACCCGGCCGAACCCGCCGCCCTGCCGGAGGAGGATGACGGTGGGCTGCTCGGCGCCCGGCCAGTGGTGGCGTTCCTCGGTGACATCCGGGGCCACCGCGACGCGGAGGTCGCGCAGCGCGGCGTCGTCGAGCGCCGCGAGCCGGTCGGAGCCTGCGAGGCACTCGGCGAGGTGCGATCCGAGCCCGCCGGGCGTCTCGCCGAGCGGCCCGTGCAGGCGTTCGGCACGGGCCATCCGGGGCTCGTCGCCCTCGGCGGGCCGGCGCAGCAGCACGTAGCCGAAGCCGACCGACTCGACGCCGCGCTCGGCGAAGTCGTCGAGCCAGGCGCGGTGGAGCGCCTCGAACTCGGCGGTCCCGGGCCGCGTGCCGCCGTCGCGGATCCACGTCTCGGCGTACTCGCTCGGATCCTGCCGCTCGCGTTCGACGATCCAGTACTCGAGACCGGATGCCGCGGCCCAGCCGGTCACGCGTTCGAGCCCGTCGTCGAGCTCGCCGGGCTCGGCCGCGCGCCGATACTCCCAGTTGCCGAGCAGCTGGGCGATGCCGCCGGGCGCGAGGTGCGCTGCGGCGCCGCGGACCACGGCCTCGACGATGCCGTCGCCGACGAGGCCGCCGTCGCGGTACTCGTAGGCGGGCACGCCATCGCGTCGGGGCGTGATCACGAACGGCGGGTTCGACACGATCCGGTCGACGCGCGCGCCCGCGATGGGGTCGTACAGGCTGCCGGATCGGAACTCGATCCGGTCGAGCCCGTTGAGTCGTGCGTTGAGCCGCGCGTACCGCAGCGCCCGTTCGGAGATGTCGGTGGCGACGACCCGGTCGCTGAACCGGGCGGCGTGCATGGCCTGGATGCCGCAGCCGGTGCCGAGGTCGAACGTCGTGCGGGCGTGCCGCTGGAGCAGCAGCCCGCTCAACGTCGTGGACGCGCCGCCGACCCCGAGCACGTGCTCCTCGGGCAGCGCCCCGCCCGTGGCGAGCTCGCCGAGGTCGGAGGCGATCCACCACTCCCCCTCGCCGACCGCGTCGGCGAACGCGTACGGCCGGAGGTCGGCACGCGGTCGGGCCCTGTCGCCGTCGTTCCCATCGAGTTCCACGAGTCCGAGCGCGACGACACCGTCGAGGCCCAGCGCCGGCAACGCGGCCGCGAGGTCGGCGGATGGCACGGGCACGCCGAGCACGAAGCAGCGCACCAGCGTCGCGAGCGGCCGGTCGGCCACGTCGGCCCGGTCGAGCGCGCGCAGCGCCGGCACGCGGTGGCCGCGCCGGAGCGCGGCGCCCGGGTGCGTCGACTCCGCGGCGGCACCGCGCTCCCAGGCGGCGTCGATCGCGGCGACCGAGAAGCGTGCGGACGCCAGATCGGCCGCGAGGGCGTCGACCTTCGCCTCATCGATCACGGGATCCACCCCACCATTCAACCAGCGTCGTGCGTTCGTCACCCCGATGTCATCTCGCGTCCATCCCGGGACGTCCGGCGTAACCCGGTCGACACACGCGCCGCGTAGCGTCGGTTACCATCGGACGAGCGAGGGGAGGTCGCAGATGGCGGAGTCGTCGACCCTGGAACGCCTGCGGCAGGACGCACGCGACGAGCTCGCTGCGCTCATCGAGCTGCGGTGCCGCCTCGGCGAGGACCCCTGGGCGTTCCTGCCCGAGCTTCCGTCCGTCGACGAGCAGGTCGTCGCGACGCTCCGCGAGGAGCGCCTCCACTCCGAGCGGTGGAGCCCCGCGCGAGCGCGCGCGTACCACCCGGCCGCACGGCGCGGCGAGGTCGCCCGGTTCGAGTTCGAGGTGCTCCGCGAGATCGCGCTCGACCACCCCGAGCTGAGCTCCGCCGTGTGGAGCATGCTCGACCGGGTGCCGACCACCTGGTGACCGACCGCCCCATCGGCCTGGTCGGGAGGATTCAGCCTGTGACCGGCGCGGGCGCGGCATCCGCTCGTCGCTGCACCCGCACCCACGTGATGAACCCGACGATCGTGAACGCCCCGTAGAACAGGTAGAGCAGCGCCGACGCGTAATAGCCGGCGCTGACGAGCAGGGGGACGCCGACGATGTCGACCGCGACCCAGATCAGCCAGAACTCGGTCCAGCCGCGCGCCATGCCCCAGGTCGCGAGCAACGAGCCGACGAAGATCCACGCGTCGGCCCACACCGGCTCGAACGAGCCGAGGGCGCGGAAGATCGGCGTCAGGACGAGCGTGCCGCCGACGAGCACCACGACGAGCAGCGCGCGCTCGCGCCCGCTCGCCCAGTGCGGCGTGACGGCCGCATGCTCCCGGCCGAGCCGACGGTTGCGCGACCACTGCACCCACCCGTAGATCGACACCGCGATGAACATCAGTTGCCGGCCCGCCTGTCCGAGCAGGTTCACCGGGTTCGGTGTCTGGAACACGGCGCCGAGGAAGACCGTGAACAGGAGCACGTTGCCGATGATGCCCACCGGCCACGCCCACACCTTGCGGCGCATGCCGCCGACCGCCGACGCGAGCCCGAACGCGTTGCCCACGATCTCGCGCCACAGGATGACCTGGTCGCCGATCACGAGCTGCGCGTCGAACAGCCACTCGATCGGATTCATCGCGCTCCCGCCGGGGTGCGGCGGCGCGCGCGCAGCGCGACGACGATCGCGGCGATCGCGCGCCAGCCGATCAGGAACAGCGCGAGCGTGATCGCCGCGACGACCACGAACGCGGGCGCCGTGCCCTGACCGGTCACCACCCGGAGCACCATGCCGACGACGAGCGCACCGGCCCACACGGCGACGCCGGTCGGCCAGACGGCGGCCGGGCGCCGCCAGGCGAACGAGGCGACCCAGCCCGTCGCCGCACCGACGAGGAACGGCCACGCCGTGCCCCACACGCCGGCGACGTCGAGCGCCTCGGCGTGGCTGCTGCGCCCCGCGATGGCGAACGCGACGACGAGGAGCGCGTCGAGGATCACGGCGCCCACCACGACCGAGGTTCCGACGATCCGGGGCGGGGGTGCGCTCATGCGTCCATCGTATGGCGGAGCTCGGCGGCGGTGCCGACCGGCAACGCGCACACGAAGGCGCGACAGCGGTAGGCGGCGGCGTGTCCGCTCCGCGCGGACCGGCCCGCGAAGAGCTCGAAGCCGGCGTCGGCGAAGGCTCCGGCCTGCCGCTCGGTCACGACGGTCGACACGGATGCCGCGTGGCGGCGGCTCGCGCGCACGAGCTCATCCTCGTCGGGGCCGGGCGCACCGTCGCCGGGCCGGTCGGGCACGACCGTGACGAGCTGCACGAGCGGCGCGGCGAGCCGCGCCATGAGCTCGAGCGACCCGCCGAACGCGATGGGCCGTTCGACGGCGATCCCGGCGACCGCGCGCATCGCCCGCTCGGCGAGTTCGAGGTAGTGCTCGCCGGCCCCGAGCGCGTACAGCCGCCACGCGGCGTCCGCGCACGCGGTGGTACCGGATGGCGTCGCGCCCTCGGCCGGATCGTCGGGAAGCGCGAGTCCGCGCGCCTCGAGCACCGGGTCCGCACCGCCCGGGGCCCGGAAGGGCGCCGCGTCGGCCGAGGCGCCCCCCGGCGCCGCGTCGGCCGCCGCGTCGATGAGGTCGCGCGCGGCCACGGCATAGCGGGCCTCGCCCGTCGCCGCCGCGAGCCGCAGGAGCCCGCCGGCGAACATGCCCGTGTCCTCGAGCGTCGCGCGAGCCGTCGACGCGACCCCGCCGAGCGACGCACGGATCAGTACTCCGTCCTCCCGTACGTGCGTCGCGAGCAGCAGGTCGGCCGCACGCCTGGCGGAGTCGACGGCCCGATCGTCACCGAGCACGTAGCCTGCGTGCGCGAGCGCGCCGATCGCGAGGCCGTTCCATCCGAGGAGCACCTTCTCGTCGAGGGCCGGCGGAACGAGCGACGCCCGGTCGGCAGCCGTCCGCCGGTAGTACCCCCCTTCGCTGCGTTCGCCGTCGATGAGGCTCTCCGAGTCCTGCGCGCTGGCGAATCCGCCGCCGGGCAGTCGCATGCGTTCGTCGAGGAACGCGATGAGTCCACGCGCGATCGGCTCCGCGGGTCGGGTCGGCGCCTCGCCGGTCGTGAGCTCGGCGGCGACCGAGAGCAGCAGCGCGTTGTCGGTGAGCATGCGCTCGTAGTGGGGTTCGCTCCAGTCGGCGCGCGTCGCGTAGCGGAAGAAGCCGCCCTCGACCGCGTCGCGGAGCGGCGACTCGCCCATGGCGGCGAGCGTCCGCCCTGCGAGGGCGCGCCCGTCGGGGCCGGCCTGCGCCAGGAAGCCGAGCACGGGGGCGACGGGGAACTTGGGCGCGCCGCCGAAGCCGCCGTGCACCCGGTCCTCGTCGGCGGCCAGCCGCTGCACGGCCTTCTCGAGTTCCGCCGACCCGGGCAGGTCGCCGGCCGTGCGGGCAACGGATGCCGCGGTCAGGGCTTCGCCGACGGCCTCCGCCGTCCGGTCGAGGTCGCCGCGTCGTTCCCGCCACGCCTCGTCGACCGCGACGAGGACCTCGCGGAACGCGGGCACGCCGTGCACCGGTCGGGGCGGGAAGTAGGTGCCGGCGTAGAACGCCCGCCCGTCGGGCCTGGCGAACACGGTGAGCGGCCAGCCGAGCTCGCGCGTGAAGGCGGAGGCCGCGGCCAGGTAGCTCGCGTCGACGGCGGGGTGCTCCTCGCGGTCGACCTTGACGGCGACGAAGCGATCGGCGAGGTACGCGGCGATCTCGGGGTCGCTGAAGCTCTCGCGGGCCATGACGTGGCACCAGTGGCAGGTGGCGTACCCGATGGAGACGAGCACGGGAACGTCGCGGCGCCGTGCCTCGGCGAACGCCTCCTCGCCCCACGGGTACCAGTCCACGGGGTTGTCGGCGTGCGCGCGGAGGTACGGACTCAGCGCTGCGGCGAGTCGATTGCCCATCGCTCCAGACTAGGCGCGAGCGCGGGATCGCGGCTTAAATGCAGAAGAGCCGCCCAACTCTGGGCGGCTCTTCTGTGAAGAATGTCCGGCGGTGTCCTACTCTCCCACAGGGTCGCCCCTGCAGTACCATCGGCGCTGCGAGTCTTAGCTTCCGGG
>NZ_JBYRET010000001.1:2498818-2973778 GCF_058349965.1 Agromyces capsici | reverse complement strand
AAGAACACGGGGTTCAAAAAATTGGCATTGAACATAGTGCACGCTGTTGAGTTCTCAAGAAACGGACGCACCCGGGTCACGGTCGCCTGAAGCGAGCCGATCAGCCGAGACTGTTTCGTTCTTCATCCGGTGATCCTCGAGGGACCGTGCCGGACGCTTCGAACCTGGACGATCGAGATCGTGGAGGTTCGGGATCGTGCCGCTTGAGGAGGAGAAGCTCTTTCGCTTCTCTCGCTCCTGTGGGGCAACGAATGAATACTTTACGGAGATCCGGGACCTCCCGCAACTCGGGCCTGCATCCCGGGCGTGTCGCCCGTCATTCCGCCCATCGAGGGGCATCGGAGCCCCACGGATGCGGGGCCTCGCCCCACGTCATCGGACCCTCCGGCGAGGCGATCGCGGGGAGCGCGATCCGCTGCCCGCCCGCCGGTCCGACGAGCGTCCGGGTGTGCGCGGCGCGGGCGGCCTCGTCGAGCCCGCCCGGCGCCGCTTCGGCGCGACGCGGCATCGTGAGCAGCTCGGCGGCCGTGCGGCGCAGCGACATCCGCGCGACCCACGAGCCGCCCTCGGCCCGGCGGCGCTCGACCATCGTGGCGAGCGCGGCCGCGACCAGGTAACCGGTCGCATGGTCGAGTGCCTGCGCGGGCAGCGCTCCGGGCGCGCCCGCATCGCCCTCGACGAACGCGATCCCGCTCGCGGCCTGCACCAGGCTGTCGAACCCGCCGCGCTCGGCCGCGCCGTCGTCGAAGCCCCACGCCGAGAGCTGCGCGACGACGAGCCCGGGGTGGTGCTCGCGGAGCGCAGCCGGGTCGAGCCCGAGGCGCCGGAGCGCGCCCGGGCGGTAGCCGAGCACCACCGCATCGGCCGAGCCGAGCAGCGCGTCGAACCGCGCGGCGTCATCGACGACGCGGAGGTCGAGCACCGCGGTGCGCTTGCCCGGCCCCGACTCGAGGTGCTGCCACCCGATCTCGGCGGGCGACGGCGGGTCGATGCGCAGCACGTCGGCGCCGAGGAGCGCGAGCGTGCGGGTGGCGACGGGCCCGGCGATCACGCGCGTGAGGTCGAGCACGCGCACGCCGGCGAGCGGAAGCCCGGGGCGCGTCGCGTGCGTGCGGCGCGGCGCCGCGCCATCCGCCCATCGAGTCACGTCGACGAGCGGCGTCGCGACCAGGCGCGCGTCGAGCGCCTGGTCCTCGGGCGCGACGACGACGCACATGCCGCCCGCCGCCGTGACCGCCTCCGCGAGGGCCGCGGCGTCCCAGCGTGCGACGGCATCGTCGACGCGTGCCGGCGCCGCGGCATCCGTGTCGGTCAGCCCGAGCACGCGCCGCAGCGCATCGGCGTGGTGCGGGTAGTTGCCGTGCGTGCGCACCCAGCCGTCGCGCGCACGACGGAACCCGGAGAGCGGCGACCACACGTCGGGCGCGCGGCCGTCGAACTCGGCGACGCGCTCGCTCGCGAAGGCCGTGGCGATGCGGGCGCCGTCGAGGTGCAGGGACTCTGGGCCCGCAGCGCTCCCCCACCCCGCGAGGGTCGCGGCGGCGACGGATGCCGCGGCGAGCGACGACACGTCGAGGCGCGCCGGCAGCGGCACCTCGGGCAGCGGGGCGAGCGCGGAGAGCTCGCCGGGATCGCGACCGAGCTCGGCCCAGACGCGCGCGAGGAGGCGCTCGGCGGCTCCCCCTCGCGTCATCGCGGCCTACCGGACGAAGACGCCCGCGAGGGTCTTCTTGCCGCGGCGGAGGACCGCCATGCCGCCCGACGGGACGCGGTCGGAGAGAGTCGCGGTCTCGTCGTCGATGCGGACGTTGTCGAGCGAGACGCCGCCCTGCGCGATCGCGCGTCGGCCTTCGCTGAGGCTCGAGACGAGCCCGGTGTCGACGAGCAGTTGCGCGATCGGGACGCCCGGATCGGCATCGGTGTTCGGCAACTCGCGGAGCGCCGCCTCGAGCGTGGAGGGGTCGAGCCCGGCGAGCTCGCCCTGCCCGAACAGGGCCTGCGACGCCGCCACGACGGCGGCGGTGGCCTCGGCACCATGCACCAGGGTCGTCACCTCGTTCGCCAGCACCCGCTGCGCCTCACGCCGGAACGGCTCGGTCTCGACCTTCTCGGCGAGCTCCTCGATGCGCTCGCGCGAGAGGAACGTGAACACCTTCAGCCGGTCGATCACGTCGGCGTCGTCGGTGTTGAGCCAGAACTGGTAGAAGCGGTAGGGACTGCACATCTCGGCGTCGAGCCAGATCGCATTGCCCTCGCTCTTGCCGAACTTCGTGCCGTCGGAGTTCGTGATGAGGGGCGTGCCGATCGCGTGCACGTGCCGCCCCTCGACGCGATGGATGAGGTCGGTGCCGCTCGTGAGGTTGCCCCACTGGTCGCTGCCGCCGGTCTGCAGCACGCAGTCGTACTGGCGGTAGAGCTCGAGGTAGTCGAATCCCTGGAGGATCTGGTAGCTGAACTCGGTGTAGCTGATTCCCACGTCGGAGTTCAGGCGCGACGCGACGGCATCCTTCTTCAGCATCGTGCCGACGCGGTAGTGCTTGCCGATGTCGCGGAGGAAGTCGATCGCCGAGAGCCCGGCCGTCCAGTCGAGGTTGTTCACCATCCGGACGGCGCTCTCGCCCTCGGCCGAGAGGAACCGGCTGATCTGCGCGCGGAGCCGCTCGACCCACTCGGCGACCGTCTCCTTGGTGTTCAGCGTGCGCTCGGCGGTGGGGCGCGGATCCCCGATGAGTCCGGTCGATCCGCCGACGAGGCCGAGCGGCTTGTGACCGGCGAGTTGCAGGCGGCGGAGCGTGAGGATCTGCACGAGGTTGCCGAGGTGCAGGCTCGGCGCGGTGGGGTCGAACCCGCAGTAGTACGTGATCGGGTCGCCGGAGAGGAGTTCCTTCAGCGCCGCCTCGTCGGTCGAGACGTGGACGAGTCCGCGCCAGCGGAGCTCCTCCCAGATGTCGTCGAACGTCGGGTCGTTCTGCTGCGTGGCGAGGATCGCGGGGTCGGACACGACAGCAAGGGTATCAGCGGGGCCCCGGGTGCTCGGTCAAGTCGGAGCCCTTCAGATGAACGAATGAAGCTGAAATCCTTGAATGCATGAGGTGAAGGATGATACCTTCACTCCATCGAGGAGGCGCCATGTTCGTGATCACCGCCGATCAGGTCGGCAGCCGGACCGACATCGACCGGTCCTCCGAGATGCAGCGCGAGCTGCAGCAGCGCTTCGGCGCACGGCTTCGGCTCCCGGTCGACCAGACCGCCGGCGACGAGCTGCAGATGCTGACCGACCACGCCGGCACCGCACTCGAGATCGCCCTCGCACTCGGCCGCGATGGTCACTGGAGCGTCGGGCTCGGCAT
Organism: Agromyces capsici; assembly: GCF_058349965.1. NCBI lineage: Bacteria > Bacillati > Actinomycetota > Actinomycetes > Micrococcales > Microbacteriaceae > Agromyces > Agromyces capsici. Next base: position 2,970,428 of record NZ_JBYRET010000001.1, on the reverse strand, counting down.
CGGCGACGTGCGCACGCCCCTGCCCGACGCGGTGCGCAAGGCCACGGGCGGCGCATTCATCGCGGCGCGAGAGGCCGTCGATGCCGCGAAGCGCGCCGACGGCCGGTTCGCGCTGCGCGCCGCGAGCGGTCTCGCCGACGCCCCGCATGCGGCCGCCCCGCTCGACGCGGCCGAGCTCGAGCCGCTCATCCGCCTCCTCGTGCTCGTGCAGGACCGTCGGAGTCCGCAGGGATGGGAGGCGATCGACCTCGTGCGCGAGGTGGGCAGCCAGAAGCGCGCGGCCGAGGCCCTCGGCATCTCCGACGCCGCCGTCAGCCAGCGCCTCAAGGCGGCCGTCTGGTCGGTCGACGACGAGGCCCGGCGCGGTCTCGTGCGCCTGCTCGCGGAGCTCGACCGGGCGACGGCGGCTGCGCTCGGGGCGGATGGCACGGATGGCACGGATGGCACGGGCGCGCCGGATGGCACGGGCGCCTCAGTCGGCACGAGCGACACGACCCCGACGCGCGACGCCGAGGGTCGCGCCGATGACGGCGGCGATCGCTAGGCTCGATCGACGACCCCGGACCTGCCCCGGGGTCCCCGGACCCACCCCGGAGAAGCGGAGGCCCACGTGAACCTCGACGATGCGATGTCGGCACTCGGTTGGTCGGCGATCGTCGGCTCGCTCGCGATCGCGGCGGTGTTCTCCATGCTGGCGTACCATCGCCCGCGTCCGCCGTACCTCTACGTGGCCGGCGGCGCCGTCATCGTGGCCCTCGTCGCCGCCTCGACGACGCATGCCGACGCACCCCCCGTCGCCGCACCGCTCATCGCCCTGCTCGGCATCACGGTCGCGGTCTTCGGCGGCAGCCCCGCGGCGGCGACCGCACTGCAGCTCGCGATGGGCGGCAGCGCCGCACCCGGCGCCCACGGCGGCATCCTCGTGGCCGTGCGCTCCGACGAGCCGCTGGAGCCCGGAGTCCTGCCGGCACGGCGCGAGGTGCTGCGCGGCGGGCTCATCATCGGCGTGCTCGAGCGCATCGGCGCCGCGGGCTCGATCATCGCGGGATTCCCCGAGGGGCTCGCGATCGTCATCGCGGTGAAGGGCGTCGGCCGGTTCACCGAGCTCGAGGCTCCCGAGGCGCGCGAGCGGTTCATCATCGGCACGTTCGCGAGCCTCATCTGGGCCTGCGCCGCGGCGCTCGCGGTGCACCTCGCGATCCGCTGATCCCACGCCGGCGCCGCCCGACACGGACCCGGTGCACATGCCCCACCGCGCACGCACCGCCGCGGCGGCAGGCGTCGACGGCCGGATCAGTGCGACTTCGGATGGCGCCGGTATACCGAGACCCCCGCATCACCGGGGATCCAGAACCGCCACGGGTACGCGACCGCCCCGCCGGCACCCGAGATCCCGGTGCGCGGTCCGGTCAGGTGCGGCAGCGGCCGCGTCGGGACGCGGAGCTCGAACGGCGGGGCGAGCAGGTCGCTGCCGTTGCGCGCCAGCGGCACGCCGAGCGCCTGCGCGAGACGCGCCGGCCCGCGCGCGAGGTCCCGTTCGGCCGAGCGCGGCCGACGCGCCCGCGCGAGATCGACGCCGTCGACGATGGTGCCGCCGCGCAGCAGCACGCCCCCCGAGGTGCCCGGCTCGTCCGCGACGACGTTGAGGCACGTGTGCATGCCGTAGGTGAAGTACGCGTACAGGTGCCCGCCCTCGCCGAACATCACCTCGTTGCGCGCCGTGCGGCCGCGGAACGCGTGCGAGCCGGGGTCGACGCCCACGCCGCGGTACGCCTCGACCTCCGAGAGCCGGACGGCGACGCGCCCGTCGTCGGAGTCGTACGCGAGCACGGCGCCGAGCAGCAGCGGGGCGAGCTCGACGGCATCGCGGAGGAACCACGCGCGATCGGGCGGCACGAGCGTCGCGCCATCCGTCGCCCCGGCGCCCCGCGCCATCCGCTCGCCCGTCGTCATGTCGCTCCGACTCAGTCGTCGCCTCCGGGCAGGCCGTGCATGAGGTGCCGCACGCGGTCGGCGAGCGTCGCGAACTGCGCGTCGACGCGCACGGGCGCCGTGCCGCCGATGCCGTCGCGGCTCGCGACGGACCCCTCGATCGTGAGCACGCCCCTCACCTCGGGCGTGAGGTGCGGAGAGATCGCCGCGAGCGCGCCGTCGTCGACCTCGTGCAGCTCGAGCGAGTGCTCCTCGGCGTGGCGGACGAGCGCGCCCGTGATCTCGTGCGCGTCGCGGAACGGGACACGGCGCTTCACGAGCCACTCCGCGACGTCGGTCGCGAGCGAGAAGCCGGCCGGGGCGAGCTCGGCCATGCGATCGGTGTGGAACGTGAGCGTCTCGACCATGCCCGTGAACGCCGGGAGCAGCACCTCGAGCGTTTCGACCGAGTCGAAGACGGGCTCCTTGTCCTCCTGCAGGTCGCGGTTGTACGCCAGCGGCAGCGCCTTGAGCGTGGCGAGCAGCCCGGTGAGGTTGCCGATGAGCCGGCCCGACTTGCCGCGCGCGAGCTCGGCGATGTCGGGGTTCTTCTTCTGCGGCATGATCGAGGAGCCCGTCGAGTAGGCGTCGTCGAGCGTGACGAAGCCGAACTCGCGCGTGTTCCAGAGGATGATCTCCTCGGAGATGCGCGACAGGTCGATGCCGATCATCGCCGTCACGAACGCGAACTCGGCGACGACGTCGCGGCTCGCGGTGCCGTCGATCGAGTTCTCGGCGGGCGCGGCGAGGCCGAGGTCGCGTGCGACGGATGCCGCGTCGAGCCCGAGCGTCGACCCCGCGAGCGCGCCGCCGCCGTAGGGCGAGACATCCGCCCGCTTCAGCCAGTCGACGAGCCGTTCGAGGTCTCGCGAGAGCGCCCATCCGTGGGCGAGCAGGTGGTGCGCGAGGAGCACGGGCTGCGCGTGCTGCAGGTGCGTGCGGCCCGGCATGATCGCGCCGCGATGCTGGTCGGCCTGCGCCGCGAGGGCGTCGATGAGGTGCACCAGCTGGCGGCCGATGGTCGCGGCGTGGTCCTTGAGGTACAGGCGCACGAGCGTGGCGATCTGGTCGTTGCGGCTGCGGCCCGCGCGGAGCTTGCCGCCCAGTTCGCTGCCGACCTCGTCGATGAGCGCGGCCTCGAGCGCGCCGTGCACGTCCTCGTCGGTGTCGGCGGCGACGAGCTCGCCCGAAAGCACGCGTGCCTCGAGGGCGTCGAGCCCCGTGAGCATGCGGTCGAGTTCGGCGGGCTCGAGGTAGCCGGCTGCGGCGAGCGCGCGGGCGTGCGCCCGCGATCCCATCAGGTCGTAGGGGGCGAGCTGCCAGTCGAAGTGCGTCGACTTCGACAGCCGCTGCAGTTCCGGCGACGGGCCGCCGGCGAAGCGGGCGCCCCAGAGCGAACCCTCGTTGGTGCCGTGCGTGCCGGTGTCGTCGGTCATGCTCACGCGTCCTTCCTGGCGAGGAGCCACACGAGCAGCGCCTTCTGCGCGTGCAGCCGGTTCTCCGCCTCGTCCCAGATGATCGACTGCGGCCCGTCGATGACCTCGGCGGTCACCTCGTAGCCGCGGTCGGCGGGCAGGCAGTGCAGGAACACGGCGTCGGGCTTCGCGAGCGCCATCAGCTCGTCGTCGACCTTGTAGGCGCCGAAGGTCGCCACGCGGTGCGCCTTCTCGTCCTCCTTGCCCATCGACACCCAGGTGTCGGTGACGATCACGTCGGCGCCGGCCGCGGCCTCGGCGGGGTCGGTGTACAGGGTGACCGATCCGCCGGTGCCCCCGGCGATGCGGTCGGCGTCGGCGACGACGGATGCCGCGGGCGCGAACTCCTCGGGCGAGGCGACGCGCACGTGCATGCCGGCGGTGGCGCCCGCGAGCACGTACGACTGGGCCATGTTCGACGCGCCGTCGCCGAGGAACGCGACGGTGAGCCCGGCGAGCTCGCCCTTGTGCTCGCGGATCGTCAGCAGGTCGGCGAGCAGCTGGCAGGGGTGGAAGTCGTCGGAGAGCGCGTTGACGACCGGGACGGTGGTGCCGGCCGCCATTTCGTCGAGCCCCGACTGCGCGTAGGTGCGCCAGACGATGGCCGACACCATCCGCTCGAGCACGCGGGCGGTGTCGGACGGGGTCTCCTTGCCGCCGAGCTGGCTCGATGCGGTCGAGATGATCAGGGGCGATCCGCCGAGGTCGGCGATGCCGACCGCGAACGAGACGCGGGTGCGCGTCGAGGACTTGTCGAAGATGACCGCCACGGTCTGCGGCCCCGCGAGCGGCCGCTCAGACCAGCGGTCGGCCTTGAGGCGCTCGGCGAGGTCGAGGATCGCGGCCTGCTCGGCCGGAGTGATGTCGTCGTCCCGGAGGAAATGGCGGGTCATGGGGCTCCGTTCGTGCGCGCGGCGGGCGCGCGGCGGGTCGGTGAGGTCGGTGGGGTCAGTTGGCGGCGGTCGCGGCGACGGCCTCGAGCGCGCGGGCGAACCGCGTCTCGAACTCGTCGAGCTCGGCGTCGCCGATGATGAGCGGGGGCGCGATGCGGATGGTCGAGTCGTTCGCGGCGTTGATGATCAGGCCGGCGTCGAGGGCCGCCGTGGAGACGGCCGCCGCCGCCGGCTCGGTGAGCGCGACGCCGACGAGCAGGCCCTTGCCGCGCACGCCGGCGACCAGCGGCGAGCCCAGCGCGAGCACGCGTTCGCGCAGCTCGGCGCCCCGGCGCGCCGCGTTCTCGACCAGCCCCGCGCGCTCGATCTCGCCGAGCACCGCGTTGGAGACGGTCGTGGCGAGCGGGTTGCCGCCGAACGTCGAGCCGTGCTGGCCCTTCGAGAACAGCTCGGACGCGTGGCCGAAGGTCACGAGTCCGCCGATCGGGAAGCCGCCGCCGATCCCCTTCGCGACCGTGATCGCGTCGGGCAGGATCCGAGCGTGCTGGTACGCGAACCACTCGCCCGTGCGGCCCGCGCCGGTCTGCACCTCGTCGATGATGAGGAGAGCGCCGTGGCGCCGGGTCAGCTCCCGTGCGGCCTCGAGGTAGCCCTCGGGCAGGTCGAGCACGCCCGCCTCGCCCTTGATCGGCTCGATGATGAGCGCCGCGACGCCGTCGTCGAGTTCGGCCTCGAGGGCCTCGATCGTGGACGGGATGTGGTCGACGCCACCGGGCAGCGGTTCGAACGCGTCGCGCATCGCGGGCTTGCCGGTGAGCGCGAGCGAGCCCATGGTTCGCCCGTGGAACGCGTCGACGAGCGCGAGCACGCGGGTCCGGGCGCCGCCGGAGTTGTTCAGGCGGGCGAGCTTGAACGCGGCCTCGTTCGCCTCGGCGCCCGAGTTGCCGAACCAGACGCGGCCGGCGTCGCCCGCGCCGGTGAGGCGCGTGAGCCGGTCGGCGAGCTCGAGCGCGGGCTCGGTCGCGAAGTAGTTCGACACGTGCGCGAGGGTCGCGGCCTGGCGTGAGACCGCCTCCACGAACACCGGGTGGGCGTGGCCGAGCGAGTTGACGGCGATCCCCGCGAGGAAGTCGAGGTACCGGGTGCCCTCGTCGTCCTCGACCCACGCGCCCTCGCCGCGGACGAGCTTGCGCAGCGGCATCCCGAGCGTGCGCATCATGCGGTGCTCGAACCGGTCGCGCCAGTCGCTCATGCGGTCACCTCCGACTCCTCCGCCGCGGCGACCGGCACGACTTCGGTGCCGATCCCCTGGCGCGTGAAGATCTCGAGCAGGATCGAGTGCGGCACGCGGCCGTCGATGATCGCGGCCTTCGGCACGCCGCCGGCGACCGCCTCGAGGCAGGCCGTCATCTTCGGGATCATGCCCGACTCGAGCGACGGCAGCAGCGCCTCGAGTTCGGGCACGTCGATCTCGGAGACGAGCGAGTCGCGGTTCGGCCAGTCGCGATAGAGGCCGGCGACGTCGGTGAGGATCACGAGCTTGGCGGCGCCGAGCGCGACCGCGAGGGACGCGGCGGCCGAGTCGGCGTTCACGTTGAGCGACTGGCCGCGCTGGTCGAGGTCGGGCGCGATCGAGGACACGACCGGGATGCGGCGCGCATCGAGCTGTGCGAGCACCGCCTCGGGGTCGACCTCGACGACGTCGCCCACGAGCCCGAGGTCGATCTCCTCGCCGTCGACGACCGCGCCGCGCCGACGGCCGCGGAAGAGTCCCGCGTCCTCGCCGGAGAGGCCGGCCGCGAGCGGCCCGTGCTCGTTGATGAGGCTCACGAGCTCGCGGTTGACCTGACCCGACAGCACCATCCGGACCACGTCCATGGTCTCGGGCGTCGTGACCCGGTAGCCGCCGCGGAACTCGCTCGGGATGCCGAGTCGTTCGAGCATCGACGAGATCTGCGGGCCGCCGCCGTGCACCACCACCGGGCGGATGCCGGCGTAGCGCAGGTACACCATGTCCTCCGCGAACGCGCGCTGCAGCTCGGGGCTGACCATGGCGTTGCCGCCGAACTTCACGACGATGATCTCGCCGTGGAAGCGCTGGAGCCACGGCAGCGACTCGATCAGGGTCTCGGCCTTGCGGGCGGCGGCAGCGGCATCCGTCCGGGCGTCGCCGTCGGGGCTCATCTGGTCCTTCTGCTCCTCGCTCATGCTCAACTCGAGTACGCGCTGTTCTCGTGCACGTAGTCGTGCGTGAGGTCGTTCGTCCAGATGGTCGCGGACGCCTCGCCGGCGTGCAGCTCGACCATCACGTGCGTCGCGCGCGGCGTGAGATCGACCTCGTCGCGCGAACGGTCGGGCCGGCCGGCGTGGCACACGCGGACGCCGTTCATCGTGACGTCGACGAGGTACGGGTCGAACGGCGCCGACGTGGTGCCGATCGCCGCGAGCACGCGGCCCCAGTTCGGATCGTTGCCGAAGATCGCCGCCTTGAACAGGTTGTTGCGCGCGACCGAGCGCCCGACCTCGACCGCGTCGTCCTCGGTGACGGCGCCCCGCACCTCGATCGCGATGTCGTGGCTCGCGCCCTCGGCGTCGGCCTGCAGCTGCAGCGCCAGGTCGCGGCACGCGGTGGTGAGCGCCTCGGCGAACGTCGCCGGATCGGGCACCACGCCCGAGGCGCCCGAGGCCATGAGCGTGACCTGGTCGTTCGTCGACATGCAGCCGTCGGAATCGAGCCGGTCGAACGTGACCCGCGTGGCGCTGCGCAGCGCGGCGTCGAGCTCGTCGGGCGAAAGGTCGGCGTCGGTGGTGAGCACGACGAGCATGGTCGCGAGGCCCGGCGCGAGCATGCCCGCACCCTTCGCCATGCCGCCGATGCGCCATCCGTCGACCTCGACCACCGTGGTCTTCGGCTTCGAATCGGTCGTCATGATCGCGCGCGCGGCATCGGCACCGGCGGCGTCGTCGGCCGCGAGCCGGTTCGTCGCGGAGAGCACGCCCTCCTCGAGCACCTCGCCGTCGAGCTGGTCGCCGATCAGGCCGGTGGAGCAGACGAGCACGTCGCCTGCGGAGACGTGCAGGGCGGATGCCGCGGCCTCCGCCGTGCGATGGGTGACCTGGAATCCCTCGGAGCCGGTGAAGCAGTTCGCGCCGCCCGAGTTCAGCACGATCGCCGAGACGATGCCGTCCTGGATGACCTGCTGCGACCAGAGGATCGGGTTGGCCTTGGCGCGGTTCGAGGTGAACACGGCGGCGGCGTGCTGCCGGGGGCCGCGGTTCGCGACGACGGCGAGGTCGAGCGCGCCCGTGCGCTTGATGCCGGCCGCGATGCCCGCGGCCTCGAAGCCGGCTGCTGCGGTGACGCTCACGGTGCGACTCCATTCACGGGGAGGCCGGTCGCCTCGGCGAGGCCGAGTGCGATGTTCGCGGACTGGATGGCCGCGCCCGCCGTGCCCTTGACCAGGTTGTCGACGGCGGTGACGATGACCGCCCGTCCGGCCGCGACGTCGACCGCGAGGCCCATGAGCGCGGTGTTCGCGCCGAGCACGTCGGCCGTGCGCGGGAACTGGCCCTCGGGCAGCACCTGCACGAACCGCTCCCCCGCGTACGCGTCCTCCCAGGCGGCGCGGACCGCGGCGGGGTCGGTGCCCGGGACGATCCGCGCCGTCGAGGTGGCGAGGATGCCCCGCGACATCGGCACGATCGTCGGCGTGAACGAGATCGTCGGGGCGGCCGCGCCGGCCCACCGCAGCGACTGCTGGATCTCGGGGATGTGGCGGTGCGTGCCGCCGACGGCATACGGGTTCGCGGAGCCGAGGATCTCGGAGCCGAGCAGGTGCGCCTTGAGCGCCCGGCCCGCGCCGGAGGGCCCGACCGCAAGCACCGAGACCAGGTCGCGGTCCTCGATGACGCCTGCGCGGATGCCGGGTGCGAGCGAGAGCGCGACGGTCGAGGCGTTGCAGCCGGGTGCGGCGATCCGGCGGGTCGACGCGAGGCGCGTGCGCTGCGTGCCCGAGAGCCGCGGCAGCTCGGGGACGCCGTACGTCCAGGTGCCGTGGAAGTCACCCCCGTAGAACGCCGCCCAGTCCGACTCGGACTCGAGACGGTGATCGGCCCCGCAGTCGACGACGAGCGTGTCGTCGCCGAGCTCGGCCGCGATCGCGCCGGACGCGCCGTGCGGCAGCGCGAGGAACACGACATCGTGGCCGGCGAGCGTCTCGGCCGACGTCTCCTTGAGCGTGAGATGCGTGTAGCTGCGGAGGTGCGGCTGCACCGCGGTGAGCGGCTGGCCGGCGTTCGAGTGCGCGGTCACGGTGCGCACCTCGAACTCGGGATGATCGGCGAGGAGGCGCAGCAGCTCCCCACCCGCATAACCGGACGCGCCGGACACGGCGACGGTGAACGTCATGGATTCCACCTTATGGGCTGAAGGGTCGAGTGAGTCGGCTCCGGCGACGCCCAGGGCGGCAGGCTCAGGCCGCCGCGGGAGTCGCCTGGATTCGGCGCTCGCCCCGACGTCGGCCGCGCACCACGACGGCACGCGCGATGCGTGCAGGGTGCTCGGACCGGACGGTGGACATGCAAGCGACCCTATCGAGCCGTGAGGACGACTCGCAAACCGAGGCGACCCGCGACGACGCGGAAGGCTGCGGGTGCCCGGGAGAGCCCGCGACGCCGCTCAGACGTCGTCGCCGCGGGTGCGCACCCACGCACGGTCGACGAGCGACTCCAGCACGTGCCGGTCGATCGTGTCGAGGCGGCCGATCCAGAGGCACGAGACGCCGACCTTCACCTTGCCGAGTCGCTCGATGAGCTGCTCGGCGCCGGGCGTCTGCAGGCCGTAGAGCGAGATCGACGCCTTCCGCGGGGAGAAGCTCACCACCGGCCAATCGCCTTCGCGGCCCGACTCGTACCGGAGGTGATGCAGCCCGTACCCGACGATCGACGGACCCCACATGACGGCGTCGGTGTCGGTGACGCGGTCGAAGAGCTCGCGCAGCTCGAAGCCGTCGGCCCGGCGGCCCGCGGGCTCGACCGACTCGAGGAACTCGGACACCGACGCGCCCGTCGGCTGGGTCTTCGCTTCGGCCATGACTCACGGTACCGCCGGGCGCGGCTCGCCGACAGTCCCCGGCTGCGCCGGCCGCGGATGTCGCTACTCGCGGATCGCGGCCCCGGTGCGCTCGCCGGCCAGGGCGGCCCCCGCGAGCTTCGCCTCGCTGGCCTCGGCCGCGGTGAGCGTGCGGTCGCCGGCGCGGAAGCGCAACGCGAACGTCAGGCTCTTCGCCCCGTCGGGCACGCCCGGGCCGCGGTAGTCGTCGACGAGCTGCAGGCTCTCGAGCAGGTCGCCCGCGCCCTCGCGCACGGCCTCGGCGACGCGTGCCGCGGGCACCTCGGCAGCGACGACGAGCGAGAGGTCCTGCGTCGCGGCGGGCAGCGTGCCGATCTGGCGTGCCTCGACCGACGGGTCGGTCAGCGCGAGGATCGCGTCGAGGTCGACCTCGGCGACGGCGACCACGCGCGGCAGGTCGGCCTCGGCGGTGAGCGCCGGGTGCAGTTCGCCCGCGTAGCCGACGACCTGCCCGGCGACGCGCACCTCGGCGGTCCGCCCCGGGTGGAGGGCGTGGTGGGCGCCCTGCGCGAACTCGACCTCGGCGCCCGCGGCGTGCGCGATGCGGCGCACGGCGTCGAGGGCATCGGCGATGCCGGCCGGCTCGGCGGCGCGGCCCGGCTGCTTCGGCCGCAGGTCGCCCGTGAGGAGGACGCCGACGTGGCGCGGCTGTGCGGGGATTCCGGCGTTGAGCTCGCCGAGGACGGCCTCGCTCGGACGTTCCCACCCGATCGGCAGCTCGGCCGAGCCGTAGGTGCGCCCCGTCTCGGGCAGGAACACCAGTCCCAGCTCGAAGACGTCGAGGTCGGTGAGCCCTCGCGACAGGTTGCGCCGCGCGACGCCGACGAGCCCGGGCAGGAGCGACCGGCGCAGGTACGGCGTCGACGCGTCGAGGGCGTTCGCGAGCTTGACGCTCGCGACGGGCGAACCGTCGACCGAGCCGAACTGCGCGTTCTCGGCCTCGGTCACGAACGGGAATGCGAGCACCTCGGTCGCCCCCGCAGCCGCGAGCGCATCGGCGACGACCCGTCGCACGCGCTGCGACCGGGTGAGCCCGCGTCCGGGCGGGGCCACGGGCAGCACCGAGGGGATGCGGTCGTAGCCGAGCAGGCGCGCGACCTCCTCGGCCAGGTCGGCCTTGGCGGTCAGATCGGGACGCCACGTGGGCGGGACGACCGCGAGGCCGCCGTCGACGCGGGTGACGCGACCGCCCACCTCGGCGAGTGCGTCGTGCACCTCGTCGTCGGTGTACTCGACGCCGATGAGCTCGGTGACGTAGCCCTCGGGCAGCAGGATCGCCTCGCGCTCGGGCGCCTCGTGGAGGAGCGAGCCGCCGGCGTCTGCGGTGCCGCCCGCGAGGTCGACGAGCAGCTGCGCGACGCGCGCGGCGGCCGCGCCGGCGATCGCCGGGTCGACGCCGCGCTCGAAGCGCTTGGACGCCTCGCTCGGCAGCTTGTGCCGGCGCGCGGTGCGCGCGATCGACACGGGGTCGAAGTTCGCGGCCTCGATGAGCACGTTGCGGGTCGCGCCGCCGATCTCGGTCGTGGCGCCGCCCATGACGCCCGCGAGGCCGATCGCCCCGCGGTCGTCGGTGATGAGCAGGTCCTCGGCGTGCAGCGTGCGCACCTTGCCGTCGAGGGTCTCCAGCGTCTCGCCCGCGCGGGCGCGACGCACGACGATGCCGCCCTGCAGTGCGTCGAGGTCGTAGCCGTGGATCGGCTGCCCGAGCTCGAGCATCACGTAGTTGGTGATGTCGACGGGCAGCGACAGCGAGCGGATGCCGGCGAGCTTGAGTCGCGCGATCATCCACGCCGGCGTGGGACGGCTGGGGTCGATGTCGCGCACGATGCGCGTCGCGAACACGTTCGCGCCGACGCGGCCGCGGATCGGCGCCTCATCGCGGACCTCGACGGGGAACGCGCCCGGGGCGTCGCCCGCCGCCTCGACCTGGCCGGCCGGGTCGCGGAACACCGCGCCGGTGGCGTGCGCGTACTCGCGCGCCACACCGCGGATCGAGAACGCGTACCCGCGGTCGGGCGTGACGTTGATCTCGACCGCCGCGTCGTCGAGCCCGAGCAGCGCGATGGCGTCGGTGCCGACCGGCGCGTCGATGCCGAGGGTCGAGAGCCGCAGGATGCCCTCGTGGTCGTCGCCGAGGCCGAGCTCGCGCGCCGAGGCGATCATGCCGTCGGAGACGTGACCGTAGGTCTTGCGGGCGGCGATCGGGAACGGCCCGGGCAGCACCGCGCCCGGCAGCGTCACCACGACCTTGTCGCCCACGAAGAAGTTGCGGGCGCCGCACACGATGCCGTGCACGGGGTCGCCGCCGTCGGCCGCGGGCTCGCCGTCGGGCGCGACGCGCACCTGGCACCAGCGGATGGTCTTGCCGTTGGACTGCGGCTCCTCGACGAATTCGAGCACCTCACCCACGACGATCGGGCCCTCGAGGTCGAACGTGTGCACGTCTTCCTCCTCGAGCCCGACGCGCACGAGCGCGGCGTGCACGTCCTCCAGGGACGTGCCCGGGGGCAGGTCGACGTACTCGGCGAGCCAGCTGAGCGGCACTCGCATTCTCAGACCACCATTCCGAACTGCTGTGAGAAGCGGATGTCGCCCTCGGCCATGTCGCGCATGTCCTGGACGTCGTTGCGGAGCATGAGCCCGCGCTCGATGCCCATGCCGAAGGCGAAGCCGGTGTACACCTCGGGGTCGATGCCCGCGGCGCGGAGCACGTTGGGATGCACCATGCCGCAGCCGCCCCACTCGATCCAGCGCGCACCGCCCTTGAAGGTCGGGTGCCAGAAGTCGAGCTCGGCGCTGGGCTCGGTGAACGGGAAGAAGCTCGGGCGCAGGCGGATCTTCGCCTCGTCGCCGAAGATCGACTTCACGAAGTGGTCGAGCGTGCCCCTGAGGTGCGCCATCGTGAGGCCCTTGTCGACCGCGAGGCCCTCGAACTGCATGAAGACCGGGAGGTGCGTCGCATCGAACTCGTCGGTGCGGTACACGCGTCCGGGCGCGAGCACGTAGATCGGCACCTCGCGCTCGAGCATCGAGCGCACCTGCACGGGGCTCGTGTGGGTGCGCAGCACGAGGTGCGCCTCGGGCGGGTCGACGAAGAAGGTGTCCTGCATCGCGCGCGCCGGGTGGTCGGCGTCGAAGTTGAGCGCGTCGAAGTTGAACCACTCGCTCTCGACCTCGGGGCCCTCGGCGATCTCCCATCCCATGCCGGTGAACACGTCGCACACGCGGTCCTGCAGCAGGGCGAGCGGATGGCGCGCGCCCGGCGTGAATCGCGACGGCAGCGCCGTGACATCCACCGCCTCGGCGGCGAGCTGCGCCTCGGCCTCGGCCTCGACGATCTCGGCCTCGCGCGCGGCGAACGCCTGGTTCACGCGGCCGCGGGCGGAGCCGACGAGCTTGCCGAGGGCGGCCTTTTGGTCGTTCGGCACGCTGCGCAGCGACGCGTTGAGCTGCGCGAGCGTCGACTTCTCGCCGGTGTGCTCGGCGCGGACGGACTTCAGCGCGGCGGAGTCGCCGGCCGCGGCGATCGCCGCGAGCGCCGCATCGACGGCGGCCTGGACGGCCGGTTCGGTGATCTGGAGGGGCTCGGACACGAAGAACGAGTCTAGTGGGCGAGCCGCGACGTTCAGATCGGCCCTTGCCCCATCTGCTTGGACTCCGCGATCGCCCGCGCCTGCAGCAGGGCCTGATCCTCATCCTCCGGGTTCGGCACCGGGCGGCCCGTCTTGCGCGCCGTGCGCTTGGCCACCCACCGCGCGAACCACGACAGCGAGAGGTTCATCGCCAGGTACAGCACGAGCGTGACGATGAAGAACGAGAACAGGTAGTAGTTGCCGTAGAAACTCGCCAACTGGTTCATGTTCACGCGCAGCAGCTCGACGTAGCCGACGATGTAGCCGAGCGACGTGTCCTTCAGCAGCACGACGAGCTGGGCGATGATGATCGGCAGCATCTGGCGGAACGCCTGTGGGAACTCGATGAGCATCTTCGACTGCATCGAGCGCATGCCGAGGCTGAGACCCGCCTCGCGCTGTCCGCGCGGCAGCGCCGCGAGGCCGGCGCGGAGCGCCTCGCCGATGAGCACGCCGTTGTAGAGCGCGAGCGCCGCGACGACCGCCCAGAACGACCCGGTGTTGAGCACCAGCAGGATGAACAGCATCATCAGCAGCACCGGCATGCCGCGGATGAACTCGAGGACGACCGCGGTGGGGATCCGGATCCACGGGCGCTGCGCGCTTCGGAGCAGCGAGAACACGATGCCGAGGATGAGCGCGAGGACGGCGGCGGTGAGCGCCGCCCGCAGGGTTCCCCACACGCCCGCGACGAAGATGTAGCGCCAGACCGTGGGGTCGGCGAAGATGTCCCAGCGGGACGGATCGAAGTAGCCGGGCAGGTCTCCGCGCGGCGCGGCGAGCGTGAGGACCACCCAGAGCAGGCCGCCGGCGATGGCGAGTCCGCCGACGATCGAGGCGATCAGGGAGTTGCGTCGGGCCACGGGGCCCGGCGCGTCGAAGAGGACGCTCGATCCGGTCATCGCTGCACCACCCAACGTCGTTCGAGTCGTGCCGCGATCAGGCCGAGCGGCACGGTGATGAGCAGGTAGAAGGTGGCGACGCCCAGGAGGATCGCGATGACCTGGTCGCCGCGGGCGTTGGAGAGCGTGCGCCCGACCGCGAAGAGCTCGACGACGAAGAAGCCGCCGGCGACCGAGGTGTTCTTCGTCAGCGCGATGAACACGTTGATGAGCGGAGGGATCGTCATACGGAACGCCTGCGGCAGCACGATGAGCCCGACCGTCTGCGAGAATCCGAAGCCGACGCTGCGCGCCGCCTCGGCCTGGCCGACGGGCACGCCGTTCACTCCGGAGCGCAGCGCCTCGGCGACGAACGGCGACGTGTAGACCGACAGGCCGATGATCGCGGCGGTGACGTAGTCGAGGCGCGAGCCGAGCTGCGGGAGCACGAACGCGCAGAAGAACAGCACGAGCGTGAGCGGCGTGTTGCGCACCAGCTCGGTGTAGACCGTCGCGAACCCCCGCAGCGAGGCCACGGGCGAGATGCGCATCGCCGCGATGAGCGTGCCGATCACGAGCGCCGCGAGGCCCGAGACGACCAGGAGCAGCAGCGTCGTGCCGAAGCCCTGGAGGTACAGGGGCAGGTTGTCGAAGACCGCGTCCACGCGTGTCCTTCCTGTCCGGTCGGGTCGGAGCCGACCCGGGGTCCGGGCGCCGCCGTCAGGACGGCGCCCGGACCTGGGAGTCGATCAGTACCGGTCGACGGCGGGCGGGTCGCGGAACTCGAGAACGGTGCCGGCGGTGGCGTCCCACGCCTCCTCGTACGTGCCGTCCTCGTAGGACTCCTCGAGCACGTCGTTGATGAAGGTGCGGAAGTCGTCGTCGCCCTTCTTCAGGCCGATGCCGTAGGGCTCCTCGGTGAACGGGTCGCCGACGATCTTGAACTCACCCGGGTTCTGGTCGACCAGGCCGGCGAGGATCACGTTGTCGGTCGACACGGCCACGGCCTGGCCGCTGCGCACGGGCTCGAGGCAGTTGCTGTACGTGTCGGTCTCGATGACCTGCGCGCCGAGCGCCGCGAGGTTGGCGGCCGGGGTCGAGCCCGTGACCGAGCAGACCGGCTGCCCGACGAGGTCGTCCTCGCTCTCGATCGTGTCGTTGTCCTCGAGCACCAGGATGGACTGACCGGCGAGGAAGTACGGCCCGGCGAAGTCGATGACCTCCTTGCGCTTGTCGTTGATCGTGTACGTCGCGACGACGATGTCGACCTGCCCGTTCTCGATGAACGGCTCACGGTTCGCCGAGACGGTCTCGACCCACTCGATGTTGTCGGGCGAGATGCCGAGCTTGCCGGCGATGATCTTGCCGATCTCGACGTCGAAGCCGACGGGCACGCCGTCGGGGCCGACGAGTCCGAACAGCGGCTGGTCGAACTTGGTGCCGATGGTGATCGAGCCGGCCTCGGCCAGCGTGGCCATCGTCGTGCCCTCCTCGAACTCGGGCGTCTCCTCGACGCTCGGCTCGGCCTCGTCGCCCCCGGGGGCGGCGGTCTCGCCGGCGCAACCACTGAACAGGAGCGCCGTGGCGGCCGCCGCGGCGACCAGTGCGATTCTGCTGCGTCTCATGTCGTGCCTCTTCTCTCGTGGTTCGTTCGGGTTCCCCGCCGCTCGTGGCCGCGGAGGTCTAGTGCTCGAGGATCTTCGACAGGAAGTCCTTCGCGCGGTCGGACTGCGGGTGGTCGAAGAACTGCGCCGGCGGCGCCTCCTCGACGATGCGGCCGTCGGCCATGAACAGCACGCGATCGGCGGCCTTGCGGGCGAAGCCCATCTCGTGGGTGACCACGATCATCGTCATGCCCTGCTCGGCGAGGCCGACCATGACGTCGAGCACCTCGTTGATCATCTCGGGGTCGAGCGCGCTCGTCGGCTCGTCCATGAGGATGAGCTTCGGGTTCATGGCGAGCGACCGGGCGATGGCGACGCGCTGCTGCTGGCCGCCCGAGAGCTGGGCCGGCATCTTCTTGGCCTGGTTGGCGACGCCCACGCGCTCGAGGAGCTCCATGGCCTTCGCATCGGCGTCCTTGCGCGACATCCGCTTCACCTTGATGGGCGCGAGGGTGACGTTCTCGAGGACGGTCTTGTGCGCGAAGAGGTTGAACGACTGGAAGACCATGCCGACGTCGGCGCGCAGCTTCGCGAGCCCGGCGCCCTCTTCGGGCAGCTTCTGGCCGTCGATCGTGATCGTGCCCGAGTCGATGGTCTCGAGGCGGTTGATGGCGCGGCACAGGGTCGACTTGCCGGACCCGGACGGGCCGATCACGACGACCACCTCGCCGCGGTTGACGACGGTGTTGATGTCGTTCAGGACGTGGAGGTCGCCGAAGTGCTTGTCGACGTGATCGACGATCACGAGCGGTTCCCCGCGACGGACCGAGATGTTCGACGTTGCTGGTGCGGTGTCGGCCGGAGGCATACCCCCAAAACTAGGGCTCCGGCGGGGGTCGCGGCCACCGCCCGAGCGGGGGGTTACCGATTCGTGACTTCAGCTGCGCTGCGCGAACGCGCTCTCGTACAGGCAGACCGAGGCCGCCGTCGCGAGGTTCATCGACTCGGCGTTCCCGTAGATCGGGACGGTCACGACGCGATCGGCGAGGGCGAGCTTCGCATCGGGCAGCCCGTGCGCCTCGTTGCCGAACAGCCAGGCGGTCGGGCGGGCGAGCACGCCGTCGCGTCGGGCCTCGAGCAGGTCTTCGCCCTTGACGTCGGCGGCGAGGATCGTCAGCCCCGCCTCCCGCGCACGCGCGAGCACGTCCTCGAGCTCGGCGCCCACCGCGACCGGGAGGTGGAAGATCGAACCGGTCGACGAGCGCACGACCTTCGGGTTGTACAGGTCGACCGCGCGCCCGGTGAACACGACGGCGTCGGCGCCCGCGGCATCGGCGGCCCGCACGATGGTCCCCGCGTTGCCGGGGTCGCGCACCTCCTCGAGGATCGCCACGAGCCTCGGCCCGGACGCGAAGACATCCTTCACGGCGGTGGGGAACTGGTGGCACACCGCGACGAAGCCCTGCGGCGTGACCGTGTCGGCCATCGCGTTCAGCACCTCTTCGGAGACGTACTCGACGTCGACGCCCGCGTCGATCGCGGTGTCGCCGATATCGGCGTACCGCTCCAGCGCGGTCGGCGTGGCGTACAGCTCGACCACGATCTGCGGGCGGAAGGTCAGCGCCTCGGCGACCGCCTGCGGCCCCTCGAGCAGGAACATGCCCGTCTCGACGCGCGCGGGCTTCTTCGCGAGCTTCGCGACGGCCCGTACTCGCGGCGACCTCGGGTTCTCGAGCATGCCGCCAGTCTATTGACGTCGGATGCCACGGCGCGGGCGCCGCGCCCCGGACGTCCGTCGTGGCGACGCCGAACGGCCCGGCTCCCCAGGAGGGGGCCGGGCCGTTCAGGTGACGCAGAGGCGGACTAGGCCGCGCTCTTCGGAGCGTTCACGTCGCTCGGGAGGGCCTTCTTGGCCGCCTCGACGAGACCGGCGAAGACCGCCGGCTCGTTGACGGCGAGCTCCGCGAGGATGCGACGGTCGACCTCGATGCCGGCGAGGCCGAGGCCCTGGATGAGGCGGTTGTACGTGATGCCATTCTGGCGCGCAGCGGCGTTGATCCGCTGGATCCAGAGGCGACGGAAGTCGCCCTTCTTCTTGCGGCGGTCGTTGTACGAGTAGACCAGCGAGTGGGTGACCTGCTCCTTGGCCTTGCGGTAGAGGCGCGAACGCTGGCCGCGGTAGCCCTCGGCGCGCTCCAGGATGACCCGACGCTTCTTGTGGGCGTTGACCGCCCTCTTCACTCTTGCCATTGCTCTGTTACTTCCTTATCGGGTCTCGTCGCTCAGCGACCGAGCAGCTTCTTGATGACCTTGGTGTCGGGCGCCGAGGCGACCTTGTCCTGGTTCAGACGGCGGGTGCGCACCGAGGACTTGCCCTCGAGGTTGTGCCGCATACCGGCCTGCTGCTTCTTGATCTTGCCGCTGCCGGTGACCTTGAAGCGCTTCTTGGACCCGGAGTGGGTCTTCTGCTTCGGCATCTCGTGTTTCTCCTTGGTTCTGCCGCCACGCGAGTGGCGGACGGGGGTGCTGGCCTCAGGCCTCGGTGGCCTCGGCCGTCTGCGACGACTCGCCCTCGGCTTCGGCCGCCGGGCGCTGCTTCGCCGCAGCACGCTGTGCATTCGCCTCGGCCTTGGCCTCGGACTTGTTCTTGAGAGGAGCGATGACCATGACCATGTTGCGGCCGTCGATCGTGGGGTTGTGCTCGACGGTGCCGTACTCGGCGACATCCTCCGCGAAGCGCTGGAGCAGGCGCACGCCCATCTCGGGACGCGACTGCTCGCGACCGCGGAACAGGATCATCGCCTTGACCTTGTCACCGGTCTTGAGGAAGCCGATGGCGCGCTTCATCTTGGTCTCGTAGTCGTGCTTGTCGATCTTGAGGCGGAACCGGACCTCCTTGAGGATCGTGTTCGCCTGGTTGCGCCGGGCTTCCTTCGCCTTCTGCGCAGCCTCGTACTTGTACTTGCCGTAGTCCATGATCTTGACGACCGGCGGACGGGAGTTCGGCGCGACCTCGACGAGATCGAGGTCGGCCTCCTGCGCGAGCCGCAGTGCCACCTCGATCTTCACGACGCCGACCTGCTCTCCGCCAGGGCCCACGAGGCGGACCTCGGGGACGCGGATACGGTCATTGGTACGCGGATCGCTGATGCGTGTCTCCTCTACTCGAACTGTGTTCTCAGCTCATCGGGAGACGGATGCCGCCCGATGACGAGAGCGGAAATCCACGCGATGACGCCCGCGGAATTCCACCGCGGGCTCATGCGGCACCCTGGCTGCTCCCCCGCCGGAGCGGGGAAGCGGAGTGCGAACGACCCGGTAACCTTGATGAAGCGGTATGCGCGGGTGGGAGTCTCTCCACTTTCGTACCGGGGACTGGCCCCGGAGCCCGCAGTAGTCTAGCAGAGGAATCCCCCGGTGAGCGAACCTTCGCCCGAGTCCACGCGTGCGCCCGAGCACGCCGACCACGTCGCCGCCGGCGACGCCGAGCAGGCCGTCGCCGACGCGACCCGCGACATCGCCGACGTGCCCGCGGTCGAGGTCATCACGACCGCGGCGGTGCACCTCATGAGCGCGGCGGCCGTGAAGGTCGGGCTGGCCGACGACCCCGCGTCGCAGACCGACCTCGACGAGGCGCGCAAGCTCATCAACGCGCTCGCCGGGCTCATCACCGCCGGGGCGCCCGAGATCAGCGACATGCACGCGCGCTCCCTGCGCGACGGTCTCCGGTCGCTGCAGCTCGCCTTCCGCGAGGCCTCCACGATCCCCGACCCGATCGGCCAGGGCCCGGGCGAGAAGTACACCGGCCCGGTCAGCTGACGGGTCTCGAGACGCGCCTTTCGGCGCTCCTCGACCAGCACATCGGGGTCTACGGCTGGCAGCTCGGACACCAGTAGGTCTCCCGGAGCTCGACGTCGTTGCGGCCGAGTCGCGTGTGCCGGATGCGCGTGCCGCAGCGGCGGCAGGGCTCGCCCTCGCGGCCGTACACCCAGAGCCGCCGGCCCGGCCGCGTGTCGCCGGTCGTCGTGCGTTCGAGGCGGTCGCGGTTCGCGTGGATGACGCGGCGCGCGAGGTCGACGGTCGGCACGAGGTCGACCTCGCCGATGGGCCGGTCGGGCCGGATGCCGCGCAGGAAGCACACCTCGTTGACGAGCACGTTGCCGAGCCCGGCGAGGTTGCACTGGTCGCCGAGCGCGACGACCGCGGGGACGTCGGGCGCGGCGGCGAGCCGGCGCACGGCCTCCGCGGCATCCCAGTCGGGGCCGAGCAGGTCGGGGCCGAGGTAGCCGAGCCGATCGGCCTCCTCCGCGGCCGGGAAGACCTCGACGAGGCCGAGGTCGAAGCCGATCGCCGCGGCATCGGCCGTCTCGATGATCGCGCGGGCGCGGTGGGCGGGTCGCGGCCACTTCTGGCCGGGGCGCAGCACGCGCCACTCCCCCTCCATCTTGAGGTGGGTGTGCAGCACGACGTCGCCGATGCGCATGAGCAGGTGCTTGCCGCGACTGGCGACGGAGTGGACGGGTTCGCCCGAGAGGTCGACGGTCGCGTAGGCGGGCACCCGGAGGTCGCTGCGGGTCACGACACGACCGGCCAGCGCAGCGTCGAGACGGTTCGCGGCGCGGTAGACGGTGTCACCCTCGGGCATGCCGTTCAGCTCCTCGCATCGAAGCGCAGGCCCTGCGGCGTCTCGCGGAACCCGGCCGCACGCAGCGGCAACTCGAGCACGGAGCCGTAGACCCCCTGGCCGTTCACCGACTCGACGCGGAACCGTGCGCCGCGCGCCCGCGAGAGCGCCTCGGCCAGCGCGGTCGTCGCGGCGGCGAGCACCTCGTCGTCGTCGTCGAAGACGAGCGCGGTGCGCCCGCCGCGTTCGAGGTAGAACACCGCCTCGCCATCGACGATCGCGACGAGCGCGCCCGCCTTCCGCGCGGGCCGGTGCCCGAGCGGCGCGGTGGGCTCGGGCCACTCGAGCGCCCCGCCGAACGGGTTCGCGGGATCGGTCGCGGCGAGCGCGACGGCGCCGCCCGCCATCGCCTGCCGGAGCCGGTCCACGGCGGCGCTCGTGGCGAAC
The DNA here is from genome assembly GCF_058349965.1 of Agromyces capsici. Classification (NCBI taxonomy): domain Bacteria; kingdom Bacillati; phylum Actinomycetota; class Actinomycetes; order Micrococcales; family Microbacteriaceae; genus Agromyces; species Agromyces capsici. The sequence continues at coordinate 2,949,770 of NZ_JBYRET010000001.1, read as the reverse complement.
TGGGCGCCGCCCTGCCCGTCGATGAAGTACCCGCGGCGCACGCGCCCGGTCTCCTCGAAGCCCGCGAGCGTGCGGTAGGCGAGCGCGAACCCGCCCAGGATGTCTTCTGCGACGACCGAGCCGCGCGTGACGACGCCGTACCGCTCGAGCAGCGTCTCGCCGAGGGCGTGGGCGCGCGGCGTCGCCGCATCGCTCGGCACGGGGAGGACGGACCAGCGCCCGGCGGCGCGAGGCGGCGCCGATCGGGGGCTGCGGGCGCCCTCGGCGGCCGCGGCCGCCGAGGCGAGCGCGCGGCGCGACAGCGACCGTCCGCGGAGCCTCGCGCGCGGGGTCGGCGCCTTGGTCTTGTGCGCGCCTCCGCCCGTGAGCAGGCCGCGGACGGGCGCGAAGGTGTCGTTGGTGACGAGCCCCGCCCACGCCAGACGCCACAGCGCGTCGATCACGGGCGCATCGTCGGTCGCGCCGACGGCGTCGGCGAGCTGCCGGAAGAAGAACGCGCCGCCACCGCCCAGCGCTGCGAGCAGCTCGGTCTCGAGCGCGTCGAGCGGCTGGTCGACGGGCGCGGGCATCGTGAGCTTCGCCGTGTCGGCGAGGTGCAGGCTCACCCAGCCGTCATCGCCCGCGAGCGAGCCCTGGCCCACCCAGAGCACCTCGCCGCTCGCCGTGAGCTCGTCGAGCATCTCGGGCCGGTAGTCGCCGACCCGCGCCGGCAGCACGAAGGACTCCCACGCCGACGCCGGGATGCGCACGCCCTCGAGCTGCTCGACGACCGCCGCGACGCCGTCGACGCCGCGGAGGCGCCCGCCGACGTGCTGCCAGTCGGGCAGGAACCGCGCGAACTCGCGCGGCGCGACGGGCTCGACCTCCTCGCGCAGCGCCGCGAGCGAGCGCCGTCGCAGCCTGCGCAGCACCTCGGCGTCGCACCACTCGGCGCCCGAGCCGTGCGGGAGGAAGGCCCCCTCGACGAGACGCCTCTCGCCCGCGAGCCGGCCGAGCGCGGCGTGCGCGACGGCGACCCCGATGCCGAACCGGTCGGCCACCGCCTGGGTCGTGAACGGCCCGTGGGTGCGCGCGTAGCGGCTGACGAGGTCGCCGAGCGGGTCGCGCACGGCCTCGCCGAACGCCTCGGGCAGCCCCGGAGGGATGGGCACGCCGAGAGCGTCGCGCAGGCGGCTGAGGTCTTCGACCGCGACGATCCACCCGGTGCCGGCGAACCCGACCCGGGCCGCGCGCCGGGCGGCGACGAGCGCGTCGACGGATGCCGCGGCATCGGTCTGCTCGTCGACCCGGTCGTCCACCTCGTCGGCGGTGAGCGGTCCAAGCTCGCGGAGCAGGTCGGCGACCCCCTCCTCGCCTTTCGCGAGTCGGTCGGGATGGCGCCGCTGGAGCATCCGCTCGGTCTCCTCGACCACGATCGGGTCGAGGAGCTCGCGGAGCTCGACGGTGCCGAGCAGCTCGGCGAGCAGGCCGGGATCGAGCGAGAGGGCAGCCGCCCGGCGCTCGGCCAGAGGTGCGTCGCCCTCGTACATGAACGCGCCGACGTATCCGAACAGCAGGCTCGCCGCGAACGGGCTCGCGGTGTCGGTCGCGACGTCGACGAAGCGGATGCGACGGGCGCGGATGCGCTCGGCGATCGCCGTCAGCGCCGGCAGGTCGTAGACGTCTTGCAGGCACTCCCGCACGGCCTCGAGCACGATCGGGAAGTCGGGATAGTCGCGCGCGACCTCCAGCAACTGCGACGCCTTCTGCCGCTGCTGCCAGAGCGGCGAACGGCGACCGGGGTTCTGGCGCGGCAGCAGCAGGGCCCGCGCCGCGCACTCGCGGAACCGGGAGGCGAACAACGCCGAGTCGCCCACGCGCTCGGTCGCGAGCTGCGCGAGCTCGGCCGGGTCGAACTCGAACAGCTCGCTGCCCGGCGGCTCGTCGGCCGTGTCGGGCAGGCGCAGCACGATGCCGTCGTCGCTGGCGACCGCGTGCGACTCGATGCCGAACCGCTCCTGCACGCGCGCGTCGACCGCGAGCGCCCACGGCGCGTGCACGCGCATGCCGTACGGCGAATGCAGGACGACGCGCCAGTCGCCGAGCTCGTCGCGGAAGCGCTCGACGACCAGGTTGACCGCGTCGGGCACCACGCGGGTCGCCTCGCGCTGGTCGGCGACGAAGCGCACGAGGTTCGCCCCGGCGCGCTCGTCGAGGCCGGCGGCCTCGCAGCGCTCGAGGGCGGCGGACGGCTCGGCGCCGGCCAGCTCGCCGATGAATCCGCCGATCGCCTCGCCGAGCTCGGCGGGCCGCCCGATGCCGTCGCCCTTCCAGAACGGCAGGCGCCCGGGCTCGCCGAACGCGGGCGAGACCAGGACCTGGTCGTGCGTGATCTCCTGGATGCGCCAGCTCGTCGCGCCGAGCGCGAACACGTCGCCGACGCGGGACTCGTAGACCATCTCCTCATCGAGCTCGCCGACCCGCCGGCCGGGGCCGGCGTCGCCGATCATGAAGACGCCGAAGAGCCCGCGGTCGGGGATGGTGCCGCCGCTCGTGACCGCGAGCCGCTGCGCGCCGCGGCGGCCCGTGATCGTGCCGGCGTCGCGATCCCACACGAGGCGCGGCCGCAGCTCGCCGAAGCGATCGGACGGGTACCGCCCGGCGAGCAGGTCGAGCGTCGCGTCGAACGCCGAGCGCGGGAGGGTGTGGAACGGCGCGGCCCGCCGGACGACGTCGAACCAGTGCTCGACCTCCCACTCGTCGACGGCGGCGGCCGCGACGGTCTGCTGCGCGAGCACGTCGAGCGGGTTGGCCGGGATCCGCAGCGGCTCGATGGCGCCCGCGACCATCCGCTCCGCCACGACCGCCGAGTGCAGCAGGTCGGCCCGGTGCTTCGGGAACATCAGCCCCTTCGAGACCTCGCCCACCTGGTGGCCGGCGCGGCCGATGCGCTGCAGGCCGCTCGCGACCGACGGCGGCGACTCGACCTGCATCACCAGGTCGACGGCGCCCATGTCGATGCCGAGCTCGAGGCTCGAGGTCGCGACCACGCACTTCAGCCGGCCCGCCTTGAGGTCGGCCTCGACGAGCGCGCGTTCCTCCTTGCTCACCGAGCCGTGGTGCGAGCGCGCTATGATCGGCTCGGCGCCCGCCGTGATGCCCGACGCCCCGGGCAGCTCGGCGGCCGGGCGACGCGGCGCCCCGACCGCCTCGAGCTCGGGCACCGGTTCGGCCGTGCGCTCGGCCCACAGCTCGTTGAGCCGGGCCGTGAGCCGCTCGGCGAGGCGGCGGGAGTTCGCGAACACGATCGTCGACCGGTGCGCGAGCACCTCGTCGAGGATCGCCTCCTCGACGTGCGGCCACACCGAGCCGCCGGTCTCGCCCGACAGGTCGGCGAGGTCGTCGACCGGCACGGTCACCCGGAGGTCGAACTTCTTGCCCGACGCGGGGGCGACGATCGAGACCGGTCGCGTGCCCGAGAGGAAGCGCGCCACCTCGTCGTGCGGGCGCACGGTCGCCGACAGGCCGATGCGCTGCACGGGTGCGGCGGTCAGCTCGTCGAGCCGTTCGAGCGAGAGCGCGAGGTGCGCTCCGCGCTTCGTGCCCGCGAGCGCGTGGATCTCGTCGACGATCACGGTCTCGACGGCGGCGAGCGTCTCGCGCGCCTGCGAGGTGAGCATGAGGAAGAGCGATTCGGGCGTGGTGATGAGGATGTCGGGCGGCCGCTTGACGAGGGCGCGCCGGTCGGTCGGCGACGTGTCGCCCGAGCGGACGCCCACCGAGACCTCGGGCACCTCGACGCCGAGCGCCGCGGCGGTGCGGGCGATGCCCACGAGCGGCGAGCGGAGGTTGCGCTCGACGTCGACGCCGAGCGCCTTGAGCGGCGAGAGGTAGACCACGCGCGTGGCCCGCGGCGCCGCGTCGGCGATCTCGCCCGTCGCGGCGTCGACGCCGGGCGGCGGCGCGTGGTGCAGCCGGTCGATCGCCGAGAGGAACGCCGCGAGCGTCTTGCCCGAACCGGTCGGCGCGACGACGAGCGCGTGCTCGCCGCGCGAGATCGCGCGCCAGGCCTCGTCTTGCACGGCCGTGGGCTCGCGGAACGACTCGGTGAACCACGCCCGCGTCGCGGGCGCGAACGAATCGAGCGCCCCGGTCATCCCCCCATTCAAGCGGATGCCACCGACACAAGCGCCGGGTTGCGCCCGGGCGCCGGGCGCGTCATCCGCCCGCGCGCACCGCGGCGAGCGCGCGCTCGACGGCGGCGACCGTGCGGCGCGCCTGCGCGGCATCCGTGCCCCAGTTGCTCACCGAGAACCGCACGACGGCGCGGTCATGCCAGCGCGAGGTCATCGCCAGGACCTCGCCGTCGGCCCGGAGCCGTGCGCTGAGCGCCTCGGTCGACGCGTCGTCCTCGAGCGTGATGCAGACCTGCGTGAACACGACGTCGTTGAGCACCTCGATGCCGGGCAACGCGCGGACGCCCTCCGCGATCGCGCGCGCCGACGAGGCGAGCCGGTCGACCAGCGCGGCGACGCCGTCACGGCCGAGGTGGCGCAGCACCGCCCAGGTCGGGACGCCGCGGGCCCGCCGGGAGAGTTCGAGCACCGTGTCGTGCGGATCGGCGACGACGCCGTCGGCCTGGAGGTAGCTGGCGTGGATGCCCATCGCCCGAGTCAGCGCCCGCGCGTCGGCGACCACCGCGATGCCGCAGTCGTAGGGCACGCTCAGCGTCTTGTGGGCATCGGTCGACCAGGAGTCCGCCGCCTCGACGCCCTCGACGAGATGGCGCAGCCCCGGCGACGCCGCCGCCCACAACCCGAACGCGCCGTCGACGTGCATCCACGCCCCGGCGTCGTGGGCCGCCGCGATCCCGGCCCTGAGGTCGTCGAACGCGCCCGAGTGGATGTTGCCGGCCTGGAGCACCACGATCGCCGGGCCGTCGCCGGCGGCGAGCGCGCTGCGCAGCGCGTCGATCCGGATGCGCCCCTGCTCGTCGCTCGGCACGGTGGTCGGCTCGCCGAGCCCGACGTACCGGCCCGCCAGGTCGACCGTCCCGTGGCGCTCCTCGCCGACGATGAACCGGACGCGCGGACCGCCGGCGAGGTAGTCGCGCCCGGCGTCCCACCCGGCACGGCGGAGCACCTCGTCGCGCGCCGCGGCGAGCGCGACCGTCTGCGCGGTCGTGGCGCCGGTCGTGAACCCCACCGCACTGCCGGGAGGCAGGCCGAGCAGTTCGACCGCCCACGCGCCCGCGATCTCCTCGGCGGCGACGACACCGGGGGCGAGCACGCGCAGCGCGGTGTTCTGGTCCCACGCGGAGACGAGCCAGTCGGCGGCCAGCGCGACCGGGTGCGCGCCGCCGATCACCCACCCGAAGAAGCGCGGCGAGCCCGTCGCCATGAGGCCGGGCTCGACGCGCTCGGCCAGGCGCTCGATGACCTCGTCGGCCGCCTCCCCGTGCTCGGGCAGGTCGCGTCCGAGCGCGTCCGCGACCTCATCGGTGGTCGCGCGCGGCGGGACCGGCCGCTCGGGCAGCGAGTCGAGCCACTCGGCGGCGTGACGGTGCGCGAGCTCGAGCAGCGCCTCGTCGTGCGGCCTGAAGTCGGGGGCCGGGGCGGCCGGGGCGGCCCCGGCGTGCTCGTCGGGCATGGTCCACCCCTCCCGCGCGCCGTCGCGCATCCCGATCCTGCCCCGCCGCGCAGGGTCCGTCAATCGACGCCGCCCAGGGCGGGCAGGTCACGTCGGCAGGCGGAACGACAGGGTCAGGCCGGCGATGCGGGCGGCGCGTCGGCGACGAGCCGGACGGCCAGTGAATCGACGCCGGTCGCGATCGCGTCCTCCTCGGACCAGCGGCGCGCGAGCCGCGTGGTCGTGGCATCCAGTTCGGTGCGCGTGAGCCCGGCGACGAGGCGCAGCCGGATCACGAGCTCGGGACCCGCGAGGCGCGCGTCGGGATCGCCGGCCTCGAGCTCGACCCCCAGCACGGCGAGCTCGCCCGCGATCGAGCGGTCGAACGCGGCGCGCACCGCCTCGGCCTCGAACGGCGGCCGCCACGGCTGCTGCTGCGCCACCGACCACACCGCGGGCCGGCGCAGCACGAACTCGGTCCCCGAGCCCGGATCGAGCACCACGAGCTCGGTGCCGTCGTCGGCCGCGGCGAGCGCGACACGCACGCCGTCGGCCGGGACCGGTCGTGCGGCCGGATTCCAGCGAGCCATCGCGTCGACGGAGCCGAACACGGGGAGCACGCGGCGCCCGTCGGGACCCTCGACGGTGACGATCGAGAGCTCCTGGCTCTTGTCGATCGCATGGCCGTGGGCCCCGATCTCGGTCGCCCCCTCGCCGAGCTCCGCGAGCAGGGGGATCAGCAGCCGGGCGCGACCGAACGCCGCGACGACGTCGGCCTGGCCCCCGTCGCCCGAACGGAACCGCGCGAGCGCCGCGGCGAGCTCCTCGGGCATCCGCCCGTCGTCGGCCGCGTGCGGGTTGGCCTGGAACGACCGGCCCGCCCAGGGGCGACCGGCCGAGTCCGCGGCAGGGTCAGTGGGATGCGACATCCAGCGCCTCGGGCAGCGTGAACGCGCCCGCATAGAGGGCCTTGCCGATGATGGCGCCCTCGAGGCCCTGCGGCACGAGCTGGCGCAGGGCGGCGATGTCGTCGAGGCTCGAGACCCCGCCCGACGCGACGACGGGACGACGCGTGCGCTCCATGATCTGGCTGAGCAGCTCGAGGTTCGGGCCCTGGAGGGTGCCGTCCTTCGTCACGTCGGTCACGACGTAGCGTGCGGCGCCGGCCTCCTCGAGGCGGTCCATGACCTGCCAGAGGTCGCCGCCGTCCTTGGTCCAGCCCCGGGCGGCGAGCGTGTGGCCGCGAACGTCGAGACCGATCGCGATTGCCTCGCCGTACTGCGCGATGACGGACGCCGCCCACTCGGGGTTCTCGAGGGCCGCGGTGCCGAGGTTGATGCGCTTGGCGCCGATCTCGAGCGCGTGCTCGAGGGAGCGGTCGTCGCGGATGCCGCCGGAGAGCTCGACGTTCACGCCGCGGACCTGGCGGATCACCTTCTTGAGCACGCCGGCGTTGGAGCCGCGGCCGAAGGCGGCGTCGAGGTCCACGAGGTGGATCCACTCGGCGCCCTGCTCGGCCCAGTCGCTCGCCGCGTCGACGGGGTCGCCGTAGTTGGTCTCGGTTCCCGCTTCGCCCTGCGTCAGGCGGACCGCCTTGCCCCCGGCCACATCGACCGCCGGAAGCAGCACCAGGCGGGGGGTCTTGCTGAACTCACTCATCACTGTCCTCGAATCGGATGCCGCGCAGATCGCGACTTCGGCACAGTCACAGCATCCTAGTCCGCACCGCGCCGTGCCGCGGCGCCCATGACGAACCGGGGCCCGCCGGCGTCAGCCGAGCGAGCGGATCCAGTTCGACAGCAGGCGGATGCCGGCCTCCGCCGACTTCTCGGGGTGGAACTGCGTCGCCGACAGCGGGCCGTTCTCGACGGCGGCGAGGAAGCGTCCGCCGTGCTCGGCCCAGGTCAGCGCCGGCTGCGGGAACGGCGGCATGACGTCGAGGTGCCACTCCTGCGCGGCGTAGGAGTGGACGAAGTAGAACCGCTCGCCCTCGATGCCCTCGAAGAGCACGGAGCCCGGGTCGGGTTCGACCGTGTTCCACCCCATGTGCGGGAGCACCTCGGCGGGCAGCTCGCGGACGATGCCCGGCCACTCGCCGAGGCCCTCGGTGTCGACGCCGCGCTCGATTCCGCGCTCGAACATGACCTGCATGCCCACGCAGATGCCGAGCACGGGTCGCCCGCCCGCGAGTCGACGGTCGACGAGCTCGTCACCGCGAACGGCGCGGAGCTGGTCCATCACGGCCGCGAACGCCCCGACGCCGGGCACCACGAGGCCGTCGGCCTCCATCGCGACCCGGCGGTCGGCCGTGAGCTCGACCTCGGCGCCGGCTCGCTCGAGCGCCTTCGCGGCCGAGTGCACGTTGCCCGATCCGTAGTCGAGCACGGCAACACGGCGCACGGCCGTCACAGGGCGCCCTTCGTCGACGGGATGCCGGTGACGAGCGGGTCGTACGCCTTCGCCTGGCGGAACGCGCGCGCGAAGGCCTTGAACTCGGCTTCGGCGATGTGGTGCGGGTCGCGGCCGCCGAGCACGTTGACGTGCACGGTGAGCGCGGCGTGGAAGGTGATTGCCTCGAAGACGTGCCGCACCATCGAGCCGGTGAAGTGCCCGCCGATGAGGTGGAACTCGAATCCGGCCGGCTCGCCCGTGTGCACGAGGTAGGGGCGACCCGAGATGTCGACGACGGCCTGCGCGAGCGCCTCGTCGAGCGGGACGAGCGCGTCGCCGTACCGGGAGATGCCCCGCTTGTCGCCGAGCGCCTGGCGGATCGCCGTGCCGAGCACGATCCCGACGTCCTCCACGGTGTGGTGCACGTCGATCTCGATGTCGCCCTTCGCGCGCACGGTGAGGTCGGTGAGCGAGTGCTTCGCGAACGCGGTGAGGAGGTGGTCGTAGAACGGCACGCTCGTCTCGATGTCGCTCGTGCCGGTGCCGTCGAGGTCGATCGAGAGGTCGATGCTCGACTCGCTGGTCTCGCGCTGCACGCGCGCGGTGCGGGCGGGGCGATCGGTGGTCATGCGGTCATCCTATTCAGGGGTCGTGACGGTGATCAGGGCGCGACGGCGCGGACGGGCGCGAACGCCGCCATCGCCTCGAGGAAGGCCGTGGTCTCGGCCTCGGTGCCCGCGGTGACGCGCAGGCAGCCGGGCAGGCCGATCTCGCGGATGAGGATGCCGCGTTCGAGCAGCGCCTCGAAGACGGCGTGCGGGTCGTCGACGCCGCCGAAGAGAACGAAGTTCGCCCCGCTGCGGTACGGCCGGTACCCGAGCGCGTCGAGCTCGCGCAGGATGCGGTCGCGCTGCGACCGGATCTCGTCGACCATCGCGAGCATCTCGTCGGAGTGGGCGAGCGCGCCGAGCGCCGCGGCCTGCGTCAGCGCCGAAAGGTGGTACGGCAGACGCACGAGCCGCAGCGCGTCGACGACGGCCGGGTCGGCGGCGAGGTGGCCGACCCGCGCCCCGGCGAACGCGAACGCCTTGCTCATCGTGCGGGAGACGAGCAGCCGCGGACGGCCCTCGAGCAGCGTGAGCGCGCTCGGCGTGCCGGGGTCGGCGAACTCGAAGTACGCCTCGTCGACCACGACGACGCCCCGAGCGGCGTCGGCGACCGCCGCGATCGCCGCGAGCGACAGCGGAGTGCCGGTGGGGTTGTTCGGAGCGCAGAGCAGCACGATGTCGGGGTCGTGACGACGGACCGCCGCGACGGCGGTCTCGGGCGAGAGCTCGAAGTCGGCGTCGCGCTCAGCGGTGATCCACTCGGTCCCGGTGCCCGAGGCGAGCAGCCCGTACATCGAGTAGGTGGGCGCGAATCCGAGCGCGCGGCGCCCCGGCCCGCCGAAGGCCTGCAGGATGTGCTGGAGCACCTCGTTCGACCCGTTCGCCGCCCACAGTTGCGCCGGCTCGAGCCCGTGGCCGAGGTACCGCGCGAGCGCGGTGCGCAGCTCGGTGAACTCGCGGTCGGGGTAGCGGTTGAGCCCGATGATCGCGGCCGCGACGCGCGCGACGATGTCGTGCGCGACGTCTTCGGGGATCGGGTGCGTGTTCTCGTTGACGTTCAGCGCGACGGGGACGACCTTCTGCGGTGCACCGTACGGGGACTTGCCGCGGAGGTCGTCGCGGATGGGGAGGTCGTCGAGACTCGTCACCGATCAATGGTATCGGCGGCCGACGCGAGGTTTCGGCGGCGCCGACGGCGGTAGGCGCGGGTCGGCGCGGCGGCGCGCCGCTCGACGCTACTCGACGACCGGCAGCGCGAGGCGCTGGCCGGGCTGCACGACGGGGTCGCGGAGCCCGTTGAGCTGCATGATCTCGTGGATCACCTCGCGCGGGTCGGCCGTGGGGGCGATGGATTCGGCGATGCCCCAGAGCGTGTCGCCGGCTCCGACCACGACGGTGTCGAAGACCGCCGGACCCGTGCCGTCGTCGATGCCGGCGACCGCGCCGCCCGAGGCGAGCGAGCCGAGGAGCACGCCGATCGCGATCGGCAGTGCCGCGAGCGCCGTGAACACCACGCGACCCCGACGCGTGAGGCGGAGTCGCGTGCGCGTCGCGGCTGGGGCGAGGTCGGGCAACGCCGGACCCGCGACGGTCGTTCCGATCAGCACTGCACTCATTCCGCACCTCCCCGATAGCCCCGCATCCGACCCTCGGCCGGGAGGGCCGGATGCGAAGCTGTGTTCCGAATATATCTTCGAACAATCGAACCTGCAAGGACCCGAAGGATGGGATTCCGGGCCTGATTCCGCGACACACTCGAACGGATGTTTGTCGCGTGCGTGCGAGGCGGATACAGTTTCGAATGTCGGGGACAGTCCAGCACCGACCACCGACATCACGAGATCCGGGCCGACGGCGGCCGAGACGAGAGGCGACACCGTGAGCATCGACATCGACCAGGCACGCGGCGCGGGCGGCCGGTCGCGTCGACGCAAGACGCTCAGCGCGAAGCAGCTCTCGATCCTCGAGGTGATCCGCCGTTCGGTCGCCGATCGCGGCTACCCGCCGAGCATGCGCGAGATCGGCGACGCAGTGGGGCTGTCCTCGCTCTCGAGCGTGACGCACCAGCTCAACCAGCTCGAGCTCGCCGGCTACCTCCGCCGCGACCCCAACCGGCCGCGCGCCCTCGAGGTGCTCATCGACGTGCCGGGCACCGAACCCCGTCCGTCCGACGTCGCGGCCGCGCCGGTGGGCGACGCCGCGATGGTGCCGCTCGTGGGCCGCATCGCGGCCGGCGTGCCGATCACCGCCGAGCAGCAGGTCGAGGAGGTGTTCCCGCTCCCCCGCCAGCTCGTCGGCAAGGGCGAGCTGTTCATCCTCAAGGTCGTCGGCGACTCGATGGTCGACGCGGCCATCTGCGACGGCGACTGGGTCGTGGTGCGCTCGCAGCCGACGGCCGAGAACGGCGAGATCGTCGCCGCCATGCTCGATGGCGAGGCCACGGTCAAGGTGCTCCGCCAGCGCGACGGCCACACCTGGCTGCTCCCCCGCAACTCCGCGTTCGAGCCGATCCTCGGCGACCAGGCCGAGGTGCTCGGCAAGGTCGTCGCGGTCCTGCGCGCGGTCTGACGCGACGACGAGGGCGGATGCCGCGGCACGCGCCGCGACATCCGCCCTCGTTCGTTCCTCGGCCCAGGCTCAGCCCGCGGTCGCCCCGACCGCGACGCCCGCGCGCACGGCCTGCGTCGCCTCGACGATGTTCGCGAGCGACGCGACCGTCTCGTCGTAGCCGCGCGTCTTGAGCCCGCAGTCCGGGTTCACCCAGAGACGGCCGGCCGGGATCGCGCCGACGGCGCGCTCGAGCAGCGACTGCACCTCCTCGACGCTCGGCACGCGCGGCGAGTGGATGTCGTAGACGCCCGGGCCCACGCCGTGGTCGAAGCCGCTGGCCGACAGGTCGTCCACGACCTCCATGCGGCTGCGCGCCGCCTCGATCGAGGTGACGTCGGCGTCGAGCTCGCGGATCGCGTCGATCACGACGCCGAACTCCGAGTAGCAGAGGTGCGTGTGCACCTGCGTGGCCGGCTCGGCGCCGCCCGTGGCGAGCCGGAACGAGCCGACCGACCAATCGAGGTAGGCGGGCTGGTCGGCGCGCTTGAGGGGCAGCAGCTCGCGCAGTGCCGGCTCGTCGACCTGGATCACGCGGATGCCCGCGGTCTCGAGGTCGGTGATCTCGTCGCGCAGCGCGAGCGCGACCTGGCGCGCGGTGTCGCCGAGCGGCTGGTCGTCGCGGACGAACGACCACGCGAGGATCGTCACGGGACCGGTGAGCATGCCCTTCACCGGCTTCTCCGACAACGACTGCGCGTACTCCGACCACTCGACGGTCATCGGCGCCGGGCGCGAGACGTCGCCCCACAGGATCGACGGGCGCGTGCAGCGCGAGCCGTACGACTGCACCCAGCCGTTCTGCGTGACGGCGAAGCCGTCGAGCAGCTCGGCGAAGTACTGCACCATGTCGTTGCGCTCGGGCTCGCCGTGCACGAGCACGTCGAGGCCGAGCTCCTCCTGCAGCTGGATGACGCGGGCGATCTCCTCGCGCATGAGCTCGCGGTAGGCGGCATCCGTGAGCTCGCCCTTGACGAGGCGCGCACGGGCGCGGCGGATGTCGGCGGTCTGCGGGAACGAGCCGATCGTCGTGGTCGGCAGCGCGGGCAGGTCGAGGTCCTCCTGCGCGGCGACGCGCGCGTCGTACGCGGCACGCGAGAACGCGGCGGCGTCGAGCGCGTCGAGGCGGTCGCGCACAGCGGGCACGCGCACGCCGGGGGCTGCGGCGCGGTCGGCGAGCGAGGCGGACGCCGCGTCGAGCTCGGCCGCGATCGCCTCGCGACCCTCGGCGAGTCCGCGGGCGAGCACGGCGACCTGCGCGACCTTCTGGTCGGCGAAGGCGAGCCAGCCCACGAGTCGGGCGTCGAGCGCCGACTCGTCCTCGACGTCGTGCGGCACGTGCAGCAGCGAGGTCGACGTCGACACCGCGACGTCGCCCGAGAGCGAGCGGAGCGCCTCGGCGTGCACGAAGGCCCGCTCGAGGTCGCCGCGCCAGATGTTGTGGCCGTCGACGACGCCCGCGACGAGCGTCTTCGCGGCGAGCGCCTCCTCCGTCACCGGGTCGAGCTGCTCGGGCGCGGTGCCGCGCACCAGGTCGAGGCCGAGCGCCTCGACCGGGGTGGCGGCAAGCACGGGCAGCGCGTCGTCGAGCGAGCCGTACGGTGCGGCGACGAAGATGGCCGGACGCGCCTCCGCCGCACCGAGCGCGTCGTACGCGGCGGCGACCGCCTCGAGCACGCGGTCGCGCGGCTCGTCGATGCTCTCGCTCACGAGCGCCGGCTCGTCGAGCTGCACCCACTCGGCACCGGCGTCGCGGAGCGCCGCGAGCAGCTCGGCGTACACGGGCACCAGGTCGGCGAGACGCTCGATCGGGCGGAAGCCCTCGGGCGCGCCCTCCGCCGCCTTGGCCAGCAGCAGGAACGTGACCGGTCCGACGAGCACGGGGCGCGTGACGAACCCGGCTTCGCGGGCCTCGCGGACCTGCGCGACGAGCGCGTCGGCGTGCGCGGCGAGCGCGGTGTCAGGGCCGATCTCGGGCACGAGGTAGTGGTAGTTCGAGTCGAACCACTTCGTCATCTCGAGCGGCGCGTCGGCGCCCTCGCCGCGGGCCACCGTGAAGTAGCCGGCGAGGTCGAGGCGGCCGTCCGCGTCGAGCAGCCGCTCGAAGCGCGCGGGGATCGCGCCGACCGCGACCGAGGCGTCGAGCACCTGGTCGTAGTACGAGAAGCTCTCGGGGATCGCCGAGTCGGTGCGGCCGAGGCCGAGCGAGGCGAGGCGTTCGCGCGTGGCGGCGCGGAGGCCCGCGGCGGTGCGCTCGAGCTCGCCGGCGTCGATGCGGCCGGCCCAGAACGCCTCGACGGCGTGCTTGAGCTCGCGGCGGCGCCCGATGCGCGGGTAGCCGAGGATGGTTCCGGCGGGGAAGGCGGGTGCGGTCATCGTGTTCTCGTGTTCCTCTCGGTGCCCGCGTGGGCGGGGATGGTGCGGAGGTCGAGCCGGTCCAGGACGGCGAGCACGGCCTCGTGGCGGTTGAAGGTGTACAGGTGGAGTCCGGGGGCGCCGCCGGCGAGCACCTCGTCGGCGAGGTTCGCGGCGAATTCGACGCCGAGGTCGAACAGGGCGTCGGCGTCGGGCTCGATCTCGAGCGCGATGGCGAGCTCGCTCGGCGCGGGCACGCCGGTGAGCTGCTCGAGGCGCGTGAGCCGGGCGGCGGAGGTGACGGGCATGATGCCCGGCAGGATCGGGATCGTGACCCCGCCCGCGCGGGCGCGCTCAACGAAGCCGAGGTAGTCGTCGGCGTGCCAGAACAGCTGGGTGATCGCGAGGTTGGCGCCGGCGACCTCCTTGGCGAGCAGCACGTCGACGTCGTGGCCGACGCCGCGCGAACGGGGGTGCCCGGTCGGGAAGGCGGCGACCGCGACGCGCTCGGGGCGCGGGCGCTCCAGGATGCGCGTCGCTCCGGGGATGCCGGGGATGCCGGCCTGCCCGTACGGCTCGCGCTCCTCCTGCACCCGGTGGATGAGCTGCACGAGCTCGGCCGCGCTCTCGAGGTCGCCGATGCCGGCCCCGGGGTCGGCGCCCTCGGGCGGGTCGCCGCGCAGCGCGAGGAAGCTCGTCACGCCCGCGTCGAGGAACTCGCGCACGAGCCGGTTCGCCTCGGCGTGGCTCGACCCGACGCACGTGAGGTGCGCCATCGGCTCGACGTCGGTGTGCTCGAGCATGTACCTGAGGACGGTCAGCGATCGGTCGCGCGACGAGCCGCCCGCGCCGAACGTCACGGAGATGAACGCGGGGTCCACCTCGGCGAGGCGGTCGATCGTCCGGCCGAGCGCGAGCGCGGCGGCATCCGTTCGCGGCGGGAACAGCTCGAACGAGATCGGCGGCCTCGGCCGACGGTCCTCGCCGTCGGGCGTGCGTCCGGTCATGGCGCTCCTGGGGGCGGATGCCGCGGCGGGAGGTCGAGGGCACGGCACGCCGCGCCCGACCAGCCGTCACGGCGGGTGGGTCTCGCGGGCGGGTGCCGGGCTCGGCGGTCGCTCCAGGCGGGCGGCATCCGGCCGCTCGCCACGATCAGGTGCGACGATACGCGGGCGACGCGACATCCGGAACGTCGTTTACGCCGGATGACGAACACCGGGGCCGCGGATGGCGCGAGGCCGCGTCCGACGGCCGTCGCCGCCGCTGCTGGGCCGCCGTGTTACGCGAGCGCCGCCGCGGTGAACTCGGCCAGCTGCGCTGCCTGCTCGGGCGACGCGAGCGCGCGGATGCGGGTGCCGTCCTCGACGTACTCGGTCGAGAGCACGCGGCCCGTCTCGTGCAGCGCCGAGACGACGTCGCCGCGGTCGTACGGCACGAGCAGGTCGATCTCGACCGCCGGGTCGGGCAGCATGTGCGAGATCGCGGCGAGCACCTCGGGCACGCCCTCGCCCGTGCGCGCCGACGCGAACACCGCGTTCGGCTCGAGGCCCTGCAGCACGAGCCGCTCCTCGGGTCCGATGAGGTCGGCCTTGTTGAACACGATGAGCTCGGGCACGTCGCGCGCACCCACCTCGCCGATGACGTCGCGCACGGTCGCGATCTGCGCGGCGGGGTCGGGGTGCGCGGCGTCGACGACGTGCACGATCAGGTCGGCGTCGCCGACCTCCTCGAGCGTCGAGCGGAACGCCTCGACGAGCTGGTGCGGGAGGTTGCGCACGAACCCGACGGTGTCGGCGATCGTGTACACGCGCCCGTCGGGCGTGGTGTTGCGGCGCACCGTCGCGTCGAGCGTGGCGAACAGCGCGTTCTCGACGAGCACGCCCGCACCCGTGATGCGGTTGAGCAGGCTCGACTTGCCGGCGTTCGTGTACCCGGCGATCGCGACGGACGGCACGGCGTTGCGCTTGCGGTTGGCGCGCTTGGCGTCGCGCGCGGGCTTCATGCCGACGATCTGCTTGCGGAGCCTCGCCATGCGCGAGTGGATGCGACGGCGGTCGAGTTCGATCTTCGTCTCACCGGGGCCGCGGGAGCCCATGCCCGCACCGGCGCCGCCGACCTGGCCTCCGGCCTGGCGCGACATCGACTCACCCCAGCCGCGCAGGCGCGGGAGGAGGTACTCGAGCTGGGCGAGCTCGACCTGCGCCTTGCCCTCGCGGCTCTTGGCGTGCTGGCTGAAGATGTCGAGGATGACGGCGGTGCGGTCGATCACCTTGACCTTCACCGCATCCTCCAGCGCACGGCGCTGGCTCGGCGCGAGCTCGGTGTCGGCCACGACCGTGTCGGCGCCGAGCGCCGCGACGATGTGGCGCAGCTCCTCGGTCTTGCCGCGGCCGAGGTAGGTCGAGGGGTCGGGGTGCGGTCGGCGCTGCAGCACGCCGTCGAGCACGCGCGCGCCGGCCGTCTCGGCGAGGGCCGACAGCTCGCGCAGCGAGTTCTCGGCATCTTCGAGCGAGCCCTGCGGGTACACGCCGATGAGCACCACGTTCTCGAGGCGCAGCTGCCGGTACTCGACCTCGGTGACGTCTTCGAGCTCGGTCGACAGCCCGGCCACGCGCCGGAGCGCCGCACGCGCCTCGCGATCGTACTGCTCGCCGTCGAAGCCGCCCTCGCCGTCGCCGGCGAGCCCCTCGCGCTGGATGGACGAGGCCTCCGACGCCCCGAACCGGGAAACGCCTGCGCGGACGTCCGCGCTCCGGAGCACGCGCTCGACCGCGTCGTCGTGGGTCTCGTGTTCCGCGTCGTTCATCTCGTCCAGCCTACTTCCGTTCGTGCGATAGGTTCCCCTGTATGCCGCAGGAGCACTACTTCTCGTCGAAGCCCGCCGCCGACGGCGCGCTCCGCACCGTGAGGGTGCGCCTCGCGGGCCGCGAGCTCGAGGTGCTCACCGCGGGCGGCGTGTTCAGCCCGGGCCACCTCGACCTGGGCACGCGCACGCTGCTCGACGAGGTGCCCGACCCTCCGGCGACGGGGCACCTGCTCGACCTGGGCGCCGGATGGGGTCCGGTCGCGCTCACCCTCGGCCTCGTGGCGCCGGATGCCACGGTCTGGGCGGTCGACGTCAACGAGCGTGCGCTCGACCTCGTCCGCCGCAACGCGGCACGCGTCGGGCTCTCCAACGTGAACGCCGTGCTGCCCGACGATGTTCCCGACGACGTCGAGTTCGCCGCGATCTGGTCCAACCCGCCGATCCGGATCGGCAAGGCCGAGCTGCACGAGCTGCTCCGCCGGTGGCTGCCCCGGCTCGAGGTCGGCGCGACCGCATGGCTCGTCGTGCAGAAGAACCTCGGCGCCGACTCGTTGCAGCGCTGGCTCGCCGACGACCTCGGCGACGGATGGCGCGTCGCGCGCGCCGCGACGTCGAAGGGCTTCCGCGTGCTCACGGTCACGCGCGAGCGCTGAGCCGTCCGCGCCCGGCCGCCCCGCGGCATCCGCTCGCTCAGGCGAGGCTGAGCACGCCGTCGAACACCAGCTCGGCCGGCCCCGAGAGCAGCACGTGCTCGCCGTCGGCCTCGGCGACCATGCGCACGCCGACGACGCCACCGGGCACCTGGACGACCCACTCGTCGGGAGCGGTCTCGCCCGCCCAGTAGCGGACCGCCAGCGCCGAGGCGACCGCGCCGGTGCCGCACGAGAGCGTCTCGCCCGAGCCGCGCTCGTGCACGCGCATGCGGATGCGGCCGCGGCCGCCCTCGACGAGCGGTTCGGCGGGCACGACGAACTCGACGTTCGCGCCGGCCTGCGGCTCGGGGTCGAGGATCGGCAGGTACGCGAGGTCGAGCCCGTCGAGCTCGTCGTCGTCGGCCAGCGCCACGACCACGTGCGGATTGCCCACGTCGATGCCGAGCCCGGGCCGGGCGGCGTGCAGGTTCTTGGCGCGCACGAGCGGTTCGCCGCCGTCGAGGCGCCACACGTCGAGGTCGGCCTCGAAGTTGCCGCCGCCGAGCTCGCGCACGCGGCGCACGCCCGCGCGCGTGCCGATCGCGATCCACTCGCCGTCGGCGAGCTCGGCGAGGCCCTGGTCGACGAGGTAGCGCGCGAACACGCGGATGCCGTTGCCGCACATCTCGGACGGGCTGCCGTCAGCGTTCCAGTAGTCCATGAACCACGTGGCATCCGGGTTCTCGGCGATCGCGGCCGCGCCGTCGACGAGCCGGTCGGACCGCACCGCTCGGATGAGCCCGTCGCCGCCGACGCCGAAGTGCCGGTCGCACACCGCGGCGATCTGCGCCGGCGTGAGGTGGAGGTCGCCCTCGGGGTCGCTGAAGAGCACGAAGTCGTTGCCCGTGCCGTGGCCCTTGGTGAAGCGCAGATCGACCGCCATCCCCTCAGTCTAGGGATCGTGAACGGCCGTTCCGGACGCGCGCCCTCAGTCGGTCTCGGCCTGGCGCGCGACCTCGGCCGCGACCGCGGCGCGGTCGTCGGCGTCGACGACGGATGCCGCGGCGTACCGCTTGAACCACCCCACCTGCCGTCGCGCGTACGTGCGCGTGAGCGCCTGCGTCTCGGCGATCGCGTCGGCCTCGCCCAGGCGGCCGTGGACCTGGGCGAGCGCCTGCGCGTAGCCGATGGCCTTGCGTGCGGTGACGCCCCGCTCGAGTCCGGCGGGGATCAGCGAGCGCACCTCGTCGAGCAGGCCGTCGCGCCACATCGCGGCGGCGCGCGCGTCGAGCCGTTCGACGAGGGTCGCGCGCTCGGACCGGAGGTGCACGATGCGGTGCGGGCGCCAGGCGACCGGCTCGTCGGGCAGGCGCGCGGCCTTCGGCTCGCCGGTGAGCTCGATGACCTCGAGGGCGCGCACGATGCGGCGTCCGTTCTGCGGGTCGACGCTCGCGGCGGTCTCGGCGTCGAGCTCGCGGAGGCGGCGGTGGAGCAGTCCCGGGCCGACCTCGTCGAGTTCGCGTTCGAGGCGGGCGCGGATCGCGGCATCGGTGCCAGGGAACCGCAGGTCGTGGATGACGCCGGAGACGTAGAGGCCGGATCCGCCTGTGAGCAGCGCCACCCCGCCGCGGGCCTGGATCTCGTCGATCGCGTGACGCGCCTCGGCCTGGTACGCGGCCACGGAGGCCTCGTCGGTGACCTCGAGCACGTCGAGCAGGTGATGCGGCACGCCTTCGCGCTCGTCGGGCGGGAGCTTGGCGGTGCCGATGTCCATGCCGCGGTAGAGCTGCATGGCGTCGGCGTTGACCACCTCGGCCGGGCGACCGGTCGCCGTGATGGCGTGCGCGAGGTCGAGCGCGAAGCGGGACTTGCCCGTGCCGGTCGCGCCGACGACCGTGATGAGCGTCACGTCAGCGCTGGCCGTCGGACGGGTCGTAGATCGGCATGGTGCCGACGCCGGGCGAGGTCAGCGGCTCGGAGCCGATGCGGAGCGTCGGAAGGCCGAGCGAGACGCGGCCCGTCGCGGAGGCCTCGGCGCCCGGCGCGGCGGGCACGCCGCAGCTCTCGGCCTGCGCCCGGTCCCACGCATCGCCGGCGCGCGTCCGGCGGATGCGCAGCGGAGCGCCGTCGGGCGAGTCGGCGATCAGGTGGAACGGCGCGGCCTGCGTGATCGCGACGGAGACGACGTCACCGGGGCGCGGCAGCTCGGAGCCCTCGGGCACCTCGAAGTGCACGAGCCGGCTGTCCTCCGCGCGGCCGCTCAGGCGGTGCGTCGCGGCATCCTTCTTGCCCTCGCCCGTGGAGACGAGCACCTCGACCGGACGCCCGACGAGCTTCTGGTTCTCCTCCCACGAGATGCGCTCCTGCAGGGCGATGAGGCGGTCGTAGCGCTCCTGCACGACCTCCTTGGGCACCTGGTCCTCCATGGTCGCGGCCGGGGTCCCGGGGCGGATGGAGTACTGGAACGTGAACGCGGACGCGAAGCGAGCCGCCTCGACGACGCGGAGGGTCTCCTGGAAGTCCTCCTCGGTCTCGCCGGGGAAGCCGACGATGATGTCGGTCGAGATCGCAGCGTTCGGGATCCGCGCGCGCACCCGGTCGAGGATGCCGAGGAACTTCTCGGAGCGGTACGACCGGCGCATGGCCTTGAGGACGCGGTCGGAACCCGACTGCAGCGGCATGTGCAGCTGCGGCATGGCGGCGGGCGTCTCGGCCATCGCGTCGATGACGTCGTCGGTGAACGCCGCCGGGTGGGGGCTCGTGAAGCGGATGCGCTCGAGCCCGTCGATCTGACCCGCGGCGCGCAGGAGCTTGCCGAACGCCTGGCGGTCGCCGAACTCGACGCCGTAGGAGTTGACGTTCTGGCCGAGCAGAGTGACCTCGACGGCGCCGTCGTCGACGAGCGCCTGGATCTCGGCGAGGATCTCGCCCGGTCGGCGGTCCTTCTCCTTGCCGCGCAGCGCCGGCACGATGCAGAACGTGCAGGTGTTGTTGCAGCCGACGGAGATCGACACCCAGCCCGAATAGGTCGAGTCGCGCTTGGTGGGCAGCGTCGACGGGAAGACCTCGAGCGCGTCGAGGATCTCGAGCTGCGCTTCGTCGTTGTGGCGCGCCCGCTCGAGCAGGCTCGGCAGCGAGCCCATGTTGTGCGTGCCGAAGACGACGTCGACCCACGGCGCCTTCTCGAGGATGACGTTCTTGTCCTTCTGGGCGAGGCAGCCGCCGACGGCGATCTGCATGCCCGCATGGCGGCGCTTGACTCCCGCGAGGTGGCCGAGGTTGCCGTAGAGCTTGTTGTCGGCGTTCTCGCGAACGGCGCACGTGTTGATCACGACGATGTCGGGCTCGGCGCCGTCGGCGGGGACGTAGCCCGCGGCCTCGAGCGAGCCGCTGAGCCGCTCGGAATCGTGCACGTTCATCTGGCACCCGTAGGTGCGGACCTCGTACGTGCGGGGCGTGGCCGATTCGGCGGCGAGGGCGCCGCCGGGCACGGTCGTCGCCTCGTGGAGAGTGGTCATGATCGGACCAGTCTACGAAACCTTGCCGGAGAGGATGCCGCTCAGTCGGGTCGATCGCCGTCGAGCGCGGCGCGGACCGCGCTACGGACGACATCGCTGCCGTAGCCGCGACGGAGCAGGAACGCGCTGAGCCGGCGTTCGGCCGTGGACCGGTCGAGCCCGGCCAGCTGCCGGACCCGGCGGGAGGCGATCTGCGTGGCGTGCTCGAGCTCGACCTCGGGGTCGAGCGCATCGACCGCATCGCGGGCGAGCCCCGCGTCGATGCCGCGCCGGCCGAGCTCGTGGAGGAGCGCGCCGCTCCCCCGCCCGCGGCGCACGCCGTTGCTGTGCACGAGCTGCTCGGCGAGTCGGCGGTCGTCGAGGTAGCCGAGCCGTTCGTACCGCTCGATCCACTCCTCGACCTCGGAGTCGTCGAGCCCGTGCTCGAACAGCGCCGAGCGCACCTCGCTGATCGAGAGCGAGGATCGGCGCAGCCGGGAGACGATGAGCCGGTCGATGCGCTCGTCGCGCTCGATGCCGGTCTCGACCCGCTCCGCGGTCGCCCCGGCCCGACCGATCTCTGCGGTCATGCCGGTCTCGGATCGCTCGGCGCGGCCGAGTGCCTCGCGTTCCGCCGCGCCGTCGTCGCCGACGGCCGCGAGGCGGGTCGCTCGCTGGGCGCCGAGCGCCCGGCCGGCGGGATGCTGGCTCGAGCGGCGTGCCTGGGCGGCGCCGCCGCGATCGGATTCCTCCGATGACGGCGCCACCCACGGCAGGTAAGCGACGGGCGCGAGGCGCTCGTTCGACTGATCGCTCATCTGGCCGGCCGTCGGGCTCAGGCGCCCTTGCGCTTCGCGGTGATGGACTCGACCGGCGCGACGCCGGGCCCGGCGGCCGCGCCGCCTGCGGGCTGGCCGATGCCGAGCTTGACGAGGATCTTCTTCTCGATGTCGGCCGCGATGTCGGGGTTCTGCAGCAGGAAGTTGCGCGCGTTCTCCTTGCCCTGGCCGAGCTGGTCGCCGTCGTACGTGTACCAGGCGCCCGACTTCTTCACGATGCCCTGGTCGACGCCGTAGTCGATGAGGCTGCCCTCGCGCGAGATGCCGACGCCGTACAGGATGTCGAACTCGGCCTGCTTGAAGGGCGGCGCCATCTTGTTCTTGACGACCTTGACGCGCGTGCGGTTGCCGACCGCCTCGGTGCCGTCCTTCAGGGTCTCGATTCGGCGGATGTCGAGGCGGACCGACGCATAGAACTTCAGCGCCTTGCCGCCCGCGGTGGTCTCGGGGCTGCCGAAGAACACGCCGATCTTCTCGCGCAGCTGGTTGATGAAGATCATCGTGGTGTTCGTCTGGTTCAGGCCACCCGTGAGCTTGCGGAGCGCCTGCGACATGAGGCGGGCCTGCAGGCCGACATGGGAGTCGCCCATCTCGCCCTCGATCTCGGCACGCGGCACGAGCGCCGCGACGGAGTCGATGACGATGAGGTCGATCGAGCCGGACCGCACGAGCATGTCGGCGATCTCGAGCGCCTGCTCACCGGTGTCGGGCTGCGAGACGAGCAGGGAGTCGATGTCGACGCCGAGCTTCTTGGCGTAGTCGGGGTCGAGCGCGTGCTCGGCGTCGACGAAGGCGGCGATGCCGCCGGCGCGCTGCGCGTTGGCGATCGCGTGGAGGGTCAGCGTGGTCTTGCCCGAGGATTCGGGACCGTAGATCTCGATGATGCGGCCCCGAGGCAGGCCGCCGACGCCGAGCGCGACGTCGAGTGCGATCGAACCGGTCGGGATGACCTCGACGGGCGCGCGCTCCTCGCTGCCGAGGCGCATCACGGAGCCCTTGCCGAACTGTCGGTCGATCTGGGCGAGTGCGGTCTCGAGGGCCTTCTCGCGGTCTGCGGGTGATGGCATCGGTGCTCCTTCGTGATGGGGTTCGGCGGCCTCTAGGCTGTCGTTCCGCGTGCCAGGCCGTGACCCGGCACGTCTCGCGACAAGGCGTTTGCGGTGTGTTCCGACGCTCCGACCGTATGGCCGGCCACCGACATCCGGCGCCCGGAGGCCCGAGGATGTGGATGGATGCGACGTCGCTCCCGTTGTTGAGGAGCCTACTCCGCGAACCGAACGGATGTTCGATACGACGCGCGGCGTGTCGAACGCGTCTTCGGAGACACCGGGCGCCGGCGCCGGGTCAGGACGCCCCGCCTCCGGGGGACCGGAGGCCCGCGCCGTGGCGCCTCGACTCGGGCACGTCGGTCGCCTCGCAGAGCGCGAGCCACACCGCGCGCGGCGGCACGCCGGCCGCGAGCGCCTGTCGAGCCGTGCGCCCGTCGAGCGCGCCGAGCACGAGGTCGTCGACGACCACGCTCGCGTACCCCGGGCCGAACTCCTCCTCGACCGCCAGGTCGAACTCGCTGCGCTTCACCTGATTCCTCCGGACATGCGAACGGCCGGTCCGAGGACCGGCCGAACGCGACGATGTGACTGGGTCAGCGGACCATGATGTCCGCGTCGAACTCCGCGACGAGGTCGTCGGGCAGGCTGTCGGGCACCGACGGCGCCGAGAGCCCCTCGAGGACCGCGATGCGGTCGCCGACCTCGTGCATGATCACCGAGATGGGCGTGTCGAGCGCCTCGGCCACCGACGCGAGGATCTCGCTCGAGGCCTCCTTCTGCCCGCGCTCGACCTCGCTGAGGTACCCGAGCGCGACGCTCGCCTTGCTCGCCACCTGACGGAGCGTGCGACCCTTCTGCAGGCGGAAGTCCCTCAGCACGTCGCCGATCTCCTGTCGAACCAGAACCATCGGAACCTCCCTCTCTCTGCCTGCGACCACCTCTCGGCGGCCGTTGCGGGGAGGTCAGTTTAGCGCCTCTTCCCGTTCCCCGAGCCTACCGTTGGTCACTGGAGTTTTCTTGTGAACCCAGCACCTGTAACAGGGTGTTCACGTGGCCTATTCCCGGCCGCGCCCACCGTGTGCGGCGGTATCGGCGGGAAGCGGATCGGGCAGGTCGACCGCGGCGATCGCCCCGGTCGGCACGAGCGTGGGCGAGGCCTCGAGGCGTGCCTTGCGACGCTTCAGCCAGATGCCGGTCACCACGATGAGCGCGAGCGTGCCGTACGCGGCGATCGCGAAGGGGCTGTGCACGAGGTAGCCGATGTCGCCCTGGCTGATCGCCATGGACTTGCGCAGCTGCTCCTCCGCCATCGGACCGAGGATGCCGCCGACCACCATGGGCGCGACCGGGTACCCGTAGCGGCGCATGAGGAACCCGACCACGCCGACGACGAGCAGCGTCAGCGTGTCGAACACGTTGAAGTGCAACGCGTAGGCGCCGAGGCCCGCGAACGAGAGGATGCCCGCGTAGAGGTACGGGCGCGGAATGCGGAGCACCTTGACCCACATGCCCACGAGCGGCAGGTTGAGCACGAGCAACAGGACGTTGCCGATGTAGAGGCTCGCGATGAGCGCCCACACGAGGCCGGACTGGGTCTCGAACAGCAACGGCCCCGGCCGGATGCCGTAGGACTGGAACGCGGAGATGATGATCGCGGCAGTCGCGGTCGTGGGCAGTCCGAGCGTCAGCAGCGGCACGAGCACGCCGGCCGCGGCGGCGTTGTTCGCCGACTCGGGCCCGGCGACGCCCTCGATCGCTCCGCGGCCGAACTCGGATCGCGCGGGGCCCTTCGCGAGCCGCCGCTCGGTCGCGTACGACAGGAAGGTCGCGACATCCGCCCCGCCCGCCGGGATGGTGCCGATCGGGAAGCCGATCGCGGTGCCGCGCAGCCACGGCTTCCATGAGCGACGGAGGTCGTCGCGCGTCACCCAGCTGCGCCATCCGCTCGACACCGGGATGACGCGCACGGGTCCGTGGCGCAGTCGCGAGGCG
This sequence comes from Agromyces capsici, assembly GCF_058349965.1. Lineage (NCBI taxonomy): Bacteria > Bacillati > Actinomycetota > Actinomycetes > Micrococcales > Microbacteriaceae > Agromyces > Agromyces capsici. The sequence goes on along the minus strand of NZ_JBYRET010000001.1, from coordinate 2,925,387 downwards.
ACGTAGAGGGTCTCGCCGAGCGCGAAGAGTCCCACGGCGATCAGTACGACGTCGATGCCGTCGGCCAGGCTCGGGATGCCGAGCGTGTACCGCTGCTGACCGGAGAGCACCTCGGTGCCGACGAGGCCGAGCAGCAGGCCGAGGCCGAGCGAGACGAGCCCGCGCGGCACGCTCGAACCGAGCAGCGCCCCGACCGTGAGGAAGGCGACGACGATCAGCGCGAAGTAGTCGGCCGGACCGAGCTGGACGGCGAGCTTCGCGATCCCGGGCGCGAGGAAGGTCAGCAGCACGGTCGCGATGGTGCCGGCGACGAAGGACCCGATGGCGGCCGTCGCGAGCGCCGCCGCGCCCCGTCCGGCCTTCGCCATCCGGTTGCCCTCGAGCGCCGTGACGATCGAGGACGACTCCCCCGGCGTGTTGAGCAGGATCGACGTCGTCGAGCCGCCGTACATGCCGCCGTAGTAGATGCCGGCGAACAGGATCAGCGCGCCCGTCGGGTCGAGGGAGTAGGTCAGCGGCAGCAGCAGGGCGACGGTCATCGCCGGGCCGATGCCGGGCAGCACGCCGACCGCCGTACCGATGAAGACGCCGAACAGGGCGTAGAGCAGGTACTGGGGCTGCAGCGCGGTGGCGAAGCCCTCGAGCAGCGCGGTGAGGCTATCCATGGAAGATCGGGATCCAGTCGAGGAGGGGGCCGGCGGGGAGCGAGAGCCCGAGCCAGGCGCCGAAGACGAGTTGCGTGACGAGGCCCAGGCCGAGCCCGATGAGGAGTGCCATCCACCACCGCGTCGCGCCGAGCACGATCGCCGCGCCGCCGAACACGACGGCGACCGCGATGGGCCATCCCGCCCACTCGATGAGCAGCAGCTGCGAGAGGAAGATCGCGACGAGCTTCACGACCGTGGGCCAGTCGGTCGGCGCGTCGGGGTCGACGTCCTCGCCGTCGTCGGGAACGCCGCGGCGACCGCGGGCGACCTGCACGATGACGGCGACGGATGCCACGAGAAGGAGCACTCCGACCGCGTACGGGAACACGCGGGGTCCGAGCACGCTCGCCGAGCCGGGCGGCACGCGGATGAATCCGGCGCCCGCGATCGCGTACGCACCGAGCGCGGCGCACACGGCGGCGAACGCGTACTCCCCGATCGGCGCTCGGCGGGCACGGCCGGCCGCGCCGAGTGCGGGGGCTCCCCCCGACGCCGGAGCGTCGAGGGGAGCCGGGGTCGACTCGGTCACGGTGCGACCAGGCCGATCGTCTGCAGGGTGTCGGTGACCTCGGCGATGTTCCCCTCGAGGAACGACGAGAACTCCTCGCCCGTGAGGAACGCGTCGGCCCAGCCCTTCTCCTCGAGCGTGGCCGCCCACGCGTCGGAGTCGTGCAGCTCGGTGACGAGCGTGCGCAGTGCCTCGGCGTCGGCCTCGTCGAGGTCGCCCGGGGCGAGCAGGCCGCGCCAGTTCGTGAGGGTCACGTCGTAGCCCTCGTCGACCAGCGTGGGCGTGTCGGGCAGCAGCTCGACCGGCTCCGGCGAAGAGACCGCGAGCGCGCGGAGCTCGCCCGCCTCGATCTGCTCGACGAACTCGCCGACGCCCGAGATACCCGCCTGCACGGTGTTGCCGAGCAGCATCGTCACGGCCTCGCCGCCGCCGGAGTTCGGGATGTAGTTGAGCGTCGACGGGATGTCGGCCGGGTCGACCCCCGCCTCGGTGAGCAGCATTCCCGCGAGGATGTGGTCGGCGCCGCCCGCCGAGCCGCCGGTCACGGAGATGGCCGCTCCCTCCTCGACGATGGCGTCGACGAGGTCCTCGGCCGTCTTGTACGGCGAGGACGCCGGCACGACGAGCACGAGCGCCTCCTCGGTGAGCTTGGCGATGGGGGTCATGTCCTCGATGCGCACGGCCGACGCATTGGTCTCGACCGCGCCCACCATCACGAGGCCCGTGACCATGAGCGTCGCCGGGTCCTTCTCGTTCGCCAGGGCGGCCAGGCCGACCGTCCCGCCCGCGCCGCCGATGTTCTCGACCGGCGCCGAACCGACGAGGTCCTCCTCGGTGAGCACCTGCGACAGCGCGCGCGCGGTCTGGTCCCACCCGCCGCCCGGGTCGGCTGGTGCGATGAGGCTGACGGCGTCGAGGGATGCCGCGGCGGCGGCGTCGTCCCCGTCGCCGCCCGCCGACGCCGGCGTGCTGCATCCGGCGAGGCCCACCAGCGCGGTGATGCCGAGGCCCGCGAGCGCGGCGCGCACGGCCGCGGTCCGCATCCGGTCAGTGGTGGCCGAGGTGCTCGGCCGGCTGTGTGATCGCAATGCTCCTCCTTGAGTGCCCGGCACCCTCGCCGGGCCGACGATCGTCGGTGGCATGACGCTAGGTCGGCACCGCACGGCGCCGGAACGTTGCGGTCGTACGGGTCGTACTGGTCGTTGCGGTCGATTCGGTCGTAATGGTCACGGCTGCGGCGGCGATGGGCTCCGGCGGGTGCGGCACACTTGACGGGTGAGCCGGTCGAGGATGACGCTGGGCATGCAGTTGCTGCTGCTGCAGGTCGCCATCGTGCTCACGACCGTGGTCGGCACCGGCGTGACCGCGATGCTCATCCAGGAGCGGCAGCTCCGCGAGGGCTACCAGGACCGGATGATCGCCGTGGCGCAGTCCGTGGCCGGGCTCCCCGTGATCCTCGAGGCGTTCGACGATGCCGATCCGTCCGAGACGATCCAGCCCGTCGCCGAGGTGATCCGCCGCGCGTCCGACGTCACCTACGTGGTCGTCGCGAACGACGAGGGCATCCGGTACTCGCATCCGAACCCCGACCGCATCGGCGAGCGGGTGTCGACCGACCCGGCCATCCCGCTGTCGGGCGAGATCTACGTCGGCACGCAGACGGGCACGCTCGGCGAGTCCTGGCGTGTCAAGGTGCCGATCTTCGACACGGCCGGCGAGGTCTTGGGCCAGGTCTCGGTCGGCATCCTCGAGTCCGAGCTGCGCGCGGACTTCCTCGGCGGGCTCGGCGGCCTGCTCGCCGCGCTCGCGGTCGCCGCCCTCGTCGGCGTCGTGGGGTCGGCGTGGATCGGACGGCTCATCCGACGCCGGATCTACGGGCTCGAGCCCGAGGAGATCCGGGCGATGCTCGAGACGCGCGAGGCGATGCTGCACGGCATCCGCGAGGGCATCGTCGCGGTCGACGACCGCGGCCGGATCGTGCTCATGAACGACGCCGCGGCGCGACTGCTCGACGTCGAGGAGCCCGAACGCGTGCTCGGGCTGCCCGTCGAGGAGGTGCTCGACCGGGAGTTCGCGCGGTTCATCGCCTCCGGGGAGGACCGGGAGACGCCCGTGCTCTCCGGGGAGCGCGTGCTCCTCGTGCACGGCGACCGCGTCCGCGTCGAGGGCCGCGAGGTCGGATCGATCGCGATCCTCCGCGACCGTACGGAGCTCGAGACCACGCTCCGCGAGCTCGAGGGCGCACAGGGGCTCGCCGAGGGACTGCGCGCGCAGTCGCACGAGTTCTCCAACAAGCTCCACGTCGTCAGCGGCCTGCTCGAACTCGGGCACGTCGAGGCCGCGATCGCGTTCATCCAGCGCGTCGGCAGCGGCGGCGCCCTCTCCACGATCGACGCGCACGACGGGATCGCCGACGTGGAGACCGCGGCGCTCGTGCTCGCGAAGCGCTCCCGCGCGCAGGAGCTCGGCCTGACGCTCGAGGTCGAACCCGGCTCGCACCTCGACGCGACCGTCGACGCGCGCGAGCGCACCGACCTCGTCACGGTGGTCGGCAACCTCGTCGACAACGCCATCGAGGCGTGCGTGCTCGGCGGTCGCATCGCCCTCTCGATCCGTGACGACCTCGAACCCGGCATGGTCGTCGTCCGCGTCGACGACGACGGGCCCGGCATCCCGCCCGAACGCCGCGCGGCGATCTTCGAACCCGACGTCAGCGGCAAGGCGCCCGCACCCGGCAAGGCCCGGCGCGGCATCGGCCTCACGATCGTGCAGCGCGTCGCGGCGCGCCTCGGCGGCGGGGTGCTCGTCGAGGAGTCGCCGGCGGGCGGTGCGCGGTTCGTGGTGCGCCTGCCGTGGCGCGGCGCGGGCGGGGCCGAACCCGGCGCGGCGGACGCGACGCCCGACGCCCTCGCGGGAGGGCGCCGATGAGCGACATCCGCGTCGTCATCGTCGACGACGACTTCGCCGTCGCCCAGGTGAACCGGGCGTTCGTCGACGCGCAGCCCGGCTTCACGGTCGTCGCCGAGGCGCACACGGGCGACGCGGCCCTGGCGGCCATCGAGCGGCACCACCCGCACCTCGTGCTGCTCGACGTGTACCTGCCCGACCTCGGCGGCCTCGACGTGCTCAGCCGGCTCCGCGCCGCAGGGAACGACGTCGAGGTCATCGCGGTGACCGCTGCGCGCGACCTCGAGACCGTGCGACGCGCGCGCCTGCTCGGCGTGCGCCACTACCTCGTCAAGCCGTTCTCGGGCGCGAGCCTCGTCGAACGGCTCGACGACGTGCGTCGGGGCATCGTCGCCGACCGCGCGACGCCGGCGGCAGCGCTCGACCAGCGCACGGTCGACCGCGTGCTCGGCACGGCCACGGCGCGCCGGATCGCGCTGCCGAAGGGGCTCTCGCAGGTCAGCCTCGAGCGCGTGGCCGCCGGTCTCGCCGCGTGCCCCACCGACGCGTCGGCCGCCGAGATCGCCGAGACGCTCGGGATGTCGCGCGTCAGCGCCCGTCGCTACCTCGAGCACCTCGTGGCGAGCGGCGCCGCCGAGGTCGCGCCGCGCTACGGCAGCGCGGGCCGCCCCGAGCACCGGTATCGGATGCCGCGGCGCTGAGCGCGGCGCGCGTCAGCCGCGCTCGGCGACGCGCACGCGCGCGAGCGCGGCCTCGACCGCGGCGAGCACCGTCGCCCGGCGGATCGCGTCGCGGTCGCCCGTGAGCGCGAGCGCGACCACCTCGGTGCCGTCGGCGTCCGCGACGCCGACGTACACCGTGCCCGGCGCCTTCCCGTCCTGCGGGTCGGGCCCGGCCGCGCCAGTGGTGGCGACGCCGAGGTCGGCCGGCCGGCCGTCGATCGCGAGCGCGTGCCGTACGCCCTCGGCCATGTGCCGCGCGACCTCGGGGTGCACTGCGCCCTCTGCCGCGAGCAGGTCGGCGGGCACGCCGAGCAGCGTGCGCTTCACGGCCGTGTCGTACGCGACGATCGCGCCGCTCACCGCGAGCGACGCCCCGGGGATCCGGGTGAGCTCGCCCGTGACGAGACCGCCCGTGAGCGATTCGGCGACCGCGATGCGCAGGCCGCGCCGGGTCAGCTCGGCGATGAGCTCGGCCGTCGGATCGGAAGCCGATGGATCGGCGGCCGGCGCCATCCGCTCGTCGCTCACCCCGCCTCGCCGCGATGCTGGCGCGCGAGCCGGATCGCGTCGCGCACGTAGAGCAGCCCCGACCACACCGTGAGGACGAGCGCCGCGATCATGAACGCCCAGTTCACCCAGATGATCCAGTCGCCGACGATGGTCCAGAGCGGGGTCAGGAAGAGCGAGATCGCGATGGCCTGGGTGAGCGTCTTGAGCTTGCCGCCCGACGACGCCGGCACGACCGTGCCGCGGCGCAGCTCCACGAAGCGCCATACCGTGATGCCGACCTCGCGCACGACGATGACGATCGTGATCCACCAGGGCAGCTCGTCGAGGATCGACAGGCACACGAGCGCGCCGCTCGTGAGCAGCTTGTCGGCGATGGGGTCGAGGATCTTGCCGACGTCGGTGACGAGGCCGCGCGATCGCGCGAGCCATCCGTCGACCCAGTCGGTCGAGATCGCGACGATGAACAGCGCCGCGGCCCACCAGCGCATCGGCCCGTACTCGCCCGCGTCGGCGAGCAGCAGCCAGAAGAACACCGGCGCCATGATGATCCGCACGACCGTGATCGCGTTCGGCAGGTTCCAGTTGTTCGCCGAGCGGGTGCGGCCCGCGGGTGAGGTCATGGCCTCAGCCTAGCCGCGGGCGCGACCGCGCCGACGGCCCATGGTCCCGCGCACTCAGTCGCGACCGGTGAGCCCCCAGGCGTCCTCGTCGGAGTCCGCGTCGACCTCCTCGAGGCCTTCGGGGATGCGACCCACCGGATCGTCGTAGCGGTCGTCGACGTCGGACGCGCCGCCCGTCGCGGGCGACGGCATGGGCGCGGCGGCGGCGGTCGGTGCGGCGGATGGCGCGGCCGCCGGCGTCGGCGGCGCCGCGGGCTCCTCGCCACGCAGCTTCGCGAGCACGCCGGGCAGCTGCTCGGGCGTCACGAGCACGTCGCGCGCCTTCGACCCCTCGGACGGACCGACGATCTCGCGGGACTCCAGCAGGTCCATGAGCCGGCCCGCCTTGGCGAACCCGACGCGCAGCTTGCGCTGGAGCATCGAGGTGGAGCCGAACTGCGTCGAGACCACGAGCTCGGCGGCCGCGAGCAGCAGCTCGAGGTCGTCGCCGATGTCGGAGTCGATCTCCTTCCGCTCGACGGCGGCCTCGACGTCGTTGCGGTACTCGGGCCGCGCCTGGCGCGTGACGTGCGTCACGACCTTCTCGATCTCGGCCTCGCTGACCCACGCGCCCTGCACGCGGATCGGCTTCGATGCTCCCATGGGCAGGAACAGCGCATCACCCTGGCCGATGAGCTTGTCGGCGCCGGGCTGGTCGAGGATGACGCGCGAGTCGGTGACACTCGTCACCGCGAACGCGAGCCGCGACGGCACGTTCGCCTTGATGAGGCCCGTCACCACGTCGACCGACGGCCGCTGCGTGGCGAGCACGAGGTGGATGCCGGAGGCACGTGCGAGCTGCGTGATGCGCACGATGGAGTCCTCGACGTCGCGCGGGGCCACCATCATCAGGTCGGCGAGCTCGTCGACGACGACGAGGAGGTACGGATACGGCTTGAGCTTGCGCTCGGAGCCCGCGGGCAGCACGATCTCGTCGCCCACCACGGCCTTGTTGAAGTCGTCGATGTGGCGGAACCCGAACGACGCGAGGTCGTCGTACCGCATGTCCATCTCCTTGACGACCCACTGGAGCGCCTCGGCGGCCTTCTTGGCGTTCGTGATGATGGGCGTGATGAGGTGCGGGACCCCCGCGTATGGGGCGAGCTCGACCCGCTTGGGGTCGATCAGCACCATGCGCACGTCGGAGGGCTTGGCGCGCATGAGCAGGCTGGTGATCATCGAGTTCACGAAGCTCGACTTGCCGGAGCCCGTCGAGCCGGCTACGAGCAGGTGCGGCATCTTCGCGAGGTTCGCCACGACGTATCCGCCTCCGACGTCCTTGCCGACGCCGATCGTCATCGGATGCTTGGCGTTGACGGACGCACCCGATCGGAGCACGTCGCCGAGCGTCACGATCTCGCGGTCGGCGTTGGGGATCTCGATGCCGATCGCGCTCTTGCCGGGGATCGGCGAGAGGATCCGCACCTCGTTCGACGCGACCGCGTAGGCGAGGTTCTTCGACAGCGCGGTGACGCGCTCGACCTTCACGCCTGGGCCGAGCTCGATCTCGTACTGCGTGACCGTGGGGCCGCGCGAGAAGCCGGTGACCTTCGCGTCGACGCCGAACTGCTCGAGCACGCCGGTGATCTGGCGCACCACCTCGTCGTTGGCCGCCGAGCGGGTCTTCGCGGGCGCGCCGGCCGCGAGGGTCGAGGCGGCGGGCAGGTGGTACGGCCGGTCGGGTTCGGGCGCGGCATCGACGGCGACGGATGCCGCGGCGTCGCCGCCCGCACCGGCGCCCGCGGCGCCCGCCCCGGCCGCGACGCCGAGCACCGTCGTCGCGTCGGGGTCGTCACCTTGGAGCCCCGTGCCGCCCTGCGGCACCTCGCCCGTGAATCGCTGCAGCGCGGACTCGGCGCGCTCGAGCTCGTCGATCACGCCCGCGCCGTACGCGTCGGCCGGGCGCGCGCCCTCGAGGGGCGTCTCGAAGCTGCCCGCCGCCGATCCCGGGCCGAACACCTCGGTGATGCCCTCGGCGCCGGCCGCGGCGAAGTCGGGATCCTCCTCGCGGTTCGAGGCGTTGCGGCGCCACCAGGGCAGCAACCCGCCGGCCTGCTCCTCGCCGTCGCCGTCGATGCCGTCGAGCTCGACCTGCTCGGCGCGCTCGCGGCGCGATCGCCGCTTGGGCTTCCCATCCGCCGCGTCGCCGGCCTGCGTTGCGTCGTCGGCGGGCTCGATCCCCCCGAACAGCCACGAGTAGAGCTCGCGGAAGCGCTGCGGGATCCGGTTCGGCGGGGTCTTGGTCAGGATGAGCAGCGACAGCAGCCCGAGCAGCACGAGCACGATCGCCGCGCCGAAGTCGGTGATCAGGAGGGCGAGGGGCTGCGCGAGCATCCAGCCGAGGATGCCGCCGGCCTGCGCGAGCACGGCCATGCCCTCGCTCGGCGACGGCTGCCCGCCGAACAGGTGGCACAGTGCCGAGACGGTGAGCAGCAGCATCCCGAGCCCGATGCCGATGCGCGTGTTGTCGTGCACCGAACTCGGGTGCCGGAACAGCCACACCGCGAACATCAGCATGACGACGGGGAGGGCGAACGCCACCCGGCCGAAGAGACCGCCGAACGTGTAGGCGTCGAGCGTCTGCGCGACCGGATCGTTGATGAGGAACCACTCGACGATCGCGCCGGCGACCGCCAGCAGCACCAGGAAGAAGGGCAGGCCGTCGCGGCGCTCCTCCTTCGCGAGCGTCTCGGGGCCGAGCGCGCGGGCCGCGCCGCCGGTGAGGTGGGCCAGGCCCATCCACGCGCGCACGAGGACGCCCGGACCCTCCTTCGGCGCGGCGGCCGCCTTGGACGTGCGCGCGTTCGAACGCTGCGCCGGAAGCTTCTTGGTGGGTGCCGTGCGCGCCGACGAGCCGCGCCCGGACGCGCCCGAGGCACGACCGTTCGACCTGGTGCTCGTAGCCATGGGTCCCACGTTACGGCCCGCCGCCGACGCGAGCCGTGAGGCCGCGCGAGTGTCGGCGCACTGCCGGGACGCCGTCGCTCAGCGGAGCAGTCGCACCATGGTGTCGCGGTCCTGCGTCGTGGCGACGACCGTGAACCCCTCCGAGCGGTAGAGCTCGTGCGCGAAGTTGCCGTGCTCGACCGAGAGCGCGAGCCGCGCATACCCCTCGGTGCTCGCCCGTTCGGCGAGCGCCTGCAGCAGCGCACGCCCGATGCCCTGCGCGCGCCAGATCGGGCGCACGCCGATGATGAGCTCGGGCACGCCGGCCGCGACGAATCCCAGCGATCGGCGGTCGGCGCCGAACAGGCGGTACCACGCGGCGCCGATGGGGCGGCTGTCGGCGTCGAGCGCGACCACGCCGCGATCGGCCGGACGCTGCCATCCGGCGATGTAGGCGCCGTGGCGGGCGTCGGCGAGGATCGCGGGACGCGGACGCGTGGCCCCGGCTCGCCAGTTCGCGGCCTCGACGACCATGTCGGCGAGGAATCCGCCGTCCGCCGGAACGGCGGTTCTGATGGTGTAGTCCGCCATGCGCGGAGGATACGCGCGCGGTGTTACGGCCGTGTTTCCGTGCGAGCGGATGCTGCGGCATCCGCCCGCACGTCGCCGGCCGTCCCTAGGCCTCGATGACCAGGGGCACGAGCATCGGACGCCGTCGGAGCCGCCGGTTCACCCAGCTGCCCAGCGTGCGGCGCACCGTCTGCTGGAGCGCTCGGGGGTCGCGCACGCCGTGGTGCGCGGCGTCGGCGAGCGCGGCGACGATCTTCGGCTTGACGTCCTCGAACACCGCGTCGTCCTCGGCGAAGCCGCGCGCGTGGATCTCGGGGCCGACGATGACCTGGCCCGTCGTCGCGTCGACGACGATGATGACCGAGATGAAGCCCTCCTCGGAGAGGATGCGGCGGTCCTTGAGGTCGGCGTCGGTGATCTCGCCGACGGTCGATCCGTCGACGTAGACGAAGCCGAGGTCGAGCTGGCCGACGATGTCGACGCGGCCGTCCTTCAGGTCGAGCACGGTGCCGTTCTCGGCGAGGAAAGTGCGCTCGGCAGGGATGCCCGTGTCTTGCGCGAGGCGCGCGTTGGCGACCAGGTGACGATACTCGCCGTGGATCGGCAGCACGTTCCTCGGCTGGAGGATGTTGTAGCAGTAGAGCAGCTCGCCGGCCGCGGCGTGCCCCGAGACGTGCACCTTCGCGTTGCCCTTGTGGACGACGTTCGCGCCGAGCCGGGTGAGCCCGTCGATGACGCGGTAGACCGCGTTCTCATTGCCCGGGATCAGGCTCGAGGCGAGGATCACCGTGTCGCCCTCGCCGATCTCGATCTGGTGGTCGCGGTTGGCCATGCGGCTGAGCACGGCCATCGGCTCGCCCTGCGACCCGGTCGACATGTAGACGATGCGGTCGTCGGGGATGTCGCCCGCCTTCTTGAAGTCGACGAGCACGCCCTCGGGCACGTCGAGGTACCCGAGGTCGGCGGCGATGGTCATGTTGCGCACCATGCTCCGGCCGAGGAGCGCCACGCGGCGCCCGTTCTGGTGCGCGGCGTGCAGCACCTGCTGCACGCGGTGAACGTGGCTGGAGAAGCTCGCGACGATCACGCGGCGCGGCGAGCGGGCGATGACCTCGTCGAGCACCGGCCCGATGGCGCGTTCGAGCGGCGTGAACCCCGGCACGTCGGCGTTGGTCGAGTCGACGAGGAACAGGTCGACGCCCTCCTCGCCGAGGCGGGCGAACTCGCGCAGGTCGGTGAGCCGGCCGTCGAGGGGCAGCTGGTCCATCTTGAAGTCGCCCGTGGCGAGCACGGTGCCGGCATCCGTGCGGATGGCGACCGCGAGGGCGTCGGGGATGGAGTGGTTGACCGCGATGAACTCGAGGTCGAACGGTCCGAGCTTCTCGTGCTGCCCCTCCTTCACGGTGAGGCTGTAGGGCTGGATGCGGTGCTCCTTGAGCTTCGCCTCCACGAGCGCGAGCGTGAGCTGCGATCCGACGAGCGGGATGTCGGCACGCAGCTTCAGCAGGTACGGCACGGCGCCGATGTGGTCCTCGTGGCCGTGGGTCAGGACGACCGCGACGACGTCGTCGAGGCGGTCGCGCAGGAATCCGAAGTCGGGCAGGATCAGGTCGACGCCGGGCTGGTGCTCCTCGGGGAAGAGCACGCCGCAGTCGACGATGAGCAGCTTGCCGTCGATCTCGAAGCTCGTCATGTTGCGGCCGACCTCGCCGAGGCCGCCGATCGGGATGACGCGGAGTGTGCCGGCCTCGAGGGGCGCGGGGTCGATGACTTCGTCGGGCATGTGCCCTCCTCACGTTCAGTGTTCAGTTCGGTGCGACCCTCGGGGCCGCGGATGTCTCGAGGCGGGCGCCCAACGGGCGACGCGTGCGACCCGCCGTCACGTGCCGCCCGCCGCGCGTCAGCGCGTGGTGCCGGCCACCTTCGGCAGCGCGCCGCCGGCGGCGGCGTTGCGGTCGGGGCGGAAGTTGTGGAAGTCGACGCCGGGGATGCCCTGCACGAGGTCGATCTCGTCCTCGATGAGCGCGGCCTCCCACTCCTCGGGGCCGACGAGCGGCAGGCGCACGCGCGGCGAGCCGATACGGCCGAGGCCGTGCAGGATGTACTTCGCCGCGACCGTGCCGGGCACGTGCGTCATGACCGCGCGCACGAGCGGCTCGAGCCGCATGTGCTCGGCCGTGGCCGCCTTCAGGTCGCCCGCGTTCACGGCGTCGACCATCGCCCGGTACGGCGCCGGCGCGATGTTGGCCGTGACGCCGATGAGCCCGGTCGCGCCGATCGAGAGGTGCGGCAGCACGTTGGCATCGTCGCCCGAGAAGTACATGAGGTCGGTCTGGTTCAGGACGCGGCTGACCTCGCTGAAGTCGCCCTTCGCATCCTTGATGGCGAGGATGTTGGGGTGCTTGGCGAGGCGCAGGATCGTCTCGTACCGGATCGGCACCCCAGTGCGACCCGGGATGTCGTACAGGATGACCGGGAGGTCCGTGGCATCCGCGACCAGGCGGAAGTGCGTCAGGATGCCCGCCTGCGTCGGCTTGTTGTAGTACGGCGTGACGATCATGATGCCGTCGGCGCCGACCTGCTCGCTGTGCCTGTACAGCTCGATCGCGTGGGCGGTCTCGTTCGAGCCGCCCCCGGTGATGATCTTCGCGCGACCGGATGCGACGTCCTTGCCGACCTCGACGAGCTTGATCTTCTCGGGGTCGGTGAGCGTCGAGGTCTCGCCGGTGGTGCCGGTGACGACGATGCCGTCGGCGCCCGCGTTGATGACGTCGTCGATGTGCTTCTCGACCCCGGGCCAATCGACCTCGCCGTCCGCCGTCATCGGCGTCACGAGCGCGACCAGCACCTGTCCGAAGGGGTTTTCCGCAGTCACGTGCTCAAGGCTATCGTCCCGCGCGCCCGCACCGCTCCCACTGCCGCCGGGCGGCGCCGAGCTCGACCGCCGCGCGATCTCCCCTCGGCGGATGTCGCGCCCAGTGCAGCCTCACGTCGCCCCACCCGTCGTCGGGCTCTCGTGCCACCGCGTGCGCCGGCATCTCGACGTGCAGGACGCCCTCGTCGTCGACGGGCTCGCCATGGAAGCGGAGGGCGCTCGCGCACGCCAGGCGCCCACCGATGCGGCACGCTCGCACCGCGTCGACGTCCGTGTCGGGCAGCGCGTACCACGCCTGGCGGACCCGGATCAGGCGCTCCCTCGCGACGAGGAGTCGAACCGTCTCGTCGTCGAGTCCCATCCGCCGCAGGTCGGACCTGCGTGCGATCCCACCGAGGGCCGCCGTCTCGCGCTCGAATCTCACCCTCTGAGTCTGCCGACCGGCGATCGCCCCCGTCCGGCCCCACCTCCCCCGCAGCGAACTCGACGCCTTCACCGCCTGTGGAGGAGGACTGCCCGCCGACCCACGACGCAACCGACCCCGCGACGCGCGCCCGGAAGCGCGGACGGAACGAAGCCAGCCAGGCTCCCCCACCGCATCGCGCTCCGACTCCTGGAAACGAGGACAGAGCCACCCCGGTTTTCCCGAAGCCAAGGACGAAACGAGGCCGCCCCGACTCCTCAAGAACACGGATGAAACGTGCCCTCCCCAACTCCTGAAAACAAGGACAGGGCAATCCCGACTCCTCAAGAACACGGATGAAACGTGCCCTCCCCAACTCCTGAAAACAAGGACAGGGCCGGGTGTCCTTGGTTTCAGGAGTCGCGCGGCCCAAACGGGCCGTCCGGAGGTTCCGAATCGAACCGGCGGTGGATCGTCGCGCCGGATCAGCGCTCCAGGGTGAGGAAGCGGTAGCGGATTCCGGTGCGGGAGGTGTGCCATCCGGTGGCCGGGTCGACCACGACCGCGCGCCAGTCGGGGGTGCGGGTCGGCGCCAGGGTGTCGCCGTCGACGTCGAGGTCGAGCTCGGTGACGAGGAGGCGATCGGCCGAGCCGATCGTGCGGGCGAAGAGCTCGGCACCGCCGATGACCCAGATCCAGCCCTCGGCGTCGGACGCCGCGAGTGCGAGCGCCTCGTCGACGGAGGCCGCGCGCACGGCACCGTCGGCCGCCCACCCGTCCTGACGCGTCACGACGATGTTCGCGCGGCCGGGCAGCGGCCGGAAGCGCTCCGGAAGGGAGTCCCAGGTGCGGCGGCCCATCACGACGGGTTCGCCGTCCGTCGTGCGCTTGAAGTGCGCGAGGTCCTCTGGCACGTGCCAGGGCATGCCGCCACCGGCGCCGATGACGCCGCCGTGCGCCTCGGCCCAGATCAGGCCGACGCGCGGCGAACCGCCGTCCGCCCCGCTGCCGCTCATGCTGCTCATACGGCGACGGCGGCCCGGATCGCCGGGTGGTGCTCGTATCCGACGACCTCGAAGTCCTCGAACCGGTAGTCGTCGATCGAATCGGGCCGACGCGCGATGCGCAGCGTCGGCGACGGGAACGGCTCGCGCTCGAGCTGCAGGCGCACCTGGTCGACGTGGTTGTCGTAGATGTGGCAATCGCCGCCGGTCCAGACGAAGTCGCCGACCTCGAGCCCGGTCTGCTGGGCGACCATGTGGGTGAGCAGGGCGTACGAGGCGATGTTGAACGGCACACCGAGGAAGAGGTCGGCGCTGCGCTGGTACAGCTGGCACGACAGGCGCCCGTCGGCGACGTGGAACTGGAACAGCGCGTGGCACGGCGCGAGCGCCATGTCGGGGATGTCGGCCGGGTTCCACGCCGACACGATGAGCCGTCGCGAGTCGGGGTTCGTGCGGATCTGCTCGACCACCTGCGCGATCTGGTCGACCTGCTCGCCCGACGGCGTCGGCCACGAACGCCACTGCACGCCGTAGACCGGTCCGAGCTCGCCCGCGGCATCCGCCCACTCGTCCCAGATCGTCACGCCCTGCTCCTGCAGCCAGCGCACGTTCGACTCGCCGCGCAGGAACCAGAGCAGCTCGTAGGCGATCGACTTGAAGTGCACGCGCTTGGTCGTGACGAGCGGGAAGCCCTGCGAGAGGTCGAACCGCAGCTGCCGGCCGAACACGCTGCGCGTTCCGGTCCCGGTGCGGTCGGACTTCGGGGTGCCGTGCTCGAGCACGTCGCGGAGCAGGTCTTCGTACGGGGTCGGGATCGCGCTGGCCACGGGCTCAAGGCTACGCCCGCTCGGCCGGGCGGCCGGCAGGCGCGGCGGACGGGCGGACGGCGCGCCGCGCCGCCCCACGTCACCCGACGTCACAACGGCGCGGTGCGGCCCGGCCCGCGCGTAGCATCCGCTTCATGGATCTCGTGCCCGCGCTCGTCGCCGGACTCGGGCTGCCGCTCGTGGCGCTCGTGGCCGGCCTGGCGTGGAAGGCGCGCGACGGCCGCGTGCGTGCGGTCGCAGCACCGGCGGCGTCGCTCGACGGCCGTGACGCGCACGATCTCGGCCTCGACGCCGGCCGGCTCGGAGCCGACGCCACGCTCGTCCAGTTCTCGACGGAATACTGCAGCCGCTGCCCCGCGACGGCGCGCGCACTCGAGTCCCTCGCCGGCGGCTACGACGGCGTGCGCCACGTCGAGATCGACCTGACCCACGACCCCGCCCTCGCCGACCGCTTCCACGTGACCCAGACGCCGACCGTGCTCGTCCTCGACGCGCACGGCTCGACCGCCGGCCGCGTTGCGGGCGTGCCGCGCACCGACGACCTCCGCTCGCTCATCGACGACCTCACCGGGAGGCACCGTGTCCCGCACCACGCCTGAGTCCGCCGGCACCGCCGCGCCCGGCGGGCGGCCCGGCATCGACCCGCGCGGGCCGCGATTCACGGCGACGATCACGGCCGCGCTGCTGCTCGTGACGGCCGTGCTCGGCTTCGGCGGGCTCGACCTCGCGGCGCTCCTCCTCCTCGCCGCGATCGCCGCCGTGTTCGCCTGGAGCGCGGTCGCCGGGGTGGCGCGCAACCCGTTCGGGCTCGTGTTCCGCTCGCTCGTACGCCCCCGGCTCGCGCCGCCGACCGAGCTCGAGGACCCGCGTCCGCCGACGTTCGCACAGCTCGTGGGCTTCATCGTGACGGGCACGGGCGTCGTGCTCGGCCTGTTCGGGCTCGACCTCGCGGTGCCGATCGCCGCCTCGCTCGCGTTCGTCGCCGCGTTCCTCAATGCCGCGTTCGGGTACTGCCTGGGCTGCCAGATCTACCTGCTGCTCGTCCGCGCCCGCGTCATCCGAACCGCCTGAGCCGTACCGCGCGCGCCGCCGCGCTGCGACTGCCGCGCGCGCCATCCGCTCGCTAGGCTGGAGTCCCCGTCTCCCGAGGAGGACCCGAATGGCACTGACGAGCGAATCCACCACGGTCTGGAACGGCACCCTGTTCGAGGGGTCGGGGCACACGCGCCTCGACTCGTCGAAGGTCGCCGAGTTCGACATGGACTGGAAAGCCCGGTCCGAGGGCGAGGCCGGGGTGACCAACCCCGAGGAGCTCCTGGCCGCGGCGCACTCGGCGTGCTTCTCGATGGCGTTCTCGCTCGCGCTCGCCCAAGCCGGTCACACCCCCGAGAGCATCCAGACGACGGCAGCCGTCACGTTCCAGCCCGGCGAGGGCATCACGGGGAGCCACCTGCTCGTGAGCGCCCGCGTGCCGGGCATCACCGAGGCCGAGTTCGAGCGCATCGCCGACGAGGCCAAGGCGAACTGCCCGATCTCGAAGGCGTTGGGCGGCACGGCCATCACGATCGAAGCCGAGCTCGCGTAACGGTGCACGTCCTCGTCGCCGGCGCCTCCGGCTTCATCGGCTCCGCCGTCACCTCACGCCTCTCCGAGGAGGGGCACGAGGTGCTGCGACTCGTTCGCCGGCGCGCGTCGGCCGCCGACGAGGTGAGCTGGTCGCCGGCGTCCGGGATCATCGACTTCACGGTCATGGACCGCGTCGACGCGGTGCTGAACCTGTCGGGCGCGTCGATGACCCGCCTGCCGTGGACGCGCGGGTACCGCGACGAGATCCTCGAGTCGCGCGTCGCGGCGACGCGGACCCTCGCCGAGGCGATGCTGAAGTCCGCGTCGCCGCCGTCGGTGTTCCTCAGCGGCTCGGCGGTCGGCATCTACGGCGACCGGCCGGGCGAGCTGCTCACCGAGCATTCGCACCCCGGCACCGGGTTCCTCGCCGACGTCGTCGGGCGCTGGGAGGCCGCGGCGCAGATCGCACCGCACGAGACCCGCACGGTGCTGCTCCGCACCGGCATCATCGTGGGCCGCGGCGGCGCCTTCAAGCCCATCATGCGCCTGACCAAGGCCGGCGCGTCGGGCCGGCTCGGCACCGGCGGGCAGCACTGGCCGTGGATCGCGCTCGATGACGAGGTGGGTGCGATCATGCACCTGCTGCACGGGTCGATGGCGGGCCCGGTCAACCTCGTGGGTCCGACGCCGGCGACGGCGGATCGGATCATGTCCGCGGTGGCCGAGCGCCTGCACCGGCCCTACGTGATCCCCGTGCCCGAGCCCGTGCTGAAGCTGGGACTGGGGTCGGCCGCCGAGGACCTGCTCCTGTCGAGCCAGAAGGTCCGCCCGCAACGGCTGATCGACGACGGCTACCGGTTCCGGTACCCCACCTTCGAGTCCGCGTTGGACGCGATGCTCAGTCCTGAGCCCGCTCCAGTCCGATAGCCGTCCGGACCGCGCGACGTGCCCGCCGGCGGTCGCCTGCGGCGTCGTAGGCGAGTCCGAGCCGCAGCCAGGCCCGCCACGAGTCGGGCTCGGCCTCGACCGCCTCGCGGAACGCGGGGAACGCAGCATCCGCCGCAGCCCGCTCCGGACGACCGCTCGGCCGCAGCGGCAGGCCCAGGTCGAGCCCGCCCTCGGCCTCGAGGCGCTCGACGAGCCGCTGCGAACGGACGCCGAACTGCAGCTCGCGCCAGATCGCCCAGGCCGCGATCACCGGAAGCACGAGCAGCGCGACGCCCATCGCGATCGCGACGGGCTCGCCGGTCTGCACGAACTGCACCGCGCGCCATCCGACGAGCGCGACGTAGAGCGCGAGCAGCACCGCCATGACGACGGCGCCGGCCTTCGCACCGCTCATCGCACGCCGGGCAGCTCGAGGCCGAGCAGCGCGTCGAGGCCGACGGTGACGCCCTCGGTCGTGCCGGCGCTGCGCAGGGCGAGCAGGATGCCCTTCTCGTACGCCGAGGAGGAGACCGTCGTGTGCACGATCGAGAGGGTCTCGCCGTCGCCGCCGAGCACGACGCGCTGGTCGGCGAGGATGCCCGCCATCCGCATGCTGTGCACGGGCACGCCCGAGACGAGCTGGCCGCGGGCGCGCTGGTCGGCGTGCGGCGCCGACACCGGGCCCTCGTCGCCGCGCGCGGCGGCGATCAGCTCGGCCGTGCGCACCGCGGTGCCCGAGGGCGAGTCGACCTTGCCGGCGTGGTGGGCCTCGACGATCTCGATCGAGTCGAAGTGGTGGGCGGCGAACGCGGCGAAGGCCGAGCCGAGCACGCTGCCGACCGAGAAGTTGGGCACGAAGATCACGCCGGGCGCGTCCTCGAGGTCGCGCAGTCGCCGCTCGACCTCGGCGATGCGCTCGCGCGACCAGCCCGAGGTGCCCACGACGACGGGGATGCCCGCCTCGATGGCGGCCTCGACGATCGCGGGGCTCGCGGCGGGGTGCGTGACGTCGAGCACGACGTCGGCACCCTCGAGCTCGTCGAGGCTCGAGGCGGAGTCGAGGCCCGCGTGCAGCTCGAGGTCGTCGGCCTCGTCGATCAACCGGGCGGCGAGGCGCCCCATCTTCCCCGTCGCGCCGGCAACCGCCACCCTGATCGTCACGACGTTCACCCTAGCAACCGGGCGAATGGCGCCGACGGCCGCCCTAGGCTGGGCCCATGCTGCGCTTCCGCGACGCCGCCGTCTCCGACCCCGACGCCCATCGCCTCCTCGGCGACTACTTCGCCGAACGGGCGGCGGGCTTCCCGCGTGAGCAGGGCGAGTACCGCCCGACCTGGCCCGAGGATGCCGCGTTCACGCCGCCCGCGGGGGTGTTCCTGCTCGTCGTCGACGACGAGGGGCGCGCGGTCGGCTGCGGAGGGATCCGCCGCATCGAGCCCTCGGCCGAGAAGCGCGTGCGGTTCGAGGTCAAGCACCTGTGGCTCTCGCCCGAAGGCCGGGGCCACGGCGAAGGACGGCGCCTGCTGCGCGAGCTCGAGCGCCGAGCCGCCGAGTTCGGCGCCGAGGAGGTCGTGCTCGACACGAACGCGAGCCTCGAGGCCGCGGGCGGGCTCTACCGCTCGAGCGGGTACGTCGACATCGCGCCGTACAACGCGAATCCGAATGCGACGAACTGGTACGGCAAGCAGCTCTGACGCGCACCGGCCCGCCGGCTGCGGAGGCGAGCCGGGCCCGAGCCCTCAGATCGCGAACTGCTCCGGCAGCCCGGTGCGCAGCTCGGGCGGCAGGTGGGCGAGGTCGTTGTGGACGAGCAGCGTCCACGGACGACCCGGCGCGCGCTGGGTGAGCACGGTGAGACCGCAGTTGGCCTGGTTGATCGTCGCCCAGCGCCACTCGGGCGCGCCGAGCACCTCGCGGACGAACCATCCGATGACGAAGTTGTGCGTGATGAGCAGGTCGTGGCGGTCCTCGCGATGCGAGCGGAGGAACTCGGCGTTCGCGTCGGCCATCTGCGCGCGCCCGGCCTCGAAATCGAGCTCGGTGAACGAGCCGAAGAACGGCGCGTACGCCGAGGGCGTCTCGGGCGCCGGCCCGGAGGGCACGCAGTCGAACAGCAGCGCCGACGGCTCGGGCTGGAGCGCGGGCATCTTCATCGCGATGATGTCGGCCGTCTCGGCCGCGCGCTGCAGGGGCGAGTGGTAGGCGGCGTCGAACGGGATGCCTCCGAGCCGCTCGCCGAGCAGTTCGGCCTGGCGCCGGCCTCGCGGAGACAGTGGTCCGTCCTGGAGGCCGTGCTCGGCGTCGAGCTGCTCGCCGTGGCGGACGAGGTAGAGGTGGTGGGGCACGTCGGGTCCTGGTGTGATCGGGCGTCGCTCAGGCGACGTCGGTGCGGGGTTCGGGTCGGTCGACGACCGAGCGGAAGGCGTCCTCCTGGACGGGACCGACCGCTACGAGCGAGAAGGGCCGGTCCGCGAGGTCGGCGGCGAGCGCGCGCACGTCGTCGCCGGTGACGCGCCCGACGCGGCGCAGGGCCTCGTCCAGGTCGGCGAACTCGCCGAGCGCGAGCTCGGCGCGGCCGAGCCGCGACATCCGCGTGTCGCTGTCTTCGAGCGCGAGCGCGGAGGCGCCGCCGAGGTACCCGGCGGCGCGCTCGAGCTCGTCGGCCGTGACGCCGTGGTGTGCGAGGCGCTCGAGCTCGGTGCGCATGAGCGCCGCGACGGTCGCCGCATTCTTGGGGGCGCACCCGGCGTACATGCCGAACACGCCGGCATCGGAGTAGCCGGGCGCGAAGGAGTACACCGAATAGGCCAGCCCGCGGCGCTCGCGGATCTGCTGGAACAGCCGGGACGACATGCCGGCGCCGAACACGGTGTTCAGCACGCTGAGCACCGCGCGGCGGTCGTCGGTCGCGACGAGCCCGGGCACGCCGAGCACGAGGTTCACCTGCTCGCCGGGCTTCTCGACGACGGTGAGCGGCGCGGTGCCGTCGAGCTGCGGCGCGTCGGTCGAGCGCCGCGATTCGGGTGCGGCCGCCTCGTCGAGCCGCCAGCCGGCGCCGTCGAGCGCGGCCGTGAGCCCGGCGACGAGGGCATCGTGGTCGACCGCGCCCGCGGCCGTCACGACGAGGTCGCGCGGCCGGTAGTTGGCACGGTAGTGCTCCCACACGGCGTCGCGCGTCGCGGCATCGATCGCGGCGGGGTCGCCGCCGATCGGCCGGGCGAGCGGATGGCGCCCCAGCACGGCCTCGAAGAAGCGCTCGTTGGCGACGTCGGCCGGGTCGTCGCCGGCCATCGCGAGCTCCTCGAGGATGACCCGCCGCTCGCTCTCGAACTCCTCGGGATCGAGCACCGAGGAGGTGAACATGTCGGCGAGGACCTCGACGGCCATGGGGAGGTCGCGATCCTGCACCTTGGCGTAGTAGCAGGTGTACTCCTTGGCCGTGACGGCGTTGTGCTCGCCGCCGACGGAGTCGAAGGAGATCGCGATGTCGAGCGCGCTGCGCGTCTCGGTGCCCTTGAAGAGCAGGTGCTCGAGGAAGTGCGTGGAGCCGTGCGTGGCCTGGTGGCCGCTGTCGGCGGCGTGCTCGTCGCGTGAGCCGACCGCGACCCAGAAGCCGATCGTGGCGCTGCGGCTGCCGGGGACGCGCTCGGTGAGCACGCGGATGCCCGACGGCAGGACCGAGCGACGCACCAGGGTGTCTCCGGCGGCGCGGAACTCCAGCTCGGGTTCGCCCAGGGACAGTTCGACGGCGCCGTTCACGCGTTCCAGCCTATGTCACCCTCCCGACGCCCGGCGGTCGGCGCGGCCGAACCGCGACCGCCCCGGCATGCTCAGGCCGAGGCGCGGTCGAGCTCGACGATCTCGGAGCGGTGCAGCACGAGGTTGGCCGCGGCCACGAGCGCGTCGACCTGCTCGGGGCGGCTGGCGCTCGCGACGGGCGCGACGACCGTGGGCCGGCCGAGCAGCCAGGCGATCGCGATCGCGGCGGGCACGGTGTCGTGGGCGGCGGCGACCTCGTCGAGCGCCCGGAGCACGCGGAGCCCGCGCCGGCCGAGGTGGCGGGCCTGGCGTTCGCCGCGCGCGTCGCGGCGGAGGTCGGCCCGTCGTCGCACGCGACCGCCGAGGAACCCGTTCGCGAGCGCGAAGTAGGGCAGCACCGCGAGGCCCTGGGCGTGCGCGACGAGTTCGGGCGCGCCCTCGAAGTCGCGGCGCTCCATGAGGTTGTAGCGGGTCGTGAGCACCTGGAAGCGCGGGAGCCCGTTCGCGGCGAGGACGCGTGCCTCGATGAGGCGCTCGGGCGAGAAGTCGGAGGCGCCGATCGCGAGCACCTTGCCCGCGGTGATGAGCGCGTCGACAGCGCCCAGGCTCTCCTCGAGCGGGATCGCGGGGTCGTCGCCGTGGAAGCAGAGGAGGTCGATGCGGTCGGTGCCGAGACGGGTCAGCGACTCGTCGACGGCCGCGGCGATCGACTCGGGCGCGAGGCCGCGCCGGTCGGGATGGCGGCCCACCTTCGTGATCACCCGGACCCGGTCGCGGACGCCGCGGTTCGCCATCCACCGGCCGATGATGGTCTCGCTGCGTCCGGCGGCGTAGCTGTCGGCGGTGTCGACGAGGTTGCCGCCCACGCCGGCGAACCGGTCGAGGATGTCGGCCGCGTCGTCGGCGCCGACGGTCCACCCGAACGTGCTGGCGCCGAGTGCGAGCGGGTGCACCGCGAGGCCGGTCTCGCCGAGGGGAAGGCGCCGGGGCACGGTGATCGGGCCCGAGAACGCGTTGGTCTCGATATCCTCGGTCGTGGGCGTGCGCGCCAGCGCCGCCTCGACCGGTCCCGTGACCTCCAGCCGCTGGTCGACCTCGACGGGGCCCGGCAGTTCGAGCGCCCCCGTCGTCGCGCGCGCGTCGGCGCCCCGCGGGTCGCTCACCGCGCGCCGCGGACCGTACTGTGCGTGCTTCCGTGCCACGCGATCCCCCTCCCCAGGATTGCATCGAGCGTATGCGGCCTCGAAACCCCGTCCGTGACGGATCGGGTGAAGCGTTACCCAATCGTTGGTGAACAGTCCTCATTTGCCGAATGGATGACGCATTGCGTCGCGCCTGAACGTTCGTTTAGCATGTTGAACATGCGTTCAGTGCCTCATGAGGATGCCACGACGCGGGCCCGCATCCGCGACGCCGCGATCGCGAGGTTCGGCGCGCACGGATTCGGACGCACGAGCGTCCGCGAGATCGCCGCCGACGCCGGCGTCAGTCCGGCGCTCGTCATCCACCACTTCGGCTCGAAGGCCGAGCTGCGGGGCGCGTGCGACGACTGGCTGGTCGCCCGGCTCATCGGCGAGAAGGAGCGGCTCGGCGCCCCGGCGGTCGCCTCGACGATCCGCGAGTGGCTCGACGACCCGGGTCGCTTCCGCGCGTACCTCGACTACGTCTCGAGCATGCTCGCCGACGGCACCGAGGGCGGGGCGCGACTGTTCGACCTGCTCCTCGCCGAGACGCGCGCGATGCTCGACTCGGGGGTCGAGGACGGCAGCATGCGCCCCTCGAGCGACCCCGAGCTCCGGGCGGCCCTCATCACGCTGTACGGCATCGCGCCGCTGCTGCTGCGCGACCAGCTCGCACGCGTCCTGGGCGCGCCGCTCGACTCCCCCGCCACACTCCGGCGGATGACCGTGCCGACGCTCGAGCTCTACACGCATGGCCTGTACGCCGACGACCGACTCCTGGACGCCGCGCGCGCGGCCGTCGTCGGCGACGGCGCGACGGGCGGAACGGCCGCCGCGACCGCCACCGACGCCGTGCCGCAGGTCCGCTCCGACAAGGGCCCCGGCAACCCCAACCAGGACCCCGACCCGCCGATCGACGAAGCCGCTCGCGGCTGACGCCCGCGACATCCGCCACGTCGTCATCGATCACGGGAAAGGACCAGCATGCGCACCACCACCAGTTCCACCACCACGACCACGGAGACCGCCGTCTCGACGCGCGGCCTCGTCAAGCGCTACGGATCGACCACCGCGCTCCACGGCATCGACCTCGACATCCCGCGCGGCAGCGTGTTCGGGATGATCGGGCCGAACGGCGCCGGCAAGACCACCACGATGCGGCTGCTGCTCGACATCATCCGCCCCTCCGGCGGCGAGCTCAGCGTGCTCGGCGAGTCACCGCGCCGGGGCGGTGCAGCGCTGCGCCGCCGCATCGGCTACCTGCCCGGCGAACTGCACCTCTCGACGCGCGTGAAGGGCCGCGAATTCCTGGCCCACTATGCCGAGATCTCCGGGCCGGTGCGCCCCGCCGCGATCGACGGCCTCGCCGACCGCCTCGGCGTCGACCTCGGCCGGCCGGTGCGCAGCCTGTCGAAGGGCAACAAGCAGAAGATCGGCCTGATCCAGGCGTTCATGCACGAACCCGAGCTGCTCGTGCTCGACGAGCCGACCAGCGGGCTCGACCCGCTCGTACAGCAGGAGTTCCACGCGATGCTGCGCGAGGCGCGCGCCAACGGGCAGACCGTGTTCCTCAGCTCGCACGTGCTGAGCGAGGTGCAGCAGACCGCGCACGAGATCGCGATCCTGAAGGCGGGTCGCATCGTCGAGCAGTCGACGGTGGCGGCGCTCCGCGAGAACGCCGTGCGTCACGTGCGGCTCACGGTCGCCGAGGCGGATGCTGCGGCAGCGCGCACCACGCTCGATGCGCTGCCCGGCGTGGGCGAGGTGGCCTCCGTGCCGAACGGCCCCGGCACGGTCGCCCTCTCGGCGACGCTCGACGCACACGTCGACGCGTTCGTGAAAGCCGTGTCGCGTCTCGAGGTCGTCGACCTCACGATGGAGGAGCCCGACCTCGAGGAGATGGTGCTCGCCTACTACGGCACCGACCTCACGGCGACGCCCGATACCGACGAGGCCTCCCGGAAGGGGGCGAAGCGATGAACCGCGTGCTCCCCCTCTTCCGTCGTTCGATCCTCGACGGTTGGCGCGGCCTCGTCGGTTGGACCATCGGCATCCTCGTCGCGCTGTTCCTGTACCTGCCGCTGTACCCGTCCTTCGGCGGCAACGGCCAGATGCAGCAGATCATCGACACGCTGCCGCCCGAGTTGGTCAGGTCGCTCAACTACGACCAGATCGCCTCCGGGCCGGGATACGCGCAGGCGACCTTCTTCGGACTCATCGGCTTCGTGCTCGTGACGATCGCCGCGGTCGGCTGGGGCACGGACGCGATCGCGAACGACGAGGAGAACGGGCAGCTCGAGCTCACGCTCGCGCACGGCGTCACGCGCGGGCAGGTCTTCGCCGAGCGAACGGCCGCCGTCCTCGTCAAACTCGCGTGGCTCGCGCTCGTGAGCGTGGCGGTCGTGGCGATGCTGAACGAGCCGGCCGAGTTGGGCATCGAGTTCCCGAACCTGGTCGCCACCGCGACGGCGTTCTTCGGGCTGGTCTCCCTCGCCGCGATCGCCGCGATCGCCGTGGGCGCCCTCACGGGCCGACGCTCGTGGTCGGTCAGTGCCGGCGCGGGCGTGGCCGTCTACGCGTACGCGCTCAACGCGCTCGGCAACCAGAGCGATGACCTGGCGTGGCTGCACGACTGGTCGCCGTACAGCTGGGCGTACGGCGAGTCGCCGATCATGAACGGCTGGAACGGCACGATCTGGCTCAGCTTCGCGGTCATCGCGGTGCTGCTCCTGGTCGGATGGCTGGTCTTCCGCCGCCGCGACGTCGCGGTCTGACCGAGGCGAGCGGATGCCGCGGCGCGCGCCCCCCGGCGGGGCGCCGCGTCGCGGCATCCGCTCGTCGGCTGCTATCGCCCGACCTTGCCGAACAGTCCGGCGATCGGCGCGAGCACCGACGGGCGGGCGGCGATCCACGCTGCCGCGATGACGACGATCGAGGCGACGAAGAGCCAGAATCCCAGCCAGCCGTCGGCGTCCTGCGCCGCGAACATCGCGTTCAGGTTGCGCAGCGCACCGGTCGTGAAGACGAGGGTCACGTGGACGACGATGAACGCGACGAAGTACAGCATGACCGGGAAGTGCACGGCGCGAGCCCACTCGACCGGGTAGATCCGGCTGAGCGTCGTGGCGTTCTTCGGCCACAGCCCCGACATCCGCACCCCGGTGATCGCGGCGAGCGGCGCGGCGATGAAGATCGTCGCGAAGTACGCGAGCACCTGGAGGCTGTTGTAGTTGACCCAGCCGTCCTCGAGCGGCCAGTCCAGCGAGAGGTACTGCAGCCCCGCCGAGATCGCGTTCGGGACGACCTCCCAGCTGGTCGGCACGACGCGCATCCACTGGCCCGTCGCGAACAGGAGCACGACGAAGACGAGCCCGTTCACGAGCCACAGGATGTCGAGGGACTGGTGGAACCACAGCGTGAGGCTGATCCTGCCCTGACCGCCCTTCGACCAGCGCGGCGTCCAGGTCGCCGGTGGCCGCCGTTCGGTGCGCACCTGCAGGCCCGAGCGGATGATCAGCACCATGAGGAAGACGTTGAAGAAGTGCTGCCAGCCGAGCCAGGCCGGGAGCCCGACGGGCGCACCCTCGGGCAGCGGCGTCACTCCGGGGTAGGTCGCCATGAAGTCCTGCATGACCTCGAGCCCGAGGAACCACCTCGTGCCCTGGACGACGATGGTCGCCGCGCCGATGATCGCGAGGATACCGACGACGGATGCGCCGACCCGCTGCGTCACGGTCAGCTGCCCGAAGCGCGTCAGGCCCGTCTGGGCTGGGGCGCTCGGCGCCGGCGCCGGCGCGGCGGGCGCGGGCGCTACGGCGGCGGGCACCGCGGGTGCCGGCACCTCGGCTTCGACGGCCGGTGCGGATGTCGCCACCGACGGCGCGGACTCGGCGGGCGCTGCCGATGCGTCCACCGGAGCCGGTGCGGTGGGCTCCGCGATCGGTGCGACCGCCGCGGCCGGCGGCCACGGCTCTCCCCCGGGGAGCCTCGGGAGCCCGCGGCGCAGTCCCGACCCGGCCGCCACGGTCGAAGCGGCCGTCGACGCCGGCGCTGCAGGCTGCCGTGCCGGCGCCGTCGGGGCGGCCGGTTCGGCGACCGGCTCGCCCATTGCTGCGTGCGGTGGGGCGGCCGCGGCATCCGTCACCTCGACGTTCGCGGCACGGCCCGCCTCGCCGGGATCGGGCCACGGCAGCCCGCCGCGCACGCGCGGAAGCCCGCTTCGCAGCCGACGACCCGATGCGACGTCGACGGTCGCGACGTCGGTGAGGACCGGGGACGATACGGCCGGCGCCGTCGCGGGCGCGTCGGACGACGTGACGACGGGCCCGCCGGCCGTGTCGCCGGCGGGCGGCCAGGGCTCACCGCCGTGCCGGCGAGGCAGTCCCCTGCGCAGGTTCCCGACACCCGCCACGGGTCACCGCTTCCGCTCGGCGAGCGCGGTGATCAGTTGCGGCACGACCGTGAAGACGTCGCCGACGACGCCGAAGTCGGCGACCTCGAAGATGGGCGCGTCGGGGTCCTTGTTGACGGCGACGATGTTCTTGGCCGTCTGCATCCCCGCCTTGTGCTGGATCGCACCCGAGATGCCGAGCGCGACGTACAGCTGCGGTGAGACCGAGACACCCGTCTGGCCGACCTGGTGGTTCGCCGGGATGTAGCCGGCGTCGACGGCCGCGCGCGACGCGCCGACGGCGGCGCCCAGCGCGTCGGCGAGCTCCTCGACGAGCGCGAACTTCTCGGCCGAGCCGAGGCCGCGACCGCCCGAGACGACCCGCTTGGCTCCCCGCAGCTCGGGTCGGCTCGAGGTCTCGGTCACGGCCTCGACCGACTCGATCGTGGCCGACGGCGCACCCGAGGCCGCCACCTCGAGGGTCTCGAGGGCCACCGGCCGTGCCTCGGCGCGCGCGTCGACGGCACCCTGCCGCACGGTGACGACGAGCGGTCCGAAGGTGGCCGCGGAGTCGACGTTGTAGGCGCCGCCGTAGACGGAGTGGTGGGCGAGGACGCCCTCGTCGTCGCGCGAGACGCCGACCGCGTCCACGGCGATCGGTGCGCCGGTGCGGGCGGCGAACCGGCCCGCGATGTCGCGGCCCTCGATCGAGTTCGAGATGAGCACCGCCTCGGGCGCGACGCGCGACGCGGCCGCGGCCAGCGCGTCGACGTGCGGGATCGTGAGCTCGGACTGCGCCGAGGCGCTCTCGACGGCGAGCACGCGCTCGGCGCCGAGCGCCGCCGCCTGCTGGGCGAGCGACGACGCCTGGCCGGGCGTGGTGACGGCGAGCGCGACGGGCGTGCCGATCGTCGAGGCGGCCGCGAGCAGGCCGGCGGCGCTCGACGCGAGCTCGCCGCTCGGCGTGGCCTCGAGCACGACGAGGATGGGGGCTGCAGGGTGGTCGGTCATCATCGTCCTCTCAGACCAGACGGTTCTCGATCAGGAACTCCGCGATCTTCGTGCCGCCGTCGCCGTCGTCGGTGATCTTGGTCCCGGCCGTGCGCGGGGGCTTCTCGGCGATGGCGGTCATGATCGACCAGGCGACGGAGAGGTCCTCGGGCTCGATGCCGAGGTCGGCGGCGCTCACCGTCTCGAACGGCTTCTTCTTCGCGGCCATGATGCCCTTGAAGTTGGGGAATCGGGCGTCGGGGAGCGCCTCGGTGATCGAGATGACTGCCGGCAGCGGCGCGCTCACGCGCATCGTGCCGCCGTCGACGTCACGCGTGCCCGCCACCGAGCCGTCGGCGATCTCGACGGCTGAGAGCGCGGTCGCGTTCGGCACCTCGAGCAACTCGGCGAGCATGGCGGGGATCACGCCGCCGCTGCCGTCGGTCGAGAGGTTGCCGGTGATGACGAGGTCGAACCCGGTGCGTCGGATCGCCGCGGCGAGGGTGCGCGCGGTGAGGCCGAGGTCGGCGGCGGCCAGGCCGGGGTCGGCGATGTGCACGGCCGATCCGGCTCCCATCGCCAGGCCCTTGCGGATCGTGGTCGCGGCGCTCTCGGCGGCCATCGACATGACGACCACCTCGGTGTCGGCGTGCGCGTCGGCGTAGCTGAGCGCCACTTCGAGCGCCCGCTCGCCGATCTCGTCGAGCACGGCCTCGCTCGCGCCGCGGTCGGCGAGCCCGGTCTCGAGGTCGAGCCTCCGCGATCCCCACGTGTCGGGGACCTCCTTCACGAGGACGATGATCTTCATCGGGCCCGGGTCCTTTCCCTCGACGGCGAGCTGCGGCGCTCACCGGAACCTGTCATCACTGCCGCGCCCGCCGGACGACCGCCTCGGCCTGCCGGAGAAGCGGCGCGTCGACCATCTGCCCGCGGAAGGCGAACACGCCGTCGCGTTCGCGCACGGCGGCCTCGGCGAGCAGCGCTCGCGCCCACTCCAGTCGCTCAGGGCTCGGCGCGTACGCCGCCCGGACGACCTCGGCCTGGCCGGGGTGCACGCACGCCGTGGCGGCGAAGCCGAGCGCAGCCGCGTCCTCGGCCTCGGCGCGGAGTCCGTCCGCATCGGCGAGGTCGAGGTGCACCGCGTCGATCGCCGCCACGCCCTGCGCCCCCGCGGCGAGCAGCACCTGGGACCTGGCGTGTCGCGCGAGGTCGCGGTATCGACCGTCGGGGTATCGGCTGGAGGAGCCGCCGACCGAGGCGACGAGATCCTCCGCGCCCCACATCATGGCGGTCACGATCGGCACCGACGCGATGTCGGGCGCGGCGAGCACGCCGCGCGCGGTCTCGCACAGCGCGATCACGTCGAAGTCCTCGAGCGCCACGAGGTCGGCCGTGCCCTCGCACTTGGCGAGCATGACGGTGCGGTACGAGGTGCGCCGAAGCGTCGCGAGATCATCGGAGAGATGCGGTGTGGACGCCGGGTTCACGCGCACGATGACGCGATCGGGGTCGAGCGGGTTCGCCACGAGCGACTCGCGGGCCGCCGACTTCGCGACCTCGGCCACGGCGTCCTCGAGGTCGAGGATCACCGCGTCGGCGCGCTGCACGGCCTTGGCGTAGCGGTCGGGCCGGTCGGCCGGGCAGAAGAGGAGCGCGGGACCGAAGGCGAACGGGGGGTGCGTCATCCGCTCACCTCGCCGTTCCGGCGGGACTGCCGCTCGCCCGCCTCGCGCGTCCAGACGAGCATCGTGCGCGACGCCGTCGCGACCACCTCGCCGGCCTGGTTCCGCGCGGTGTGGCCGAGCGCCACGATGCCCTCTCCGGGTCGCGACGACGAGAGCCGCTTCGACTCGACGACGCTCTCGCCGTACAGGGTGTCGCCCACGAACACCGGGTTCGGGAACGCGACGGCCCCGAACCCGAGGTTGGCGACCAGCGTGCCCTGGGTGAGCTGGCCGACCGACTGGCCCACGAGGGTCGACAGCGTGAACAGCGAGTTCACGAGGATGCGCCCGAACGGCTGGCGCGCCGACCATGCCGCGTCGAGGTGGAGCGGCTGCGGGTTCATGGTGAGCGTCGTGAAGAGCACGTTGTCGGCCTCCGTCACGGTGCGACCAGGACGGTGCAGGTAGCGTACGCCCTCCTCGAACTCCTCGAACCAGAGTCCACGCTGCACGACCTCGCGCATCGCGGCATCCGTCATGGTGCTCCCTCCTCCGTTCAGCCGAGCCGCCTAGGCGGCCAGCCCGAGCTCGCGCGCGATGACCATGAGCTGCACCTCGTTCGTGCCCTCGCCGATCTCCAGGATCTTCGAGTCACGATAGTGCCGGGCCACGGTCGTCTCGTTCATGAAGCCCATGCCGCCGAAGATCTGGGTCGCGTCGCGGGCGTTCAGCATGGCGGCGTCGCTCGAGACCAGCTTCGCGATCGCGGCCTCCTTCTTGAACGGGAGGCCGGCGTCGGCACGGCGCGCCGCGTCGTGCCAGGCGAGGCGTGCCGTGTGAACGCGCGCCTGCATGCCCGCGATGGTGAACGCGATGTACTGGTGGCTCGCGATCGGAACGCCGAAGACGTTGCGCGTCTTCGCATAGGCCAGCGCCTCGTCGAGGCAGCCCTGGGCCGCGCCCGTCGCGAGGGCGGCGATCGCGATGCGGCCCTCGTCGAGGGCACGGAGGAAGTTGGCGAAGCCGCGTCCGCGCTCGCCGAGCAGGTTGCCGGCCGGCACCCGGACGTCGTCGAAGGTCAGCGGGTGCGTGTCGGAGGCGCGCCATCCGGACTTGTCGTAGCCGGGCCCCACGGTGAACCCGGGCGTGCCGTTCGGCACGATGATCGTGGAGAGCTCCTTCGACGTGGAGCCGTCGGGGCGGTTCCGCTCCCCGGTCACCGCCGTGACGGTGACGAACGAGGTGATCGGCGTGCCCGAGTTGGTGATGAACTGCTTGGAGCCGTTGACGACCCACTCGTCGCCGTCGAGCACGGCCGTCGTCCGCGTGGCGCCGGCGTCGGAACCGGCCTCGGGCTCGGTCAGGCCGAAGCCGG
Source organism: Agromyces capsici (assembly GCF_058349965.1). Classification (NCBI taxonomy): domain Bacteria; kingdom Bacillati; phylum Actinomycetota; class Actinomycetes; order Micrococcales; family Microbacteriaceae; genus Agromyces; species Agromyces capsici. Next base: position 2,894,957 of record NZ_JBYRET010000001.1, on the reverse strand, counting down.
CGAGCGCGCGTCCGGCCACGAGGTCGGGCAGGAAGCGGGCCTTCTGCTCGTCGGTGCCGTGACGGTAGATCGGCATCGCGCCGAGGCCCACGCCGGCCTCGAGGGTGATCGCGATCGACTGGTCGACGCGGGCGAGCGCCTCGATCGCGAGGCACAGCGCCATGTAGTCGCCGCCCTGGCCGCCGACCTCCTCGGGGAAGGGCAGGCCGAAGAGCCCGAGCTCGCCCATCTGGGCGACGACGTCCATCGAGAGCTCGTGCGAGCGGTCGGCCTCGTAGGCCTGCGGTGCGACGACGGTGTCGGCGAACTCGCAGACCATGTCGTACAGCTGCTGTTCCTCGTCGGTCAGGTCGTGCATGGTGCTCCTCATTCCTGGTGGGATGCGTTCGCGACGGAGGCGTCATCGGCACCGCCGCCTCGGGGTTCGTGGTCGGATGTCGCGGGGCCGGCGTCGCTCGCCTCAGCCGGGGCGTCGACCGCGTGCTCGACGCGCGCCACCACCTGGTCGCGGGCGACCTGCTCGCCCGCGACGACGCGCAGGCGGACCACGCCGGGGAGGGCGGCGGTCACGCGGTGCTCCATCTTCATGGCCTCGATCGCCAGCACGGCCTGGCCGGCCTCGACGCGGTCGCCGTCGGCGACGAGGAGCGTCGTGACACTGCCGGGCATGGGTGCACGGAGATCGGGGTCGGCGCTGCCGCCGCGCTCGAGCAGCGCGAGGCGCACGTCGAGCGCAGCTCGCCGGTCGACCGGCGGGAACGCGGCGGAGCGCCCGCCGAGGTGCACCCAGGCGGTGCCGTCATCGCTCAGGCGGACGACGGCGCCGTCGAGGTGGGCGCCCGTGCGTGGGTCGCGGTCGGCGGAGGGCGCTGCGCCGCCCAGCCGCCAGCCGCGCGCCCGCTGCCATGCGTGGGCGTGCGCGACGTCGGCGCGGGCGGCCCGCTCGCGGGCGAGGCGCGCGACCTCCGCGAGTGCGTCGGCGGCGGCATCCGGCGCCTCGGGCGCCGGCAATCGGTCGATGAGCCCCGTGTCGAGGTGCCCGGCGCGGACGTCGGGGTGTGCGAGCAGCTCACGGAGGAACGCGGTGTTCGTCTCGACGCCCAGCACGACGGTCTCGGCGAGCGCGGCGTCGAGCCGTTCGATCGCCTCGGCCCGGTCGCGGCCGTGCGCGATGACCTTCGCGATCATCGGGTCGTAGTCGGCGGTGATGCGCTGCCCCTCGCCCACGCCGGCGTCGACGCGCACGCCCTCGCCCGCGGCGGGTCGCCACGCGAGCACCTCACCCGTCGAGGGGAGGAACCCGCGCTCGGGGCTCTCGGCGTACAGGCGCGCCTCGATCGCGTGGCCCGTCATCCGCACGTCGTGCTGCGCGATCGCGAGCGGCTCCCCCGCGGCGATCCGCAGTTGCTGCTCGACGAGGTCGATGCCGGTGACGAGCTCGGTGACCGGGTGCTCGACCTGAAGTCGCGTGTTCATCTCGATGAAGAAGAACTCGTCGGGCGCGGCATCCGACACCAGGAACTCGACGGTGCCGGCGCCGAGGTACTCGACGCTGCGGGCCGCGTCGCACGCCGCCCGGCCGATGCGTTCGCGCGTCGCGGCGTCGAGCAGGGGCGACGGCGCCTCCTCGACGACCTTCTGGTGGCGGCGCTGCAGCGAGCACTCGCGCTCGCCGAGGTGGATGACGTCGCCGTGCGCATCGGCGAGCACCTGCACCTCGATGTGCCGCGGTCGCTCGATGAACCGCTCGAGCAGGAGCGTGTCGTCGCCGAACGCGGCGCGTGCGACGCGACGGGCGGCGGGCAGTGCGTGCTCGAGCTCCCGCTGGTCGCGCACGACCTGCATGCCCTTGCCGCCGCCGCCCGCCGAGGGCTTCACGAGCAGCGGGAAGCCGATCAGCGGGGCCGCGTCGAGCAGCTCGTCGTCGGTCGCGTCGGGCTCGCTCACGCCGGGCACCACGGGCACGCCGGAGGCCTCGACATGGCGCTTCGCGCGGATCTTGTCGCCCATGACCTCGAGGGCGAGCTCGCCGGGGCCGACGAAGACGATGCCGGCCGCCGCGCAGGCGCGGGCGAACCCGGCGTTCTCGCTGAGGAACCCGTAGCCGGGGTGGATCGCCTGCGCGCCCGCGTCGAGCGCGGCTCGCACGATGCGCGCGGGGTCGAGGTAGCTCTCGGCCGCGGGCGCCGGACCGATCCGCACGGCCTGGTCGGCGAGCGCGACGTGCGGCGCGCCGGCATCGGCGTCGGAGTACACGGCGATCGAGCGGATGCCGAGGCGCTTGAGCGTGCGGATGACGCGCACGGCGATCTCGCCGCGGTTGGCGACGAGCACGCGGTCGAACGGCGCTGTCCTGAGGCTCTCGAAGGGGCGGGAGGGGGTGGGCTGCGTCATCCGGGTCACATCCTGAACAGGCCGAAGCGGGGCTCGGGCAGCGGGGTGCGGCTCGCGAGCTCGAGGGCGAGCGCGAGCACGGTGCGGGTCTCACCGGGCTCGATGATGCCGTCGTCCCAGAGCCGTGAGGTGGAGTGGTAGGGGCTGCCCTGCGACTCGTACTGGTCGCGGACCGGCGCCTTGAACGCCGCCTCGTCGTCGGCCGACCACGACTCGCCGCGCACCGCCAGCTGGTCGCGCTTGACGGTTGCGAGCACGGAGGCCGCCTGCTCGCCGCCCATGACCGAGATGCGCGCGTTCGGCCACATCCAGAGGAACCGCGGCGAGTAGGCCCGCCCGCACATCGAGTAGTTGCCCGCGCCGAAGGAGCCGCCGATCACGACCGTGAACTTCGGCACGCGCGTCGTCGCGACCGCGGTGACCATCTTGGCGCCGTGCTTGGCGATGCCGCCGGCCTCGGCGTCGCGGCCGACCATGAAGCCCGAGATGTTCTGCAGGAACACGAGCGGGATGCCGCGCTGGTCGCACAGCTCGATGAAGTGCGCGCCCTTCATGGCCGACTCGCTGAACAGCACGCCGTTGTTCGCCACGATGCCGACGGGGTGCCCGTCGATCCAGGCGAAGCCGGTGACGAGCGTGTCGCCGTACTCGCGCTTGAACTCGTGGAACTCGCTGCCGTCGATGAGGCGGGCGATCACCTCGCGCACGTCGTAGGGCTGCTGCACGTCGACGGGCACGACCGACGTGAGCGTGGCGGGGTCGACCGCGGGCTCGCGCGGCTCGCGCACCTCCCACGCGCGCGTTGCGGGCCGCGGCAAGGTCGCGACGATGTCGCGGACCAGCTCGAGCGCGTGCTCGTCATCCTCGGCGAGGTGGTCGGTGACGCCGGAGTGCTTCGAGTGCAGGTCGCCGCCGCCGAGCTCCTCTGGCGTCACGACCTCGCCGATCGCGGCCTTCACGAGCGGCGGGCCGCCGAGGAAGATCGTGCCCTGGCCCCGCACGATCACCGTCTCGTCGCTCATCGCCGGCACGTACGCGCCGCCCGCGGTGCACGAGCCCAGCACGGCGGCGATCTGCGGGATGCGCCGCGCCGACAGGTTGGCCTGGTTGTAGAAGATCCGGCCGAAGTGGTCGCGATCGGGGAAGACCTCGTCCTGCTTGGGCAGGAACGCCCCGCCCGAGTCGACGAGGTAGACGCACGGCAGCGCGTTCTCGAACGCGACCTCCTGCGCCCGGAGGTGCTTCTTGACCGTGATCGGGTAGTACGTGCCGCCCTTGACGGTCGCGTCGTTGCAGACGACCATGATGGGCCGGCCCTGCACGAGCCCCACCCCGGCGATCACGCCCGCGGCGGGCGTGTCGTCGTCGTAGAGGTCGTCGGCCGCGAGCGGCGAGAGCTCGAGGAAGGGGCTGGCCTCGTCGAGCAGCCGCTCGACGCGGTCGCGCGGCAGCAGCTTGCCGCGCGCGACGTGACGGTCGCGGGATGCCTCGGGGCCGCCGAGCGCGGCCCGGGCGAGCTTCGTGCGCAATTCGTCGGCCAGCACGGCATGGGCGTCGGCGTTGGCGCGCGCGGCGTCGGATGCCGTGTCGACCGCGCTCGTGAGGATGTGCATCCGCTCCCGTTCCGCCTCTCCGTCGTGGCGTGTGCGCGAGCTGGTTCGGTGAACGCTCGCTAACCGGGATTCATGTTAGCGGCCATTCACCGAAGTCCGCAACACGGCTTACCCGCCGGACGCGGGCGGCGACGCGGCGAGCCCGGCGACGAGGCGGTCGAGCCCGAAGTCCCAGGCGTCGTCGATCTCGCCGCCGAGCCGGAAGGCGCCCGCCAGTTCCATGGACGTGAAGCCGTGCATCCATGCGGTGAAGGTCCGAGCGGCATCGAGCGCGTGGCGCTCGCCCGCGAGCCGGCGCGACACCTCGAGGAGCGCGGCGCTCCCGCGATCGAGGGCGACCCGGTCCGCCCGCTCCGCCTCGGGCATCGGGCCGAACACGAGCCCGTACCCGTTCGGCCGCTCGTGCGCGAACCGGCGCACCGACGCCGCCATGGCGCGGAGGGCGGCTCCCGCGTCGTCGCCCGTTCCGGCGAGCACCGCGTCCATCCGCGAGCCGAGGTCGCGGGCGACGTCGTCGGCGACGATCCGGACGAGCGCATCGCGATCCCGCACGTGCTTGTAGAGCGACGGGGCGCGGACGCCGAGCGCGACCGCGACGGCCTGCATCGTCAGCCCGTCGCGACCGTCGCGCTCGAGCACCTCGCGTGCCGCCGACCGGAGCGATTCCGGCGTGATCCGCGTTGGGGTGGGCATGGCAGCCTCCTTATGGCTATTGACAGTAGCCATCATAGCTACGTATCATAGCCGACATGGAACTCCACCCCGGACTGCGACGCGTCGGCAACGAGATCGTCGCCTGCTACCTCCTCATCGACGACCGCGGCGTCACGATCGTCGACGCCGGCCTCGCCGGCCACTACCGCGACCTGCTCGACGAACTGGCGGCCGCGGGCCGCACGATCGACGACGTCCGCGCCGTCGTGCTCACGCACGGCGACACCGACCACATCGGCTTCGCCGAGAGGCTCCGCCGTGAGCACGGCGTGCCCGTCTACGTACACGAGGCCGATGCCGCGCGTGCCCGCGGCGAGGCGAAGCCCGCGGCCACCTCGTTCGGGCGCGGCATCCGGCCCTGGCCGATCGTGCGGTTCTTCGCCTACGCGCTCGGCAAGGGCGGCACGAAGACCGAGTACCTCACCGAGGTCGTCACCGTCGTCGACGGCGAGCGGCTCGACCTGCCCGGCTCCCCCGAGATCGTCGGCATGCCCGGGCACTCGCCGGGCAGCATCGCCGTGCACTCCCCCGAGCTCGACGCCGTGTGCGTCGGCGACGCGCTCACCACGCGGCACGTGCTCACGGGCCGGCGCGGCCCCGGGCCCGCGCCGTTCACCGACGAGCCCGAGGTTGCGATCGACTCGCTCGACCGCCTCGCCGGGCTCGAGGCGACCTGGGTGCTCCCGGGCCACGGCACGCCGTGGAACGCCGGCACCGCGGAGGCGGTCCGGCTCGTGCGCGAGGCCGCCGCGGCATCCGTCCACTGAACCGGGACGGCCCGGGGCCGCTTGCCGTGGCCACGCCTGTCGGTTAGTGTGCATTCACCGAATGCCCCGGGAGGTGCACCCTGAGCGACACGCTCACCGAGCGCGGCCGCGCCAAGGCCGACCGCCGCGCCGCGCTGCTCTCCGCCGCCGCGCGGCTCTTCGCCGACCGCGGCTACGCGGGCGTCACGCTCGAGGAGCTCGGCCAGGCCGCCGGCGTCTCCGGCCCCGCCGTCTACCGCCACTTCCCGGGCAAGGCCGCGGTCCTCGGCGCGATCCTGGCCGATGCGAGCGAGGGCCTGCTCGACGGCGGACGGCGCACCGTCGCCGCGGCCGACGATCCCGCCGCCGCGCTCCACGCGCTCATCCGCTTCCACGTCGATTTCGCCCTCGCGAACGCCGACGTGATCCGCGTGCAGGACCGCGACCTGCCGAGCCTCGACGAGGCCGGTGCGCACGAGGTGCGGCGCCTGCAGCGCGAGTACGTCGAACTGTGGGTGGGCGTGCTCGCCCGCCTGAGGCCCGACCGGGCCGAATCGGAGCATCGGATCAGGGCTCACGCGGCCTTCGGCCTGATCAACTCCACCCCCCACAGCGCCCGCATCCATGGGCGCCGACCCGCGGACAAGGTCGTCCGCAGCATCCTGGAGGACATGGCATGGTCGAGCCTCACGTCGTGACCCTGCGCGCGACCCGCGCGGGCGATCTCGATGAGCTGTTCCGAATCCAACTCGATCCCGAGGCGAACCGCGTGGCCGCCTTCACCGCAGAGGATCCGTCGGACCGCGCCGCGTTCGACGCGAACTGGAATCGCTTCTCGGCACGCGACGACTACGACGCACGAACCGTGCGCTGCGACGGCCGGATCGTCGGCCGGGTCGCCCGATGGATCGACCCCGAGACGCGCGTGCCCGAGATCACGTACTGGATCGACCGCGAGCAGTGGGGTCGCGGGATCGCCACGCGCGCCATGCGCCTGTTCCTCGACACCCAGCCGCGCCCCGTGCGGGCGCGTGCCGCGGCCGACAACACGGCCTCCGTCGCGTTGCTCACGCGACTCGGCTTCGTCGAGGTCGGCCGCGGTCGCGACTACGCCAACGCGCGCGGCGAGGAGATCGAGGAGATCGAGTTCATCCTGCGCTGAGCGCCGCTCAGCGGTTGCGGTAGAGCTCCAGCAGCGGAGCCGGGATGCGGCCGCGGTCGGAGACCTCGTGGCCGTTCGCGCGGAGCCACTCGCGGGCGTCCTTCGTGTCGCCGGCGGAGGCGCCGCCGCGGCGACCGCGACCGGCGGACGCGCGACCCGTCGAGGTCTTGCGTGCGGCCTTCACGAACGGCGCCACGGCGGAGTCGAACTTGTCGGCGTTCGCCTTGGAGACATCGATCACGTACTGGTCGCCGTCGATGCTGAAGGAGATCGTGCGGTCGGCGTCGGAACCGTCGAGATCGTCGATGAGCGTCTCGACCACTCGCTTGGCCATTTCTCCGCCCTTTCCGCGGCATTCGCCGCTGCAATTCTGGGGTTGGGTGCTTGCTGAATTCGAGCATATTCCCTTCCGAATTCGCGCGCACGAATGCAAGGACGCATTGTGGAGAATTCCCAGCGACGGAATATCGCGCCGAGTTCGGGCGATCGCCGACGGCCTCCGCGGAATGCGCGCGGGAGGGGCATTTCAGGCGTGGCGGGCGCCCTGCTCGTCCGCGATCGCGCGGATGCGCCGGGCCAGTCCGACGTCGCGGCTGGTGACCGCGCCGACGTCGTGCGAGACGAGGTCGAATTCGACGCGCCCCCATCCGAGTCGCACGTCGGGGTGGTGATTCGCGGCATCCGACTCGATCGCGACGGCATCGAGGAAACGCACCGCGGACGCGAAATCGGCCGTGCGGAATTCCGCGGTCAGCCGTTCTCCGTCGTGGCGGAATCCGGTGCCCTCGAGTTCGGCCGCGACATCCTCACGGGAAAGCGGCGTGTGCTCGTCCATGCGCCCATCATCGTCCCGCCGGGGGTGGGCGCACCACCCCCGGCGATCCGGCTCGATTCGCTCCTGCTCAGGCCATCGTGAGGGCGAGGCCCGGGTCGCGCAGGATCCGCCCGATGTCGGCGAGGAACCGCGAACCCTGCTCGCCGTCGACCAGGCGATGGTCGAACGAGAGCGAGAGCGTCATGATCTCGCGCAGTGCGATCTCGCCCCGGTGCTCCCACGGCTGCCGGCGCACGGCGCCCATGGCGAGGATCGCGGCCTCGCCCGGGTTCAGGATCGGCGTGCCCGCGTCGATCCCGAACACCCCGATGTTCGTGATCGAGATCGTGCCGCCCGACAGGTCGGCGGGTGCGGTCTTGCCGGCACGCGCCGTGTCGGCGAGCGAGGCGATCGCGTCGGCGAGCTCGATGAGCGTCATCCGCTCGGCGCCCTTGACGTTCGGCACGACGAGGCCGCGCTCGGTCGCCGCGGCGATGCCGAGGTTGACCCGGCCGAAGCGCACGATCTCCTGGGCCTCCTCGTCCCATCTCGAGTTGACCTCGGGCGTGCGCGTCGCGGCGATGCACAGCGCCTTGGCGACGACCGTCAGGGGGGTCACCCGGTGGCCCGCGTAGGCGCGATCCGCGCGGATGCCGGCGAGCAGCTCCATGGTCGCGGTCACGTCGACCGTGAGGAACTCGGTGACGTGCGGCGCGGTGAACGCGCTGCGCACCATCGCGGCCGCGGTGTGCTTGCGCACGCCCTTGATCGGAATGCGGGTCTCGGATGGCACGTGGGCCCGGGTCTCGAGACGGCCCTCGGCCTCCTCGGCCTCCGGCATCTCGAGCCGGCCTTCGATCCTCTCGAGCCCCACCGGCGCAGCGGATGCCGCGGCCTCGACGTCGGCACGCGTGATGAGCCCGCGATCCCCCGTTCCGACGACCCGTTCGAGGTCGACGCCGAGGTCGCGCGCGAGCTTGCGCACCGGCGGCGTGGAGCGCGGCCGCTCGGGTCGCTCGTCGGCGTCGTGCAGCCCGTTGACCGAGTGCGTCGCGGTGTCGGGCTCGATGCGGTCGTGCTCGGGCGGCGCCGGGACGAGGTCGGCCGCGAGCGAACCACCGCCCCCGCCGAGCCGGCGGGCCCGCCGCTTCGGTCCGCGCTCGGCGCCGGCGCCGTAGCCGACGAGCGTCGGTTCGCGGACCTCCTCGGGTTCGGCGGCCGACGCCGGCGTCGCGACCTCCGCCGCCCCGGCCCGCTCGCCGGTGTCGCACGAGAAGAGCTTCTCGCCGACGTTCACCGTCTCGCCCTCGGCCGCGTGCAGCGCCGTGACGGTGCCCTCGAACGGGGACGGCAGCTCGACGACGGCCTTGGCGGTCTCGACGTCGGCGATGATCTGGTTGAGCTCGACGTGGTCGCCGACCTTGACGCGCCAGGCGACGATCTCGGACTCGGTGAGTCCCTCTCCGAGGTCGGGCAGTGCGAAGTCGCGGATCATGCTCACGCCTCCACCTCGCTCAGCGAGTTGGGACGGCCCATCGCCCGGTCGACGCCGTCGAGGATCCGGTCGAGGTCGGGCAGGTGGTACTGCTCGAGCTTGGCGGGCGGGTACGGGATGTCGTGGCCGGTCACGCGCACGGGCGCGGCCTCGAGGTACTCGAAGCAGCGTTCGGTGATCGACGCGGCGATCTCGGCGCCGACCCCGCCCTGCTCGCCGGCCTCGTGCGCCACGACCAGGCGCCCGGTGCGGCGCACGGAGGCCTCGATCGTGGCGTAGTCGACGGGCGCGAGCGAGCGCAGGTCGATGACCTCGATCGACACGCCGTCGTCGGCGGCCGCGGTCGCGGCATCCTTCGCGGTCTGCACGAGTGCGCCGTACGTCACGAGCGTGACGTCGCGACCGGATGCCACGACGGTGGCCACGCCCATGGGGCGCGCGTCGGCGAGGTTGGCGTCGAGGTCGACCTCGCCCTTGACGTGGTAGCGACGCTTGGGCTCGAGGAAGATCACGGGGTCGTCGCTCGCGATCGCCTGCTGGATCATCACGTAGGCGTCGGCGGGGTTGGAGCACGCGATCACCCGGAGGCCCGCGGTGTGCGTGAAGTACGCCTCGGGCGACTCGGAGTGGTGCTCGGCCGCGCCGATGCCGCCGCCGAACGGGATGCGGATGACCATGGGCATCTTCACGGTGCCGCGCGAACGGTAGTGGAGCTTGGCGACCTGGGCGACGATCTGGTCGAACGCCGGGTAGACGAACCCGTCGAACTGGATCTCGACGACCGGCCGGAACCCGCGGTACGCGAGCCCGACGGACGTGCCCACGATGCCCGCTTCGGAGAGCGGCGTGTCGACCACGCGGTGCTCGCCGAACTCGGCCTTGAGCCCGTCGGTGATGCGGAACACCCCGCCGAGCGTGCCGATGTCCTCGCCGAGCAGCACGACCTTCTCGTCGTCGGCGAGGGCACGGCGCAGGCCCTCGTTGATGGCCTTCCCGAAGGTGATGGTGGTCATCGCTCGCCCCCGTCCTCGTCGTCGAACATCGCCAGGTAGCGGCCGAACCGCGCCTTCTGCCGGTCGAGGTGCGAGTTGGGCTCGGCGTAGACGTGGTCGAACACGCTCATCGGCTCGGGGTCGGGGATCGCGGTGATGCCGGCGCGCAGCTCGGCCGCGGCACGGTCGGCGGCGGCCTTCACGTCGGCGTCGATCGCCTCCATGTCGGCGCCGGAGGCCGCGAGGAGGGCGTGCAGCCGCGTGATCGGGTCGCGCTCTCGCCAGGCGGCGAGTTCGTCGTCGGTGCGGTAGCGCTTGGGGTCGTCGGCGGTGGTGTGCGGGCCCATGCGGTAGGTGACGGCCTCGATGAGGGCCGGGCCCTCGCCGCGGCGGGCGCGCTCGAGCGCCCAGCGGGTGACGGCGAGCACGGCGAGCACGTCGTTGCCGTCGACGCGGATGCCGGGCATGCCGAAGCCGTCGGCCCGGCGCGCGAGCGGCTGGTGCGACTGCAGGCCGACCGGCTCGGAGATGGCCCAGCCGTTGTTCTGGCAGAAGAACACCGTGGGCGCCGCGAAGCTCGCGGCGAACACGAACGCCTCGTTGACGTCGCCCTCGCTGGTGGCGCCGTCGCCGAAGTAGGCGATCGACGCCGACTGCGCACCCTCCCACTTCGCGCCCATCGCCCAGCCGACCGCGTGCAGCGACTGCGCGCCGATGATGATGTTCGGAATCGCCATCCCCTTCTCGAAGGGGTTCCAGCCGGATGCCGCGGAGCCGCGCCACACGCTGAGCAGCTCGTGCGGCTGCACGCCGCGCAGCCACGCCACGGCGTGCTCGCGGTAGCTCGAGAAGACGAAGTCGTCGTCGCGGAGGGCCCGGGCCGAGCCGATCTGCGCGGCCTCCTGGCCCGCGAGCGGCGGCCACAGGGCGAGTTCGCCCTGGCGCTGCAGCGCGGTGGCCTCGGCATCGAGGCGGCGCACCACGGCCATGTCGCGGTGGAGGGCGATCAGCGCGTCGATGTCGAGGTCGGCCACCCACGGATCGAACTCGGGGTTCGCGTGCCGGTGGCCGGACTCGTCGAGGAGCTGGACGAGGTCGCCGGGGCGGGTGAGCAGCCCGGTCGCCTCTCGGTCGGAAGGGGTCATGGTCGAACCTCCGTGTCGGCTCGGCCGCTTCGTGGGCAGCCTCGCACCCGGCGACGGTGCCGGATACCGGCAGCGTACGACGATCTGGCAATCGGCTCAAGCAGGCGCGGACGAGTTGCGCACATTGCATGGTGCAGACCCGGATGTCGGTGCTAACGTGTGGCGCTATGAACGGCTACGACGCGGTGGACCGGGCGCTCCTGCGGGCGCTCGCCGACGACCCGCGCGCCACGGTCGTGGCGCTGGCCGACCGGCTGCAGATGAGCCGCAATACGGTGCAGGCGCGGATGGCGCGACTGGAGGCATCCGGCGCCTTCCTCTCGTTCGAGCGCAGCATCGACCCGACCCCGCTCGGCTACCCGCTCGAGGCGTTCGTCGCGGTGCACGCGCGGCAGAAGGTGCTCTCGGAGGTCGTCCGGGCACTGGCCGAGATCCCCGAGGTGATCCAGGCGCACGGGCTCTCGGGGCCGATCGACCTGCTCGTGCGGGTCGTGTGCCGCGACGCGCACGACCTGTTCCGCATCGACGAGGAGATCCTCGCGATCGACGGAGTCGAGCGCACCGAGACCTCGCTCGCGATGGGCGAGCTGATCCCCTACCGGCTCGCGCCGCTGCTCGCGCGCTGAGCAGGCGACGGGCGGGTCGTCCACCTCACGCTTCGAGCCATTCGACCAGCTGCTTCGTCACGGCGGGCGTTCCGAAGTACGTGAAGTGGCTGACATCGGCCTTCCCGTCGAGGACGAGCGGTTTCGGCTCGAATCGGGCCAGACCCGCGACGGTCGAGACGCCCGCCGTCGGAACCACCAGGTCATTCTGCTCGTTCGAGAAGAGCACGTCCATTGCCAGGTCGTGCGTCCGCTTGAGCGGGCTGCCGTCCTGCGGCTCGTAGTCAGCGGCGATCGCGAAGTACTCCGTGTCCGAGTCGCCGTCCACGTTCAGGGCCCGCAGGTAGTCACCCTTCGGGTCCATGGCGGTCAGCCCGTCCAGTCCCTCGTATACGCCGAGGGCGAGTTGCTTCGCCACGTTCAGGACGACGGCGATGATATCGACGACGGGATTGTCGGGAATGAACTGCGCCACATTGGTCATCGTGTCGAGCCAGGATCTCAGGTTCTCGCGAGCGGCGATCGCCGTCCCCGCGTTGGGTGTGCCGACCATCACGACCCGCTTCACGTGAACTCCCGGCGAACCGCCGCGCTCGGCCAGCTCGCGAGCGACGAGACCTCCGCGCGAGTGGCAGATGACGTCGACCTCCAGCTCGATCCCCTCCGGCAGCGCCTCGACGGCCCTCCGCACGTTCTCGGTCGGATCGACGCTGATGGTGTAGTGGTCGAGCGCGAACACGCGGCCACCGTAGTGCTCGGACAGCCGGATCAGGACGTCCCGCGGCAGCTGGTCGAACGCATTGTGCGCCATCGCGCCGGTCCCATGGATGAACAGGAGCGAGCGTCCTCGAGCGAGCCTGTCCCAGGTGTCGGGATCGATCGCGTCGCTCCCGTCGAGCACGTAGTCGTCCGGCGTGAACGTCCGCCACCTCTGCAGTCGTTTGTCCTCCTCGAACTTCGCCGCGAAGTGGTTCCCCGCCTTCTTCAGCACCGGATCCAGGAGCGGGAAGACGATGAACTTCAGCACCTTCGACGCCACGGTCGAGATGATTCCGCGACTGGTGCCGTCCTCCTCGGCGTCGACCGGGATGATCGAACCCGGCAGCCGGTAGGCGAGCATCGCCCGTCCGCGCTCGACCGTGTCCACGTCCGAATCCGGTTCGACGGGGAAGTGCCACGAGGCGACGCCGTCCTCAGCGATCAGAAGCAGGAGTTGTCGCTCGTTCTCGGCGGGCGCCGGCACCTCGACCTCGATTTCGGGGCCTGCGACGTTCTCGCCGCGATCGATCCCATCGGTCGTCGTCTCTGGCACCGTACCGGCCAGGTCCTTCAGCTCGATCGTGAAGTCCTCTCGTGCGTCCGCCTCGGCGAGGGCTGCGAGCAGCTCCTCCGTGCCGAGCGCGGGCCCTCGTGTGACGGCGTCGTCGCTCGGCTCGCTGTAGGTGACGACACCGGCGATTCCCGGTGTTCTGATCACCACCGGGCCGAGTGCGATCGGGTTCCCATCCGGATCGAGCGAGTTCTCCTGCATGGTCCGGCTCCTCTCTCAGCGATGGTGGAGCACCCGCAGATTGGGGTGCCCGTAGAACTGGTAGGCGATCAAGGTGGCACTCGCCGCGGTCTCCTTCGTCGCGTCGTTCGACACCACGTAGCGCGCGCGCACGCGACGGATGAGCTCCGCGGCGGGGACGCCGCGATCGGCCTCGGCGTAGAACTCGCTCGAGATCGACCCTGCGACGCCGTCGTCGATGTTCCAGGTGCACGCGACGACGCCCCTCGCTCCGGCGTCGAGGAACACCGCGGCGAGGCCGCTGTAGTTCCCGAGGTTCTTCCTGGCCTTGCCGACCTGACACGCATTGAGGAAGACGAACGGCCGATGCGGCAGCAGCGGAGGATCCTCGTCGATGCGACCGGCCAGCATCGTCGAACCGAGGTAGGTCGCGCGGCGCTTGCCCTCGGGCCCGTCGATGAACACCAGGCCGTCCTCGACGTTGCGCGGGTCGTACTTGCCGTGCAGCGCGAAGTGCACGACATCGACCTCGCTGGTCAGCTTCTCGAGCAGTTCCATGCGAAGCGGCCGCCAGACCTCGGCAGGGGGGTACGACTTCGCGAGCGCTGCGACCTCGCGCAGCGCACCCTCCAGCGGCTTCCACCCGCCGACGCTGCCAGCGTAGTCCGCTGTCACCAGAGCGGTCTGCCGCACCTCGATCGGCCCGGGCTCGGGACGGCGCGACCTGCCGGTGTTCGTGGCGAGCGGCCACCGCCCGATCGCGAAGTGCGCGCCGAGCCACGGGGCATCCCCACCCGCCTTCGATCGCAGTCGATCGCCGTTCGGGAACGACGCAAGCTCCCATGGAACGACGGCGTCGTCGGTGAGCAGGAGCATCGTGGCCGGCCGATCAGCGGGCGCTGACTCGGCGATGCGCTTGAGCGCTGCACGCACGGGCGCCGGCACCGCCGCGCCGATTCCGCGGGCGTGTCCCCGGAGTTCCAGATATCGGGCATAGGGCTCCGAAGCACGCTCGGCCGTCGCGTACAGGTCGGTGACTGCGGTGAGCGTGGACTCATCGAGCGGTATGCGCCCGACAGGAGGAAGTTGTTCGTCGAGATCGCGCGGGAACACGGCGATGAAGTAGCTGCCGGGGGTGAGGACGTCGGCATGATAGATCGCCACGATGACGTCGGGTGGCTCCTCGCCGGCGAGCGGTCCGAGGTCGAGCCGCGAGGGGTTCGTCCTCGACGTGGGTGCCGGCGCTCCGGCCTCGCGGAACTCGCGGACCGCGATACCCCGCAGTGAGCCGTCGATGACGTAGTGCGCCGCGATCCTGCGGTTCTCGACGATCGACGCGCCGAGCGGAAGCGGCGTCACGTCCACGGTCGCCATGGGGTACGGATCCGACTCGGTCGGCATGAGCACCAGAGGGAGGGATCCGGTCACGGCGAAGGACTGGGGGTCGTACGCCAACTGCACGGTGATCGGCACGCCGAGCCGGATACCGCCGAGACCGCCGGTCGCGGCGAGCGATGCGTCGAGCCAGGGCGCGATGCCGATCTCGAGCGGGAAGGTCCGTCCCGTCATGATGGCGAAGTCGTCGTCCGGGTTGACGCCGCCCGGCCGCAGCAGCGGGTACGCAGTTCGCTCGGGCGGGAAGTCGGGCGTGTCGGGGGCTTCGACATCCACCGACCGCGGGGCTTCGGCGAAGGCTTCTTCGTCGTACTCGCCGCTCCCCAATCCGGCTGCATCGGACCCGAACGATCCCACGACCGATCCCACGTCCCCGTGTGAGCCCACGTTCCGATCGTGGTTCCTCGGTTCCAGCGCGGCCATCAGCGCCTCTCGCGCGTCGGACCGGTTCACCAGGGTCCGTGCGAGCGAATCCGCGAACGCTTCGCCGATGGTGGCCGACCAGGGATCTGCGGCGAATCGCTCGAACGAGTGGAACGGCTCTCGGGCGTCGTCGAGGATCCGCGCGAGTGTCCGTTCCAGGCTCTTGCGCACTCCCGGCCCAGCTCGCCACGCCTCCACGACCTGCCGGGCGACCGCACGAGCCACCGCCCCATCCACCTGCGGCATCACGTCAGGCTCGATCGCGAGCGCGACGGTGAGCTCGCCGTACAGATCATCGAGCGACATGGACACAGGGATCCCCGAGAGCTCGAAGAGCGTGGTCTGGAGGTCGTCGCTCGTGCGCCCGGAGCATCGCTTCAGCACCTGCGTCGTCTCGGCGGCGAGCGTGTGCGCTCGCATGTTGACTTCTCGCCAGCCTTCGGCCATCGGCTTCTCCGCCCCCCGCGAAACTGCCCGACCCGGCGGCATCCCCCGGTGCCGTCATGCCCAAGGATGGCGCATCGCGTCCCTCGTGTCCACCAGGAGTACAGCCGCCGTCGCGCAGCCTGAGACGACGGATGCCCGCCACGAACGAGTCGTGGCGGGCATCCGTGCGACGGGGCGGCGCTTACGCGTCGGCGCCCTCGGCGGGCTCGTCGGCGTGGACGCGCTCGGCCTCGCGGCCGTTCGTGTCGGCCTCCTCCGCGATGACCGGGGCGAGCGAGAGCTTGCCGCGGTCGTCGATCTTGGTGATCTCGACGAGCAGCTTCTGCCCGACGCCCAGGACGTCCTCGACGTTCTCGACGCGCTTGCCGCCGGCGAGCTTGCGCACCTCGGAGATGTGCAGCAGGCCGTCCTTGCCGGGCAGCAGCGAGATGAAGGCGCCGAAGGCGGCGATCTTCACGACGGTGCCGAGGAACTGCTCGCCGACCTCGGGGTTGGTCGGGTTGGCGATCGCGTTGACCTGGGCACGGGCGGCCTCGGCCGAGGGGCCGTCGGTCGCGCCGATGTAGACGGTGCCGTCCTCCTCGATGGAGATCTCGGCGCCGGTCTCGTCCTGGATCGCGTTGATCGTCTTGCCCTTCGGGCCGATCAGCTCGCCGATCTTGTCGACGGGGATCTGCACCGAGATCACGCGGGGCGCGGTGGGGGCCATTTCGTCGGGGCCGTCGATGGCGGCGTTCAGCACCTGCAGGATGGTGCTGCGCGCCTCCTTGGCCTGCGTCAGCGCGCCGGCGAGCACCGAGGCGGGGATGCCGTCGAGCTTCGTGTCGAGCTGGATCGCGGTGACGAAGTCGGCGGTGCCGGCGACCTTGAAGTCCATGTCGCCGAGCGCGTCTTCTGCGCCGAGGATGTCGGTGAGCGCCGCGTAGCGGGTCTCGCCGTCGACGGTGTCGGAGATGAGGCCCATCGCGATGCCCGCGACCGGGGCGCGCAGCGGCACGCCCGCGTTCAGCAGCGACAGCGTGGACGCGCAGACCGAGCCCATCGAGGTCGAGCCGTTCGAGCCGAGCGCCTCGGACACCTGGCGGATGGCGTAGGGGAACTCCTCGCGGGTCGGCAGCACGGGCACGAGCGCCCGCTCGGCGAGCGCGCCGTGGCCGATCTCGCGGCGCTTGGGCGAACCCACACGACCCGTCTCACCCGTCGAGTAGGGCGGGAAGTTGTAGTTGTGCATGTAGCGCTTCTTGGTGACAGGGCTCAGCGAGTCGATCTGCTGCTCGAGCTTCAGCATGTTCAGCGTGGTGACGCCCAGGATCTGGGTCTCGCCGCGCTGGAAGATGGCGGAGCCGTGCACGCGCGGGATGACCTGCACCTCGGCGTCGAGCGGGCGGATGTCGGCGACGCCGCGGCCGTCGATGCGCACGCCCTCGGTGAGCACGCGCGAGCGCACGACGAGCTTGGTGACCGACTTGTACGCGGCCGAGACCTCGGCGATCGCGGACTCGGGCAGCTCGCCCGCCTCGACCTTCGCGGCGATCTGCTCCTTGACGCGCGACTTGAGCGCGTCGTCGGCATCCTGTCGCTCGACCTTGCCGGCGATCTGGTAGATGCCCTTGAGCTCGTCGTACGCGAGGCCCGCGACGACGTCGTAGGTCTCCTGCTGGTACGGCGGGAACGTCGGGTAGTCGACGGTGGGCTTGGCCGCCGTCGCGGCGACCTTCTGCTGCGCCTCGACGAGCTGCTTGATGAAGGGCTTCGACGCCTCGATGCCCTGCGCGATGACGGTCTCGTCGGGCTTGACGCCGCCGGCCTGGATGAGGTTCCACGCGTTGTCGGTGGCCTCGGCCTCGATCATCATGATCGCGACATCCTGCGAGCCGTCGGCCTCGGTGACCACGCGACCGGCGACGACCATGCTGAACACGGCCTCCTCGATCTGCGAGTACTTCGGGAAGCCGACCCACTGGCCGTCGATGAGGGCGACGCGCACACCGCCGACCGGGCCCGAGAAGGGCAGACCGGAGAGCTGCGTCGAGAGCGACGCCGCGTTGATCGCGAGGACGTCGTAGTACTCGTCGGGCTCGATGGCGAGCACGGTGACGACGACCTGGACCTCGTTGCGGAGGCCCTCGACGAACGACGGACGCAGGGGGCGGTCGATCAGGCGGCAGGTGAGGATCGCCTCGGTCGACGGGCGGCCCTCGCGGCGGAAGAACGAGCCGGGGATGCGGCCCGCGGCGTACATGCGCTCCTCGACGTCGATCGTGAGCGGGAAGAAGTCGAAGTGCTCCTTCGGCTGCTTCGACACCGACGTGGCCGAGAGCAGCATGGTCTCGTCGTCGATGTAGGCGGCCGCGGAACCCTGCGCCTGCTGGGCGAGGCGGCCGGTCTCGAAGCGGATGGTGCGGGTGCCGAAGCGACCGTTGTCGATGACGGTTTCGGCGAACGTGATCTCAGGACCTTCCAAGAGGTCTCTCTCCTTTGTTTCGGCTCGCACGCCCGTATGGCGCGCGAGGTGAACATCGGAGCAGGAACAGGCAGATCTCAGCGCATCGGATGATTCCGCCAGCGCTGGTCACCAGTAGAAGTCCACCAAGCCGCGCTTGGTAAGCCACCACAGGGGACCAGCTCCTGCCGGCCTGCTCCAGGCGCCCGAAGGGGCGCCGGCTCATGTTGATTTGAGCGGATGCCACGCGGGCATCCTCGCCGAGCCTACCAGCACGGCGTGTCGCGGCCTAGCGGGGCACTCGGCGACGGATGCCGCGAGCGGCACGCGTCAGGTGGGTGCGCCCCGCCGCGACCGCTCCCCGGATCGCCCGGGAAGCTCGACGAGCGCGACGTGCTTGGCCGCCCGACCGTCGCCGGCGGTCCGGCCGAGGAGCCGGCGCCCGGCCCACGGCGCCGCATGCCGGCGCAGCCATTCGGCGGTACCCAGCGGCGGCGCGTCGGGCTCGTCGGCGTCGCCGTGCAGGACCGCGTCGAGTTCAGCGAGCGCCGCGGCATCCGGCACCCCGAGCGCATCGGCCGCGGCATACGCCAGCGTGCGGTGACCCGACGAGTTGAGGTGCACGCGGTCCTCGGCCCACACGCCCCGCCCAACCAGGACGGGGTGGCGTGCCGCGTCGAGCGCGATCGCGCCGGCCTCCTCGGCGCGCACGAGGAGTCGCTCGCGGAAGCGCTCGAACCGGGTGCGGACCCCGCCGAGGCGGACGTGCGCGGGCAGAAACGGCGTGACGACGAGCACGTCGCAACCGCGCGCCCTGGCCACGTCGATCGCGTCGCCGAGGCGGCCGGCGAGCACGTCGGGCCGGGCGTCCACGCGCACGAGGTCGTTGCCGCCGACGCAGACCGCGACGAGGTCGGCGCCGAGCTCCGCGGCGCGCGGCAGTTGGACCCCGACGACGTCGGCGACCCGGCGGCTGCGCACCGCGAGGTTGGCGTAGCCGATGCCGTCGCCGGCCGCGGCGAGCAGCATCGCGAGCCGGTCGGCCCAGCCGCGGTACTCCCCCGCCGCCATCCGCGACGAGTCGCAGAGGCCCTCGGTGATCGAGTCGCCGACGGCGACGTACCGGCGCCACGCGGGTGCCGGTGGCCGCGGTGCGACATGGGGCTGCGCCATCCGCTCGCCGCCCTCGGCGGGACCGCCGAGCGGCTCGGCCCGCGGGACGGCGGTGACCGGCCGCGCGCGGTCGGCGCCCGCCGCGTGCAGCCGCCCCGCCAGGGCGTAGTGCCCGAGGAGCTCATCGCCGAGCCGGGACCAGCTCCGGCCGGCGACGCCGTCGCGCGCGGCGCGCCCGAACGCCCTCCGCTTGGCGTCGTCGCCCGCGAGGTCGCGGACCCGTGCGGCGAGCTCGCCGAGGTCGCCGGGGCGGTAGAGCCATCCGTCGCGGCTGGAGGTGACGAGGTCGACCGGGCCGCCGCGCCCCGTCGCGACGACGGGCACTCCGCTCGCGAGCGCCTCCTGCACGGTCTGGCAGAACGTCTCGCTCTCGCCCGGGTGCACGAACACGTCGAGGCTCGCCATGGCCTCGGCGAGCGCGTCGCCGCCGAGGAACCCGGTGAACGCGGCGCCCGGCAGGGCCGCCTCGAGCGCCGGGCGTGAGGGGCCGTCGCCGATGACGACGAGCCGGACGCCGTCGATGCCGGCGAGCGCGCGCAGGTCCTCGACCTGCTTCTCGGGTGCGAGGCGGCCGACGTAGCCGACGAGCACCTCGTCGTCGGCGGCGAAGCGGCGGCGCCAGTCGGGCGATCGCCGTCCGGGCCGGAACCGGTCGGTGTCGACGCCTCGGGCCCAGCGGCGCATCCGCTCGACGCCGTAGCCCTCGAGCTGCGCGATCGCGGCCGAGGACGGCGCCAGCGTGAGCGTCGCCCGCGCGTGGAGGCGGGCGACGTGGCGTGCGAGCATGGGCGCCGCACCCGGAACGCGGTACCGCTCGGCGTAGGCGGGGACGTCGGTCTGGTACACGGCGACGCTCGGCACGCCGAGCCGCTCCGCCGCGAGTACGCCCTGCCATCCGAGCACGAACGGGGAGGCGAGGTGCACGACGTCGGGGTCGAAGTCGGCGAGCACGCCGGCGAGGCGGCGCGCGCTCGCGAACGTCACGCGGACCTCGGGGTACCCGGGCAACGGCACCGACCGCAGGAACTCGGCCTTCGCGCCGTGCATGCCGTGATCGACCGGCCCCGAGCGCGGAGCGATCACGAGGGCCTCGTGGCCCCGGCGCTCGAGGTGGCGCAGCACCTGGAGGAGTGAGTGGGTGACCCCGTTCATGTGCGGGAGGAACGACTCGGCGAGCAGTGCGACTCTCACGGGTCCCAGCGTGCGGGTCCGCGCGCCGGGTCCGCACGCCGCACGGCCGTGCTTCGCCGAGGGTTCACCGGCTCGCCGGGCGGCGTTCCCGGGTCGGTCGCGCGCTCGTCACGACATCCGCCCGCGCAACCCCTCGCGGGAAGCGCGGAACAGGAGTTGGATGGCAGGCGGACGCATCGTCCGGTGCGTCCCGATTCGTTCGAGGAGGAACGCCATGTCATCGGTCGCACGGGTCACCACGATCACCGCCTTTTCCGAGACGAGCTTCGAGGACGCGGTCTCGGTCGGGATCGCGCGCGCGGCAGCGACGCTGCGGGGCGTCAAGGGCGCGTGGGTGAAGGAGCAGAAGGTCAAGGTCGAGGGCGACCGTGTCGTCGAGTGGTCGGTCACGCTCGAGGTCACGTTCGTGCTCGACGACTGACCTCACGCGGGTTCCGACGCGACGAGCCGGGACGGATGGCTGGTGCCATCCGTCCCGGCTCGTGGCGTTCCGGATCGGACGGATCGATCAGGGAGCGCTGAAGGTGCCCTTCAGGGCGAGGAACGCGCCGCTGTCGAGGTCCTCGATCGTCACGTTCGACCAGACGACGGAGAACAGCGTCGCGGTCTGGCCGGGCGGGCAGTCGAGCGCGACATCGGCCGGGGTCGGCGAGAGTGTCAGCGAGCCGACGATGTTGCCGTTCTTCGTCGCTTCGAACTCGCCGCTCTCGGAGACCCGCGAGTCGATCGTGGTCTTCTTCGGGTCGGACGGCACGTTGTTGCCGCCGTTGACGCACGAGTAGGTGGCGCTGAGATCGGCGCTGGCGACGACCGTCTCGACGGAGCCGGACTCGAGGCCGGCCTCCTTGAAGTCGACCACGAGGTCGAATCCGTCGAGGGAGGCGGATGTGGCGTTCTTGATGAAGTGCGGGCTGCCTGCGAACGCCGGACCTGCGGCCCCGGCGAGGACGAGCGCAGCGGTCGCCGCGAGCGCGGCGAACGTTCGACGGATGGACATGGTGACTTCTTTCGGGTTGCGGATTTTCGGTTGCGGTGAGTGCGTCCGATCTCCGCGCGCGTCTTGGTTCCCCCGCCCGAACGGGGTCGCGCCGGCGTGCGCGGCCAGCGGCCACGCTCCCGCCGCAGACGCTACTCCGCACGTCGCGACGCCGTCACCCCCAAAGTGAGGGAATTTCAGTTTGAGTCGCGTCGACGCGCCCCGGCTCGCTGTGGCTGTTCCCGACGCTCGTCGCCCTCGTCCCGCTCGTCATCGCCGAGGGCGATGCCGGCGCGAGCGGGCGCGGCAGCCCGGTCGCCCCGAGGGGCACGGCGGCGAGCTGCTCGACCGAGGCGGCGATGGCCGCGAGCGCCGCGTCCCGCCCGGCGTCGGCGAGCACCGTCACACCGAACGGCAGTCCCTCCGAGGTGAGACCGACCGGCACGGCCACTCCGCAGAGATCGAGCAGGTTGGCGAAGGTCGTGAAGCGGCCGAGCGCGGCGTTCGCGGCGATCGGGTCGGCCAGGAGCGCCTCGATCGTCGTGGTGAACGGCGCCGTGGGAACGAGCAGCGCCGACACGTCGGCGAGGGTCTCCTCGGCCTGGCGTCGGAGGACGCGCAGGAGATGGGTGCCGCGGTACACGTCGCGGCCCGTGACGTCGGCTCCCGCGGCGACCGCGGCATGCACGGCGGGGTGCACGTCATCGGGATGGCTGTCGAGGAACTCCTCGAGCGCCCCGTACCGCTCGGCCAGCCACGGACCGCCGTAGAGCATCGCGCCCGTCCGCAGGAACGGGGTGAGGTCGACCGTCGCGAGCGTGGCGCCCGCCGCCTCGAGCCGTGCCAGGGTGCGATCCCACTCGGGCCGGTAGTCGTCGCTCAGCCCGAGGTCGCGCTCGGCGGGGACCGCGAACGTGAGGCCTGCCGGATCGGCGGGCACGGCACGCCGCGCGGTCGCGGGCAGCAAGCGCGACCACGCGTCGCTCGGGTCGTGGCCCGCCATGACGTCGAGCACCCGCGTCCCGTCGTCGACCGTCAGGGCGACGACCGAGACGCAGTCGAGGCTGCGGCAGGCGGGAAGCATCCCCGCGGAGCTCACGAGGCCGCGACTGGGCTTCACGCCGACCGTGTTGGTGAACGCCGCCGGCACCCGCCCGGAGCCCGCGGTGTCGGTGCCGAGCGCGAAGCTCACGAGGCCCGCCGAGACGACCACCCCGCTGCCCGAACTCGACCCGCCCGAGATCATGCGTGCGTCGAAGGGCGTCGAGGGGATCCCGTAGGGCGAGCGGGTCCCGTTGAGTCCCGTCGCGAACTGGTCGAGGTTCGTCTTGCCGATGAGCAGCGCGCCCGCGTCGAGGAGCCGCCGCACCGCCGTCGCCGTCGCGGCCGGGGTGCGTGCGAACGCCGGGCACGCAGCCGTCGTCGGCAGGCCCGCGACGTCGAGGTTGTCCTTGACCGCGAACGGGATGCCCCAGAGCGGCCTGCCGTCGGGCCGCGGGCCGAGGGCGGCAGCGGCGCGCCGGACCTCGTCGCGGGTGACGAGGCTGATCCAGACGCCCTCGCCCCGATAGCCCTCGATGCGGTCGAAGACGCCATCGACCACCTCGACCGGATCGAGCGCGCCCGCGGCGTAGCGCCGCTCGAGCGCCGCCAGGTCGAGCGAACCCAGGTCGTCGTCATGGCGGACCGCGGTCCAGTCGGGGTCGGGCGCACCCCTCGACGTCACGCGGCGATCCTCGCGTCGAGCGACGCGAGGAACGCCGACGATTCGGCGATCGCGCCGAACACGCCGCCCTGCATCGTCACCATCTTGAGCGCGGCCTCGTAGTTGCCGTAGTCGGTCGCTCCCGTGCAGTCGGTGAGCAGCAGGCACTCGTACCCGCGGTCGTTGGCGTCGCGCATGGTCGTGTGCACGCACACGTCGGTCGTGATGCCCGTGAGCACGATGTGCGTGATCCCGCGGTTCCGCAGGATCAGGTCGAGGTCGGTCGCGTAGAACGATCCCTTGCCGGGCTTGTCGATGACGATCTCGCCCTCGATCGGTGCGACCTCGGGCACGATCTCCCAGCCGGGCTCGCCGCGGGTGAGGATGCGTCCGGCGGGGCCGCGATCGCCGATGCCCGCGTTGATGCGGCGCGAGCGCCAGAGCTTGTTGGCCGGCAGGTCCGAGAGATCCGGACGGTGACCCTCGCGAGTGTGGATCACGAGCAGTCCGGCCGCCCGGGCCGCGGCGAGCACGCGCTGCGTGGCCGGCAGTCCGGCCCGGGTGAGCGAGAGGTCGTAGCCCATGGCCTCGACGTAGCCGCCGTGGCCGCAGAAGTCGACCTGCCAGTCGATGTTGATGAGGGCGGTCGTCTCGGGACGGAAGCCGCCGTCGTAGGGCCATGTGTACGGATTCGCGTCGACGGGGCCGAAGCCCCACTCGGGGATGGCGCTGGTCATGAGGTCCTTCCTTCCGTTCGGCGGAACGCCTCGGCGACCGCGGCGGAGGTGCCCACCGCGCCGAAGATCCCGCCGGACATCTCGATCATCGACACCGACGGTGCGATGAGGTCCGGGTCGAGGGGCACGCACGCGTCGACGACGAGGAGGCATTCGAAGCCGCGGTCGTTGGCGGAGCGCATGGTGGAGTGCACGGCGGTCTCGAGGCCGGCCCCGACGAGCAGCAGACGCTCGACGCGGCGCGAACGCAGCATCGATTCGAGGCTGCTGCCGAAGAAGCCGTCGAGGCCCGCGGCGTCGATGACGACGTCCGCCTCCGCGAACGGTTCCCCCGGGTGCGCGACCGCAGGGGCGGCGAGCCGCGCCGGAGGCACCGTGATCACTCGGATCACGGTGCCCCCGGCCCTGCGGGTCGCGGAGACGACCGCCGACAGGGCCTCGGCCTCGGGGGCGGATGCCTCCGGCCCCCCGGACTCCGGGCCGACGACGAGCACCGCGGTGCCCGCCGGATCGAGGTCGCCGTTCCAGGGCCACGGGTACGGCGTGGTCGCCGCGACGTGCGCGGGGAGCGTCGGGTGCTCGATCATGTCGATGGTCGCCGTCACGGTCAGTTCGCCAGGTCGCCGACCACGCCCTGGACGAAGTAGTCCATGGCATCGATCTCGGCGTACTCCGGAGTCACGCCGTCGGCGACCTTCACGGCGCCGTCCTGGTCGAGCACGGGGCCGACGAACGGCGAGCCCGCATCGGTCGCGAGGAAGGCCTGCGCCTCGTCGATCGCGGCCTGCGTCTCGTCGCTCACCGAGGGCCCGTAGCCCGCGAGCACGAACGGGTTGGTCCCGGTCTTGTACCCGACGCGGTAGTTCGCGTTGTACTCGCTGCCCGTGAACGTGCCGTCGAGGATCGTCGCGACGATGCCGGAGTAGAGCGGACCCCAGTCCCAGACCGCGCCCGTCAGCCAGCCCTCGGGCGCCAGCTCCGAGGCATCCGCGTGGTAGCCGACCGTGTAGGCGCCCGCGGCCTCGGCCGCGTCGATGACCGTCTTCGTGCAGTCCTGGTGCTGCGTGATGACGTCGACGCCCTGCGAGAGCAGGCTGTTCGCCGCCTCGCGCTGGGCGGCGGGGTCGCACCAGCTCGACGTGCTCACCGTGATGGTCTCGACGCCGGGGTTGACCGTCTGCGCTCCTCGCTCGAAGGCGTTGATGTTCGCGATGGTCTGCGGGATCGGGAAGGCGTAGACGTAGCCGAGCTTGCCCGATTCGGTCGCCGCCCCGGCGGCGATCCCCGCGAGGTACATCGGCTCGTACACGGTGCCGAAGTAGGTGCCGCTGTTCGGCAGGATGTCGCCGGTGATCGTGTTGCCCTGCTGCACCACGACGACGTCGGGGTGGTCCTCCGCCACCTGCTGCGCGGCATCGAGGTGGCCGTAGCTCGTGGCGAAGATGATCTTCGCACCGCGATCGATCATCTGCTCCATCGTGGTCACGGCGCTGTCGTCCTCGGGCACGTTCTCGGCCGTCAGGATCTCGAGGTCGGGGTGCTCCTCGGCGAGGATCTGGGAGGCCTCGTACACCGCCTGGTTGTAGCCGTAGTCGTCGCGCGGGCCGACCATGATGAAGCCGATCGCGGTGCCGCCGGTGCCGGGTGCACCGTCGGAGGATGCGGCGTCGTCGGCCGAGACGGGCGACGAACAGCCCGCGAGGCCGACCACGGCTGCGACCGCGAGGGCGGCCGCGCCGTATCGGATGGTGAAGCGTGCCATGGGGGGATCCTTTCGAGGGGGACGGAGATGCAGGGCTGTGCAGGGTGCTGGGCGAGGTGGTGCGTGTCCGGGATGCGTCAGCGTGCAGGGGCGCTGTTCTCGAACACCCGTTGGAGTTCGGCCGGCGCGGCAGTGCTGCTGCGCTTGCCGAGGGCGGCGAGGACGACGAGGGTGAGCACGAACGGGATGACGTGCAGCAGGAACTGGTTCACAGGGATGCCTCGGGCCTGCAGCGCGGGGCCGAGCGCGAGCGCGGCGCCGAAGAGGTAGGCGCCGCCGAGGACCCGCACCGGACCCCACGCGGCGAGGATCACGAGCGCGACGGCGATGAAGCCGCGCCCGGCGACCATGTTCTCGAACCACGTGTTGGTGTACGCGATCGAGAGGTGCGCTCCGCCGACGCCCGCGAGGAAGCCGCCGGCACCGAGGGCCCAGGTGCGCACGACCCGCACGTCGGCCCCGTGCACGGTGAGCGCGTCCGAGCGCTCGCCCGCGGTGCGCAGCAGGAGACCCGCGCGGGTGCGGAAGAGCACGAACCACGCGGCCGGCACGGCGAGGTAGCTGAGGTAGACCAGCGGATCCTGGTCGAAGAGCACCGGCCCGATGACCGGGATGTCGGAGAGGACGGGGATGGCCCACGTGGTGAACGGCGTGATCGTGCGCCCGACGTAGCTCGCGCCGAACAGCGACGTCAGTCCGAGCGCGAGGAAGAGCACCATGAGGCCGCTCGCGAACTGATTCGCGCCGCGCCACACGACGAGCAGCGCGTGCACGAGTGCGAGCGCGGCGCCGACGAGGCCGCCGCCGAGCACGCCGAGCCACGGGTCGCCGGTCTCGGCCGCGATGATGTACGCCGTCAGTGCGCCGCCGAGCATGCCGCCCTCGGTGCCGAGGTTGATCACGCCGGAGCGTTGCGAGACCGTCTCGCCCAGCGCGGCGTAGAGGATGGAGGTTCCCCCGCGCACGCCGCCGGTGAGCACGTCGATGATGAGGCTCATGCCTTCCTCGCCTTCACGGTGGTCCAGCCGAGCACCGCGGCCAGGATGAGCGCGGTGAGGATGTTGACGGATGCCGCGGGCAGCTGCGAATCGAGCTGCAGGCTGTCGCCCGCGATGGCCAGGGCCGCGAGCACGAACGACGCGAGCAGCACGGGCAGCGGCCGGTGCCGGGCGAGCCAGCTCGCGAGGAATCCGAGGTAGCCGATCTGCAGGCCGAACCCGGAGCGCAGCTTGTACTCGGTGCCGGTGAACTGGATCGCCCCCGCGAGGCCGGCGAGCAGGCCGCCGACGAGGAGCGCCGAGATGACGAGTGCGGCGACCTTCATCCCCGCGCGGCGGGCGGCCTCCGCGTTCCCGCCGACGACCGCGAGCCGGAATCCCCATCGGGTGCGCCCGAGCACGAGGATGACGACGGCCGCTGCGGCGAGGGCCACCACGATGCCCACGTTCACGATCGTGCCCGTGATCACCGGCAGCTTCGCGCCATCCGCGAGCTCTCGGGTCGTGGGCTGGCCGGCCGCGGATTCACGCCACGGCTGGTAGATGAGGAACAGCATCAGGTCGAGCGCGATGAAGTTGAGCAGGAGCGTGCTCACGGCCTCGTCGACCTGGAACCGGAGGCGGAGCACGGCCGCGACGCCCGCCCAGGCGGCGCCAGCGACGCCGCCCGCGAGGAGCGCCAGCACGAGCACCAGCGGACCGGGGAGCTGCTGGTCGAGCGCGAGTGCCGTGCCCGCGGCCGCGATGGCCCCGAGGATGACCTGCCCTTCACCGCCGACGTTCGTGAGGCCGGCCCGGGCGGGCACGAGCACCGCGAACGCGGCGAGCGCGATGGGCGCCATGACGTTCAGGATCTCGGCGAGCGAGCGGCCCCGGAGGAACGTGGACACCCACATGTCGCCGAGCGCCTCGATCGGGTTCGCCCCGCGCAGGAGCAGCAGGGCGCTGAAGATCACGAGCGCGCCGCCGATGGCGGCCGCCCACCGTCCGGTCGCGCGCAGTGCGGCGCCGCGGCGGTCGAGGCGCTCGCCGGGTTCGACGAGCGGGGGCGTCGGGTCGAGCATCGTGGTCATGCGGTGCCTCCCACCATGAGCCGGCCGATGGCCTGGCGATCGAAATCGGCGGCGACGACCTCGCCGGAGACGTGCCCGTCGTGCATCACGACGATGCGGTCGGCGAGCGCCATGAGCTCGTCGAGGTCCTCGGACACCATGAGGACGCCGGACCCGGCCGCGCGCCGCTCGAGGAGCACCTCCTGCGTTCGCCGCGCGTTGGCGACGTCGAGCCCCCGCGAGGGGTAGGCGGCGACGACGAGCGACGAGTCGAGCGAGAGCTCGCGGGTGAGGATGACGCGCTGGATGTTGCCGCCGGAGAGCTCGGAGAGCCGCCGCCTCGCGGGTGCGATCCGCAGGCCGAGTCGCGCGTCGGCCTCCGACATGCGGGCGCGGACCGCGGCCCAGTCGACGCCGAGCCCGCGTGCGGGGAGGCGACGGCCGTCGAGGCCCATGTGCTCGAGCACGGTGAGCCGCCGTACGACGGAGTCGGCGACGGGATCCTCGGGCACCGAGACGGCTCCGGCGGCGATCGCGTCGCCCACGCCGTCGACGCGGGTGCCGCAGATGCGCACCTCGCCGGCCGTCGTCGCGCGGAGGCCCAGGGCGACCTCGCAGAGCTCGCGCTGGCCGCTCCCGGCGACTCCCGCGATGCCGACGAGCTCGCCCGGCTGCACGCGCATGCTGATCTCGGTGAGCGCCTCGTGGCCGCGGTCGCCCCGGGAGCTCACGCCCACGAGTTCGAGTGCGGCGACGTCGCTCGGCGGCACGGCCTCCCGGTCCGCCGACAGTGCCGGCACGGCGCGGCCGACCATGGCCTCGATGAGCTGCTCGTCGTCGTAGTCGCCGGGGTCGACCCCGCTGAGCACCGTGCGCCCCGCCCGGAGGACGGTCACGCGATCGGCGATGGCGCGGACCTCGCCGAGCTTGTGCGTCACGATCACGATGCCGAAGCCGGCGTCGGCGAGCTGTCGCACGACCGCGAACAGCGCGTCGACCTCCTGCGGGGCGAGGACGCTGGTGGGCTCGTCGAGGATGATCAGGCGCGCGCCCGTCATCAGCACCTTCAGGATCTCGACGCGCTGCCGCTCGCCGATGGAGAGGTGCCGGACCCGGGCGTTCGGGTGCACGGACAGGCCGTGCCGGGCGCTCGCCTGCGCGATCTCGGCCGCGAGGCGCTTGAGCCGCAGCACCGGGCCCGGGTTGGCCGCGAGCGCGATGTTCTCGGTGACCGTGAGGGCCGGCACGAGACGCAGGTCCTGGAAGACCATGCCGACGCCGTGGCCGCGGGCCGCCGCCGGAGAGCCGAGCACGACGGGCTCCCCGTCGATCAGCATCCGGCCCTCGTCGGGCTCGTACACTCCGTAGACCATCTTCAGGAGCGTGCTCTTGCCGGCGCCGTTCTCGCCGACGAGCGCATGCACCTCGCCCGCGTGCACGTCGAACCGCACGTCGGCGTTGGCCTGCACCTCGCCGAAGCGCTTGGTGAACCCTTCGACCTGCAGCATCGGCAGTGTCGTCGGGACGGCCGGAGCCTGAATGGACATCGTCACTCCTCGCGTCCGTCACAGCCGCCGACGACTGCGGTTGATCATCATCTGCGTCATGGCGCGTGCGGCGCGCTGCTCGACGACGTCGAGGGAGACCCCGATGTGCTGGCGCAGCCGTTCGGCGGCCAGCGGCAGGTCGCCCTCGATCACGGCCTCGACGATCTCGAGGTGCTCCCTGATGCTGAGCTCGATGCGATCGGCGTCGAGGAAGTCGTGCATCCGGACCGGCCGGATGCGGACGTTGACGTTCTCGAGGGTCTCGGTCAGCACGAGGTTGCCCGAGGCGCGGTTGAGCGTCACATGGAACGACTCGTCGAGCTCGATGAACGATCCGTCGGGCTCGGGCGGCGCCTCCTTGATCGTGAGCCAACGGGCGTGCAGCGCGTCGAGCATCGAGCGATCGTGTTGCACGCCGGACTCGGCCGCGCGCGTGATCCCGCGCAGCTCGAGCGTCAGCCGCAGCTCGTACAGGTCGCGCAGGTCGAGCAGGTCGGGTTCGGCCACGTAGTAGCCGCCGTCCGCGTAGCGGTTCAGGAGCCGGTCGCCGTGCAGTCGTGCGAACGCCTCCCGCACCGGGGTGCGCGAGAGCTGCAGCTGCTCGGCCAGCGCCTCCTCCGCCATGCGCTGGCCGAACGGGAACTCGCCGAGGAGCACCATCCGCCGGATCGCGGTGTACGCCTGTTCGCGCCGCAACCTCGCCGCGGCCGAACGCGACGACGACGGTGTGGCCGACGCTGGGCTCTGCGGTGGATTCGACCCTGTATACATGCCCATATGCTTTCCGGGCGGTGTTTCGGCCGAACCGGCCCCGCGGTAACGACTGTGTTTCCGGGGCGGCGGATGTCGTAACACGATGTGCGATCGGGCGACGTAGCCTGCGTGGATGCCACTCCCCCGCATCCTGCTCGTGCACGGCGCCGCGACCACCGCGTCGGTCTGGGAACCGGTCCTCGCGCGGCTCGACGACCTCGACGTCGTCGCCGTCGACCGGCCGTGCAGCGGCGACCTCGCGACCGAGCTCGACGCCCTCGCGCCGCTCGCCGAGGGCTCGTTCGTGGTCGGCGTGAGCGGCGGGGCGACGCTGACGCTCGCGCTCGCCGCCTCGCCGGTCGCCCTGGCCGGCGGGATCGCGCACGAACCGGCGGTCGGCAGCCTGCTCCCGGGGCTGCTCGCCCCGATGGCCGCGGCCTTCGCCGCGGGCGGCACGGCCGGCTTCGCGACGCAGCTCTACGGCCCCCGATGGCGACCCGGGTTCGCGCCCGCCGACCCCGAGGCCGTGGCGCGCGAGCTGCCCATGTTCCGCGCCTTCGAGCCGCAGCCCACCCGACCCGGGCAGGGGCCCGTGCTCGTCACCGTCGGCGGCGCCTCACCGGCGCCGAGGCACGCGGCCGCCGAGGCCCTGCACACGCACCTCGGCTATCCGACCATGGTCCTCGACGGATGCCGCCACTTCCTGCCGCAGGAGGACCCCGGAGTGCTCGCCGAGCTCATCCGTGCGCGCGTCGCCGCGCTCTAGGCACCGGGTCGCAGTGCCTCGGACGCCGCGATGCCGCGGACGACGGATCGTCCGCGGCATCCGCGTGGCCGATTGGGAGGGTGCTACTCCCCCGCGAGCCCCCCGAGGAGGTGCCCCATCGGGCGGTCGAGGGCGAACGGGTCGCTCACGAGTTCGCTGCGGTCGGTGCGCTCGACGAGCTCGGCGAACTCCTTCGCGCCGCGGAAGATCCGGTCGGGCAGCGATCGGACGCCGTCGCCGCCGTCGCCCCAGTCACCCGTCGCGGCGAAGACCCCGGTCGGGACCGGGATCGCGTGCAGGTAGGTGAACAGCGGCCGGATGGCGTAGTCGATCGCGAGCGAGTGCCTGGGCGTGCCGCCGGTCGCGCCGAGCAGCACGGGCAGGTCGGTGAGCGCCTGCGGGTCGATCACGTCGACGAACGACTTGAACAGGCCGGCGTAGCTCGTCGTGAAGATCGGCGTCACGGCGATGAGGCCGTCGGCCGACGCCACGGCGTCGAGCGCCTCCTCGAGCTTCGGCGGGGCGAAGCCGAGCAGCAGGTTGTTCGTGATGTCGTGCGCGAGGTCGCGCAGCTCGAACGTGCGGACCTCGACCTCGACGCCGCGCTCGGCGAGGATGCCGGCGGACTCCGCCGCGAGGCGGTCGGCGAGCTGGCGGGTCGAGCTCGGGGTCGAGAGCCCCGCCGAGACGACGACGATCTTCTTCGCGGTCATCGTGCACCCGCCGTCCGGGTCGCAGCCGGGCCGAAGGCCGAACCGGATGCCGCCGCGGCGGTGGCCGCCGGGGCGTCCTGGTACGGCGAGCCGACCGTGAGGTTGTCGCCGCGGTTGGCGTTCGGGGTCGCCTGGCGCGGCGCGGCATCGCCGTAGGCGGCCTTCACGAGCGAGGCGTGCGTGGGCGCGTCGGGCACGTCGGCCGGACGATCCTTCGCGAACTCGCGGCGCAGCACCGGCACGACCTCCTCGCCGAGCAGGTCGAGCTGCTCGAGCACGGTCTTCAGCGGCAGGCCGGCGTGGTCGATGAGCCAGAGCTGGCGCTGGTAGTCGCCGACGTAGTCGCGGAAGCCGAGGGTGCGGTCGATGACCTCCTGAGGGCTGCCGACGGTCAGCGGCGTCTGCTGCGTGAAGTCCTCCATGCTCGGGCCGTGGCCGTAGACCGGCGCGTTGTCGAAGTACGGCCGGAACTCGTTCACGGCGTCCTGCGAGTTCTTCCGCATGAACACCTGGCCGCCGAGGCCCACGATCGCCTGTGCGGCGGTGCCGTGGCCGTGGTGCTCGTAGCGCTGGCGGTAGAGGGCGACCATGCGCTGCGTGTGCGAGGCCGGCCAGAAGATGTGGTTGGCGAAGAAGCCGTCGCCGTAGAACGCGGCCTGCTCGGCAACCTCGGGCGTGCGGATCGAACCGTGCCACACGAACGGCGGCACGCCGTCGAGCGGGCGCGGCGTCGAGGTGAAGCCCTGCAGCGGGGTGCGGAACTTGCCCTCCCAATCCACGACGTCCTCGCGCCAGAGTCGGTGCAGCAGCTCGTACGACTCGATCGCGATCGGCAGGCCCTGGCGGATGTCCTTGCCGAACCACGGGTAGACCGGCCCAGTGTTGCCGCGGCCGAGCATGAGGTCGGCGCGGCCGCCCGACACGTGCTGGAGCATGGCGTAGTCCTCGGCGATCTTCACCGGGTCGTTCGTCGTGATGAGCGTGGTGGCGGTCGAGAGCTGGAGGGTCGAGGTCTGCCCGGCGATGTAGGCGAGCGTGGTCGTCGGCGAGGAGGACCAGAACGGGGGGTTGTGGTGCTCGCCGAGCGCGAAGAGGTCGAGCCCGACCTCCTCGGCGTGCTTGGCGATCGTCAGCGTCGCCTGGATCCGCTCCGCCTCGGTCGGCGTGCGACCGGTGGTGGGGTCCTGCGTGATGTCGCTGACGGTGAAGATTCCGAACTGCATGTCGCCCTCCTGGGCTCCTCGTCTCACTTCATGCGTTTGCATGCAATTGCTCAGAACGGATGGCACGCCCGATCTATTCCCGGCCAGTCTGGCGCACGAGCGAGGGGGCCCGCCGCTCCACGCGACGGACCCCCTGCGATGGAACCGGTTACTCGGTCTCGTGCGGACCGTGGTGGTGGCCGTCCTCACCGACGAGGTCGGGGTCGAGGCCGCCGGCGTTGCCGCCGATGGTGCCCTCGGGCCCGGCCGGTGCCGGCAGCTTGAGCCCGCCCGGCACGTTCACGCCCGGCACGCCGTTGACCGACTCGGTCGAGTACGAGTACGCGAGCACCGCGAGGGCGACCGCGTCGACGTTCACGTCGAGCGCGTGCTCGTTGACGTTGTCGATCGTGTCGCACGCCTGGTGGTAGCACTGGTCGTAGGACTCACCGGCGACGCCGCCCCAGATCGACGCCTGCTCCTCGGTCTTGATGACCTCGGCGCCGGTGAAGAGGCCGCCGGCGGGGATGCCGACGCGGATGAAGGCGTCGTAGTCGCTGCGACCGCTGAACTGCGCGTCGTCGTACGGCTCGCCGACCGACGTGTAGTAGCTCTCGAAGAGCTTCTCGATCTGCACCGAGCCGTCGGGGATCGGCACGCCCGCGGGAGCCAGCCAACCGGACTCGTCACCGTCGTACACCATGAAGATGTAGTTCGGCGAGGCCACCATGTCGAAGTTCAGGTACAGCGCGATGCGGTCCTGCTCCTCCTGGCTGAGGCCGGCGACGTACTCCTCCGAGCCGATCAGGCCGCTCTCCTCGGCACCCCACCACGCGAGGCGGATGGTGTTCTGCGGCTCGACCTTGCTGAGGTTCTGCGCGAGCTCGAGGAGTGCCGCGGAGCCGCTGCCGTTGTCGTTGATGCCGGGGCCGGCCTGCACCGAGTCGAGGTGGGCGCCTGCCATCACGACGTTGTCGTCGTTCGCGCCGGTCTTCTCGGCGATCACGTTCTTCTGCGGGCGCGACTCGGGAGCGGGAACGGAGATGTTCGCGGTCGAGCCGGCCTGCGAGAGCGCGACGCCCTGCTGGTAGCTCGCACCGACGACGGGGATGTCGACGATGTCGGAGCCGCCGAGCGTGCCGACGATGAGGTCGTTGCGCGCATCGGTCGCGTCGTTGCCCTGGTTGAAGATGATCACGCCGGCCGCGCCCGCCGCCTCGGCGTTGAGGGCCTTCGTGGCGAACGGACACGTGCCGCGCTGGATCAGGGCGATGTTTCCCGCGGTGAAGCCGGCGAAGTCGGCCGGTTCGCACCCGCTCGTGCTCGTGTTCCCGATGCCGAGCTGCAGGTCGACCGCGCTCACCGATGCCGTCACGTCGCCCGCACCGCTGCCCGTGAAGGCGCCGGTCTCGTACTCGGCGGAGATCGGCGACAGCTGCGTCAGCGTCGACGGCCCGATGTAGGTGTACGGGAACTCGTCGATCGACACGTCCCAGCCCGCGGCCTCCAGCACGCCGACGACGTAGTCGACGCTGTCCTCGTAGCCGGACGTGCCGGCGGCGCGGTTGTCGTCATTCTCGTCGGCGATCGCCTGGAGCGCTTCGAGGTGCTCCATCGCACCGTCGGCGTCGACGCACGCGAGCAGGCTCGAGATGGTGGTGTTGGTGCGGTTCTCGCACCCCTTCGCCGCGGGTGCCGCGAGTGCGGCCCCTGCAGGTACCAGCGCCAGTGCGCCGACCACGGATGTCGTGGCCGCGAGCACCGTTGCGCGGCGGGAAAGCCTTGCAGTTCGGGACATCGTCTCTCCTTCGTCGGGGCATCCTCGTCGACGCCCCTGAGGCGAGACCCTAGCCGGGCTGCAATACGGAGAAACAGTCTTGATTTCCGCTCCCGTCCCGCGTATGGGGGACAAACGGCTGTCAGCGTTCACTCACTCGGGACGATCGGCTCCGAGGACCGCGGGCAGCCCGCTCAGGTCGAGATCGACCCGGAACGGCCGCGCCGCGCCCTCGATGCGCGCGGGCACGCGGACATAGGCCCCGCGTGCGCGGAGCGCGTCGAGCCCGTCGCGCCAGCGCGCGTCCGCCGCCTCCGCGACGAAGCCCGCATGCCGGGGCCGGTCGCTGCCGACGAGCTGCACGCCGATCCGGTAGCGCGGCGACAGCCAGCGCCGCGCGCGCGGCACGAGCACCGCGTGCTGGTCGAGGCCGCCGTGCACGCGCGCGACCTCGATCGCGGCCTGGTGGCGATGGACGTCCGCCACCGGCACCACGGTGCGGAGCTCGGCGCCCGCCGAGGCGGCGTCGACGATCTCGAGGCCCTCCAGGCTCGTCAGGTCGCCCATGACGTCGGGGTTCCGCGTGCGGCGCTCGCGGAGGAAGCCCACGACGAGCCACGCCGCGGCGAGCCCGATCGCCGCGAGCAGCAGCAGGTAGCCGATCCCGGACTCGGGGCGCACGGCACCGGTCAGGACCAGCAACGCGACGAGGACGAGGTAGGGCAGCGGCTCCCAGCGGAGCGGGGACACGAAGCGGGGCGCGGACACCACGACAGGCTACCCGCCGCCCGGGTGCCGGATCAGCGGAGGGCCTCCAGGCGCGAGCCGATCTCCTCGAGCACGGCCTCGCTGCCGGCGTACAGCCCGTGCTCGCGCGGCCGATGCGACACGACATCGGTGAACCCGAGCTCGCGAGCCCGGCCGATCGCCTCCTCGAAGGCGTCGACGCTGGTCATCGAGTACCGCGCCTCGTCGTCGAGGGAGAGCACGCGGTCGACGTCGGCCGGGTCGCGTCCCTCGGCGGCGCACGCCTCGTCGAGCTGCGCGACGAGGTCGCCGACGCCCGCCCACCACGCGGCAGGCGTGTCGGCCTGCGGGCCGGTCGTGACCCAGCCCGACCCGGTGCGCGCGGCGAGCCGCATCGAGCGCGGTCCGTTCGCGGCGATGAGGAACGGCATGCGCGGTCGCTGCGCGGGCTCGCCGACCATGCGCGCGTCGTTCGCCGAGAACCAGTCGCCCGAATAGGAGATGCCGCGCCCGGAGCCCTGCTCGAATCGCAGCAGCACGTCGAGGGCCTCGGTGAACTCGCGGAAGCGCTCGGAGCGTTCGCGCGCGGTCAGCTCGCCCTGCCCGAGCACGAACGCGTCGAAGCCGGTGCCGCCCGACCCGAGCCCGAGCACGACGCGCCCGCCAGAGATCTGGTCGAGGGTCGCGATATCCTTCGCGAACGGCACCGGGTGCCGGAAGTTCGGGCTCGCCACGAAGGTGCCGAGCCGGATCCGCTCGGTCGCCATCGCCGCGGCGGTGAGCGTCGGGACGGTCGCGTGCCACCGTTCCCCCGCGAGTCCGCGCCACGACAGGTGGTCGTAGGTCCAGGCGTGGTCGAAGCCGAGCCGCTCGGCGTCGCGCCAGAGCCGTGCGGCCTCGGGCCAGTCGTACTGGGGCAGGATGACGAGGCCGAAGCGCATGGCGCCGAGCCTACGGGGTGCGCACGGCCACCGGGTCGGTGGGCGGGTTCGGCGCGGGTTCGATCGCGACGGGGACGAGGTCGATGTCGAGGGCGACGGATGCCGCGTCGGCGGGCCGTCGCTCGAGCCGGACGAGCACGATCCCGCCGAGGATCAGCGCTCCGCCGAGGATCTGCAGCGGCCCGAGCGCCTCGCCGAGGAGGATCCAGCCCACGATGCCCGCGAAGACGACCTCGGACAGGCCCAGGAACGACGAGAGCCGCGCGCCGAGCAGGCGGATCGCGGCCACGCCCGCGGTGTACGCGAATGCGGTCGAGACCGCTCCGACGGTGAGCAGCAGCACCCACCACGGCGCAGTGCCCCCGAGGAACGGCACGTCGGTGAAGGTCGCCTCCATGGGCATGAGCCCGATCGCGCCCGTGATCGCGAGGGCGATCGCGCCCACGACGAAGCCGGCGGCGATGAGCGCGAGCGGCGGGACCTGCTCGGTCGCCGACTCGCCGATCGCGTAGTAGACGCAGACGCCGATCATGGCGATCGCGGCGAAGATGAGGCCGAGCGGGTCGAGGTCGCTGCCGCCCGGTCCGATCACGAGCACGAGCCCGGCGATCGCGAGCAGCGAGCCGCCGAGCACGATGAGCTGCGGCATCCGCCTGGTGCGCACCCACGCGAACAGGACGAGCGCGATGGGCGCGAGGTACTCGATCAGCAGCGTCGTCGACACCGGGATGCGCTCGAGCGAGGCGTAGAAGGCGAACTGCACGCCGGCGACCGCGACCGTGCCGTAGAGCAGCACGGTCCAGCGAGCGCGCCACAGTGGGCGGAGGTCGAATCGCAGCGCGATGAGCCCGGGCACGGCGAGCAGCACGGCCGCGATGGAGATGCGCGCGAGCACCGCCGCGCCGGGCGACCAGCCGCTCTCGAGGAGCGGCTTGACGAACACGCCGCCCGCCCCGAAGGCGAGGCCGGCGCCGAGGCCGAGCACGATGCCGACGAGTCCTCGCGATCCGCGCACGGTCGCCTCCCTCCGAGTTTCGGACATCGCACCCCGTCATGGGCGAACGACGTTATGCTCGTGACAGTACTCTGCAGGATGTCAGGAGTCAAATGATTTTCACCGATGACACGGTCGCGGCCCTCGGCTTCATGTCGGCGGTCGCCGACACCGTCCCCGACGCGTCCGAATCCGGCGAGGACGAACTCGCCACGACGGCGCAGCTCACGGCAATGCTCGACGCGTGGCGCTTCTCCGGACGACGCGACGGCGACCGTCGCGAGCTCGACGAGGTGCGCGCCATCCGAGACCGCGTCCGCGAGATCTGGACGCTGGAACGCGACGAGATGGCCCAGGTCGTCAACGCCATCCTCGAGGAGACCAACGCGACGCCGAAGCTCATGCGCCACGACGACCTCGACTGGCATATCCACGCGGTCTCGCAGGAGTCCCCGCTCGCCGAGCGCATGCTCGTCGAGGGCGCGATGGCGCTCGTCGACGTCATCCGCGCCGACGAGACCCGCCGGCTCGCGCAGTGCGACGCCGACGACTGCACGGGCGTGTTCGTCGACCTGTCGAAGAACGCCTCGAAGCGCTACTGCAGCGTGCGCTGCGGCAATCGCATGGCCGCGCGGGCGCACCGTGCCCGAGCGGGCGACGCGCCGGCGGCCTGAGCCGAGCCCGCATCGAGCGGCCGCGTCGGCGCAGGGCAACCGCCGTGGCATCCGGCCGGGGCGGATGCCGCGGGTGAACCCCACACCCGCGGCACCCTGTCTTCATCCCCGCGTCCACGGTAGGCAGCGCGCGACGCCCGGCGGCAGGGGGTTGACAGGCCCAAGTGCCCGAACGCCGGTCGACTCGCGCGCTACGGTCCGGTCATCCGCGAATGCGGCACGGCGACGAGGGCGACCCGGGAGGTCGAGATGACGGATGCCATCGGCTCGGAGGAGCCGGTCCCCTTCACGATCGACGACTTCACCGCACGACTGCGGCGCGCGGCGGGCGCCGCCGAGGCCGCCGGCCTGGACGGGCTGCTGGTCACCCCGGGACCCGACCTGCTGTACCTCACCGGCTACGCGCCCGTGGCGATCACCGAGCGGCTCACGCTCCTCGTCGTCCCGGTGGGCGGCGATCCGAGCCTCGTCGTGCCGAAGCTCGAGCGGCCGGATGCCGAGGAGGCCGTCGGCGCCGGCGTGCTGCGCCTGCTCGACTGGACGGACGGCAGCGATCCGTACGCCACCGCCGCACCGCTGCTCGCGTCCGGGCGCTACGCGGTGTCGGACTCGGCGTGGGCGATGCACCTGCTCGGGTTGCAGGGGCTGCGGCCCGAGACGTCGTACGTCGCGATGACGACGGCGCTGCCGATGCTGCGGGCGATCAAGGACGCCGACGAGCTCCGGCGGCTCGCCGCGGCGGGCGCGGCCGCGGACGCCGCGTACGGTGACATCCTGAAGGTCCGGTTCGCAGGCCGCAGCGAGCGCGAGGTCGGCGCCGACCTCGCCGCGCTGCTCATGCGGTTCGGGCACTCGCAGGTCGACTTCACCGTCGTCGGGTCGGGCCCGAACGGCGCCAACCCGCACCACGAGGTCGGCGACCGCATCATCGAGGACGGCGACATGGTGGTCCTCGACTTCGGCGGCCTGAAGCACGGCTACGGCTCGGACACCACGCGGACCGTCCACGTCGGCGAGCCGACCGACGAGGAGCGCCGCGTCCACGACCTCGTCCGGGAGGCCCAGCAGGCGGCGTTCGGGGCCGTCCGCCCCGGCATCGAGTGCCAGGAGGTCGACCGGGTCGCCCGCGCGGTGATCACCGAGGCCGGCTACGGCGAGTACTTCATCCATCGCGTCGGCCACGGCATCGGGCTCACGACCCACGAGCCGCCGTACATGGTCGAGGGCGAGCGGCACCTGCTCGAGCCCGGCATGTGCTTCTCGATCGAGCCCGGGATCTACCTGCCCGGGCGCTTCGGCGTGCGCATCGAGGACATCGTCACCGTCGAGCCCGACGGCGGGCGCCGCCTGAACCGCACGCCGCACGAGATGGCGATCGTGGCATGAACGACGCGAACGAGCCTCGCGTGCGCAGGCCCGCGCTCGTCGCGGTCGGCGTCGTCGTCGCCGTCCTGGGCGTCGTCTTCACGCTCCAGGGGCTCGGATTCCTCGGCGGCAGCCCCATGACCGGCTCGACCCTGTGGGCGATCCTCGGCCCGGTCATCGCACTGCTCGGGATCATCGTCGCCGTGTACGGGTTGCGACGCGGCCACGGGCGCTGATCCCGGACATGACGAAGGCCCCCGGCGGGCTCGTGATGAGCCGGCCGGGGGCCTTCGCAAGAAGTTCGCGGTGTCGATCGAGAGCCGCGTCGGGTACGTCGCTTAGCGGCGCAGCCCGAGACGCTCGATGAGCGCGCGGTAGCGGTTGATGTCGACGTCGGCGAGGTAGCCGAGCAGACGACGACGCTGACCGACGAGGAGCAGGAGGCCACGACGCGAGTGGTGGTCGTGCTTGTGCTCCTTGAGGTGCTCGGTGAGGTCCTTGATCCGCTTGGTGAGGATCGCGATCTGGACCTCGGGGGATCCAGTGTCACCGGGGTGCGTCGCGTACTCTTCGATGATCGCCTTCTTGGTCTCTGCATCCAGTGCCATAGATGGGATCCCCTTCCTTCTCGTTGCGCGCTGCCCGGGGCCGTGTGCCTGGGCTCTCTTGATGCGCGGCCGATTCACGGCAACCTCCATACTCTAGCAGAGCGGATGGCACGGCCCGGACGGACCCCCACTTCGCGGCATACCCTCCACGGGTCGCGCGGGTATAGCCTCCGAACGAGGCGGGTCGGGCATGGCTGGCGACGTGGATCGGTCGGAGCTCGAGGCGCGGGTCTACTCACGCGCCGGGGCCGATGAGCCGCGCGTCGATCGCATCGATCCGCGCACGGGCCGGACCGTCTCCGTCACCGAGAGCGAGTGGCGGCTGCTGCAGTCCGATCCGGGCCGCGCGGTGCGCGCAGCGGGCGCCGAGCCATCCGGAGCATTCGTGTCGGCAGCGGCATCGGCCGCGGCCGAGGCATCCGCGCCCGCGCCGGCCGCGCCATCCGGGGCATCCGCGCCATCCGCGCCATCCGCCGATCGATCGCGGCGATGGCCTCGCGCCCGCGCCTCGGCGCCGGTGGCCGCGCTGATCGGGCTGCTCGCCGGTGCGACACTCGCCGCAGCATGGTCGTGGACCGGAGACGTCGCTGCCAGGCGGCCCGAGGTCCAGGTGCAGATCTCGCCGCGGCCGGTGCTGGGCCTCGAGAGCGCCGCGGGCCTGCCGCGGGGCGACGCGCTCGACGTGTTCCGCGACCCGGATCGCGTGAACGGATCGCTGCCGGGCTGGCTGAACGAGATCTTCCCGGTCACGCGGGTGGCCCAGCTCATCGGGCCCGAGGCGCCGATCCGCGGCGCCGGCGTGTACGCCGCGATGTCGCACGAGGCGATCGCGTGCCTCATCGTGCGCCTCGAGGCCAACGGCATGATCTGGAACTGCACCTCGGTCGAGCGGCTCGTCGGCGACGGGATGTCGCTGCGCACGCCGATCCCGGCGGGACTGGGCGGCGGCCGGGACGGCGACGGCGACGGCATCGCCGGAGACGCGACGCGCTCCGACCTGCTCGTCGTCGAGTGGAACGCGGACGGCACGTTCGAGATCACGCGTTCCCGGGGCTGAGTCGGGCCCGCGGGGTTGCCGCACCACCGCACCGGGCGTAGCGTGCCGAGTGACCCGGGCGGGTGCCGCGCTCCTCATGCACGCGGCATCCGCTCGCCCCCGTCTGCTGCCCTTCGACGCGGCGGTACCTTGTGCCCTACCCGCCCTGCTCCCCCACCCGTAGCGTGCCTTCCAGCCCGTGACGATGAGGAGTGACACGACATGGCTGCATCCAGCGCACGCTTCGAGGGCCGCACGGCGATCGTGACCGGAGCGGGGTCCGGCATCGGCCTCGCCACGGCCCTTCGCCTGGCGGAGGAGGGCGCCCGCGTCGTCGCGAGCGACGTCTCGCAGGAACGGCTCGACGCACTCGTCGCGGACCACCCCGACGCCGGGTTCGTCGCGGTCGCGGGAGACGTCGCGAGCGAGGAGACCGCGCAGGCGCTCGTCGCGGCCGCCGGTGAGCGCGTCGACGTGCTCGTGAACAACGCCGGCATCATGGACGCCTTCCTGCCCGCGGCGGAGGTCGACGACGCCACGTGGGAGCGCGTCATGGCCGTCAACGTGACGGCGATCATGCGGCTGACGAGGGCGGTGCTGCCGCGGATGATCGAGGCGGGCGGCGGCGCGATCGTCAACGTCACGAGCGAGGCCGGCCTGCGCGGCTCGGCGGCGGGCGTCGCCTACACGACGTCGAAGCACGCCGTGATCGGCTACACGAAGAACACGGCGTTCATGTACGCGCCGAAGGGCGTCCGCGTGAATGCCGTCGCGCCGGGGGCCACCGCGACGAACATCGAGGCGCCCTGGAACTCGGAGTGGGCGCAGGGCCGCCTCGGGCCGCTCATGCAGGTGATCATCCCGGGCGTCGCGACGGCCGAGCAGCTGGCGGCCGCGATCACGTGGCTCGCGAGCGACGACTCCGCGAACGTGACCGGCGTCGTGCTGCCCTCCGACGGCGGGTGGTCGGCGATCTGATGGCGAGCCGGATGGCGTGCCGGAAGCGCCCGCGCGGGCGGGACTCGGGCAGGATGGCGGCATGGCGTTCGCGATGAAGCGCGTGTACGACGCGCCCGAGGCATCGGACGGGTACCGCGTGCTCGTCGACCGGCTCTGGCCGCGCGGCGTCTCCAAGGAGCGCGCCGAGCTCGACGAATGGGCCAAGGAGGTCGCGCCCTCCCCCGAGCTCCGCACCGAGTGGCACCACAGCGACGATCCGGGCCGCTTCGACGAGTTCGCCGGGCGCTACAGGTCCGAGCTCGATGCGAACCCGGCGGCCGAGGCGCTGCTCGAGACCGGCCGCGCGCACGAGCGCGTCACGCTCGTGTTCGGGGCGCGCGACGAGAGGGTGAACCACGTGACGGTGCTGCGCGAGTGGCTCGCGGAGCGCGGGGCGGCCGTCGAGGGATGAGGCGAGCGGATGGCGCGGCCGCTGCCGCGCCACCCTCGCCGCCCTCTCCGGGCTCGGGCGCCGAACGCCTGACGGCGTGCGGCAATGAGCGGGTGAACGGCGGTTTCGCGCCTCGATCGGATGTCGGAGGGTCCTGCTTCGATGAGTGCATGCCAGCGATCCTCGACCTCTCGCCCGAAGCGGCGCTCGAGTTCGAGTTGACCGCGATCGCGGCGCTCGAGGGCGTGCTCCGCGGCATCCATGCCGAGCAGTACGAGCGCATCCAGCGCGCCCGGCACCTGGCGGCCGAGGTCGAGGGCGTCTCCGCCTCGAGCACGGCGAACGAGCGCGACCTGGCGACCCGGTCGTTCGTCGCCGAGCTCGCGACGACGCTCGGCCAGCACGAGGCATCCGCGTCGCGACTGCTGACCGAGGCCGAGCGCCTCACCGGGCCGCGCGTCGCGACCCTCGAAGCCCTCGAGGCAGGTGAGCTCGCGCTCACCCAGGTGCGCTCGGTGCTCGAGCTCACCCGCGACCTGCCGGCCGAGGTCGCCGACGCGGTCGAGCGCGTCGCGCTCGACGCGGCGTCGGCCGCCGGGACGCGGGGCGTCGCGTCGACGAACGCCGAGGTGCGCCGGCGCATGCGGCAGGTGCGCGAGCGACTGCACCCCGAACCGCTCGCCGACCGGCGCGCCCGGGCTTCGCTCGAGCGGCGGGTCTGCGTCGAGCCGGCGCCCGACGGCATGGCGTGGCTGAGCCTCTACCTCGAGGCCGAGCGCGCGATCGCGATCGACCACCGGCTCGACGTGCTCGCCGCGCGCGCAGCATCCGGCGACGAGCGCACCGCCGCCCAGCGCGCCGCCGACCTCGCGGCCGACCTGCTCCTCGGCGGCACGCTCGCCGACGACGACCCCACGCGCACCGCCGCCGCGGCCACGGGCGCGGTGCAGCCCTGCATCCTCGTGACGGTGCCGGTGCTCACGTTGCTCGGCCTCGACGACGAGCCCGCCGACCTCGAAGGGTACGGCCCGATCGACGCCGACACCGCGCGCCGCCTCGCGGCGCACGCGCCCTCCATGCGGCGCATCCTCGTGCACCCCGAGATCGGCGCCGCGCTCAGCTACGGCCGCGAGCACTACCGGGCCCCGGCCGAC
This sequence comes from Agromyces capsici, assembly GCF_058349965.1. NCBI lineage: Bacteria > Bacillati > Actinomycetota > Actinomycetes > Micrococcales > Microbacteriaceae > Agromyces > Agromyces capsici. The sequence continues at coordinate 2,851,798 of NZ_JBYRET010000001.1, read as the reverse complement.
CTCGACGGCTACGTGCGCGTGCGCGACGGCCGCTGCCGCTTCCCCGGTTGCTCGCGCCGCGCCGAACGCGCCGACCTCGACCACACCACCGCCTGGGCCGACGACGGAGTCACTGAGAGCTCGAACCTCGCGGTGCTCTGCCGGCACCATCACCGACTGAAACACGAGAGCGGATGGCGCGTGGCGCAGGAGCCCGGCGGCGTGATGCGGTGGAGCTCCCCCGCGGGTCACGTGCTGCGCACGCTCCCCGAGCGGCCGTTCGTACCGGTCGGTGCGGGCGACGGGATCGGCCTTCCGCCACCTCCCCCGCTCGATCCAGACCACCCGATCGAACACGAGTTCGCCATGCTGATCGAGCAGGAGGCTCAGCCGGCGCCGTTCTGAACTCGAGCCGTTCCGCCGGGGCGACACGGGGCGCCCCCTGCGAGGCTGCCGTCGGGGCCGGGACTGGCGCGCCGGTGGCAGAATCGGGGTGAGCGACTCACGAGATCGCACCGCGATGACCAGCGCCGAACGACCAACCGACGACCGCGACGGCTACCCGCCGCCCGCGCTCACCGCCGCCGTCCTCGCACTCATCGCCGTCGTGCTCGCGGTGTGGGCGGTGGCCGCGATCGGCGAGATCTCAGCCCGAGCGTCCGCGTCGTTCACGCCGGTCGAGGCGTCCGTCGTCGACGAGCACACCGACGAGCGGTTGGTCGCCGACCGGCGCGGCAGCCGCCCGGAGCTGTTCCGCATCGTGACCGTGGAACTCGCCGACGGCACCCGCGCCGACCTGCGCAGCGACGCGCTCCCGGTCGGCGTCACCGCGACGGTCTACCGCAGCGACGACGGCGCGGTGTTCGAGACTCCGTCCCCGCCGCCCGGCCCGCTGGAATGGAGTCTGAGCGCGGCACTCGCCTCGGCCGCGGTCGTGCTCGCGTTCGCGGCGGTGCGCGGCGCACGGCGGCTGCGTGCACCGACCTGAGTCCGTTCGCGAGTCCGGCCGCGGGGTCGAGTCAGCCGGAACAGCTCACGGCGCGATCACGAGCTTGCCCCGCACCGTCCCCGCGCCGATGCGCGCGAGCGCCTCGGGCACCCGCTCGAGCGGCAGCACCTCCTCGACCACGGGCGTGACGGCACCGGATGCCACGAGCGCGCCGAGCTCGTCGAGTCCGCCGTTCGGCTGCCCTGCGAGCAGCCGCAGCGTGCCTCCCTCGTCGTCGGGGCGTCCGCCGGTAGCGGCCACGGCCCCGATCGTGCGCGTCGAACCGCCCACGACGACGAGCCGGCCGCCGGGTCGCAGGGCCCCGCGGTAGGTCGAGCGCGAGCGGGTGGCGACGAGGTCGACGATCACGTCGTAGGCCGCAGCATCCGTGAACGGATCGGCCGCGGCATCGTCAGCGTCGACGACGCGGGAAGCACCGAGCTCGCGTAGCAGGTCGAGCTTGGCCGCACGGTCGACCCCGACGACTTCAGCCCCGAGGTGCCGCGCAAGCTGGACGGCGAACGTGCCCGCACCGCCGCCCGCGCCGACGACGAGCACCCGCTCCCCCGCCCGGACCCGTCCGACGTCGACGAGCGCCTGCCACGCGAGCCCGCCCGCCTGCGGCACCGCGGCCGCGATCACCGGATCGAGTCCGGCGGTGAGCGAGCGGAGCGCCGTGGCATCCACCGCGGCGAACTCGGCGAAGCCGCCCCAACCCGCGGAAGAGACGTCGCCCCACACCAGGTCGCCGACCGCGAACGACGCGACGCCCTCGCCGTGCCCGACGCCCTTCGCCGTGCCCGACGCCCTCGCCGAGCCCCACGACCTCGCCGACGAGGTCGGCGCCGAGCACCGGGTGCGCCGGGCGCAGGAGCCCCGCGATCCGGGCGTACCACGGCCGGCCGCGCAGCAGGTCCCAGTCCCACGAGTTGACCGACGACGCCCGCACGCGCACCAGTGCCTGGCCGGCCCGCGGCACGGGCACCGGCGCCTCGACGAGCCGCAACCGCTCCGGCCCGCCGTACCGGTCGTACCGCACGGCCCGCATGCGCGCCGGCCGGCCCGTGCCATCCGTCATCTGCTGCCCGCCCGTCACCCGCCCGGGACCAGCGGGAAGATCGCCGGCCACCCGTTGTGCGCGTACACGATCACCATGAACACGACCGCGTCGAAGATGAGGTGCACGACGAGCACGTACGTGAGCGACTTGGTGAGCTTGAACGTGTAGCCCTGGATCAGCGCGAACGGGATGGTGAGCAGCGGCCCCCACGCCTGGTAGCCGAGCTCCCAGAGGAACGACACGAACACGATCGACTGCAGCAGGTTCGCCTGCCACGTCGGGAAGTGCCGGCGCAGCAGCGCGAACACCGTGCAGATGAAGAACAGCTCGTCCCACGTGCCGACCGCGTTGACGCCGACGAAGAGGCGCGCGATCTCGCTGGGCTCGGTCACGGTCGGCCAGTTCTGGTACACGCCCGAGGTGATGAAGTAAAACGGCAGGATGAGCCATCCGGCGAACGTCACGCCGATGAGGTACCACCACTGCGTGCGCGTCCAGCGGCGGCCGGTGCGCCACGGGAACCGGATGACGCGGTCGCCGTAGACGTACCGCGAGATGGCGTACGGCACCACCACCGCGAGGCCCAGCACGAGGGCGAACCGCACCATGGCCGGGAACGAGATGTCGGCCTCGAGCGGCATCGTCGAGATGATCACCTGGCCGATCGCGATGAGCGCCAGGTCGGGCAGGAGGCGCTCGGTGCGCCCCGAACGATCGACGAGCCACGCGATCACGAGCCCGACGGCGAGCACCGCGTAGCCGGCGAGGTTCTGCATGAACCCGAAGAGCAGGATCGCCGCCGAGCACACGAGCACCGCGGGCACGAGGGCGATCGGGTGCGTGCGCACCTCGTACTGGGCGGGAGCGATCACGGGCACGCCACCAGCCTGCCATGCGGGCCGGTTGATGCGGCGGATGTCGCGGCGGACTCGGAGCCGACGCTCGGAGCCGACTCGCGCCGGCGACCGCCCGAGCCTGTCGGCGGCGCATGACACGATCGACGCATGACCCGGATGCCGCCGGCCGCCGCCGCACGAGAACGCCCGCCGACCCACGGCATCGTCCCGCCCTGGCTGCTGCGGCGCGTCGCCAAGGCGACCGGTCACTACGACGTCGCGGCCGACGCGGCGCGCCGGTCGCTGCTCCGCGACCGTCCGCTCCGCGACCTCCGGGCCGAGGGCTCGCACCCCCCGCTCGTCGCGCACGAACCCGAGCGCGAGCGGTGGCCGTCGCCGCGTCCCGACGCGGCGGGCGCCGAGCCCGGTATCGCCGCCCCCGCCGCCGCTCCCGACCGCCGCATCTCCGACGCCGAGCACCTCGAGACGCTGCCCGGCCGGCTCGTGCGCCGCGAGGGCGAGCCCGACACGGGCGACGTCCCGGTCGACCAGGCGTACGACGGACTCGGCGAGGTGTTCCGGCTCTTCCACCGCGCGTACGGCCGCGACGCGATCGACGACGGCGGCGCCTCCCTCGAGGCGACCGTGCACTTCGGCGACCGGTACGACAACGCCTTCTGGGACGGCGAGCGCATGGTGTTCGGCGACGGCGACGGCGAGGTCTTCCGCGGGTTCACGCACTCGCTCAGCGTCGTCGGGCACGAGCTCACCCACGGGGTCACCGAGGCGACCGCGCGGCTGCGCTACCGCGACCAGTCGGGCGCGCTCAACGAGCACGTGTCCGACGTGTTCGGCGCGCTCGTCGAGCAGTACGCGATGGGGCAAGATGCCGAGGCCGCGAGTTGGCTCATCGGCGAGGGCGTGTTCACCGACCTCGTGCAGGGCCGCGCGCTGCGGTCGCTGATCGAACCGGGCACCGCCTACGACGACGACGTGCTCGGCCGCGACCCGCAGCCCGGGCACCTGCGCGACTACGTGCACACGAGCGACGACAACGGCGGCGTGCACCTGAACTCGGGCATCCCCAACCGCGCGTTCGCGCTCGCAGCCGTCGAGCTCGGGGGCTTCGCGTGGGAGCACGCGGGCCGCGTCTGGTACGACACGCTCACCGACGGCGTGCTCGGCCCCGACGACGGGTTCGCGGTGTTCGCCTCGGCGACGCTCGCGGCCGCGACGGCGCGCTTCGGCGCGACCTCGCGCGAGGCCAGGGCGGTGGCGAGCGGATGGCGCGCCGTGGGCCTCGACCCCGACTGACCAGGCTCAGCCCACCCGCTCGAGCCGCACGATGACCGCTTTCGACACGGGCGTGTTGCTGCCGATCGCGGTGCTGCCGAGCGGCACCAGCACGTTCGCTTCGGGGAAGTAGGCCGCCGCGCAGCCGCGCGCCGTCGGGTAGGCGACGACGCGCTGCCCGCGCAGCACCCGGTCGGGCTCCCCCGCCCACTCGCTCACGACGTCGACGCGATCGCCGTCGGCGAGCCCGCGCTCGGCGAGGTCGTCGGGGTGCACGAACACGACGTCGCGGCCCTTCCGGATGCCGCGGTAGCGGTCGTTCAGGCTGTACACGGTGGTGTTGAACTGGTCGTGCGAGCGCAGGGTCTGCAGGATGAGGCGCCCGGGCGGCACCTCGATCGGCTCCAGCGCGCTGACCGAGAACTGCGCGCGGCCGGTCGCGGTCGCCCAGGTCCGGGAGTCCCTCGGCCCGTTCGGCAGCACGAACCCGTACGTGCCCCGGATGTCGTCGTTGAATCGCTCGAAGCCGGGCACGACGCGACTGATGTGGTCGCGGATGACGTCGTAGTCCGCGGTCATGCCCTCCCAGTCGATCGCGACGCGGTCGCCGAGCGTCGCCCGCGCGATGCCCGCGACGATCGCGACCTCGCTGCGCAGGTCGTCGCCGACGGGCGGGACGCTGCCGTGGGACGCGTGCACCGCGCACACGGTGTCCTCGACGGACACGAACTGCGCACCCGTCTGCTGCACGTCGATCTCGGTGCGCCCCAGCGCAGGCAGGATGAGGGCCTCCTCGCCGGTCACGACGTGCGAGCGGTTGAGCTTGGTGGAGATCTGCACCGTCAGCGACGCGCCGCGCATGGCCTCCTCGGCGGCGAGCGTGTCGGAGATCGCGCCGACGAAGTTGCCGCCGAGCGCGACGAAGACCTTCACCCGGCCCTGCTGCAGGGCCCGCAGGGTGCCGACCGCGTCGAGGCCGTGCGCGCGAGGCGGCTCGAAGGAGAACTCCCGGCCGAGGGCGTCGAGGAACGACTCGGGCATCATCTCCCAGATGCCCATGGTGCGGTCGCCCTGCACGTTGCTGTGCCCTCGGATCGGCGACGCGCCGGCACCCGGCTTGCCGATGTTCCCCCTCAGGAGCAGGAGGTTGATCACCTCCTTGATCGTGTCGACCGCCTTGCGCTGCTGCGTGAGCCCCATCGCCCAGGTGACGATCACCCGTTCGGCGGCGATATACCGGGCGGCGAGATCGTCGATCTCCTCCACGGTGAGCCCGGTCGCCTCGAGCACCGCCTCCTCGTCGAGGTCGGCGAGGTGCGCGGCGAACGCGTCGAACCCCGCGGTGTGCTCGGCGAGGAACGCGTGGTCGAGCACCGCTCCGGGAGCGGTGGCCTCGGCATCGAGGACGCGCCGGGAGACGGCCTGCAGCAGGGCGAGGTCGCCGCCCGAGCGGATCTGGAGCAGGCGGTCGGCGATCGCCGTGCCACGCCCGATGATCCCCCGCACCTTCTGCGGGTTCTTGTAGCGGATGAGCCCGGCTTCGGGGAGCGGGTTCACGGCGACGATCGAGCCGCCGCCGCGCTTGGTCTCCTCGAGCGCGCTGAGCATGCGCGGATGGTTCGTGCCCGGGTTCTGCCCCATCACGATCACGAGGTCGGCCTTGCCCACGTCGGCGTAGGTGATCGTCGACTTACCGACGCCGACGACCTCGTTCATCGCCGTGCCCGTGGACTCGTGGCACATGTTCGAGCAGTCGGGCAGGTTGTTCGTGCCGAACGCGCGCACGAACAGCTGGTAGAGGAACGCGGTCTCGTTCGCGGTGCGCCCGCTCGTGTAGAACGCGGCCTCGTCGGGCGAGGCGAGCGCGTTGAGCCGCTCGCCGATGATCTCGAAGGCGCGCTCCCAGCTGATCGGCTCGTACCGGTCGGCGCCGGCGGCCTTGTACACCGGCTCCACGAGCCGGCCCTGTTGCCCGAGCCAGTACTCGGTGGCATCCTGCAGCGACGAGAGCGGATGGCTCGCCCAGAACTCGCGCGGCACGGTGAGCGGCGTCGCCTCCCAGGTGATCGCCTTCGCGCCGTTCTCGCAGAACTCGAGCTGGTTGCGGTGCCCCGGATCGGGCCACGCGCAGCTCATGCAGTCGAAGCCGTCGTCCTGGTTCACGTCGAGCAGGAGGCGGGCGGCGCGAGCCGGGCCCAGCTTGCGGATGGTCGATTCCAGCGTCCGGACGATCGCCTCGGGCCCGACCGCCTCGTGCTTGGGCGGGCCGACCACGAGGTCGGGGTACTCGCCGTGCTCGGGGGTCACGCCGTCACCTCCCGGGCGGTCGCGAACGCCGCGACGGCCTCGCATGCCCGGAGGCGGTGATCGCCCGAATAGACGACCATCGAGCCGCCGCGCACGAACCCGGCGAGCGTGAGGCCGACCTCGTTCGCGAGGTCGACGGCGAGCGACGACGGCGCCGAGACCGACGCGACCACGGGGATCCCTGCCATGGACGCCTTCTGCGCGAGCTCGAAGCCCGCCCTCCCGGAGAGCACGAGCGCGGTGCCGGCGAGCGGCAGGCGGCCCTCGCGGACGGCCCAGCCGACGACCTTGTCGACGGCGTTGTGCCGGCCGACGTCCTCGCGGACCACGAGCACCTCGTCGCGCGCGACGTCGACGAGCGCGGCGGCGTGCAGCCCGCCCGTGCGCTCGAAGACGGGTTGCGCCTCGCGCATGCGGTCGGGCAGGCCGGCGAGCCATCGGGGGTCGACCTCGACCGGGTCGTCGGCGACCGGATGGACCGAACGCGTGCGCACCGCGTCGATCGAGTCCTTCCCGCACGCGCCGCACGCGCTCGTCATCGTGAGCGCGTGCCGTGCACCGACGGGCACGACGACGCCGGGGGCGACGGCCACGTCGATCACGTTGAACTCGCCCGACCCCGCCGGCTCGCCCGCGCAGTGCCGCGCCCCGAGCACGTCGTCGCGGCCGCGCACCACGCCCTCCGAGACGAGCAGGCCGAGCGCGAGCTCGACGTCGTGGCCCGGCGTGCGCATCGTCACGGCGAGCGCGCGTCCGCCGACGCGAACCTCGAGCGGCTCCTCGGCGGTCAGCTCGTCCTCTCGCCGCGAGACGCGCTCGCCGAACGTGTATCGGGTGACGCGTCGGCGCGCCGTGATCCGGGCCATGCCCGCCATCCTCTCATCGGCAGCTCCCGCGGAGGACGGGAGTAGCATCGGCGGCATGGACGTCGAGGTCGTGCGCAGCGGCGGGATCGCCGGGCTGCGGCTCTCGTGGACGGTCAACGTCGAGGACCAGCCCGACCCCGAGGAATGGGTGCTGCTCATCGAGCGGCTCCCGTGGAGCGAGACGCCGCCCGCACCGCTGGAGCCCGACCGCTACACGTACCGCATCCGCTGCGAGCCGCACGAGGCCACGCTCGCCGAGCGACAGGTGACGGGCCCGTGGCGCGACCTCGTCGACCGGGTGCGGGATGTCGCGGAGCCCGAGCGCGCTCCGTCGCGGCCCGCCAACGGCCGACGCCCGGCGCCGGCGCCGCCCGACCGCGACGAGGACCGCCCCGGACTCAGGTCGCGCTGAGCTCGCCGCGCACGATCGAGTCACCCGAGTGAGCCGGGTCGCCGTCGACCGGTTCGGCGGAGACGTCGACGAGGGTGAACTCGGCGAGGTCGATGCCCGCCGGCACGACGAACCGGCCCGAGTCGCCGTCGAGCAGGCCGAGGCTCACGAGCCCCGAGGCATCCGAGCGGATGAGCCAGACCTCGCGCACGTCGCCCTCGGGCACCGCGGCGTCGAGGTCGACGACGATCGAGCGGACGCCGTCGGCGTCCTCCTCGACCGACGCGTGGCCCGTCGCGTCGTCCCACCCGGGGAACGCCGCGAGGTCGGCGCTCGCGAGCACGACCGATGGCGCCGGCGTCGGTGCGTCGTCGCCGCCGAGGCCGCCGATCGCGGCGCCGATGGCGACGCCGGCGAGGATGCCGCCGACGGCCGCCGCCGCGGCGACCGGCCACCAGGCGCGGCGGCGCGACCCGAGGTCGACGACGGGGCGCGGCTCGGGAGCCGTCACCGGTGTCGCTGCGCGCGGCGCGGTGGCCGGCGGCGCGGTGGCCGGCGGCGCGGCGACCGGATGATCGGCGGCCGCGTGCCCGGCGAACGGGTCCGCCGCCAGCTCGGGCGTGAGGCCGAGCTCGCGGTGGATGCCCGCCCACACCGGCGCGGGCGGCGGCTCGAGTTCGCCCTCGTCGACGCCGCCGCGTCCGAGCGCGACCGTGCGGGCGAGCGCATCGTACTCGGCGAGGCACTCCGCGCACTCGGCGAGGTGGGCGCGGACCGCGTCGTCGGGCTCCCGCCCGTCGAGCGCGAGCACGGCGAGCTCGTCAGGCTCGATGTGGTCCATCATCCACCTCCCATCGTGCGCGCAGCCTGGCCAGGCTGCGTCGGACATGGCTCTTCACGGTGCCGATCGGTATGCCGAGCGCGTCGGCGATCTGCGAGTGGCTGAGCTGGTCGTAGAACGCGAGCTGCATCACCCGCCGCGGCACGGGCTCGAGGCGTTCGAGTTCCTCGGCCACCATGACGCGCTCGGCGAGGTCGTCGTCGGCGGCGGCGGGCACGGCGGAGGCCTCGGACACGAGCGTCTCCTCGAGGCGCCGGGTGCGCGCCCGCGCCTCGTGCGCGTCGGCGATGCGATGCCGCGTGATGCCGACGAGCCACGCGCTGAGCGTCGACCGCGCGAGGTCGAACGTGCTCCGTCCGCGCCATGCGGAGATGTAGACCTGCTGGGTGACGTCCTCGGCGTCGGTGCGATCGCCGAGCGATCGCAGCGCGAGGCGGAACACCAGCGGCGACCATCGCACGTACGCCTCCCGGAGCGCGCGCTCGTCGCCGGCGGCGAACTCGCGCGCGAGCGCGTGGTCGTCGATCTCGGCGAAGGAGGTCGTGGTCACCGCGCGACGCTCACCCCTTCGCGGACCGATCCGGATCCCCCCGACGGCGGAAGCCGGCGCGGGTGGTGCGGCAACGGTCGCCTGCGGCACCGGCATCAGCATATCCACGCTCCATCCGGTCAGCCGAGCGGCGCGGCCGTCACGACGAGGTTGGACAGGTAGCGGCGGTTCTCGTAGTCGAACTCGCCGCCGCAGGTCACGAGCGTCAGGCGAGGCGCGCCCGATCGGTCGAAGGCGGCGTCCCAGTCGACGTCGGCCTTCTCGATGACCTGGAGCGACTGCACGGCGTACGCGTGACGAGTGCCCGCGGCATCCGTCACGACCACCTCGGTCCCCGGTGCGGCGTCGCGCAGCCGGGCGAACGGGAGCAGGTCGTAGGTGAGCGAGTCGACGTGCGCCGCGATCACCGTGGAGCCCGACTCGCTCGCGGGCGCCGGTCCCCACTGGTACCAGGCCGCGATCGCCGGGTCGTCGAACAGTCCCATGCGGCCCTGCGCGTCGAGGCCGACGGGCTGCACGCTCACGTCGATCCCGAGCGCCGGGATCTCGAGGCGGGTGGGCGCCGGGGGCGCGACCGGCTGGTCCTCCAGGGCGGTCGACTGCCGCGGGATGTCGGGCACGGCGACCGGCGGCGCGAACGCGGCCGGGCGTGAGACCTCCTGCGGCGGGTCGGATGCCGCCGCGCCGCCGATCCCCTGCGGCGACGCGGCGCACCCGGCCATCAGGCCGACCACGGCGGAGGCCGCGACCAGGGACCCGAACACCCCGGTCGCGACCTCCTTCTCCCCCATACGGATCAGCGCTCCGCCTTCGCCGTCACGACCTTGCGGACGACGGCGGCCATGAGCGCGATCGCTGCGAGCGCGGCGAGGCCGATGGCGGCCCACGAGCGCATCTGCTGCTCGGGCGAGTTCGTCGCCACGAGCCCCGCGGCACCCGCGGGAACGCCGTCGGGGCTGGAGTGCATGCCCGTCACGTTCTGCACTGCCAGCGCGAGGTTCTCGTCCTCGAGGCTGCCCCAGGCGTACACGATGGTGAGCGCACCCTCGGAGACGGTCACGTCGGCCGGTCCGATGACGGGCTCGGTCGTGCCGGTCGCGGCGACCGCCGCGGAGACGGTGCCGGGCGGGAGGTCGAGCGTCTGCTCGTCGGGGTTGGCCAGGTTCGTGACGACCGCCTGGCCGCCGGCGAGCACGTCCACGGGGGGCGCAGCCGCCGTGTGGCGCACCGTCAACCGGCCCTGACCTGCGGGAATGTCCGACACGTCGTTGGTGAACAGCGTCGCCGTCGGGTTGCCCTCGGCGTCGAGGTGGGCCACGGCCGTGTAGTTCCCACCGGCCTCGAGCGGCAGGTCGACCGGGCCGATCGCGGGCGACGACGCGTCCGCGGCATCCGCTGCGGTGATCGCGACCGTGTAGGTGCCCGCGGGCAGTTCGAGCGGGCCGGCGAGGTCGCCCGGTACGAAGTCGTCGAGCTTCAGCTCGTCGTTGACGTAGACGTCCACGGTGAGGTCGGGAACGCCGTGGAGCACGGAGAGCATCGCCGGGTTCTCGGACGCGGTGGCCGGTGCGACGGCGCCGAGCGCGACGAGCGCGCCCGCCCCGATCCCGGCGATCAGGATCTTCTTCATGGTTCCCTCCAGGTCGGCCCCGCGAGGCGGGGCGGCGAGTTTGCCTGTCACCACCTACTTCCGGAGGACCTCACGGATCGGATGCACATGAATGGAGATTTCTTCCGCGAACATGACGGAGGCCGGTGGACCCAGCGGGTCCACCGGCCTCCGGTGCGATGCGGATGCCGCGGCGCGTCAGCTCACGCCGAGCAGGTCGATCACGAAGATCAGGGTCTTGCCCGAGAGCTGGTGGCCGCCGCCGGCCGGGCCGTACGCCTTCTGCGGCGGGACGGTGAGCTTGCGGCGCCCGCCGACCTTCATGCCGGGGATGCCCTCCTGCCAGCCGGCGATGAGCGCCTGCAGCGGGAAGTTGATGGACTGGCCGCGGCTCCACGACGAGTCGAACTCCTCGCCGGTCTCGTACTCGACGCCGAGGTAGTGCACGTCGACCGTCGAGCCGGGCGTCGCCTCGGCACCGTCGCCAACGACGATGTCCTCGATGACGAGGTCGGCGGGGGCCGGACCCTCGGGAGCGTCGACCTCGGGCTTGCTGTTGGTGTCAGTCATGGGCTCCATCCAAACGGAAGACGGCCGCGCCGGACAAGCGTCCACCCGGGGCTTGCGCCAACGGCGAACATCTTGCAGTCTGAAGCCCTAAAGACTCGTCGCCCCGTAGAGATGTCGGCATTGCCACACCACAGGGCGGCGAGTTTTTTCGTGTGCGGGCGACCCCTGGGGAGCCGCACGCCGCGAGAAAACGGGGGCAGGCAGGCGTTCCGCCGCCCCGTGGTGCGGGGTCTCGGTGGCGGCTCACTCCTCCATGAGCCGGGATCGGATGAGGAATCGGAGGCCCTCCGGCGCCTCGAGCGAGAAGCCGCTCCCCCGGCCGGGCACGACGTCGACCGTGAGGTGCGTGTGCCGCCAGTACCGGAACTGCTCGGCCGACATCCAGAACGGCACGACCCGGCCTGAGCCGAGGTCGAGCTCGCCGAGCAGCACGTCGGCCGAGCTCGTGGCGAACTCGCCGGCCGGGTAGCACATGGGGGCACTGCCGTCGCAGCATCCGCCGGACTGGTGGAACATGAGCGGACCGTGCGTCGCCCACAGGGTCGCGAGCAGGACGCTCGCCGCGGGCGTGAGCTCCACCCGCGGCGAGACGTCGCCCTCGATCGTGACGGACGCGACCACGTGGCCGGCCAGCTCGTCGATCGACATGGCGTGCACCATCCGGATCAGAAGAACCCGAGCGGGTTCTCGCTGTAGCTGACGAGGAGGTTCTTCGTCTGCTGGTAGTGCGCGAGGGCCTGCTTGTTGTTCTCGCGTCCGATGCCGGATGACTTGTAGCCGCCGAAGGCCGCACCCGCGGGGTAGGCGTGGTAGTTGTTCACCCACACGCGGCCGGCCTGGATGTCGCGACCCGCGCGGTACGCCTCGTTGCCGTTGCGGCTCCACACGCCCGCGCCCAGGCCGTACAGCGTGTCGTTGGCGATGCGGATCGCGTCGTCGTAGTCGCGGAAGCTCGTGACCGCGACGACCGGACCGAAGATCTCCTCCTGGAAGAGGCGCATGCGGTTCTCGCCCTCGAAGATCGTCGGCGCGACGTAGTAGCCCTCGCTGAGGTCGCCGCCGAGGTCGACGCGCTCGCCGCCGAGCAGCAGCCTCGCGCCCTCCTTCTTGCCGATGTCGATGTAGCTCAGGATCTTCTCCAGCTGATCGTTCGAGGCCTGCGCACCCACCTGCGTCTCGGTGTCGAGCGGGTTGCCCTGGCGGGCGAGCTTGGTGCGCTCGATCGCGTCGTCGAGGAACGTGTCGTAGATCGACTTCTGGATGAGCGACCGGCTCGGGCAGGTGCAGACCTCGCCCTGGTTGAACGCGAACAGGCTGAAGCCCTCGAGCGCCTTGTCGTAGAACGAGTCGCGCCGGTCGGCGACCGACTCGAACACGATGTTCGGGCTCTTGCCGCCGAGCTCGACGGTCGAGGGGATGATGTTGTTCGACGCGTACTGCAGGATGAGCCGGCCCGTCGTGGTCTCGCCCGTGAACGCGATCTTGCGGATGCGGTTCGAGGACGCGAGCGGCTTGCCCGCCTCGACGCCGAAGCCGTTGACGACGTTGAGCACGCCGGCCGGCAGCAGGTCGGCGATGAGCTCGACGAGCACCAGGATCGACACGGGCGTCTGCTCGGCGGGCTTCAGCACCACCGCGTTGCCCGCGGCGAGCGCCGGCGCCAGCTTCCAGACGGCCATGAGCAGCGGGAAGTTCCACGGGATGATCTGGCCGACCACGCCGAGCGGCTCGTCGAAGTGGTACGCGACGGTGTCCTCGTCGAGCTGCGTGAAGCTGCCCTCCTGCGCCCGGATGAGGCTCGCGAAGTAGCGGAAGTGATCGCTCGCGAGCGGCAGGTCGGCGTTCAGCGGCTCGCGGATCGACTTGCCGTTGTCCCACGTCTCGGCGACGGCGAGCAGTTCGCGGTTGGCGTCGATCCGGTCGGCGATCGCGTTCAGGATGGCGGCGCGGTGCGCGGCGCTCGTGCGGCCCCACGCGGGCGCGGCCTTGTGCGCCGCGTCGAGCGCGGCGTCGATGTCGGCGGCGGTGCCTCGGGCGACCTCCGTGAACGGCTTGCCGTTGACGGGCGAGATGTCCTCGAAGTAGGCGCCGCCGGCGGGCTTCACCCACTCGCCGCCGATGAAGTGGTCGTAGCGCGGCTTGAACTCGATCAGTGCGCCGGCGGTGCCGGGCGCGGCGTACACGGTCATCGTGTCTCCTCGTGACGTCGTCGTCATGCCCTCGGAGTGGGGCGGTCGCCACGCTAGGCGCGGGGGCGTTGCGCCCGAGTTGCCCGGGGGTTGCAGGAGCGTTGCAGTGGTCGCGGCCGGGTTTCGAGACGCGCGCTGGGCGCGCTCCTCAACCAGCGCGCTCCTCAACCCTCACTCGTCAGCGCAGAGCCGCCTCGATGCGCTCGAGGTGCGCCACGACCGACGCACGCCGAGGCGACCGCGGCGGGAGGATCTCGAGCAGCGCGCGCCAGAGTGCCGCGTCGTAGCGATGCTCGTCGCGTTCGGCGAACTCGAGCAGCAGCTCGGGGGTCGCGTCGGCGAGCATCGACTCGCGGAGTCGGCCTGCGAGCTCGTCGCGCAGCTCGACGATGCCCGGCGCGGTCGATGCGGGCAGCAGCGAGCCGGGGTACTCGGCGAGGGCCTTGCGCAGCGATCCCTGACCGAGCAGGCGGAGGACCCGGGCGGCATCGACGTCGAGGCCGCGACCCAGCTGGTACGGCTTGGACTCCAGCGGCGGCTCGCCGGCGGCGTCGAGCACGCGGCGGAGGCGGGCGATCTCGGCGCGGAGCGTGACGGGTGAGGCGTCGCCCTCGTAGACGAGGCTCGCGAACCGCTCGGCGCCGATGCCGCGCGGGTTCCACGCGAGCAACGTCAGGATCTCGGCGTGCCGGGGGCTGAGCTCGTGGGCGCCGAGCCGGGGCCGCCGCTCGCCGAGGACCGTGAGCGGCGTGCGCTCAGCCACGGCGGGCACGGCGCGCATGCGCGAGCGACGGATGGTGGCGCGCACCGCCGTCTCGAGGCTCGCGATGCGCAGCTCGGCCTCGACCGCGGCGACGGTCGCCGAGACGAGCGAGAGCGCGTGCGGCGCGACGGCGAGGTCGGTGCCCGTGATGTCGATGACGCCGAGCAGCGCGCCCGTCGCGGGATCGTGCACGGGCGCGGCGGTGCAGCTCCACGGGTGCACGATGCGGTTGTAGTGCTCGGCGCCGCGGATCTGCACGGCGCGGTCGAGCTCGAGCGCCGTGCCGGGCGCGCTCGTGCCGATGCGCCCCTCCGACCAGTCGGCGCCCGCGACGAAGAGCATGTCCTCGGCTCGGCGGCGCAGGTGCGGATCGCCCTCGACCCACAGCAGCCGGCCCTGGGCGTCGCCGACGGCGACGACGAGCCCCGCGTCATCCGCCCCGTCGACGAGCAAGCGCCGGATGACGGGCATGACGGGCGCGAGCGCGTGCGAGGCGCGGTACTCGCGGAACGCCCCGTCGTCGAGCTCGAAGGCGGGCAGTGCACGCTCGGGGTCGATGGCGCCGCGGATGGCGCGTTCCCACGACTCCCGGACGACCGGGCGCAGGCTCAACGGCACGACCCCGGTCGCGAGCGCATCCTCCTGGGCGCGCAGCAGCCGGTCGCGCAGGTCGTTCGACCCGCTGCCCAGCGGTTCCTGGCTCGGCATGCGCACGCCGTCTCCGATCGCCCTCGATTCCGGATGCCGCAAGCATAGACCGGCTCCCGGGAGGTCGGCCGATTCGCGGCTCAGGCCGAGATCGCGCGGCGGTCGCGCGTGACCGCGTCGAGCAGCACGCGCTCGTCCTCGAGGCGGCGCACGTCGGCGCGGCCGGTGGCGAGCGCGTTGCGCGTGAAGGCCAGTCGCGTGGCATCCGCGATGAAGCGCCTGACCTGGTCGGTGCGCGGCGGCCGCTGCGACTTCGCCCAGTTCAGCGCGGCCCGCCGCCCCGACGGCGTCGACAGCCCCTCGACCTCGTCGGCGTTGAACCATCCTGCCGCGGCGTACTCGGCCAGGCGCGTGCGCGTGACGCGCTGCTCCTCGCGCCGGAGGAACACCGTGAGCAGGATGGCGCCGATGAAGATCGGCACCTGCACCGTGAAGTAGAGCAGGAATGCGTCGGCGAACGCGAGCGAGCCGTTCCAGAAGGCGTGCAGCAGGATGGCGGCGACGAGCCCGGCGAGGAACCAGCCGATGAGGCCGCGTCCGCCGTTGCGGGCCGCGAACCCGATCGCGATGCCCGTGCACGCCGTGAAGAGCACGTGCGCGAACGGCGAGAAGATGCCGCGCACGAGGAAGGTCATGCCGAGCTCGCCCGCGCCGCCCTCGATCAGCGCGACGCCGAAGTAGAGGATGTTCTCGGTGAACGCGAAGCCGGCGGCGACCGTCGCGGCGTAGACCAGCCCGTCGACCGGTCCGTCGAAGTGCGAGCGCGAGAACGCGTAGATCAGCAGGACGCCGACGCCCTTGGCCACCTCCTCGACGATCGGCGCCTGCACGACCGCGCCCATCACCTCGCTGCGGGTCACACCCTCAGGGCTCGTGAGCGCGGTGAAGAGCTGCACGCCGAGGTCGACGACGAGCGCGATCGCGACCGAGACCGCGGCGCCCCACAGGAACGCGAACCACAGCGCCCAGCGCGGCTCGGGCTCCCACCGGTCCACCCAGCGCACCGCGAGCAGGACGACCGCGAGCGGCACGAGCGCGAGCAGCGTGCCGGTCGTCACGACCGAGAGGCCGAGCGCGACCGCGAGGTAGCCGAGCACGACCAGGCCGACGAGCAGCGCGATGGCGAACGCGACGATCCGGCCGACCCCGGCCCCCGGTCGGGGCGGCGCGGCGGGCTGCCATGCGGGCAGGTACGGCTGGGGTTCGGGGGCGGGCGGCGGCGTGAGGCTCACGCCCGCAGCCTAGCGAGCGGCGGCGTCATCGGCGCCGTGCCTCGCGGGCTCGAACATCACGCCCGGATTGAGGATGCCCCGCGGGTCGAAGACCCGCTTGATGCGGCGCTGCAGCTCGACCGAGACGTCGCCGACCTCCTCGGCGAGCCAGCGGCGCTTGAGCAGCCCGACGCCGTGCTCGCCGGTGAGGGTGCCGCCGAGCCGCACGCCGGTGCGGAACAGCTCGTCGGCCGCCGCCCAGATGCGCTCGGGCACCTCGTCGCCCTCGAACACGAAGTTCGGGTGCAGGTTGCCGTCGCCGGCGTGCGCGAGCGTGGGGATCTCGACGCCGTACCGCGCGCCGATCTCGGCGATCGCGCGGAACATCTCGGGCAGCCGCGAGCGCGGCACGGCGACGTCCTCGATGAGCACGTTGCCGCGCGCGGCGAGCGCCGGGTGCATGGCGCGCCGGATGTCGAGCAGGCGCTCGCCCGTCGCCGCATCCGTCGACCGGGTCACGCGCCCGCCCGCCGCCTCGAACACCCGCGCGATCGTCTCGGCCTCGTGGGCGGCGTCGCCCGCGTCGCACTGCGCCAGGAGGAACGTCTCGCCCGGGGCGAAGTCGGCCAGCGGCGTCCCGGCCAGCGACGCGGCGCCGAGGTGCTCGGCGACCCTGGCCAGCCCGACCGGGTCGATGAGCTCGAGCAGCGCGGGGCGGATGCGCGCGGCCGCGACGCCGCCGACCGCGGCGCCCGCGGCCTCCACGTCGGGGAACGCGGCGGCGACGGTGTGCGTCTCGCCGCGCACGAGCGGCCGCAGCCGCACGGTCGCCTCGACGATGACGGCGAGGGTGCCCTCGGAGCCGGTCAGCAGTGCCGTGAGGTCGTAGCCGGTGACGCCCTTCACCGTGCGGTGTCCCGTGCGCAGCAGCGTGCCGTCGGCGAGCACGGCGACCAGGCCCAGCACCGACTCGCGCGTGACGCCGTACTTCGCGCACAGCAGGCCGCCGGCGTTGGTGGCGATGTTCCCGCCGATCGAGGAGATCGCGCGGCTCGCCGGATCGGGCGCGAACCAGAGCCCGCGCTCGCGCGCGACCCGGTCGAGGTCGCCGTTGAGCACGCCGGCCTCGACGACGGCGAGTTCGTCGACCTCGGAGATCTCGAGGATGCGGTTCATGCGCGAGAGGTCGAGCACGATGGATCCTTCGCTCGAGATCGCGCCGCCCGCGAGTCCGGTGCCGGCGCCGCGCGGCACGACGGGCGTGCCGGCGGCGCTCGCGGTGCGCAGGACCCCCTGCACGTCGGCGACGGAGGCCGCGTGCACGACCGCGAGCGGCGGATGCGCGCTCCGCCACCCCGAGCGGTCCTCGCGCACGGCGTCCATCGCGGGACCGTCGACGACGAGCCGGTCGCCGAGGAGGGAGGTGAGCTGGTCGAGCACGTCGTGGCGCATGCCGCCAGCGTACCGGCGCAGCCATGTCCGATTTCCGCTACCGAACGTCGGTGCCGCATGCGACGCTGGAGAGGTGACCACGACCGCAGACCCGCTCGCCGATCCGGCCTTCGCCGAACGCTATCGCGCGATGCTCGCGCGCGACGCCCGCTTCGACGGGCAGTTCATCACCGGCGTGCACTCGACGGGCATCTACTGTCGGCCGAGCTGTCCGGCCGCACCGCCGAAGCCGACGAACGTGACGTTCTACCGCACGGCCGCTGCGGCGCACGAGGCCGGTCTGCGCGCGTGCAAGCGCTGCCTCCCCGACGCCGTGCCGGGCTCGCCCGAGTGGGACCTCGACGACGACCTCGCCGCCCGCGCGATGCGGCTCATCGCCGACGGCGTCGTCGAACGCGAGGGCGTGCCCGGCCTCGCCGGACGGCTCGGATACACCCCGCGCCACCTGACCCGCGTGCTCGCGTCCGAGCTCGGCGCGGGCCCGCTCGCCCTCGCCCGGGCGCACCGCGCGCAGACCGCCCGCGCGCTGCTCACGTCGACCTCGATGCGCGTGGCCGACGTCGCGTTCGCGTCGGGCTTCGGCAGCATTCGCCAGTTCAACGACACTATCCGCGCCGTCTACGAGCGCAGCCCGCTCGAGCTTCGCGCGACCTCGCGCGGGCGGTCGGCGAGGTCGACGCGGTCGGCGCCGTCGGTGCCGGATGTCGCGGCCGACGCCGTACCCGACGCCGGCGTGGTGCGGCTCCGCCTGCCCGCACGCCCCCCGTTCGACGCCGCCGGCGTCTTCGCGTGGCTCGCCGACCGCGCGCTTGCGGGCGTCGAGGAGGCCGGCGTCGACCGGTACGAGCGCACCCTCGCGCTGCCGACCGGCCCCGCGCTCGTGCGGCTCGCGGCGGCGCCCGACTCCCCCGCGCTCGACGTCGAGGCGCGGCTGTCGAGCCTCGCCGACCTCGCGCCGCTCGTGGCCCGGGTCCGGCGGCTCTTCGACCTCGACGCCGACGCCGTCGCGATCGACGCCGCGCTCGCGGCCGATCCTGCGCTGGCGCCGTCGGTGGCCGCGGTGCCGGGCATCCGCATGCCCGGCACGCTCGACCCGCACGAGCTCGTCGTCCGGGCCCTGATCGGCCAGCAGGTGTCGGTGGCCTCCGCCCGCACCGCGCTCACCCGGCTCGCGGCCGAGCTCGGCGACCGCGGCGGGTTCGACGGCCGCACCCGGACGCTGTTCCCGACGCCCGAGGCGATCGCCGCGGAGGGCGCCGGCGTGCTGCGCGGGCCGACGGCGCGCATCCGCACGATCGTCGACGTGTGCGCCCGGCTCGCCGCGGGCGAGCTCGTCGTCGCGCCCGAACGCGAGCGCGCGGAGCTCCGAGCCGACCTGCTCGCCGTGCCCGGCATCGGGCCCTGGACCGCGGGCTACCTCGCGATGCGCGTCACGCGCGAACCCGACGAGCTGCTCGTGTCCGACCTGGCGCTCCGCAACGGCGCGGCGCGACTCGGCCTGCCCGGCGAGGCGAAGGCGCTCGCCGCGCGCGGCGAGGCGTGGGCGCCGTGGCGCAGCTACGCCTCGATGCACCTGTGGCGCGCCGCGGCATCCGCCTGACCGTCTCGTACGCCCGCGTCGCTCACCCTTGTCGCCTGCGGGGAGCGTTCCGCCGGTTTCGTTGTACGCCTCGCACAGCGCCCGGCCCGGAGCGCCCGATAGCCTAGACGGGTGAAGTTCGCACACCTCCGAGTCGAAGGCCAGACGACCCCACGACTCGCGGCGGTGATCGGCGACGACGCGATCTTCCTCGACGAGGTGATGGGCGATGCGCCCGCCGACCTGCAGTGCCTCATCGAACGCGGGCCCGACGCGCTGGCCGACGTGCGCGCCGCCGTCGACGCGGCGGTCGCGAGCGGCGGGCCGGCGACCCCGGTCGCGACGCTCCGCCACGCCTCCGCGGTGCTGCGCCCCGCCCAGGTGCTCGCGATCGGCGCGAACTACGCCGCGCACGCCTCCGAGCTGAAGCTGCGCTCCGAGTCCGCCATGACGATCTTCTCGCTCTGGCCGAACTCGCTCACCGGGCACGGCATGACCACGACCTGGGCCGGCGACGTCGCGACCCAGGTCGACTACGAGGCCGAGCTCGGCGTCATCATCGGCCGCCCCGCGAAGGACGTGCCCGTGCGCGACGCCCTCGACTACGTGTGGGGCTACACGGTGGTCAACGACATCACGGCCCGCGACATCCAGTTCAGCGAGGCCCAGTGGTCTCGCTGCAAGTCGTTCGACGGGTTCACGCCCACCGGCCCGGTCGTCGTCACGGCCGACGAGGTCGCCGACCCGCAGGACCTGTGGCTCACGACCAACGTCGACGGCCACATCCTGCAGGACGCCTCGACGAACGAGATGGTGCGCAGCGTCGCCGAGATCGTCTCGTACCTCTCGAAGACCGCCACGCTGCCGGCCGGCACGCTCATCTCGACCGGCAGCCCTGGCGGCGCGGGCTACTCGCGCAACCCGCAGGTGTTCCTGCACGACGGCTCGACCGTCACCGTCACGATCGAGGGAATCGGCTCGCTGACGACGCACTGCCGCGTGGTCTGACCGCCCGCGCGCGGCCAGACCGCGCCGGCGCGCCGGCCGCGCGTCAGTCGCTCGGCTCGCCCTTGCGCTCGACCACGGGGATCGCCTGCGTGATCGGGTGCACCCCGGACAGCCGTGACGGCATCAGCTGGCGCGTGACGTCCTCGCGGGTCATCAGCCCCGCCTCGACGACCAGGTCGGCGACCGGACGGCCCGTGGCGAGCGCCGTCTTGGCGAGCTTCGCGGCCTCGGTGTAGCCGATGAACGGGATGAGCGCCGTGATGACGCCGACGCTCGAGGCGACCTGCGCCTCGAGGAACTCGGTGTTGGCCGTGATGCCGTCGACGCAGTTCACGCGCAGGGTCCAGCACGCCTGCCGCATCCAGGTGATCGACTGGAGCAGCGAGTGCGCGATGACGGGCTCGAACGCGTTGAGCTGCAGCTGACCGCTCTCGGAGGCCATCATGACCGTGACATCGGCCCCGGCGACCGCGTACGCGACCTGGCTGACCGCCTCGGGGATGACCGGGTTGACCTTGCCCGGCATGATGCTCGAGCCCGCCTGGCGGGGCGGCAGGTTGATCTCGCCGAGGCCGGCCTGCGGGCCCGACGAGAGCAGCCGGAGGTCGTTGCAGATCTTCGAGAGCTTGATCGCGCTGCGCTTGAGCGCGCTCGAGAACGTCATGAAGACGCCGGTATCGCTCGTGGCCTCGACGAGGTCGGGCGCGGTCTCGAGCGGCTGGCCGGTGATCTCGCTGAGGTGGCGGACGACGGCCGCGCCGTAGCCGGGGTCGGCCGTGATGCCCGTGCCCACGGCCGTGCCGCCCAGGTTCACCTCGGAGAGGAGCTTGATCGTCTCGCGCAGCCGGGCGATGTCCTCGCCGAGCGTCGTGGCGTAGCCGTGGAACTCCTGGCCGAGCGTCATCGGCACGGCGTCCTGCAGCTGCGTGCGGCCGACCTTCAGCACGTCCTGGAACTCGCGGCCCTTCCGCCCGAACGCGATGCGCAACTGGTCGAGCTCGGACAGCATCGTCGTGAGCGACGCGGTCATCGAGAGCTTGATCGCGGTCGGGTAGGTGTCGTTGGTCGACTGGCTGCGGTTGACGTCGTCGATAGGGTGCAGGATGTCGTAGCGGGCCTTGGGGTACCCGGCGATCTCGAGCGCGACGTTGGTGATGACCTCGTTCGCGTTCATGTTCGTCGAGGTGCCCGCGCCGCCCTGGATGACGCCCACGATGAACTGGTCGTGGAACTCGCCGTCGATGATGCGCTGGCAAGCCTCGTCGATCCACGCCTGCTTCTTCGGGTCGAGGACCCCGACCTCCTTGTTGGCGCGCGCCGCGGCCTGCTTGACCTGCGCCAGCGCGATCACGAGCTCGGGGTACACCGAGATCGGGCGCTTGGAGATCGGGAAGTTCTCGAGCGCGCGCGCCGTGTGGACGCCCCAGTATGCGTCGGCCGGCACCTCGACGCTGCCGAGCGAGTCGGTCTCGGTCCGCGTCGGGCGGGCCTGGTCGGCTGTGATCACCTCGTCCTCCGCTCGCTGGGTGGTGGCAGTGCGGTCATGTGGTCGGGTCATCGACACGTGGGCTCCATCGCCTCGGGGATGCGCGGGGTGACCGCGCGGATCTTCCTCCGAGCCTACCGCCGGGCGCCGCGGCGGCGTCGGGAATCGGGCGGACGGTTCGTGCGTGAAGCGCGAGCGCGTCGCACGAATCGTGCGCGTGCCGCCGCCCGCCCGTGATCAGGGCAGTCCGGCCACCTCGAACAGGCGCCACTCGTCCGGAACGCCCTTGAGCGTGTGCGCTCCGCGGTCGGCGAACCGGATGCCCGAGCCGACGACGAGGTCCTTGACCGTCCCGGAGACGAGCACCTCGCCCGGGGCGGCGAGCGCCATGACCCGAGCGGCGATGTGGACCGCGATGCCGGCGACCTGGCCGTCGTGGAGCTCCACCTCGCCCGTGTGGAGGCCGGCCCGGATGGAGAGGCCCAGCGTCTCGACCGCGGCGGCGAGCTCCGATGCGCAGCGCACCGCGCGGGCGGGTCCGTCGAAGATCGCGAGGAAGCCGTCGCCGGTCGTGGCGATCTCGCGTCCGCGGTGGCGCTCGAGGTGCGCGCGCACGAGCTCGTCGTGCGCGGCCTTGAGGTCGAGCCAGCGCTGGTCGCCGACCCGGGCCGCGAGGTCGGTCGATCCCACGATGTCGGTGAACAGCACGGTCGCGAGGATGCGGTCGTCCGGCGGTGCCGGCCGGTCCCCCGTCAGGAACTCCTCGATCTCGTCGAGCACGCGTTCGGCGTCGACGAACGGCGGGTACCAGTCGGCCCCCGGGAGCTCGACGTACCTGGCCCCCGGGATGTGCTCGGCGAGGTAGCGTCCCATCGCCGCGCGATAGTGCCGATTCTCGGCCTTGTGCAGCACGAGCGTGGGCACCTGGATGCTCGGCAGCACCGATCGCACGTCGAGTCGGAGCACCCAGCCGTAGATCCGGGCGGCCGTGGCCGGCGTCGCCGAGAGGCGCATGTAGTGCCGGGCCCAGCGTTGAATGTGCGGGTCGTCGGCGACGCTCGGCGCCGAGAGCCCGAGTGCGACGTCGGTGGCCCAGCCCTCCTTCCACGTGACGAGCAGGTGCTCGGCCGCCGACTCGGGCATCCCGATCGGATAGTCGTCGGCCCGCAGCATCCGCGCGAAGGTGTTCACCAGCACGAGGGCGCGCGTGCGCTGCGGATAGGTCGCGGCGAACATCATCGCCATCGGGCCGCCCTCGGCGTCGCCCAGGAGCGCGGCGCCCTCGGAGCCGGCCGCATCGAGGACGGCGCGCGCGTCGTCCATCCAGTGCTCCAGCGTCGGCAGCGCCCCCATCGAGACCGGATCGGAGATGCCGGCGCCCCGCTTGTCGAAGCAGATGACGCGCGCGAACCGGCCGAGGCGCTCGAGGTACCGGGCCATCGACGGATGCTCCCACATCACCTCGATGTTGCTCGCCCAGTTGCCGATGAGCAGCAGGTCGTGGTCGCCACGGCCGAACACCTGGTAGGCGACGTACCCGTCCTCGCTCTTCGCGTAGGCGGGTTCGGGTGCGACGGCCGCCCACGACGGCGCGCGCGGACCGCTCGGCTCCATCGCTCCCCCTTCCCCGACGCCAGCGTAGACCCGTGCGCCCGCCCGGGGCGGCATCGGGCGGCGGGACGCCCCCACGTCCCGCCGCCCGGCGTCCGGCGCCGCAGCGCCGATCGGATCGAACCCGGCCCGTCAGCCCTTCGTCTCGTCGGCCGGTGCGTCGACGCCGTCGGAGGCGAGGAGCTCCTCCTCGACCTTCCCGCCGTAGCCCTCCGCCTGCGGATCGCCGTGCAGGCCGCCCGAGACCGCGTACTCCTCCTCGGGCGAGAGCACGAGGTGGTTGCGGCCGTAGACGCCGAAGCCGATGAGCATGACGGCGTAGACGACCGCGATCGCGATGATCGCGGGCACGAAGGTCGGGTTGAGCAGGAAGCCGAGGAAGATCAGCGCCGAGATCGCCGCCGCGGCGATCGCGCCGGGCACGCCCCACGGGCTGCGGTACGGCCGCTTGGCGTTGGGGTACTTCCGCCGGAGGATCACGTACGCGACCATCTGCAGCAGGTACGCGAGCACCGCGCCCCACACCGCGATGTTCAGCACGATCGCGCCCGCGACGGCGCCCGCACCCTCGGCATCCACCTGCGCGAGCACGTCGAGGACCACGAGCGCGACGAAGCCGATCACGGCGCCCGCGACGAGCGCGACCCACGGCGTCTGCCGCTTGCCGGTCAGCGAGAGGAACTTCGGGTAGTAGCCGGCACGCGAGAGGGAGTACATGTTGCGGCCGTAGGCGAACATGATGCCCTGCAACGAGGCGAGGAGGCCGATGAGCGCGAAGAGCGCCAGCACCGCCGCGAGCTCGTCGCCGACGATCGCCCGGAACCCGTCGAGCAGCGGCTCGCCGGCGACGCCCGTCGCCTCCGCGCCGAGGACGCCCGTGTTGAGGAACAGCACCAGGAGGCCCGTGACGATGAGCGTGGCGCGCGCGATGATGCCCGCCCGCGGGATGTCCTTGACCGGGTTGTGCGACTCCTCCGCCGCGAGCGGGAGTTCCTCGATGCCGAGGAAGAACCACATCGCGAAGGGCAGCGCGAACAGGATCGGCAGCACGCCGTGCGGCAGGAACGCGCTCTGGCCGGGGTCGGGCGCGATGTCGAAGAGCTTGTCCCACGAGAACTGGCCCGAGAAGATCGCCATCACGCTGAAGACGAGCAGGATCGCGATCGAGATGATCGAGACCACGATGGCGAACTTGAACGAGATGTTCGCGCCCGCGGCGTTGATGCCGATGAACACGGCGTACAGGATGATCCACCACAACCAGCCGGGCATGGAGAACCCGAGCAGCTGGCTCGTGATCGCGTCGGCGTAGGACGCCGAGAAGAACACGATCACGGCGGTCGTCGCGACGTACTCGATCGTCTCGGCGAGCCCCGTGACGAAGCCGCCCCACGGCCCCATGGCCGCGCGCGAGAACGAGTACGCGCCGCCCGTGTGCGGCATGGCCGACGCCATCTCGCCGATCGAGAAGATCAGGCCGTAGTACATGACCACGAGGATCGCGAAGGCGATGACCATGCCGCCGAAGCCGGCGAAGTCGATGCCGAAGTTCCATCCGGAGAAGTCGCCGGAGATGACCGCGGCGACCGCGAGGCCCCAGAGGCCCCACACGCCCGCCGTGCGGGTGAGCTTACGTTTCTCGAAGTATCCCTGGTCGGCGGTCGTGTACGTCACGCCCGAGACCTTGAGGGTGTCTTTCGCCATGGCGCTCCTGTTCGTCATCGCGCGGGCCTCTGGGGGGCGGGCGCGGGGTGCGATGCTGATGCGCCACATGGTACGGGCGTAATGGTCGCTCGTACAGACCTTTTTCCGGGGGGCATGGCCCGAGACCGGCAGGAACTCGGCGCCGGACGGTCTGGTCGCGGGTGCCGCGGCATGGTGTAATGGTCGCCGAACCCGACCATTCACCACGCGAGGAGGCGCCCGACATGGCGGCACCCACCGGATTCCTCACCCTCGACGGGCTGCGCTCCGCGGTCGCCGACGGGCACGTCGACACGGTCATCGTGGCCTTCACCGACATGCAGGGCCGACTCGTCGGCAAGCGCGCCTCGGCGCGCCTGTTCCTGGAGGAGCTCGCGCTCCACGGCGCGGAGGCCTGCAACTACCTCCTCGCGGTCGACGTCGAGATGAACACCGTCGACGGTTACGAGATGTCGAGCTGGGAGCGCGGCTACGGCGACATGGCGCTCGTGCCCGACCTCTCGACGCTGCGGATGGCGCCGTGGCTCGAGGCCACGGCGCTGGTCACCGCCGACCTCGAATGGCTCGACGGCAGCCCCGTGGAGGCCTCGCCCCGCCGCATCCTGCAGCGGCAGCTCGACCGCCTCGCCGAGCGGGGCCTGACCGCCCACGTCGGCACCGAGCTCGAGTTCATCGTGTTCGACGACTCGTACCGCGAGGCGTGGCGCAAGGGCTACCGCGACCTCACCCCCGCAAGCGACTACAACATCGACTACGCCCTGCTCGCCTCGACGCGCATGGAGCCCCTGCTGCGCGACATCCGGAACTCGATGGATGGCGCCGGCATGTACTGCGAGGGCGTCAAGGGCGAATGCAACCTCGGGCAGCAGGAGATCGCCTTCCGCTACACCGAGGCGCTCGGCACGTGCGACAACCACTCGATCTACAAGAACGGCGCCAAGGAGATCGCCGATCGCCACGGCAAGGCGCTGACCTTCATGGCCAAGTTCAACGAGCGCGAGGGCAACAGCTGCCACATCCACATCTCGCTGCGCGGCGAGGGCGGCAGTGCGGTGTTCGCCGACCCCGACGACGAGCGCGGCATGTCGACGATGTTCAAGCACTTCCTGGGCGGGCAGCTCGCCGTGATGCGCGAGCTCACGCTCTTCTCCGCCCCGAACATCAACTCCTACAAGCGCTACGTCGCGGGCAGCTTCGCCCCGACCGCGATCGCGTGGGGCCTCGACAACCGCACGTGCGCGCTGCGCGTCGTGGGCCACGGCCTCGGGATGCGCGTCGAGAACCGGGTGCCCGGCGGCGACGTCAACCAGTACCTCGCCGTGGCCGCGCTCATCGCGGCCGGCCTGCACGGCATCGACCACGGGATCGATCCGGGCGACGTGTTCGTCGGCAACGCCTACGAGAGCGACGTCGCCCGCGTGCCCGCGACGCTCCGGGAGTCGGCCGAGCTGTTCGGGGCATCGGAGGTCGCACGCGCGGCGTTCGGCGACGAGGTCGTCGAGCATTACCTCAACAACGCGCGCGTCGAGCTCGCCGCGTACGAGGCCGCCGTCACCGACTGGGAGCGGGTCCGTGGCTTCGAGCGCTTCTGAGCCGGGCACCCGGGCGGCGGATGGCGCGGCGCCCGTCATCGGCGTCACGACGTACCTCGAGCGCTCGCAGACCGGCGTGTGGGACCTGCCCGCATCGTTCCTGCCGAAGGTGTACCTCGACGCGGTGACCGACGCGGGCGGCATCGCGGTGCTGCTGCCGCCGCAGCCGGTCACGCCCGAGGTCGCCCGGCGCGTGCTCGCCGCGGTCGACGGGCTCATCGTCTCAGGCGGCGCCGACGTCGACCCGCGCCGGTACGGGCAGGAGGCCCATGAGCGCACGGGCGCGCCGCGCACCGACCGCGACACGTGGGAGGACGCGCTGCTGAACGCGGCGATCGAGCTCGAGGTGCCGTTCCTCGGCATCTGCCGCGGCGCCCAGGTGCTCAACGTCGCCCTCGGCGGAACGCTCGTGCAGCACCTGCCCGACGTCGTGGGGCACGAGGGCTACCAGCCGGCGCCGGCCGTGTTCGGCGAGGCGCAGGTGACCGTCGAGCGCGGCAGCCGGCTCGACGCCATCCTCGGCGACGAGGACGAGCCGCGCGGCACGCTGCCCGTGCACGTGTACCACCACCAGGCGATCGACCGGGTCGCCGACGGCCTCACCGTCACCGCCCGCACCGACGAGGGCGTCATCGAGGCGGTCGAGCTCGACGGGGCGGCCTTCGGCGTCGCGGTGCAATGGCACCCCGAGGAGAACGCCGCCGACCGGCGGCTGTTCGCGGGCCTCGTCGAAGCGGCGCGCACCCAGCGCGCGGAGAGGAGCATGGCGTGAGCCACACCATCGTCAACCCGGCCGACGAGAGCGTCGTCACGACGGTCGCCGCGGCCACGATCGACGAGACGGATGCCGCGATCGAGCGCGCCGCACGCGCGCAGCGCGAGTGGGCGCGCGTCGCGCCCGCCGACCGCGCGAGGCTCATTCGCCGCTTCGCCGACGCCGTCGATGACGCGGTCGAGGAACTGGCGGCGCTCGAGGTCGTCAACTCCGGGCACCCGATCGGGCAGGCGCGCTGGGAGGCCGGGCACGTCCGCGACGTGCTCGAGTACTACGCCGCCGCACCCGAGCGCCTCTCGGGTCGCCAGATCCCGGTCGCGGGCGGGCTCGACGTGACCTTCCACGAGCCGCTCGGCGTGGTCGGTGTCATCACGCCGTGGAACTTCCCGATGACGATCGCCTCGTGGGGCTTCGCGCCCGCGCTCGCGGCGGGCAACGCGGTCGTGCTGAAGCCCGCGGAGTGGACCCCGTTGACGAGCCTCAGGCTCGCCGAGCTCGGCCTCGAAGCCGGTCTGCCCGAGGGGCTGTTCCAGGTGATCGCCGGCAAGGGCTCGGTCGTCGGCGAGCGGTTCGTGACCAACGAGACGGTGCGCAAGGTGGTCTTCACGGGATCGACCGAGGTGGGCAAGCTCATCATGGCCGGCTGCGCCCAGCAGGTGAAGCGCGTGACGCTCGAACTCGGCGGCAAGAGCGCGAACATCGTCTTCGCCGACGCCGACCTCGAGCGGGCCGCCGCGACGGCCCCGTACGGCGTGTTCGAGAACGCCGGCCAGGACTGCTGCGCGCGCAGCCGGATCCTCGTCGAGCGCAGCGTCTACGACCGCTTCATGGAACTGCTGGAGCCGGCCGTGCAGGCCGTGAAGGTCGGCGACCCCGCCGACGACGCGACCGAGATGGGCCCGCTCGTCGCGCGGGCCCACCTCGAACGAGTGGCCTCGTTCGTCCCGGACGACGCCGACGTCGCGTTCCGCGGCAGCGCACCGAGCGGGCCCGGCTTCTGGTACCCGCCGACGGTGCTCACGCCCGCCCGCGACTCCCACGTCGCACGCGAGGAGATCTTCGGCCCGGTCGTCTCGGTCTTCCCGTTCGACGACGAGGGCGACGCCATCCGGTTCGCCAATGCCACCGAGTTCGGCCTGTCGGGCTCGATCTGGACGCGCGACCTCAGCCGCGGCATCCGCGTCGCCCGCGCCGTCGAGTCGGGCAACCTGTCGGTCAACTCGCACTCGTCGGTGCGCTACAGCACGCCCTTCGGCGGCTTCAAGCAGTCGGGCCTCGGGCGCGAGCTCGGACCCGATGCGCCGCTCGCCTTCACCGAGACCAAGAACGTCTTCTTCGCCGTCGAATCGGCCTGAACCCAAGGAGCACCATGGCAGATCTCACCCCGATCGACCTCACCCAGCGGCTCGCCGGCCGCGTCGCCGTCATCACCGGCGGCGCGTCGGGCATCGGGCTCGCGACCGCGAAGCGCCTCGCCGCCGAGGGCGCGAGGGTCGTGATCGGCGACCTCGACCGCGCCACGGGCGAGGCCGCGGCCGCGACCGTCGGCGGCCTCTTCGTGCAGGTCGACGTGACCGACCAGGAGCAGGTCGACCACCTCTTCGACGAGGCCGCGCGCGTGTACGGCTCGGTCGACATCGCGTTCAACAACGCCGGCATCTCGCCGCCCGACGACGACTCGATCGAGACCACCGAGCTGCCGGCGTGGCAGAAGGTGCAGGACGTCAACCTCAAGTCGGTCTACCTCTGCTCGCGCGCGGCGCTCCGGCACATGGTCGCGCAGGGGCGCGGGTCGATCATCAACACCGCGTCGTTCGTCGCGGTGCTCGGCTCGGCGACCTCGCAGATCTCGTACACCGCGTCGAAGGGCGGGGTGCTCGCCATGAGCCGCGAACTCGGCGTGCAGTTCGCACGTCAGGGCATCCGCGTGAACGCGCTCTGCCCGGGGCCGGTGAACACGCCGCTGCTGCAGGAGCTGTTCGCGAAGGATCCCGAGCGCGCGCAACGTCGCCTCGTGCACGTGCCCGTCGGGCGGTTCGCCGAGCCGCAGGAGCTCGCCGCGGCCGTCGCGTTCCTCGCGAGCGACGACGCGTCGTTCATCACCGGGTCGACGTTCCTCGTCGACGGCGGCATCAGCTCGGCCTACGTCACGCCGCTCTAGGCTCGGATGATGCGAACGGGTGCGGACGACGAGCGGGCCGTGGCGGAGGCCGCGGCCGAGGCGCCCGCGCCCGCGCCCGAGCCCGCCGAGGTGCTGAGCGCCGGCCTGCTGCTCACGCCCGCGCGGCCGGCGAACGCGTTCGAGGAGACCGTCCAGCGGCTCCTGCAGTCGATCCGGCTCGGGCTCATCGCGCCGGGCGAGCGGCTGCCGCCCGAGCGCGAGCTCGCGGGCATGCTCGAGGTCAGCCGCGACACGCTGCGCGAGGCGATCGGCTCGCTCTCCGAGGCCGGGTGGGTCGTCTCCCGCCGCGGCCGGTACGGGGGCACGTTCGTCGCCGACGCGCCGCCGCAGCGCACGACGCCGCACTCCCCCGCGCCGCCCGCCGACCCCGTGGTGCTCGCGGCCGAGCTCGAGGACACGCTCGCGATGCGCGCGGTGATCGAGGTGGGTTCGGCGCGACGGGCCGCGGAACGTCCGCTCGCGGCATCCGATCGGGAACGCCTCTGGCAGGCCTACCGCGACTGCCACGACGCCACCGCCGAGACGTACCGCGTCGCCGACTCCCGCTTCCACCTGCTCATCGCCGAGCTGCTCGGCGCGCCGAGCGTGATCCCGCTCATGGCCGACGTGCGGATGCGCGTGAACGCGTTCCTCGACGGCATCCCGCTGCTCGCACCGAACATCGCGCACTCCGACGAGCAGCACCGCGCGATCGTCGGCGCGATCCTGCGCGGCTCGGGCGACGACGCCGCGCGTGCGATGGCCGAGCACCTCCAGGGCACCGAGGCGCTGCTGCGCGGCTTCTACGGCTGAGACGCGACGACGCCCCAGCCGGGTGGACGGGGCGTCGTCGCGGGCGGCTCAGGCGAACGCGAAGGGCAGGAACGGCAGCACGGCCAGGCCGAAGGCGGCCGCGGCGAGCCCCGCGACGACGATGCCGGCGAGCATCACGCCGTTGAGCACGATGCCCCAGATCGCCATGGTCCGAGCCGACGGCTCGCGCTTGAGCGCCAGGATGCCGAGCACGAGGCCGGCGACCGGCACGACGAACGTGAAGCCGGCGACGAATGAGACGAGGCCGAGCACGAGGCTCGAGACGGCGAAGCCGCGCTGCTCGAGGTCGGCCTGCGGCGCGGGCGCCTGCGGGGCCGGGGCGTACGGGGCGGTGGGCTGGTCGGTGACGGTGGTCATTGCGGGGTTCTCCTGTTCAGGCGGATGCCTCCACGCTACGGAGCCGGCGGAGGGCCTGGTATGGGGCGAACCCCCCGATCGGCGGGGCGGCTGACGCCACCGGTCGCGAGCCGGTAGCATCCGTCCGACCCACCCCGCACCGCAGATCGGAGCCGCCCATGCCCCTGCCCTGGACCCTGCACGGCGACGGCACCCATGTCGGCCCCGGCGAGGTCGTCGCCCCCGGTGAGCGCCTGTCGTGGCCCCGCACCATCGGACTCGGTGCGCAGCACGTCGTCGCGATGTTCGGCGCGACCTTCCTGGTGCCGATCATCACCGGCTTCCCGCCCGCGACCACGCTGTTCTTCTCGGGAGTCGGCACGATCCTGTTCCTGCTGCTGACGCGCAACCGCGTGCCCAGCTACCTCGGCTCGTCGTTCGCGTTCATCGCGCCGATCACGGCGGCGATGGCGGCCGACGGCGTCGATGATCCGATGGGCGCCGCCCTGTTCGGCATCGTCGTCGTGGGCGTGCTGCTCGCGATCGTCGGCCTCGTGGTGCAGTTCGCCGGTTCCCGGTGGATCGACGCGCTCATGCCGCCCGTCGTCGCCGGCGCGATCGTCGCGCTCATCGGCCTGAACCTCGCGCCCGTCGCGAAGTCGAACTTCGAGGCGGCCCCGTTGACGGCGCTCGTCACGCTCGTCGCCGTGATCGTCGCGAGCGTCGCGTTCCGCGGCATCCTCGGTCGCATGTCGATCCTGCTCGGCGTGGTCGTCGGATACTTCGTGGCGGTGCTGCAGGGCGAGGTCGACTTCGCGGCGGTCGGCGAGGCCGCGTGGATCGGGCTGCCCGCGTTCCACCTGCCGGCGAATCCGATCGCGGATGCCGCGGTCTGGGGCCTGCTCCCCGCGTTCCTGCCCGTCGTGCTCGTGCTCGTCGCCGAGAACGTCGGCCATATCCGGGGCGTCGCGCAGATGACGGACCCGTCGGTCAACGCCTTCACGGGCCGTGCCCTGTTCGCCGACGGCTTGGCGACGACGATCGCCGGCTTCTTCGGCGGCTCGGGCACGACCACGTACGGCGAGAACATCGGCGTGATGGCGGCGACCCGCGTCTACTCGACCGCGGCGTACTGGGTCGCGGGGTCGTTCGCGGTGCTGCTCGGCCTGTCGCCGAAGGTCGGCGCGGTCATCAACACCATCCCGCCGGGCGTGCTCGGCGGGGTCACCACGGCCCTGTACGGCCTGATCGGCATCATCGGCGTGAAGATCTGGGTCGACAACCGCGTGGACTTCACGAACCCGGTGAACCAGTTCACGGCTGCCACGGCGCTCGTGATCGGCGTCGCCGACTTCACCTTCACCTTCGGCGAGGTCGTGTTCAACGGCATCGCGCTCGGCACGATCGCGGCGATCGTGATCTACCACCTCATGCGCGGCATCGCCCGCCTGCGCGGCACGGCGGCCCCGACCGATCGGTCCGAGGTCAGCCCGCGATGAGCGCCTCGACCGGGCCGCGTGCGAAGTAGACGAGGAAGCCGGCCGCGACCACCCACAGCAGCGGGCTGATCCCGCGCGCCTTGCCGGCGAGCGAGCGGATGACCACCCAGCCGATGAAGCCGGCGCCGATGCCGTTCGCGATCGAGTAGGTCAGCGGCATCACGGTGACCGTCAGGAAGACGGGCAGCAGCACCGAGAAGTCGGAGAGGTCGATCTCGCGGATCTGCGACATCATGAGCGCACCGACGATCACGAGCGCTGCCGCCGCGACCTCGGAGGGGACGATCGAGGTGAGCGGCGTGAGGAACATCGCGAGCAGGAAGAGCGCGCCCGTGACGAGGTTCGCGAGGCCCGTTCGCGCGCCCTCGCCGATGCCGGAGCCCGACTCGATGAACACCGTGTTCGACGAGCTCGAGGTGAACCCGCCCGCGACGGCGCCGACGCCCTCGACGACGAGCGCGGAGCGCAGCCGCGGGAACTCGCCCTTCGCGTCGGCGAGGCCGGCGCGCGACGAGAGGCCGGTCATGGTGCCGAGCGCGTCGAAGAAGTTGGTGAACACGAGCGTGAACACCAGCATGAGCGCCGCGAGCACGCCGATGCGCTCGAAGCTGCCGAGGCTCACCTGGCCGACGAGCGAGAGGTCGGGCAGGCTCACCCACTGCGCGGGCAGCTCGGGCACCGACAGGCCCCAGCCCTGCGGGTTCACGGTGCCGTCTGCGCCGACCTTCGGGCCCAGGTCGAGGACCGCTTCGAGCACGAGTGCGAGCACCGTGCCGGCGAGCAGGCCGATGAGGATCCCGCCCTTGACCTTGCGCGCGACGAGCACGCCCGTGACGAGCAGGGTCACCACGAACACGAGCGCGGGCACGGTCGAGACCGACCCGTCGACGCCCAGGCCGACGGGCGGCGAGGCGGCGCCGGTCGCGGTCACGAAGCCGGCGTCGACGAAGCCGATGAAGGCGATGAAGAGGCCGATGCCGACCGTGATCGCGAGCTTCAGCTCGATCGGCACCGCGTTGAAGATGAGCCGGCGCAGTCCGGTCGCGGCGAGCAGCACGATGATGAGGCCGTTGACGAGCACGAGGCCCATCGCCTCGGGCCACGTGACCTGGCCGACGACGGACACCGCGAGGAACGAGTTGATGCCGAGGCCGGCAGCGAAGGCGAACGGCAGGCGCGCGACGAGGCCGAACAGGATCGTCATGACGCCGGCCGTGAGCGCGGTCACGGCCGCGACCTGCGCGAAGCCGAGGTTCTCGCCCGCGACGTCCGTGCCGCTCGACAGGATGATCGGATTGAGGATCACGATGTAGGCCATCGTGACGAACGTCACGACGCCCCCGCGGAGCTCGGCGGCCACGGTCGAGCCGCGCGCGGTGATCTCGAAGACCCGGTCGAGGAGCGATGCGGGGCGTGCCGGCGCCTCGGCCGTCGTCGCCGCGCCCGGCTCGGCCTCGTCGGCGTGCGGGGTCGTCTCGGTCTCGGGTCCGGTGCTGGTCATCTCATCCACGGAGGGTCGGGGGTGCGCACGCACCCGGTCGGATCCGCTCGGCTCGAGCGGGGAGGTCGGGTGGGACGACGACGGCCCGTGTCGGATCGTGCCCGGATCTAGGCCACGAGGCCGTGCAGGGCCGGCACGATCAGGAAGATCCCGTACAGCACCGCGATCCCGCTGAGCGCGAAGCAGGCCCACGCGCTGACCCGGGCCACGCGCTTCTGCCCGTCGGTGAGCGGGCTCTTGCGGGCGGCCTTCTCGGCGCGCTTGGCGGCCTTCGCCGCCTCTTCCGGCGTGATCACCGTGATCGCGTCCGTGAACTCCGCCGGGGCGACGACCGGCGTGCGGCCGGCGACGGTGAGCAGGCGCAGGCCGAGCGAGAAGAGGCTGACGACCACGCTCGCGCCCACGAGCGAGGCGACGAGCACGATGACGAACGAGAACCAGTCGATCACGAGGCCACTTTCCGCTTCGGCTTCGGGTTGCGCTTGATCTTCACGGCGCGGCCCGAGTCGGCGACCTCGCTCAGCACGTTGCGGTGCGAGACCTCCTCGCGGCGGGACCAGAGGAAGATGCCGCCGATGACGGCCGCGGCCCCGATCGCGGCGATGATGACCCCGGCGGTGCCGGTCAGCGCGATCACGGCGGCGAGGGCGCCCACGCCGCCCGCGGCGGGCAGGGTGAGCAGCCAGCCGATGCCGATCCGGCCCGCCGTGCGCCACCGCACCTTCGAGCCGCGGCGGCCGAGGCCCGATCCGATGACCGAGCCCGAGGCGACCTGCGTGGTCGAGAGCGCGAAGCCGAGGTGGCTGGAGGCGAGGATGGTGGCCGCCGTCGCGGTCTCGGCCGCGAAGCCCTGCGCGGGCTTGACGTCGGTGAGGCCCGTGCCGAGGGTCTTGATGATGCGCCATCCGCCCATGTAGGTGCCGAGCGCGATGGCGATGGCGCAGGTCACGACGACCCACGTCTCGGGGCCCGATCCGACCGGCTGCGCGCCCACCGAGATGAGCGTGAGGGTGATCACGCCCATCGTCTTCTGCGCGTCGTTGGTGCCGTGCGCGAGCGCGACGAGCGAACTGGAGAAGACCTGCGCGTAGCGGAACCCGTCGCGGCCGTCGGGCTTGCCGTCGTAGCGCCGCGTGATGGCGTACGCGAGCTTCGTCGCGGTGAACGCGACGAGTCCCGCGGTGAGGGGCGCGAGCAGGGCGGGCAGGATGATCTTGGACATCACGACCGCGCCGTCGATCGCCTGCACGCCGAACCCGACGATGGCGGCGCCGATCAGCCCGCCGAAGAGCGCGTGACTGGACGACGACGGCAGGCCGAGCAGCCAGGTGACCATGTTCCAGGTGATCGCGCCGATCAGCCCCGCGAAGATGAGCTCGGGCGTGATCAGCACGCCGCCCTCGCCCTCGCGGATGATCCCGCCCGAGATCGTCTTGGCCACCTCGGTCGACAGGAAGGCGCCGATGAGGTTCAGGACCGCGGCGACCGCGACGGCCACCTTCGGGCGCAGCGCACCGGTCGCGATGGGCGTCGCCATCGCGTTCGCGGTGTCGTGGAAACCGTTCGTGAAGTCGAAGAAGAGCGCCAGTGCGATGACCAGCACGACGATGAGGGTGAGATCCACCGGCGTCTTTCTGAGCGATCGGCGACGTGTTCGCCTGATGTTCACGGATGGCGGGTTTGTGGAATTCGGCGAGCGCCGAGCCCCGTCGATCCTACGCGACGTGATCCTGCTCGTGCACCACGGTCGCGAGATCCTCGCCGAACACGAAGGTTCTCCGTACGCGCCCGCCGCCGAGGACGCCGGGAAGCCACCGCCGCGCGTCGTCCCACATCTCGTGGAGCGGCACCGCGTCGAGAGGGAACCACACCGGGTCGAGCTCGTCGGACGGCGCGGGCTCGCCCGTGAACGTGCGTGCGACGAACACGCTCGACTCCTGGCTCCACGCCTCGCGGTGCGGGAAGAGGTAGGTGAGCAGGCCCCGCGCCTCGAGGTCGCCGGCCCGCACGGTGACGCCGGACTCCTCGTGCACCTCGCGCACGGCGGCGTCGACGGCGGACTCCCCCGGCTCGAGCTTGCCGCCGAGCCCGACGAAGTACCCCTGCCCGAGGCCGTGCTTCTTGCGCCCGAGCAGCACCTCGCGACGCCCGTCGGCCTCGCGCAGCAGGTAGCAGACGCACACCTGCGGCAGCGCCATCCGCGACCCCGTCATCGGCTCATCGGCCCTCCAGCCCGGCGGCCCGGCTCAGCCGAAGAGGATCCGCGCCTCGTCGTAACGAGACTGCGGCACCAGGTTGAGGCCGCCGGTCGCCTCCGCGATGGACACGCGCGCGATGTCGGTGCCGCGCAGCGTGACCATGCTGCCCCAGGCGCCGTCGACGGCCGCGTCGACCGCGGCCATTCCGAGTCGCGTCGCGAGCACCCGGTCGTAGGCCGACGGCGCCCCGCCGCGCTGGATGTGGCCGAGCACCGTGTGCCGCGACTCGATGCCCGTGCGCTCCTCGATCATCGGCGCGAGCTTCTCGGCGATGCCGCCGAGGCGCGGCCGGTTGAACGCGTCGAGGCCGAGGTGCGAGTGCGCCTCCTCCATCGTGTCGAGCTTGAAGCCCTCGGCGACCACGATGAGGGGCGCGCGGCCGCGCTCGCGGACCGAGTCGACGTAGTGGCAGATCTCGTCGATGCCCATGGGCTGCTCGGGGATCAGGATGGCGTGCGCGCCGCCGGCCATGCCCGAGTGCAGCGCGATCCAGCCGACGTGCCGGCCCATGACCTCGAGCACCATGCACCGGTTGTGCGACTCGGCCGTGGTGCGCAGCCGGTCGATCGCCTCGGTCGCGATCTCGACGGCCGTGTCGAAGCCGAAGGAGTAGTCGGTGGCGGCGAGGTCGTTGTCGATCGTCTTCGGCACGCCGATGACCGGCAGCCCGCCCTCGTCGACGAGTCGTCGGGCGGCGGTGAGGGTGCCCTCGCCGCCGATCGCGATGATCGCGTCGATGCCCTCGGCCTCGAGCATGCGACGGATGTTGTCGGGGCCGCCGTTCTCGCCCTCGAAGGGGTTGGTGCGACTCGAGCCGAGGATGGTGCCGCCCTGCTTGGAGAGGCCGCGCACGTCGTGGCGGGTCACGGGGACGATGTCGCCCTCGACGACGCCCTTCCAGCCCCACCGGAAGCCCACGAATTCCGCCTCGTGCGTGATGACGCCCTTGAGGACCGCGCCGCGGATGACCGCGTTCAGGCCGGGGCAGTCGCCGCCGCTCGTGAGAATGCCGATCTTCATGACCACTGGTTGACTCCTCGTGA
Organism: Agromyces capsici; assembly: GCF_058349965.1. Taxonomy (NCBI): domain Bacteria; kingdom Bacillati; phylum Actinomycetota; class Actinomycetes; order Micrococcales; family Microbacteriaceae; genus Agromyces; species Agromyces capsici. Next base: position 2,814,798 of record NZ_JBYRET010000001.1, on the reverse strand, counting down.
GGTGGACGTTCGCGGAGGGGCCGCTTCATCGAGGCGCGAACGTGGGGAGTCTAGCGGGGTCGCGGCATCCGTCGCGCATGGCGCGGATGCCGCGACCCTCGCCTACAGCGCGCCGTCGAGCGCCTGGCGCAGCAGGTGCTGGAGCGCGTCGAGCTGCACGGAGTCGGCCGAGCCCGGCTCGATGTCGCTGCCGTCGAGCGCGCGCAGTGCGAGTCCCTGCTTCTGGTCGATCAGCTCGGCGATGCGCGCGTCGACGGTGTGCGCGGCGATGATCCGCCACGCGGTCACAGGCTCGTCCTGGCCGATGCGGTGCACGCGGTCGATGGCCTGCGTCTGCTCGGCCGCCGTCCAGCTGAGCTCGGCGAGCACGACGTTCGACGCGGACTGCAGGTTCACGCCGACGCCCGCCGCGGTGAGCGAGCACACGGCGATCGAGACCTCGGGATCGGTGTTGAACGCGTCGATCGCCTGCTGGCGTGCGATCGCGTTCTGGTCGCCGCGGATGGAGACCGTGCGCAGCTCGCGGGCCGCGAACGAGGCCTCGGCCTGGTCCATGACGTCGATGTGCTTGGCGAAGAAGACGACCTTGCCGGCCGAGCGGGCCAGCTGCGCGGCGTAGTCGGCCGCGAGCCCGGCCTTCGCCTGGCCGATGCGGCGCACCATCGTGAAGACGTTCTCGCCGGACTTCGCCGACTTCGACTCCTCGAGCTCGGACAGGGCGACCGCGCGGATGTACTGGTCGCGCTCGAGCTCGTCGAGGTCGCCCACGCGGAGCTTGCGGGACTCCACGAGCGTGCGGAACCGGGTCGCGAGGCGGTTGCCGAGCTCGCGTTCCGCGGCGCGGATCGAGCGGCCCAGCTCGTCGTCGAGCTCGACGGGGAGGTCGGCGATGCGCTTGTCGGGCAGGTCGGCCGCGACGTCCTTCTTGCGGCGGCGGACGATGCCGAGGTCGATCACCGTGCGGCGGGCCTCGGCGTAGAAGCCGGGCTCGGCCGGCGTCAGCCCGGTCTCCTCGAGCCTGCCGAGCAGTTCGGGCGACGGCCGGTCGCCGACGATCCAGCCGAGGAACTGCCAGATGGCGCGGAAGTCGTCGACGTCGTTGATGAGGGGCGTTCCGGTGAGCGCGAGCAGCAGCGGGTCACCGCCGGGCGTGTTGCGGCGGATCCGGTCGGCGAGCGCGAGCACGTTGCGCGAGCGCTGCGACTGCAGGTTCTTGATGAAGTGCGCCTCGTCGACGACCATGCCGCGGAAGCCCATCGTGGACAGCCACGCCATGTGCCGGTCGAGCACGTCGTAGTTGACGACGATGACGTCGGCGAACGCGTCGACGCTGTCGCCGTCGCCGTGGATGACCGTGGCGCGACGGTGCGGGGTCCAGCGCTCGACCTCGCGCGCCCAGTTCATCTTCACGACGTTCGGCACGACGGCGAGCAGCGGATAGGCGTCGGCGACGGAGGCCGCGAGCACCGACTGCGCGGTCTTGCCGAGGCCGGGCTCGTCGGCGAGCAGGAACCTGCGGTGGCCCTGTCGCGCCGCCTCGATGAAGCGCGCCTGGTGCGCCATCAGCTCGAGGCCGCGCGGGGCGAGCCGGTCGACCTTCGGCGCCTCGGGCAGGTCCATGGAGGCGGCCTGACCGCCGGAGCCCGCCTCGAACGACTTGAACAGCGGCCCGAGCAGCTCCCAGTTCGCCAGTCGCCGGATCGGCACCACGGGCTGCGCGCCGCGGCTGAAGTCGGGCGGGAGGAACGGGTTCGCGAGCTGGCGGGACTTCACCGACGGCGGGATCACCTGGTTCACGGCCGGCTCGGGCTTGGGCTCCGGTTCGCGCACGATGATGAGCTCGTCGTCGCTGAGGTCGGCGCCGGACTCGAGCAGCCAGTCGCGCCGGAACCGCTGTGCGACCGTCGAGATCGAGGCATCCGGTTCGAGGAGGGTGATCAGGCTCGTGTCGCGCGCCGCGGTCTTCGCCAGGATCTGCGCGATGCCGTCGAGGCGCTTCAGGAGCTCCGCGCGCGCGGCGTCGCCGAGCTCGGCGTCGCCCTTCACGCGGGCGCGCTCCTCGCGCATGAGCAGCGCGATCACCTGGAACTTCGTGCGGTTGGTGGGACCCAGCTTGTTCTTCTGGGCCTTCTGCTCGACCTCGCGCACCTTGCGCGCGAGGATCGGGATGATGGGCGCGTCGTCGTCACGCGAGCGCGTACGCTGCCGCTGCCTCGTCTGGGCCAATGGTCCTCCCCTGTCTGGGCCCGATGCGAATCGGCTCCCGTGCCACCGGCGTGCGGTGGCCCGCACCGCCGGACGGCATCTGACGTCGAGGCCGTCGTCGCGGTGCGCCGAATCCGGGAGCCGAGCATGGCGGGGAGAACCCCTGCCGTCGGACCGAAGAACGGATTCGTCGAGCGCCTCGCGGTATTCTACGCGCCGTAGCGGCTCCGACGCCAATGGCGCGCGCGTTCAGGTCGACCCGTGGCGCCGGCGAGCAGTGCGCCGACGGCGGCGAGAGCGGCCATCGCGGCCCAGATCCACCCGGGCGTGGCTGAAGCCCACGCGCTAGGCTCGACCCATGGACGAGTCGACGGGTGTCGGCGGCGACATCGCCGACGATCACGAGTTCCAGGTCGCGCAGGACGGCGAGCTTCCGCCCGAGTCCGAGGCCGCCGACGATGAGGCGCGCCCCGTGGGCGACGAGCCGGAGGACGAGGTCCCCGGCATCGACGAGGAGCGCCGCGTCGCGCTGCCCGACGAGCGCAGCACCGCCGACGAGTCCTGAACGGCGCCATCCTGAGCCGGCGAGTCACCGCGATGGCGCTGCGCCGGGCGCCGGACTCAGACGCCGCCCCCGCCGCCTCCGCCGCCGCCGCCGCCCGACGAGCCGCCGCCGCCCGACCCTCCTGACGACGAGCTCGACGACGACCCCGACCAGCTCGAGCTCGACGCGCTCGTGAACGAGCTGACGCCCGACGAGAACGCGACCGCGTTGAAGCCGTTCCGGCCCGAGTACCAGCCGGGCTGCTCGCCGCGCGCGGCGTAGAGCGCGGCCAGCTCGTCGCTCCACTCCCGTTCGTGGCCGAAGAGCACCGCGTACGGCAGCAGCCGCTCCGTGACGCGCAGGACCAGCTCGGGATCGGGACCGGTCGTGGTGACGCCCCCCGGGGCGTCGGCGAGCGGCACCCGCTCCGCCCCGGTCGGGCTCTGCAGCATGCGGATGCGATCGGCCTCGGCGAGGCGGATGTACTCGCGGAGCCCCTCGAGATGGTCGTGGAGGGTCCGCCCGCGCTCCGTCAGCGGTCGCACGCTCGAGACGATCCAGAACGTCGCGAACGCGGCGACGCCCGCGCCGAGGATGGGCAGCCACGGCCAGAGTCCGCCCATCCGCTCGTCGAGCGCGATGAAGCCGAAGATGATCGCGACGACCGCGGCGAGGATCGCGCCGACCGCGAACAGCACGCGGAGCCCGATGTCCGGCCGCCGTCGCAGGCCCTCCCGCGCGACGCGCGAGTGCACCTTGCGCCGGAGGTTCATCAGCTTGGTGCCGAGCGTGGTGTCGCGCGACTTCAGGGCGCGACGCGAGCCCGGCACGGGCGCCGGACCGAACAGCGCCCGCAGCACCGTCTGCGCGTCGCGGTCGGCCGGCTCGACGGGGCCGGCGACCTCGACCGAGTACTTCTTCCGCCCGGTCTCGACCACCCGCAGCCGGCCGGCGACCGCCTCCGCGAGGATCGTGGCCGTGATGCCCTTCGACGGTCTGCCGACGAGGTCGGCCGCCTCCATGAGCGAGAGCCGCTCCGGCGGCTCGTACTCGGCCACGATGATGCCGCGCCCCGGATGGTCGCGCCACCTGGCGGCCCGCGTCAGGCCCGCCGCGAGCGCCGCCCCCAACGCGAGGAGCGCCGCGAACGCGGAGGTCATCGCCGCGGGCGACGACGTGAACCGCTCGTCGCGCGGCTCGAACGTGCCGGGCTCGAATCCGATGGCGAGCGTGAGGTTCTCGTACGGTCCGAGGACGGCGGCCTGCGCGACGAGCGCGGGGTCGGCGGCGGGATCCAGCGTGATCAGCTCGCACGGCGTGCTCGAGCCCTCGTAGCCGCGATAGCACGCCGAGGCGCCCGTCAGGGTCTCGGCGAGTCCGTCCTCGAGCCGCACCTCCCCGCGGACGACGCCGAACGGCTGCGCCCACCCGGTGCCGTTGACGTCCCAGTAGAACTCCTGCTGCGTCCCGTCGTCGGGCTGGAACGTCACGTTGCGCTGGTGGTAGGTGATGACGTAGGTCTGCTCGCCGTGCACGTAGTCGTCGGCGGCGATGGTGACCAGCTCGAACCCGCCGTCCTCGCTGCGCTCGGTCTCGTACGGGCGGGGCGTGCCCGCGGCATCCGTCACCGACTCGATGCGGATGTCGGTCGGGTGGCCGTCGTAGTCGCGTGGGATGGCGCGGCGGATGCCCTTGTTCTGGTCGTACTCGGGGAACACCGCGACGAGCGTCTCGGTGGTCAGCAACTCGGAGCGCCGGTCGGCGTCGCGGCCGAGTTCATACACGGCGCCGAACCGTGCGAACGTGAAGTCGTCGACGTCGGCGGGGACGGCCTGCACCGGCGCGATCCGGACGGCGGCCGTCGGCGCGGCGGTCGCGACGGTCGCGGTCGCGCCCGACCCGAGGAGCAGCGCGATCGCGGCACCGGCGATCGCGACCGGGCGCAGGATCGGGCGGCGCAGGACGGGGCGCGGGGCGGCCATGCGTTCACGGTATCGAACCGGAGCAGTCCGCGTCATCAGTGCCGCTCCGGAGCATGCGGGCGCGCTCGATACGCCGGACGGGTATCGGCCGCCCGGGCGTATCCTGACTGGGTGATCGAGGACATCAAGAAGCGCGCCCTGCACCGCACGAAGATCATCGAGGGCCAGCTGCGCGGCATCGAGAAGATGATCGAGAACGAGGACTACTGCGTCGACATCATCACGCTGTCGCTCGCGGTGCAGAAGTCGCTCGGCTCGCTGAACAAGCTCCTCGTCGAGAACCACCTGCGCACCCACGTGTCCCACATGTACGAGCAGGGCGGCGACCAGCGCGAGGAGGCCGTGGCCGAGCTGGTGCGCATCTTCGAGCTCTCCAACAACCGGAGCTGAGCGGATGGCGCGACCTGCGCTGCGCGACGTGCTCGCCGATCGCCCCGTCGTGCTCGACGGCGGCCTCGGGACGCTGCTGGAACGGCGCGGAGCCGATGTCGGCTCGGAGCTCTGGAGCGCGCGCGTGCTCGCCGACGAGCCGGCGCGCGTGCTCGACGCGCATCGCGAGTACTTCTCGGCGGGCGCCGAGGTGGCCATCACCGCGTCGTACCAGGTCACCTTCGAGGGATGCGAACGGGCCGGGCTGGATCGTGCGGCGACCCGGGCCCTGCTCGAGCGCAGCGTGGAGCTCGCGACGCGGGCCCGCGACGAGGCCGGGCACGGCTGGGTCGCCGCCTCGGTCGGCCCATACGGGGCGATGCTCGGCGACGGTTCCGAGTACCGCGGCGACCTCGGCCTCGACGCGACGGGCTTCGCGGCGTGGCACCGCGAGCGCATCGGCGTGCTCGCCGACTCGGGCGCCGACGTGCTCGCGGTCGAGACCGTCGGCACGCTCGCGGAGGTGGAGGGCGTCGTGCGCGCGCTCGCGGGCACGGGCGCCTCGGCGTGGATCGCGGTGACGCCGCAGCACGGCCGGCTGCGCGACGGCGGGTCGCTCGCGGAGGCGTTCGCCATCGCGTCCGACGCACCCGAGGTGATCGCGGTCGGCGTCAACTGCTGTGCCCCTGACGAGGTGTCCGACGCCCTCGCGACGACGGGCGCGGCCGCGACGCCGCGGCTCGCCTATCCGAACAGCGGCGAATCGTGGGACGGCGCGGCGCGCGTGTGGCGCGGCGACGGCGGGTTCGACGCCGACCGGGTGCGCGAGTGGCGCCGGGCGGGCGCCCGACTCATCGGCGGGTGCTGTCGCACGGGCCCCGAGGAGATCGCCGCGATCGCGCGCATGCTCGGCCGGATCCCCGGCGCGACGGAGTCGACCGCCCGGGTGGCCGCGTCGTGAGGCGCATCGAGCTCGTCCGCGGCGACCTCACGCGCGAGCGCGTCGATGCGATCGTGAACGCGGCGAACTCGTCGCTGCTCGGCGGCGGCGGCGTCGACGGCGCGATCCACCGCGCGGGCGGCCCCGCGATCCTCGCGGCATGTCGCGAGCTGCGCGCGACGACGCTGCCCGACGGGCTGCCGACGGGGCAGGCCGTCGCCACGACGGCCGGGCGCCTCGACGCTCGCTGGGTCGTGCACACCGTGGGCCCCGTGTGGCCGGGGCACGGACCCGAGCTGGCCCGCCGGCGCGCGCTGCTCGAGGACGCCTACCGGAACTCGCTCGGGCTCGCGGCGGAGCTCGGCGCGGCCTCCGCCGCGCTGCCCGCGGTGTCGGCCGGCATCTACGGCTGGCCGGCCGACGACGCCGCGGAGGTCGCGCTCGGCACCACCGCCGAGGCGCCCGACGCGCCCGCGCTCGTGCGCTTCGTGCTCTTCTCCGCCGCCATGCACCGGACGTTCGCCGACGCCGCGCGCCGGCTCGGCGTCGACGCCGAGGTCGTCGACTGACCGGGTTCCGATCGGTCAGGTGCCCGGCGCGGTGGTCGCGATCCACGCGTCGAGGTCGCTCGGCTGGTCGGTGATGATGCCGTCGACGCCGAGCGCGCTCACCTGTTCCCAGGTGTCCTGCGAGTTGAGCGTGTAGCAGAGCACGGCGATACCCGCCGCGTGCGCGAGGTCGACGGCGGCGGGGGCCGCGGTGACCGATGCCGCGGTGGTGCCGAACCCGATGACCCCGAGCTGTTCGGCCAGCGGCACCGGATCGGCCGGCAGTTCGCGGATGAGCATGATGCGCGGCGTGGTCGGCGAGACGCGCTGCACGGACTGCAGCGTCTCGATGCTGAAGCTCTGCAGCACGACCCGGCCGCGCAGGCCGTGGCGCTCGACGACGTCGACCACGCGCCGCACCTCGCCGGGCGTCCACGCGGCCTTGAGCTCGACGAGCGCGCGGGCGCCGTCGCGCTCGGCGAGCGCCTCGAGGAACGCGTCGAGCATCGGCACGCGCTCCCCCGCCCACTCGTCGGAGTACCAGGCGCCGACGTCGAGTCGCCGCACGTGCTCGTGGTCGAGGTCCTCGATGCGTCCGTCGCGTCCGGCGACGCGCTCGAGGTCGGTGTCGTGGAAGAGCACCGGCACGCCGTCGCGGGTGAGGCGCACGTCGGTCTCGACGTACGCCAGTTCGTCCATCGCGAGCTCGAGCGCGGGCATGGTGTTCTCGGGTGCCAGCGAGCGGTCGCCGCGGTGGCCGATGATCGCGGCGGCCTCGCCCGGCTGGCGGAGCGCGCCGAACACGTCGATCGCGTACACGTCGGTCGGCGTCGAGACCGACCAGAGCAGCGCGGCGGTCGCGGCGGCGCCCGCAGTGGCGAGCGCGATGCGCACGGGTGGGCGCGGGGGCCGGAGCAGGCGGGAACGGGGGCGGACGAGGGGCGCTCGGGATGGCGCGGTCGCCGGGTCGACCGCGTCGGGGGCATGACGCACGGGTTGGACCTTCCTCCGGCCCCGCGCGCCGTCGCGCGGACCGTGCAGGTCACTCTAGCAACGACCGTTACCTTTTCGTTACCTTTTCCGCTGCGGATGTCGCGGCCTCCGCCTCGGCCGTGATGCGGTTGGCCATGCCCGCGAACACGATGCCGTGGAACGGGAACACGGCCCACCAGTAGAGCCGGCCCGCGAGTCCCTTCGGGAAGTACACCGCGCGCTGCCGGTACGTCGAGCCCGCGCCGTCGGGCTCGGCCGACATCTCGAGCCAGGCCCGGCCGGGGACGAGCATCTCCGCGCGCAGCCGCAGGAACCTGGGGCGCTCGATCGCCTCGACCCGCCAGAAGTCGACCGCGTCGCCGGGATGCAGCGTGTCGGGGTCGCGGCGGCCGCGACGCAGGCCCACGCCGCCGAGCAGCTTGTCGAGCCATCCGCGGATCGCCCACGCCAGCGGGAACGAGTACCAGCCGTTCTCGCCGCCGACGCCCTCGATGACGGACCACAGCGCCTCCACCGGCGCGGTCGAGCGACGCTCGCGCCGGTCGACGTACACGGTGTGGCCCGCCCAGTCGGGGTCGCTCGGCAGCGGGTCGCTCGGGGCGCCGGCGACCTCGGCGTTGCGCCAGCTCGTCTCGACCTCGCCGAGGCGCTCCTTCTCGAGCGCGAGCCGCACCGAGCGGCGGTAGCCGACGAGCCCCTCGGGCGGCGGCGGGATGACCGCGTCGATGTCGTGCTCGCGCATCACGCAGTCGAACTGCAGCGACTCGATGATCGGCACCGCGAGCCGGCGCGGGATCGGCGTCACCAGGTTCACCCACTGCCCCGCGAGCCACGGCGTGAGCACGGGCAGTGCCGCGATCGGCCGCTGCCGCAGGCCCGCCTCGACCGCGTACCCGTTCATGAGCTGGCCGTAGCGGAGCACGTCGGGCCCGCCGATGTCGAACGTGCGGTTCACCTCGGGCGGCACCTCGGCGGCCTCGATCAGGTAGTGCAGCACGTCGCGCACGGCGATCGGCTGGATGAAGTTGCGCACCCACCGGGGCGCCGGCATGTACGGCAGCACCTCGGTGAGGTGCCGGATCATCTCGAACGAGGTCGAACCCGAGCCGATGATCACCCCGGCCTGCAGCACGATCGTCGGCACACCCGAGGCGAGCAGGATCTCACCGACGCGCACCCGCGAACGCAGGTGCTTGGAGAGCGCACCGCCGGCCGGGTGGAGGCCGCCGAGGTAGACGATCCGGCGCACGCCGTTCGCCTTCGACGCGGACGCGACGTTGCGCGCGATCCGCTCCTCGACGTCGGCGAAGTCGCCGTGCCCGCCCATCGAGTGCACGAGGTAGTACACGACGTCGACGTCGCGCGTCGCGCGATCCACCGCCGCGGCATCGGTCAGGTCGCCCTCGACGACCTCGACCTCGCCCGCCCACGGGATGTCGCGCAACCGCTCGGGCCGGCGGACGATGACGCGGACGTCGTGGCCCGCCTCGACGAGCCGCGGGACCAGTCGCCCGCCGATGTAGCCGGTCGCGCCGGTCACCAGGATGCGCATGGCCCGACCCTAGCCCGCGCACTCGCGGGCTAGGTCGGGCCGGGGCTGTGAATGCCCCGAACGTCTCGGGGGAACGACGCCTAGCGCAGGCTCTTGGTGTGCCAGACCGTCTTCGTCTCGGTGAACGCGGCGATGCGGTCGAGCGTCGGGGCCGCGGCATCCGGGCCCTGCTCGGGGCGCAGGACCCGCTTCAGCGTGTCGGCGGCCGCGATCTCGAGGTCGATCCAGTCGAGCGCCCCCGCGCCGACGAGGTCGACCGCGTTGACGTCGGCATGGCTCGCGAGCCACGGCGCGATCTCGGCGGGCGACCCGGTGAGCACGTTGACGACGCCCTTGGGCACGTCGCTCGTGGCCAGCACCTCGGCGAGCGAGATCGCCGAGAGCGGGTACCGCTCGCTCGCGACCACGATGACCGAGTTGCCGGCGACGAGCGCCGGCGCGATCGCCGAGACGAGGCCCACGAGCGAGGAGTCCTGCGGAGCCACGATCGCGACGACGCCGGTCGGCTCGGGCACCGAGATGTTGAAGTACGGGCCGGCCACGGGGTTGGCGCCCCCGGCGACCTGCGCGAACTTGTCGGCCCAGCCGGCGTACCAGACCCAGCGATCGATCGCCTCGTCGACCTGCGCGGTCGCCTGGGCGCGGGTGACGCCCTCGGCGTCCTCGATCTCGGCGACGAACTGGGCGCGGCGACCCTCGAGCAGCTCGGCGATGCGGTACAGCACCTGGCCGCGGTTGTACGCGGTCGCGCCCGACCAGCTGCCGACCGCCGCGCGCGCGGCGACGACCGCGTCGCGGGCGTCCTTGCGCGAGGCCTTCGCGGCGTTGGCGAGGAACCCGCCGTCGGCCTTCAGGACCTCGTAGGTGCGACCCGACTCGCTGCGCGGGAACGCGCCGCCGATGAAGAGCTTGTAGGTCTTGGGCACGGCGAGGCGGCTCACTTCGCGGCTCCCTTCTTCGCGGGGCGGGCGGTTCGGCGGGTGCGGCGGACCGGCTTCTCGTCGGCGGATGCCGCGGCCGCGGCCTCCACGGCGCGCGGCGTGCCGCGACCGGCCGGCGTGGCCTTCGCGGGCGCGAGGTACGCGCCGAGCCCGTGCCGGCCGCCCTCGCGGCCGTAGCCCGACTCCTTGTAGCCGCCGAACGGGCTGGCCGGGTCGAACCGGTTGAAGGTGTTCGCCCAGATCACGCCCGCGCGCAGCTGGTCGGCGACGGCGAGGATGCGGCTGCCCTTGTCGGTCCAGATGCCCGCCGAGAGACCGTATGGGGTGTTGTTCGCCTTGGCGATCGCCTCCTGCGGCGTGCGGAAGGTCAGCACCGAGAGCACCGGTCCGAAGATCTCCTCGCGGGCGACGCGGTGGGAGGTCTGCACGTTGGTGAAGATGGTCGGCGCGTACCAGAACCCGTTCTCGGGGATCTCGCACGGTGCGCTCCAGCGCTCGGCGCCCTCGTCGACGCCGGCCTCCGACAGCTCGTTGATGCGCTCGAGCTGCTCGGCCGAGTTGATCGCGCCGATGTCGGTGTTCTTGTCGAGCGGGTCGCCGAGCCGCAGGGTCGAGAGGCGCTCCTTCAGGCGCTCGACGACCTCGTCGTGGATCGACTCCTGCACGAGCAGGCGCGACCCGGCACAGCAGACGTGGCCCTGGTTGAAGAAGATGCCGTTGACGATGCCCTCGATCGCCTGGTCGATGGGCGCGTCGTCGAAGACGATGTTCGCGGCCTTGCCGCCGAGCTCGAGGGTGACCTTCTTGTCGGTTCCGGCGACCTGCTTCGCGATCGCACGACCGACCGCGGTCGATCCGGTGAAGGCGACCTTGTCGACGCCGTCGTGCGCGACGAGCGCCGCGCCCGTGTCGCCCGCACCGGTGATGATGTTCACGACACCGGGCGGGAGGTCGGCCTGCTGCACGATCTCGGCGAAGATCAGCGCGGTCAGCGGGGTGGTCTCGGCGGGCTTCAGCACGACCGTGTTGCCCGCGGCGAGCGCCGGCGCGATCTTCCACGCCAGCATGAGCAGCGGGAAGTTCCACGGGATCACCTGCGCGGCCACGCCCAGCGAGCGCGGGTTCGCGCCGAGCCCGGCGTAGTCGAGCTTGTCGGCCCAGCCGGCGTAGTAGAAGAACCACGCGGCGACGAGCGGCACGTCGACGTCGCGGGCCTCCTTGATGGGCTTGCCGTTGTCGAGCGCTTCGGCGACCGCGAGCTCGCGGGCGCGCTCCTGGACGAGGCGCGCGATGCGGAAGAGGTACTTGCCGCGGTCGCGGCCCGACATGCGCGACCAGGTGCGGTCGTAGGCGCGGCGGGCGGCGGCGACCGCGTCGTCGACGTCGGCGGCGTTCGCGCTCGCGATCATCGCGATGCGCTCCTCGGTCGCCGGGGACGACGTGGAGAAGGGGGTGCCGCGCCCGTCGACGAACTCGCCGTCGATGAACAGGCCGTAGCTGTCGCGCAGCGACAGGATCGCGCGCGACTCGGGCGCGGGAGCGTATTCGAGGAAGCTCATGATGTTCGGTGCTCTCGTCCTAATCGATCGTCACGTAGTCGGGGCCGGAGTAGTGCCCGGTGGCCAGCTTCTGGCGCTGCAGGAGCACGTCGTTGAGCAGGCTCGAGGCGCCGAAGCGGAACAGGTGCGGCACCAGCCACTCCTCGCCGACGGTCTCGGCGACGGTGACGAGGTACTTGATGGCGTCCTTGGACGCCCGGATGCCGCCCGCGGGCTTGACGCCGATGCGCTGGCCGGTCATGCGGTGCCAGTCGCGGACGACCTCCAGCATGAGCAGCGTCACGGGCAGCGTCGCGGCCGGCTGCACCTTGCCGGTGGAGGTCTTGATGAAGTCGCCTCCGGCGAGGATCGACAGCCATGACGCCCGGCGGACGTTGTCGTAGGTCACGAGCTCGCCGGTCTCGAGGATCACCTTGAGCGAGGCGCTCGTGCCGTCGGGCCGGCGGCAGGCCTCCTTCACGGCGGCGATCTGGTCGAACACGAGCCCGTAGCGCCCCGCGAGGAATGCGCCGCGGTCGATGACCATGTCGATCTCGTCGGCGCCGCCGGCCACGGCCTCGGCGGTGTCGGCGAGCTTGATCTCGAGCGACGAGCGCCCGGAGGGGAACGCGGTGGCGACCGCGGCCACCGAGATCTTCCCGTCGTCGGGGTCGCCGTGCAGGGCGCCGAGCGCGTCGATCGCGTGCGGGACCATGTCGCCGTACACGCAGACGGCCGCGACGCGCGGGGTCGAGGCATCGGTCGGGTCGGGGTTCATCGCCTTGGCCACGAGCGAGCGCACCTTGCCGGGGGTGTCGGCGCCCTCGAGGGTGGTGAGGTCGATGAGCGAGATGATGCGGTCGAGCGCCCACTGCTTCGACGTGGTCTTGATCGACCGGGTGCCGAGCGCCGCGGCGCGCTGTTCGAGGCCGACGGCGTCGACGCCGGCGATGCCGTGGAGGTAGCGCCGCAGCGTGGCGTCGTCGGGCTCGCCGCCGAGCACGGCGAGCGCGCGCTCGCGCGCGGTGACGAGGGAGGTGCCTGACATGGGTGGTGACCTGGCTTTCGTGTTGCGGCGGATCAGCCGTCGAGGAGGTGGAGTGCGGTGGCCTCGTCGGTGACGAGCACCGAGCAGAGGCCGGAGCGCACGACGGCGTCGGCGACGGCGTGCTTGGCGCGCCCGGCGATGACCGCGATGCGCAGTTGCCCGACGCGCAGGTCGTCGAGCGTGAGCCCGACCGTGCGCGCGTCGAGCGCGGGATCGACGATGTTGCCGTCGGAGTCGATGTAGCGGCCGACGACGTCGCCGACGGCGCCCTTCTGCACGAGCAGGTCGACGTCGGCGTCGGTGAGGTAGCCGCTCTCGATGTGCACGGACGTGTGGTCGGCGGGGCCCGCGCTGAACAGGTAGGCGTCGGCCGATCGGGCGAGGTCGATGACCCCGGCGACGACGCGGTCGGACTCGATGGCCTGCTTGGTGGCGAGGTGCTCGAGGATCGCGGGGCTCGGCAGCAGCGTGGCGGTGCCGCCGCCCTTCTGGGCCATCGCGACGGCGGTGGCCGCGGCGGTGCCCGGACGCCGGTTGAGGCTCACGCCGCCGTTGATCTGCACGACGTTGACGCCCGTGGCCCAGCCGTTGCGGAGGTGCTGCGAGATCTCGAAGAGCGTGCGGCCCCAGCTCACCCCGAGGGTGCGCGGAACGGGACGCAGCGCCGTGAGGTAGTCGGCCGCGGCCTGCGCGGTGCGCGACTGCAGCTCGTCGGGCGAGACCACGCCCGCCGAGGAGACGACGATGGCGTCGTCGAGCCCGCGCTCCTCGCGGAGGCGTCGCTCGATCGGCAGCCGCCGCGCGCGCGGGTGCAGGATCTCGATGCGGATGAAGCCCCGCTGCTTGGCCTGCGCGAGCAGCCGCCCGACCTTCCAGCGCGTGAGCCGGAGTGCCTGGCCGATCTCGTCCTGCGTCTTGTTCTCTTCGTAGTAGAGCTCTGCAGCGCGGATCGAGAGGAGTTCGTCGGTCTCGTCCATTCGCCCCCTTCCGCCGCTTCCAGCGTAGGCACGTGCGCCACGAGCGGCAACATGCGCGGGGACTTCTGCTCATATGAGCAATTGCGAGGCCCACCGCGCACCGGTGCGCGACCCTGCCGGGGCCCATCCGGTCAGGCGACGGGCCGCTCGCCCTGCGCCGCCGCCCACCGCGCGACGAGCGCACGCTGGCGCACCAGCACGAGGGCGCTCAGCCCGACGAGCACGACGAACGCGATCGTGAGCGCGGTGAACGCGAACCAGTTCTCGTCGAGCGCGAGCACGATCCCGGCCGACACCGCGGCGATCCCGCCCGCCGAGATCTTCGAGCCCGCCTTCAGCCGGAGCGCGGGGCTGAGCCGTCCGTCCGGCGTGTCGCCGGGGGTCAGCAGCAGGTCGGCGAACGCGTCGACCGTCGCGAAGAGTGCCGCGGCGTAGGCGAGGGCGCAGCCCAGCGCACCCCAGAGGTTCGGTCCGCCCGATCCGGCCGCCTGCTCGGCGAGCACCAGCACGCCCTCCATGGCGCGCAGTCTACGGCCGCGACGCGCAGCGCGACAGGGCCGGGATGCCGCTCAGCGCCGGCCGTCCTCGAGGTACGCGGGGCGGGCCACGACCATCCCGGCGATCGCGGCGGGGACCGCCGAGGCGAGCAGGAGCAGCAGCGGCGCCGTCCATCCGCCGGTCCACTCGTGCAGCAGGCCGACCGCCAGCGGCGCCGCCGCGACGATGAGGTATCCCGACGACTGGGTGAACCCGCTGAGCGCGACCGCCCCGGCGTGCGTCCTCGTGCGCAGGTTCACGAGCACGAGCGAGAGCGGGAACAGCAGCGGGCCCGTGCCCGCGAGCGCGACCCAGAGCCACGTGGCCGTGCCCGGTGCGAGCAGCAGCCCGAGGTAGCCGAGCACGAGCGAGACCACGCCGACGGCGATGAGCGTGCGGATGCGGCCGTAGCGCTCGGCGATGACCGGCACGACGAGCGCGGCGGGCAGCCCCACCGCCGCGTAGAGCGCCAGCAGGGCGCCCGCCTCGGCCGGCGGGGTGCCCGCCGTGTCGGCGAGCATCGCGGGGAGCCACGCGAAGAGCGCGTAGGCATTGAATCCGGGCACGGAGAACACGATCGCGAGCGACCAGGCCAGCGGCGAGCGTACGGCCCGGCGCAGCAGGCCGGGCTCGGCCTCCTCGGGCAGCTCGGCCGGATCGGTGCGCCGCGGATGCAGCAGAAGTGCCGCCCACGGCACGAGCGCGAGCACCGCGAACACCGCCCACATCGCGAGCGACGCGCGCCACCCGGCGGCCTCCGCGACCGGCACCGCGACGAGCGGCGGCAGGAAGGTGCTCACCGAGAGGGCCGTCACGTACAGGCTCGTGAGCTGCCCCACCCGGTCGGGGAAGTAGCGCTTCACGAGCGGGGGCAGCAGCACGTTGCCGACGCCGACGGCCGCGAACGTGAGCGCGCTGGCCGCGAGCAGCCACCCCGCCGTCGGGGCGAGCCCGCGACCGGCGAGTCCGGCGGACAGCACGACGAGCGCGCCCACGAGCAGCGGCTCGAGCCCGACCCGGCGCGAGACGACCGGGGTCAGGATGCCGAACACCGCGTAGCAGAGCGGCGGCAGCATGCCGAGCAGGCCCACGAGCGCGGTCGAGAGCGGGATCTCCTGTTCGACCCGGTCGAGGATCGGCGAGAGCGAGGCCACCGCCGTGCGCAGGGTGAACGCGACGAGCACGATGCCGAGGAGCGCGAGCGTCCGTCCGGCCCGGAGCGGGCGGGCGGGCTCGGTCGTCACGTGCGAAGTCTAGGCTGGTCGCGTGGCCGACCTCTCCCGCTACCTGCCGCTCAGCCGCCGGTCCGACGTCGACGAGTCGGGCGTCACGGCCGACCGCCGCGCCGAGACGGCCGACGTGCTGGCGGGCCTCGCGCGCGTGCTGCGCGCGGGCGGCGACGAGCTCTGGACCACGCCGAGCGCGCGAGCCGGATGGCGCGTGGCCGACGTCGTCGCCGAGCTGGTGCACGGCTTCGACCGTTCGCGCACGCGACGCGCGCTCGACGCGGCCGAGCGGCTCGTCCGGGGCGGCGAGGCGCGCCGCCTCGCCGAGCTGGCGCAACTTCCCGGACCGGCCGCGGCCGCCGACGCGATCGAGGCGAGGGCGCTGGCGGTCCGCGGGCGCGAGCGCCCGACCGGGGTGGCCGAGCTCGATGACGTGGTCGTGGCCGCGCTGCTCGTCGGCGACGCCGCATCGGTCGACGTGCCGATGTCGCCCGTCGCCTCGGGAGCCGTGGCGCTGCGCCGCGCCGCAGCGGCGCCCACCGAGATCCGCGCGGTCATCTCCGGGCACGCGCTCCGGGCGACCGACGCCGGATGGGAGTTCGGGCACGGCAGCCCGCTCGTCGACACCGCGGCGGGCCTGCTGCGCTTCCTCACCGGGATCGGCACCGTCGCGCCGCACCCGCCGGGGCCGGCCGACGCGCGCGGCGATGCGCAGGGCGAGGCGCCGCGCGCCTGAACCTCGCCCGCCTCAGCCGACGAGCTCGCGCGCCCGCTCGACGTCGCGGCCCATCTGGGCGATGAGCGGTCCGATGCCGTCGAACTTCTCCATGCCGCGGATCCGGCTCGCGAACTCGACGCCCACGACGTGGTCGTACAGGTCGAGGTCGCGGTCGAGCACGTACGCCTCGACCTGCTTGCGCGGCACGCCCTCGAACGTCGGGTTGTTCCCGACCGAGATCGCGGCCGGGTACCGGACGCCGCCGTCGACGAGCCACCCCGCGTAGACGCCGTCGCCGGGGATGAAGCCGTCGGCGTCGGGCGCGAGGTTGGCCGTCGGGTAGCCGAGCTCGCGGCCCCGTTTGGCGCCGTGCACGACGAGCCCGCTCACGGTCGGCACGTGGCCGAGCAGCCGTGCGGCGTGCTCGACGTCGCCGGCGTCGAGCAGTTCGCGGATCCACGTGGAGGACACGCGGCGGCCGCCCTCGGGCACCACGTCCTCGACGACGACGACCTCGAAGCCGAGCTCCTTGCCCTGGCGCCGCAGCAGGTCGACGTCGCCCTCGTTGCCGGCCCCGTAGCGGAAGTCGTGGCCGACGAGCAGGACGCGCGCGCCGAGCGCCTCGACGAGGTAGCGGCGCACGAACGCGTCGGCGGTGTTCGAGGCCAGGCCCGCGTCGTAGTGCAGCAGCACGGTCGCGTCGAGGCCGGTCGTGGCGAGCAGCTCGAGCTTCTGCCGCGTGCTCACCAGCTGCGGCGGGCACCGGTCGGGCGCGTGGAACGCGGCGGGATGCCGGTCGAAGGTGATCGCGACCGCCTCGAGCCGGCGCGCCTCGGCGATCTCGCGGAGCTTCGCGATGACGGCACGATGCCCCTGGTGCACGCCATCGAACTTGCCGATCGTCACGGCGGAGGGACCGTAGCCGGCCGGGACCGCCTCGATCCCCGTGAAGGTCCTCACGCGGGGTCCTCCGACGCATCGACGGCGCCGGCCTCGGCGGGCCGGTGCCGGGCGAGCCACCACATGCCGAGCAGCGGCAGCACGAGCGGGATGAACAGGTAGCCTCGGCCGAAGCCCGACCACACGGTGTCGTGCGGGAACAGGTCGGGACGGATGACGCTGAGCGCGCCGATCACGACGACGCCGGTGAACTCGAACACGATGGTGGCCCACGCGATGCGGTACCACGTGCGGCCCGGGCGCACGAGGGCGATCGTCGCGACGATGTAGACGACGGCCGCGAGTGCCGACAGCGAGTACGCCAGCGGCGCCTCGTCGAACTTCTCCACGATCTGGACGATCGAGCGCCCCGTCGCGGCGAGCGCGAGCACCCCGTAGACGGCGACGAGCACGCGGCCGACGCCGCTCAGGCGCCCGGGACGCGTCGCACGGGTCGGTTCGGTGGTGGGCGTGCTCATGTCCGTCGATTCTCCCAGAAGCCGCATCACGCCTGCTGCACCGTCCAGATCTGGAACATCCGGTAGACCATGACCGCGACGGCGAGCGCAGCGACGCCGCACACCACGGTCGCCCAGCGCCCGCGGTCGACGAGCGCCCAGAACGCCGCGGCCGGCGGCAGCAGCACCGCGCTGACGAGGTAGACCCAGAACTCCAGCAGGCTGCCGGTCGGCGGGTTGCCGACCACCGGCGCGATCAGCGCGACGACGACCTGGCCGACGAGCAGCAGCTCGACGAGCGCGAGCGAGCCGAGCACGAGGTCGTTCGGCACGCGGCCGGCGAGGCCCAGCACGATGCAGAGCAGCCCGGCGACGACGGCGACCGCGACCTGCGTCCACGCGAACCACTCGATCATGCGCCCTCCTCCGCGGGGAACCCGGTGACGACCTTGAGCTGGGGGCCGCGCCGCTCGACGATCGCGACGAGCACGTCACCCGGCCCGATCGCGGCCAGGGGCGTGCCCGCGGCGGCCTCGGCCGCGTCGGCGGGCGCGTCGACGCGCTTGCCGTGCCGCAGGTCCCGCACGGCGTCGGCGTCGACCTCGACGGCCGGAAGCGCCCGGCGCGCGGCCTCGGCGGGACCGAGCCGCGCGGCCGCCACGTCGAGCCCGTCGAGCGCGCCGGCCTCGGCGACGTCGAAGCGGCCGATCCGGGTGCGGCGCAGTGCCGTGAGGTGGCCGCCGACGCCGAGGTCAGCGCCGAGGTCGCGCGCGAGCGCCCGCACGTACGTGCCCGACGAGCACGCGACGCGCACGTCGAGGTCGAGCCATCCGTCGCCATGTCGCAGGTCGAGGAGGTCGAACGCCGAGACCGTGACCGTGCGGGCGGCGAGCTCGACGGCCTCGCCGTCGCGGACCCGCTGGTACGCGCGCTTGCCGTCGACCTTGACGGCGCTCACCGCACTCGGCACCTGCTCGATGACGCCCGTGAGCCGCACCATCCGCTCGGCGACCTGATCGCGGCCGATCGACGCGACCGCGTCGGCGGGGGCGGCGGCGAGCGGTTCGCCCTCGGCATCGTCGGTCGTCGTGCCCCAGCCGAGCCGCACGGTCGCGAGGTACTCCTTGTCGAGGCCGACGAGGTGGTGCAGCAGCCGGGTGGACGACTCGACGCCGATCAGGAGCAGGCCGGTGGCCATGGGATCGAGGGTGCCCGCGTGGCCGACCTTGCGCGTGCCCGCGAGACGGCGGATGCGCGCGACGACGTCGTGGCTGGTCATCCCCTGCGGCTTGTCGACGAGGAGGATGCCGCTGTTCACGCCGTACAGGCTAACAGCGCGAGCGGACGGCGCCGTCCGTCGTCCTACGCTGGTGCGGTGAGGATCGGGATCATCGGCGCGGGCGCGCTCGGCGGCACGTTCGCCGCACTGCTCGCACGCGCGGGCCACGATGTCGAGGTCACGGCGCGCGGGGCGGGGCTCGAGGCGATCCGGGCCGACGGCATCCGGCTCTCGGGCGGATACGGCGAGGCGCACGTGCGGCCGGCCGTCGGCGAGCGCCTGGGCGTGCGCCCCGACCTCGTGCTCGTGTGCACCAAGGCGCAGGATGCCGCGGACGCCCTCACCGCGAACGCCGCCGTGATCGACGGGGTTCCGGTGGTCGTCGTGCAGAACGGCCTCGACGGGGTCGCCACCGCCGAGCGGATCCTCCCCCGCTCGTCGTGCATGGGGATGCTCTCGATCATCGCCGCGAACTACACCGAGCACGGCGCCGTGCGGGTGACGACGACGGCCGCGAGCTACCTCGGCCGAGGCGACGGCGAGCCCGACGAGGAGGTGCGTCGCATCGCCGGGCTGCTCTCGGGGGCGGTGCCGGTCGTCGCGATCGCGGACTTCCGCGGCGCGCAGTGGACCAAGCTCGTCGTGAACATGCTCAACGCGGTCCCCGCGATCGTCGGGCGGAGCGTGCAGGAGGTCGTGGACGACCGCCGGCTGCGCCGGGTGGTGGCGGCGTCGATGCGCGAGACGGTGCGCGTGGGCGTGGCCCGCGGCGTCCGGTTCGGATCGTTGCAGGGCCTGGGCGACCGGCGGCTGCGCTGGTTCGCGCGCCTGCCGCTCGGGCTCGGCCAGCTCCTGCCGTGGTCGATGCGCGTGCGGATGGGGAACGTGCCGAACCTCGGCTCGACGCAGCAGAGCCTGCGTCGCGGCCAGCCGACCGAGATCGACTTCCTCAACGGCGCGGTCGTGCGCGAAGCGGATGCCGCGGGGCTGGCCGCACCCGTCAACCGCGCCCTCGTCGCGCTCGTCCACGAGGTCGAGCGCACGGGCGCGCACCTGCCGGCGGAGCGGGTGCTCGAGGTGCTCGAGGACCGGACCCGCTGACTCAGGCGGTGCCGACAGTGCCGCGGCGCGGATGCTCGGGATCGGCGAGGTCGACGACGATCGCGGCATGATCGCGCGGGTCGGATGCCGCGTAGGCGACCCGGTCGGCCGCGTCGAGCGGGTCGCCGTCGACCGTGATCGCGAAGTCCCAGAGCTCGCGCAGCCGGTCGCGCAGCAGGAAGCGGCCGTCGAGCACGAGGACGGCGTCGGCCGGGCCCGTGCGCCATTTCGGCTCGACCCAGGCGTCGCGGACGAGGTCGAACGCGCGCGTCACGAACGCCGTCGAGCCCGCCATCCGGAACGGCTCGACGAGCGTGCGCCTCAGGACCGACTCGTCGATGCCGTAGCCGTAGTAGCGGGCGGGCGTGTCGGGACCGTAGTCGGCCTGCGCCTCGCGCGAGCGGTGGAAGTCCTCGACGCTCGCGCGGAACACGTCGAGGTCGCGCTCGCGCAGCACGTCGGCGAGGTCGTCGCCCAGCTGCGTCTTGCCGCTGCGCACCGGGCCGTCGATCGCCACGATGACGCGGCCCCGCCCGGTGTGCGTGAGCAGTTCGTCGGCCACCTCGCGGAGGAAGGTCGTGCGCGGGGTCGTGACCAGTCGCATGCTCAGAGCGTAGGCCGGAGCGGGGTTCGGGTCGACGGGGCATTCCGGACGCGGCGAAGTTCTCCACAGGACTCGAACATACGTTCGAATCTCGGTAGGATCGGGGCATGACCACCGCGACCGCCGAGCGTCCTGCGACCGTCGATGACGTGCCCGCGTGGTCGCCGTCCGCGAGGGCGGAGGAGGCACTGGGCGGGCTGGTCGACGCGGCGGTGCAGGCGCGGCGGATCGAGGCGATGCAGGCGGCCGTGCGGGTCGATGTGCTCAACCTGGCCGTGGCGTGCGCGATGGGCAACGCGGACGCGTTCACCTCGCCGTCCGCCCCGTCCGCGGGGCGGCGCGAGCTGGCGCGGCGCGCGGTGATCGCCGAGCTCGCGACCGCGTTGCGGGTGCCGGAAGGCACCATGATGCGGTGGGTGTCCGACGCCTGGGCCCTGGCGAACCGGTTGCCGGCCACGCTCGCCGCGCTCCGATCCGGTCGGCTCGACGAAGCCCACGCGCGGGTGATCATCGACGAGACCACCGACCTCGATGCTGCGGCGCTCGGCCGGCTCGACGACGACCTCGCCGGCAGGGCCGAGACGCTGACGGCGGCCGGCCTGCGGCGCGTGGCTCGCCGGCTCCGCGAGGTCGCGCAGGCCGAAACGCTCGCCGAGCGGCATGCGGCCGCCCGCGCCGAACGTCGGATCGAGCTCGAACCCGCCCGCGACGGCATGGCCTGGCTGCACGTGCACCTCGCCGCGGGCGACGCGCTGCTGATCCACGACCGCATCGGTCGCATCGCCGCCGACGCAGCCGATCCGCCACGCCCGGCGGGCGACGACGCGACCGGCGCCCGGACGACCCAGGCCCGTCGGGCCGGTACCGATCCGCGCACGCCCGACCAGGTCCGCGCCGATGTCGCCCGCGACCTGCTGCTGTACGGCGTGCCCCCGGTCGGCGAGGCGTTCCACGTCGCCGCCGCCACGATCCGGCCCACCGTGCACGTGACGGTGCCCGTGCTCACCCTGCTCGGCGACGACGCCCCTGGCGAACTCGACGGGTACGGGCCCATCGATCCCGACACCGCCCGCGAACTCGCCGCGCAGGCGCCCTCATTCACCAGGCTGCTCACCCATCCGGTCAGCGGCACCGTGCTCGACGTCGACCGCACGGTGTACCGGCCACCCGCCGACCTGACCCGATGGCTGCGCGTACGCGACCAGACCTGCCGGTTCCCCGGCTGCAACCGGGCCGCCGCCCGAACCGACCTCGACCACACCCAGGACTGGGCCCATGGCGGCACCACCGCATCCGACAACCTCGCCAGCGTCTGCCCGCCGCACCATCACCTCAAGCACGAGACCACATGGACCGTGCGACACCTCGGAGACGGCACGCTCGAATGGCGTTCACCGGCCGGTCGCACCCACACCACCGAACCCGGTATCCCGATCCCGGCACGGGCGGCTCCGCCACCCCGGCGACCCCGACGACCCCGAGGACCTCGGAACGGTGAACCACCGGGATGTGACGTGGCGAGCGGCATCACCGCCGACGTCACGACCGAAGCCACCGCAGACCTCACGGCCGACGCCACCGCCGACGCCTCGCCGCCGTTCTGACGTCGATACGCGCACGCGTCATCGTGCCCCTGACCCTCGGGCCCGGCGCTCGGCCCCTGGCACCGTTCTCCGGACACCCGCCCTCCAGCCTTCACGCACGCCGAATAGGCTGGGCGGATGCCGCTGCACGACGACGCACGCCACCGGATCGCGCCGCCGGTCGTCGCGTGGTTCGCCGATGCGGCGCGCCCGCTGCCGTGGCGCGCGGCCGACGTGTCGCCGTGGGCGGTGCTGGTCAGCGAATTCATGCTGCAGCAGACGCAGGTCGCCCGGGTGCAGCCCCGGTGGGAGGACTGGGTGCGGCGCTGGCCGACGCCCGCCGCCCTCGCGGCCGAGCCTCCCGCCGAGGCGGTGCGCGCGTGGGACCGGCTCGGCTACCCGCGCCGCGCGCTCTGGCTGCACCGCGCGGCGACCGAGATCGTCGAGCGGCACGGCGGCGAGGTCCCCCGCGACCTCGATGCGCTCCTCGCCCTGCAGGGCATCGGGCCCTACACCGCGAGGGCGATCGCCGCCTTCGCGTTCGGCGACCGGCACCCCGTCGTCGACACCAACACGCGCCGGGTCATCGCGCGCGCCGTCGACGGGACCGCGCAGGCCGGGCCGCCGGCAACGGCGCGCGACCTCGCCGCGATGGCGGCGCTGCTCCCGGAGGATCGCGACGCCGCGCACCGGTTCAACGCGGGTGCGATGGAGCTCGGTGCGACGGTCTGCACCGCGCGCGCACCGCGCTGCGACGCCTGCCCGATCGCGGGCCTGTGCGCATGGCGTGCGGCCGGGTACCCCGACTACGACGGTCCGCGCCGAGCCCGCCAGGCCCGGTTCGAGGGCAGCGACCGCCAGGCGCGCGGAGTGGTCATGCGCGAGCTCCGCGCGACGCACCGCCCTGTGCCGCGGCCGGAGCTGGCGCGCGTCCTCCCGGACGACGCGCGGCTGACGCGCGCACTCGACGGGCTCGTCGCCGACGGGCTCGCCGTCTCGACGGCCGAGGGCTACGCACTGCCCGACGCGTAGCGCCCCCGCTCACGCGCCCGCGAGGCCGACCAGCAGGTGCGCCTCGACCGGCGCCGCGCGCCCCGCGACCTCGAGCGCGCCCAGCGGCTCGGTGATCGCCGCCGCACCGAGCCGGTCGCGCGTCGCCGCCGCGATCGCGACGCCGCCGACCGGGGCGCGATGCTCGAGCCGCGACGCGACGTTCACGGTGTCGCCGATCACGGTGTAGGTCCGGCCGCCGCCCGTGCCGAGGATCCCGACGTTGGCACGCCCGGAGTTCACGCCCACGCGGAATCGCGGCCAGTCCGGGTGCGCGGCCGCGACGGCGGCCGTGGCCTGCTGCAACGCCAGGGCCGCACCCGCGGCGCGGCGCGCGTGCGAGGCGTTCGAGGCGGCATCCGTCTCGAAGACCGCCATGACCGCGTCGCCGATCAGCCGGTCGATGCGGCCGCCGAAGCGCTCCACGAGCGGCGGGATCGCGTCGGTGAAGTACGTGTTGAGCATCGCGGTCACCTCGGCCGGCTCGTGCGACTCCGAGAACCGCGTGAAGCCCGCGAGGTCGGCGAACAGCACCGAGAGGTCGCGTTCGCCGGCAGCCGTGTCGCGCGTGTAGAGGCCGGCCCAGCGCTCCTCGCGCCACGATCGCTGCGCCGCGACCGCGATGATCACGAACGCCGCGAGCATGAGCACGTGCCACTCCCACCACGACAGGTGCCAGTTGCGGCCCACGACGACCGCGATCTCGGCCTCGGCGAGGAGCGTGAACGCGGCGGCGAACGCGAGCGGCAGGGGCGAGGCGGCGTGCCGGGGCATCCGCAGGTACCGGACGACCGCGAACGCGTAGCACGCCAGCCCGATCGTCGCGAGCACCGCGAACGGCACGGTCGTGCGCTCGGGCGGCGCCGGCGCGTCGAGCGGGCCGAGGCGCAGCAGCGACACGAGCCCCCACAGGAGCATGAGCCCGATCAGTCCGCCGACGAGCCAGGGTGCCAGCCGCACGACCCGGGCGCCCCGTTCACCGCCGAGGTCGAGGCTCGACCATGCCGCGAACACCGCGGCGACCGTCAGGCCCGCCGGCGTCGCGAGCGCGAAGCCGGTGTTGCTCTCGGCCAGCAGCACGCCCGGCGTGGCCAGCGCATGCAGGGCGAGGAAGCCCGCGGCGGCGAGGAAGGACAGCGACACGAGCACCAGCCGTGCGTCGCGCCGCAAGCGGGCGGCCGCTCCGACCGCCCAGGCGAGCGCCGCGTTGATCGCCCCGACAGCGAGCACCAGCCAGAAATGCGTCGGCTGGTGCTCCCACTCGAGGTCGAGCGCCGGCTGGACGATCAGGAGCACGAGCCCGATGACCGGCATCGCGAGCGCGGCGACCGTGAGCGCGACGGCCCCACGCGCCGGCGGCGGTGCCACCGGCCCCGTCCCCGGCGCGATCGCGCTCATCGGGGTGCCCCGGGCTCCGTCTCGGCGAGGTGCTTGTGGACGGACGAGACCACGACCGAGCCCTCGCCCACCGCCGACGCCACACGCTTGACCGACTCGCGCCTCGCGTCGCCCACCGCGAACACGCCGGGCACGCTCGTCTCGTGCGGGAACGGCTCGCGGTCGAGCGGCCACGTCGCACGACCGCCCCCCTCCATCATGAGCGGTCCCGTGAGCACGTACCCCCACCGGTCGCGCAGGATCTCGGGCGGAAGCCAGTCGGTGCGCGGTGACGCGCCGATCAGCACGAACAGCCCGCGACACGCCTCGTCGGTCACCTCGCCCGTGCCCCGGTCGCGGATGAGGATGTGCTCGAGCGACACCTCGCCGCCGCCGCCGACCACCTCGGCGCCCGTGCGGACGACCACGCCCTGGGCGTGGAGCTGCGCGATGAGGTACTGCGACATGCTCTCGGCCAGGCCCGCACCGCGCACCAGCAGGGTGACGGATGACGCGTACCGCGCGAGGTGCAGTGCGGCCTGTCCGGCCGAGTTGCCGCCGCCGACCACGAACACGGGCTTGCCCGCCATGCCCTGCGCCTCGATCGCCGAGGCGCCGTAGAACACGCCGGCGCCCTCGAGCGCCTCGAGCTCGGGCACGTCGATGCGCCGGTAGGACACGCCCGTGGCGAGCACGACCGATCGGCATCGCACCTCGTCGTCGGGCGCGACGCGCACGACGAACCCGTCGTCGCGCCGCTCGATGCCCGTGACCTCGCGAGCGTGCGCGAATCGCGCCCCGAACACCCATGCCTGCTGGTACGCACGCTGGGCGAGCTCCGACCCCGAGATCCCCCGCGCGAAGCCGAGGTAGTTCCGGATCAGCGAGCTCGAACCCGCCTGACCTCCGATCGACTCGCGCTCGATCACGAGCACGTCG
The DNA here is from genome assembly GCF_058349965.1 of Agromyces capsici. Classification (NCBI taxonomy): domain Bacteria; kingdom Bacillati; phylum Actinomycetota; class Actinomycetes; order Micrococcales; family Microbacteriaceae; genus Agromyces; species Agromyces capsici. Next base: position 2,789,350 of record NZ_JBYRET010000001.1, on the reverse strand, counting down.
AGCCCCTCGGAGGCGGCGTACACCGCCGCGGCGAGCCCGCCCGGGCCGGCGCCGACGACCACGACGTCGGCCACGTCGGCGCTGTCGAACGCCGTCGTCAGCCCGTACGCGGCGGCGAGCGTCGCGTTGTCGGGGTCGCGCAGCGCGCGTCCGTCGAGCAGCAGCACGATCGGCTCGTCGGGCACGTCGCTGATCCCGGCCCGGGCGAGGCGTTCGCGCGCGGCATCCGACCCCGGATCGAACCACTCGTGCGGCACGCCGCCCCGCGCGAGCAGGCTGCGGATCTCGTGCGTGCGGGGCAGGCCCTCGCGCCCGACGACCGCGACCTCGCGGGGGCGCAGGCCGATCGAGCGCTCCCAGTCGAGCAGGAACTCGGTGATCGTGCGGTGGAAGTACTCGTCGGGCGAATGCCATGGCCGGATGACGTAGTACTCCAGCTCGCCCGCGGCCATGAGGGCGAGGATCTCCTCGCGCACGGCCGCATCGCCCCATTGGCCCCATTCGATGAGGCGCCCGCGGCGGACGTCGGGGAACGCGTGCCGCGCGACCGCGAACACCGACCGGCCGTCGAGGTCGCCCGCACGGTCCGCGAGCACGAGCGCGAGGAGCCCGCCCGACGCGGCCAGCGCCTCGACGCGCCGAGCGGCGTCGTGCTCGTCGGCCGCCTGGTCGATGCGATAGTCGGCGCCGTACCTCCGCGCGAGCTCTGCGACGATCGCCTCGCGCGCGTCGGCGTCGTGCTCGACGACGAGGATCACCGGCGGCGGCGCGCTCGACATGCCCACTCCTCCCCGGCGGGACGCGGGCTCCCCCGCCGCTCAGGGACACAGTACCCCGGGCGGGCGGGCAGGCGGGCCGCCGGGCCGTCGACCGGCGAAGGGATGTCCCGGGGTCGCCCCCGGGACATCCTTCGCGCCGCGGTGGTCAGCCGGCGGTCGTCGCGCCCGCCGTCGCCGTCGCCGTCGACGCGGTGCGCTCGCGGTCGGCCTCATCGACGGCGCGGAGGTCGAGCCCTCGGGTCTCGCGCGCCGCCGCGACCGCGACCAGCGTGATCGCGCAGGCGATCGCGACGTAGATCGCGATCGGCACGCTCGATCCGAACTGGCCGAGCAGGCTCGTGGCGATGATCGGCGCGAGCGAGCCCGCGAAGATCGAGGTGACCTGGTAGCCGAGCGAGACGCCCGAGTAGCGCATGCGGGTAGGGAACATCTCGGCCATGATCGCCGGCTGGGCCGCGTACATCAGCGCGTGGAAGACGAGCCCCAGGGCGATCGCCAGCCAGATCACGAACGGGTTCGCGGTGTTCATCAGCGGGAAGGCGAAGAACCCCCACGTCGCGCCGAGGATCGCGCCGGCCGCGTACACGGGCTTGCGCCCGAAGCGGTCGGAGAGCCGGCCGGCGATCGGGATCACCGCGAAGTGCACCGCGTGCGCGGCCACGAGGATGAGCAGCGTGTTGGCGGTGCCCTCCTGCACGACCTGGGTGAGGTAGACGATCGAGAACGTGACGACCACGTAGTACAGGATGTTCTCGGCCACGCGGAGGCCCATCGCGGTGACGACGCCGCGGGGGTAGCGCTTGATGACCTCGAGCACGCCGTAGCTCGTGGCCTTGGCCGTCTCCCGCTCCGCCTGCATCTCGAGGAAGATGGGCGCATCGGTCACCTTGGTGCGGATGTACCAGCCGATGAGCACGATCACCGCCGAGAGCCAGAACGCCACGCGCCAGCCCCAGCCGAGGAACGCCTCGTCGGAGAGCGTCGACGAGAGCACGAACAGCACGAGCGTCGCGAGCAGGTTGCCGACGGGGACCGCCGCCTGCGGCCAGCTCGCCCAGAAGCCGCGGCTCTTGGACGGGCTGTGCTCGGCCACGAGCAGCACGGCACCGCCCCACTCGCCGCCGAGCGCGAAGCCCTGCAGGAACCGCAGGAGCACGAGCAGCGCCGGCGCCAGCAGGCCGACCTGCGCGTAGGTCGGCAGGCAGCCGATGAGGAAGGTCGCGACGCCGATCAGGATGATGCTGAACTGCAGCAGCTTCTTGCGCCCGTACTTGTCGCCGAGGTGGCCGAAGACGATGCCGCCCAGCGGCCGGGCGATGAAGCCGACCGCGTAGGTCAGGAACGCGGCGATGATGCCGGCGTACGGGTCGTCGGAGGGCGGGAAGAAGACCGTGCCGAACACGAGGGTGGCGGCCGAGGCGTAGAGGAAGAACTCGTACCACTCGACGACGGTGCCGGCCATCGACGCGGTGACGACGCGGCGGAGACCCGAGGTCTCGGGGGTCGCGGTCGTCTCCCGGACGGGTGCCTGGGTCATTCGATGCTCCTTTGCATGGAATTCGACGTAGGGGATGTCGGACGCTCTCGCGTCGTCGCCCGAGTCTGTCGTGCATCCTTCTGCATTCCAATGGCGAGATACGCGACTGCGATGTGCGAAACTGCACATCGTGTCGCTGACCCCGCCCCGCCGCGCGCCGAGCGCGGACGACCTCATCGTGCTGCTCGCCGTCGCCCGCGAAGGACGCTACACGAGCGCCGCCGAGCGGCTCGGGCTGAACCACACCACCATCGCGCGACGCATCGAGGCGCTCGAGCAGTCGCTCGGCGGGCGCGTCCTCGCGCGCGGTGCGGCCGGCTGGGTGCTCACGCCGCTCGGCGAGCACGCCCTGGCCGCCGCGGAGGACGTCGAGCGCGCGATGCGCCGCCTCTCCCCCGACGGCGCGCCGGCCCTCGCGGGCATCGTGCGCCTCTCGGCCACCGACGGCTTCAGCGGGTTCATCGCCGCGCCGGCGATGGCGGCGCTGCGCGCGCGGCATCCGGATGTCTCGCTCGAGATCGTGACGGCGCAGCGCCGGGCCGCCCAGCAGCGCGTCGGCGTCGACCTGGAGGTCGTGGTCGGCCGTCCGCACGTGCAGCGCGCCGAGGCGATCCACCTCGGCGACTATGTGCTGGGCCTCTACGCGAGCCGCGCGTTCCTCGACCGCGTCGGCGTCCCGGCGTCGATGGCCGACCTCGACGGCGCCCCGCTCGTGTACTTCATCGAGTCGATGCTGCAGGTCGACGCGCTCGACGAGGCACGACGATCCACGCGCGGCATGGTCGACGCGGTGGCGAGCACCAACGTGTACGTGCACGTCGACGCGACGCGAGCGGGCGCAGGCTACGGCCTGCTGCCCGCGTTCCTCGCCGACGCGCACGACGACCTCGTCAGGCTGTTCCCCGACGAGGTCGAGGAGCGCCTCCCGTACTGGCTCGTCTGCCGGCCCGAGGCGCTGCGCCAGCCGACCGCGCTCGCGTTCATCGCAGCGCTGCGCGCGCGCATGGCGGAGGCCGCCGACGCCCTCCTCGGGCGCGGCGCCCCGCCGGTGCTCGCGTGAAGCCGGAGCCGCCGACGGGTACCGGCCGGGTCAGGCCCGCTCGGCCTCGTCGTCGAGTTCGGCCTCGTCGGCCTCGCGCGGCTTGACGTACGGGTCGGCGTCGCCGGCGTACTCCGCGGTCGCCGCGACCGCAGAGGTCTCGGCGTCGCGCTGGCGCGCCTCGCGGAGCAGCTCCTCGATGTGCTGCGCGTTCTCGGGGATCGCGTCGGCGATGAACTCGAGCGTCGGCGTGAGTCGGGCCGTGATGTTGCGACCCACCTCGCTGCGGAGCATGCCCGTCGCGGCCTGCAGGGCCAGCGCGGAGTCGCGGCGCTCCTCGTCGGTACCGTAGACGGTGTAGAAGATGCTCGCGTGCTGCAGGTCGCCCGTCACACGGACGTCGGTGATCGTGACGAACCCGAGTCGCGGGTCGCGCAGGCCCTTGTCGAGGCGCCGCGCGACGATCTCCTTGATGCGGTCGGCCAGCTTCCTGGCCCGCTGCGGATCGGCCATGATTGCCTGCCCTTCGTGGTGTGGGACGGAGACGGGGCCCCGCTCATCGCGGTGGACGAACGGGGCCCCGTGCCAGGGGTGCTAGGCCCGCGGCTTCTCGCGCATCTCGATGGTCTCGATCTCGTCGCCGACCTGGATGTCGTTGTACTTGCCGAGGCCGATGCCCGCCTCGAAGTCCGTGCGGACCTCGGTGACGTCGTCCTTGAACCGGCGCAGCGACTCGATCGCGAGGTTGTCGCCGACCACGACGCCGTCGCGGATGACGCGCGCCTTGGCGTTGCGCGTGATCGTCCCCGACCGCACGATGACACCGGCGATGTTGCCGAACTTCGAGGAGCGGAACACCTCGCGGATCTCGGCGACGCCGGACTGGACCTCTTCGTACTCGGGCTTGAGCATGCCCTTGAGCGAGGCCTCGATGTCGTCGATCGCGTTGTAGATGACGTTGTAGAAGCGCACGTCGACGCCCTCGCGGGCGGCGCGCTCGCGCGCCTTCACATCGGGGCGGACGTTGAACCCGATGACGATCGCGTTGTCGATCGTCGCCAGGTCGATGTCGCTCTCGGTGACGGCACCCACACCGCGGTGGAGGATGCGCAGCTGCACCGAGTCGTCGACCTCGATCTTCATGAGCGACTCCTCGAGCGCCTCGACGGCACCCGACACGTCGCCCTTGATGATGAGGTTGAGCGCCTCGACCTTGCCCTCTTCCAGCGCACGCGTGAAGTCCTCGAGCGAGATGCGCTTGCGAGCCTTGGCCAGCTGCGCGTTGCGCTCGGCGGCCTCGCGCTTCTCGGCGATCTGGCGGGCCGTGCGGTCCTCCTCGGTGACGAGGAAGGTGTCGCCGGCGCGCGGGACGCTCGAGAGACCCTGCACCTGGACCGGGCGCGAGGGCGTCGCGGCGGCCACGGGCTCGCCGTTCTCGTCGCTCATCGCCCGGACGCGGCCGTAGGCCGTGCCGGCGACGATCGCGTCGCCGACCTTGAGCGTGCCCGACTGGATGAGCACGGTCGCCACGGCGCCGCGTCCCTTGTCGAGCTTCGCCTCGATGGCCACGCCGCGCGCGTCCTTGTCGGGGTTCGCACGCAGGTCGAGGCCGGCGTCGGCGGTGAGGAGCACCGCGTCGAGCAGGTCCTGGATGCCGATGTTCTCGCGGGCCGACACGTCGACGAACATCACGTCGCCGCCGTACTCCTCGGCCACGAGGCCGAACTCGGTGAGCTGCTGGCGCACCTTGCCGGGGTTGGCGTCGGGCTTGTCGATCTTGTTCACCGCGACCACGATCGGCACGTTGGCCGACTGGGCGTGGTTCAGCGCCTCGATCGTCTGCGGCATGATGCCGTCGTCGGCCGCGACCACGAGGATCGCGATGTCGGTCACCTGGGCACCACGGGCACGCATGGCGGTGAACGCCTCGTGACCGGGGGTGTCGATGAAGGTGATCGCGCGATCGATGCCCTCGTGCTCGGTGTGCACCTGGTAGGCACCGATGTGCTGGGTGATGCCGCCGGCCTCGCCCGCGACGACGTTCGCGTTGCGGATGGCGTCGAGCAGTCGCGTCTTTCCGTGGTCGACGTGGCCCATGACGGTCACGACCGGCGGACGCGCCTGGAGGTCTTCGTCGGTCTCGTCCTCGAGCTCCTGGTCGAGGTCGATGTCGAAGCCCTCGAGCAGCTCGCGGTCCTCGTCCTCCGGGGAGACGACCTGGATCTTGTAGCCGAGCTCGGCGCCGAGCACCTCGAACGTCGCCTCGTCGAGCGACTCGGTCGCGGTGGCCATCTCACCGAGGTGGAAGAGCACCGTGACGAGCGAACCGGGGTTCGCGTCGATCTTGTCGGCGAAGTCGGAGATCGAGGCACCGCGACGCAGGCGGATGACGGTGTTGCCGTCGCCGCGCGGAACGCTCACGCCGCCGAGCGACGGAGCCTCCCGCATCTCGAATTCCTGCCGCTTCGTGCGCTTCGACTTGCGGGCCTTGCTCTTGCCCCCGCCACGGCCGAACGCGCCGGCCGTGCCGCCGCCGGGGCCGCGGCCACGACCGCCGCCGCCCGCGGGACGCGGACCGCCGAAGCCGCCACCGGGCGCACCGCCCGGACGGAAGCCGCCGCCGGCACCGCCGCCGGGACGCGCACCGCCGCCGGCGCCGCCGGGACGCTGGAAACCGCCGCCGCCGGGACGACCGCCCGCGCCCGCCGGGCGCGGAGCACCCGGGCGCGGGGCGCCGGGACGCGGCGGCTGGGGCCGCGGGATGTTGCCGGGGCTCGGGCGCTGACCCATGCCCTGCGAGCTGGCGAACGGGTTGTTGCCCGGACGCGGCTGGCCGGGCCGCTGGCCCATGCCCTGCGCGCTCGAGTAGGGGTTGTTGCCGGGGCGCGGCGCGCCGGGGCGCGGCGCGGGACGCGGGATGCTCCCGCCGGGCTTGGGGCCGGCGGGGCGCGCGACGTCACCGGGCTTGGGGCCGGCGGCGGGCTTCGACGCCGCCGGCTCGGCGGCCTCGGCCTTCGCGGGTGCCTCGGCACCGGCCTTCTCGGCCGACGTCTCGGCGGCCTTCTCGGCAGCCGCCTGCGCGGCCTTCTGCTCGGCCTGCGCCTGGCGCTCGGCGACGCTCATGGGGGCGTCGGCGGGGGTCGCCGGTGCGGGCGCGGGGGCCTTGGGGCCGGGCTTGGGGCCCGGCTTCGCGGCCGACGAGGGCCTGGGCGCCTCGGCGGTCTTCGCCGCACCGCCGGCCGCCTCGAGGGCGGCACGCAGGCGTCGTGCGACGGGGGGTTCGATCGAGGACGACGGGCCCTTGACGTATTCGCCCATCTCCTTCAGCTTCTCGAGCGCGACCTTGCTGTCGACGCCGAGCTCGCTGGCGATCTCGTGTACGCGTGGTTTGGCAGCCACTTCTCTCCTGTTCCGGGTCCACCCCGAAACAGGGGGACCATCAATGGCGGACGGGTCTCATTTCGAGCCGCTCATGAGTTGTCCATTAGCCGTTCAACCTTTTTTCCAGATCGGATGTGTCCAGCTCGCCCTGCACGCGGAGCGCGCGCCCGAAGGCGCGGCGTCGCTGGGCGAGTCGGAAGCACTCGAGCGTCGGATGCAGCCACGCGCCACGCCCGTCGAGCACCGCCGATTCGTCGGCGACGACTCGTGATTGCTGGGCGACGACCCTCAGAAGCGAGGACCGCGGGGCACGCGAACGGCATCCGATGCACGTTCTGACGGGTTCCATCCTACACCTCCGGCCCGAACGCCCCGCCCCCGTGCCGGATGGGGGGCGCGGGCGGCCCTCACGCCTGGTCGAGGATCGAGTCGGGCTGGATGTCGATCTTGGCTCCCGTGAGCTTGGCCGCCAGGCGGGCGTTCTGGCCCTCCTTGCCGATCGCGAGCGAGAGCTGGTAGTCGGGCACGAGGGCGCGCACGGCGCGGGTGCCCTCGTCGATGACGTACGCGCTGGTCACCTTGGCCGGCGAGAGGGCGCTGGCGACGAACGTCGCGAGGTCCTCGTTCCAGTCGACGATGTCGATCTTCTCGCTGCCGAGCTCGGAGGTCACGGCGCGCACGCGCTGGCCGAGCTCGCCGATGCAGGCGCCCTTGGCGTTCACGCCGGGCTGATTCGCGCGCACCGCGATCTTCGTGCGGTGACCGGCCTCGCGCGCGAGCGAGACGATCTCGACGACGCCCGAGGCGATCTCGGGCACCTCGAGCGCGAACAGCTTGCGCACGAGCGCGGGGTGCGTGCGCGAGACCGTGATCGAGGGACCCTTCGCGCCCTTGGCGACGCTCGTGACGTACACGCGGATGCGCTGGCCGTGGGGGTACTCCTCGCCCGGGACCTGTTCCTCGGGCGGGAGGATCGCCTCGACCGTGCCGAGGTCGATGTGCACCATGCGCGGGTTCGGGCCCTGCTGGATGACGCCGGCGACGATGTCGCCCTCACGTCCGCGGAACTCGCCGAGCACCGCGTCGTCGGCCAGGTCGCGGAGGCGCTGGTTGATGACCTGCTTGGCGGCGAAGGCCGCGATCCGGCCGAAGTCGCTCGGGCTGTCCTCGACTTCGCCGATGACGTTGCCGTCGTCGTCGTGCTCGGGAACGTAGATCGACACGTGCCCGGTCTTGCGATCGAGGTGCGCCCGCGCGCCCTGCGGATTCGCGTGCCCGTGCTGGGCGGGGTTGGTGTGCTTGAGGTAGGCCATCAGGATCGCCTGCTCGATGATCTGCACCAGTTCGTCGAACGGGATCTCCTTCTCGCGCTCCATCATGCGGAGCACGCTGAGGTCGATGTCCATTACGGCCTCCTCTATTCAGCTCTCAGTATTCAGCTCTCGGTCCGCCTCCCCTCCCGGGGCGGAACACTCAAGAGTAGCGGATGGCGCGGAGCACCGTCATCCGCGTCCCGGGATTCCATGTGAATGGGCATTGACACGGAATCGGACTTCCGCGTTAATGGGTGGTGTCATGAAAACCACGCGCACGTACACCATGCGAGCCCGCGCCGAACAGGCCGAGCAGACCCGCCTCCGGATCGTCCGGGCGACGGTCGGGCTCGGCGGCGAGCGCCCCCTCGCGGCATGCACACTCCCCGCGATCGCCGAGCGCGCGGAGGTCTCGGTGCAGACCGTGCTGCGCATCTTCGGCTCGCGCGAGGCGCTCTTCCGCGAGGTGCTCGAACGAACGAGCGCCGAGGTCGTCGCCGAGCGCACCGCCGACCCCGACGACGTCCCCGCGTCGATCGCCGCGCTCGTCGATCACTACGAGCGCCGCGGCGACACCGTGCTGCTGCTGCTCGGCCAGGAGGCGTGGGAACCCCTCGCCGCACAGGTGACGACCCCGGGCAAGCGCATGCACCGGGAGTGGGTCGGCGCCGTGTTCGCGCGCTCGCTCGCTCCGCTCGACGCCGCCGATCGCCGGACCGCGACCGACCTCCTCGTCGCCGCGACCGACGTGTCCGCCTGGAAGCTCTGGCGGCGCGACCTCGGCCGCACCCGAGACGAGACCCTCGACCGGATGCTCGCGCTCGCGGCATCCGTCACCGACCGCATCGACCCGGACTCCCGGCGCACGCCGCCCGCATGAAGGGACCCGCCATGTCCACCATCGCCATCGTCACCGTCGACGCGGGCGGCAACACGCCGCCGGCCGTCCGGATCGCCGACGAGCTCGCACGACGGGGCCACCGCGTCGAGGTGCTGGGCCACCGTCGCCAGGCCGACCCGATCGCCGCCACCGGGCACGGGTTCCGCGCGCTCGAGTCGCTCGATTTCTGGAACTCCGCGGTGCGCCGCGCGGTGCCCGCCGCGATCGACCATGCGGCACGGCTGGCGGCCGACCGCGCGCTCGAACGAGAGGTGCGCGACGCGGTCGGCGACGCCCGCCCCGACCTCGCCCTCGTCGACTGCCTGATGGCCTCCTCGGTGCGCGGCGCGCGCGAGTCCGGCGCCGCGAGCGCCGTGCTGTTCCACACCTTCCTGGACTTCTGGCTGCGCAGCTACCGCCGCGGGCCCGTCGGCATGCTCGCGCGGTTCCGCGGCACCGACCCGCTCGCCGAATGGCAGCGCGCCGACGCGCGGCTGGTCGCGAGCGACATCGCGCTCGATCCCGCGTCGGGCCGTGCCTCGCGCCTCGCGGCCGCGAGCGAATGGGTCGGCGCGATCGAGCGCGGCGCGCCCGCGGCACCCGACGGCACCCGACCGCCGCTGGTCGTCGTGAGCCTCTCGACCACGTGGTTCCCGGGCCAGACCGACGCGTACCAGCGGATCATCGACGCCCTCGGCTCGCTCCCGGTGCGGGGACTCGTGACGCTCGGCGGCCTCGCGCCCGACCGCGAACTGCGCGTGCCGTCCAACGTCGAGGTGCGCGACGCGGTGCCGCACGCCGAGGTGTTCCCCGGGGCATCCGTCGTCATCGGCCACGGCGGCCACTCGACGGCCATGCGGGCGCTGGCCCACGGCATCCCGGTGCTGCTCATGCCGATGCATCCGATGCTCGACCAGCCGATGATCGCGGCCGCGGTCGAGCACGCGGGCGCCGGCATCGCACTCCCCCGCGGTGCCGCGCCGGCGCGGATCGCGGCGGCCGTGACCACGCTGCTCGCCGACGACGGCCTGCGCGGCCGCGCCGCCGAGCTGGGCGATCGGCTGCGGTCGACGGATGCCGCCTCGGCCGCCGCCGACGCCGTCGAGCGGCTCCTGGGCGAGCGTGGCGAGCGCGCCGCCTGAGCAGGCGACCACCAGCACCACGCGGACTGGACGGCGACGGGGTGACGGATGCCGCGGCATCCGTCACCCCGTCGCGTTGGCGTCGGCTCAGCCCTTCCAGACCTGGACGACCGACGGGCGTGGCGCGGCGACCGCACCCGCGCCGTGCTGGGCGACGTAGTCGGGGAAGTACGACAGCGGCGCGTCGAACGAGCCGTCCTCGCCGGGGTGCTGCACCGCGACGAACACGAGGCCCTCGCGGTCGTGGATGACCGGCCCGCAGGTCTCGGCATCGCGCGGCACCGAGAGGAACTGCTGGACGTTGCCGCGCTCGGGCCCCTCGAGCGGCACGCGGAAGAGGCCGTCGTTGTAGCCGATGGTGCTCGGCGCGCCGTCGGTCGAGATCCACAGGTTGCCCTCGGAGTCGAACGCGACATTGTCTGGGCACGAGATCGGCGAGACGAGCTCCGTCGGGAAGCCCGCGAAGTACGTGGTCGCCGTGGTGGACGGGTCGCCGCAGAGCAGGAGGATGCTCCAGCCGAACGCCTCGCCCGCCTGTCCGGCCGTCTCGGTGATCTCGACGACGTGGCCATAGCGGTTGCCCGTGATCGGGTTGGCCTCGTCGACCGGAGCGGCCGCGCGCCCGCGGTTGGTGTTGTTCGTGAGCGCGAGGTACACCTTGCCGGTGAGCGGGTTCGGCTCGACGTCCTCCGGGCGGTCCATCTTGGTGGCGCCCATCTGGTCGGCCGCGACGCGCGTGTAGACGAGCACCTCCTCGGTGGTCATGCCGGGCACGACGCTCTCGCCGTCGCGCGTGAGCGCGATCCACTCGCCGACGCCGTCGAAGGCGCCGTCGGTCGGCATCGCCCCGGTGCCCGTGATCTCCGCGACGGGCGAGTTGCCCGTGAAGCGCGCGACGAACAGGTCGCCCTCGCTCAGGAGCCTCATGTTCTTCTTCCGTGCGCCGGTCGACGTGGCGGCGGTGTAGCGGCCCTTCGAGACGAACTTGTAGAGGTAGTCGTTGCGCTCGTCGTCGCCCATGTACGCCACGACGCGGCCGTCCTCGGCGATCGTCACGTTCGCGCCCTCGTGCTTGAAGCGACCCATGGCGGTGTGCTTCTTCGGCGTGGAGGTCGGGTCGCTCGGATCGACCTCGACGATGTACCCGAACCGGTTCGGCTCGTTGACGAAGCCCGGGTCGTGCGCGTCGAAGCGCGGGTCGTACTGCTCCCAGCCCGTCGACGTCGTCGAGGTCGACGTCGCGCTGTAGCGCTTCTGCTCGGGCGTGTCGGCCGCCCAGGCGAAGTAGCCGTTGAAGTTCTCCTCGCCCGAGAGCACGGTGCCCCACGGCGTGGTGCCGCCCGCGCAGTTGCCCAGGGTGCCCTTGACCCAGCGCCCCTCGGGGTCGTCGGCGGTCTTCACGAGGTCGGATCCGGCGGCGGGGCCGGTGAGCTCGAACACCGACTCGACCGTGAGGCGGCGGTTGCGCCGGCCGTCGACCACGTAGCTCCACGGCTCGCCCACACGGCGGCGCTGCACCTCGACGACGGCCATGCCCATGGCCGCCTTGTAGACCTCGCCGCGGCGGCGCAGCTCGTCGGGATCGCTCGAGGCGGGGAACATCAGGTTCGGGTTGACGTACTCGTGGTTGGTGACGAGCACGCCGGTCCTGCCGCTCGCGTCGGCGATGAGGTCGAGGTAGTCGTTGTTGTAGCCGAACTGCCCGGCCTGCGCCTCGGCGGTCTGGTTCTCGAAGTCGAGGGCCGGAACCGACGAGAACAGCGGATCGCCCCATCGGATGATCGGCTGCCACCGGTAGCCGGCCGGCACGGTGAACTCGTCGACGAGCCGGCCGACCGGGTCGATCGGATCGAACGCGAGGCCGGCGGTGCCGGGCTTCGCGGCGAAGGCCGGCGCGACGTCGCCGCCGCCCGCCGCGCCGCCCACGATGAGGCCGAACGCACCGGCGAGGCCGAGGCCGAGCACGGAGCGGCGCGAGATCGCCTGCGAGGCGATGTCGCGGAAGTGCGGGTTGGCGGACGTGTTGCACTCCGGGCCGAGGCACGCGTCGGCGCACTTCAGCCGGCAGGTCACCGGCGAGCGCTTGCCGACCGCGTGCGCGACCGGGGTGAGGCGGAGTTCGGGGATGGTCATGACAGCTCCTCGTTCAGTGCGCGGGGCGCCCGCGCGTCGGGCCGGAGGGACGCGCCGAGCCTCGCGGCACCGGGTGTCCCGATCGCGGCCCGCCCGCGTCCGGGAGGTGAACGGGAGCCGACCGATGCGCGAACCCACCCGCCGCGACCGCGGCGCTTAGCACTGCCGCACTCCGCCGCGCAAGGCAGTGCCCCGGTCTGCCGCGAGACGCCCCCTCCTCAGTACGCTGACGGCATGACATCGGCCACCGGCAAGTCCGCCGCGAGTGCGGCGCAGAATTCGCGCATCCTCGAGTCCCTCGCCCGAATCGGGTTCGTGGTGCTCGGGATCGTCCACATCGTGATCGGGGCGATCGCGATCTCCGTCGCCCAGGGCGGCGGCGGCGAGGCCGACCAGGGCGGCGCGATGCAGCAGGTCGCCAGCTGGCCGTTCGGCCTGTTCCTGCTCTGGGTGATCGCCATCGGCCTGTTCGCCCTCGGCATCTGGCAGATCGCCGAGGCGTTCCTCGTCCGCGAGACCGACTCCAAGAAGAAATGGGGCTACCGCATCAAGTACGCGGGCACCGCGATCGCCTACATCGCGATCGGCGTGACCGCGCTCGTCTACGCGCTCGGCGGGCGCTCGAACTCCGACCAGTCCTCGCAGACGCTGAGCTCGCAGTTGCTGGCCGCCCCCGGCGGCGTGATCCTGCTCGTGCTCATCGGCCTCGTCATCCTGGGCGTCGGCATCGCGTTCGTGTACCGCGGCGCGACCCGCGCGTTCGAGAAGCACTTGCTGCTGCCGGGCCGTGAGGCGACCCGCACGGGCATCCTCACGTTCGGGACCGTCGGCTACATCGCCAAGGGGATCGCCGTCGCCATCGTGGGCGTGCTCTGGGTCGTCGCCGCCGTCACCGCCGACCCCGAGGCGGCGGGCGGGCTCGACGCCGCGCTGAAGAGTCTCGCGGGGCTGCCGTTCGGCGTCGTCATCCTCTGGCTCGTCGGCGCCGGGCTCATCGTGTACGGCATCTTCTGCTTCGCCCGCGCGCGCTACGCCAAGATGTGAGCCGAGCGTCGGCTGAGACGCCGAACGCCCCCGGCCGCCCGTCAGGGCGCCGGGGGCGTTCGGCTGCCTGCGGGCTCGTGCGGCTCAGCGGCCGAGCGCCGCGCGCACGCCCGCGAAGGGCACGCTCGTGCGCTCGCCCGTCGCCCGGTCCCAGACCTCGACCACGCCGTCGGCCACGCCGCGGCCGGCGATGACGATGGTCGGCACGCCGATGAGCTCGGCGTCGGCGAACTTCACGCCCGGCGAAAGCTTCGGACGGTCGTCGTAGAGCACGTCGAGCCCGGCGGCCTCGAGGTCGGCGACCACGCGCTCGGCGGCGTCGAACGCGGCGGCATCCTTGCCGGTGGCCAGCACGTGCACGTCGAACGGCGCGACCGCGGCGGGCCAGACGAGGCCCTTGTCGTCGTTGTGGAGCTCGGCGATGATCGCGAGGATGCGCGTCACTCCGATGCCGTACGAGCCCATGGTGACCGTCGCGAGCTTGCCGTTCTCGTCGAGCACCTTGAGGCCCAGGGCGTCGGCGTACTTGCGGCCGAGCTGGAACACGTGGCCGATCTCCATGCCGCGGGCGAGCTCGACGGGCCCCGAGCCATCCGGTGCCGGGTCGCCGTCGCGCACGTTCGCGGCCTCGATCGTGCCGTCGGCCGTGAAGTCGCGACCTGCGACGAGCCCGAACACGTGCTGCTCGTCGACGTTGGCGCCGGTGATCCACTCGGTGCCGTCGACGACGCGCGGGTCGAGGAAGAACCGGATGCCGGTCGAGGACTCGGCGCCGAGCACCGGACCCTGGGGCGACCACGGCCCGATGTAGCCCTTGACCAGTCCGGGGTGCTTCGCGATGTCCTCCGCGGTCGCGGCCTCGACCTCGGCGGGCGCGAACGCGACCTCGACGCGCTTGGCGTCGATCTCGCGGTCGCCGGGGATGCCGACGACGACGACCTCGCGAGTGTGGTCGGGGTGCGTGAGCGCGAGCACGACGTTCTTCAGGGTGTCGGCCGCCGTCCAGTCGCGCCCGTCGGGCCGCGGGTACTCGAGGTTCGCGAGGTCGACGAGCGTGGCGATCGTCGGCGTGTTCGGCGAGTCGAGCACCTCGGGGGCCGGCAGGCCGTCGAACGGGATCGGCTCGGGCGCGACCGTGGTGAACGCCTCGACGTTGGCGGCGTACCCGCCGGTCGAGCGGACGAAGGTGTCCTCGCCGACGGGCGTGGGGTGCAGGAACTCCTCGCTCTTCGAGCCGCCCATCGCGCCCGCGTCGGCCTCGACGATGACGTACTCGAGTCCGAGCCGCGCGAAGATGCGCTCGTACGCGTCGCGCTGCGCCTGGTACGACGCGTCGAGCCCTGCGTCGGTGACGTCGAACGAGTACGCGTCCTTCATCGTGAACTCGCGGCCGCGCAGCAGGCCCGCGCGGGGGCGCGCCTCGTCGCGGTACTTGTCCTGGATCTGGTAGATCGTGAGCGGCAGTTCCTTGTACGAGGAGTAGAGGTCCTTCACGAGCAGCGTGAAGACCTCCTCGTGCGTGGGCGCGAGCATGTAGTCGGCGTCCTTGCGGTCCTTCAGCCGGAAGACCGCGTCGCCGTACTCGGTCCAGCGGCCCGTCAGCTCGTACGGCTCACGTGGGATCAGCGCCGGGAAGTGCACCTCGTGCGCGCCGGCGGCCTCCATCTCCTCGCGGATGACGCGCTCGATCTTCGCCTTCACGCGCAGGCCGAGCGGCAGCCACGCGAACACGCCCGGCGCCTGCCGGCGGATGTAGCCGGCGCGCACCAGCAGCTTGTGGCTGGTCACCTCAGCGTCGGCGGGGTCTTCGCGGAGCGTGCGGAGGAAGAAGTTCGTCAGGCGTGTGGGCACCCGAGAATTCTAGCGACGAGCGGATGGCGCATCCGCGCGTCTACGGCGTGACGACCGTGGGGGTGCCGACCGGGGCGTCGGCGCCCATCTCGCCGGCGATGCGGTTCGCCTCGGCGATCAGGGTCTCGACGATCTCGGCCTCGGGCACGGTCTTGATGACCTCGCCCTTGACGAAGATCTGGCCCTTGCCGTTGCCGGATGCCACGCCGAGGTCGGCCTCGCGGGCCTCCCCCGGACCGTTCACGACGCAGCCCATGACGGCGACGCGCAGCGGCACGCTCATGCCCTCGAGCCCGTCGGTGACGTCGTTCGCGAGCTTGTAGACGTCGACCTGGGCGCGGCCGCACGACGGGCACGACACGATCTCGAGCTTGCGCTCGCGGAGGTTCAGCGACTGCAGGATCTGCAGGCCGACCTTGACCTCCTCGACGGGCGGCGCCGAGAGCGAGACGCGGATGGTGTCGCCGATGCCCTCGGAGAGCAGGATGCCGAACGCGGTCGCCGACTTGATCGTGCCCTGGAACGCCGGGCCCGCCTCGGTCACGCCGAGGTGCAGCGGCCAGTCGCCCCGCTCGGCGAGCAGGCGGTACGCCTTCACCATCACGATCGGGTCGTTGTGCTTGACCGAGATCTTGAAGTCGTGGAAGTCGTGCTCCTCGAAGAGGCTCGCCTCCCACACGGCCGACTCGACGAGCGCCTCGGGCGTCGCCTTGCCGTGCTTCTGCAGCAGGCGCGGGTCGAGCGAGCCCGCGTTCACGCCGATGCGGATCGAGACGTCGGCGGCCTTCGCGCGCCGGGCGATCTCGGCGACCTGGTCGTCGAACTTGCGGATGTTGCCGGGGTTCACGCGAACCGCCGCGCACCCGGCGTCGATCGCCGCGTACACGTAGTTCGGCTGGAAGTGGATGTCGGCGATGACCGGGATCTGGCTCTTCTTCGCGATGATCGGCAGCGCCTCGGCGTCGTCGCGGCTCGGCACCGCGACGCGGACGATGTCGCAGCCCGACGCGGTGAGCTCGGCGATCTGCTGCAGGGTCGCATTGATGTTCGGCGTGGGCGTCGTGGTCATCGACTGCACGCTCACGGGCGCGTCGCCGCCGACGAGCACCTTGCCCACCTTGATCTGCCGGGACTTGCGACGGGGCGCGAGGACTTCGGGGACCTTGGGCATTCCGAGATTCACTGCAGGCACGGGACGAGTCTAGTTCCGGCGCGCTGGGCGCCTCCTCCATCGAACGGATGGCTCGCCCCGCGCCTGCCCCCACTGATCCCGCCGGCCGTCCGAAGTCGGCGCGGACGTTCGCCGACCCAGGCGACTCCTGAATCCAAGGACGCGATGCTCGGATCCAGGAGGGTCAGAAATGGCGCGGTGCTCGACCCGGCCGAGGCCAGTGCGGGCACGCGTGCGTGCGATGCGGCAACGATCGTCCTTGTCTTCAACAGTCATCTCCAAGAGTCACCGCTGGTGCGACGCAGTGCCGATCGTCCGTGTTTCAGGAGCACCAGTGGTGCGGCGCGGCGCCGATCGCGAGCAGGACGGTCCGAGGAGTGCCTGCGGGTCCCCGGAAGCACGGTTCGAGTGACCCGGCTCAGGCCGCGGCCTCCTCGCGGCCGTCGAACTGCGCCACGAGCTCGGCGACGAAGCGCTCGGGCTCCTCGAGCAGCGGCGAGTGGCCGGAGGCCTCGAAGACGACCTCGCGGTACGCCCCGCCGCCCTCGGAGTAGCGGTCGAGCACCGCGCGCGTCTGGGCGATCATCGGCTGCGGCGGCGCGGCCTCGGGCCCTGGCCAGCCCGGGATGACGCCGAGGGCGCCGAGGTGGTTCAGGTCGAACAGCGACGTGTCGGAGACGATGACGTCGTGCGCACCCCGGATCCACAGGATCGGGGGCTTCGACGCGAGGTCGACGATGCCGCTCACGTCGAAGTGCGTCGGCGCCATGGTGTTGAGCACGCCCCGGTCGCCCGGTGCGAACCCGGGCCAGTTCTCGGATGCCCGCGAGTCCCCGGGGTAGTTGTCGGTCCCGATCGCGGTCGACAGCATCGACTCGACCCAGAGGTCGTCGTGCTCCGACGTGAACCCGGGTGCGACGTACGTGCCGAGGTAGACCGAGCGCGGTGAGGCGGGCGCATCGGCCGTGCGGTCGCCGGACTCGATCCGCGCGATGAAGTCGGGGTTCGCTCCGCCGCCGCCCGAGCCGGCGGCGTCGTCGGTGAGCGGCCGCCCCGCGGCATCCGTCGCCCCGAAGCCGTACGGCGACACAGGGTTCACGAGGGTGACGGATGCCACGGGCAGCTCGTGCTCGAGCAGCGACTGCAGCACCACGCCGCCGCCCATGCTCCAGCCGACCAGGTGCACGTCGTCGAGGGCGAGCTCGGCGACCACCGACGCGAGGTCCTCGGCGAAGTCGCCGAGCCCGCGCGTCGCGTCGACCGGGAGGATCTCGCTCCCGCCGAAGCCGCGGAGGTCCACGGCCAGCGCACGCACGTCGGCCGGCAGAGCGAGCATCGTCGGCTGCCAGAACAGCGACGACGACACGTTGCCGTGCACGAACAGCACGGTACGGGCGTCGTCGGCCGCGGCATCCGCCGGGCGCTTGAGCACCTGGGCGGTGTAGCGCGGCGTCGTCACGCGGTGGGCGGTGATGCCGGGGAGGATCGTCTCGGTCATGCGAGCACCTCCACGGCGCTGGTGTCGAGGGGCGGCTGCGTCGCGGCGACGACCTCGTCGACGGAGACGCCGGGGGCGACCTCGACGAGCTTGAGCCCGTCGGGCGTGACGTCGATGACCGCGAGGTCGGTGATGATCCGGTCGACCACGCCCTTGCCGGTCAGCGGCAGCGAGCACGAGTCGACGATCTTCGGCGAGCCGTCCTTGGCCACGTGCTCCATGAGCACGATGCGGCGGCGGGCGCCGTGCACGAGGTCCATCGCGCCGCCGGGGCCCTTGACCATCTTGCCGGGGATCATCCAGTTGGCGAGGTCGCCGTCCTTCGACACCTGCATGGCGCCGAGGATGGCGGCGTCGACCTTGCCGCCGCGGATCATGCCGAAGCTCGTGGCCGAGTCGAAGTACGCCGCGCCCGGGAGGACCGTGACGGTCTCCTTGCCGGCGTTGATCAGGTCGGGGTCGACCTGGTCCTCGGTCGGGTAGGGCCCGACGCCGAGGATGCCGTTCTCGGACTGGAGCACGACGGTCACGCCGTCGGGCACGTAGTTCGGCACGAGGGTCGGCAGGCCGATGCCGAGGTTCACGTACGAGCCGTCGGCGAGCTCCTTCGCCGCGCGCGCGGCCATCTCGAGGCGGGTGAGCGCCATGGTTCAGTTCCCCTCTCGGACGGTGCGCCGTTCGATGCGCTTCTCGATGCCGGTGCCGACCTCGACGACGCGGTCGACGAAGATGCCCGGCAGGTGCACGACGTCGGCGTCGATCTCACCGGGCTCGACGAGCTCCTCGACCTGCGCGATGCACACGCGCCCGGCCATCGCCGCGAGCGGCGAGAAGTTGCGCGCCGACTTATCGAACACGAGGTTGCCGTGCCGGTCGCCCTTCAGCGCGTGCACGAGGGCGAAGTCGGTCGTGATGGCCTCCTCGAGCACGAACTCGTGCTCCTCGCCGCGGACCGTGAAGGTCTGCACGGGCTTCGGCGAGCTCGCGACGGCGATCGACCCGTCGGCGGCGTACTTCTGGGGCAGGCCGCCCTCGGCGACCTGCGTGCCGACACCCGTCTGCGTGAAGAACGCCGCGATGCCCGCCCCGCCCGCCCGCAGCTTCTCGGCGAGCGTGCCCTGCGGCGTCAGCTCGAGCTCGAGCTCGCCCGAGAGGTACTGCCGCTCGAACTCCTTGTTCTCGCCCACGTACGACGAGGTCATCTTGCGGATGCGACCTTCGGCGAGCAGCACCCCGAGGCCCCAGTCGTCGACGCCGCAGTTGTTCGAGACGACCGAGAGGTCGCCGACCCCGCGCTCGAGCAGCGCCTGGATCAGCACCATGGGGATCCCGCAGAGCCCGAACCCGCCCACGGCGAGCGACGCGCCGCTCGGGATGTCGGCCACCGCCTCGGCGGCGGATCCGACGGTCTTGTCCAGTGTCATCGTGTGACCTCCTTGTCAGCGACGGCGGTGACGGATGTCGCGGCGTCGGCCCCTGCGAGCCGCGGCGCGACGACCGCGGCGACCTGCGCCGCCCCGGCCTCCGTCATGACGATCGTGTAGTGGTTGAGCCCCGCGACCTCGGTGACGCGGAGCGCCGGCATCCGTTCTGCGAACGCCGCCACCCGCTCGCGAGGGTACAGGGCCTCGGGCTGGTCGAGCAGCCCCCGCTCGGCGCGGAGGACGTCGACGGGACCGGGAAGCGACGCGAGGTCGTCGGCGTACCCGTCGCTGCCGTCGAGCTCGAGCACGTTCTGGCCGACGGCCTCGGCGATCGAGGACGACCGCAGCTCGGGCGGCGCGCCGACGAGGTCGTAGGCGACGTAGTCGGCGATGTGTGCGTCCCACGCCGGTCCGATCGCCGGATGCGCCTTCCAGAAGTCGGCGTACGCGGCCGGGTCGGCGAAGCGCATCTCGAGCCGGGCCAGCGCGGGCCCGAGCACGGCCCCGGCGACCTCGTGCGGCGCGAGCCCCTCGGGGTGCGGGATCGGCAGGCCGCCGTCGACGAGGACGACGCCGGCGACCCGGTCGGGGTGCGCCGCGGCGAACCGCACGGTCACGAACGCACCCATCGAGTGGCCGAGCACGAACGCGCGGTCGATGCCGAGCGCGTCGAGCACGCGGGCCTGGTCGTCGGCGTGGTCACGGAGCGACCAGGGGCCGGGCAGCGCGTTCGAGCGTCCGCGACCGCGCAGGTCGGGCGCGACGATTCGCCGTTCGGGCAGCGCATCGGCGACGTGGTGCCAGGCCCGGTGGGTCGCCGTGATGCCGTGCAGGGCGAGGATCGGGGTGCCCCCGCCATCCGCCCGCCACTGGCCGCCGGCCAGGTCGCCGCCGCGGACCGGCGCGGAGAAGGGAACGGGGTCACGCCTCGGGTCGTGGCTCATCGGGCGCTCCATCCGCCGTCCATCGTGTAGCTGGCGCCCGTGACCATGCGGGCGTCGTCGCTCGCGAGCCAGCGCACGAGGCTCGCGACCTCGCCGGCCTCGACGAGCCGCTTGATGGCGGACTCGGTGAGCATGACCTTCTCCACCACGTCGGCCTCGGGGATGCCGTGGACCTTCGCCTGGTCGGCGATCTGCTTCTCCACGAGCGGCGTGCGCACGTACCCGGGGTTGACGCAGTTCGAGGTGACCCCGTGCGGGCCGCCCTCGAGCGCCGTGACCTTCGAGAGACCCTCGAGCCCGTGCTTGGCCGACACGTACGCCGCCTTGTACGGCGACGCACGCAGCCCGTGGACGCTCGAGACGTTGATCACCCGGCCGAAGCCGCGCTCGTACATGCCGGGCAGGGCGGCACGGATGAGCAGGAACGGCGCCTCCAGCATCACGCGCAGCAGCAGCGAGAACCGCTCGGGCTCGAACTGCTCGATGGGGCGCACGTGCTGGATCCCGGCGTTGTTGACGAGGATGTCGGCCTCGAGCGACAGGTCTGCGAGCGCCGCGGTGTCGCCGAGGTCCACCGCCCAGGCCTCGCCGCCGATGCGCTCGGCGACGGATGCCGCGGCCTCCCCGTCGAGGTCGGCGATCGTCACGTGCGCGCCGGCGCCCGCGAGCTTCTCGGCGCACGCGAGCCCGATGCCGCTCGCGCCGCCGGTCACGATCGCCCGGCGTCCGGCCAGGCCACCCGGCCCCGTCGATCCGGTCAGTCCCGTCATGAATCCTCCTCGTCGCTGCGGCGCGCGCCCCTCCCCAGGGCGCCGCCGATGAACCGCATCATCTCGTCGAGCACGTGGTCGGGCACCGCGCTGGTGCCCGAGGCCAGCGGGTCGGCCGCATTTCCGGCCCCGTCGGCTCCGTCGCCCCAGAGCACCCAGCGCATGCCGATCATCTCGCCGATGCCCATGAGCGCCCACGCGGCCACGGTCGGGTCGATGTCGCCGATGTCGCCGTCGAGCTGCGCCGCCCGCAGCCCGTCGATGTACCCCTCGACGATGCGCGTGTAGTGCAGGCGCAGGGCCTCGGGCGAGACGAACTCGGCCTCGCGCACGATCCGGTAGAGCGCCGGGTGCTCGGCCGTGAAGCGGAAGAAGGCGGCGAAGCCCGCACGCTCGGCCTTGAGGCGGGTCGTCGCGCCCGCGGCGCCCTCGCTCATCGCGTGGCGCACGCGCTGGTTGAGGTCCTCGACGAGCTCCTCGAAGAGCTCGAGCTTCGAGTCGAAGTACAGGTAGAAGGTGCCCTGGCCGACGCCGGCGCGGTCGGTGATCCGCGAGACGGATGCCTCGGTGTAGCCGTGCTCGGCGAACACGTGCTCGGCGGCCTCGAGGATCCTGCGGCGCGTCTTCTCGCCGCGCGCGGTGCGCGGTGCGGCGCTCATGCGTCGGCCCCCTCGCGCGGTGCGCGGAGGTTCGCGGCGCGTTCGGCGAGCACGCGCCGCAGCGTCTTCGTCGCCGCCCCGCGCGGGATCTCGTCGATGAAGTGGATGTCGCGGGGCACCTTGTAGCCCGCGAGCGAGCCGCGGGCGAACTCCGCCAGCTCCGTGGCATCCGTGATCGCGCCGGGGCGCAGCACGACCCAGGCCGACCCGGCCTCGCCCCAGCGGTCATCGGGCACGCCGACCACCGCGACGTCCGCCACCGCGGGATGGGCGATGAGCACCGACTCGACCTCGGCCGGCGACACGCCCTCGCCGCCGGAGATGTAGACGTCGGTCAGGCGGTCGACGACCGTGAAGTAGCCCTCGGCGTCACGGCGCACGAGGTCGCCCGTGTGCAGCCATCCGCCGCCCAGCGCGGCCGCCGTCGAGTCGGGGTCGCGGAAATAGCCGGCGAAGACACCCGGACCCGAGACCAGCAGCTCGCCCTCGGCGGGTCCGTCGAGGAGTTCGCCGGTCGCCGGGTCGGCGACGGCCACGTCGACGTGCGCGTACGGCAGCCCCGCCGAGCCGACGCGCGAGGTCGCCTCGCGGTCGGGCAGGCACAGCACGTTCGGCGACGCCTCGGTGAGGCCGTAGCCCTGCGTGAGGGCGACGCCGCGGCGATGCCACGTGCGCAGCAGCGCCGGCGGCATGGGTGCGCCGCCCACGACGGCGTGGCCGAGGCTCGAGAGGTCGGCGCGCTCGAAGTCGGGGTGCTGGGCGAGGAAGAGGTAGTTCGCGGGCACGCCCATCATGGTCGTGATGCGGCGCTCGGCGACGAGGTGCAGCACCCGCCCGGGGTCGAAGGTGCGCTCGAGCACGACCGTCGCGCCCGCCCACCAGGCCAGGAGCGGCTGGATGTTCCACCCGCCGACGTGGAACTGCGGCATGACCGCGAGCACGACGTCGTGCTCGGCGATCGGGATGGTCTTGGACAGCGACAGGTTGGTCCAGAAGCAGTTCGCGTGCGTGAGCACGGCGCCCTTCGGCCGCGAGGTGGTCCCCGACGTGAACACGATGAGCAGGGCGTCGTCGTCGCGCACGTCGAGCCGGGTCGCGGGAGCCTCCGCACGGCCGGCCGGGTGCGGCACGCGCTGCTCCACGCCGTGCGCGCCGAGCGCGGCGACGGGCAGCCGCCTCGCGACGCGCTCGAGCGCGGCCCGGGCGAGCGACTGGAACTCCTCCTCGACGAGCAGCAGCACCGGTTCGGCGATCTCGAGCTGCTCCGCGAGCTCGCGCGGCGACAGCCGCCACGACAACGGCACGAGCACGAGGCCCGCCTTGGCGCACGCGAAGAAGAGCACCACCTGGTCGGCGCTGTTGCCCGTGATCGTGCCGATGCGGTCGCCGATCGCGTAGCCGGCGGCGCGGAACGCCGCGGCGAGCCGAGCGGCGCGCTCGTCGAGCTCGCGGTAGGTCACGACGACGCCGCGGTCGTCGATCGCGATCGCGTCGGGCGCGGTGCGGGCGCGGTCGGCGGTCCACCGCCCCAGCGTGCCAGGTGCGTCAGGCATCGACGGCCTCCTCCGGCTCCACCGGGTGCTGCTTCCGTCCGGTGGCGAGGCGGCCCGGAAGGCCGGCGATGCCCCCGGGCAGGAACAGCACCACGAGCACGAACAGCGTGCCCAGGATGAACAGCGGCTCGGACAGCGGAACGCGGAGCACGTCGGGCAGCGCGGCGACCGCGTCGGATCCGGCGAGCGCCGTGAGGCGCTGGTCGAGCAGTGTGTAGACGATACCGCCGACGATCGCGCCCCAGCGCGCCCCCACACCGCCGAGCACCACGATCACGAGGAGCGTGAGCGTGAAGTCGGCCGTGGCGATGCGCGGCGCCGCGCCGGACTGCAGCATGAGGTAGCCCATGCCGGCGACCGCGGCCAGCACGGAGGCCACGACGAACACGAGGAGCTTGACGTCGTACGGGCGCAGTCCGATGACGCGCACGCGCAGCTCGTTCTCGCGGATCGCCTCCGCGACGTGGCCGGCACGGCTCTTCTCGACCCAGAGCACGACGAGGTACACGGCGACGAGGATGCCGAGCGCCATCCAGTACAGGTTGCGGGTGTCGACCACGCCGACGAGCTCGGCCGGGACGTGGGTCGTGTCGAGCGAGATGCCCTCGTCACCGCCGGTCGCACTGCCCGGGTTGCGGCGGATGAGCACCGATCCGGCCTGCGCGAACGCGAGCGTGACCATGGCGAACGAGATGCCGGTCACGCGCAGCGCGAGCGAGCCGACCGTCGCCGCGAGCACGAAGCCGAGCACCAGCGTGATGGCGATCGAGGCGACGAAGATCACCGGGCTCGGCCAGTCGGACGGCCCGAACGCCTCGAGCATCATCGCGAGCCCGTACGCGCCGGCGGCGAAGAACAGCGCGTGCCCGAACGAGAGCAGGCCCGCCAGCCCGAACATCATGCGGTAGCTGAGCGCGAGCGCCGCGATGAGCAGGGCGAACGCGAGCAGCTGCAGGGTACCGGGCGTGTAGGTGGGCCCGGGTAGGACGCCCGGGATCTCGATCGCGAAGAGCGGGAGGACGGCGAGCGCGACGACGAGCAGGATGCCGCCGACGAGCAGGCGGAGCGACTTGGCGTTCATGCGGCCTTCCCCATGAGTCCACGCGGGCGGATGAGCAGGACGGCGGCCAGCAGCACGACGACCACGAGGTCGCCGGTGCCGCCGAGGTAGAAGTTCGCGAACTGCTGCAGCACGGCCACGAGCACCGAGGCGATCGCGGCGCCCGTGAGCGAGCCGAGGCCGCCGATCACCGTGACGATGAAGGCGAAGATGAGCAGCACCGAGCCGAGGTGGGCCGACACGTAGCCGTAGTAGACGGAGGCGAGCACGCCGCCGAGTCCCGCGGCCGCGCCGCCGATCGCGAACACGAGCGTGAACGAGCGGCGCACGTCGATGCCGAGCGCGGTGACCATGTGCCGGTTCTCGACGCCCGCGCGGATGATGAGGCCGTACCGCGTCTTCCGCAGGAAGATCACGATGCCGCCGAGCACGAGCGCCGCGCATGCGATGAGCAGGAACCGGTCGTTCGGGATGCGCGCGCCGAGGATCTCGGTCGTCTGCGTGAGCCACGCGGGGCGTTCGGTGTAGATGGGATCGGTGCCCCAGATGCCCTCGAAGAGGGCGACCGCGGCGAGCGAGATGCCGACGGTCACGAGCGCCTGCTCGATGTGGCGTTCGTAGAGGCGGCGGATGACGAGCACCTCCGTGAGCACGGCGACGGTCGCGCCCACGAGGATCCCGACCAGTGCGGAGATCGCGAGGCCGGTCCAGGTGCCGTCGGAGATGCGGCGCCCGGCCTCCCAGCCGAGGAATGCCGCGATCGTGAGGAACGCGCCGTGCGCGAAGTTCAGCACGCCCATGAGGCCGTAGATCAGCGAGAGCCCGCTCGCGACGAGGAAGTACAGCGCCCCGAGGCCGAGGCCCGTGACGAGCAGCAGGATCAGGGTGTCCATCAGGCGGCCTCCCGCTCGTCGTGCACGCCGAGGTAGCGCTGCACGCGGTCGTGGTCGTCGAGGAGCTCGGCGGCCGATCCGGTGAACACGACGCGGCCCGACGAGAGCACGACCACGCGCTCGGCGAGGCGCCGCACCACGAGCAGGTTCTGCTCGACGAGCAGGATCGGCGCCGTGCGCGCGGCCTCGGCGAGCGCGTCGGCGACCTCGTCGACGATGCGCGGCGCGAGGCCCTTGGTGGGCTCGTCGACGAGCAGCAGGCGGTTCTCGTTCACGAGCGCGCGGGCCAGGGAGACCATCTGCTGCTGGCCGCCCGAGAGCGTGCCGGCGCGCTGCTCGAGCCTCGCCTGCAGGTCGGGGAACAGGGATGCCACGAGCTCGCGCCGCGGCATCCGGTCGCGTTCGGCCAGGCGCAGGTTCTCGGCGACCGTGAGCGAGCCGAATACCTCGCGGTCCTCGGGCACGTACGCGACGCCGCGCTGCACGATGCGGTGCGTGGGCTGGCGGTCGATGCGGTCGCCGGCCAGGCGGATCTCGCCCGATCGCTCGATGAGGCCGAGGATCGACTTGATCGTCGAGGTCTTGCCGACGCCGTTGCGGCCGAGCAGCGCCGTGACGCCGGTCGCGGGCACGTCGAACGAGACGTCCTCGACGACCTGCTGGCCCGCGATGCGGCCGTAGAGGTTGCGGACGCTCAGGATGGGCTCGGCGCTCATGCGGCGCTGCCCAGGTAGGCGGACTGCACGGTCGGGTTCGCCATGACGGCCTCCGGGGAATCGACGGCGAGCAGCTCGCCGTGGTGCATGACGGCGACCCGGTCGGCGAGGCCGAGCACGACGTCCATGTGGTGCTCGACCATGAGCACGGTGCGCCCGCCGCGGTGGAGCCCGCGGATCACCTCGGTGAGCGCCGGCACGTCGGCCGAGCCGACGCCCGCCATGGGCTCGTCGAGGAGGATCACGCGGGGCTCCATCGCGATGAGCATCGCGATCTCGACCTTGCGCTTCTCGCCGTGGGCGAGGCCCGAGGCGGCCTGGTCGGCCCGATGGGCCATGCCGACCTCCTCGAGCGCCGACCTCGCACGCCGGGTCGCGGCATCCGTGCGCCGCGGAATGCGGAACACGGATGCCGCGCGGCCCTCGCGCGCCTGGGCGGCCAGCCGCACGTTCTCGAGCACGTCGAGCGCCGGGAAGAGGCTCGAGGTCTGGAACGTGCGGCCGAGGCCGGCCGCGGCGCGCCGGTGCACCGGGTGCCGGGTCACGTCGGCGCCGGCGAGGCGCACGGCACCCTCGGTCGGGCGCAGCACGCCGGAGGCGACGTTGAACAGGGTCGTCTTGCCGGCGCCGTTCGGGCCGATGACGCCGAGCATCTCGCCCTCGGGCACCGCGAGAGACACGTCCTTCAGGAGGAGCGCCCCGCCGATGCGGAGGGTGACGTGCTCGAGCTCGAGCGCGACGTGGTCGGTCATGCGCGTGGATCTTCCGGTGCGGGGCGGACGGGGGCTACTCGACGACCGGCGGGGCGACGGTCTCGGCGTCGACGGTCTCGATGAGCTCCGGCTCCCAGCCGGCGTCGCCCTCGACGAGCGCGACCTGGTACATGGGCTGGATGAGCGCGTGGTCCTCGGCTCGCACCGTGACCTCGCCCTTGACCGACTCGAAGGTCCAGCCCTCGAGTGCGTCGATCATGCCCTCGACGTCGTCGCCGCCCTCGCGGACGGCCTGCACGATCATCTGCGCGGCGACGAACCCGTCGACCGAGAAGAGGTCGGGCTCGGCGCCGTTCTCCTCGAGGTGCGCGATCATGGCCTCCTCGATGTCGGTGCCGCCGGCGCCGCCGAAGTAGTGGTTGAGGAACGAGATGTTCCCCGACGCGTCGCCGTACGCCTGGTAGGTCGCGACATCCCCGAGGCCCGTGACGACCGGCGCGGCGTCGAACACGCCCTGCTGCTGCAGCGCGGTCCACATGGCGCCCGACGAGGCGCCCGCCCAGGCGACGAAGATCAGGTCGGGCTGCGCGGCGACCAGCTGCTGCGCGAACGGCGTGAACTCGGTCGCGTCCTCCGCGACGAGCACGCCCTCGACCGTGGCGCCCTGGCCGCCGAGCACGGCCTGCACGCCCGCGAGGTTGCCCTGGCCGAACGCGGTGTCCTGCGCGAACACGACGACCTTCTTGCCCTCGGCGTCGCCGATGAAGGTGCCCGCGGTCGCGACGTCCTGGTAGGTCTGGCGGCCGGAGCGGAACGTGTAGTCGTTGACGCCCGTGATGGCGTCGGTGGCGGCCGGGCCCGAGATGTAGAGGATCTCGTTCTGCTCGGCCTGCTCGGCCAGCGACGTGGCGATGCCCGACACGACGGTGCCCGCGAGGACCTTGGTGCCCTGGCCGATGAGGTCCTTCGCCTTGGCGACCGCGGTGTCGGGGTTGCCCTGGTCGTCCTCCCACGTGATCTCGAGCTCGCGGCCGTCGACCTCGCCGGTGCCCTCGGTGGCGTAGTCGAGGCCGGCCTCGAAGCCGGCGGTGTAGGCCTCGCCGTAGGCCGCGAGCGGCCCCGTCTGCGAGGTGATCATGCCGATCGCGACGGGCGCGGCGTCGGCCTCACCGGCGTCGCCTCCCCCGGCGGCGGTGGTCGGTGCGCAACCGGCCAGCGTGATGGCGGTGGCCGCGGCGGCGACGAGCGCCGGCGCGAGGTACTTCGGTGTAACCCGCATGCTGTGAGCCTCTCCAGATGACGTCGGTGTCGGTGAAACCTGACAGGTGGTTCAGGTCTCAGGAACGTACACTAGAGTCGATCGCGCACGACGCGCAACCCGAGGCGGGTTCGCACCACCCTCGCGCACCCCCGAGACGAAGGAGTCCCACCGAAATGAGCTTCCCCGACGTCGTCATCGTCGCCGGCGCCCGCACCCCGTTCGGCCGCATCATGGGCAACCTCGCCGGCCGCTCGGCCGTCGAGCTCGGCGCCACGGCCATCCGCGGCGCGCTCGAGAAGGCCGGCGTCTCCCCCGACGACGTCGACGCCGTGATCATGGGCCAGGTGCTCCAGGCCGGCGCCGGGCAGAACCCGGCGAAGCAGTCCGCGGTCGCGGCGGGCATCCCGTGGCGCGTGCCCGCGATCACGCTCAACAAGGTCTGCCTCTCCGGCCTGGTCGCCATCGCCGATGCCGCGCGGCTGATCCGCCTCGGCGAGGCGCAGGTCGTCGTCGCCGGCGGCCAGGAGTCCATGACCAACGCCCCGCACGTGCTCCCCGCGTCGCGCAAGGGTCACCTGTACGGCGCGATCGAGCTCGTCGACGTGACCGCGAACGACGGGCTGACCGACGCGTTCGACCACGAGTCGATGGGCTCGTCGACCGAGCGGTTCAACGAGCGGTACGGCCTCGGCCGCGCCGAGCAGGACGAGATCGCCGCCGCCTCGCACGTTCGCGCCGGCCTGGCGCAGGCCGAGGGCCTGTTCGACGCCGAGATCGTGCCCGTCGAGATCCCCCAGCGCAAGGGCGACCCCGTCGTCGTCACGACCGACGAGGGCATCCGGCCCGACTCGACGCCCGAGACGCTCGCGAAGCTGCGCCCCGCCTTCGCCGAGGGCGGCAGCATCACGGCGGGCAACTCCTCCCCGATCTCCGACGGCGCGGCCGCGGTCGTCGTCGCGAGTCGCGCATGGGCCGAGGAGCGCGGCCTGCCCTGGCTCGCGCTCATCGGGGCGTCCGGCCAGGTCGCCGGGCCCGACAACTCCCTGCACTCGCAGCCCTCGAACGCGATCGCCGCGGCCCTCGAGCGCGACGGATGGCAGGCCGCCGACCTCGACCTCGTCGAGATCAACGAGGCGTTCGCGGCGGTGTCGCTGCAGTCGATGAAGGACCTCGCGCTCGACCCCGAGACGGTCAACGTGCACGGCGGCGCCATTGCGCTCGGCCACCCGATCGGCGCGTCCGGCGCCCGGCTCGCGCTGCACGCCGCGCTCGAGCTGTCGCGCCGTGGCGGCGGCAAGGCGGCCGTCGCGCTCTGCGGCGGCGGCGGCCAGGGCGAGGCGCTGCTGCTTTCGCGCTGAGGTCCGCGTCCACCCACGGGTCCGGGCGGCGTTCGAGCTGGTGCAGAATGACACCACGCCCGGGCGCCGACCGGGCCCGGAGGGGTGCACATGAGCGAGACCACGATGGATGGCGCGGGGCACGCGCCATCCGCCCCGACCCGGCTCGACCACCGGCTGCGCCGCATGACGGGCCGCGACCTCGCCGAGCCGCATCGCACCGCCACGCCGCTCGAGCTCTTCTTCGACCTCGTGTTCGTCGCGGCGTTCAGCGCCGCGGGAAGCCAGACCGCCCACCTGCTCGAGCTCGGCCACTTCGTGCCGGCGACGTTCGGCTTCGTGTTCGCCGTGTTCGCGATCGCCTGGGCCTGGATCAACTTCACGTGGCTCGCCTCGGCGTACGACAACGACGACGTGTTCTTCCGGGTCGCGACCATGGTCGTGATGATCGGCGTCATCGTGCTCGCGCTCGGCCTGCCCCAGACGTTCAAGTCGATCGACGCGGGCGGGGAGCTCGAGAACGGCGTCGTCGTGATCGGCTACGTGATCATGCGCGTCGCGGTCGTCGCGCTCTGGCTCCGTGCGGCGAGGCACGATCCGCCCCGGCGGCGTACCGCGCTCATGTACGCGGGGCTCGTCTCGGTCGCACAGGTCGGCTGGATCCTGCTGCTGATCGTCAACCCGCCGCTGCCCGCGACGTTCGTCGTCTGGCTCCTCCTCGTGGCCTTCGAGATGGCGGGCCCGAAGATCGCCGAGCGCGTGGGCGGCCGCACCCCGTGGCATCCGCACCATGTCGCCGAGCGGTACGGACTGCTCGTCATCATCACCCTCGGCGAGATCGTGCTCGGCACGATCCTCGCGATCAGCGCGGTCGTCGAGGAGCAGGGCTGGGACGTCGAGGCCGTGCTCGTCACCGTCGGCGGCACCATGCTCGCGTTCGGACTGTGGTGGGTCTACTTCACGATGCCGTCGGCCGCGGTGCTCGCCAGGCACCGCGAACGCGGGTTCCGGTGGGGCTACGGCCATCTCGTGATCTTCGGCTCGCTCGCGGCGACCGGCGCCGGCCTGCACGTCGCGGCGTACGTCATCGAGGGCATCGCCCACATCGACGACACGCTCGCGGTGCTCACCGTCGTGATCCCCGTGGCCGTCTACTCGACCGCGCTGTTCACGATCTACACCGCCCTGCTGCAGGAGTTCGACCCGTTCCACATCCTGCTCTACGTCGGCAGCCTGCTCCCGCTCGCCGGTGCGGCGATGGCCGTCGCCGCGGGCGCCAGCATCGGTACCGGCATCGTCATCACGGCGCTGTCGCCGATCGTGGTCGTCGTGGGCTACGAGACGATCGGGCACCGGCACCAGGCGGCGGCGCTGGAGCGCGCGCTCGCCTGACCTGCCGTCAGAACAGGCTGACGGGCTTGACGATGTCGGCGTAGATGAGCAGCGCGCTCATCGCGCCGAGCACGATCACCACGGCGAAGGTCAGCGGCATCAGCTTGGCGAGGTCGACCGGCCCGGGGTCGGGCTTGCGGCGCACCTTCGCCCAGCCGCGGCGGATCGCCTCCCAGAGCGCGCCGGCGATGTGGCCGCCGTCGAGCGGCAGCAGCGGGATCAGGTTGAACACGAACAACGCGACGTTCAGCGACGCGAGGATGCCGACGAGGCCGGCGGCCTTCGACGCGAGCGGCACCTCGTCGAGGCTCGCGATCTCGCCCGCGACCCGGCCGACGCCGACCACCGAGATCGGGCCGTTCGGGTCGCGTTCCTCGGGCCCGAACGCGGCCTCGGCCACGTCGACGATCCGCTGCGGCAGGTTCAGGATGATGCCGGCCACGGCCTGCACGTTCGCCCCGACCTGGGGCAGCACGGCCGTCACCGGCTGGCGCACCGTCTCGGACGCCGGGCCGATGCCGACGAACCCGGCCTGGACCGTGACCGGCTCGCCCGCTGCATCCGTCACGACCACGCCCTGCTCGTCGGTCACGTACCGCTCGCTGAGCAGCGGCGTGACCTCGAGCTCGACCTCCTCGCCGTCGCGCAGCACGACCATGTCGATGGCCTGGCCCGGGTGATCGCGGATGATCGCGGTCGACTCGGTCCACGACTCGATGGGCTCGCCCGCCACGACGAGGATCGTGTCGCCAGGCTGCAGGCCCGCCTCGGCGCCCGGCGCCGCCGGGTCGCCGGACTCGCACGTCTGGCGCTCGCTCGTCGCGGGGAGCGCGCACTCGGAGACCGAGCCGATCGTGGTCGACGGCTGTGCGATGCCGAAGCCCATGAGCAGCACCCCGAACAGCACGATCGCGAGCACGAGGTTCATGAACGGCCCGCCGAACATGACGACGATGCGCTTCCACACGGGCAAGCGGTAGAACGCGCGGTGCTCGTCGCCGTCGGTGATCGACTCGGCGCTGGAGTCGCGTGCGTCCTGCACGAGCGTGCGGAAGAAGCCGGTGCTGTCCTCCTTGGCCGCGCCCCCCTTGCCGGGCGGGAACATCCCGATCATCGCGATGTAGCCGCCGAGCGGGATGGCCTTCACGCCGTACTCGGTCTCGCCCTTGCGCCTGGACCAGATCGTCGGCCCGAACCCGGTCATGTACTGCGTCACCTTGACGCCGAAGAGCTTCGCGGGCACGAGGTGCCCGATCTCGTGGAGACCGATCGAGACGGCGAGGCCGACCACGATGATGGCGACGCCGATGACGAATGCGAGCACGGAATCCACCCCGTCATCGTAGGGGCGATCCCTTGGTGCGCGCTGGCCGCGGGCTGTGAACGGATGGCGCGCCCGCCGGCCCTGCTACCCCTTGGCGATGCGCAGGTCGGCCGCGCGTCGCGCCGAGCGCTCCGCCTCGGCGAGCGAGTCGACGGTGAGGGTGCCGGAGCCGGCCTCGTGGCCGTCGACGACCTCGCGCACGGTGTCGACGATCTCGGTGAAGCCGATGCGCCCGGCGTGGAAGGCCGCGACCGCCTGCTCGTTCGCGGCGTTGAACACGGCCGGGTACTCGCCGCCCGCGCGGCCGACCTGCTTGGCCAGGCGCACGGCGGGGAACGCGCCCTCGTCGAGCGGCTCGAAGGTCCACTGCTGCGCGGTGGTCCAGTCGAGCGGCCTCCCGACGGCGGCGACGCGGTTCGGCCAGTCGAGGCCGAGCGAGATCGGCAGGCGCATGTCGGGCGGCGAGGCCTGCGCGATGGTCGATCCGTCGACGAACTCGACCATCGAGTGCACGATCGACTGCGGGTGCACGACCACGTCGATGCGGTCGTAGTCGACGTCGAACAGCAGGTGCGCCTCGATCACCTCGAGGCCCTTGTTGACGAGCGTCGCCGAGTTCGTGGTGACCACGAGGCCCATGTCCCAGGTCGGGTGCGCGAGCGCGTCGGCCGGCGTGACGTCGACGAGCTCGTCGCGCGGACGGCCGCGGAAGGGGCCTCCCGACGCCGTGAGCACGAGCCGGCGCACCTCCTCGTGCGTGCCCGACCGGAGCGCCTGCGCGATCGCGGAGTGCTCGGAGTCGACCGGCACGATCTGGCCGGGACGCGCGAGGCGCGTGACGAGGTCGCCGCCGACGATGAGCGACTCCTTGTTCGCCAGCGCCAGGGTCATGCCGCGCTCGAGCGTCGCGAGGGTCGGGCCCAGGCCGACCGACCCCGTGATGCCGTTCAGCACCACGTCGGCGTCGACGCCGCGGACCAGTTGCACGGCCTCCTCGACGCCGACCGCCGTGTGCTCGACGCCGAACTCGGCCGCCTGCGCCTCGAGCTCGGTGCGATTCGATCCCACCGCGAGGCCCACGACCTCGAACCGGTTCGGGTTCGCGCGGATGACATCCAGTGCCTGCGTGCCGATGGAACCCGTGGACCCGAGGATGATGACGCTGCGCACCCGACCACTCTAGGCCGCGGCCTCCGTGGCGGGCGGTCAGCGACGCGGCAGCACGGCGACGGATGCGGCCACGCGACCGGGCACCGCCACGTCGAACAGCCGGATCCGATCCCAAGTCGACCCGAACTCCGGCACCGTGCGCACGATCCGGCCCACGCCGTCGTCCTCGCCCGGCAGGCTCACGGCGAGCCGCGACGGCTCGATGACGCCGGCATGGCCGAGCGCGCGCAGGAGTGCCGCCTTCCGCGCCCACAGCGTGGCACGCACGAGCGGGCGAGCCGCGGCATCCATCGCCTCGAGCCGGTCGCGTTCCTCGGGGTGCAGGGCGACCTCGTCGACGAGCGGCCCGACGTCGGCGGCCGCGACCTCGATCCCGACCCCGATCGGATGGCGCGTGCCGACGGCCGCGACCACCACGCCGCCCGCCACCGCGGCGTCGGCGAACCACCGCGCGCCCGACGGCGTCGTCGGATAGCGCACCGTCGGGCGGCCGTGACGCGCACCGCACTCCGCGCAGGCGTGGTCGAGCTCGACGTCGTCGGCCGGGACGCCGGCCGTGGCCGCGAGGTGCGCGCGGAGGACCGCGTCGACGCCGGGCCCGCGTCGGCCGGTGGCGGCGACGACGGCGCGCACGCCGGAGTCGCCGAGTTCGACGACGTCGTCGGCGGTGAGGTCCATGCGCCCATGATGGCGCACCCGGCGCAGCCGTCTCGTCCGGAGCCGCAATATTCCGCCCTGCGCATACCGCGTGACGTAGCGTCGGAGGGTGAGTGAGATCGAGGCCGACTCCGTCCCCGCCCCGCCGTCGAAGCCCGGACCCGTGTACGGCCTCGTCCGCGGCGTCCTCCGACCGCTCGTCCGCCTGATCTACCGGCCGACGATCACCGGCGCCGAGAACGTGCCCCGCCACGGCGCCGTCATCCTCGCCTCGAACCACCTGTCGTTCGTCGACAGCATCGTCATCCCCCTCGCCGCGCCTCGGCCCGTGCAGTTCCTCGCCAAGTCGCACTACTTCACGGGCACGGGCCTGAAGGGCTGGGTCTCCCGCACGTTCTTCACGGCGATCGGCGCCGTGAGCGTCGAGCGGGGGGCAGGCGCCGCGGCGCAGGCCGCACTCGACCAGGGCCGGCGCATCCTCGAGGCGGGCAGCGCGTTCGCGCTCTACCCCGAGGGCACGCGTTCGCTCGACGGCCGCCTCTACCGGGGCCGGACCGGCGTGGCCTGGCTCGCGCTCACCACGGGCGCCGTCGTGGTGCCCGTCGGGCTCGTCGGCACGCAGGAGATCCAGCCCGTCGGTTCGAAGCTGCCGCGCGTGCGACCCGTGACCGTGCGCTTCGGTGCCCCGATCGACGTGAGCCGCCACGGCGGCGCCGACTCCGGGCGCGCCCGCCGCGCCGCGACCGACGAGATCATGGCCGCGATCCATGCGCTCTCCGGCCAGGAACTCGCCCACGCCTACAACGAGCTCCCCCCGCAGAGCACGTTCGCGAAGATCGCCGACCGCGTCGCGCCGCGCGAGCGCGTCTGATTCCCAGCGACCGGGGAGCCCGCGCCGGTATCGTCGGCACGATGAAGACGACGGCGCGCACGTGGATGGCCGCGCTCGCGGCAGCCGCCGCGCTCGCCCTGGCGGGCTGCAGCGCACCGGGCGACTTCGATCGCGGCGACGACTCGACCGGCGATCGGCGGATCCCGTCGACCGACCGATTCGACCCGGGCCTCATCGTCAGCGACGACGCGTTCTACGACGCCGGAGCCATGTCCGAGGGCGCCATCCAGGACTTCCTCGAGTCCCGCGACTGCCGCCCCGTCGACGACGTGCCCTGCCTCGCCGACTACCGCGAGGACGTCGCGGAAGTGCCCGCCGCCGGGCCCATGCACTGCGAGGCCGTCGAGGGCGGGTCGCGCCTGACCGCGAGCCGGATCATCGCCGAGGTCGCCGAGGCATGCGACATCAGCCCCCGCACGTTCCTCGTCCTCCTCCAGAAGGAGCAGTCGCTGCTCACGCATCCGAGCGCCCGCGGCTACGAGCGCGCGACCGGCTACGGCTGCCCCGACACCGCCGACTGCGACGCGCGCTACTTCGGCTTCTTCAACCAGGTGTACCGGGCGGGCTGGCAGTTCCGGCAGTACTCGGCCCAGCCCGACCGGCAGTTCAAGGTGGGCCGGGTCGACGTGCCGTTCCATCCGGATGCCGCGTGCGGGGTCTCGTCGGTCGAGATCCGCAACCAGGCGACCGCGAACCTCTACAACTACACCCCGTACCAGCCGAACGACGCGGTGCTCGACGACCCGTCGGGCGGCGACGACTGCTCGGCCTACGGCAACCTGAACTTCTGGCGGCTCTGGCACCGCTGGTTCGGCGATCCGCAGGAGGAGCGCCTCCCGGCGTACTTCCCACCGTGCTCGCGGCTCGTCGGCGGTTATCCGTGTCCGCCCGCGGCCCCGCCCGCGCCCGTCGCGCCCGGGCCGGCGTCGTTGCCCGCGATCTGACGCGGCGCATCCGGCGCATCGGGCGCACCAGGGCGGCCGTCGCGTACCGCGTCGCGCTCGTCACGCTCGTCGCGGACGAGCGTGACGGGCTCGTGGCGGACCGGGAAGTTGACGGAGGTCGCGATGAAGCACTTCTCGGACGCCTCGTGGTGCAGCGACTCCGCCAGCTCGCGCATCGACGGCTCGGCGACCGTGACCCGAGGGCGCAGGATCGCCTCGACCAGCCTGCCCCCGCCCCGGCCGTCCTCGAGCATGCGCGCGGACGCGGCATCCTGATAGCCGACGACGACCACCCCACGGGTCGTCGCGACGTGCAGGTACGAGAGCATGTGGCACTCGCTCAGCGCGGCGAGCACCAGTTCCTCGGGGTTCCAACGGTCGCGGTCGCCGTGGAACGCCCGGTCGCTCGACCCGGCGATCTCGTGGAGCTTGCCCGCGGCCCGGACGACGTGCTGCCGGCCGTACGCGCGGTACGACGACGTGCCCTGGCCGCGGTCGCCCTGCCACTCGACCTCGATCGCGTAGTGGTGCTCGCCGAGCATGCCGCTCCCCTCCGTCGCGGCGCCCGCCCGGGCGCCCGTCGTCGTCGATTCTGCACCACCCCGCCGACGGCGGCCCCCACGCGCGGCGATAAGCTGGCACGATCATGACTGACACCCAGATCCCCGTCGAATCCGTGCCCGCCGAGTCCGCCGCAGCGGCCGCCGCCGTGCCGCAGGAGCGACGGATCGTCACCGCGATCCCCGGACCCCGTTCGCAGGAGCTCCAGGCGCGACGCACCGCGGTCGTCTCCTCCGGCGTGTCCAGCGTGCTCCCGGTCTACATCGTACGTGCGAACGGCGCCGTGCTCGTCGACGTCGACGGCAACCACTTCCTCGACTTCGGCGCCGGCATCGGCGTGACGACCGCCGGCCACACGCCGACCCGCGTCGTCGAGGCCGTCGCCGGGCAGGCGCGCGACGTGCTGCACACGCTCTTCACGATCACGCCGTACGAGGAGTACGTGCGCGTCGCCGAACTGCTCGCCCAGCACACCCCGGGCGACTTCGCCAAGAAGACCGTGCTCGTCAACTCCGGCGCGGAGGCGGTCGAGAACGGCGTCAAGATCGCGCGCAAGTTCACCGGTCGTCGCGCCGTCGCCGTGCTCGACCACGCGTACCACGGCCGCACCAACCTCACGATGGCCATGAACTACAAGGCCATGCCGTACGCGACCGGCTTCGGCCCGCTCGCCGGCGACGTGTACCACGCCCCGAGCTCATACCCCTACCGCGACGGGCTGTCCGGCGCCGAGGCCGCCGCCCGCACGATCGGCTACCTCGAGAAGGTCGTCGGCGCGAGCGACCTCGCGTGCCTGGTCGTCGAGCCGATCCAGGGCGAGGGCGGCTTCATGGTGCCCGCCGACGGGTTCCTCCCCGTCCTCCAGGAGTGGTGCACCGCGAACGGCGTCGTCATGATCGCCGACGAGATCCAGTCGGGCATGGCGCGCACCGGCCGCTACTACGCGTCGGAGCACTTCGGCTGGACGCCCGACCTGGTGCTCTCGGCCAAGGGCATCGCCGCCGGCCTGCCGCTCGCCGCCGTCACCGGTCGCGCCGAGATCATGGACGCCTCGCAGCCCGGCGGGCTCGGCGGCACGTTCGGCGGCAACCCCGTCGCCTGCGCCGCGGCGATCGCCGTCTTCGAGGCCATCGACGAGGAGGACCTGCTGGCCGAGGGTCGCCGCATCGAAGCGACGCTCACGGCGGGGCTCGAGCGCCTTCGCGCGAAGTACGACGTCATCGGCGACATCCGCGGCCGCGGGGCGATGATCGCGATCGAGCTCGTGCAACCCGGCACCGGTGCGACCACGAAGGAGCCGAACCCCGAAGCCGTGGGCGCGGTGGTCTCGTACTCCGCCGAGCGCGGCGTGCTCTTCCTCAGCGCCGGCACGTGGGGCAACGTCCTGCGGTTCCTGCCGAGCCTGCGCATGACCGACGAGCTCATCGAGGACGCGCTCGGCGTGCTCGACGAGGCCTTCGCGGCCCTCGCCTGAGCCGTGGCTGCGACCTTCCCGGCCTCCGCCGCCGCCGAACTCGCGGTGCTCGAGCGCGGCGGCTTCGTCGAATCGCGCCACGTCGGCTCCGCGATCGTGCTCGCCTCCGACGGCGAGGTGGTCCGCACGCTCGGCGACCCCGCCGCGCCGGTGCTGCCGCGCTCGAGCATGAAGCCGTTCCAGGCGATCGCCGTGATGACCTCGGGCGTGACCCTCCGCGGCGAGGACGCCGCGATCGCGACGGCGAGCCACACGGGCACCGCACGCCACGTCGCGCTCGTGCGCGGCCTGCTCGCGCGCGAGTCGCTGCCCGCCTCGGCGCTGCGCTGCCCGCCCGACTTCCCGACCGACCGCGCCGCGCGCGACGAGCTCGTGCGCGCCGGCCAGCGGGCCGAGCCGATCACCATGAACTGCTCCGGCAAGCACGCCGCGATGCTGCTCGCGTGCCGCGCGAACGGCTGGTCGACCGAGGACTACCTCGATGTCGAGCACCCGCTGCAGAAGCGCGTGCTCGACGTGCTCGAGCGGCTCACGGGTGAGCGTCCCGTCGCGACCGTGGCAGACGGCTGCGGCGCCCCCGTGCATGCACTGAGCCTGGCCGGGCTGGCCCGCGGCATCCAGAAGATCGCCTCGTCGTCCGCGTCCTCGCCGTTCGCGCTGTTCCGCGAGTCCGCAGCGCTCGCCGACGGCGTCCGATCGAACGGCTGGGCGGTCGCCGGGCCGGGTCGGCCCGACTCGGTCGTGATCGACCGGCTCGGCGTGTTCTCGAAGTTCGGCGCCGAGGGGGTCCAGGTGATGACCGCACCCGACGGCACGACCGTGGCCCTGAAGATGCTCGACGGATCGTCCCGCGCCTCGGCGATCGTCGCGGCGCGCCTGCTCGCGGGCGCGGGCGCGCTCGAGCCGGCGGCCGTCGACGCGGTCGAGCCCGACCTCGGCCTCGACGTGCTCGGCGGCGGTGCCATTGTGGGCCGCATCCGCGCGACGGTCTGAGTCGATCGGATGCCGCGGCCCGTCGGGCCGCGGCATCCGAGTTCGCCTCCCGGGTCAGCCGGCGGACGCGGCGAGCCGCTTCGCCCTCGCGGCCCGCGACACCTGGGCGCCCACGACGATCACGAGCGCGACGATGAACACCGCCGACGCGATCACGTTCGCCTCCGCGGGGATGCCGCGCGACGCCGAGATGTAGATGTACTTCGGGAACGTCGACACGGAACCGGAGTTGAAGTTCGTGATGATGAAGTCGTCGAAGCTGAGCGCGAACGCGAGCATGGCCGCCGCCAGGATGCCGGGCAGCAGCAGCGGGAACGTCACGCGCCAGAACACCTGTCGCGGCGACCCGTACAGGTCGCGACCGGCCTCCTCGAGCGCCGGGTCGAGGCTCGAGACGCGCGCCTTGACCGTCACCACGACGAAGCTGATGCAGAACATCGTGTGCGCCAGGATGATCGTCAGCATGTCCTTCGGCACGCCCACGGCCAGGAACTGCGCCGCGAGGCCCGCGCCGAGCACCACCTCGGGCGTCGCCATCGGCAGGAACAGCAGGAGGCTAGTCGCCGAGCGGGCGCGGAACCGGTATCGCACCAGCGCGATCGCGATCATCGTCCCCAGGGTCGTGGCGACCGCGGTGGCGACGAGGCCGATCACGATGCTGTTGCCGAAGGCCTCGCACACCGCGCCGCCCTCGACGTTGCAGACGTTCAGCCACTTGTCGAAGGTGAAGCCGCGCCAGGCGATGTTCGACTTGATCGAGTCGTTGAACGAGAACACGAACGTGTACGCGATCGGGATCAGCAGGAAGATGAACGCCAGCGTCACGTAGACCGGCAGCAGCCAGTCGCCGAGCCCGACCCTTCTGCGCCGCGGCCGCTGCGGTCCGCGCCGGTCCTCAAGCTCCTCGCTTCCGGCCAGCCCGCCGAGCACGGCGCCGGCCTGCACCTCACCGCTCACAGCAGGTCCTCCGTTCCGGATCGCTTCACGTAGACGCCGACGAGCACGAGGATCGCCGCCATCAGGATGATCGAGAGCGCCGCGGCCGCCGGGTAGTTCAGCAGCACGAGGAAGTTCGCCTCGATCACATTGCCCATCATCTGCGTGTCCGGACCACCGAGGAAGTCACGACTGGCGTTGACGTAGTCGCCCGCCGCCGGGATGAAGGTCAGCAGGGTGCCCGCCACGATGCCGGGCATCGACAGCGGGATCGTCACCTTGCGGAACACCGTGAACGGGTTCGCGTAGAGGTCGCTGCCCGCCTCGAGGTAGCGCGTGTCGAGTCGCTCGAGCGTCGTGTAGAGCGGCAGCGTCATGAACGGGATGAAGTTGTACGTCAGGCCGAAGATCACCGCGAACGGCGTGCCGGCGAAGTACGCGTCGGGTCCGAGCAACCCGATCGCCTTCAGCGACGTCATGACGAGCGACTCGTCGGAGAGGATCTGCTTCCACGCGAGGGTCCGCAGCAGGAAGCTGATGAAGAACGGGGCGATCACCAGCACGAGCAGCAGGCTCTGCAGGAGTGGCCAGCGCCGCGCCTTCACGCCGATGAAGTAGGCGATCGGGTAGCTGAACAGGAGCGCGAACACGGTTGCCGCGAGCGCGTACCCGAACGATCGAAGGATGTGCGGCCAGTACTGCTCGACCACCGTGACATAGTTCTGCCAGTTGAACGCGTAGTCGTACACGCCGATGTCGCCGAACTCGCTCGGCGCCTGCAGGGAGGTCAGGACGAGCGAGATCAGCGGCGTCAGGAAGAACAGGACGAGGTAGAGGATGCCGGGCAGGAGGAGGAAGAGCGCGATCGGGCTCTTCCGCTTCGGTGCCTGCGGCTGGGCCTCCGTCGTCGCGAATGCTGCGAAGGCCATCCTCAGCTGCCCTCGAGCTCCGAGATCAGCGCCTCGCGACGCTGCACCGCGATCGACTGCGTGTCGGCGTCGGCCGGGAACCGGCTCGACTCGTCGGGTTCGTCGGCGAGCCCGAAGCCGTGCTCGACGTCCCAACTCACCCATACCTCTGCGCCCTCGGCCGCGACCGGACCGAACCCGACGTTCTGCGCGAACACCGAGATCGTGCCGACGCCCGGGACGGCGACGATGTACTCGGTGCTCACGCCCGCGAACGACACGTCGATGACGCGGCCGGGCCCCAGTGCATTGCGACCCGGGCCGGATGCCGGCTCGTCGAGGTGCAATGCGACCTTCTCGGGTCGCACGCCCACCGTGACGAGGCCCTGGTGCCGCTGCGCGCGCGCCGTGGGCACCGTGATGCGGTGGCCGCCGGCGTCGACCGTGATCGAGTCCCTCGTGGTGGCGACCACGTCACCCGTGAACAGGTTCGACTTGCCGAGGAAGTTCGCGACGAACGCGGTGCGCGGCAGCTCGTAGAGCTCCTCGGGCGCGCCCATCTGCTCGATCGCGCCCTTGTTCATCACGGCCACGGTGTCGGCCATGGTCATGGCCTCCTCCTGGTCGTGCGTGACGTGGAGGAAGGTCAGGCCGACCTCCTCCTGGATCGTCTTGAGCTCGAGCTGCATCTGGCGGCGCAGTTTCAGGTCGAGCGCGCCGAGCGGCTCGTCGAGCAGGAGCAGCGCCGGGCGGTTCACGATCGCGCGGGCGAGCGCGACGCGCTGCTGCTGGCCGCCCGAGAGCTGCGCGGGGCGCCGCTGCGCCAGGTGGTCGAGTTCGACGAGCTTCAGCGCCTCGTGGGCCTTGCCGAGCGCGTCGCCGATGCGCCGACGCTTCAGCCCGAATGCCACGTTGTCGACGATCGACATATGCGGGAACAGGGCGTAGCTCTGGAACACGGTGTTGACGGGGCGCTGGTGCGCCTTCGTGTCCGTGACGTCCTTGCCGCCGATGAGGATGCGGCCCTTGGTCGGCTCCTCGAGGCCCGCGACGAGCCGCAGCGTGGTCGTCTTGCCGCAGCCCGAGGGGCCGAGCAGCGCGAAGAACGAGCCGGCGGGGATGGTCAGGTCGAGTTCCTCGATGGCGGTGAACCCGGGGAAGCGCTTCTGGATGCCGACCAGTTCGAGATCGGCTCCGCGTTCGGCGAATTCGCGGACGGACATCACGAACCCAGGAGGATCTGCTGGAACTGCGCCTGGTACTTCTGCTCCTCCGCACCGGTGAGTGCGCGGAAGATGTGCGCGGTCGAGAGCGTCTCCTCGTTCGGGAAGATCAACTGGTTCTCGGCGAGCTCGGGGTCGATGGCCATGGCAGCCTCCTGGGCGCCGACGACGGGCGTGATGTAGTTCACCCACGCGGCGACCTCGGCGGCGACCTCGGGCTCGTAGTAGTAATTGATCAGCGTCTCGGCGTTGGTCTTGCGCGGCGAGCCGATCGGGATGAGGAAGTTGTCGTTCCACAGCGTGCCGCCGGCGTCGGGGATCGCGAACTGCCACTTGTCGCCGGCCTCGGCGTTGATCACCGTGATGTCGCCCGACCAGCAGATGGCCGCGAGGGTGTCCTCGCTCTTGAGGTCCTCGAGGTACGAGTTGCCCTTGATGTTGCGGATCTGGCCGTTCGCCACCTGCTCGTCGAGGATCTCGATGGCCGCGTCGAACTCGGCGTCGCCCCACTCGCCGGCGATGTCGACGCCGTTCTGGAGCATGATGAGGCCCATCGTGTCGCGCATCTCGGACAGCACGCCAACGCGGCCCTTGAGCTCGGAGTCCCAGAGATCCTGGACCGACGCGAGGCCGCCGGGCACCTTCTCGACGTTCCAGCAGATGCCGGCGAAGCCGCCCTGCCACGGCAGCGAGTGCTTGCGACCGGGGTCGAAGTCGGGGTTCTCGAGCGCCGGGGCGAGGTTGGCGATGTTCGGGATGTTGGCGTGGTCGAGCGCCTGCGTGTAGCCGAGTCGGATCCAGCGCGAGACCATCCAGTCGGTGAGGCAGACCGTGTCGGCGCCGATGTCCTGGCCGAGCGCGAGCTGGTCCTTGACCTTGCCGTAGTAGGTGTTGTTGTCGTCGACGGCGACCTCGTAGTTGACCGAGATGCCGGTCTCCTCCTGGAACCGCTCGAGCGTCGGGTAGTTGCCGTCGTCATCCTCGTCGATGTACGCGGCCCAGTTCGCCCAGTTGAGGGTCTTGTCGGTCGCGGACTCGTCTTCGGCGGCCGTGGGCTTGGCCTGGCCGCCGCCGGTCGAGCATGCCGCGAGCGCGAGCGCCGAGGCGCCGGCACCGGCGCCGGCGAGGAGGCTCCGGCGGGTCAGCTGCGCCTGGCGGGCCTGCGCGATGAGGGCGCGGACGATGGGGTCCTGGGGAAGGGGTCGGCTGCTCACGGAGGCTCCTATTCGATCTGCTGCGCGTGCAGGGGTGCGAAGATGATGACACACTGCGTGGCTGAAATCACGAGTTGATGTCCGAATCGTTAATTTCCGCGAACGCAACGCACGGAATCAGTGCCGATCACCGGCTTGGACGCACGGAATCCGTCGTCCGTCGCCCCGGCCAGAGCCGACGGGACGGCATCTGCCCGAGCGGGACGATCCAGCACTGGCGGACCGGGTCGTCGAGGAGTGGCGGCAGGCCCGCGCCCCGTGCCAACGCGCGGTACTCGACGGCTCCGCCGTGCACGACGACGGTGGCGCGCGACCGGGCCGCGTTCGCGAGCGCCCAGTTCGACGCCCACGCCTGCGCGTCGCCGATGACGATGCGCTGCACGCCCGGCGAGTCGGGTGACGAGAGCGCCTCTGCGGCCCGCGCCGCCGCGTCGGGTACGGAGTCGAGCGTGATCACGGTCGCGCCCGGCACGTGCGCCGCGATGGCGCCGGCGTCGGCCGGCGGCGCCGC
Organism: Agromyces capsici; assembly: GCF_058349965.1. Lineage (NCBI taxonomy): Bacteria > Bacillati > Actinomycetota > Actinomycetes > Micrococcales > Microbacteriaceae > Agromyces > Agromyces capsici. The sequence continues at coordinate 2,746,053 of NZ_JBYRET010000001.1, read as the reverse complement.
GGCGACGATCGCGACGAGCGGGTGCCCGGCCAGCTCGAGCGGGTCGGTTGCGACCGCGTCCGGCGGTGCCGGCGGCTCCGCGCAGAGGAACTGGGCCCGGAGCCCTCGCCACTGGCCGGAGCCCGGCAGCGCGTCGTCGGCCCAGAGCTCCCCCACGCCGCCGGCGTGCACGAGGTCGGACCGCGTCGCGTGCCGGAGGAGGACGGTCGTGGTGAAGAGGTCGCGCAGGCCCGCGCCCAGTCCGGAGAGTCGAACGGCGGAGATCGCGACGGGGATGCCGGCACCGCGGGCGCCGCGGACGAGTTCCTCGACGCGCGCGAGCGCGGCGATGCGATAGTCGTCGGACCAGCCTGCGAACATCGTGTCGAGGTCGTCGATCACCACCGCGCACACGGGCACGCCCGTCACGACGGCGTCGGCCGCTCGATGCAGTCCATCCCACACGTGGCTCCGCGACCCGCCGATCCGGACCACGGCGCCCCGACCGCGACCACGCTCGATCTGCTCGGCGAGCGCGTGGATCAGGCCTGAGCGTCCGGATCCCGGGGCTCCCAGCACCGCGAGCGCTCCCTCACGGTCAGGCCGCCACTCGACCGCGGTGCGCCGCTGTCGCTCCGGGTCGTCCGCGACGCCGAGCACGACGGCGGCCGCTCGCTCGCCGGCACCGACCGCGTCGGCCTGCGCGCCGGCCGGCCGGCCGCACGCGAGCACCCCCTCCAGCTCGTCCAGTGTGACCGCGCGCGGAAGCGGGTCGAGCCAGGGCCTGCGAGGCCGACCCGCCCCGGCATGGTCGCGTCGTGCGCGGTCGAGGGCGCCGGCATCCGCGAATGCCGACTGGAATCCGACCGTGCGTCCGTCACCGGGATCGGCGACCGCCCTGCCCGGACGGCCGGGCGGGATCGCCGCGGCGGCATCGCTGCCGAGGATCGCGATGCTGTCGGCCCGGTGCAGCACGCGCAGCGAGACGCGGATGCCGCAGTTCGCCGTCACCTGATCACGGACCACGCCGTTGGGCCGTTGGGAGGCGAGGACGAGGTGCACGCCGAGCGAGCGTCCGCGGGCGGCCACGTCGGCGATGACGGCCCCGAGCCCCGGGAACCGCTCGACCATGGCCTGGAACTCGTCGATCACGACCACCAGCCGGGGAAGCTCGACGCCCTCGGCGAGCGCGGCGAGGTCGCGGACCCCGGAGACGCGGAGGACCTGCTCGCGACGACGGAGCTCGGCGCGGATGCTCGCGACCGCGCGCCCGGCCTCCGCCTCGTCGAGGTCGGTGACGATGCCGGTGACGTGCGGCAGGTCGGAGACGGGCGCGAACGCCGCGCCGCCCTTGAAGTCCACGAGCAGGAACGCCACGCGGTCGGGTGCGTAGGCCGTTGCGAGCGAGGTCAGCCAGGCGAGCAGGAACTCGCTCTTGCCGCTTCCGGTCGTGCCCGCGACGAGCGCGTGCGGGCCGGCCGCGAGGTCCAGCTCGAGCGCCCCCTGCTCGGCCAGGCCGACCGGCACACGGAGAGTGCGCCGATCCCCGGGGTCGGCGGGACGGCCCCGTGGAAGGTCGGTGACGGACACCCGATCCGGCAGTTCCGTCGCCCCGGTGCCGCGCCCGGCACGCCGAGCGGCGAGGTCGAGCGACGCGGCCCAGGCGGACGTCTCGGCCTCGGCGACCAGCTCGGGCACGATCTCGACGGGCGCGCGACCGGTTCGATGGAGGGTCGCCGAGCGGGGCGACGCGATCGCGACGACGGCGCCGAGTCCGGGCGGCAGGGCCGAGGCCCGGCCCGCCACTGCGATCACGAACGCGGTCTCGGCGGCGGTGGTCGAGGCGGCCCCGGCGGTTCCTCCGTCGAGTCCGGAGTGCTCGTGCACGAGGACCGTCGCGCCCGGTGCCGCGCACCGGCGATGCGGCAGCGCCTCGAGCCAATTCCAGCCGAGGCCCGGTCCGCGGACGGCGAGCCGGTCGGGGCCGGTCGCGTCGGCGCACTGGATCAGCGCCGCGCGGGCCGCCGCGCGCGCGAGCGCCGGCGCGCCGACGAAGCCGATCCCCGCGACGACGTCGACGCGGACGGGCGCGCCGTCGAGGCCGCCCGCGTCGCGGAGCAGCTCGGCATCATCGTCGTCTGCGGCGACGCCCTCGACCCGGAGCTCGCTGGCGACCGTCGCGCTGCCCACCGTCACTGTGCCGGGAGCCGGCCGGTGCCAGGCGGGCAGGGCGCGGCCGGCCGAGCTCCGGGCCGAGGGAGTGCTCCGCCACGCCGCGTCCCGCTCGATGTCGTGGGCTCGCTCGACCTCCTCGCGGAGCCGTTCCCGTGCGTCCCGTCGTGCTGCGAGGGCTCGACCGCGCGTCCGCGCGGCGTGCCGCCGGGCGTCGAGCATCGTCGCGACGGCGACCATCGGACCGAGTGCGGCGAAGAGGAGCGCGAACGCGGACCCGGTGATCGCCCAGATCGCGACCGCACCCACGACCGGGGCGATCGAGGCGATCCACGGGAACCCCGGTCGAGCAGGCTCCGGCGCGGCCGGGGGCAACGCGAGGGTCGCGGGACCGGTGGGGTTCGGACGATCGAGCACGCACCCATCGCAGCACGCATCACGTCGGGCTGATCCGCACAGGCCCGCGGGCCGGGCGGCCTCGACGACACGCGGGTTGGGGAGGACGGGTGGCTCCGCCCGACGGGTCAGGCGACCGTGAAGGCCTGCTCGCCGATCTCGACCCGGCTGCCGCGAGGCACGAGCACGCGGCGCCCGGGCTCGCACCGGAGGCCGGCCTCGCCGGGCCGACGCACGACGGTGCCGTTCGACGAGAACCGATCCGCGATCCAGAGCGCGCCGTCGTGCTCGCCGAACTCGAGGTGCGTCTTGGAGACCGAGAGTCCGCGATCGACGATCTGCACGAGGCGCGTGAACGCCTCGCCCGGCTCCGGCATCGGCCGCCGCCCGATCAAGCCGTCACCGGACACCGACACGACCTCGCCGGTGCTGAAGGTCAGCACGAATCGCGGCAGGTCCGACGAAGTCGCGGTCTCAGGCGCGGGAGGTTGGGCCGCCCCCGGCGCCGGCACGGCGTCCACGGCGACCTCCGCCCCGGGCTCGACCACGAGCGCGTCGAGCTCGACCGGCCGCGGCCCGTCGATCGGGATGCTGATGACCCCGCTCGCCGAGCGGTGCATGACGTAGGTGTCTCCCGGACGCGAGTCGGCCGGGCGGCGCGACTCGGGCGTCGCCGACGTCGAACTGCCGCACTCGCCGCAGAACATCGCGCCGTCGGGCAGCTCCGCCCCGCAGATCCGGCAGTTCACGACCCGGCTCCCTTCCGCGAGCCAGCGTACCCTCCGAGCGAGCCGAGCGAGATCGCCGCACGGGCGCGTTCCCGCCAGCGCCGCGGCTCCGCGAGACGGCGCTGCAGCTCGTCGACGGCCGTCCACACCCGGTCGTCGTCGCCGTCGGACGGTCCGTCGGGTGCGAACACGGCCCGGTCCACGACCCCGGCGAGCACGAGCGGCCCGAGACCGCCGACCGTCGCGGCCTGTTCCGCGCGGGTCGCGGTCGGGGCGATCGGATAGCCGTAGTCGGCCGCCGTGTCGGTGAACTCCTGCCATCCGCCCTCGATGCGCTCGACCGCGGTCGCCGCGCGCCGGCGCAGGCGTCGGCGTCGCCACTTCGCGAGCACGATCGCGACGAAGGGCGACGCGACCAGCATGACGACCGCCAGCACCAGGCCTGCCATCCGGAGCACCTCGAGGAGCGCGACGAGCCACCCGTCGGCGTCGTCGGCATCGTCGCCGCCCGGGTCCGGCTCCGCCGCGAGGTCGTCGACGGGGGTCGGGTCGTCGGGCGGCGGCAGGGCCGACTGCGGGCGGGACACGATCGTCGGCTCGTCGGGTTGACGCTCGGGGATCTCGCGCGGCTCGGGGTTCGGGTCGACCTGGATCCAGGCGCCGTCGTCGGACTGGACCTCGATCCAGGCCTGGAGGTCGTCGCTGAGGAACACCCTGGCGCCCCCCGCCGGTTCGGCATCCCGCGAGGGGAGGTAGCCCACCACGACCCGGGCGGGGAAGCCGATGCTGCGCGCCATCAGCGCCGCGGCGACGGCGTACTGCTCGCCGTCGCCGATCATCGGCTTGGCCGTCGCGAGCTCCGCGAGGCGGTCGAGCGCGTGACCGGAACGGCTCGGCTCCTCGTCCTCGAGCCCGTGGCTGACGTAGCCCTCGCGGTGGAACCCCGCGATCATCGCCGCGAGTCGCACACCCTGCGGATCGGAGGCCGGCGCCCACTCGTCGAGCAGGCGCGCCAGCTCGTCGGGCAGCTCGGGAGCCTCGGGCAGGACCGCACCGCCGGGGCTGAGCGTGGCGAGGTCGACCGGGTCGAGCGAGGCCACCGACCGCGCGGCGTACCGGTCACCCTCGGTCAGGCCGGACCGCACCCCGGCGGTCCCGGTCACGTCGTTGTAGTGGAACTCCTCGGCGAGCGTGGCCGCGCGGGGCCCGGGCTCGAACTCGATCCGCTCGAGCCGGCCCACGCCCGGCACCCACACGTCGTCGTACCCGAGGATCGCGACGTCGAGGCGGAACGGCTCCCCGGGGGCGTCCGACTGGTCGAGTCGATAGGGCAACCGGGTGAACTGGCCGGACGCCGCCGAACCGTCACCGCCGCCGACGGAGTAGACGATGCCGTCGTACGTGTCGAGTGTCGCGACGCGGACGCCGGCGGCGTCGGGAAGTCCGCTCACGGCCAGCATCTCGGTCGACGCGACCTCCGGGTCGAAGGCGGACCGGAATCCCGCGAGCGGGCTGTCGTAGTCGTCGGGCTGGAACGGCGGCTGCAGCTCCGCCCGGATCACGTCGCGCTGGCCCGGCGGCACGACGACGGCGGCGGCGGTCGCCCCGACCAGCGCGACGGCGGTGAGGGCGGTCGCGCCGACGATCCGCCGCACGTCGATGAGCGCGGCATCGCCGGGGTGCTCGATCGACGCCGAGCGTCGTTCCACGATCGCCACGCGGACGAGCCAGGCGGCGGAGGTGAGCAGGAATGCGAGGCCGGCCTCGATCGCCAGGTCGTCGTGCACCACCCCGAGCGCGATGCCCAGCACGAGGAGGATCGCCGGCGGCACCACGGCGAACGCGGGCCGCCGCGTCCGCAGCGCGATCGTCACCGCGACGGCCGCGACGATCAGCCCGAGCAGGAACGGCGGCACGAGCAGCGCCTGGTACGACCCGACGGGCACCGATATCGTCACCAGCTGCTTCCACGAGAGGGCGGTGGCCGCGACCAGCTCGACGAGGCCCTCCGCGGTCGGCAGGATGACGGCGTACGCTCGACTCGGCACGGCCACCGAGACCCCGAGCACGAGGAACGCGGCGACGATGCCCGAGGCGACCGCCCAGGACGGCCACGCGTACGCGGCACCGAGCAGGCCGACCGCTGCGCCCGCCGCGACCGCGACCGACGCCGCGAGCACGAACGCCCCGCTCTCGTAGGTCGGCCACCACGGGATCATCGCCGCGAGGTGCATCACGGCGACCATCGCCACGGTCACCCCGACCGACAGCGCGCTCTGGCCGCGGAGCCCGTGCGGGCGCGATCGCAGCATGCGCGCCGTCGCGCCCGGTGCGATCCGGCGCGGGTCCGCGGGGCCGGTCATGCGACCGAGGCCGTCCTGGCGAGGATCGCCCGGAGGTCGTCGAGATAGCCGATGTCGAACACGGACAGGCCGCCGACGGAGCGGGCACCGGCCTCCCCCTCGTCGGCGCAGCGCACGACGACGCCCGCCACCCCGAGCGGGAGCCGCGCGGTGGCGGCGCGGAGGTCCGGGACGCTCCGTCCGGCGCCCGTGACGACGAACGCCAGGGACACACCCGTGACCGTCTCGGCCGCTGCGCGCACGGTGTCGGCGAGGCCGGTCGCCCGCTCGTCGACCTCGACGAGGCAGAGGGCGTCGAGCAGACGGTCCCGCGAGGCCGTCGGCAGCTCGCGCATCGCCGCGCCCCGCGGCAGCGCCCGGGCGGCCCGCGGCCGGTCGCCGCGCTCCGCGCCCGGTCTCGCGCGCTCCGCCGAGGACCGAATCGGAGCAGAGGTCACGAAGCTCAGGCTCCGGGCGTCGCGGATGGCGCGGGCGCCGAGCGATGCGGCGGTGCTGACCGCGAGCTCGAAGTCGTCGGGGTCCTCGTAGGCGTCGGCGCCGAGGTCGAGGAGCACCATGAGCCGGCTGCGTCGCGTCTCCTCGAACTGGCGCACCATGAACGTGCCCGTCTTCGCCGAGCTGCGCCAGTGGATGTACCGGCGGTCGTCTCCGGGCTGGTACTCGCGCAGCGCGTGGAAGGCGATGTCGCTCACCGTCAGGTCGCGGGTCGGCGTGCCCTCCAGGTCGCGCAGGAAGCCGGTGCTGAGCGGCGAGACGGCGATCGTGCGGGGGTGCACGTGCAGCATCCGCACACCCGACCAGACGATCTCGCGCCGCATGAGCCCGACGGGGTCGGCGCGCACCGTACGGACCGGGCCGACGGGGACGACGCCGCGCCGCTCGGTCGGGATCGCCACGCGCTCGTCGACCGAGCCGCCGCGCGGCAGTGCGGGGATCATGCGCGTGAGCACGCGCCGACCGACCGGCAGCTCGAGGCGCGCGCCCGCGAACCGCCGACGACCCGGGTTGTGGGCGACGAGGCGCACCTCGGCCGCCTCGCCGACCGCGACCCGGTCCACTGGCAGGGTGAGCTCGATGCTCCCCGCGCCGCGTCCGGCGAGCCAGGCCGACGCGAACGCGACGAGCAGCGCGAGGCCCCAGCCGATCGTGACGAGCTCCGTCCACCCCCACCCGTACCCGAGGATGAGCGAGACGACGGCGCCGCCGACCGCACCCCACCCGAGCGGGGTCACCACCCCGCGAACGGCGCTCGTCCAGCGGTCGACGACGGATGCCGCGGCGCGCGCCGCGACGACGGCGCGCTCGATGACCACCGCGAGCAGGCCCTCCCTCGCGGCCTCCTCGGGGATCGTCGAACGCGTCTGGAACGTCACCCGACCTGCCTCGCTGATGGCGGCGACGTCTCGATGAGCACCTGTGCGATCAGGTTCGACGCGGTCACGCCGTCGAACTCCGCCTCGGGATCGAGGATGAGCCGATGCGCGAGCACGGGCTCGGCGAGCGCCTTGACGTCATCGGGCACGACGTAGTGGCGGCCCCGGCCCGCCGCGTGGGTCTTGGACGCCCGGACCAGCGCGAGCGCACCGCGGACGCTCACGCCGAGGCGGACCTCCTTGGCCGTGCGGGTCGCGTCGACGAGCCGTGAGACGTAGTCGTGGATCGTCGGGTCGACGTAGACCGTGCGCGCGAGGGCGGCCATCTCGACGATCTCGTCGGCGCTCAAGCGGGGCTCGACCTGCTGGTCGTGCGCGCGCTGGTCGGTGCCCTCGAGGATGCGGATGGTCGAGGCGTGGTCGGGGTAGCCGATCGAGGTGCGCATGAGGAACCGGTCGAGCTGCGCCTCCGGCAGCCGGTACGTTCCGGCCTGCTCGACCGGATTCTGGGTCGCGATGACCATGAATGGCCGTTCGACGTGGTGGGTCTGCCCGTCGACGGTGACCTGGCCCTCCTCCATGACCTCGAGCAGCGCCGACTGGGTCTTCGGGCTCGCCCGGTTGATCTCGTCGGCCAGCACGATGTTCGCGAACACCGGGCCGGGATGGAACTCGAATGCCCCGGTGCGCTGGTCGTACACCGACACGCCCGTGATGTCACCGGGGAGCAGGTCGGGCGTGAACTGGACGCGGTTGCTCGTGCCGGCCACCGACTGGGCCATCGCGCGCGCCAGCGAGGTCTTCCCCGTGCCGGGCACGTCTTCGAGCAGCAGGTGCCCTTCGCTCAGCAGCGCGGTGAAGGCGAGGCGGATGACGCGGTTCTTGCCGAGCAGCACCTCCTCGACGGCGCCCACGAGCCGGTCCAGGTTCGCCGCGAACCTCGTCGCGTCCTCCGGAATCATGGTCATGCGTGCCCCTCCCGTTGCCTCATCGCGCCTCGAACCTCGCGGTCACGCCCGCGACCTCAACATCCAACCAGACCGGATCGCCGGCCTTGGCGCCGGGGACCTGGCAGGAGGTCGCGGACTGCGCCTGCCGGCCGACGCGGTCGCCCTCGGTGCCGCAGCGGTACGCCGCGGGCAGCCCGTTGTTCGCGGGAGCGGCCGTCCACGACCAGGTCGTGGTGGCCGCGTCGTAGGTGCGACCGGGCAGCGCGAACGTGAGCGTCGGCGACTCGCCCGCGGGCAGCGTCTGCGACCACGGCCCGCAGGATCCCCACACCGAGCACGAACGCACCTGGAACCTCGCGGTCTCGCCGAACGGCCGGTTCAGCAACTGCCGGAGCCAACCCGAGCCGCCGAAGTCGGTCGGTGAGCCGATGCGCGTGCCGTCGGCGCCGACGGCGATGATCTGCAGGCGCCGCGAGCCGGCGTCGACGTCGTCGATGTAGCGGTCCCAGGTCTCGGCGTTCAGCCACGCCATGCTGCTCCGGACGTCGTCGACGGCCCCCGGTGCGGGCCGGACGACGGTGCTCGCGACATCCGTGTGCACGCACCCGGCCCGGTTGAAGCCCCACACGATGAAGGAGTACCGCGCGGATTCCGTGGCCGTCCCCGCGAACTGCACGCTCGCGGCATCCGGTCCGACGCGCACCACCTCGGCGACCACGCCGCCCACCGACGGAGCGGAGACCGTCCCGGGCGCGGGCGAGCCGACCGAGCAGGCCTGGGCTCCGGTGGGCACCGAGGACTCCCCCTCGACGAGCCGCTGCACGAAGTAGCCCCCCATCGCGTCGCCGTTGCCGTCGAACGGCGACCACGACACGACGACCGAGCCGGCCAGGGCGTCGGCGGAGACCGAGATGTCGCCCGACACGGGCGCGCCGAACGGCGTGCCGCTCGTACTCGTCTCGGTCCAGACGGCGAGCGCGGGGAACGCCCCGTTGCGCGCGCTGACCGTCACGTCGACCGTGCTGCCGTTGGCCAGTTCCTGCGACTCGACGGAGCAGAGCGAAGCCGTGCAGGCCCGCGCCGCCGGCACCTCGACGGGAACGCCCGCGACCGTGACCACGTACGACAGGATCTCGCTGCCGGAGCCGGCCGGGACCGGCAGCCATTCGACGCGGAGCCGCCCGTCGAGCGGCAGGGCGCGCAGCCCGGCGGCGGGCGGCGGGATCACGTCGGACCAGACCGAGGTCGGCAGGTCCACCGGATCGGACAGGCCGATGCCGTTGCGCGCCTGGATGCGGACCTGGACGGCGGCGCCCGGACCGTTGCCCGGCGTCGGCACCGTGCAGGTGGTCGCGACGCACTCGGCCACGCGCAGCTCCTCGCCGTTGGACGGGTCGAGCAGGGCGATCCGATACCCCTCGATCGGCGAGTTGTTGGCCGCACCTGCGGCGAAGGCGACGTCGATCGCGCCGTCGCCGAACGCGGTCATGCGCGCGTCGGCGACCGGTTCGGGCCGGTCCTGGATCGAGATCGTCGCGCTGCCCCAGGCGAAGCGGCTGGGGTCGCCGGTGGCGTCGGCCACTTGATACTGGACGGTCGTGTTCACGGGCTCCGCGCTCGGCGACACCGTGACGGAGAGCTCCGAGCGATCCGCGTTCGGCGTGATCGAGACTCCGCCCGGCAGGCTCGCCGCGTCGAGTCCGCGCACGCCGACGACCCGGAGCGGCGTGCCGGGGAACGGGTTGCCGGCTCCGTCGTTGGCGAGCACGTCGACCGTCGTCGTCTGGCCGCGGGCCGCCACCGCCACGTCGGGCGCCGGCTGGGCCAATGGCCGTGTCGACGGGACGACGCGCAGGTCGATGCGACCCGGCGTGCCCTCGACGTCGCCGGCCGTCACGCCGATGGTGAGCGACGCGCGCGTGCCCTGCGGCGTGGACTCGATCGCGCGGACGCGCAGCTCGTCGCCGTCGACGACGGCGTCGAATCCCTCGGGCACCTCGCCGACCACGCTGTACCGCAGCGCCGGGCCGTCCTCGTCGGGCCGGCTGGTGAGGCGCTCCAGGTCGATGGCCCGCGTCTGTCCGGGCTCGAACTCGATCATGCCGCCGGTGAAGGTCGGCGGCTGGCCGGGTTCGGGGCGCACGTCGATCGGGATGACGATGGTTCCCGTCCGCGCCTCGGGGTCGTCGGCGGATTCGCCGTCGGTGACGGTGAAGGAGATCGACGCGGGCCCGAAGTAGCCCTCCTCGCTGCGGTAGCGGATGGTGTCGTCGTCGACGACGAGGTCGCTGCCGTCGTCGTGCGACGCGCGCACGGTCGCGGCGTCCGTCAGGCGCACCGGGCGACCCGACGCCGCGACCACGTAGTCCTCGAGCTCGAGTACGACCTCCTCGCCGGTCGTCACGCGGACCTCGGGCGCGTCGCGCCGCAGTTGCGGCAGCGCATCGTCCCGGCCCGGCACCCAGATGAACGCGTGGGCGCGCAGCTCGGGGTCGTCGGGGTGGCCGACCGAGAAGGGGACGATCCGGCGCCGGTCCCTCACCTCGACGCCGATGGTCCCGTCGGCGGCCACGCGAGCGCCGTCCTCGTAGCCGGGCACGAGCGCGACGTCGGCATCGTCGACGTCGGCATCGGCGATGAAGACGCCCTCGAGCACGTCGACGTCCACGCGCTCCTCGTCGAGGACGTCGACGAGGTTGAGGACGACGTCGGTTGCCTCGGGCCTGGCGAGCGGGGCGTCGGCGTCGGCCTCGACCCGGAGGAACGTCGATGCGGAGCCCAGCCGCTCGTTCTCGATCGTGTAGATGAACCCGAACTGGCCTTCGCGGTCGGGCAGCTCGACGACCACCCTCGTGCCGTCGGATTCGGCGGTCGCCCCGTCGGTCACGGGCACGACGGACGCGATGGTGAGCGCCGACCCGTCGGGGTCGGAGTCGTTCTCGAGCACCCGGACTTCGAGGGTGCGGCCCGGACGTGCCGTGACGACGTCCTCGACCGCGACCGGGGCGCGCGCACCCTCGAGCGCCGGGGCGATGCCGACGCGCACGGTCCCGGTCGCGCGCGCGCCGAGCGCGTCGACGACAGCGTAGGAGAACGCGTCGGTGCCGGCCGAATACTCCCCCGCGCGGTACTCCAGCCAGTCCGGCCCCCTCGCGACGACCGAGCCGCGCTCGGGGTTCGACTCCTGCCCGAGCAGCTGCACCGAGTCGCCGTCGGGGTCGGCGCCGCCGAGCGGGATGGGGATGCGGACCGTGTCGCCCGAGAGCACGCGCGCGGTGGCCGTCCGCGGCACCGGCGCGGTGTTGGTCTGCGCGTCGGCCTCGCGCACGGTGATGGTCACCGTCGCGGTCGCGTACTGGCCGTCCGGTCCCTCGACGCGGTACACGGCGGTGAACTCGCCCGGCCGGTCGGGCGCGTGGTACCTGAGGCGGTCGCCCGCGGTGAAGAGCAGCCCGGCCCGCGGGCCCTCGACGAGGTCGGGTGCGAGGACCAGCTCGTCGCCGTCGGGGTGCTGGTCGTTGTCGAGCACCGGGATGTCGATGACGTCACCCGTCCGCGCGGACGCGCGGTCGTCCGCCGCGACCGGCGGCTGGAGCAGGTCGGGTTCGGGCACCTCGACGACCGTGACCTCGCCCTCGGCCTCGGCCAGCCCGTTGCTGACGCGATAGCCGAAGGTGGCCGAGCCGGTCTCGAGCGGCCGGGTGAGCGTCACCCGCAGCACGCGGTGCTCGACGACCTCGACCCGCACCCCGGCGTCGTCGGGCGCCTCGCCCGGTCCGGTGATGATGAGCACGCCCCCGGTCGGATCGATGTCGGTGGCGAGCACGTCGACGTCCATCGGCTGGCCGGAGCGCAGGAACGCGGTGTGCGGGACCGTGATCGGCGTCGTGTCGCGCTCGGGCGGCGCGGAGACCTCGACCCGCACCCGACCCGTCGCGGTCTGCGCGCCGTCCGTCACGGTGTACTCGAGGTAGTGCGTGCGCACCGCCTCGCCGACGAAGCGGAACGTGCCGCCGTCGAAGTCGGGCGTGATCCGGGCCTCGGGCTTCGCGGGCACGGCGGACAGTCGAGGCTCGCCGGATCCGCCGCGGACGTGCCGCAATGGCTCGAGCACGAGCTCCTCGCCGACTGTGGCGAGCGCGACGAAGGAATCGGCGACGAGCGGCGCCTCGCCGGGCGCCCGGACCGCCACCTCGAGCGTGCCGACGCCGTCGTCTCGGCCGTCCGACACCACCAGGGAGACCGGCCGGGTCGACCCCTCGGCGCCGCGCTCGTCGAACAGCACGACGCCGTCGGCGGTGGACGTCACGGTGTCCGGGCCGTCGACTCCGGCGGAGCGGAGGAAGACGGGGTCGCCGTCGGGGTCCACCCACTCGCCGAGGACCGGGACGGTCACACGTCCGCCGACCTCCACGACGGCGCGGCCCTGGCGCACCTGCTGGGGCGGGGCGTTCTCGTCGGGCGCACGCACCGTGACGGCCACGGTCGCCTCTGCGCCGCCCCCGCGCCCGTCGTCGATGGTGTAGCGGACGGCGAAGGAGCCGGACGCGGCGTAGTCGAGGGTGAGCTGGACCTGCTGCCGATCGGCGACGACGTCGAGGCTCGCCCCCGGCGGAAGGTCGCCCTCGACGCCCGAGATCACCAGCACGTCGCCGTTGGCGTCGTAGTCGTTCAGCAGCACCGGCATGAGCGTCGCGCGCCCGGCGCGAGCGCCGAACGCATCGTCGACCGCGACCGGGGGGACCTGGCTCTTCTCGATCGTCGGCGTCGTGTCGGGATCGTTCTGCTCGACGGTCTGGTCGTCCCGCTCGATCGCGATCAGCTCGTCCCAGTTGTCGATCGGGCCGTAGTCGTCGGACGCCGCCCAGCTCCGTCCCGATCGGTGGTCGTTGAGCACGAGCGTGTCGCCGTTGGCGAGGAAGGCCAGCGACGCGCCGCGCAGCGCGCCGTCGAGGCCGCTCGGCTCGCCCGTCCGGCCGTCGCACGACCGCCACGCCGTCCCGTCGCCCCACGCCGCGTGCAGGCAGGCTCCGTGCCGCACCGGGACCGCCGGAAGTCCCGACCGCCCCTCGTGCAGCACCACCGGTTCGGACCCGTCGAAGGGCACCTCGACCAGGCGGTGGCGCGTGGCCACGACGACGCCGTCACCGCCCGCGGAGGCTCGCTGCAGCACCGGGGCGTCGGCGGAGGCGACGAGCTCGGAGAGGTCGACTTGGCGGCCGCCCTCGACGTGCAGCCGGAGTCCGGCCTCGTCGAGCACCGCCCACCTTCCGCCGACCGAGGTGATCTGGGCCGCCGCGCCCTCCTCGAGCGGATCGATCCGCCAGGTCGCATCGGTCGAGTCGGGGTCGTCGGCGAGGACGCGCGCGACCTGGCCGGTCGTCGGCGTGAAGGCGAGGATCCGGCCGGCGTCGTCGACCGAGACCACCGACCCCCGCCCGAAGGAGAGGGCAGGCTCGGTGTCGCTCTCGAAGGCCGGGAACTCGGCGACGGGCTGCACCCAGAGCCCCCCGTCGGAGGTCACCACGACGCGGTCCCCCGCGAGCGCGATCCCCGCCTCCTCGGGCGGCACGGCGACGGTGTCGGTGATAGTCGACGTGGTCGGATCGACGATTCCGACGCTCGCCCTGCCCTGGTCGAGCACCAGCACCGTCGAGCCCTGCTGGACGACCTCGGCCCGCGTCCCGCCGGTCTCGACGACCGTGTTCAGCTCGAGCAGCGCCGTGTTGGCCCGCCCGACCGACTGCATCCCGTCGTTGGCGACCCAGACGGCGGCGTCGCCGAGGTCGACGCGCTGCGCCGTGTATCCGCCGGATGCCACGGCGATCCCGGCGACCACCGCGACCGCCGTCCCGATCGACGCGGCGGTCATCAGCGCCGAGCGCCGACGCCGCCAGATCGCCCGCAGGTCCATCATGGCACCTCGACCTCGGCGCACCGCTCGGCGCTCGGCTCGCCCGACTTGCCGTCGCGCGCGACGGTCACGCTCGCGCAGACCTGGCCGGCATCATCGGCGGAGACGGAGAGCCTCGCCTCGCGCTGCGGCGGCCACTCCCGGCCGTCGACCGTGACCACGTAGGTGTCGCCCTGCCTGAGGCCGCCCGGGTCGTCCCAGGAGAAGACGACGGCAGCGCCATCCGTCTCGGCCCTGACATCGGTGACCACGGGGATGCCGCCCGCGCCGCGGACGAGGGTGAGCAGCCCTGCGACGACGAGCGCGACGAACACCGCCGCCGCCACGCCGACGCCGATGAGGAGCCGTCGGGTCGTCGGCGGGGCCCCGCGTCCGCGGCCCGAGGCCGAGCCGCGCGACCGCGAGTCGGCCGTCTGGGCCGTCATCCGGGTGGCCGTCGCGGACCGGCGCCGACGACGCCGGGACGACTCGGCTGCGACGGTCGAGCCCGCCCCGATGCGCGTGCGCTCGTCGAGGTCGACGGCGGTCGCGATCGCCCAGTCGTCCATCGCGACCTCGATGGGCGTCTGCGGCAGCGCGAGCTCCTCCTCGACGGCCTGCAGGTCGCGGATGAACTCGAGCGCGCTGGCCTGGCGCGCCGACGGACGCTTCGACATCGCCCGCGAGAGCACCGCCTCGAGGCTCGCCGGGACGTCGGCGCGGCCCGTCGGCGGCGGCTTGGCCTTCTCGATCCGCCCGACCAGTGCCATCGTGCCGTTGTCGCCGCCCGGCACCTCGAACGGGCTGCGTCCCGCGAGGAGCGAGTACACCGTCGCGCCGAGCGACCAGACCTCGCTCGCCACCGTGCCGGCGACCTCGTCGAGCAGCACCTCGGGCGCCGACCACGGGATCGAGAGGCCGACGGCCTCGCTCGACTCGGCCTGCCCCAGGGTCGACGCGATCCCGAAGTCGGAGAGCACGGGGTGTCCGTACGCGGTCGTGAGGATGTTGGAGGGCTTGATGTCGCGGTGCAGGACGCCCTGGCGGTGCGCCGTCTCGACCGCGCTCGCGATCCGCACGCCGATCGAGAGGACCTCGGCGATCGGCAGCTGCACCGCGCGGTAGCGCTGCCCGAGGGTCGCGGAGCAGTACTCCATGACCAGGTACGGCCGGCCGTCGGCCGCGACGCTCGCCTGGTACACCGTGAGGATCGACGGGTGGCTCGACAGCTGGGCCATGAGGTTCGCCTCGGCCTGGAACATCTGGCGCACCTCGTCGTTGACGACCTCGGCGAGCAGGACCTTCACCGCGACCAGCCGGCGCGGCATGTTCTGCTCGTAGAGGAACACGTCGGCGAAGCCGCCCGATCCGAGCACGCGGATGAAGGAGAAGCCGGGCAGGTTCGGCGGCGTTGACGGCAGTCGCCTCGACACGTTCCTCCCAGCGTCCTCGGTGTCCTCGGGTGCGGCGGACGGACCGCCCCCCAATTGTAGGGTCGTCGGATGCCTCGCACGCAGGCTGTCCCCAGTGGCGCCGTCGTCGCGACGGCGGCCGTCGGCTCAGGCCCCGCCGGACTCCGCCTGCGGGCCCCGGACGACGCGGAGCACGTCGACCACGACGACCGTGACGTTGTCGCGGCCGCCGTTGCCGACGGCGGCCTCGACCAGCTGGTGCACCGCCTGCTCAGGCCGGCGACCCGAGATCAGGAAGTGCCGGATGCCGTAGGACGTGAGCTCCTTGGTGAGCCCGTCGGAGCAGACGAGGAGCCGCATGCCCTCCTCGAGCGCGATCGCCCGGTAGTCGGGGATCGGCGCCTCGTGGAAGCCGACGGCGCGGGTGATGACGTTCGAGTGCGGGTGGGTGTCGGCCTCCTCACGCGTGATCTGCCCGGCATCGACGAGCTCCTGCACGATCGAGTGGTCGACCGTCAGCTGCTCGAGCACGCCCCCCACGAGCCGGTAGACGCGCGAGTCGCCGATGTTGAACACGATCCACGCGGGCTCATCGCCGATGAGGCCGAGCGCGACGCCCGTGACGGTGGTGCCGCTGCCCTCGTCGGTCACGCCCGCGCCGCGACCCATGTCCTGCACGGCCAGCCGGAGGGAGGCGTCGATGTCGGCGGTGCCGAGGGCGGGCTTGCCGCCGTGCTCGGCGAGGCGGGTCACGACCGCGGCGCTCGCGAAGTCGCCCGCAGCGTGCCCTCCCATCCCGTCGGCGACGGCGAACACCGGGGCCTGCGCGACGAAGCTGTCCTCGTTGACCGCGCGCCGCAGGCCCGTGTCGGTCGCCGCCGCCCACGAGAGCGTGACCTCGGTGCCGTCGGGCAGGGTCACGGCGTGCCGGCTGTTGCCGTTGCCGATCTGCGTCACGTGCTCTCCCCCTGTCGGTTCGCGGATGTCGCGTCGACGCCGTCGACGGCGGGCAGGATCTCCACGATCGCCTCCCCTCCGAGCACCAGTGCGGTGCCGGGCGCCACGACCACCGACTCGCCGGGCCGGAGCCGGCGGACCCCCGACGCCGAGCGGACGACCGTGCCGTTCATCGAGCGAAGGTCGGTCGCGACGAGCCGGCGCCCCTCGGCGCGCAGCTCGAGGTGCGTCGACGAGACGACGCCCGTCGGCGAGTCGACCCGGACGAGCGACACGGGTCCGGGCGCCATGCGCGGCGGGCTCGGGTTGCGGCCGAGGTAGACGGGGACGTCGATCGGCGCCGGCTCGTCGCCGCCGACGCGGAAGCGCGCCACGGCGACGGCCGGGTCGACGGATGCCGCGGCATCCGCTCGCACGTCGTCGTCGACGGCCTCGGCCCCGAGGTCGCCGCGCCCGCGCACGCCCGCCGAGATCACCGTGTCGGCCTCGGCGGCGTCGCCGCGCGTGTACCGGACGGTGTCGTCGACCACGATCCGGATCGGCACGGTCGCCGGTCCGGACGCCGTGCCGGGCCGGGAGTCGAACGCGCCCGGCCGCGGACCGCCGGTCGGCGGGCGCCCCGCCGAGAGCACCGTGTCGACGTCGGGGTCGCCGGCGACCGGGCCGGGACCGGACGGCATCTCGCGCCACGACCACTCGACGGCCGCCGCGCGGAAGGACGCGCGCCGCGAGGGCACGGGATCGCCTCGGAGCCCCGCCTGCCGGACCGCCTCGAGCGACGAGGCCGGGCCGGCGATGCGGAGCCGGGTCACGGCGGTGAACTCGGCGAGGTGCCAGGGGGTGATGCCCCGCGAATCCAGGCGTCGGGCCCCGCCCGGCGAGGCGAGGTCGACGACGGCGTCACCGCGCACGATCGCCGTGACGGGGTCGCCGGACTCGGGCCACCACACGAGCGCGAAGTCGTCGGCGCCCTGCGGACCGATGGGGATGCGCGCGACGAGCTCCTCGAGCTCGATGCCGTCGGCCGACGCGGCCTCGGCGAGCGCGCTGAGCACCCGGTCGCGTGCGGGCGCGGCGACGGCCGCGATGAAGCGCTCGCCGACGACGGCATCCCACTGCGGCGCATCCGGCTCGACCCTGCTGCGCACCGCTCCGACCACCATGGGGTCCAGTCTGGCACCACGACGGGCACGTCGGCCGAATGCGCATGGCGAGCGCCCCGACCCTCACGCGTCGGCATTCCACGATGGAATCAGTTGCGAATCGGCTACGAATCGACGGAATCCCTTGTCAATACCAAGACTCACTGTCATGATCGGTCGCATGACGAACGCGCCCCGTCCGACGAACCACCGGCCGGTGCAGCTCGACGACGTCTCCAAGGCGATCATCGAGCAGCTCCAGGCCGACGGCCGTCGCTCGTACGCCGACATCGGCAAGGCGGTCGGCCTCAGCGAGGCGGCCGTGCGCCAGCGCGTGCAACGGCTCACCGAGGCGGGCGTGATGCAGATCGTCGCGGTGACCGATCCGATGCAGCTCGGCTTCACGCGCCAGGCGATGATCGGCATCCGTGCGGCCGGCGACACGCGCGTGCTCGCGAACGAGCTCGCGGCGATCCCCGAGATCGACTACGTCGTGCTCACCGCGGGCAGCTTCGACCTCCTGGCCGAAGTCGTGTGCGAGAACGACGAGCAGCTCATCACGCTGCTCAACTCCCGCATCCGCGCGCTCGACGGCGTCCAGACGACCGAGACGTTCGTCTACCTGAAACTGCAGAAGCAGTTCTACAACTGGGGCACCCGCTGACGCGGGCCGCCCCGAAAGGAGATCCCCCGATGACCACCCTCGATTCGGCGATGGGCCGCGCAGGCCTCGGCCACGACGACGCCGCGCTGCAGCAGAAGGCGAAGGACCATCTCTGGATGCACTTCGCGCGCCAGTCGACGATGGAGGAGCACGGCGTCCCGATCATCACCCGCGGGCAGGGCCACCACATCTACGACATCCAGGGGCGGGAGTACTTCGACGGCCTCTCGGGCCTCTTCGTGGTCAACGCCGGGCACGGGCGACGTCGCCTCGCCGAGGTCGCGGCCAAGCAGGCGGAGGAGCTCGCGTTCTTCCCGATCTGGTCCTACGCCCACCCTGCCGCGATCGAGCTCGCCGATCGCCTGGCCGGCTACGCACCCGGCGACCTGAACCGCGTGTTCTTCTCCACGGGTGGCGGCGAGGCCGTCGAGACGGCGTTCAAGCTCGCGAAGTACTACTGGAAGCTCAAGGGCCAGCCCACCAAGCACAAGGTGATCTCGCGCGCGGTCGCCTACCACGGCACGCCGCAGGGCGCCCTGGCCATCACCGGCATCCCCGCGATGAAGCAGATGTTCGAGCCCCTCACGCCGGGCGGCTTCCGCGTGCCCAACACCAACTTCTACCGCGCGGCCGACGTCGGCGCCCCGTCCGACGATCTCGAGGCCTTCGGCATCTGGGCCGCGAACCGCATCGAGGAGATGATCCTCTTCGAGGGCCCCGAGACGGTCGCCGCGGTCTTCCTCGAGCCCGTGCAGAACTCGGGCGGCTGCTTCCCGCCGCCCCCCGGGTACTTCCAGCGCGTGCGCGAGATCTGCGACCAGTACGACGTGCTGCTCGTCTCCGATGAGGTCATCTGCGCGTTCGGCCGCATCGGCCACATGTTCGCGTGCGACGCGTACGGCTACGTCCCCGACATGATCACGTGCGCCAAGGGCATGACCTCGGGGTACTCGCCCATCGGCGCCACGATCATCTCGGAGAAGATCTACGAGCCGTTCAAGACGGGCACGACCTCGTTCTACCACGGGTACACGTTCGGCGGGCATCCGGTCTCGGCCGCCGTCGCGCTCGAGAACCTCGACATCTTCGAGGAGGAGGGCCTCAACGAGCGGGTGCGCGAGAACTCGCCGCTCTTCCGGGCCGAACTCGAGAAGCTGCTCGACCTCCCGATCGTCGGCGACGTGCGCGGCGACGGGTACTTCTTCGGCATCGAGCTCGTCAAGGACAAGGCGACCCGCGAGACCTTCAACGACGAGGAGTCCGAGGACCTGCTCCGCGGCTTCCTCTCGAAGGCGCTGTACGACGCAGGCCTGTACTGCCGCGCCGACGACCGCGGCGACCCCGTCATCCAGCTCGCGCCGCCGCTCACCATCGGCGTTCCCGAGTTCCAGGAGATCGAGCAGATCCTGCGCGGGGTGCTCACCGAGGCCTCTGATCGCGCCGCCCGGTTCACGGGCCACCGCCACGGGGGCGAACACCTCCTGGTGCCGGCGCGCGTCTGATCGTCGAACCCCGGCCGGGACGGGATGGCGCGTCGCGCCGCCCGTCCCGGCCTTCCTTGACGGCCCTCTGGCCGGGCGCTCTGCCGGGCCTCCGCCACCCGCGGGTCACTCGGTCGGGCCGTCCGCGGACGGGATCGCCCGGCTGAACGCCCACTCGGGCACGGCGCCGCTGCCGATGAACCGGTGCAGCAGTCCGGCCATGGTGAGCTCGGGGTCCGCCTCGAGGGCCACCTCGATGAGCGCGCCGGCGGATGATCCGCGCCCGAGCGCCCAGGCGAGCCATCCGGCGACGCAGGACGCCCCCGCGCGGTCGGGCGCCGGCGCGTTCGCGATGGCGACCACGAGGACCTCGAGCGCGCGTTCGATGCGGGCGACATCGGGACGCACGCTCGCCTCGCCGAGCATCAGCCTCGAGAGGAACGCCTCGGTCGACTCCGCACGCTCGTCCGCGTCACGGTCCGGATCCACGCCGATCGCGCCCACTCGCTGCGCGTCCTCCGCGGCGTCCAGCGCGAGCTCGCCGATGACCGGCCCGAACGCGATCTGCAGCATCATTGCGTCGCGGAACGGCGGGCAGTCCGCCAGTCGGATGAGCCACGCGAGCATCTCGGGCGTCCGCTCGACGCTGCCGCGGGCGAGCAGCTCGGCGGCCACGAGCGGATCCAGCGCATCGCCGATCACGGCGTCGAGCTCGAGGAGCGCCTCGGGGGCGGGCGCACGCGACTCTCGATCCTCGGGCTCGGACCCGGTCGTGCCGTCCCGACGTGCAGGCGGCTTCAGGGAGTCGAGCACCGTTCGGATGCGCGCCGCGAGCTCCGGATCGGACTCGGGGATGCGGACGAGCGCCGCGGCGGACTCGGCCGGATCGCGCAACGCCGCGGGATGGCGGTTGAGCGGACTGGCGTCGACGAGGTCGAGCGAGCGGCCGCCCTGCGGCACCTCGTCGTCGAGGAGCGACCCCCACCCGTCGGCCGCGACGCAGAGCGCGTCGCGCACCAGGAACCCCGCCTCCTCGGCGCGGCGGACCACCTGCTCGAGGAGCGCGCGCTCGGGCGGCCCGGCGTCGCCGAACGGCGCGTCGGTGTACGCGATCGGGACGACGGCATCGACGTGGACCATACGGCACAGGGTGCCGACCAGGTCGGCGACGAGCGCCTCGCGCGCGGGCGCTCCGATCGGCAGGTCGTGGCGGAGCACCCCGGCCGTGCGATTGCCCTCGAACGCCACGCACAGCAGCGAGCGGGACGGGCGGTAGCCCACGAGGGTGGGGATGAGGGCGAGGAAGTCGTGCGCCTCCCGGGCGCGGATGATCGTCGTCATGCCCGCAGCGTGGCGTTCGCGGGCGGTCCACTCGGTCGTCGACGGGGAGGCGTGGGCGCGACGTCGACGCCGCCTCGTGTGGAGGACGAGTGGGCGCGCCGCGCGGCGACTCCTCCTCCACACGCGGAGGTTTCGCTCGTCGTTCCGCGGTGTCCGATTCCCGCCAGTCGATGACGGTGGCCGAGGCTACTCTCGAAGCATGACCTCCCCATACCTGCTCCGGTTCGAGAGCCCCGTCGGGCGCATCGAACTCCTCGCCGACGAGGAGCGGTTGACCGCCCTCACGATGGAACGCGACGGCGCGCTCCCCCATGACGACCTCCCCGAGCGCGCCAACGCCGTGCTCGAGTCGGCACGCGACCAGTTGCTCGAGTACTTCGCGGGTGCGCGTACGAGCTTCGACATCCCCGTCCGGCTGGAGGGCACGCCGTTCCAGCAGGCCGTGTGGAGCGAGCTCGCCCGCCTCGGCTGGGGCGAGGCGATCTCGTACGGTGCGCTCGCCGCCGCCGTCGGCCGGCCGGGCTCCGCCCGGGCCATCGGCGGCGCCGTCGGCGCCAACCCGGTGCCGATCATCGTCGGCTGCCACCGCGTCCTCGCCTCCGACGGGCGCATCACCGGCTACTCGGGCGGGGAGGGCATCCCCACGAAGCTCTGGCTGCTGGCGCACGAGCGCATCGGCTTCGCCGCGTGAGCGGCCCGACCCGGCCCGACGTCCTCGTCGGCGACGATGGCCTCGCGCGATGCGCGTGGGGTGCCTCCGATCCCGAGTACCGCCGTTACCACGATGAGGAGTGGGGCACTCCCCAGCACGACCCCACCCGGCTGTACGAGAAGCTCTGCCTCGAGGGCTTCCAGGCGGGGCTGTCGTGGATCACGATCCTCCGGCGACGTCCGGCGTTCCGCGAGGTGTTCCACGGGTTCGACCCCGAGCGGGTCGCGGCGATGACGGAGGCCGACGTCGAGCGGTTGCTCGGAGACGCGCGCATCATCCGCCATCGCGGCAAGATCGAGGCGACGATCGCCAACGCCCGCGCCACGCTGGCGCTCGAGCGACCGCTCGACGAACTGCTCTGGGGCTTCGCTCCCTCGCCGCGCGACGCCGCGCCCGTCTCGTTCACCGAGGTGCCGGCCACGACGCCGGAGTCGGCGGCCATGAGCCGCACGCTCCGCAGCCACGGTTTCCGCTTCGTGGGCCCGACGACGATGTACGCACTGATGCAGTCGACCGGCATGATCGACGATCACCTGGCCGGGTGCTTCCGCGCGGCCGCGGCGTCGGCGGTCTCGGTCGCCTGAGCGTCGTCGACCGGTGCCGGCGCTCGACCGGCGCCCTGGCTCGATCGGCGGCCGTGCTCAGGCCACGAGCTCGAGTTCGTGCGCGGGCGCGCCGGGCGCCCCGAGCTCGAGCCGGAATCCGCGAGTGCCGGCCCACGCGATGAGTGCGTCGCGGTCGCCGAGCTCGGGGCGGTCCTCGAGCAGGGCGCGCGTGAAGAGGCCCTTGGTTCGCTTGTTGAAGTGGTTCAGCGCACGACGGCGACCCGACTCGTCGACCGAGACGACGCGGACGAAGACGGAGTCCACTCGGGTCGGGGCGGGCCCGAGCTCCAGGTAGCCCTCGGAACGCAGGTCGACGATGAGCCCTTCGGTCGCCTCGAGTACGGCGGCGATCGGCTCGCGCCAGTGCTGCCGGAGCCGCAGCCCCGGCAGGCGCGAATCGTGCGACAGCCGGTACGCCGGGATCGGGTCGCCACCGCCGATCAGCCCGAACAGGGCGGAATGCACGACGAGGTGACGGGCCGCGTACGCGCGCGCATCGTCGGCGAGGGTCGGCGCATCGAGCGCGTCGAACAGCACGCCCGTGTACCGGTCGATCGTCGACATCGTGGGCGATTCACGCAGGCGCCGGTTCCGCTCCACCTCGCCCGCCTGTCGCGGTCCGAGCTTGAGGGCGCGCATCGTCGCCTCCGCATCGGCGGCGAGCTCGATGGTCGAGCCGAGCACCGCGGCGCGCGGCTCGGCGAGGCCGGAAAACGAGAGCCGGTCGAGCGCGAGCGCGGGGCCGTCCCCTCCATCGCGCTTGGTCTCGGAGGGCGGAAGCAGGACCAGCACTATGCGGCGATGAACGCCAGCGCGACCTCGACGTTCGAGCCGAGCGGCTGGACGCTGTCGAGGGTGACGCGCGGCAGGGCCGTGGACGGCCCCGTCCAGGGTGCATAGCCTTCGAGGCTCTGCTCGACGGCGCGCCAGGTCGTCTCATCGAGATGCGGGAGCTGGCGTTCGCGCTTCTCGAGCCGCTGCCGATGGATGCCGGCATCCGTGCATACGACCTCGAGTACCCGCAGTCGCACCTCGGCGCGCTCGGCGAGGTCGCGCCACTGGAGCCGTGCCGACTCGGCCGCATTCACGGCATCCACGATCACGGTCCGGCCCGCGAGGAGTTCCTTCTCCGCGATCTGCTCCGCGACCAGGTACGCCGCGAGCCCGGTGGGCTGGTCGGCGTCGATCCCGGCGCGCAGGATCGCGGACTCGATCGGGTCGACCGACACGACCGTGGCGCCGAGGCGGGCGCCGATGATCTCTCCGATCGTCGACTTGCCCGCGCCCGGCAGCCCGGCCATGACGATGAGCTGGGTGACGCTCAGGTCACCGAACTGGCGGTCGAACGGCTGCTCCCCCTGCATCCGCGTCCTCTCAGGCGAGTGCGGCGCGCGAGGCCACGACCTGCACGGCGTCGGCGTGAACCGAGAGGAACCCGTCCTCCGCGTTCGCGGTGATCTTCTCACCACCCGGCAGGGTGACGCGCACCTCGCCGCCGGCGAGGATCGCGAGCATCGGCTCGTGACCCGGCAGGATGCCGATCTCGCCTTCGACGGTACGCGCCACCACCATGGCCGCCTCGCCCGACCAGACCTCCTGGTCGGCCGAGACGACGCTCACGTTGAGGGCGGCCATGATCAGCCGTTCTCCTTCTGGATCTTCGCCCACTTCTCCTCGACGTCGGAGATCGGGCCGACGTTGAAGAAGGCCTGCTCCGCGACGTGGTCGAAGTCACCACGGGCGATGGCGTCGAACGACTCGATGGTGTCCTTCAGCGGGACGGTCGAACCCTCGACACCCGTGAACTTCTTCGCCATGTAGGTGTTCTGCGAGAGGAACTGCTGGATGCGGCGCGCACGCGACACCGTGATCTTGTCTTCCTCGGAGAGCTCGTCGACACCGAGGATCGCGATGATCTCCTGCAGCTCCTTGTTCTTCTGGAGGATCTGCTTGACGGTCGTCGCGACGCGGTAGTGGTCCTCGCCCAGGTAGCGCGGGTCGAGGATGCGCGACGTCGAGGTCAGCGGGTCGACCGCGGGGTAGAGGCCCTTCGACGCGATCTCACGCGAGAGCTCGGTCGTCGCGTCGAGGTGCGCGAACGTGGTCGCCGGCGCGGGGTCGGTGTAGTCGTCGGCCGGCACGTAGATCGCCTGCAGCGAGGTGATCGAGTGGCCGCGCGTCGAGGTGATGCGCTCCTGGAGGATGCCCATCTCGTCGGCGAGGTTCGGCTGGTAGCCCACCGCGGACGGCATGCGGCCGAGCAGCGTCGACACCTCGGAACCGGCCTGCGTGAAGCGGAAGATGTTGTCGATGAAGAGGAGCACGTCCTGCTTCTGCACGTCGCGGAAGTACTCCGCCATCGTGAGCGCCGAGAGGGCGACGCGCAGACGCGTCCCGGGCGGCTCGTCCATCTGGCCGAAGACGAGGGCGGTCTTGTCGAAGACGCCCGCCTCCTCCATCTCGTGGATGAGGTCGTTGCCCTCACGCGTGCGCTCGCCGACGCCGGCGAACACCGACACACCGCCGTGGTCCTGCGCGACGCGCTGGATCATCTCCTGGATGAGGACGGTCTTGCCGACGCCCGCACCACCGAAGAGGCCGATCTTGCCACCCTGCACGTACGGGGTGAGCAGGTCGATGACCTTGATGCCGGTCTCGAACAGCTGGGTCTTCGACTCGAGCTGGTCGAACTTCGGCGGCTTGCGGTGGATCGGCCAGCGCTCGGTGATCTCGATCTGCTCGCCGGGCTCGCCGTTCAGCACCTCGCCGATGACGTTGAACACCTTGCCCTTGGTCACGTCGCCGACGGGCACCGAGATCGGCGCGCCGGTGTCGTGGACCTCCTGGCCGCGCACGAGCCCGTCGGTGGGCTTCAGCGCGATGGCACGCACGAGGTCGTCGCCGAGGTGCTGCGCGACCTCGAGCGTGAGCTCGGAGGACTCGTCGCCGATCGTGATCGTGGTCTTCAGCGCGTTGTAGATCTCGGGGATCGAGTCGTGCGGGAACTCGATGTCGACGACCGGGCCGGTCACGCGGGCGATGCGGCCCACGGAGCCCGTCTGGCTCTGGACTGGCGCGATGGCGGTGTCAGTCATGTTCTCTTCCTTCTGGATGAATCTCGGCTACTTGGAGGAGGAGAGCGCGTCGGCTCCACCCACGATTTCAGCGATCTGCTGCGTGATCTCGGACTGGCGCGCCTCGTTGGCCAGGCGCGTGTAGTCGGTGATCAGCTTGTCGGCGTTGTCGGTCGCCGACTTCATGGCCTTCTGCGTGGCCGCGTGCTTGGCGGCGGCGGACTGCAGCATGGCGTTGAAGATGCGGCTCTCGATGTAGACCGGGAGCAGTCCGTCGAGGACCGTCTCGGCATCGGGCTCGAACTCGTACAGCGGGAAGACCTCGGCCTTGCCCGTCGGAGCGGCCTCCTCCTCGGCCTCGACGACCTCGAGCGGGAGGAGGCGGGTGACGACCGGCACCTGGGTGATGCGGCTGACGAACCGGTTGTAGACGATGTGGATCTCGTCGACGCCGCCGTCGGCGGAGTCGCGGAGGAACGCCTCGAGCACCGCGTCCGCGACCTCCTGGGCGGTCTCGAACTCGGGGTTGTCGGTCCCGCCGATCCAGCTGCGCTCGTAGTCCCGGCGTCGGAACGTGAAGTAGCCCACCGACTTGCGGCCGATGAGGAAGTACACGACATCCTTGCCCTGGCTGCGGAGCAGCTCGGCGAGCTCCTCCGACTCACGCAGGACCTGCGAGTTGAACGCGCCCGCGAGTCCGCGGTCGGAGGTGAAGATCACGATCGCCGCGCGGTCGACCCGCTCGGGCTCGGTGGTCAGCACGTGCGAGACGTTCGAGTAGCTCGCCACCGCCGACACCGCGCGGGTGATCGCGTCGGAGTACGGCGTCGACGCGGCGACGCGCGCCTGCGCCTTCTGGATCCGCGAAGCGGAGATGAGCTCCATCGCTCGCGTGATCTTCTTGGTCGTCTGCGCCGACTTGATCTTCTGGCGGTAGACCCGAAGCTGCGCTCCCATGTTTCTCCTGTGTCCTGGGTTCCTGCCCCTGAGGCTCTCGATGCGACCGAACCGGCCGGTTCCCCGAGAGCCTCAGGGAATGCACGGAATCGACTAGCGACGGCCCTTGACGATCTTCTCCTGCACGACTTCGTCCTCGCCGATCGCCTCGAACTGCTCCGAGCCGACCGAGGCGAGCGGCTTGCCCTCGCCGGTCTGGAACTCGAGCTTGAACTTGTCGACCTCGGACTCGAGCGTCGCGACGTTGTCGTCGCTCAGCACGTTGGTGTCGCGCAGCTCGGTGAGCACCGTGGTGTTGCGGCCGAGGTAGTCGAGGAACTCCCGCTCGAAGCGCAGGATGTCCTCGACGGGGACCTCGTCGAGCTTGCCGTTGGTGCCGGCCCAGATCGAGACGACCTGCTCCTCGACGGGGTACGGCGAGTACTGCGGCTGCTTGAGCAGCTCGGTCAGGCGCGCACCGCGCTCGAGCTGACGACGGCTGGCCGCGTCGAGGTCGGAGGCGAACATCGCGAACGCCTCGAGCGAGCGGTACTGGGCGAGCTCGAGCTTGAGCGTCCCCGAGACCTTCTTGATCGACTTGACCTGCGCGTCGCCGCCGACTCGCGAGACCGAGATGCCGACGTCGACCGCGGGACGCTGGTTCGCGTTGAAGAGGTCGGACTGGAGGAAGATCTGGCCGTCGGTGATCGAGATCACGTTGGTCGGGATGTACGCCGAGACGTCGTTCGCCTTCGTCTCGATGATCGGCAGGCCGGTCATCGAGCCCGCGCCGAGCTCGTCGGAGAGCTTGGCGCAACGCTCGAGGAGGCGCGAGTGCAGGTAGAACACGTCGCCCGGGTAGGCCTCACGGCCCGGCGGGCGGCGCAGCAGGAGCGACACGGCACGGTAGGCCTCGGCCTGCTTCGACAGGTCGTCGAAGATGATGAGGACGTGCTTGCCGGCGTACATCCAGTGCTGGCCGATGGCCGAGCCGGTGTACGGCGCGAGGTACTTGAAGCCCGCGGGGTCGGAGGCCGGAGCGGCGACGATGGTGGTGTACTCCATCGCGCCGGCGTCCTCGAGCGCGCCCTTCACCGAGGCGATGGTCGAGCCCTTCTGGCCGATCGCGACGTAGATGCAGCGGACCTGCTTCGTCGGGTCGCCCGACTCCCAGTTCGCCTTCTGGTTGATGATCGTGTCGATCGCGATCGCGGTCTTGCCGGTCTGGCGGTCGCCGATGATGAGCTGGCGCTGGCCGCGGCCGACCGGGATCATCGCGTCGATGGCCTTGATGCCGGTCTGCAGCGGCTCGTGCACCGACTTGCGCTGCATGACGCCGGGCGCCTGGAGCTCGAGCGCGCGGCGACCGTCGGTCGCGATCTCGCCGAGGCCGTCGATCGGAGCGCCGAGCGGGTCGACCACGCGGCCGAGGTAGCCCTCGCCGACGGGCACCGAGAGGACCTCGCCCGTGCGGGTCACCTCCATGCCCTCCTCGATGCCGGTGAACTCGCCGAGCACGACGACACCGATCTCGTCCTCGTCGAGGTTCAGCGCGAGGCCCAGCGTGCCGTCGGCGAAGCGGACGAGCTCGTTCGCCATGACCGAGGGCAGGCCCTCGACGTGGGCGATGCCGTCGGCCGCGTCGGACACGTAGCCGACCTCGGTCTTCTGCGCCGCGCCCGGCTCGTACGCCTGGGCGAACTCCGAGAGAGCCGAACGGATCTCGTCGGGGCTGATGGAGAGTTCTGCCATTGCCTTTTCCTTAGCTACTGGGATGTCGCGGCGCGGGACGCCGGTCGTTGTCGTCCGGCGTCAGCCGGCAAGCTTCTGCCTCAGGTCGTTGAGGCGGCTGGCGACGCTGCCGTCGATGACGTCGTCGCCGATCTGCACCCGGACGCCGCCGAGGACCTCGGGGTCCACGATGGCGTCGAACCGGATACGGCGGCCGGCCCGGGCACCGAGCGTCTGCTCGAGGCGGGCGAGCTGGTCGCCGGAGAGCGGCACCGCCGTGGTCACGGTCGCCACGTCGAAGCCGCGCTGGTCGGCGATGACGGACGCGGCGTTCCGCAGCATCTCGCCGATGCGGCGACCGCGGGGCGACTGCACCAGGTGACGCACGACCAGCGTGGTGGCCGGCGAGGCGGTGGAGCCCAGCAGGCGGTCCACCAGCTTCGCCTTGGCCTCGGCCGAGCCGAGCTTCGACCCGAGCGCGAGCTCGAGCTCGGCGTCGGACGCGATCGTGCGCTGGAAGGCGTACAGCTCGGCGTCGACCTCGACGTCACCGGCGGACTCGGCGGCGACGCGGAGGCCGAGCTCCTCGAGTCCGTCGAGGAAGTCGGAGGCCGACGACCACCGCTGCGACGCCGCGCTCTCGAGGAGCGTGACGGCCGCGGGCGCGACCTTGCCGCCGAAGACGCGCTCGATGAGCGAGCGCTTCACGGCCCGGTCGGCCTCGTTGTCGGTGAGCGCCGTCCGCAGCTGCGGCGTCGCGGCGATCACCCGGGTCGCGGCGAGGAGGTCGCCGGCCACCGGGAGCTCGGCCCGGCCGACCGACGCGAGCTCGGCTCGCGTGCCGGCCAGGGCCTCTCTCGTTGCGCTGCCCATGGGCTACTTCGTCCCCCCTGCGGCGGCCTGCTCGGACGCCTGGAGGTCGGCGAGGAAGCGGTCCACGACGGCCTTGGCCTTCGCATCGTCGGAGAGCGACTCGCCGACGACGCCCGACGCGAGGTCGATGGCGATGGTGCCGACCTCGGAGCGCAGCGACACGAGCGCCGCCTGGCGCTCGGCCTCGATCTGCGCCTGCGCGCTCGCGGTCACGCGAGCGGCCTCGGTCGTGGCCTGGTCCTTCGCCTCGGCGACGATCTTCTTGCCGTCTTCGCGGGCGGTCTCGCGGATGCGGCCCGCCTCGGCGCGCGCGTCGGCGAGCTGGGCGGTGTACTCCTCGAGGGCCGCCTCGGCCTTGCGCTGGGCCTCGTCGGCCTTCGCGATGTTGCCCTCGATGGCCTCGGCGCGCTCGTCGAGCAGCTTCTGCATGCGCGGCAGCACGTACCGCCAGAAGAAGACGAGGATGACGACGAAGCAGACCGCCGACCAGACGATGTCGTAGGTCGCCGGGAGGACCGGGTTCGGGGTCTCCTCGCCGCCCTCCGTTGCAGCACTCAGGAGTGCGTGAAGCACGTTGGCCTCCTCAGTTGGGACGGGGGATCAGACGAAGATGAAGTAGGTCGCGATACCGATGAAGGCGAGCGCCTCGGTGAAGGCGATGCCGATCCACATCAGGACCTGGAGACGACCGGCGAGCTCGGGCTGGCGAGCCACGCCCTCGATGGTCTTGCCGACGACGATGCCCACGCCGATGGCCGGGCCGATGGCGGCGAGGCCGTAGCCGACCGTCGCGATGTTGCCGTTGATCTCAGCGAGAACGGTGGTTGCGTCCACGTTGGGTTTCCTTTCTTGGGGTTCTCTTCGGGCGGATGCCCTGGCTCAGTGCTCCTCCGCCACCGCGAGCTGGATGTAGACCGCAGTGAGGAGCGTGAAGACGTAGGCCTGCAGGACGGCGACCAGCACCTCGAACAGCGTGAACACGAGGCCGAAGGCCAACGTGCCCGCGCCGAGCAGGGTGTACCAGCCGCCGAGCGTGAAGACGAAGAACTGCGTCGCCGCGAAGAAGAGCACGAGCAGCAGGTGGCCGACGATCATGTTCATCATGAGTCGCAGCGTCAGCGTGACGGGACGGATGATGAAGGTCGAGATCAGCTCGATGGGCGTGACGATGATGTACACCGGCCACGGGACGCCCGACGGGAAGAGGGAGTTCTTGAAGAAGTTGCCGGGGCTCTGCTTGATGCCCGCGTAGATGAACGTCACGTACGAGACGATCGCGAGCACGAGCGGCACGCCGATCACCGAGGTGCCGGCGATGTTGAGTCCTGGGATGACACCGGTGATGTTCATGAAGAGGATCAGGAAGAACATCGTGGTGAGGATCGGCAGGAACCGCTTGCCGTCCTTCTTGCCGAGCAGGTCGTCGGCGATGTTCACGCGGACGAGGTCGAGCCCCATCTCGACGAGGCTCTGGAAGCGCCCCGGGACGACGCGCATGCGCCGCGTGCCGAGCCAGAAGACGAGCAGGAGCGCGATCACCGCGACCCACCGGACCAGGATGATCCGGTTGATCTCGAACGGGGTGTCGACGAACAGGAACGGGTCCGGGAAGAACTCCTCGATCGACGGCCCGTGGAATTCACCATCATCGGTTGCAGTCGGAACCAGCAGGTTCACAGCGTTAGCTAGCAGCGCTATCTCCTGTTTCGGGGCGTGGAGCAGGGCTCTCGCGTCGACGAACATGGGACACGGTTCGGTGCACATGCCTGAGCAGGGCGGAGCCGTGGGGGATCTCCCACACTCTAGCAAGAACTCGGGGCTGTGCCGAATCGCTACGCCGTGTAGAAGTCCGCTCCGACCGGCTTGCATGCCGATCGGCGCATGACGGCGCTCGACGAAGGGTCGGCGCCGGTGCGATCGTCAGTCGTCGGCGGGCGGCGGGGGCAGCTGCGTGTCGCTCGCGTACGGCAGCCGCGACCGCGCCACGACGAGCACGTCGACCACGAGGGAACCGATCACGCCGGCGACGATCGCGAGGAACAGCACGACCGGGTCGAGCCACTCGGCGCCGCGCAGCAGCACCACGAGCACGATGAAGAGGATGAACTTCAGCAGCCACCCGCCCAGCACGATGCCGAAGAACGCGCCGACGAAGAGGTCGGATCCGGCGAAGCGGTTCGCGAGCAGGATGCTCGCCGCCGTGATGCCCATGAAGACCACGGCGATGAGCGTGCCCAGCAGGGCGCTCAGCAGCCCCTCCGTGCCCGCGACGGCGTACCCGATGACGCCGCCGACGACGGCGATCACCGCGGCGAGCAGCCCGCCCCAGATCAGGGCGCGCCGGAGCACCGGGTTGGAGGTGGGCGTGCGGTCGCCGGGTTCGCGGGTCGCGTCGGTCATCGGGCTCCTGTCGGCTGCTCGCCCGGGGTCGCCGGGCGGTCGGGGTCGGTGAGGGCGGTCGCGCCGGACAGCTCGTCGAGGCCCGGCGCGTACGGTGCGGTCGCGACATCCGCCTCGGCCGCCACGGTCTGCCGCTTGCGACGGCCGAGGGGCGCCAGCGTGAGCGCGGCGAGGATCACGAAGCCGATGCCGAGGATCAGGAACGCCCAACTCGAGTCGATGCCGAAGTACACGGGGAACACGAACGCGAGCAGGCATCCGAACGAGGCGACCGCGGTCCAGCCGTAGAAGATGAGCACGGCGTGCAGGTGCGAGTGGCCCATGTCGAGCAGCCGGTGGTGCAGGTGCTTGCGGTCGGCCGCGAACGGCGACTTGCCGGCACGCAGGCGGCGGATGACGGCGAGGCCGAAGTCGAGCAGCGGGATGATGAGCACCGCGAACGGGATGATGATCGGGATGAACGCCGGGAAGAGCTCGTCGGTGCCGAGCAGCGACGGATCGACCTGGCCGGTCACGGCGATGGCCGAGGTCGCCATGAGCAGGCCCACGAGCAGCGCACCGGCGTCGCCCATGAAGAGCTTCGCGGGGTGCCAGTTCAGCGGCAGGAACCCGGCGCACGCGCCGACA
This sequence comes from Agromyces capsici, assembly GCF_058349965.1. Taxonomy (NCBI): domain Bacteria; kingdom Bacillati; phylum Actinomycetota; class Actinomycetes; order Micrococcales; family Microbacteriaceae; genus Agromyces; species Agromyces capsici. The sequence goes on along the minus strand of NZ_JBYRET010000001.1, from coordinate 2,714,244 downwards.
ACGAGCACCGCCAGCAGCGACGCGAGGTTGAAGTAGTTCGTCGGCGAGGTCTGCTGCACGAGCAGGTAGGAGTAGAGGTAGAACACGCCGCTGGAGATGAGCGCGACGCCGGCGACGAGCCCGTCGAGGCCGTCGATGAAGTTGATGGCGTTCATCACGAGCACGATCGTGAACACCGTGATGGTCGCGCTCATCCACGACGAACCGACCGTGATCCCGCCGTCGGGGCCGCCGATCGGCAGCGAGACGATCGAGACGCCCTGCCAGGCGATGAGTCCCGCGGCGATGAACTGGCCGGCGAGCTTGGTGACCCAGTCGAGCTCCCAGATGTCGTCGGCGACGCCCATCGCGACGATGAGACCGGCCGCGACGAGGATCGCGAGCACCTGCCAGCGATCCTGGAAGATGATCTCGACGATCGAGAACCGCGCGATGCCGAGGGTGGAGATCCAGGCGGCGGCGGCGAACGCGACGAGGATCCCGACGAACATCGCGATGCCGCCCAGCCGCGGGGTCGGGCGCGTGTGGACATCGCGCTCGCGGATCTTCGGGTACAGCCGGTACTTCAGGCTCAGCTTCCACACCACGAGCGAGCCGCCGAACGTCACGACCGCGGCGACGAGCGCGAGGGCGACGAACAGCGTCATGAGGCGGCGGCGTCCGTCTCGGCGACCTCCGCCTCGCCGGTGCCCGTGCCGGGTGCCGCGGTGCCGCCGGGTGCATCGGCGCCGGGTGCCTCGGTGCCGGATGCCACGGCGCCGGCGACGTCGGACGGCTCGGCGAGCAGCTCCTCCCCCACCACGGCGGCGATCTGCTCGCGCGAGATCACGCCGGCGCGCACGATGCGGAGCACGCCCGCACCGTCGGGGTCGATGCCCGTGGCGTCGACGATGGTCGACGACGTGTCGCCGGGTCGCTCGCCGATGGCCTCGTAGCCGGTGCCCGCCGGCCCCCCGTCGAGGTAGACCGAGACGCGGTCGCCGAGCATGTCGGCGGCGTCCTGCGCGGTGGTCGCCGACGGCATGCCCGAGAGGTTGGCCGACGAGACCGCGAGGGGGCCCGTCTCGGAGAGCAGCTCGAGGGCGATGCGCTGGTCGGGCATGCGCAGCGCGACGGTGCCGCGGGTCTCGCCGAGGTCCCACTGCAGTGACGGCTGCGCGCGCAGGATCACGGTGAGCCCGCCCGGCCAGAACTCGGCGACGAGCGCGCGGACCGCCTCGGGCACCTCGACCGCGAGCGCGTCGAGCGTGGGGATGCCGGGGACGAGCACGGGCGGCGGCGACGTGCGCTCGCGCCCCTTCGCGTCGAGGAGCCGCTGCACGGCGGCGGGGCTGAACGCGTCCGCGGCGATGCCGTAGACCGTGTCGGTGGGGATGACGACGAGCTCGCCGCTGCCGATGGCGCGACGGGCCAGGCGCATGCCGGCGAGGAGCTCGGACTCGACCGAGCAGTCGTGGATGACAGTCATGACCGCTCGATTCTAGACGTGACGCGGCGCCGAGGGCTGGGCGTGACGGATGTCGCGGCGCCGGCCGGCCCCGCGACATCCGTCGTTCGCCTGCCGACGCGTCAGCGGCGTCCCGCCTTGCGCCGGAACAGCCATGCACCCCACACGGCGGCCACCGCGATCAGGAGCGCGCACCAGCCGACGGCCCACCAGGCCGCGTCGCCCATCGGCGTGCCCATGAGCAGGCTCCGGATCGCCTCGATGACCGGGGTGATCGGCTGGTGCTCGGCGAACCAGGCGAGCCAGTCGGGCAGGGTGTCGACCGGCACGAACGCGCTCGACAGGTAGGGCAGGAACAGCAGGATGAAGCCGTACGCGTTCGCCGCCTCGGGACTGGCGGCGGCGAGGCCGATGGCCGCGAACAGGTAGGTGATCGCGAGGATGTACAGGGCGATCAGCGCGATCGCGGCCGCCCACTCGAGCGGCGTCGCCGTCGGCCGGAAGCCGACGAGCAGCGCGACCGCGATCACGACGCCGGTCGCGAACAGGTTGCGCAGCACGCTCGCGACGACGTGGCCGGTGAGCACGGCACCCGCGCGCAGGGGCATCGTGCGGAAGCGGTCGATGATCCCCGTGGTCATGTCGCGCGCGACGTAGAGGGCCGTCGAGCTCGCACCGAACCCCGCGCAGAGCAGGATGATGCCCGGCACGACGTAGTCGACGTAGCCGCCGGACGGGTCGAGCGCCCCGCCGAAGACGTAGGTGAACAGCAGCATGAGCATGGTCGGCAGGAACACCGCCATGAGCAGCGCCTCGGTGTCGCGGAGCGAATGGGTGATGCTCCGCCGGATGAAGACCGCCTCCGCGGTGAGCCCGGACGGACGGGCCCGCACGGCGGCGGCGGTGGCGGGAACGGCGGCGGGAGCGTGGGTGAGCGTGGTCATGATCGGCCCTTCGTTCCGATGAGGTCGGCCTCGCGCGCCCGCTCGTCGGGCCGCGCGGTGATGGCGAGGAACACGTCGTCGAGGCTCGGCCGGCGGATGGCGACCCGGGCGCCCTCGACGGATGAGGCCGCGAGCCGGTCGAGCTCGTCGACGGCGGCACGGAGCCCGTGCACGGTGCCGTCGGTGGGCAGTTCGCCGAGCACCTGGTCGTCGGGTCCGAGGAGCTCGACGACGTCGCCGCCGACCTGCGCCTTGAGCTCCGAGGCCGTGCCCTCGGCGGCGATCCGGCCCCGGTCGAGTACGGCGATGCGGTCGGCGAGCCGATCGGCCTCCTCGAGGTACTGCGTGGTGAGGAACACCGTGGCGCCGGCGTCGGCGACCTCGCGGATGATGCGCCAGAGCTCCTGCCGGCTCCGCGCGTCGAGTCCGGTGGTCGGCTCGTCGAGGAAGATCACGCTCGTCGGCACGACGAGGCTCATCGCCAGGTCGAGCCGCCGCCGCATCCCGCCGGAGTAGGTTCCGACCCGGCGCGCCGCGGCGTCGGCGAGGTCGAAGCGCTCGAGCAGCTCGTCGGCGCGCGCGGTCGCGGCTCGTGCGCCCAGCCCCGAGAGCCGCGCGAGCGTGACGACGTTCTCGCGCCCCGTGAGCACCTCGTCGACCGCGGCCGACTGACCGGTGAGGCTGATGCGGGACCGGACGCCGTCCGGGTCTGCGAGCAGGTCGACGCCCGCGACCGTGGCCGTGCCGGAGTCGGGCCGGACGAGCGTCGTGAGGATGTTGATGGTGGTCGTCTTGCCGGAGCCGTTCGGCCCGAGGAGGGCGAACACGCTGCCGGCGGCGACCGCGAGGTCGAGGCCGTCGAGGACCTCGACCGCGCGGAACCGCTTGGCGATGCCGCGCGCGTCGATCGCGAGGTTCATGGTCACCCTTTCGTGTACGAGATAAACTGTGTATGTAGTCCACAGCGGTTTAAGTAATACACAGTTCTAGGATGGACGCAAGCACTCGCCGCCGATTGGAGCCGGATGACCGCCGAGACACCCGTCGAGCCCGAGCTGCCGCGCGGCGTCGCCCTCGCGTGGGGCGTCGCCGCCAACCCGCAGCGCGGCCCCAAGCGCGAGATGAGCATCGAGCGCATCGTCGATGCGGCCGTCGAGATCGCTGACGCCGAGGGCCTCGCGGCCGTCTCCATGAGCCGGGTCGCGCAGTCGCTCGGCTACACCACGATGTCGCTCTACCGGTACGTCACGGCGAAGGACGATCTGCTCGTCCTCATGCAGGAGCAGGGCATCGGGATGCCGCCCGAACCAGACCCCGAGCTCGACCCGTCCGACTGGCGCGGGCGACTCCGGGGCATCGGGCACGCGCAGGTCGAGGTGCACCGCCGCCACCCCTGGCTGCTCGACATCCCGATCCAGGGCACGCCGATCACGCCCAACAACCTCGCGTGGATGGACGCCATGCTCGAGGCCCTCTCGGGCGCACCCCTCGACGAGGACGAGCGCGTCGCGATCATCCTGCTGCTGACCGGCCAGCTGCGGTGGCAGAGCACGATCGAGCACTCCTACGAGGTCGCCGCAGGCGAGGCGGGCATCGACCCGCAGGCGATCGACGACGGCAGGTCGGCGATCCTCGACGCGTTCGTGAGCGCGGAGGAGTTCCCCGCGCTGCGTCGCGCGGTCGACGCCGGCGTGTTCGCCGAGGGCGAGGACCCGTTCGCGTTCGGGCTCGAGCGCGTGCTCGACGGGGTCGCCGACTACATCGGCCGGCGCGCCGGCGGGGTTCGGCCGGCCGCCGCGCCGAGCGACCGCGAGGCCCCGGAGATCGCGGCCGACAAGCGCGTCCGCGAGGCGCGGAAGTCCGTTCGCGAGGCCGAGAAGCGGCTCCGCGACGCCCGCAAGCTCGAGCGCCAGGCCGTGCGCGAGGCGCGGGCACGGCACGAGTCCCGCTGAACGCCGGGCAGCGGATGCCGCGCGTCAGCGCCGCGCGGTCGTCACGCGGTCGCGCCCGGTCAGGTCGCGGTGGTGCGCGATGGCGTGCCATCCGTCGCCTGACAGCAGCGCCGCGATCTCGGCCGCCTGCGCCTCGCCGTGCTCGATCATGAGCGTGCCGCCCGGATGCAGCAGCTCGAGCGCGCGCCGCGAGAGCACGCGCACCACGTCGAGGCCGTCCTCGCCGCCGTACAGCGCGTGCTCGGGATCGTAGAGGCGCACCTCGGGGTCGCGCGGGATCGCCCCGGCCGGGATGTACGGCGGGTTCGAGGCGACCACGGCCGCGCGGCCGTCGAGCTCGGGCAATGCCACGGCGAGGTCGCCGAAGACGAGTTCGAGGTTCGGCGCGCCCACCTCCTCGACGTTGCGCCGCGTCCAGGGGAACGCCGCGGGCGAGTTCTCGACCGCCCACACGCGCGCATGGGGCACCTCGGTCGCCATCGCGAGTGCGATCGCACCGCTGCCCGACCCGAGGTCGAGCGCGATCGGCTCGGGCTCAGCGGCGGCCCGGAGCGCGTCGATCGCGAGCTGCGCGAGCAGCTCCGTCTCGGGACGCGGCACGAACACCCCGGGGCCGACGGCGAGGTCGAGCGAGCGGAACGCCGCGCGGCCCGTGAGGTGCTGCAGGGGCTCGCGGCGCGCGCGGCGCGCGACGAGCTCGGCGAGTGCCGCGGCATCCGTCGCCCCCATCTCGCCGCCGACGATCAGCCGCGCCTGTACGCCACCGCGCGAGAGGCCGAGCACATGCCCGATGAGCAGGTCGGCATCGACCTCGGCGTCGGGCACGCCGGCCGCCGCGAGCGCGCGCACCGTCTCGTCGCGGATTTCGCGGAGCGGGCGCGACTCGGGCGAGGGGGCGGCGGGACGAGCATTCACGCAATGGAATGTAACCCACTCCCCCGCCCGACCCCCGCTCCGTATGCTGGAGCGCGGCACGACGCCCGCGTCACGAGAGGGAGCATCATGGCTCAGATCTACGAGAACATCACCGAGGCCTTCGGCCGCACGCCCCTGGTCAAGCTGAACAAGGTGACGGATGGCGCCGGCGCGACCGTGCTCGGCAAGCTCGAGTTCTACAACCCCTCCGCGAGCGTCAAGGACCGCCTCGGCATCGGCATCGTCGACGCCGCCGAGGCCTCGGGCGAGCTCAAGCCCGGCGGCACGATCGTCGAGGGCACGAGCGGCAACACCGGCATCGCGCTCGCGATGATCGGTGCGGCCCGCGGCTACCGCGTGATCATCGCGATGCCCGAGACCATGAGCAAGGAGCGGCGCGCACTGCTGCGCGCCTACGGCGCCGAGCTCGTGCTCACGCCCGGTGCGGAGGGCATGAAGGGCGCCGTCGCCCGCGCCGAGCAGATCGCGGCCGAGACCCCCGGCGCCGTGCTCGCGAAGCAGTTCGACAACCAGGCCAACGTCGAGATCCACCGGCGCACCACGGCCGAGGAGGTCTGGAACGACACCGACGGCGGCGTCGACATCTTCGTCTCGGGCATCGGCACGGGCGGCACGCTCTCGGGCGTCGGCCAGGTGCTCAAGGAGCGCAAGCCCGACGTGAAGATCGTCGGCGTCGAGCCGCTCGAGTCGCCGATCCTCAACGGCGGGCAGCCCGGCCCCCACAAGATCCAGGGCATCGGCGCGAATTTCGTGCCGTCGATCCTCGACCGCGAGGTCTACGACGAGATCATCGACGTGAACATCGACCAGGCGGTCGCGACCGCCCGGCGCCTCGGCGTCGAGGAGGGCATCCTCGGCGGCATCTCGTCGGGTGCGACGGCGTACGCGGCCGCCCAGCTCGCCAAGCGTCCCGAGAACGCCGGCAAGACCATCGTGGTGATCCTCGCCAGCTACGGCGAGCGCTACCTCTCGACGGTGCTCTACGAGGGCCTGCTCGACTGACCCGCCTCCGGCATCTGCTTGACTGAACCGGTGGGAATCCTCGTCAGTCTCAGGGAAGACATCGCGACCGCTCGCTCCCACGACCCCGCGGCACGCAGCCGCATCGAGATCGTGCTCGCCTACTCGGGCCTGCACGCCATCTGGGCGTACCGGCTCGCGCACCGCATGTGGCAGGTGCCCGTGCTGCGGCTGCCGGCGCGCGTCGTGTCGCAGCTCACGCGATTCCTCACGGGCATCGAGATCCACCCCGGCGCCACGATCGGCCGCCGTTTCTTCATCGACCACGGCATGGGCGTGGTGATCGGCGAGACGGCGGTCGTCGGCGACGACGTCATGCTCTACCACGGCGTCACGCTCGGCGGGAAGGCGCCGCGTGGCGCCCCGAAGGGCTCCAAGCGCCATCCCACCCTCGGCGACGGCGTCACCGTCGGTGCGGGCGCGAAGGTCCTCGGCGACATCGAGATCGGTGCGGGCAGCGCCATCGGCGCGAACGCGGTCGTCACCAAGGGGGCGCCGCCGCACTCGCTGCTCGTCGGGATCCCGGCGGTCGCGAGGCCGCTCTCGCCGGCGACGGCCGATGCCGCGCGCGGCGTGCACGACTGGCACGTCGACTTCCACATCTGACGCGCCCCCTTGCATCGGCCCGCGCCACTTCGACACCCTGCGCGCCACTACGAATGGCGCAGGCGACGCGCAACTGGCGCACTCGTCGGGCGCGGTCGCCCGGCTCGCCGCGGCGCCTTCTCCCCCGCCCGCGCCACTTCGGAGACCTCCGCGCCATCCCACTGGCGCAGCGGGCGCGTATCTCGCGCACGCGTCGAGCGCGCCGCTCGGGGCGGCGGGGCGCCGAACGGGTCAGCGCAGGCGCGGAAGCCCGGCCTGCAACAGGATGTCGCGGAGCGACGCCGGCTTCCATGCCTCCGACCAGTCCCATCGGGCGCAGGCCCAGCCCGTCGCCGCCCTGACCTCGTTCTCGCGCGCCTACTCCTCGCGCACGATGTCCGCGATGGACCGGCGATCACCGTCCCGCTTCGCGTCGCCCAGGTACTTTCCGTTGCCGTCCGCCTCGCCCCAGACGCGGTGCTCGGGCCACGCGAAGTCGAGGTACGCGAGCGAGCGGGTGCGCGGACGCATGACCGACCACTGCAGGACCGGCGCGGGGAAGCCGAGTTCCTCGAACCGCAGGCGGCTGAGCGTCTCGAGGGGTGTGTCGGCCAAATGCGTCGCACGTGCGAGCAGCGCCTCGGCTCTGCGGCTGCCCGGGAACGGCAGCAGGGCCGCGAACGCCGTGCGAAGCTGCTCGATCGTGCACAGCGGCTCGCCGTCCTCGATGCGCGGGCGATGCAGCGCGGCATCGGCGACCGCGAGGGCGGTGAGCAGCGGTCGGGTTCGCGCCACCTCGAGCACCGTCGCGATTGGCCCCGTCGTGGCGACGCCGTCGCTGGTGAGGACGTGAGCGGTCTCGTGGCGGACGATCTCGACCACGCCGTTGCGCTTCCGACCGGATCGCGCCTTCGCGAGGACGGTGACGTCGGCGGGCACCGCGCCCACGATCGGCAGCCCCTGCAGCAGCGCGGCCGTGAAGCCGGCGAACACGACGCCGGGTCGTCGGTGGGCGACCGCGAAGGCCTGCGCGCGGTGCCGATCCGCAGCCGTCATCTCTTCCAACCCTGCCGTGGGGAGGTACATGCCGCGCCGGATCGCCACGAGATGTCCGGCATCGCGCGCCGTCAGGAGTGACGCCGAGACGCCGGCAGATCGAGCTCGCGCGGACGGGATGATTCCGCCTGAGCCCGCCGGGAACGCATCCGGATCCATGCCCCGAGCCTCCTCCGCCGACGGGCTGGACCCGTGCCATCCGTCGCGAGTGAGGGTTCGTGGACACCGTCGTGCCATGTGGAGGACGAGTCGCCCCGCTCGCCTGCGCCAGTTCGCCGTCCAATGCGCCAGTCCGACTGGCGCAGAGGGCGTCGACGTGGCGCTACGGGGGTGGGCGCCGGCGCGCAACCGCACGCGGCGCGGGCGCGCGCCCGGTGCGCGCTACCGGTCGCCGAGGTCGGCGAGCCGCGCCTCCTCGTCGGCGCGGACGGCCGACTCGATGACGGGCTCGAGGGAGCCGTTCATCACCTGGTCGAGGTTGTACGCCTTGTACCCCGTGCGGTGGTCGGCGATGCGGTTCTCGGGGAAGTTGTACGTGCGGATGCGCTCGGAGCGGTCCATGGTGCGGATCTGCGACTTGCGCGCATCGGACGCCGCGGCCGCGAGCTCCTCCTGCTGCCGCGCCAGCAGCCGGGCGCGGAGCACGCGCATGGCGGCCTCGCGGTTCTGCAGCTGCGACTTCTCGTTCTGCATCGCCACCACGATCCCGGTCGGCACGTGCGTGATGCGCACCGCCGAGTCGGTCGTGTTCACCGACTGGCCGCCGGGGCCACTCGAGCGGTACACGTCGATCTTGAGGTCGTTCTGGTTGATCTCGACCTCTTCGGGCTCGTCGACCTCGGGGAAGACGAGCACGCCGGTGGTCGATGTGTGGATGCGTCCCTGCGTCTCGGTGACGGGCACGCGCTGGACGCGGTGCACCCCGCCCTCGTACTTCAGGTGCGCCCACACGCCCTGCGACGGATCGGTCGCGTTCGACTTGATCGCCACCTGCACGTTCTTGTAGCCGCCCAGGTCGGACTCGTCGGACTCGAGGAGCTCGGTCTTCCAGCCCTTCGACTGCGCGTACTGGACGTACATGCGGAGCAGGTCAGCCGCGAACAGCGCGCTCTCGGCACCGCCCTCGCCGCCCTTGATCTCCATGATCACGTCGCGGCCGTCGTCGGGGTCGCGCGGGATCAGCAGTCGCCGCAGCTTCTCCTGCGACTCGGCGAGGGCCTCCTCGAGCGCCGGCACCTCCTCGGCGAACGCGGAGTCCTCCCTGGCGAGCTCGCGGGCCGCCTCGAGGTCGTCCTGCGCCTGCTGCCAGGCGGCGTTCGCGGCGACGATCCGGCTGAGCTCGGCATAGCGCCGGTTCACCTTCTTCGCGCGCGCGGCGTCGGCGTGCAGCGCCGGGTCGGCGAGCTCGTCCTGGAGGGCGGCGTGCTCGGAGATCAGTGCCTGGACGGACTCGAACATGGATCAGCGGTGGTGGTCGGACTCGTGCCCGTGCCCGTTGCCGTTGCCGCCGACCGGCGCCGACTTCTGCATGAGCAGCAGGAACTCGGTGTTCGACTGCGTCTCGCGCAGGCGGCCGAGCACGGCCTCGAGGGCCTGCTGCGGCTCGAGCCCGGCGAGCGCGCGACGGAGCTTCCAGGTGATCTTGACCTCGTCGGGCGAGAGCAGCATCTCCTCGCGGCGCGTCGACGACGCGTTGACGTCGACCGCCGGGAAGATGCGCTTGTCGGCGAGCTGGCGCGAGAGGCGCAGCTCGGAGTTGCCGGTGCCCTTGAACTCCTCGAAGATCACCTCGTCCATCTTCGAACCCGTCTCGACGAGCGCGGTGGCGAGGATGGTGAGCGAGCCGCCGTTCTCGATGTTGCGCGCCGCGCCGAAGAAGCGCTTCGGCGGGTAGAGCGCCGACGCGTCGACGCCGCCCGAGAGCACACGGCCGGAGGCCGGTGCCGCGAGGTTGTACGCACGGCCGAGGCGCGTGATCGAGTCGAGCAGCACGACCACGTCGTGGCCGAGCTCGACGAGGCGCTTCGCGCGCTCGATGGCGAGCTCGGCGACCGTCGTGTGGTCCTCGGCGGGACGGTCGAAGGTCGACGCGATGACCTCGCCCTTCACCGTGCGCTGCATGTCGGTGACCTCTTCGGGGCGCTCGTCGACGAGCACGACCATGAGGTGGACCTCGGGGTTGTTGATGGCGATGGCGTTCGCGATCTGCTGCAGCACGATCGTCTTGCCGGCCTTGGGCGGCGAGACGATCAGGCCGCGCTGGCCCTTGCCGATCGGCGCGATGAGGTCGATGATGCGCTGGGTGAGCTTGGTGGGCTCGGTCTCCATGCGCAGGCGCTCCTGCGGGTAGAGCGGGGTGAGCTTGCCGAACTCGATGCGCGCGGCCGATTCCTCGGCGGTCTGGCCGTTGACCGAGTCGATCTTGACGAGCGCGTTGTACTTCTGGCGCGTGTTGCCCTCGCCCTCGCGCGGCTGCTTGATCGCGCCGACGACCGCGTCGCCCTTGCGCAGGTGGTACTTCTTCACCTGGCCGAGCGAGACGTACACGTCGCTCGGGCCCGGCAGGTAGCCGGAGGTGCGCACGAAGGCGTAGTTGTCGAGCACGTCGAGGATGCCCGCGATGGGCACGAGCACGTCGTCGTCGAGGATCTCGGGCTCGACCTCGTCGCCGACGCCCTGGCCGCGACGCTTGCGGTCGCGGTACCGGTTGCGGCGGCCGCCCTCGCCCTCGGCCTGCTGCTGCTCGCCGCGCGACTGCTGGTCGCCGCGGCCCTGCTGGCCGCGGCCGCCCTGCTCCTGACGGCCCTTGTCGGACTCGCCCTGGCCGCCCTGGCGCTCGGGCTCCGCCTGCTCGTCGGCCTTGCGGCCGCCCTGGCGTTCTCCGCCCTGGCGCTCGCCCTGCTCGGCCTTCTGCGTCTCGACTCGGTCGCCACGGTCGCCGCCACGGCGTCCGCGGTTGCGGCTGCGCCCCTGGCGGGGTTCGGGTGCCGGCTGCTCGCCGCCCTCGCCCTCGGCCTCGCCGGCCGGGCGGGCCTCGCCCGTCGCGGCAGCGAGCTGCTCGCGCACGGCGGCACGGGCCGCCTCACGCGCCTCGTCGGTCGTCGGCTCGGCGGCCTGCGCCGGGACGAGTTCGACGCCCGAGAGGCCGGCGTTGGCGTGCTGCGCGGCGGCGGTCGCGCTCGTGGCGCGGCGCGGCTGGCGGCCGCGGCGGGTCGGCTCGGCCTGCGGCGCGGCGGGCGCGGCAGCCTCGGCCGGTGCGTCCTCGACAGGTGCTGCCTCGGCCGGCGCAGCCTCGGCGGCCTCGGTCGGCGCCTCGGCGGCCTCCGCGGGAACGAGGGCGGGCTCGTCGAGCGTCGGCGCCTCGGCGAGGGCGGGCTCGTCGAGCACCGGAGCCGCGGCGTCGACGACCTCGTCGAGCTCGGCGGTGCCGGTGCCGTCGGTGTGGGCGGAGATCAACTCCACGAGTTCTCCTTTACGACGCTTCGATGCACCCGCGATGCCGAGCGAGGCGGCGAGCTCCTGGAGCTCGGCGACCTTCATGGCGGTCAGGCGGGTGCGGTTCGCCACGCCCTCGGCGTAGTCGGTTCCGTTGGTCACTGGGTTTCGTCCTTTCCCCTCGCCAGGAATCTGGGTTGGCCGAGGAGAGCTGGTCGCTGGCACGCGAAGGCGGTGCGCACGAGGCGCAGACCTGCGCGTGGGCGAAAGCATGAGATGCCGGGAATTGCACGATGCGGCCGGTGCGCGAACGCTGCGCCTGCCGGGTGCATTGCCAGTCTAGCACCAGCGGTCAGGCCGCCCGACCACGCGCCGCGCCGTGCATCACGGGATGGCGCGGCCTCGCCCCGATCGGATCGAGGTCAGTCCTCGTCGGCCGGGTGCACCGTCGCGCCGAGGAAGTCGACCGCGAGGGGCAGCGCCTGCCACGCGGTCTCGGCGGCGCCCTCCACGAGGCGGATCGCGTCGGCGCGCTCGCTCGGGTCGCTCGCGAGCACGAGGATCGACGGGCCCGCGCCCGACACGACGGCCGGGTGCCCGGCCGCGCGCAGGACGCGGATCAGGCGATCGGTCTCGGGCATCGCCTCGGCGCGGTAGCGCTGGTGCAGCTTGTCCTCGGTGGCCGCGAGCAGCAGCTCGGGGCTCTGGATGAGTGCGGCCACGAGCAGCGCCGAGCGCGAGACGTTGAACACCGCATCCTCGTGCGGCACCGACGTCGGCTGCAGGCTGCGGGCGAGCGCGGTCGACATCTCGTGCTCGGGCACGAGCACGAGCGGCGAGACGCCGCGGTGCACCATGAGCTTCTTGTGGCGCGGGCCCTCGGGGGTGACCCACGCGATGGTGAGGCCGCCGAAGAGCGCCGGCGCGACGTTGTCGGGGTGCCCTTCGAGCTCGGTCGCGAGCTCGAGCAGCTCGTCGGGCGAGATCGAGATCTCGGGCTCGAGCAGGCCCTTCGCGGCCATGATGCCCGCGACGATCGCGGCGCCGGACGAACCCAGCCCCCGCCCGTGCGGGATGGCGTTGTGCGCCACCAGCCGCAGCGGCGGGAGCTCGAGGCCGTAGTGCGCGAAGGCGTGCGCGATCGCCCGCACCACGAGGTGCGACTCGTCGAGCGGCACCTCGCCCTGGCCGACGCCGTGCACCTCGATGTCGAGGCCCTCGGGGATGACCTCGACGTCGAGCTCGTCGTAGCGTGCGAGCGCGAGCCCGAGCGTGTCGAACCCGGGCCCGAGGTTCGCCGAGGTCGCGGGGACCTTCACGTGCACGCGACGGCCGGCGAGCTCGGGCGCGAGCGCGGCGCTCGCCTCCGCCGCGGGGCTCATGACGCGAGCCCCAGCACCTGGGCGACGTGCGCCACGTCGGCCGGGACGACGGTGGGCTGCACCTCGGAGCCGTCGGGTCGGCGCAGCGCCCACTGCGGGTCCTTCAGGCCGTGCCCGGTCACCGTGAGCACCACGCGGGCGCCCTTCGGGACCTGGCCCGCGGCGGAACGCTCGAGCAGGCCCGCGACGCTGATCGCCGATGCGGGCTCGACGAAGATGCCGACCTCGGCCGACAGGATGCGCTGCGCCTCGAGGATCTTGTCGTCCTCGATGGCGCCGAAGTAGCCGTCGGTGGCCTCGCGGGCCTCGAGCGCGAGGTGCCACGATGCGGGGTTGCCGATGCGGATGGCGCTCGCGATGGTCTCGGGGTGCTTCACGGGCGCGCCGAGCACGAGCGGCGCCGAGCCGGCCGCCTGGAAGCCGAACATGCGCGGCAGCCGCGTGGCATTGCCCGCGGCGATGTCCTCGCGGTACCCCCGCGTGTACGCGGTGTAGTTGCCGGCGTTGCCCACCGGGATGAAGTGGAAGTCGGGAGCGTCGCCGAGTACCTCGACGACCTCGAACGCGGCCGTCTTCTGGCCCTCGATCCGGTCGTTGTTCACCGAGTTGACCAGGTGCACCGGGTAGTTCTCGGCGAGGTCGCGCGCGATGTCGAGGCAGTCGTCGAAGTTGCCCTGGATCTGGATGAGCTTCGCGTCGTGCGCGATGGCCTGGCTCAGCTTGCCCATGGCGATCTTGCCCTCGGGCACGAGCACGGCGGCCTTGATCCCGGCGTGCGTCGCGTAGGCCGCCGCCGACGCCGAGGTGTTGCCCGTCGAGGCGCAGATGACGACTTCGGCGCCGCGCTCGACCGCCTTGGTGACGGCCATGGTCATGCCGCGGTCCTTGAAGGAGCCGGTCGGGTTCATGCCCTCGAACTTGACCCACACGTCGGCGCCCGTGCGACGCGAGAGCGCGGGCGCGGGCAGCAGCGGCGTGCCGCCCTCGCCGAGGGTGACGACGGGCGTGGCATCCGTCACGTCGAGCCGATCGGCGTACTCGCGGATGACGCCGCGCCACTGCCGGGACGGCGCCTTGGTTGCCTGGTGGTTCACTCTGCTCCTTCGACTCGGATGACGGATGCGACCGAGGTGACCACGGGGCTGTCGGCGAGCGCGCGCACCGTCTCGGCGAGCGCGGACTCACGCGCCTCGTGGGTGCCGATGACCAGCGTAGCCCGCCCGGTCCCGTCGTTGATGGTCTGCACGAGCTCGCCGACGCTGACCCCGTGGTCGGCGAACGCGTGCGCGATGGTGGCGAGCACGCCGGGCTGGTCGGCGGCCTCGATCGTGATGGCGTAGCGGGTGGTGATGCGGCCGATGTCGAGCACCGGCAGCTCGGCGTGCGTCGACTCGGCGGTGCCGGGCCCCCCGAGCACGTGGCGGCGGGCGATCGCGACGAGGTCGCCGAGCACCGCCGAGGCGGTCTGGACGCCGCCCGCGCCGGCGCCGTAGAACATCAGCGGGCCGGCGGCGTGCGCCTCGACGAAGACCGCGTTGTTGGCCCCGTGCACCGCGGCGAGCGGATGCGTTCGGTGCACCATGGCGGGGTAGACGCGCGCCGAGACGCCCTCCTCGCCCGTCTCGGGGTCGGTGAGGCGCTCGCAGATGGCGAGCAGCTTCACGACGTAGCCGGCGCGCTTGGCCGACTCGACCTGCGCCGCGGTCACGCCCGTGATGCCCTCCCGGTGCACGGCCTCGACGGGCACGGTGGTGTGGAAGGCCAGGCTGGCGAGGATCGCGGCCTTCTGTGCGGCGTCGTATCCGCCGATGTCGGCCGTCGGGTCGGCCTCGGCGTAGCCGAGTTCGGTCGCGGTCGCGAGCGCGTCCTCGAGCGACGCGCCCGTCGTGTCCATGCGGTCGAGGATGAAGTTCGTGGTGCCGTTGACGATGCCGAGGATGCGCTCGATGCGGTCGCCGGCGAGGCTGTCGCGCAACGGCCGGATGATCGGGATGGCACCGCCGACCGCCGCCTCGTAGGACAGCTGCGCCCCGACCTGCTGGGCCGCCGCGAACAGCTCGGGGCCGTGGGTGGCGAGCAGCGCCTTGTTGCCGGTGACGACGTCGGCGCCCGCTGCGATGGCCTTCAGCACGAGCGTGCGCGCGGGCTCGAGGCCGCCCATGAGCTCGATCACGATGTCGGCGCCGACGATGAGCGACTCGGCGTCGGTCGTGAAGAGCTCGCGCGGCAGGTCGACGTCGCGCTGCGCGTCGACGTCGCGCACGGCGATGCCGACGAGCTCCAGGCGTGCGCCGATGCGGTTGGCCAGCTCGTCGCCCTGCTCGAGGAGCAGGCGCGCGACCTGGGAGCCGACGGAGCCGGCGCCGAGCAGCGCGACCCGGATGGAACGGTATTCGATCATGCGGTGACTCCGTGTGCGTCATCGTCGTGGCCGGGGTCGTCGGCCACGACGTCGTCGAGGCCCGCGTCGCGGGCGAGCAGGTCGGCCTCGGTCTCGCCGCGGACGATGACCCGCGCGACGCCGTCGCGCACGGCGACGACGGGCGGGCGCGGCACGTGGTTGTAGTTGTTCGCGAGCGACCAGCAGTACGCGCCGGTCGCGGCGACGGCGAGGAGGTCGCCGGGCGCGACGTCGTGCGGGAGGTAGTCGGCGTCGACGACGATGTCGCCCGACTCGCAGTGCTTGCCGGCCACGCGCACCAGCGCCGCCGGCTCGGACGAGACCCGGCCTGCGAGTCGCACGGTGTAGTCGGCCCCGTACAGCGCGGTTCGCGCGTTGTCGCTCATGCCGCCGTCGACCGACACGTAGTGGCGCCAGGCGCCGTCGGCGATCGGTACGGGCTTGACGGTGCCCACGGTGTACAGGGTGACGCCGGCGGGGCCGATGATGGAGCGTCCGGGCTCGAAGGCGAGCTTCGGCACGGGCACGCCGCGGTCGCGGCATCCGTGCGCGACCGCCTCGGCGATGCCGCGCGCGATCTCCTCGATGGGAGCGGGATCGTCGGCCGCGGTGTAGGCGATGCCGAACCCGCCGCCGAGGTTCAGCTCGGGCAGCGGAGCGACGCGCGCGAGCTCGGCGTGCGCGGCCAGGAGCCGCTCGGCCGACTCCGCGAAGCCCGCCGAGTCGAAGATCTGCGAGCCGATGTGGCAGTGCAGCCCGAGGAAGTCGAGCGAGGCGTGCGAGCGGATGCGGGTGCCGATCTCGGCGGCGCGCTCGAGCGAGACCCCGAACTTCTGGTCCTCGTGGGCGGTGGCGAGGAACTCGTGCGTCGAGGCGTGGACACCGCTGTTCACGCGGAGGCGTACGCGCTGCACGCGGCCGGCGCGCGCCGCGGCATCCGCCACCCGCTCGATCTCGACCTCGGAGTCGATGATGATCGCGCCGACGCCGGCGGCGACCGCGCGCTCGATCTCGGCGACCGACTTGTTGTTGCCGTGGAAGCCGATGCGCGACGGGTCGGCCCCCGCGGCGAGCGCGACGGCGAGCTCGCCGCCGGTGCACACGTCGATCGCGAGGCCGGCCTCGGTGACCCACCGCACGATGGCGCCCGAGAGGAAGGCCTTGCCGGCGTAATACACCGTCACGGTCGTGCCGACGGATGCCGCGGCCGCCTCGAACGCGGCAAGGGTGCGGGCCGCACGTGCCCTGGCGTCGGCCTCGTCGACCACGTAGAGGGGCGTGCCGAACCGCGCGGCGAGTTCGGTCGCCGGGATGCCGCCGATCACGAGGCGCCCGTCGGCGTCGCGGTGCGCGCGCTCGGGCCACACCTGCGGCGCCAGGGCGTTGGGGTCGTCGGGCGCGCGGAGCCGACCGGGTACTGCTTCGGTGGATGCCACGGGGAAACCTCACGGGACGGAAGAATCGACGGGTCGCTCGCGGCGAGCGAACCCGGATTGGTTCCTGAAGCCTGCTGCGCGCCGCCCTTGTGGGGCGACTCACCCGCGAGTCTACCGACGCCCCGACGGCGGGCCGAATCCGCGACGCATCGACCGCGCCGCGGATCCGCCCGACGGCGGCCTCAGGCCGGCGTCGCCGTGGGCAGCGCACCGATCTGATTCATGAGCGCGAAGAGGTCGCAGTACTCCGTGAGCTCGACGATCCTGCCGTCGGAGATCCGTATGAGATCCCATACGGCGATCCTGATCTGCCGGCCGCTGGCGGGCACGCCGGCGAACTCGCCGTGGTGCGTCCCCTCGTAGGTGACCCACGTGCTGACCATGTCGTCCTCCGCCACGAGGTGTCGCACGTCGATCCGCAGGTCGGGGAACGCGGCGATGAATCCGCCGACCGCGGCGCGGAACTCGGCGAGGTCGTGTCCGGCGCCGGCGTGCCCGCGCAGCTGCGGCGAGCAGACCTCGTCGAGGGCGCCGAGGTCGTGCGCACCCAGGATCGCGTAGAACCGGGAGGCCACGGCCTTCGTCTCGATGCTCATCGCACTCCCTCCTTTCCATTCCTCATCTCCGACGTTCGCACTCGCGCCGGCCCGGAGCATCGGGAGTCCTCCCTATTCCGCGGCCGGTTCCGTGAAGACGTGGAGCACCGAGTACGCGGCCGCCTCGGTGCGGCTGCGCACGTCGAGCTTCGCGAGGATGCTGCTGACGTGGTGGCCGACGGTCTTCCGGCTGATGTGCAGGCGTTCGCCGATCTCGGCATCCGACAACCCGATCGACACGAGCCGCAGCACCTCGACCTCGCGGTCGCTCAGCCGGCCGGGACGCTTCCGCCCGGTGCGTCCCCTGACCCCGATGAGCCTCAGGAACTCGGATGCCGCGTCGGCGTCGCCGTCCGCACCGACGCGTTCGAACGCCGTCAACGCGGCCGCCGCCTCGATCGCCGCCGTGTCGCGATCCCCCGGCAGGCATGCGCGGGCGTACGCCAGCCGTGCCCGGCTGGACTCGAGCCCGAGGCCGGCGGCCGCGAGTCGTGCTGACGCTGCGCGCAGCATGGACGCGCCCTCGGGATCGCCTCGGGCCGTCGCGACCTTCGCGACCGCGAACTCGGCGGCGGCTCCGTGGCGTCGGCTCGCGGTGAGCGAGGCGATGCGGGTCGCCTCGGTCGCCGCCGCGTCCGCCGCGGGGAGGTCGCCCGCCGCGAGTTCGGCATCGACGAGGAGCAGCCTGAGCGGAAACGCGACGATCGGTCGATCGGCCAGCGCCGCCCCGCCGCCGCGGAGCCGGCCGGCCGCACGGCCGGGCAGTCCGCGCACGAGGTCGACCGCCGCCATCGGGCGGACGGATTCCGGCAGGTCGGCGACCTCCTCGAGCAGGACGGCGGCCTCCTCGACCCGCCCCTGGGCGACCCTCAGCTCGGCGAGCTGGATGACGGGATGCACGCATCGCGGACCGGCGCGTCCGCCCCCGAGCGCCTGGATCGCGCCGAGGATCTCGCCCTCGGCCTCGTCGAGCCGCCCGCTGATCAGCAGCATGCCGCCGCAGCACGCGCCGCAGAAGGCGCCGACCACGTCGGTGAGCCGCCCGTGCGCACGGGCGGTCAGCGGCGGGAAGGCGTGCGAGGAACGGTAGCCCACCACGATCTCGGCCCACCGGCCGAAGCGCTCGGGGTCGCCGAGCAGTTCGGCGATCTCGACCATCGCGCAGCACGCCTCCCCCACGCTCTGCGGGTCCCGTCCCTCGCCGGCGATGGCAGCGACCATCGCCTCGTCGGCGTGGGCGATGCCGTCGTCGACCTCGCCCGCCATCACCTCCATCACGGCGGCACGTGCCAGCGCGACGATCTCGAGGTCGGCATCTCCTGTGCGCCGCGCTGCGCCCACCGCCCCGCGCACGAGCACGAGCGATCCGGCGGCTTCGGCGGCCGCGAGGTCCACCCAGCCGCGGACGGCGGCGTCCCCCGCGAGGTCGGCGACGGTCCGCGCCCGGGACAGCCAGCCGTCGGCGACGACGTCGTCGCGGTCGAGCCGGCGATGCTCGCGCGCCAGCCACGCCGCCGTCGACGCCGACTCCGCCAGCCGGCCCTCCCGGCGCAGCGCACGGTAGGCGAGGGTGCGCGCCTCGAACGCGCCCTCGACGTCGCCCTGCCACCATCGTGCGCTGCCGAGTCCGGCGTAGGCGTCGGCGCCCTCGGTCTCGAGGGCCGCCGCACCGAAGTGCGCCGCGGCTCCATCCCAGTCGCCCGTCTCCAGTGCCCGCTCACCGGCGGCGAGGCGGCCCTGCGCCGGCCCGCCCATGAGGCAAGTATGCTCCTGCGATGCCGCCGCGGCGGCGTCAGCCGCAGGTGCCGGTCGTGGCCAGCGTCTCCTCGGCCAAGGGCAGGCCGCTCGCCTCGAGCCGCACGGTGGCGCCCTCGGGCGTCACCTGGAGGTCGGCGACCTCGACGCCCTCGGGAAGCCGGTCGGCGACGCAGATGGGCAGCGGGTCGCCGCCCATGAGGCGGTCGACGAGGCCCGAGGCGTCGATCGTCCCGCCACCGGCCTGGATGTCGGCCCCCACCGGCGTGAGGAGGACGCGGTCGCCCGCCGCCTCGGGTTCGGCCGTGATCGTGAAGCCGATCGGGAAGCCGAGGACGGTCGCCTCGTCGCTGTAGGCGACGGTGCCGTCGCCGAGCTCGAGACCGCCAGGCACGCCCTGCGACTCGGCGATGGCGTCGACGGCCGCCTCGTCGATGCTCGCGACGACGTCGGCCCGTTCGACGGAGCCGCCCTCGGCGAGCGGCACGCCGTTCGCGGTCACCGTGACGTCGACCGGGACCCCGTACACGTCGAGCGCGGGCGCGGTCGCGACGACCTCGTCCATCCGCCCCATGAGCACCTGCCACAGCGCCGACACACCGCGGATCTCGACGTCGACGTCGCCCTCGACGCCCTCGGGCAGGCCCTGCTCGATCGACGCGGCGACGTTGCGCTCGGCGATGCCACGGCCGACCGTCTCGACGAGCACGAGCAGTCCCGCGACGATCACCAGCAGCAGGCCGACGACGATCAGCGCGCGGCCGCCCGCGCTCGTACGTCGACGGGGCCCGTCGGGGTCGGCGAGGGGCTCGATGCGGACGGTCTCGGCGTCGGAGGCGGACATGGCTCCGAAGGCTACATGCGCTCGGGCGCCGACACGCCGAGCAGGTCGAGTCCGTTGCGGATCACCTGGCCCGTGGCGTCGTTGAGCCAGAGGCGCGTGCGGTGCAGGTCGGTCACGGGCTCGTCGCCGAGCGGGAGCACGCGGCAGTTGTCGTACCAGCGGTGGTACAGGCCCGCGAGCTCCTCCAGGTACCGCGCCACGCGGTGCGGTTCGCGCAGCTCGGCCGCCTGGGCGACGATGCGCGGGAACTCCTGCAGCGCGCCGAGCAGGGCCGACTCGGTCTCATGGTCGAGCAGCTCGGGCGCGAAGGCCGTGCGGTCGACGCCGGACTCGGCGACGTTGCGCGCGAGCTGGGTGGTGCGCGCGTGCACGTACTGCACGTAGAACACGGGATTGTCGTTGCCGCGCCGCTGCAGCACCTCGGGGTCGATCGCGAGGGGTGAGTCGGCCGGGTAGCGCGCGAGCGTGTACCGCAGCGCGTCGGTGCCGAGCCACGCCTGCAGGTCGTCGAGCTCGATGATGTTGCCGGCGCGCTTGGACAGCTTCGCGCCGTTGATGCTCACCAGCTGGCCGATCAGCACCTCGATGTCCTTCTCGGGGTCGTCGCCTGCCGCGCCCGCGAGCGCCTTCAGCCGGTGCACGTAGCCGTGGTGGTCGGCGCCGAGCAGGTACACCTTGTGCTCGAAGCCGCGGTCGCCCTTGTCGAGGTAGTACGCGGCGTCGGCGGCGAAGTACGTGTAGACGCCGTTGGCGCGACGGATGACCCTGTCCTTGTCGTCGCCGAAGTCGGTCGTGCGGACCCAGACCGCGCCGTCCTCGTCGAACACGTGCCCCTGCGCGCGCAGCCGCTCGACCGCGGCGTCGATCGCGGACACGCCGTCCTCGTCCTTCGCGTGCAGGCTGCGCTCGCTCGACCACACGTCGAAGTGCACGTTGAACCGCTCGAGCGACTCGCGGATCTCGCCGAGCTGGAGCTCGTACGCGATCTCGCGCGCGGTGTGGAGCGCGACGTCGTCGTCGAGCTCGAGCAGGTGCGGCTCGCGCTCGAGCACGCGCGCGGCGAGGTCGGCGATGTAGCTGCCGGGATAGCCGTTCTCGGGGGTGGGCTCGCCCTTCGCCGCCGCGATCACCGAGGCGCCGAAGTTGTCCATCTGGTTGCCGGCGTCGTTGATGTAGTACTCGTTCGCGACCTTCGCACCGGCGGCGCGCAGCACGCGGCCGATCGAGTCGCCGAGCGCGGCCCAGCGGGTGTGTCCGATGTGCAGCGGACCGGTCGGGTTCGCCGAGACGAACTCGAGGTTGATCACGCGGCCCGCCAGCGATTCGCCGCGGCCGTACGCGGGGCCCTGCTCGACGATCGCCTTCGCGAGCGAACCCGCCGCCGCGGCATCCAGCCGGATGTTGATGAAGCCCGGACCGGCGACCTCGGCGCTCTCGACGCCGTCGACCGCGACCAGCCCCTCGGCGAGCTCGGCGGCCAGCGCGCGCGGGTTCGTGCCGAGCGGCTTGGCGATGCGCATGGCGATGCTCGACGCCCAGTCGCCGTGCTCGCGCAGCTTCGGCCGCTCGAGCGTGACGGCCTCGGGCGCCAGGTCGAGCACGACCTCGTCACCGGCCTCGCGTCGTCGCGCGACCATGGCGGTGACGAGGTCGAACAGGGCACGCGAGAGGTCGGCGGGAGTCACTCGAAGATCCTACCCGGCACCGTTGGTAGGGTGTCCCGCATGCCGCGCCCGAACGCCCTCCTCCCCCGCACCGCCGCGACGGCGCTCGCCGCCGCGACCGCCGCGCTGGTCCTCGCCGGCTGCACCGCGCCGGGCGCCGCGCCCACCGACGGCGGCGCACCGTCCGGCACGGCCGCACCCGACGCGTCCGCGACGGCCGTGCCCACGCCCGAGCCGACCGAGGAGCCCGTTCCGTTCGAGATGGCGTGCGACGCGATGCTGACGGCCGACCAGGTCTACGCGTTCAACCCCAACCTCGGCGTCGCCCCCGATTACGAGCCGTCCGGCTCGGGCGTCGTCGAGGTCGTCGCCGCGGAGGGCACCGCATGCGGCTGGAGCAACCAGACGAGCGGCGAGGTCGTCGAGGTCGGCGTCGCGACCCTCCCGCCGAACGCCTTCGAGCGGCAGGCCGGCCAGGCGGCGATGACGAGCAACGCGGTGCCGACCTACGGCACGCCGCCCGACGTGGAGGGCTTCTTCCTGCTCTCGGGCGGCGTCGGCCAGGCGCAGGTGTTCACCGGCGGCGAGTACTGGGTCGTCGTGGAGTCCGAGTCGCTGTTCGAGCCGGGCGACGCGCAGCAGCTCGTCGCATCCGTGCTGGGCAACCTCCCCCAGGGCTGATCGCGAGCCCCGCGCGGTGCCGAGCGGGGCTCCTCGCAGGTGGTAGTGTTGCTGGCTGTGCGCCTCCGTAGCTCAGGGGATAGAGCGCCGGTTTCCGGTACCGTAGGTCGGGGGTTCGAATCCCTCCGGGGGCACGTCGTGAAGAGCCGGGTCCAGTCGATCGACTGAGGGCCCGGCTCGTTCCGATTCCCGCGCCGCTCGCCGGCGCGCTCCCGTGTCGCGCGCGTCGCCGACGCCCGCCGCTGGAGGTCGTCTGAACGTCCGCCGTGAATCCGTGGACGGGCTCTCCGACCCGACCATAGACTCCAGACATCCGCTCCGAGGGGAAGGCAACGGGTGCGCATGCGGTCGGTACGCAGGGGTTCGATCGTGTTGGCCGTGGCGGTCGGGGTCGCCCTCGCCGCGCTGCCGCAGGTGGCGCATGCCGAGGACCCGGTCGCGTTCGGTGCGAGCCCGGTCGTCGACACCGCCGGTGCGCTGAGCGGCGGCGAGCTCGCCGACGTCGAGGCGGCGATCGACGCAGCGGCCGACGCGAGCGGCCGCCAGTTGTTCGTCGCGTACGTCGACGAGTTCACGAACCCCGAGGATGCCACGTCGTGGGCGACCGACACCGCGAACGCGAACAACATGGGCACCGAGGACTACCTGCTCGCCGTCGCGATCGACGGACGTGCGTACTACCTCTCAGCCGCCGAGGACGCCTCGCTGTCGGCCGCGGACATCGACCGCATCTCGCTGCAGGTCGTCGAGCCCGAACTGCGCGACGGCGACTGGGCCGGCGCGGCGATCGCCGCGGCCGAGGCGATCGGCGGCGGCTCAGGCGGCGGGGGCGGCGGCCTCGGATGGCTCTGGATCGTGCTCGCCGGCGCGGCCGTGATCGCGGTCGTGGCGATCGTGCTCGCGCGCCGTCGCCGGAAGGCCGCCGTCGGCGGCGCGGGCGGCCCGGGTGGCCCGCCAGCGCAGCCGCCGGTGCCCGTCGAGGAACTCCGGCGTCAGGCGGGCGGGGCGCTGGTCGCGGCCGACGACGCGCTGAAGACGAGCGACGAGGAGCTCGGCTTCGCGGTGGCCGCCTACGGCGAGGAGGCCACCGCCGGCTTCCGGGCCTCGCTCGAGACCGCGAAGGCCAAGGTCCGCGAGGCCTTCACGCTCCAGCAGCGGCTCGACGACCACGAACCCGACACCGAGGCGCAGCAGCGCGAGTGGTACGAGCGCATCCTCGCCCTGACCGGCGAGGCCGACGCCATGCTCGACGAGGAGGCCGCCCGCTTCGACGAGCTGCGGGCCCTCGAGCAGAACGCGCCCGACGCGCTCGCCCGCGTCGAGCGGGCGGCGCGCGCGGCCGACGAGGCGATCGCGCCCGCCAGCGCCCGCCTGCATGCGCTCGGCGCCCAGTACTCGGGCGCGGCGCTGGCCGCGGTCGCCGACAACCCCGAGCAGGCCCGGGCACGCGTGGCGTTCGCGCGCGATTCCATCGAGGCGGCGCGCGCCGCGATCGGCCGTGGCGAGACCAGCGCGGCCGCGGTCGACATCCGCGCCGCCGAGGAGGCGGCCGACCAGGCGAAGCTGCTCACCGCCGCGATCGAGCGACTCGCCGCCGACCTCGGCGCCGCCGACCGCGCGATCGCCGCAGGCGTCGACGACCTCGACACCGACGTGCGCACCGCGCGAAGCCTGCCCGACGGGCGCCTGGCCGGCCTCGCCGACCGCGTCGAGGCCGAATCGTCGGCGATCCGCGCCGAACTCGACCGCCCCGGTCGCGCACCACTCGAGCTGAAGGCCCGGCTCGACCGGGTGAACGCCGAGATCGACCAGGCCGTGCAGGGCGCCCGCGACGCGCAGGTCGCCGCCGATCGGGCGCGCGCCGAGCTCGACCGCACGCTGCTCTCGGCACGCTCGCAGGTGCAGGCCGCGGAGGACTACCTCGTCGCGCGGCGCGGCGCGATCGGGTCGGAGGCGCGCACGCGGCTCGCCGAGGCCGGACGGCTGCTCGTGGAGTCGCAGTCGCTCGCGACGACCGACCCGGCCCGCGCGCTCACGTCGGCCCAGCGCGCCGAACAGCTCGCCGGCCAGGCGATGTCACTGGCGCAACAGGACGTGGGCGGATTCGGCGCGGGGTACGGCGGGTACGGCGGCGCCCCACAGTCGCGGGGCGGCGGGGGCGGCGACCTGTTCGGGGCCGTCCTCGGCGGCATCCTCATCAACTCGGTCCTCGGCGGAGGCGGCGGCGGCATGTTCGGCGGCGGCGGCGGCCGGAGCGGCGGGTTCGGCGGCGGGTTCGGCGGCGGGCGCTCCCCCGGCAGCTTCGGCGGCTCGGGAACGCGGGGCCGACGCGGAAGCGGGGGCCGCTTCTGAACCGACTCGACCTGATCGCACGGCACTGACGACCACTCAACCGGAAGGAGACCAGGATGGCCAAGCAGTCCATCTTCGGACGCATCTCGCAGCTCCTGCGAGCCAACATCAACGCCCTCATCGACCAGGCCGAGGACCCCGAGGTCATGCTCGACCAGATGGTGCGGGACTTCACGAACTCGATCGCCGACGCCGAGGCGGCCATCGCCGAGACGATCGGCAACCTGCGCCTGCTCGAGGACGACCACCGCGAAGACCTCGAAGCCGCGCGCGAGTGGGGCGACAAGGCCCTCGCAGCGAGCCGCAAGGCCGACCAACTGCGCTCCGCGGGCGACACCGCCGGCGCCGACAAGTTCGACAACCTCGCTAAGGTCGCCCTCAGCCGCCAGATCTCGTCCGAGAACGAGGCGAAGGCGGCCGAGCCGCAGATCGCCGCGCAGACCGAGGTCGTCGACAAGCTGAAGAGCGGCCTGAACGGCATGAAGCAGAAGCTCGTCGACCTGCAGAACAAGCGCAGCGAGCTCATCGCGCGTTCGAAGACGGCGGCGGCGCAGCAGCAGGTGCATGAGGCCGTCAAGTCGATCGACATCCTCGATCCGACGAGCGAGATCGGTCGCTTCGAGGACAAGATCCGCCGCGAGGAGGCCAAGGCGCGCGGGCAGGCCGAGATCGCCGCGTCGAGCATCGACGCGCAGTTCAACGAGCTCGACGACCTCGGCGAGCTGACCGAGGTCGAGGCGCGTCTCGCCGAGCTCAAGGCCGGCGGCTCGTCGCAGGGCCAGATCTCGGGGTCCTGATCCGGGGCGCGGATGCCGCCGGGCCCTCGCCCGCGGCATCCGCGCCGTTCGTTCCGCCCCTTCCGGGAAGGGAGTCGTGCATGGCGCGCGTGCCCGACATGAGCCCGGAGGAGGCCGCCGCGGTCCTCGGCGTTCCGCGCGGCGCGGAGCCGGCGGAGGTGGAGCGCGCCTACCGACGGCTCGCGCGCGACCTGCACCCCGACCGCTACGTGGGGCGCCCGGTCGAGGAGGCGACGGCCGCCGCCGCCCGGTTCGTCCAGGTCGCGCATGCGCACGAGGTGCTCGTCGCGTTCGCGAGCCGGCACCCCGAGACCTCCGGCCGCATCGTCGTCGAACGGCCCGATGCGGATGGCGCGGCGCCGCGCCCGGTCCCGGTCCCCCGGTTCAGCTGGTGGCTCTTCGGCGCCTGGGCGCTCGTGCTGGTCGTGGGCGCGGTGCTCTCGACCGGGACCGGGCCGATCCTCGCCCCGATCGACCTCTGGGGGCGGCTCGGCCTGCTCGTCGCGTTCGCGCTCGCGACCTCGCTCACGCGCCGGCGATGGGTGTGGTGGACGACACTCGCCCTGCTGGTCCTGAGCGGTGCGGCGGTGATCGCGTCGACCACGATCACGGGCCTGCTCGGGCTCGGGCTGATGGCGGTGGCGTGCGTCGGGCTCGCCGTCCAGGCGGGGCTCGTGCGCTTCCCCGATCAGTAGCGGCGGCACCGGTAGTGCCCGGGCGCGCCGGGGCACATACTGGGATGCATGCCGGCCACCTTCCTCGTCGTCCCCGAGTGGCAGGGCTCCGTGTCCTCGCGCGCCATGAGCCACGCCGACGGCGCGTACGCGATCCACGGCGACCTGCCGTCGTCGGCGACCGTCCTCGTCGACGTGCCGGTCGAGGCGGGTGACGCGCTGGGCACCGGCGTCCACCGCTACAGCGCGGTCCGGCGCGTGCGCGAGCGCACCGCCGAGGCCCTCGGCTCGGCGCGCGGCACGCCCATCGCCGTCGGCGGCGACTGCGGCATCGCGCTCGCGCCCGTCGCCGCGGCCGCCGCCGCGCATCCCGGCGAGATCGCCGTGCTCTGGCTCGACGCCCACCCCGACCTCAACACGCCCGACACGAGCCCGTCGGGCGCGTTCAACGGCATGGTGCTCCGCGCGATCGCGGGCGAGGGCGCCGACGGCCTCGCCCTCGAGGGCGACCAGCGCGTGCCGTCGTCGCGCATCGTGCTCGCCGGCGTGCGGGCGATCGATGACGGCGAGCAGGCATTCATCGACGCCGAGGGCATGACGGTGCTCGGCATCGACGAGTTCGCCGACCCCGGCGCGGCGGTCCGGGCCGTCGCGGCGACCGGCGCGACCCGCGTGTACGTGCACGTGGACCTCGACGTGCTCGACCCGTCCGCGATCGCGGGGCTGTCGTATCCGCTGCCCTTCGGGGCCGAGCCCGACTCGCTGGTCGCGCTGATCCGAGAGGTCGTGGCGCGCTTCCCCCTGGCCGGCGCCTCGATCGCCGGGTTCGCCCCCGCGTCGCCCGACGCGGCGATCGACGACCTGCCCACGATCCTGCGCCTGGTCGGCGCGCTCGCGTCCGGCGCGTCCTGACGCGCCGAACCGCCCGTAGCCCGCGCACGGGCGGCTGCCTAGGCTGGTCGGGACGGCCGGGCAGCGCCCCGGGCCGGGAGGGAGCCGTGATGGTGCGGGAGTTCGACGTCGTGGTGCTCGGGGCCGGGCCCGTCGGCGAGAACGTCGCCGACCGCGCACGGGCCGCCGGGCTCGAGGTCGCGGTCGTGGAGCATGAGCTCGTCGGCGGCGAGTGCACGTTCTGGGCATGCGTGCCGTCGAAGACGTTGCTGCGCAGCGGTTCTGCGCTGCGCGCTGCGCGGCGCGTGCCCGGCGCCGCGCAGGCGGTGACGGGCGAGCTCGACGTGGCGGCGACGCTGGCGCGCCGCAACGCCTTCGTCTCGGACTGGACCGACCGGGGCGGGCAGGAGTGGCTCGCGAGCGTCGGCATCGAGCTCGTGCGCGGCCACGGTCGGCTCGACGGCGAGCGGCGCGTGATCGTGTCGCCGGCGGGCGGCGGCGACGACGACGTGCTCACGGCGCGGCATGCGGTCGCGGTGTGCACCGGCTCCGACCCCGCGGTGGCGGACATCCCGGGACTCGCCGACGCGCACCCGTGGACGAGCCGCGACGCGACCGGCGCCCAGGCCGTGCCGGGACGCCTCGCGGTGATCGGCGGGGGCGTCGTCGCCGCCGAGATGGCGACGGCGTACGCCTCGTTCGGCGCCGAGGTGACGGTGCTCGTGCGCACCGCGATGCTCCGCGGGCTGGAGTCGTTCGCGGGCGAGGCCGTGCTCGCCGGGATCCGCGCGCTCGGCGCGACCGTGCGGCTCGGCGTCGCCCCCGTGCGCGTGGACCGCCGGGCGGGCGGCGAGGTCGTGGTCGAGCTCGACGACGGCACGTCGGTGACCGCCGACGAGGTCCTCGTCGCGACCGGCCGGCGCGCGCGCACCGACGGCATCGGCGTCGAGACCGTCGGGCTCGAGCCCGGCGCCTGGATCGAGGTCGACGAGACGCTCGCCGCGGCATCCGTCGCCCCCGCCGATGCGGAAACCCCTCCGTGGCTGTACGCGGTCGGCGACGTGACGGGGCGCGTGCACTTCACGCACCAGGGCAAGTACCAGGCGCGCGCTGCGGGCGACGTGATCGCGGCGCGGGCGCTCGGCACCCCGGTCGACGACGCGCGCTACGGGCTGCACGCGGCGACCGCCGACCATGTGGCGGTGCCCGACGTCGTGTTCGCCGAACCCGAGGTCGCGGCGGTCGGGCTCACGGCTGCGAAGGCCGAGCAGGCGGGCATTCCCGTCCGCATCGCCGAGGCGTCGTTCTCGAGCGTCAGCGGCGCAGGCATCCTCGGCGACGGCGACGAGGGCCGGGCACGGCTCGTCATCGACGACGCGCGCGACGTGGTGGTGGGCGCGACCTTCGTCGGCCCGGGCGTCGCCGAGCTCGCCCACCAGGCGACGATCGCGATCGTCGGCGAGGTTCCCGTGCGGCGGCTCTGGCACGCGGTGCCGGCCTTCCCGACCCTGAGCGAGATCTGGCTGCGGCTGCTCGAGGCCGACGGCCGGCCCGAGGTCGATGGCCGGCCCGAGGCGGCCGAATGAGCCGGATGGTGCGCCTGCGCCTCACCGACTCCCCGATCAGCCGTGCCGGCTACTGGTGGGCGACCGCGGTCGGCTTCGCCTGGGGCTTCCTGTGGAGCCGCGGCCGGATCGAGGTGCGGCACGGCCTCGTCGTGTTCCGCGGCATGCCGAAGTGGACCTTCGGGCGCGGCGGCTCGTGCGTGGGCGGGTGCTACCTCACCGACCGCAACGACTCCGACACCGTCCTCGGGCACGAGGCCGTGCATCGCGCGCAGTGGCGCACCTACGGCATGCTCTTCCCGGTCGTGTACTGGATGTCGGGCCGGAACCCGCTGACGAACCGGTTCGAGATCGAGGCAGGTCTCGAGGCCGGGGGCTACCTGCGCCGACGGCCCGGGCGCAGTGCACGCCCGGGCCGCGACGCGGCATCCGCCTGAGGGCGGACGCCGGTCAGCGCGTCGTCACTGCTCGACGACGCCGGCGATCGCCTCGACGAGGGCCGGCAGGCCGCCCTCCCAGTCGAAGCTCAGCGCGGTGGGCGGAGAGACCGACGACACGGTGACCGGGTCGTACACCTGGGCGACCTGGCCCGCGGCGACGGCGGGAATGGCCTGCAGCTCGGGCTTGACGAGGAAGGCGTCGGCCTCCTCCTTGGTGCTGTGGTAGCTCACGATCACGTCGGCGTCGAGCTGGTCGAGCTGCTCGTAGCTGAGCTCGTAGTAGAAGCCGCCGTCGCTCGTGTCGAGCTCGGAGACGCTCGGCGCGACCTCGAGGCCGAGCTCGGTGAGCACCTCGATGCGCGAGTCGGCCGCGGTGTAGACGTAGACGAAGCCGTCGCCGTCCCAGACGCCGGCGAAGGTCGTTCCCGCGAAGTCGGGGTGCGCGGCCGACTGCTCGGCGAGCCCGTCGGAGATGCCCTGCAGCACGGCCTCGCCCTCATCGGCCCGGCCGAGCGCCTCGGCGGTGATCTCGATGGTCTCGTCCCACGGGGTGGTCCACGGCGCCTCGGGGTAGGCGACGACGGGCGCGATCTCGGAGAGCGTGTCGTACTGCTCCTCGGTGAGGCCCGAGTACGGGGCGAGGATCAGGTCGGGGTCGGCCTCGATGAACTCCTCGTACGGCACGGTCGCACCGCCCTCGGGGTCGCTGATGAGGGTGGGCAGCTCCTCGCCCGCCTCGTCGTACGCGGCCTCCACCCACGGGAGGTAGTTGCCCTCGCCGACGGTCCACGTCTGCTCGGCGATGGCCACGGGGTAGACGCCGACGGCGACGGCCGCCTCGGTGGAGCCCCAGCCCCAGGTCGCGACGCGCTCGGGGGCGTCGTCGATCACCGTCTCGCCGAAGGCGTGCTCGATCGTGATCGGGAAGCCGTCGGCGGCCGCGGCGGCCGGGTCGGATCCGGCCGAATCGGCGGTGCCGCCCGCGCAGGCGGAGAGGGCGAGCGCGGTGGCGGCGGCGCCGGCCACGGCGATCAGGGAACGTCGAAGACGCACGGATGCTCCTTGGTTCAGGGGAGGAGTGGATAAGGCAAGGCTAACCTAACTTACCCATCGCCGCATCCCGGGCGTCATGCGCGGTCACGCGACGCGCCCGCCGCGTGGAACCGGCCGATGGGCACCACGAGCGGCGTGCCCGCGACGGGGTCGGGGACGACCCGGGCCTCGAGCCCGAACGCCTCCCGCACGGTCTGCGCCGTGAGCACCTCCCCCGGATCGCCCTCGGCGACGACCCGGCCCGCCGACATCACCACGAGGTGGTCGGCGTAGCGCGCCGCGAGGTTGAGCTCGTGCAGGACCATCACCACGGTCGTGCCGCGCTCGCGGTTCAGCGACGTCAGGAGGTCGAGGAGCTCGAGCTGGTGGGTGACGTCGAGGAACGTGGTGGGCTCGTCGAGCAGCACGAGGTCGGTCTGCTGGGCCAGGACCATCGCGATCCACACGCGCTGGCGCTGTCCGCCCGAGAGCTCCTCGATCGGGCGATCGGCGAGGTCGGCGACGCCCGTTGCCGCGAGCGCCTCGGCGACCACCTCGTCGTCGTCGCTCGAATGCCGGCCGAACCAGCCCTGGTGCGGATAGCGCCCGCGACCCACCAAATCGGCGACCCGGACGCCGTCGGGCGCGATCGAGGACTGCGGCAGGACGCCGACGCGGCGGGCGACGTCGCGTCGCGGCATCCGGGACACGTCGAGCCCGTCGAGCGTGACGCGGCCGGCCTCGAGCGGGTGCAGTCGGGCGAGCCCACGCAGCAGCGTCGACTTGCCGCACGCGTTCGGTCCGACGATCGCCGTGATCCGGCCCGCGGGGATCGCCAGGTCGAGCCCCTCGATGACACGACGGCCGTCGTAGCCGAGGCTCACGCCCTCGGCGGCGAGCCCCGCGGCGACGTGGCTCATGGAAGCGGGCGGGAAGCTCATGCGCGGGTCCTCTCGGTGCGGGCGAGCAGCCACAGCAAATACGGGGCGCCGATCACGCCGGTCACGATCCCGAGCGGCGCCGTGAACCCGGGCACGGCGAACTGGCCGACGACGTCGGCGCCGAGCGTCAGCACGGCGCCCACGACGCCGGCGGCGGCCACCGCCGCTCCCCCGCCCCCCACGAGTCGGCGCGCGACCGCGGGCGCGATGAGGGCGACGAACGCGACCGGCCCGGCGACCGAGGTCGCCAGCGCCACGAGCGCGACGGCGATGACGAGCAGGACGACCCGCGCGGCATCCACGCGGACGCCGAGGGCCTCGGCGTGGTCGTCGCCGAGCGCGAGCGGGCGCAGCGCACGGGTGGCGAACGCCAGCGCGAGCGCGCACGCCGCGGTGCCGATCGCGAGCGCCGCGAGCGCGTCGCCGCGGACGTCGGCGACGCTGCCGACCGTCCAGTGCAGCGCCGTCTGCGCCTCGCGCACCTCGGATCGCGCGAGCAGCCAGGCCACGGTGGAGCCGCACAGGTAGGCCATGCCCACGCCGACGAGCACGAACCGCACGCCGTGCAGCCCCTGCCGCCACGCGGCGAGCCAGATCACGAACGCCACCACGAGCCCGCCGCCGAACGCGAAGCCCGCGACGATCGCGCTGCCCGCGCCGAGGCCCAGGATCGCCCAGACCGCACCGAGGCTCGCGCCTGCCGAGATGCCGAGGATGTCGGGGCTCGCGAGCGGATTGCGCAGCGTCGACTGGAACACCGCGCCGGCGAGCGCGAACGCCACGCCCACCAGCAGGGCCGCGAGGATCCTCGGGAGCCGGAGGTCGAGCACGACGAACCGGTCGAGCCGGTGGCCGCCGCCGAGGAGCACGGCGAGCACGCGGTCGGGGCTCACGCCGGCCGCACCGAACGAGAGCGCCGCGAGCGCGATTGCGATGGCCACGGCAGCACCGACCCCGACGACGGTCGCGCGGCGGCGCCGGTCGGCACGACGGACCGCGGCCACGTCGACGACGGCCTCTGCCACGGCCATCAGAGCCCAGCCACCCGTCGGCTCCGGGCGATCGCGATGAGCACCGGCGCGCCGAGGAACGCGGCGACGACGCCGGCCTCGAGCTCGGAGTTCGGCACGACGAGCCGCCCGATGACGTCGGCCGAGAGCAGCATGATCGGACCGAGCAGCACCGCGAGGGCGGTGATCCAGCGGTAGTCGCTGCCGACGAGCCGGCGTGCGGCGTGCGGCACGACGAGCCCGACGAGCGCGATCGGCCCCGCCAGCGCGACCGCGGTGCCGCTGAGGAGCACGAGCGCGACGCCCGCGACGGCGCGCGTGACCCCCACGCGCTGGCCGAGCGCCGCGGCGACGTCGTCGCCGAGCGCGAGCAGGTCGAGGCGGTGGGCCAGGGCCGCGGCGAGTACGACGCCGACCGCGAGGAACGGCCAGAGCGTCGCCACGGTCGACAGGTCGCGACCGGTCAGCGAGCCGACCGCCCAGAAGCGGTACTGGTTGAACGCCTCGGTGTCGCGCAGGAGCACGAGGGCGATGAGCGGGGTGAGCAGCGCCGTGAGTGCCGCGCCGACGAGTGCGAGCCGCACCGGCCGCGCGCCGCCGATCGCGAAGACGACGAGCGCGGCCGCCGCGGCGCCCGCGAACGCGAACCAGATGAAGCCGAGGGGCGAGGTGATGCCGAGGAACGAGATGCAGAGCACGACGGCGAGCGACGCGCCCGAGTTCACGCCCAGCAGGCCGGGGTCGGCGATCGGGTTGCGGGTGACGCCCTGGATGAGCGTGCCGGCCAGTCCGAGCGCGATCCCGGCGGCCAGGCCGATGAGCGTGCGGGGCACCCGCAGCTGCACGACGACGGCCTGGTCGGGGTCGGCGAGGTCGGGCGAGACGAGCGCCTGCCACACCTCGGCGGGGTCGATGGTGCGCACGCCGAGCGCGAGGCTCGCGGCGACGACGAGGGCGAGCGCGACCGCGCTGCCGAGCAGCACGACGACGCCGCGCCGCAGGCGCGGCCGTCCCGCCTTCCCGCGGACCTCGCTCGGCCGCGTGGCCGCGACGGGGGCCGCGGGTGCTGCCACGCTCACGCCAGTTCGGCGCGGCCCCGCCGCCAGTAGCCCATGAAGGCGACCTGACGACGGTCGAGGCCGGCGTCCTGCACCAGGAAGCGGCGGAGCGCCTTGATCATCGACGCCTCGCCGGCGAGCCACGCGTAGCAGTCGCCGTCGAGGCTCGTGCCCTCCGGGACATCCCACAGGATGCCGTGGGCATCGGCTGCCGCCTCGAGCTCGGCGAGCGTGCGACGCGCCGACTCCGCGGCCGCGGTGGCGGGGTCGGCGCAGTCGCGGAGCCAGCAGGTGCGCGCCACCCAGTCGCGCACCGCGGGAACGAGCCGCTCGCCGTGGGACTGCTCGTGGAGGCGCGGCAGCCAGCGGACCTCGACGCCCTCGGGTGCGCGCACGTCGAGCACGTCGTCGGCGGAAGGCACCTCGATCATGGCCGCGCCCGACGCGTCGGCGGGCAGCGACTCGAGGATCGCGCAGATCGCGGGCGCGGCGGTCTCGTCGCCGGCCAGCAGCACCGTGTCGACGTCGCCGGGCCGCCAGTCGATGCCGATCGTGCGACCCTCGCTCCGCTCGTCTGGCCCGATGAGCACGATCGGATCGCCCGGCCGGGCACGCGTCGCCCAGGCCGACCCCGGCCCCGTGTCGCCGTGCGCGACGAAGTCGAGGTCGACCTCGCGGCGCTCCGGCCGGACCGCGCGGACGGTGTAGGTGCGGAACGGGTTGCGCCGTTCGGCCGGCAGCTCCCGCCAGGCGGAGTACCAGTCCTCGCCGTCGGGGAAGTGCACGAAGCCCGAGTCCGCGAGCGGCATGACGACCTTGACGCGCTGGTCGAGGCCCGCCGTGCCGAAGTCGGCGAGCTCCTCGCCGGCGAAGGTCACGCGGGTGAAGTGCGGCGTGAGTCGCTGCACCCGTGCGACGCTCGCGCGGAAGCCGCGGTAGGCGGGACGCGGTCGTGCGGGCGCGGCGGCCTCGGCGAGTGAGGTAAGCATTACCTAAGTCTTGCACACGCGCATCCGGCCGCGGAACGCGTCGTCACGTGCCGACTCCGGCCCCGCGGCATCCGCTCACCACACGGGCGGCCGCCGTCGGCCGCGTCGTGCGACCCGCTCGAGCTGCGCCGCGAGGGCGAACAGCGCGGCCTCGCCGCCGGGGCGCCCGATGAGCTGCACGCCCATCGGCAGCCCCTCGTCGGTGTCGTGCACGGGCAGCACGAGCGCGGGCAGACCGGAGACGTTCACGAACGACGTGTACGGCGTGAACCGCACCTGCTGCGCGAAGTTCTCCTCGCCGTCCTCGGCGTCGTACCAGCCGACCGGCCGGGGCGTGAGCGCGAGCGCCGGCGTGAGCACCGCGTCGAACGGCGCGAAGCGCGCGATCGTCCGGCGCTCGAAGCCCGTGAGCCATGACATCGCCGAGGCGAGGTCGGCGGCCGAGCGCTCCGCGCCGCGGCCCATGAGCCAGCGCGTGAGCGGCTCGAGCAGGTGGTGCCGCTCGGGCGGCACGTCGATGGTCGCCGCGCCCGCCTGCCAGATGGTCCGGAACGCCGCCGGGTAGTCGGGCTCCGGCGACGGTGCGACCTCCTCGACGCCGTGGCCGAGCCGGTCGATCAGCGCGATGCCCGCGTCGAGCGCGTCGCGCGCAGCCGGGTCGAGGCGGATGTCGGTGAACCCGTCCCACGGCGTGTCGCGCAGCACGCCCACCTGGAAGCGGCCCTCGCCGCGGATCGCCGCGCCCAGGTAGGGGCCGTCCTCCCCCGGCGCCCGCACCGCGAACGGATGCCGCGCGGGGTAGCCGTGCGGCGCGATCATGCCGTCGAGCAGCAGCGCCGCGTCCGCGACGGTCCGGGCGAGCGGGCCGACGACGCCGAGGCCGGCGAGCCGGTCGAGCCCCGACCCCGACGGCACGCGCCCGCGCGACGGCTTGACGCCCACCAGCCCGCAGGAGGCCGCGGGGATGCGGACCGAACCGCCCCCGTCGCTGCCCGGCGCGAACGGCAGCAGGCTCGCCGCGACGGCCGCGGCCGCGCCGCCGCTCGACCCGCCCGCGCCGAGCGCGAGGTCCCAGGGGTTCCGCGCCGGCCGCCCCGCGAGCGGCTCGGTGTACGAGGGCAGCCCGAACTCCGGCGTGGCCGTCTTGCCGAGGCTCACGGCGCCGGCCGCGTCGAGCGCGGCCACGAGGTCGTCGGACTCGTCGGGCACGTTCCCGGCGTGCGCACGCGAGCCGAACGCGGTCGGCACGCCGGCGCGCGGGTGCAGGTCCTTGTCGGCGAGCGGCATGCCCCAGAGCGGCGCCGCCCTGGGCACGTCGCGCTCGACGGCGCGCGCCCGTTCGAGGGCCGCCTCGGGCGTGACGTGCGCGAACGCGCCGACGACGGGGTCGAGCCGCGCGATCCGCTCGAGGAAGTGCGCGGTCGCCTCCACCGGCGAGACGTCGCCGCGCTGGAGCAGCTGGTGGAGTTCGAGGGCGGTGTACTCGTGCAGGGCGTCGTCCACGTCACGAGCCTAGGCCCGCGACATCCGCCCGCCACCGTGGCCCCCGGCGCCGCCGGCTACTTCAGCGTCTTCTGCAGCAGCACGGTACCGAGCCAGCGGTCGAACTTGAAGCCGACCCGGCCCATGCGGCCGATCTCGGTGAACCCGAACTTCTCGTGCAGCCGGATCGAGGCGTCGGCACCCTGGTCGGCGATCACCGCGAGCATCTCCTTGAGCCCGGCCGCCTTCGACGCGTCGATGAGCGCCCCGAGCAGCGCCCGCCCGAGCCCCTTGCCCGATGCCGCGGGGCCGAGGTAGATCGAGTCCTCGACGGTGTAGCGGTATGCGCGCTTGGGCCGCCACGGCGCGACGAGCGCGTAGCCGAGCAGCTGGCCGGAGGGCGCCTCGGCGACGAGGAACGGCAGGCCGAGCTTCTGCAGCTGCGCGAACTTCTGCTTCCACTCGCGCAGCGTCATCGCATCCTCGTCGAAGGTCACCGTGGAGTTGGCGACGTAGTAGTTGTAGATCTCGCGCACCGCGGGCAGGTCGGCCGGGCGGGCCGGGCGGATCTCGTACGAGAAGGGCGCCTCCGCCGGCTCCGACTTGCGCAGGTGTCGCGGCAGCTCGCGCCGCGTCTGGTATTCCTCCTCGAGCATCCCGCCATGCTACGCGCGCGAGATGACGAGCGGATGTCGCGGGCCGGACTCAGTCCGGGATCGTCCAGTCGACGGGCTCGCCGCCCTGCGCGACGAGCAGCGCGTTCGCCCGGCTGAACGGCTTCGAGCCGAAGAACCCGCGGCTCGCGGAGAGCGGGCTGGGATGCACGGACTCGATGCGCGGCACGTCGCCGAGCAGCGGCCGCAGCGACTGCGCGTCGCGGCCCCACAGGATGGCCACGAGCGGGCCGCCGCGGGCGACGAGCGTGCGCATGGCGTGGTCGGTGACGCGTTCCCAGCCGTTGCCGCGATGCGAACCCGGCTCGCCCGGCCGCACGGTCAGCACGCGGTTCAGCAGCATGACGCCGCCGCGGTTCCATGCGCCGAGATCGCCGTGCGCGGGCGTTCGCACGCCGAGGTCGTCGGCGAGCTCGCGGTAGATGTTCGCGAGGCTCCGCGGCAGCGGGCGCACGTGCCGCTCGACCGCGAACGAGAGGCCGATCGGGTGGCCCGGGGTCGGGTACGGATCCTGTCCGACGATGAGCACGCGGACGTCGCCGACGGGCTGCTGGAACGCGCGCAGCACGCGGTCGCCCGCGGGAAGGTACGGCCGGCCGTCGGCGACCTCCGCGCGCAGGAACTCGCCCATGCGCGCGAGGTCGGGCGCGACCGGCGCGAGCGACTCCGCCCACGACGCGTCGATGAGGCCCGCATCGGCGAGCTCGGGGAGCGTGCGGCCCATCAGCCCGCGATGCTCCGGACCGAGACGCCGTCCTCGGCGGCGGTGACGCTCCACACGTTGCCCGCCCCCGCGACGCGCAGCCCCGACGTGCCGATCGCGAAGAGCGTGTCCTCGTCGATCGCGATGCCGCCGTCGACGAGCCGGGCCTCGGTCGCGGCGATCAGCCGCGTCAGCGTGCCCCACTGCGCGGCGTGGCAGTCGACCGTGAGGTCGACCAGGCCGATGCCGGCCTCGACGAACACCTCGTCGAGCTCCTCCGCGGCGTCCTCGGGCGCGACGGGCACGCCGCCGATGCGCCATCCGCCGAGCAGTGCCGTGTCGGAGGCGATCGCCGCTCCCGCCGAGAATCCGAGGTAGGGCAGGCCGGATGCCACGAGCCGACGCAGCTCCCCCGCGACGGGCTCCACGGCACGCCGGTACGCCGGCGTGAGCCCGCCGCCCACGAGCACGCCGTGCGCCCCGGCGAGCGCGGCGGCCTCGAACGCGCCCGTCTCGGGCACGACGCTGACGGCCGCGTCGACGTCGGCGACCGAGCCGAGCACGGCGCGCCACCGGTCGGCGAGCTCGGCGCCCTCGGCGTCGCCGGCGACGAGCAGCACCACGACGCGCGGCCGGTCGGCGCCGTCGCGCCCGGCCGCCTCGGCGGCCTCGACGAGGAAGGGCGCGTAGACGGATGCCGCGTGCTCGGCGCTCCATCCGCCGCCGACGAGGTGCACGCTCATCGGGTCGGCTCCTCGACCTCGACGGGCGGCAGCGCCGACCAGGGGAACACGATCCAGTCGGCGGTCTCGCGGAACGCGAAGTCGGGCACGAGCACCGTGCGGGGCTTGACGTAGAGCGTGGCGCTGCGCACCTCGGCGCCGGCCTCGCCGAGCAGGCCCACGACCTTGGCGAGGGTGCGGCCGGAGTCCGACACGTCGTCGACGAGCAGCACGCGCTTGCCGTCGAGGGCCGGCGCGTCGAGCATGGGCGGGTGCAGCACCGGCTCGGGCAGCCGCTCGTCGACGCCGGTGTAGAACTCGACGTTGATCGAGCCGCACGACTTGGTGCCGAGCGCATACGCGACCGCGCCCGCGAGGAGCAGCCCGCCGCGCGCGATCGCGATCACGACGTCGGGACGGAAGCCCGAGCGCAGCACGTCGGCGGCGAGGCTGCGGGCCGCGTCGGAGAAGTCGTCCCAGGTGAGGATCTCGCGGCGGATCCCGCCCGCGCCGTCAGCAGCGTCGTTCGCGTCGAAGGTCATGCACCAAGGCTAGGGCGTCTCCCCGGACCGGGGCGCTGCGGGCCCGGCCGGAGCGTTGTCGGGCGGCGTCGGGACGTCCTCCCGGAGACCCGCGGCGGGTTCGCCGGTGACGTCGTCCATGAGTCCCGTCCGCTCGGCGAGCGGGCCGGCCTCGGCACCGGCGCCCCTGCGCAGCGAAGCGAGGCGCTCGTTCAGAACCGAGACGAGCGCGGCCGACGCCGTGCCGAGGATCGCGACGCCTCCCGCCATGAGGAGCACCGCGTAGAGCCGGCCGAGCGTCGTGACCGGGTACGTGTCGCCGTACCCGACCGTCGCGAGCGTCACGCACGCCCACCAGAGCGCGTCGCCGAATGTCACGATGGTCGCGTTCGGGGCATCCCGCTCGGCGGCATAGGTCACGAGCGCGATGAAGAAGACGTACACGAGCGCGTACGTCAGGGCCTCCGAGACGAACCGCGCGCGCACCGCCCGCGTCGTCCTGCGCTCCAGCGCCGGGAGGTGCCGCACGAGGGCGACCACCCGCAGTGCGCGGAACAGCGGGAGCACCGCGGAGAGCACCTCGACGGGGTGACGCCAGGCCCACGTCCACCGATGCCCACGCGGCGTGAGAACGACCTGGATCACGACGTCCAGGACGAAGCCGATCCATGCGGCGATCAGCACGACGGAGAACATCGCCTCCAGCCAGGCGGGCTCGTCCTCCCAGAGCACGTAGACCGTGTAGGCCACCACGAACAGCACGCCGAGCACGGCGAGCGGCCGCGAGGTGGCGTGCACCCAGCGCTCGCGTCGCCCTTCCTGGCCGAGGACTCGGCGACTCACGGCGCACTCGCAGGCCGGACCACGAGCGCGCCCCTGGCCAGCCGGTATGGCGCCGCCTGCGCCACCGGCTTGACGACGATCAGGTCGAGGTCGACGTGCTTCGGCTTCGACATCGCGTCGACGATGACGCCGGCGATGTCCTCGGCGACGAGCGGCTCGGGCACGTCGTCGTACACCGCGTCGGCCCGCGCCCGGTCGCCGCCGAACCGCACGAGCGAGAACTCGTCGGTGCGCACCATCCCCGGCGCGACCTCGACCACGCGGATCGGCTCGCCGTTCAGCTCGAGCCGCAGCACCTCGGTCATGGCGTGCGCGGCGAACTTCGCCGCGTTGTACCCGCCGCCGCCCACGTACGCGACGTGCCCGGCGATCGAGGTCACGTTCACGAGGTCCGCGACGCCGCGCTCGGCCGCGCCGAGTCGCAGCAGCGGCAGCAGGGCGCTCGTGACGCGCTTGACGCCGAGCACGTTCACCTCGAACATCCACGCCCAGTCGTCGAGGTCGGAGTCCTCGACCGAGGCGAGGCCCTTCGCGCCGCCCGCGTTGTTCACCAGCGCGTGCACCGGGCCCGTCGCCTCGAGGTGGTCGCGGAGCGCCGCGACCTCCGCATCGCTCGTGACGTCCGCGACGAACGACGACGCGCCGGTCTCGTCCGCGAGCGCCGCGAGGCGGTCCCCGCGCCGGGCCACGGCCACCACGTCCCATCCGGCGGCCCGCAGCCCCCGCACCGTCGCAGCCCCGATACCCGAACTCGCCCCCGTGACCACCGCGCGCATGCCGTCCATGCGGCCATTCTGCACTGCGCGGCGTTTCGCGACGTGACCTCGGTCCCGGCGGTGCGGGACAATGGGCGGATGCAGCCGACGCCCGTGTCACGCACACCCCGGCCGCCGCACCGCAAGCGCCGGGTCCCGCTGTGGGACAACGCGCGGTGGATCGCGATCACCCTGGTGGTCATCGGACACGGGATCCTGCCGCTCATCGGCGAGGACGACGCGGCCTACAGCGTCTACCTCTTCATCTACTCGTTCCACGTGGCCGTGTTCGTCACGGTCTCCGGCTACTTCGCGAAGTCGGGTCCGCCGAACGCCCGCGCCATGCGGCAGGTCCTCACCGACATCGTCTTTCCGTACCTCATCTTCGAGACGATCTGGACGATCGTCCGATTCGCGCTCGGCGGCGGATTCGTGCTCGACTACACGTCCGCGTCGTGGACGCTGTGGTTCCTCATCGCGCTGGCGATCTGGCGGATCGTGCTGCCCTACCTCGTGCTGCTGCGCTTCCCGCTGCTGATCGCGATCGCGATCTCGATCGGCGCGGGCTACACCGCCGAGATCGACTCGACGCTCGCGCTCTCGCGCACGCTCGGCATGCTGCCCTTCTTCGTGTTCGGATGGAAGCTGCGGCAGTGGCGCATCACCGACCGCTGGCTCGACCTCACCACGGCGGCGACCTGGCGGTGGCGCGCGGGCGCGATCGCGCTGTTCGCGGTGCTGCTCGTCGTGCTGCCGGTCGCGATCGAGACGTGGCGCGACCTGCGGCTGCGGCGCTTCATGCTCTACGACGAGTCGTACCAGGCGATCGGCTACGACGAACCGTGGTCGGGTGCCATCCGGTTGTTCCTGCTGCTGCTCGCGATGCTGCTGTCGGTGGCGTTCCTCACGCTCATGCCGCGTCGTACCACGTGGTTCACCGCCTTCGGCAGCGCGACCATGTACATCTACCTGCTGCACTCGTTCGTGCTCTTCCCGCTGCGCGAGACGCCGATCCTCGAGGGCCGGCAGCCCTGGTGGGTGCTGCCCGCGATGATCGCCTTCTGCGTGCTGGTCTCGGTGGTGCTCTCGCTGAAGCCCGTCCGCCGCGTGTTCCGGCCGCTCGTCGAGCCCCGCGCCAGGTGGCTCTTCCGGCCCGAGCCGATGACCGCGACCGGCACCATCGTGCTCCCGCCCGACGCGCTGCCGCCCGCGCCGCCGCCCGCGGCACCGCGCGAACCGGGCGCGTGACGCCGTGTTGCGCCATCCGTTGATCACCTGATCGACCGGCCGTAGCGTGGGCGACGGATGCGGCGGGGCCGCACCCCGACCCCGAAGGAGTCCCACATGGCTGAGAACGCCGCCGCCGACTGGCGCTTCGAGACGAAGCAGGTGCACTCGGGCGCCGCGCCCGACCCGGTGACCAAGGCTCGCGCCACGCCGATCTACCAGACCACCTCGTACGTGTTCGACTCGGCCGAGCACGCGCAGAACCTCTTCGCTCTCGCCGAGTTCGGCAACATCTACACGCGCATCATGAACCCCACGCAGGCCGTGGTCGAGGAGCGCCTCGCCGCACTCGAGGGCGGCAGCGGTGCCCTCCTCGTCGCGTCGGGCCAGGCGGCCGAGACGTTCGCGGTGCTGAACATCGCGCAGGCCGGCGACCACATCGTCTCGTCGAGCTCGATCTACGGCGGCACGTACAACCTCTTCAAGTACACGCTGGCCAAGCTCGGCATCGAGACCACCTTCGTCGAGAACCAGGACGACGCCGACGAGTGGCGCCGTGCCGTTCGCCCGAACACGAAGCTGTTCTTCGCCGAGACCATCGGCAACCCGAAGATCAACATCCTCGACATCGGGCTCGTGTCCGGCATCGCGCACGAGGCCGGCATCCCGCTCATCGTCGACAACACCATCGCGACGCCGTACCTCATCCGCCCGTTCGAGCACGGCGCCGACATCGTGATCCACTCGGCCACCAAGTTCCTCGGCGGCCACGGCACCGTGATCGGCGGCGTGATCGTCGACGGCGGCCGCTTCGAGTGGTCGAAGAACGTCGAGAAGTTCCCCGGGCTGACCGAGCCCGACCCGTCGTACCACGGCGCGAGCTACACGGCCGCCGTGGGCGACGCGCTCGCGTTCATCATCAAGGCGCGCGTGCAGCTGCTGCGCGACCTCGGCGCCTCGATCGCCCCGGCGAGCGCGTGGCAGCTCATCCAGGGCATCGAGACGCTCTCGCTGCGCATCGAGCGCCACGTGCAGAACGCGCAGGAGATCGCCGAGTGGCTCGACTCGCACCCCGACGTGGCGCACGTGAACTACTCGGGCCTGCCCTCGAGCCCGTGGTACGCGGCGGCCAACACGTACGCCCCCAAGGGCGTCGGCGCGGTGCTCTCGTTCGAGCTCAAGGGCGGCGTCGACGCCGGCCGCGCGCTCGTCGACAACCTGTCGCTGTTCAGCCACCTCGCCAACATCGGCGACGTGCGCTCGCTCGTCATCCACCCAGCGTCGACGACGCACTCGCAGCTGACCCCCGAGCAGCAGCTCACGACCGGCGTCACGCCCGGTCTCGTGCGCCTCTCGGTCGGCATCGAGAACGTCGAGGACCTCAAGGCCGACCTCGAGGCCGGCCTCGCCGCCGCGCGCCGGGCCACCGAGGCCGCGCGAGTCTGACGACCGCCTGATCGACGACCGGATGCCGCGTCCCGCCCGGGGGCGCGGCATCCGCCGTCTCCGCGCCCGCATGCGCGACTCCCGGCGGGGCGACCGGCGTAACAGTCGCCCCGCAGGTCGCCGGGTCCGGGAGAATCGAGACATGGACTGGCAGACGATCTCGGAGACGGTGCCCGCGAGCATCGTGCCCGAGGCGCGCGCCGCGCGGCAGCTCGCCGGCCGCGCACCGGCGACCGGTGCGTGGCGCGAGGGCGATCCCGTCGGCGAGCGCCGCTTCGCGCGCATCGGCGATCTCGCGCTCGAGTCCGGCCAGGTCCTGCCCGACGTGCGCATCGCGTACGAGACCTGGGGCGAGCTCGCCCCAGCGCGCGACAACGCGATCCTCGTGCTGCACGCGCTCACCGGCGACAGCCACGTGGTCGGCGCCGCCGGGCCCGCGCACCCGAGCCCCGGCTGGTGGCCGGGCGTCGTCGGCCCGGGTCGCGCGATCGACACCGACCGCTGGTTCGTCGTCGCGCCGAACGTGCTCGGCGGCTGCCAGGGTTCGACCGGGCCGTCCTCGCTCGCCGCCGACGGCGTCGAGTGGGGGGCGCGATTCCCGTTCCTCACGATCCGCGACCAGGTGGGTGCGCAGATCGCGTTCGCGCGCGAGATCGGGATCGAGCGCTTCGCGGCCGTGGTCGGCGGGTCGATGGGCGCGATGCACGTGCTCGAGTGGGCGATCACGGCCCCTGAGGCCGTCGAGCGCATCGCGGTGCTCGCGGCGCCCGCCGCGACGACGGCCGACCAGATCGCGCTGAACTCGGTGCAGCTCGAGGCGGTGCGCAGCGACCCGGCGTTCCGCGGCGGCGCGTACTACGACGCGCCCGACGGCGACGGCCCGACGCGCGGCCTCTCGCTGGCCCGTCGCATGGCGATGCTGAACTACCGCACCCCGGCCGAGCTCAACCACCGCTTCGAACGCGGGTGGCAGTCGAGCCTCGACCCGCTCGGGGGCGGCGGCCGGTTCGCGGTGGAGTCCTACCTCGACTTCCACGGCAACAAGTTCACCCGGCGGTTCGACGCGAACAGCTACCTCGTGCTCACCGAGGCGATGAACTCCCACGACATCGGCCGCGGCCGCGGCGGCGTGGATGCCGCGCTCGGCCGGATCGAGGCGAGGAGCCTCGTGCTCGGCATCGACAGCGACCGGTACTTCGCGCTCGACGGGCAGCGCGAGATCGCCCGTCGACTGCGACGCAGCGTGCACGGTGCCGAGCCCGTCGTCCTGCACTCCGAGTACGGCCACGACGCCTTCCTCATCGAGGACGAGGCCGTCGGCGGGGCGCTGGCGGGCCTGCTCGCGGCGTAGCGTTCCGGGCCGAATGGTCCGCTTCATGGCCGATGACCCGCATACGGGGGTCGCTCTGCGTTATCTTCGAGGGTGACGGCGCTGATCCGCCGTGTCGGCGGGCCGTCGCAGAGGGGGTGGCATGCGTCGCATCGACAAGGAGCGGGACCGGCTGCTGCGCCGTCTCGCCCGCGCGGGAACCCTCACGGGCGCGATCCTCGCGCTCGCCTGCATCGTCGTTCCCGGGGCGCTCGATCCCGGCCGGTTCGCCCTCGCGGTGGCCCTCGACCTGATCGTCATCGTGCTCGCCGTCTACGCGACCTCCCGCTCGTCGCTGCTGCCCACGATCGGCACCGTCCTCATCGCGATCGCGTTCATGCTCGTGACCGGGGTCGACCCGGCGATCGACCCGGCCGCGAGCACCGCCATCGCGTGCACCGCGGCGCTCACGACCGCCGCCGTCGCGATCCCGACCCTGGTGCGCTCCAACGGCGCGGGCATCATGGCGGCCTCAGCCGCCGCCGTGCTCGCCACGATCGGGGTGGCGGCGGCCTCCGGGGCGAACATGTGGCTCGTGCTCGTCGCCGCGATCGCCGGATGGATCGCCTGCGCCGCGACCGGACTCTGGCTCGCCCGCGCCATCGAGCGCGCCGCGGAGCGCATCGACGAGGTCGGGCGGGCCCACGAGGCCGAGCGCCTCGCGAGCGAGTCCGAGGCCCAGCAGCGCCAGGACGCCCGCGTCCTCCACGACACCGTGCTCGCCACGCTCAGCCTGCTCGCCCACTCCGGCGTCGGCGTCGGCGCGAGCGCGCTCCGCCAGCAGGCCGGCGACGACGCGCGGCTGCTCCGGCAGCTGCGGCTCGGCGCGCCCCTCGACAACGGTTCCAGCGCGATCTTCTCGCCCGAGTCCTCCGGCGGCGAGGGGCTCGGCACCACGTTC
This sequence comes from Agromyces capsici, assembly GCF_058349965.1. NCBI lineage: Bacteria > Bacillati > Actinomycetota > Actinomycetes > Micrococcales > Microbacteriaceae > Agromyces > Agromyces capsici. Next base: position 2,669,718 of record NZ_JBYRET010000001.1, on the reverse strand, counting down.
GAGTCCGTCCGCAAGCGGTTCGCGCGCATGGGGCTCGACGTGCACTGGCACGGCGCAGGCCAGCTGATCCTTCCCCGGGACTCGCTCGACGCGCTGCTCGGCGCGCTCGGCGAGTGCCTCGAGAATGTGCGGCGGCACTCCGGCGTGGGCGAGGCCGACGTCACGATCACCGACGACGAGCGGACGGTGCGCGCCATGGTCACCGATCAGGGCGCCGGCTTCGAGCCCGCGGCCGTCGACCCGGCGCGGCTCGGGTTCGCCGAGTCCGTCGTCGGACGCCTGCATGCGGTGGGCGGGCGGGCCCGGGTGTTCAGCTCTCCCGGCTCGGGCACCACGGTGATGCTGGAGGTGCCGAAGCCGTGAACCTCCTCCGACGTTCGAGCGCCGACGACGAGGCACCGCGCGACACCACCCACGAGAGCCAGTTCCGCCGGCCCACGCGCTCCGCGCGCGCCGCGGAGGACATCCGCAGCGCCCACGGCGGCCGGCGACTCGCCGCGGGCGTCACGGTCGCCGCGGCCGCCATCCTGCTGGCGCACCTCGTGCACGCGCTCGCCTTCATCGGGACCTACCCGCCCGGCACCTCGCCCGTCGCGGCGTGGATCGTGCTCGGCGTGGTGACGATCGGCGCGTTGGTCGCCACCCGCGTGCTCAGCCGGGTGACGGACTGGGCGCTCGTGGCGCTGCTCGCCGGCATCGCCGCGACGGTCTGGCTCGACCTGGCCGCGACCATGGACCAGTTGCACCTGGGCATCACGCCGACCGCCGCCCCGGCCGCCGCCGCGCTGCTGATGCCCGTGGCCGCCCTCCGCGAGACCCGCTCGCCCGTCGCCGCCTCGTCGGCCGTCGCAGGCATCCTCGCGGTCACCGCGCTCGTGCAGGCGCCCGAGGCGAGCACCATGACCGTCGTCGGCCTCGCCGTCGCCGCGAGCGCGGTGGTCCCGGTCGTCCTCGTGACCATCGCGGTCCGCGGCTTCCGTCGGCTCGTCGGGCGCGAGCTCGACCTCTCGCTCGTGCAGTCGACCGTCTCGACCCCGCGGTCCGCGGTGGGCATGCGGGCGTCCGAGGAGCTCGCCGAACTCGACTACGACGCCGAGTCCCTCCTCGACGACGTCGGCTCCGGGCGCATCGCGATCCCGCTGCCGCCCGATGCCGCCGAGCGCGCCGGCCAGCTCGCGGCGCGCCTTCGGATCCGCCTCATCGAGGGCCGCACCGACACGTGGCTGCGGCACGCGGTGACCGAGTCCGCCTACCTCAGTCGCCGCGTGACGGTCGACGACCCCGCCGGGCTCGCCGGCCTCCTCTCGCCGATGCAGCGCGACGGCCTGCTGCTCGCGTTGTGGCTCATCGCGGGCCAGCGACGACGGAAGGCGTCGGAGCCGCCGCTCGAGGTGCGGGTCATCTGCCGCGACGGCGACTTCGACGACGACGACGCGCGTCCGATCGGCGAAGCCGCCCGGGTCGCCATCCGATTCGAGGTCTCCGGCGTCACCGCACGGAAAGTCGACGCCGCCACGTGGGAAGCACTCGATAATGTCGGAGGCAACGTCGTCGCCCCGGAGCCCGACGGCTTCCAGGTCGACGTCGACTGCAGGATCGAGCCCACGGTCCGCGGGGGCGTCCCGGCGCCGCCCAGCACCGTCCACCCGAGGGGAGCATGACGTGCCCGAACCCGAACCCCCGCGCATCAGACTCGCGATCGTCGACGACCACCGCATGCTGCTCGGCGCGCTGTCCGAGTGGCTGCGCGGCGCGGCATCCGACATCGACCTCGTCGCCGCGGTGCCGTCCTGGTCCGAGCTGCTCGCGCACCCCGCGTTCCCGGTCGACGTCGTGCTGCTCGACCTCGACCTGCGCGACAACATCCCGATCTCGATCAAGCTGTCGACCCTGAAGTCGGCGGGCGTGCGCACCATGCTGATGAGCACCTACTCCGAGCCCGCGGTCGTGCGCGAGGCCCTGGGCGCCGGGGCCCTCGGCTACCTCGTCAAGTCCGAGCCGGTCGAGACGATCGTCGAGGCGATCCGGGCTGCCCAGCGCGGCGAGTCCTACCTCAGCCGAGAGCTCGAGGAGGCGCTCGACGACGACGGGGCCGCGCCGCGCCTGAGCGCCCAGGAGCGCCGGGTGATGGCGCTGTACGGCGCCGGGCAGCCGGTGAAGGCCGTCGCGTTCCAACTCGGCATCTCCGAGGAGACCGCCAAGAGCTACCTCAAGCGCATCCGCGAGAAGTACCGCCTCGCCGGGTACGACGTGGGCACGAAGGTCGCCCTCCGAAAGCGCGCGATCGCCGACGGGATCCTGCTGCAGTCGGAGTGACCGGCGGCGCACGCACGGCGGCGCGGGCGCTCGGCCGCCTCAGTCGCCGATCGCCCCCATGGCCCCCGTGACCGAGGGCAGCGGGATGCCGCGGCGACGTCGCGCGCGGTCGAGGGCGAACGTCGCGACGGCGAGCGCGCTCCCGGCGATCGTGAACAGCAGGCCGACCCACACGGGCGCGACGTAACCGAGCCCGGCGGCGATCACCATGCCACCGACGATCGCGCCGAGGCTGTTGCCCACGTTCAGGGCCGAGTGGTTGAGCGCCGCGGCGATCGACTGGCTGTCGCGGGCGACGTCCATGAGCCGGGCCTGGATGGTCGGCGAGAGCGCCGCCGACGACGCCCCGACCAGGAACACGCCGACTCCGAGGCCGAGCGGGTACTGCGCGGTGAGCGCGAGCAGCACCAGCGCCGCCGCGAGCGTCGCGAAGAACAGGTACATCGAGCGGCGCACGCTCCAGTCGGCGAGGCGCCCGCCGACGAGGTTGCCGATCGTCATGCCCAGGCCGAATACGACGAGCACGACCGGCACCAGCGCCGACGGCAGGCCCGTGACCTCGGTGGCCAGCGGGGCGACGTAGCTGTAGACCGCGAACAGACCGCCGAATCCGATCGCGCCGATCGCCAACGCGAACCACGCCTGCGCGCGCGTGAACACGCGCAGTTCGCGTGCGAACGTCGCGGCGGGGTCGCCGGGCTGCCAGGGCACGGCCGCGAGCACGGCGAGGAAGGTCGCGACGAAGATCGCGGCCACGGCGAGGTAGGCCACGCGCCATCCGGCCTGCTGGCCCAGCCAGGTGATCGCGGGCACGCCGACGACGTTCGCGATCGTCAGGCCCGACAGGACGAGGGCGACGCCCCGGGCCCGCTTGCCGGGGCCCAGGAGGCTCGCGGCGACGAGCGAGGCGATGCCGAAGTACGCCCCGTGCGGCAGCGCGGCCACGAACCGGGCCGCGACGACGAGCTCGAAGGTCGGCAGCAGGGCCGACGCGATCGTGCCGAGGCTGAAGGCGGCGAGCAGCGCGAGCAGGAGTCGCTTGCGGGGCCAGCGGGCCGCCGCGGCGGCGATCGTCGGGGCGCCGACGACCACGCCCAGCGCGTACGCGGAGATCACCCAGCCGGCGGCGGCGTTCGCGGCGTCGGTCGAGCTGGCGGCGAGGCCGGGCAGCAGGTCGGCGGCCATCTCGGGCAGCAGGCCCATCGCCACGAACTCGGTCGCGCCGATGCCGAAGCCGCCCATCGCGAGGGCGAGGAGCGCGAAACGGATGCGGGCCGGCGACAACGTCGTCGGCCCGTCGGAAGCGTGGGTCACCCTTCGATGATGCCACGGATCGAATCGATTCGACAAACCCGCCGGTTCGGATGCCGACGCATCGCGCGGCCGGCGTGCGCGCCGACGCGGGCCGTCAGCCGTCGTTCTCGAGCGCCGCCTCGAGCCGATCGACCTTCGCCTCGATCTCCCCGGTGAATCCCGGGCGGATGTCGGCCTTCAGGACGAGCGAGACGCGCGACCCGTAGTCGCCCACCGCCTCGCACGCGTCACGGATCACCCGGAACACCTCGTCCCACTCGCCCTCGATCTCGGTGAACATCGAGGTCGTGCGGTTCGGCAGGCCGGACTCGCGGACGATCCGCACCGCCTCCGCCACCGCGTCGTGCACCGATCCGTCGGTGCGGCCCGTGCCGCTCGGTGCGACCGAGAACGCGACCAGCATGGCTCTCCCCTCCTCAGTGCGACGATCGCCGTGCGACCCTAGGCCGCGGACGCCACCGACGTCGTGCGCGCGGAACCAGCCTGCCACACGGCGCGCAGCGCCCACCCGAGCAGGACGACGAGCAGGAGCACCTTCACCGTCAGCACCAGCACGAAGCCGGGGTTGGCGATGAGCAGCCAGCCGTACCAGTACGGGTAGATCACGTGCGTGAGCAGCGCGACGGCCGCCGCGAGCGAGGCCGGCACCAGGAAGCGGCCGCCGCCCAGCACGAGCCCCAGCACGACCGGAGCGGCGAGCCAGGTGACGAACTGCGGCGAGCCGACCTTGTTCGCGACGATGAGCACCGTGGTGAAGGCGACGGCCAGCGGCGGCAGCAGCGCCACGAGGTGCGCGCCGCGCCGGACGGCGCGAAGGCCGAACGCGAGCACGACCGCGACCCCCACCACCATGACGGGCGTGGCGAGGCCGGCGGCGGTCGCGACCCCCGGCCCCTCCACCTGGAACGTGAGGATGTCGCGGTCGAACGCGATCGTCGCCTCGGTGGCGCCGCCCACGATCCACCAGAGCCAGGGCAGAGCGAACGGCGACTCGACCTGGACCCCCCGCCCGGCCTGCTCGGCGATGAAGCCGAAGGCGTTCGACCCCGATCCGGCGATCAGGCTCACGCCGAGGATGCCGGCGCTCAGGCTCGCGGCGACGATCACGACCTCCACGCGGCGCCGGAGCGCCACGACGAGCGTCGCCACCAGTGCGGCCGGCCACACCTTGATCCAGGCCGCGACGGTCAGCAGCGCCGCCGCGACCACCGGACGACCTGCCGCCCAGAGCAGCCCGACGATCGCGAACGGCACGGTCACGGTGTCGATGCGGCCGAGGGCGATCGGACCGAGCAGCGCCAGGAACGCGATCCACCACCATGCCGCCGCCCGCCGCCGGCGCGAGAGGACGCCCGTTCCGAGCAGCACGGCGAACGCGATCGCATCCAGCAGCGTCACCATCACCAGCCACGTCGCGCCGTACCAGTCGGCTCCGAACGCGAGCGCCGCCGTCATCGGCGCGAAGGCGAGGATCGGGTACACCCACGGCATGTCGATCCCCATGCGGACCCACCCGCCCTGCGCGCTCTCCGCCCAGGCCAGGTACACGGCGGTCACATCCCACATCGGGGCCGACGGGCTCCGGAGGTTCACCGCGGCGAGCACGAGGTGGACCGATGCGAACGCGATCCACGCCGCGGTGCGGCCGCCCAGACGTCGACGGATGCCGCGTCGCCGCCGACCGCGCTGCTCGCCGGCCTCCACCACGCCCTCGGTCACGGCTTCCGAGCCTAACGAACGCGTCACAGTACGCCACGATGCACCCGCGGCGGACCCGGATCCGGGATGCTGAGACCATCGCCGTCGCCGCGCATCGGAGGACCCCATGACCGCACGATCCACGATCCTCGCCACCGCCGTCGCCGCGCTGGCCGTCGCCGCGCTCGCGGGGTGCTCGACCGGAGGCGGCACCGCCGACGAGGGCGATTCCGGTTCGGGCTACCTCACCGACGGCAAGCTCACCATCGGCACGGGCGAACCGGCGTACTACCCGTGGGTGATCGACGACGACCCCGAGTCCGGCGAGGGCTTCGAGTCGGCCGTGGCCTACGCGGTCGCCGAGCAGCTGGGGTTCGCCGCGGAGGACGTGGTGTGGGTCCGCACGACCTTCGACCAGGCGATCGCGCCGGGTCCCAAGGACTTCGACTTCAACCTCCAGCAGTTCTCGATCACCGAGGAGCGGGAAGAGGCCGTCGACTTCTCGTCGCCGTACTACGAGACCACCCAGGTCGTCATCACCGTCGAGGGCTCCCCCGCCGCCGACGCATCGTCGATCGCCGAGCTGAAGCCGCTGCTCGTCGGCGCGCAGACCGGCACGACGAGCCTCGACGCCATCGAGGAGGTCATCGCACCCGACGCGGGCGCGCAGGTCTTCAACACGAACGACGACGCCAAGCTCGCCCTGCAGGCCGGCCAGGTCGATGCGATCGTGGTCGACCTCCCGACCGCGTTCTACCTGACCGGGGTCGAGCTCGACGGCGGCCTCATCGTCGGCCAGCTGCCAGGAACCGCGGGGGCCGACCAGTTCGGCCTCGTCCTGGAGAAGGACTCGCCGCTGACGGCCGACGTCACCGCCGCGGTCGACGCCCTCCGCGAGGACGGCACGCTCGACGCCCTCGCCGAGGAGTGGCTCGGCGGCGACGACACGGCGCCCGTGCTGGAGTGATCCGGCCGGCGTCCCGCGCGGCGGCGGACGCGGCCGGCGACGCGACGACGCCCCCGCCCAGCGCCGTCGAGCTCGAACGCCGCGCCTACCGGAAGCGGCAGTCGAGCCGATCGGTGCTGGTCGGGCTCGTCTCGACGCTGGTCCTGGCCGTGGCGCTCGGGGCCGCGGTGCTCGGCTCGCCGGGCTGGGCGCGCGTGCAGCAGTCCTTCTTCGACCCGCAGGTCGCGCTCGACTCCCTTCCCCGCATCCTCGAGGGGCTCCTGCTGAACATCCAGGTGCTGGTCGTGGCGAGCCTCGGGGTCGCGGTGCTCGGCGTGCTCCTCGCCACGATCCGCACGCTCCGCGGACCGGTCTTCTTCCCGCTGCGCTTCCTCGCGGCGGCGTACACCGACCTGTTCCGCGGGCTGCCGCTCATCATCGTCCTGTACCTCGTCGGCTTCGGGATCCCCGGCCTGCAGCTGACCGAGCGGATGCCGGCGGCGTTCTGGGGCACGATCGCGCTGATCCTGACCTACTCGGCCTACGTGTCGGAGGTCTTCCGGGCGGGCATCGAGGCGGTCCATCCGTCGCAGCGCCTCGCCGCGCGCTCGCTCGGCCTCAGCCACCGCCAGTCGATGGTGCGGGTCGTGCTCCCGCAGGCCTTCCGCAAGGTCACGCCCGCGCTGATGAACGACTTCGTGGCCATGCAGAAGGACGTCGGCCTCATCTCGGTGCTCGGCGCGGTCGACGCGGTGCGGGCGGCGCAGATCGAGACCGCGCAGGCCTTCAATTTCACGCCGTACGTGGTCGCCGGACTCCTGTTCGTGCTCCTGTCCTGGCCGTTCATCCGGCTGACCGACTGGCTGAGCGCGCGGCAGCGCCGCCGCGAACAGGCGGGGAGCGTGCTGTGAGCGAGGGAGCGGGCCGGACGGTCGAGGCGCCGCTGCTCGAGCTGCGGGGCATCCGCCGTGCCTACGGCGACCGGGTCGCGCTCGCCGGGGTCGACCTCGACGTCGGCGCGCATGAGGTGGTGGCCCTCGTCGGGCCGTCGGGATCGGGCAAGTCGACGCTGCTGCGCACCGTAAACCTGACCGAGCCGATCGACGACGGCGTGATCCGGCTGGCCGGCCGCGACATCAGCGACCCCCGGGTCGACGCCGACGCCGTGCGCGCGCGCATCGGGATCGTGTTCCAGCACTACAACCTGTTCCCGCACCTCAGCGTGCTCGACAACATCACGCTCGCCTCCCGGGTCGTGCACCGCCGACGTCGCGCCGACGCCGAGGCGCGCGGGCGTGAGCTCCTCGCCTCGATCGGGCTGCTGGACTTCGCCGCGGCGTTCCCCGACCGGCTCTCGGGCGGCCAGCAGCAGCGGGTCGCGATCGTCCGCGCGATCGCGACCGAGCCCGAGCTGCTCCTGCTCGACGAGGTGACGAGCGCGCTCGACCCCGAGTTGGTCGGCGAGGTCCTGGCGCTCGTGCGCTCGCTCGCGGCATCCGGCACCACCATCCTGATGGCCACGCACGAGATGGCCTTCGCGCGCGAGGTCGCCGACCGGGTCGTCCTCCTCGACGGCGGACGCGTCGTCGAGGACGCCCCCGCGGCGCGCTTCTTCACCGCGCCGCGGGAGGCGCGCACGCGCGAGTTCCTGCGAGGCGCCGCACCCGGCGCGGCGGGCGGCGGCGCGGGCGACGGTGCGGACGCGGGCGACCCGGACGTCTAGCCCGTCAGCAGCCGGCCCACGACGGGCGGGATCGCCTGCGCGACATCCATCGCCGTCACCGGTCCGCCGTCCCACGCGTCGGTCGCGTGGCGGGCGGCCTCGGAGTGGATGAACGCCGCCGTGGCTGCGAGGAACGTGATCGCGGTCGCGTCGGCCGCGAGCCGCTCGTGGTGCGTCGCGGCGAGCGCGCCGATGATGCCGCCGAGCACGTCGCCGGTGCCGGCGCTCGCGAGCCAGTGCGTCGAGGCGGTCACCGTCAGGCGGGTGCCGTCGGGGTCGCACACGTGGGTCACGGCGCCCTTCAGCAGCACGGCGACCTCCAGTTCGTGCGAGGTGCGCTCGGCCCAGGCGGCCGGATCGGCGTCGACCTCCTCGACCGTGCACGCCACGTCGCGGTCGTTGAGCAGCCGCGCGAGCTCGCGCGAGTGCGGCGTGATCACGGTCGGCGCCGTGTGGCTGCCCACCAGGTCGAGCCCGCCCGCGTCGAGCACGACCGGCTCGCCCGAGGCCAGCGCGTGCTGGAGGTCGCCGGCGAGCACGAACGAGCGGTGCCCGGCGTCCATGCCCGAGCCGAGCAGCCACGCCTGCACGCGCCCGGGAACCCCGACCGTCTCGGGCCGCGCTGTCAGCACGGCCTGCCTGACCGCGCGCGGACCTGTGAAGCGCACCATCCCGACCCCCGTGCGGTGCGCGGCCTCGACGCCGAGCACCGCGGCGCCCGGGAAGTCGGGCGATCCCGTGATGACGCCCAGCACGCCCCGGCGGTACTTGTCGTCGCTCGCGCTCGGGGCGCTGAGCCAGTCGGATGCGTCGTCGGCGGTCCATTCGCGCCACGTGCCGGTTGCCATGCTCCCAACGATAGGTTGAGGAGCATGCCCGCGACCATCCACGCGCCGATCGCCCTATCCCCACGCGTCGTCGTCTTCGACTACGGCGAGGTGATCTCGCGCTCGCCGTCCGAGGCCGACCGCGACGCGCTGACCGCCCGGGCGGGCATCGACCCCGAGGCGTTCTGGCCCGCGTACTGGGCGCACCGCGACGAGCTCGACCGCGGCACCCTCTCGATCGCGGCGTACTGGGCGCTCGTGGCCGACGCGCTCGGCGCGAGCTGGTCGGCGATCGATGTCCACGAGTTGTGGGCGATCGACCACCGGAGCTGGCTGAGCGTCGACCCCGCGACCCTGGCCGTGCTGCACGCGCTGCGCGAGGGCGGCACGCGGATGGCGCTGCTCTCCAACGCCGGCCCCGACTTCGGCGGCTGGCTGCGGCACGGCTCGTTCGCCCCGCTGTTCGAGCGGGTCTTCGTCAGCGGCGAGCTCGGCATGGTCAAGCCGGGCGCCGACATCTACGCGCACGTGATGGCCGAGCTCGGCATCGGCGCGGCCGAGTTCCTCTTCGTCGACAACAAGGCGGTGAACGTCGAGGGCGCGCGTTCCGTGGGCGGCGACGGGCACGTGTTCACGGATGCCGCGGGCCTCGAGTCCTGGCTGCGGGAGCTCGCCGCATGAGCGCCGGGGAGGCGCACGCCGCGCCCGCCGCCGCGGAGGTGCCCGCGCTGTTCCGTCCGATCACCATCCGGGGACTCGAGATCCGCAACCGCGTGTGGGTGCCGCCGCTCTGCCAGTACTCGGTGACCGAGCTCGACGGGGTGCCGCACGACTGGCATCTCGTGCACCTCGGCTCGATGGCCGCCGGCGGCGCCGGACTCGTGATCGCGGAGGCGACCGCGGTCAGCCCCGAGGGCCGGATCTCCGACCACGACACGGGCCTGTGGAATGACGAGCAGGCCGCGGCGTGGTCGCGCGTCACGCGCTTCATCCGGTCGCAGGGAGCGGCCTCCGGGATCCAGCTCGCCCATGCCGGTCGCAAGGCGTCGGTGTGGCAGGAGCACCTGCGCCGACCGGGATCGCAGCCGCTCGAGGAGGGCGGCTGGGAGACCGTCGCGCCGTCGGCGGTCGCGTTCGACGGGCTGCGCGTGCCGGCCGCGCTCGACGAGGCCGGGATCCTCGCCGTCGTCGAGGACTTCCGGGCCGCCGCGCGGCGCGCGGTCGAGGCGGGCTTCGACGTCGTCGAGGTCCACGCCGCGCACGGCTACCTCGTTCACCAGTTCCTCTCGCCGCTCTCGAACCTCCGCGACGACCGCTGGGGCGGCTCGCTCGAGAACCGCGCGCGGCTGCTGCTCGAGCTCGTCCGCGTGGTGCGGGCCGAGATCGGCGAGCGGATGCCGCTGTTCGTGCGGTTCTCGGCGACGGACTGGGCGCCCGGCGGCTGGGACGAGGAGCAGACCTCGACGGTGGCCCGGTGGGCCGCGGAGGCCGGCGCGGACTTCTTCGACATCTCGACCGGCGGGCTCGTGCGCGACGTGCGGATCCCGGTCGGTCCGGCGTACCAGGCCGCGCACGCCGAGTTCGTCGGCGGCCGGGCCGGCGTGTCGGTCTCGGCGGTGGGGCGGATCACGACGGCGGCGCAGGCCGAGGCGCTCGTCGCATCCGGCGCGGCCGACGCGGTCATGTTCGGCAAGGCCATGATGCGCGACCCGCACTTCGCGATGCGGGCCGCGTCCGTGCTCGGCGCGGGCTCGTCGATGTGGCCGCCGCAGTACCTCCGTGCGCGGCCCGAGCTCAACGACGGCGAGTTCTGACTCCCGGCTAGTTCAGGCGCATGCCCGTGAGCATCGCCCTCGCATCGTCCATCGACATGCTCGTCGGCTGGGCGATCGAGATGATGTTGCCCTCGCTGTCGTCGAACCACGCGCCGCGTTCGCCCTCCATGTCGACGACGCCGTTCTCGGTCTTGATGCCGGGCAGGTCGTAGTCGTGGAAGGTGACGCCCTTCGCGCGCAGTGCGGTCATGTCGCGGTCGAGGTCGTCGGTCATGATCGAGAAGGCGGTCGCCTTGTTGGTGCCGGCGAACTGGGACTCGTACACGAGGACGCCGACGCCACCGATCACGTAGAAGTCGCCACCCGGGTCGCTCCGCACCGGCTCGAGCCCGAAGACGTCCTTCCAGAACTTCCGGGCGCGCTCCTGGTCGGAGGCGGCGAGGGTGGCCAATGCGATGGAGTTCTCGAACATGACAGCACCTCAGCTTTCGTGACGCGCGAAGTCTACGCCGCGCGCGCCCCGCGCGCCTCACCCCCTCCGGGTGGCGTCCTCCACCTCGCCGACGAGCTCCTCGATGATGTCCTCGAGGAAGATCACGCCGGTCGTGCGACCCTGGTCGTCGAACGCGCGCGCGACGTGCGCGCCCTGGCGTCGCATCGAGGCCAGCGCATCCTCGAGGTCGGTGCCCGCGAAGATCGAGACCAGGCGGCGCACGCGCTTCGCGGGGATCGGTTCGTCGAACTCGTCGTCGTCGAGGTCGATCACGTCCTTGAGGTGGACGTACCCGTCGGGCTCGCCGTCCTCGCCCGCGAGCACGTACCGCGAGAAGCCGCGGCGCGCGACCGCGCGCTCGACGTCGGCCGGCGTGGCGTCGTCGGGCAGGCAGACCAGTTCCGACATGGGCACCGCGACGTCGCTCACGCGCTTGGTCGTGAACTCGAACGCCGCGAAGAGCGTGCCGCTCGCGTCCGAGAGCACGCCCTCGCGCCGCGACTGGTCGACGATGGTCTGCACCTCCTCGAGCGTGTACGTCGAGGTGGCCTCGCTCTTCGGCTCCACGCCGAAGAGCCGCAGCACGCCGTTCGCGGTCGCGTTCAGCGCCACGATCACGGGGCGGAAGATCCGGGCGACGAACACGAGGGGCGGCGCCAGCACGAGCACGGCCCGGTCGGGCAGCGAGAAGGACAGGTTCTTCGGCACCATCTCGCCGAGCACGACGTGCAGGTACGAGACCAGCAGCAGGGCGACGACGAACGCGACCGTCGACACGACCTCCTCGGACCATCCGGTCAGCTCGAGCGGGACCTCGAGCAGGTGGTGGATGGCGGGCTCGGAGACCGTCAGGATCAGCAGCGAGCAGATCGTGATGCCGAGCTGGCTCATGGCCAGCATGAGCGTGGCGTGCTCCATGGCCCACAGCGCGGTCTTGGCGCTGCGCCTTCCGCTCTCGGCGAGCGGTTCGATCTGCGATCGGCGTGCCGAGATCACGGCGAACTCGGCGCCCACGAAGAAGGCGTTGCCGGCCAGCAGCACGAACAGCCAGGCGAGTCCGGCCCAGTCGCTCATCGCTCCACCTCCGCCATCGTGTCGGCGTGCGTCCGCGCGGTCGCCGGGGTGAACTGGATGCGGTCGATGCGTCGGCCCTCCATGCGCTGCACGCGGAACCGGCCGCCCTCGATCTCGACCTCGTCGCCGACGACCGGCATGCGCCCGAGGCTGGCCATCACGTACCCGGCGACGGTCTCGTAGGCGCCGTCCTCGGGGACCCGGATGCCGGTGCGATCGAGCAGCTCGTCGGGTCGCAGGATGCCGGGGAAGCTCACGAACTCGCCACGACGGACCACGCCGGCCCGCGTGCGGTCGTGCTCGTCGGAGACCTCGCCCACGAGCTCCTCGACCAGGTCCTCGAGCGTGGCGACGCCCGCGGTGCCGCCGTACTCGTCGACGACGACCGCCATCTGGTAGCCGCGACCGCGGAGCTCGCCGAGCAGCAGGTCGAGCTTCATCGTCTCGGGCACGCGCAGCGCCTCGGACTGGAGCGCGGAGGCGGGGACGTCGCCGCGCTTCTCGCGCGGGACCGCGACGGCCTGCTTGACGTGCACGAGGCCCACGACGTCGTCGAGGTCCTCGTCGTACACGGGGAACCGCGAGAAGCCGGTCTGTCGGGCGAGCTCGATCACGGCCTCGGCCGGTTCGAGCCGCTGTACGGCCGCGACGCGCGGCCGCGGCGTCATCACGTCGGAGGCGTCGTGCTCGGAGAAGCGGAGCGTGCGCCCGAGCAGCGTCGCGGTGTCCTGCTCGAGCAGGCCCGCGCTCGCGGACCGGCGCACGAGCGAGGAGAGCTCCTCGGCCGAGCGGGCGCCCGAGAGCTCCTCCTTCGGCTCGATGCCGATGGCGCGGAGCAGGCCGTTCGCACTGCCGTTCAGCACGACGATCGCGGGACGGAACACCCACGTGAACGCCGTCTGGAACGGGATCACGACCTTCGCGGTCGCCAGCGGCAGCGCGAGCGCGAAGTTCTTCGGCACGAGCTCGCCGATGATCATCGACAGCAGGGTCGCCACGACCATCGCGGTGATCGCGCCGACGGGCCGGATCGCGCCCTCGGGCAGCCCGAGCGCCCCGAGCGGTGCGGCGAGCAGCGACGAGATCGCCGGCTCCATCGTGTACCCGGTGAGCAGCGTGGTGAGCGTGATGCCCAGCTGCGCGCTCGACAGGTGCGTCGAGGTGATCTTCAGCGCCTCGATCGTCATGCCGAGCCGGGTCTCGCCCTTGGCGCGGCGCGCCTCGAGGTCGGAGCGGTCGAGGTTGACGAGCGCGAACTCGCTCGCGACGAACAAGCCCGTGCCGATCGTGAGGAGGAGACCGATGCCGAGGAGCAACCACTCAGACATCCGCACCACCCCGTTCGGTCACGGGCGAGGGTCTATGGCCAGGGGACTTCGCAGAGGGAGGATCATCCATGGTCGAGCCAGTATATCGGCGGATGTCGCGAGCCCGCCGAGCCGTAACGCCCCCGTCACACGCCCTGACGGGGCCCGCTCCGGGCGCTACCAGCTGACCGGGAGCGCCTTGCCCTCCTCGTAGCCGGCCGCGGACTGGATGCCGACGAGTGCGCGCTCGCGGAACTCCGGGACGCTGCGCGCGCCGGCGTAGGTGAACGAGCTGCGCACGCCCGACGTGATCATGTCGAGCAGGTCCTCGAGCGACGGACGCAGCGGGTCGAGGTAGATCGCCGACGACGAGATGCCCTCGGCGAACAGCTCCTTGCGGGCGAGCTCGTACGCCGACAGCCGGCCGAAGCGCTCCTTGACGGCCTTCGTCGAGGCCATGCCCCAGCTCTCCTTGTAGACCCGGCCGTCGGCGTCGCGGCGCAGGGTGCCCGGCGCCTCGATCGTACCGGCGAACCACGAGCCGATCATGACGGAGGCCGCGCCCGCGGCGAGGGCGAGGGCGACATCCCTCGGGTAGCGCACTCCCCCGTCGGCCCACACGGCCGCACCGGCCTCGCGCGCCGCCTCGGACGTCTCGAGCACCGCCGAGAACTGGGGGCGCCCGACCGCCGTCATCATGCGCGTCGTGCACATGGCGCCCGGACCGACGCCGACCTTCAGCACGTCGGCGCCCGCCTCGACGAGGTCGGCGACCGCGTCGGCCGTGACGATGTTGCCCGCGACGACCGGGATGCCGAGCCCCGCGGCCTTCACGGCGCGCACCGCGGCGATCATGCCCTCCTGGTGGCCGTGGGCGGTGTCGACCACGAGCATGTCGACGCCCGCCGCGGCGAGCGCGCGCGCCTTGGCGCCCACGTCGCCGTTGATGCCGATCGCCGCCGCGACGCGGAGGCGGCCGGCGGCATCCGTGTTCGGCTCGGAGATCGTGCCGCGCAGCGCGCTGCGCCGGCTGAGCGTGCCGACCACGCGGCCGTGCTCGAGCACCGGCGCGAAGTCGAGTCCTGCGTCGACCATCAGGTCGAACGCCCGACGCGGCGTGTCGACGTCGTCGGCGTCGAGCGACGGGATTGCCCCGTGCACGAGGTCGCCGAGGCGCGCGTCGGGAAGGGCCGTCGCGAGGCGCGACGCGGGGATGGTACCCACGTACCGGCCCTCGTCGTCGGTGAGCACGATGCCGTGCCCCTCGACGGGCGGCAGCACCTCGAGGGCGTCGGCCGCGGACTGGTCGACCGAGAAGGCGTGCGGCACGTCGAATCGTGCGGGCCGCGACTTCACCCAGCGGATCGACTCGTCGAGCTCCTGCAGCGGCAGGTCCTGCGGCAGCACGCCGATGCCGCCGCGGCGCGCGAGGGTCGCCGCGAGGCGGGGCCCGGTGACCGAGTTCATGTTCGCCGAGACGATCGGGATCGACGCGCCCGACCCGTCGTCGGGCGCGAGCGAGACGTCGAGCCGGCTGGTCACGCCCGAGCGGCTCGGCACGAGGAAGACGTCGGAGTACGTGAGGTCGTGCCGCGGCGTCGTGCGGTAGAACTGCATGTCGTTCACGCTATACCTGAGCGGTCCCGACGGCCCCCGGAAGGGGTTTAGGCTTGTCAGGGCGTCCCGCGCCGTGCTGCGCGCGCCACGCCGCCAAGGTGAGAAACATCAATGGAGAGAGTGGGCGAGAGGCTGTGTCGAGCCAATTGACCGGGTCGGGGTCCGACGAGACGACGTCGGCGGAGTTCGGAGCCAACGAATGGCTCGTGGACGAGATGTACGAGCGGTTCCTCGCCGACCCGCAATCGGTCGACGAGACCTGGCGGCCGGTGCTCGAGCACTACCGCCAGATCCGCACCGGTGAGGCCGCCGCCCCGCCGCAGGCGCCCGCGGCGATGCCCGACGAGGCCGAGCTCCTCCGGGCCGCGAACGAGGCGACGGATGCCGCTCCCGCCGCGCCGGCTCCGAACGCCGCCCCGGCCGCGCCGCCCGCGAACGCGGCCGCGCAGCCCGCACCGTCGGCACCGGCCGCCCCGGCGGCCCCCGTCGCGACGACCCAGCCCCCTGCGTCCCACCCGGCGACCGCGCCGAGCCTGGTCATCGGCCAGGCGCCCGAGGCGCGCACCACGTCGGTCGCCCCGCGCACCGCGCCGGTCCCCGCCGACGTGCCTGTGACCAGCCCGCAGCCGCGGGCCGACGCCGGCGAGCGGGAAGACGAGATCGTCCCCCTGCGCGGCCTGCCGAAGACGCTCGCCGCCAACATGGACGCCTCGCTCACCGTCCCGACCGCGACGAGCGTGCGCACCGTGCCGGCCAAGCTCATGATCGACAACCGGATCGTGATCAACAACCACCTCCGCCGCACGCGCGGCGGCAAGGTGTCGTTCACGCACCTCATCGGGTGGGCGCTTATCCAGGCGCTCAAGGAGTTCCCGAGCCAGAACGTCTACTACGCCGAGGTCGACGGCAAGCCGAGCCTCGTCAAGCCGGCCCACATCGGCCTGGGCATCGCGATCGACATCCCGAAGCCCGACGGCACCCGTGCCCTGCTCGTGCCCGCGATCAAGCGCGCCGAGACCATGACCTTCAACGAGTACCTCAACGCCTACGAAGACCTGGTGTCGCGGGCTCGCGGCAACAAGCTCACGGCCGACGACTTCAGCGGCGCGACGATCTCGCTGACCAACCCGGGCGGCATCGGCACCGTGCACTCGGTGCCGCGCCTGATGAAGGGCCAGGGCTGCATCATCGGCGCCGGCGCCCTCGAGTACCCGGCCGAGTTCCAGGGCGCGAGCGAGAAGACGCTCGCGAACCTCGCGATCGGCAAGACGATCACGCTGACCTCGACCTACGACCACCGCGTCATCCAGGGCGCGGGCTCGGGCGAGTTCCTGAAGAAGGTCCACGAGCTGCTCATCGGCGAGCGCAACTTCTACCAGGACCTCTTCGCGGCGCTCCGGCTCCCGTACGAGCCGATCCGCTGGGCGCCCGACATCTCGGTCGACATCGCCAGCGCGATCGACAAGACGGCTCGCGTGCAGGAGCTCATCAACTCGTTCCGCGTGCGCGGCCACATGATGGCCGACACCGACCCGCTCGAGTACGTGCAGCGCTCGCACCCCGACCTCGACATCGAGAGCCACGGCCTGACCTTCTGGGACCTCGACCGCGAGTTCGTCACCGGCGGCTTCGGCGACAAGCGCACTGCCCTCCTGCGCGACATCCTCGGCGTGCTCCGCGACTCGTACTGCCGCACGATCGGCATCGAGTACATGCACATCCAGGACCCGGTGCAGCGGCGCTGGATCCAGCACCAGGTCGAGCGCAAGTACGAGAAGCCCACGCACGACGAGCAGATGCGCATCCTCGGCAAGCTCAACGAGGCCGAGGCGTTCGAGACGTTCCTGCAGACCAAGTACGTCGGCCAGAAGCGCTTCAGCCTCGAGGGCGGCGAGTCGATGATCGCGCTGCTCGACGAGGTGCTGCAGGGTGCCGCGAAGGAGGGCCTCGACGAGGTCGCCATCGGCATGGCGCACCGCGGCCGGCTCAACGTGCTCACCAACATCGCCGGCAAGACCTACGGCCAGGTGTTCCGCGAGTTCGAGGGCACGCAGGACACCCGGGGCTTCTCGGGCTCGGGCGACGTGAAGTACCACCTCGGCACCGAGGGCACCTTCACCGCCGACGACGGCCACCAGGTGCCCGTGACGCTGGCGGCGAACCCCTCGCACCTCGAGGCCGTCGACGGCGTGCTCGAGGGCATCGTCCGTGCCAAGCAGGATCGCAAGCCCATCGGCTCCTTCTCGACCCTGCCGATCCTCATCCACGGCGACGCGGCCATGGCGGGCCAGGGCATCGTGGTCGAGACCATGCAGATGTCGCAGCTGCGCGCGTACCGCACGGGCGGCACCATCCACCTCGTGGTCAACAACCAGGTCGGCTTCACCACCGTGCCGGGCGACGCTCGATCCTCGATCTACTCGACGGATGTCGCCAAGGCCATCCAGGCCCCGATCTTCCACGTCAACGGCGACGACCCCGAGGCCGTCGTCCGCGTCGCGGAGCTCGCGTTCCGCTACCGCCAGGAGTTCAAGCGCGACGTCGTCATCGACCTCGTCTGCTACCGCCGCCGTGGGCACAACGAGGGCGACGACCCCTCGATGACGCAGCCGCTGATGTACAACCTCATCGAGTCCAAGCGCTCGGTCCGCAAGCTCTACACCGAGGCCCTCGTCGGTCGCGGCGACATCACCGAAGAGGAGTACGAGAACGCGCACCGCGACTTCCAGGACCGCCTGGAGCGCGCCTTCGCCGAGACGCACGCCGTGCAGACCGGCGCGATCCCCGTGGTCGGGGCGACCGAGTCGCAGCGCGCACCCGAGCCCCCTTCGGGCGAGCTCGAGACGACCGGCGTGTCGACCGAGGTCGTCCACGCGATCGGCGACGCGTTCAACAACAAGCCCGCGGGCTTCACCGTCCACCCCAAGATCCAGCAGCTGCTGGCCAAGCGCGTCGACATGACCCGCAACGGCAAGATCGACTGGGGCTTCGGCGAGCTGCTCGCACTCGGCTCGCTCCTGCTCGAGGGCACGCCGGTGCGCCTCGTCGGCCAGGACGCGCGCCGCGGCACGTTCGTGCAGCGCCACGCGGTGCTCCACGACCGCGTGAACGGCCAGGAGTGGCTGCCGCTGCAGAACCTCTCCGACCAGCAGGCGCGGTTCTGGATCTACGACTCGCTGCTCAGCGAGTACGCGGCGATGGGCTTCGAGTACGGCTACTCGGTCGAGCGGGCCGACGCGCTGGTGATGTGGGAGGCGCAGTTCGGCGACTTCGCCAACGGCGCGCAGACCGTCATCGACGAGTTCATCTCCTCGGCCGAGCAGAAGTGGGGCCAGCGTTCGAGCGTCGTGCTCCTGCTGCCGCACGGCTACGAGGGTCAGGGTCCCGACCACTCGAGCGCGCGCATCGAGCGCTACCTCCAGCTGTGCGCCGAAGACAACATGACCGTCGCGCGTCCCTCGACCCCGGCGTCGTACTTCCACCTGCTGCGCCGCCAGGCGTACCAGCGCCCGCGCCGCCCGCTCGTGGTGTTCACGCCGAAGGCGATGCTGCGCCTGCGCGGCGCGACGAGCGAGGTCGCCGACTTCACCGGGGGCCGGTTCGAGCCCGTCATCGACGACGCGCGCATCACCGACAAGCAGGCGGTCAAGCGCGTCGTGTTCCTCTCGGGCAAGTTCTACTACGACCTGATCGCCGAGCTCGAGAAGAACCCCAACCCCGAGATCGCCGTCGTCCGGCTCGAGCAGTACTACCCGCTGCCCGGCGCCGACCTCAAGGCGATCGCCGACGGCTACCCCAACGCCGAGCTCGTCTGGGCGCAGGAGGAACCGGAGAACCAGGGCGCCTGGCCGTTCTTCATCATCGAGACGAACAAGCTCGGCCCGCGCGAGGTGCGCGTCGTGGCCCGCGCGGCGGCGGCGTCGCCCGCGACCGGCTCCGCCAAGCGGCACGCGACCGAGCAGGCCGACCTGGTCAAGCGGGCACTGACCCTGTAGCGGGCCGCAGCGGGCACCCGCCCCGCGAACGACGAGACGAGCGGATGCCTCCAGGAGGGGCATTCGCTCGTCTCGTCTCGTCTCAGGCCGAGGTCACGGGCTCCGGCTCGTCGGCGACCTGGGCTGCCGGCTGCGCCGGCGCCTGCGCAGGCGTGCGGAGCGGCTCCGGATCGCGGCGCGCGAGCCGGCTCGGCCACCAGATCGCCCGGCCGATGTCGTAGGCGGCCGCGGGCACGAGCAGCGTGCGCACGAGGAACGTGTCGAGCAGCACGCCGAACGCGACGATGAACGAGATCTGCGCGAGGAACAGGATCGGCAGCACGCCGAGCGCCGCGAACGTCGCCGCGAGCACGAGCCCCGCCGACGTGATGACGCCGCCGGTGAGCCGGAGCCCTCGCAGGATCCCCCGGCGCGTGCCGTGCACGACCGACTCCTCGCGCACGCGCGTCATGAGGAAGATGTTGTAGTCCACCCCGAGCGCGACGAGGAACACGAACCCGAACAGCGGCACCGAGGGGTCCGCACCCGGGAATCCGAACACGAACTCGAACACGAGCGCCGACACCCCGAGCGCGGCCGCGAACGAGAGCACGACGCTCGCGATGAGCACGAGCGGCGCGACGATCGCACGGAGCAGCAGCATCAGGATCACGAGGATCGCGAGCAGCACGAGCGGGATGATGAGCCGCTGGTCGGCGAGCGCGGCCTCGTTCGTGTCGAGGGCGACGGCGGTCGGGCCGCCGACGAGCACGTCCTCGCCGACCTCGTCGAGCGCGGTGCGCAGCTGCACGACCGTGGCCTCGGCCTCCGGCGAGTCCGCCGGGTCCTCGAGCGTGGCCTGCAGCAGCACGGTGCCGTCGACCACGGTCGGTGCCGGGGCGGGCGTCCCGGGCGGACCGAACGCCTGGATGCCGTCCTCGGTGACCGGCGCACTGCCGGCCGGCGACTCCTCCGAGAGCACCGCGACCGAGGCCACGCCCGGCGTGTCGAGCGCGACGTCGGCGATCGCCTGCAGCTCGTCCTCCGGCCCGATGACGACGGCGGGTGTGCCGGAGCCGCCGGGGAAGTGCTCGCCGACGAGCTCCTGCCCGTCGCGGGCCTGCGACTCGCCGAGCACGAACTCGCTCGACGGCACGCCGTCGGCATCCAGTCGCACCAGGCCCAGCGCCATGACGCCGAGCAGCAGCGTCGAGACGATCCACACCGTACGGGGGCGGCGCGACACGAGTCGGCCGACGGCGCCCCACAGCCCCCGCTCGTCGTTGCCGTCGGCCGCCGCCGCCGGGACGGGAGCCGTGGCATCCGGCCGCGCGATGCGCCGCGGCCAGAACGCGACCCGGCCGGCCCAGAGCATCAGCGCCGGGAGCAGCGTGAGGGAGGCGAGCAGCGCGAACGCGATGCCGATCGCGGCGACCGGGCCGAGGATCTTGTTCGAGTTCAGCTCGCTCGCCAGGAGGATGAGCAGGCCGACGATGACGGTGCCGGCGGAGGCCGCGATGGGCTCCCACGACCCCTTCAGCGCGGCCCACGTGGCATCCCACCGGCGCTCGTGCAGCGACAGCGCCTCGCGGTAGCGGGCGATGTAGAGCAGTGCGTAGTCGGTCGCCGCACCGATCACGAGGATGAACAGGATGCCCTGGGTCTGGCCCGAGAGCAGCAGCAGGTCGGCCTTCGCGAGCTGCACGACGGTGAACACCGACGCGGTGAGCGCGGACAGGCTCGTGAACAGCACGATGACGGGCAGCAACGGCGAGCGGTACACCACGATGAGGATCACGAGCACCGCGGCGAGCGCCACCAGCAGCAGGAGGCCGTCGATGCCCGCGAACGCCTCGGCGAGGTCGGCCGTGAAGCCCGCAGGCCCGGTCACGGCCGCGACGGTCCCGTCGACCGACGAGTCGGCCAGGAGCGCGCGCACCTCCTCGACGGTCTCGCCCGCGCCTCCCTCGCCGTCGCCGGGCGCGATGGAGACGACGAACTGCGCCGCCTCGCCGTCGTCGGACGGGATCACGGGCGACGACTCGTCGGCGACGACGCCGTCGACGTCGAGCACGGACTCGCGCAGCGCCTCGACGTCGTCGAGTTGCGAGGCCGTGAGCTCGGCGCCGTCGTCGGTCGCGAACACGACGATCGCGGGCACGTTCTCGGAGTCGCGGAACCCGTCCTGCAGCTCGTTCACCTCGGTCGCCTCGGCGGAGGCGGGGAGGAAGGACGCCTGGTCGTTCTGCTGCACGTCGGAGAGCGTGCCGAACGCGGCGCCGCCCGCGCCGAAGAGCGCGAACCAGACCAGGATCAGGACGGAGGGAATGAGGACTCGGAGCCAGACGGGGACGCGTCCGGCTCGGCGGGGTGTGGTGGCATGCTCGTTCATCGTCCTCGACGGTACGGAACGGATGCCGTCTCGCGCGTCCATCGAAAGTTCGGACGCGCGGTGACTCAGTCGACCAGTGCGCCGTGCCCCGACTGGATGGTGCGGATGCGCGTGAGCACGATGGACCGCAGCTCCTCGGGGGCGCTCTCGCGGCAGGCCCGCTGAACGACCTCGGTGATGGCGACGCCCACGCGCAGCTCGGCGCGGCAGTCGTCGCAGTGCTGCATGTGCTCGCGGATGTCGGAGGCATCCTCGCTGCACAGCTCGTTGTGCAGGTACTCCTCGAGTTCGGCCTTGGCCTTCTCGCAACCGCAGTCGGTCATTTCGCGCTCCTGGTCGATCGGGCCGCCGGCTGCGCCGCGGCGAAGCCGCGCTCGCGCGCGTAGTCGGCGAGGGACTCGCGCAACAGCCGCCGGCCACGGTGCAGGCGGCTCATCACGGTCCCGATGGGGGTGTTCATCATGTCGGCGATCTCCTGGTAGGAGAATCCCTCGACGTCGGCGAAGTACACGGCGAGACGGAAGTCCTCGGGCAGGGCCTGCAGCGCGTCCTTGACGGCCGAGTCGGGCAGGTGGTCGATCGCCTCGGCCTCGGCCGATCGGCTCGAGGACGCGGTGGTCGACTCGGCACCGCCGAGCTGCCAGTCCTCCAGGTCGTCGATCGTCCCCTGGTACGGCTCGCGCTGCTTCTTCCGGTAGGTGTTGATGAACGTGTTCGTGAGGATGCGGTAGAGCCACGCCTTCAGGTTCGTGCCCTGCGTGAACGAGCCGAACGCGGCGTAGGCCTTGACGAAGGTCTCCTGCACGAGGTCCTGCGCGTCGGCGGGGTTCTTGGTCATGCGCAGGGCCGCCGCGTAGAGCTGGTCGATGAACGGCAGGGCCTGCTCCTCGAACAGCGCGCCGAGGTCGCGCGTCTCGTCGTCGGACCGAGTCTCCTCGGGGGCTGAAGTGTCGTCGCCGGTCATCAGGGGCCATCCTAGATCGTCGGCCTGCATGACGGCCGGGGGTTCCAGCACCGCTACGGACACACGCACCACTCCTTCCCCGTTCGCCGGACGCTACTGTTGGTAACCGATGCAGGTATCGAGGTATTCCGCGCCCGAGTTCGATCCGTACGGCGACAACCGTCCCGACGAGTCCGATGGCGGATGGCGCGCGCCCATCGCGCCCGGCCCCGTCGCGGCCACGCTGTCGCTGCCGGGTTCGAAGTCGCTGACCAACCGCGAGCTCGTGCTGGCGGCGCTCGCCGACGGTCCGTCGGTGCTGCGCGCCCCGCTCTGGTCGCGCGACAGCGAGCTCATGCTCGAGGGCCTCCGGCAGCTGGGCACGCGCTTCGAGCGGATGCCGGGCGCCGGCGGGTTCGGCGACGACCTGCGCGTGATCCCCGCCGACGAGCTCGTCGGGTCGACCACGATCGACTGCGGCCTGGCCGGCACCGTCATGCGCTTCCTGCCGCCCGTCGCCGCGCTGGCGCTCGGTCCGACGACGTTCGACGGCGACGAGACGGCGTACCGCCGCCCGATGCGGGGCGTGATCGACGGCCTGCGCGGCCTCGGCGTCGACCTCGACGACGACGGTCGCGGCACGCTGCCGTTCACGGTGCACGGCTTCGGCCGCGTCGAGGGCGGCGAACTCGCGATCGACGCCTCGGCGTCGAGCCAGTTCGTGTCGGGCCTGCTGCTGTCGGCGCCGCGCTTCGAGCGCGGACTCGACCTCTCGCACACCGGCGAGCGGCTGCCGAGCCTGCCCCACATCGAGATGACGATCGACACGCTCGCGCGACGCGGCGTGGAGGTCGAGCAGCCGTCGGTCGGCCGGTGGCGAGTCGCTCCCGGGCCGATCGGGGCGCGCGACGTCGACATCGAGCCCGACCTGTCGAACGCCGCGCCGTTCCTCGTCGCCGCCCTCGTCGCGGGCGGCTCGGTCACCATCACGGGCTGGCCGTCGGCGACCACGCAGGTCGGCGCGCAGCTCGAGGCCATCCTGCCGCGGTTCGGCGCGCGCGTCGGGCGCGACGGCGACCGGCTCACGGTGCACGCGCCCGAGCCGAGTGCCGACGGCGGTCGGGGCATCCGCGGCGTCGAGCTCGACCTGTCCGAGGCCGGCGAGCTCGTGCCGAACCTCGTCGCGCTGGCGGCGTTCGCCGACGAGCCGAGCACGATCACGGGCATCGGGCACATCCGCCACCACGAGACCGACCGCCTCGCGGCGCTCGCGTCCGAGCTGAACGGCCTCGGTGGGCGGGTCACCGAGCTCGACGACGGCCTGCGCATCGAGCCGGCGCCCCTGCACGGCGGCGGGTGGAAGGCGTATGCCGATCACCGCATGGCCACCACCGGCGCGATCGTCGGGCTCGCCGTCGACGGCGTCGTCGTCGACGACATCGGCTCGACCTCCAAGACGCTCCCCCAGTTCACCGAGCTCTGGGAGCGGATGCTCGGATGAGCTGGTGGGAGACGGACGAGGACGAGCCCGAGTACGACGAGTACGACGAGTCCGACGTCCGCGTCCGCCCCAGCCGCCGCGGCAGCCGGCCCCGCACGAAGGTACGGCCAGAGCACGCCGACGCCGAGACCGGCATCGTGCTCGGCGTCGACCGGGGCCGATACGCCGTGCTCGTCGACGAGGGCGAACCGACCGAGCGCGAGATCACGGCCGCGCGGGCGAGCGAGCTGCGCCGCAAGTCCGTGGTCACGGGCGACCGGGTCGACCTCGTCGGCGACACGACGGGCGACGAGGGCACCCTGGCCCGGATCGTGCGCATCCAGGAGCGCACGACGCTGCTGCGGCGCAGCGCCGACGACACCGACGCCGTCGAGCGGGTCATCGTCGCCAACGCCGACCAGATGCTCATCGTCATCGCCGCGGCGAACCCCGAGCCCCGCGTGCGCCTGGTCGACCGGTACCTGGTCGCCGCGTACGACGCCGGGATCGCG
Source organism: Agromyces capsici (assembly GCF_058349965.1). NCBI lineage: Bacteria > Bacillati > Actinomycetota > Actinomycetes > Micrococcales > Microbacteriaceae > Agromyces > Agromyces capsici. The sequence continues at coordinate 2,645,327 of NZ_JBYRET010000001.1, read as the reverse complement.
CCCATCGTGTGCGTCACGAAGACCGACCTCGCCGACCCCGCCCCGTTCCTGGCGAACTTCGCGGGGCTCGACCTGCCCGTGGTCCTCAGCCGCGCCGACGCGATGCCGCTCGAGGCGATCGCCGACCGGCTCGTCGGCCACCGCACGGTGTTCGTCGGGCACTCCGGCGTCGGCAAGTCGACGCTCGTGAACGCCCTCGTGCCCGACGCGAACCGCGCGACCGGGCACGTCAACGTCGTCACGGGTCGCGGGCGTCACACGTCGTCCTCGACGGTGTCGCTCCGGCTCCGCGACGGCGACCGCACCGGATGGGTCATCGACACGCCCGGCGTGCGCTCGTTCGGGCTCGGGCACGTCGATCCCGCCAACCTGCTCGGCGCGTTCACCGATCTCGCGCGCATCGCCGAGGACTGCCCGCGCGGCTGCACCCACCTGCCCGTCTCCCCCGACTGCGCGATCATCGAGGCCGTCGAGGCGGGCGAGCTCGGCGAGACCGGCCGGGTGCGCCTCGACTCGCTGCAGCGGCTGCTCGCGACCTTCGCCTGAGCGTGCCCCCATACGATTGGGGCATGACCGACGCTCGACTCGCCGCCGGCGACCTCGCCCCCGACTTCACCCTCCCCGACCAGGACGGCACTCCGGTGACCCTCTCCTCGCTGCGCGGGCAGAAGGTGGTGCTCTACTTCTATCCCGAGGCCATGACGCCCGGGTGCACGACCGAGGCGTGCGACTTCCGCGACAGCCTCAACTCGTTCGCGTCGGCCGGCGTGCGCGTCGTGGGCGTCTCGAAGGACGACACCGCCAAGCTGAAGCGCTTCGCGGAGCGCGACTCGCTGAACTTCCCGCTCCTCTCCGACACCGACCTCGCCGTGCAGCAGGCCTACGGCGCGTGGGGCGAGAAGACGCTCTACGGCAAGACGGTGACGGGCTCCATCCGCTCGACCTTCGTCATCGACGAGGACGGCCGGATCGCCAAGCCCATGTACAACGTCAAGGCGACGGGCCACGTCGCCCGCATCCGCAGGGAGCTCGGCCTGGAGGCCTGACCGCTCAGGCCGTCCGGTCCTCCTGGCGCGAGTACGCGAGGCGGACCGGCGGCCAGAGCAGCAGGCCGACGATCGTGACGGCCGGCACCAGCAGGGCCCAGCCGAGGTCGGGCCGTGCGAACAGGCCCTGGAACGCGCCGACCGCGACCGAGAGCTGCAGCACCTGCCACACGATCGCGGCGGCCCGCGACCAGGGGGCGCGGCGAGCGGATGCCACGGCGATCGCCCCCACCCAGGCCGCGGCGATCGCGACGAGCACGATGAGCGCGATCGCGGTCGCGACCGACGACGGCCGCAGCACGAGCAGGTCGACGACGAGCCAGGCGAGGACCGCGACGAGCGCCGCCGCCTCAGCGAACAGTAGCACCGTCACGGTCGTGAGCGCCGCCCGGACGCCGCCCGTGGCGGGCTCCTCGAGCGGCCCTTCCGGCGTGTCGTCAGGGCCCGGATCGGGACGTCGATTCACAGGGTTCTCCCGAAGTGCACTCTTGATTCGCTTCCATGCCTATGCGACCATTTACAAGGCCGAATTGATGCTCACAGGGACGTGAGCCGATCGACTCTCGATCCTACTTCCCGAGATTCGGCTTTCCCCCTGCAGCACCGCCGGTTCCCGGCTGCGCACGCGTGCGCCACCGCTGCGAACTGATGAATACAAGGAGCATCTACATGGATTGGCGCGACAAAGCCGCCTGCCTCACTGCCGACCCCGAGCTGTTCTTCCCGGTGGGCAACACCGGTCCGGCCGTCGACCAGATCGAGAAGGCCAAGGCTGTCTGCGCCCGATGCACCGTCACGGAGATCTGCCTCCAGTACGCCCTCGAGACCGGTCAGGACTCGGGCGTCTGGGGAGGCCTCAGCGAGGACGAGCGACGCGCCCTGAAGCGCCGCGCCGCTCGCGCCCGTCGCGCCGGCTGAGCCGGCGCGTCCTGCGCGCCGCGACTCCGGCGGCCTGACGGCCGCCCGGAGGCGTCCCCCGGACGGCGCGCACACTCCCCGCAGCACCCGAACGCCGAACGGCACCCGCGAGCTCGTCTCGCGGGTGCCGTTTCGTCGTTTCCGTTCGGCCGGCCTCAGTCGGCGGTGATCCAGCGGAGCGGCACCTCGATGGTGACCTCGGTGCCGCTGCCGACGACCGTGTGCCAGTCGATGGTGCCGCCGAGCTCGCCCTGGATCAGCGTGCGGACGATCTGGGTGCCGAGCCCCTCGCCCACCTTGCCCTCGGGCAGCCCCGACCCCGTGTCGCGCACCTGCACGGTCAACATCGTGTCGGATCGGCTCGCGAGCACCTCGACGTCGCCCTCCTGCCCGGCCAGCCCGTGCTCGACCGCATTCGTGACGAGCTCGGTGAGCGCGAGCGCGAGCGGCGTCGCGTACGCGCTCGGCAGCACGCCGAACGAGCCCGACCGCTTCGGGTGCGCGGTGGTGTTGTGGGCCGCCGCGACCTCGGCGACGAGCAGCAGCGCCCGGTCGAACACCTCGTCGAAGTCGACGTTCTGGCTGAGCCCCTCGGAGAGCGTGTCGTGCACGACGGCGATCGCCCCGACACGGCGCATCGCCTGCGTGAGCGCCTCGCGCGCCTCGTCGGAGTGGGTGCGCCGCGCCTGGATGCGCAGCAGCGACGCGACCGTCTGCAGGTTGTTCTTCACGCGGTGGTGGATCTCGCGGATCGTCGCGTCCTTGGTGATGAGCTCCTGCTCCTGGTGGCGGAGCTCGGTGACGTCGCGCGTGAGCACGATCGCCCCGATGCGCTCGCCGCGACGGCGGATCGGGATGGCGCGGAGCGACACGGTGACGCCGCGCGACTCGACGTCGGTGCGCCACGGCGCACGCCCCGTCACGACCAGCGGGAGCGACTCGTCGACCACGAGCTTGCCCGAGAGCAGTCGCGACGCGACGTCGGCCAGCGACTGCCCCTCGAGCTCGTCGTCGAAGCCCATGCGGTTGAAGGCCGAGAGCGCGTTGGGGCTCGCGAACGTCGTGATGCCGTCGACGTCGAGTCGGATGAGGCCGTCGGAGGCGCGTGGGGCTCCGCGACGCGGGCCGGTCGGTGCCCCGAGGTCGGGGAAGTCGCCCGACGCGATCATCTGGAACAGCTCGCCCGCGCAGTCGTTGAACGTCAGTTCCTGCCGGCTCGGTGTGCGCGTCGAACCGAGGTTCGTGTGCCGCGTGATGACCGCGACGGGCTCGGGCGCGAGCTCGGTGCCCGTGACCGAGAGGCGGCGCATGACCGGCACGGAGCGCACGCGCGTGGGCATCTCCTCGTACCAGTCCGGTGCCGAGGAGTCGACGATCTGCCGGCTCGTGAACGCCTCCGACACGAGCCCCCGCCACTCGGGGCGGATCGCCTGACCGACGAAGTCGCGGTAGAACAGCGTCGCCGCGCTCGACGGGCGCGAGTGCGCGACCGCGACGAAGTCGTCGTCGCCGGACGGCACCCACAGCACGATGTCGGCGAAGGCGAGGTCGGCGAGCAGCTGCAGGTCGCCGACGAGCATGTGCAGCCAGTCGACGTCGGCCTGGCTGCTGCGCCCCTGGGCGAGGACGAGGTCACTGAGGGTCGACACCCGTCCAGCGTAGCGACCCTCGCGCGCGCCGCCGTGCCGCCGCGGCCCGACGCCGTCAGGCGGCCGCGGCGCGGCGACGCCAGACGGCGAGCGGTGCGCGGCGCCGCCGCAGCTCGGGCTCAGGGAGGACGCGCTCCTCGACGTAGGCGCGGAACGCCGCGCGCAGGGGCGAGCGCGCGGCGGCGTCGCGGAGGGTGCGGGCCGTGAGGATCGCGGCATCGGATGCCCGGCCGTCGTGCGGAAGGAGGGTGGCGTCGGCGAGACCCGCGAAGCGCCGCAGGGTCTGCCGGACCTGGGCGTGCGCGTCGATGCCGAGCGCACTCGTGCGGACGCGGTTGACGAGCACGTCGATGCGCTCGGCGTCGACGAGGTCGACGAGCTCGGCGTGGCCGCGGAGCAACCGCGAGAGCCCGACCGGGTCGGCCAGGCCGATCGCGATGACGCGGTCGGCCGACGCGAGCGCGGCGAACGTCGCGGCGTTGCGCCGCGGCGCGAAGGCGTCGCTCGTGAGCTCCTCGTCGTGCTCCAGGCTGAACCCGGTGTCGACGACGACGTACTCGAATCGCGCGCGCATCGCCTGCAGCGCGGCCGCGACGCGGTCGTGTGCCAGCTCGGGCCAGCGGCTCGAACCGACGAGGCCCGTGAAGACGTCGAACGACGCGCGCGGCGACGAGTAGCGCTGCGCGATGCGTTCGAGCTCGGCGCGGTCGAGGGCACCCGATCCGGCGAGCCGGCACGCCGAGGCGAAGCCCGGGGCCTCGTCGAGCAGTCCCAGCGCGGGCGCGATCGCGCCCCCGTACGGGTCGGCGTCGACGAGGGCGACCACGTGGCCGGATGCCGCGAGCTCGGCGGCCACGTTGACCGCCGCGGTCGTCCGGCCGGGTGCGCCGGCCGGACCCCAGACGGCGATCAGTCCGGACGAGCCGATCGGCGGTCGCGGCGCATCGCCGCGGTCGCCGAGCCGCGACGGCAGGGGGACGCCGCCCGAGACGAGTTCCTCGAGCTCGCGCACGTCGGCGCCGGCGTCGAGCACCTCGTGCAGGCCGAGCCGGTTCGCCTGGGCGCGGTCGTGGTCGGTGTCGGCGAGCGCGATCACGCGGACGCCGCGCTGGTCGCACGCCGCGAGCAGCTCGGCCGTGAGCGTGGAACGCCCGGCGCCGACGACGACCACGTCGGGGGCGAGGGCGTCGAGCCCGTCGAGCACGTCGCGCCAGCCGACGAGCCGCGCCACGATCGTGTGCCCCGCCTCGACGAGGTCGGCGAGGATGCGGTCCTCAACGACGGGATCGAGGGCGAACGCGAGCCGCGCCATCAGTCGCCTCCGGGCAGTCGCGCGGGAACCAGGTCGATCGTGTCGCCCGACGCGAGCGCCTCGAGCACGGCCGCGGTGCGCTCGCGCGGGATCAGCAGCTCGACGCTCGGACCCTCCGAGGCCATCATGCCCTCGGCCTCGACCACGGCCGCGACCTGGGCGCCGGGCACGAGCACGACCGGCGGAGCGACCTCGCCCCGCTCCGGTTCGCCGGCGTTCCAGACGTCGACGATCGCACCGGCCGCGATCTCGCCCGCCAGCGGACCGCGGCTCGGCACGACCACCGTCGCAAGGCCGACCGTGTCGCGATCGGCGACGGATGCCGCGGGCAGCAGCTCGCCCGCACGCACGGTGCGCACGATCACGAGGCCCTCGTCGGGCACGTCGCCGGGCCGCACGTAGACCTCGGCGAGGGCGCCGAGCCGCACGGACTCGACGCGCAGGTCGGTCGTGGCGATGCGCGTGCCGGGCGTGAGCGTGTCGGACGCGACCAGCACCTCGGTGGTGTCGTCGAGCGCGTCCACGAGCGCCCAGACGCCGAGCGCGGAACCGGCCACGAGCACGACGCCGATGAGGAGCCGCGGGTCGAGCCGCGCTCCCCCACGATCGCGTCGCGCACTCCGAACCGCCATCATGGTCTCCTCTCGTGGACTGCCGCGAACCATCGTGGCGCGACTCCGAGAGGACGCCGTGAAGTTATCCACATCGCGTTCCGCGCGGATCGCCCGGGCCGATAATCGAGTGATGATCCAACACGGTCCGGGCGACGCGATCGGCCGCTTCCTCACCGTCGCCGATGCGGCGGAGGTGCTCGCCGTCGAGGTCGAGGCCGTGCACGAGCTCATCCGCTCGGGTGAGCTGCCGGCCATCCGCGTCGGCGAGCGCGGACCGTGGCGCATCGAGCGCACGCAGCTCGAGCTCTGGATCGACGACCAGTACGAGGCGACGCGGCGCTACTCGGCGTGGCATCAGGGCGAGTTCGCGAACGTCGTCGAACTGTCGGGTGCGCGAGCGGGCGGCATCCGCCCGGTGATCGACCAGCCGGTCAGCGGAACGTGACGAGCACGAGGCGCTCGAACGGCACGATGCGGTAGCCGTGCACGTCGCGCTCGCGTCGCGGCACGCCCGGCTCGTGCAGCGCGAGGTCGAGGTGGTCGCGCGCGACCCGGTCGATCGTGCCGTGGTGGCGTCCGTCGAGCGTCGTGACCTCGACGCCGAGGCGACGCCGTGCCAGGTCGCGCAGCACGAACGCGAGGCCGATGCGTTCGGCGAGCCGCGCGGCGCCCTCGGGCACCGGGTCGAGGCCCGCCTCGAGCTGGTGCCGGCCGGGCAGCACCGCCGCGATCGCGCCGATCGGCACGACGCACTGCGCGGCACGCGCGGCGTCGCCGCCGGGTCCGCCGAGGCGCCCGCTCATCCAGTCGCGCCCGAACGCCGACGGCCGCACCTGGACGAGCGCCCCGCCGACGAGCTCGACCCGGATCGACCCGGCCGCGCCGTCGGCCGAGGCGATCGCGGAGAGCCGGTCGCGCAGCCCCAGCCGGCCGATCCGCAGTCGCTCGGACTCGAGCGCGAGGGCGCGCTCCTCCTCCTGCTGCTCGCGGTCGAGCTGCGACTCGAGGTCGTCGAACAGCCGGTCCCAGCGCATGCGCCGACGTTACCGGCCGTGCCGGGACCGACGCGGGGTTCTCCACAGGCGCGCGTTTCCCTTGACACCCCGTCGCCGCGCTGAATACGGTTCACTCAGGAACCCCGCACACCCCCGAACAGGGGGCACGCCGTCGTCGCTGCGCCGACGACCGCCCCACCCTACTGGAGCCGTCATGACCGCACGCCTGCCCAGCGCGCCCCGCACCGCGATCGTCGGAACGAACGCGCGGCGACTCGACGTCGACGACGATGAGTTCGCCCGCCGGCCGTCCGGCCGGGCCGAGCTCCCCGACCCCGAGCGCGTGCTGCACCACCTCACGCATTGCGTGATCGAGGTCCTCGCCGGCGCCCGCGATCTCGAGCAGCTCGCCCGGTGGGTGACCGAAGACGTCTACCGCAACCTGGGCAAGCGGGTCGTCCTCGCCTCGCGCGCCCGGCGCGCCAAGGGCCTCGTGCCGCAGCGGCCGACCTTCTCGATCGGCCGCGTCCACATCAGCGAGCCAGCCGACGGCGTCGTCGAGGGCGTCGTGATGGTGCACCAGCGGGCCCGCTCGCGCGCGGTCGCCATCCGCCTCGAGGGACTCGACCAGCGCTGGCGCGCGAGCGTGATCAACGTGCTCTGACTGCGCACGCCCTTCAGCGTGGAGCGCGGCGGCGAGGCCGTCGACCGAATATGCTCATCCGATGGAGCGTCCCTCGTCGTTCCTGAAGCGCGCGACCTCGCTGGTCGATGCGATCGCGTCGTCGTCCGCGGCCGGCGCCGACGATCGTCTCCTCGAACGGCGCGTCCTCGTCTTCACGGCGGTCTTCACCATCGCCGTCGTCATCCCCTGGGTCGTCTTCGGGTACGCGATCGGCGTCCCGCTCGCCGCGCTCGTACCGACCCTGTACATCGTCATGACGGTCGCCGGGCTGCTCCACCTCCGCACGACACGCGACGACCGATGGTTCCGCCTGTCCCAGACGGGGATGTTCCTGTTCCTGCCACCGCTCGTGCACGTCGCGATGGGCGGCTTCGCGCAGAGCGGTGGCGTGATCATGTTCTCGGTCACCGCCCCGGTCGGCGCACTCTCCTACAGCCGAGTCCGGAGGCCGTGGGCAGTGTTCGCGGTCTTCGCGGTGATCGTCGTCGCGATGGTTCCGCTCGAACCGCTGCTGGAGGCGAATGCCCCGTACGTCGCCCCCTGGATCGTGACGATCCTCTTCGCCATCAACATCGTCTCGGTGTCGACGATCATGTTCGTCGCGATGATCGCCTACGTGCGGTCGCGGAACCGATTCGCCGCGGCCCTCGCGGACGAGCGCGACCGCACCGACCGGATCCTGCGCAACGTGCTGCCCGGCTCGATCGCCGAGCGTCTCGTCAGCGGCGAGCACCCGATCGCCGACCGCTACGACGCGGTGGGGGTGCTGATCGCCGACATCGTCGACTTCACGGCCCTGTCCGAGACGATGTCGGCCGACGTGCTCGTGCACGACCTCGGCGAACTGGTCGCCGCATTCGACGAACTCGCCGGCCGGCTCGACGTGACGAAGGTCAAGACGATCGGCGACGCCTACCTCGCCATCACGGGCGGGCCGGATGCCGCTGCCGACCTCGGCACGCTCGCCGACTTCGCCCTCGGCATCCGATCCATCGCCGCGACCCACGCCATCGGCGGGCGCGCGGCGATCGACCTGCGGATCGGCATCGCGACCGGACCGGTCGTGGCCGGCGTGATCGGGCAGTCCCGATTCCTGTGGGACGTCTATGGCGAGACCGTCAACACGGCGAGCCGGATGGAGTCGACCGCACTCCCCGGGACGATCCAGCTCACCGAGGACGCCGCGGCGCGCCTCGCGGAGGGCTTCCGGATCAGGCCGCGCGGCACCATCGACGTCAAGGGGATGGGACCCGTGCGCACGTCGTTCCTCGAGGCGCGTCGCTCGATCGGCTGAAACCGGACGGCCCGGGCATCGCCCGGGCCGTCCGCGGAATCCGAGGGACTCAGCGGCCCTTGCGGTCCTGCGCGCGACGCTCGGCACGGTTTGCGGGCGCAGGCCCCGCGCCATCCGTGCGCTGGCCGAACGCCCCGCGCGCGGCGGGCTGCTGGGCCTGCTGCGGCGCCTGCTGCGGCTGCTGCCCCTGGGCGACGGCACGACGCGCGCGCTCGGTCGCGGCCTGCTGCACCTGCCCGCGCTGGTTGCGCACCTCGACCCCGCCGGAGTCGCTCGGCGCGGTGTAGCTGAGCTTCTCGTCGGGCGTGCTCGGCCGTGCGAGGCCCTTGGCTTCGATGCGCGGCCCGCCGACGCCGGCCTGCGGCGCCACCTCGACCTCGAGGTTGAACAGGAAGCCGATGGTCTCCTCGCGGATCGAGCCCATCATCTGCTGGAACATCGCGTAGCCCTCGCGCTGGTACTCGACCAGCGGGTCGCGCTGGGCCATCGCGCGCAGGCCGATGCCGTCCTTGAGGTAGTCCATCTCGTAGAGGTGGTCGCGCCAGCGGCGGTCGATCACCGAGAGCACGACACGGCGCTCGAGCTCGCGCATGGCGGGGCCGCCGAGCTGCTGCTCGCGGCGCTCGTACGCCAGCTTCGCGTCGGAGAGGATCTCGCGACGCACGAAGTCGCGGTTGATCCGGCCCTTCTCGCCGGCCTCGGCGACGACCTCGTCGATCGTGATGCCGATCGGGTAGAGCGTCTTCAGCTCGGCCCACAGCGCGTCGAAGTCCCACTCGTCGGGGTTGCCGTCGGCGGTGTGCACGTCGAGCACCTCGTCGATGACCTGCTCGAGGAAGCTCTGCACGCGTTCGTGCAGGTCGTCGCCCTCGAGGATGTGCCGGCGGTCGGAGTAGATCGCCTCGCGCTGGCGGTTCAGGACGTCGTCGTACTTGAGGACGTTCTTGCGGATCTCGGCGTTGCGCGCCTCGACTTGCGACTGCGCCGAGCGGATGGCGCGCGAGACGACCTTCGACTCGATCGCCACGTCATCGGGCACGCCGCGCGACATCAGGCTCTCGGCGGCGCCCGCGTTGAACAGGCGCATGAGGTCGTCGGTGAGCGAGAGGTAGAAGCGGCTCTCGCCGGGATCGCCCTGGCGGCCCGAGCGGCCGCGGAGCTGGTTGTCGATGCGGCGCGACTCGTGGCGCTCGGTGCCGAGCACGTAGAGGCCGCCCGCGCCGAGGACCTTCTCGGCCTCGCGCGCGGTCTCGGCCTTCACCTGGTCGAACACGGCGTCCCACGCCGCCTCGTACTCCTCGGGCGTGTCGACGGGGCTGAGGCCGCGCTCGTGCATCTTCTGCACGGCGATGAACTCGGCGTTGCCGCCGAGCATGACGTCGGTGCCGCGGCCGGCCATGTTGGTGGCGACCGTGACGGCGCCGAGCCGGCCGGCCTGGGCGACGATGGCCGCCTCGCGCGCGTGGTTCTTCGCGTTCAGCACCTCGTGGCGCACGCCCTTCTTGGCGAGCAGGCGCGAGAGGTACTCGCTCTTCTCGACGCTCGTGGTGCCGACGAGGACGGGCTGGCCCTTCTTGTGGCGGTCGACGATGTCCTCCACGACCTGCGCGAACTTGACCTCCTCGTTCTTGTAGACGAGGTCGGGCTGGTCGAGGCGCACCATGGGCTTGTTCGTCGGGATGGGCACGACGCCGAGCTTGTAGGTCGACATGAACTCGGCCGCCTCGGTCTCGGCGGTGCCGGTCATGCCGGAGAGCTTGTCGTACAGGCGGAAGTAGTTCTGCAGCGTGACGGTCGCGAGCGTCTGGTTCTCGGCCTTGACCTGCACGCCCTCCTTCGCCTCGATGGCCTGGTGGATGCCCTCGTTGTAGCGGCGGCCGACGAGGATGCGGCCCGTGTGCTCGTCGACGATCAGCACCTCGCCGTTCATGACGACGTAGTCCTTGTCGCGCTTGAACAGGGCGCGCGCCTTGATCGAGTTGTTGAGGAACGAGATGAGCGGCGTGTTCGCCGACTCGTACAGGTTGTCGATGCCGAGGTAGTCCTCGACCTTCTCGATGCCGGGCTCGAGCACGCCGACCGTGCGCTTCTTCTCGTCGACCTCGTAGTCCTCGCCGGGGACGAGCCGCTTGGCGAGGTTCGCGAACTCCATGAACCAGCGGTTCGCCTCGCCGGACGCCGGGCCGGAGATGATGAGCGGCGTGCGCGCCTCGTCGATGAGGATCGAGTCGACCTCGTCGACGATGGCGAAGTAGTGGCCCCGCTGGACCATGTCGGCGGACTGCCAGGCCATGTTGTCGCGCAGGTAGTCGAAGCCGAACTCGTTGTTCGTGCCGTACGTGATGTCGGCGGCGTACTGCTCGCGGCGCACGGCCGGGGTCTGGCCGGCGACGATGCATCCGGTGGTCATGCCGAGCGCGCGGAAGACGCGCCCCATGAGCTCGGACTGGTAGCTCGCGAGGAAGTCGTTGACCGTGACGATGTGCACGCCGCGGCTCGTGAGCGCGTTCAGGTAGGCGGCGGTCGTCGCGACGAGGGTCTTGCCCTCGCCGGTCTTCATCTCGGCGATGTTGCCGAGGTGCAGTGCCGCGCCGCCCATGAGCTGGACGTCGAAGTGACGCAGGCCGAGCGTGCGACGGCTGGCCTCGCGGACGGCGGCGAACGCCTCGGGCAGGAGGTCGTCGAGGGACTCGCCGTTGCCGTAGCGCTCGCGGAGCTCGACGGTCTCGTGCTTGAGCTCGTCGTCGGACAGCGCCCGGAAGTCGTCTTCGAGGGCGTTGATCGCGGCGGCGTAGTTCTCGAGCCGCTTGAGCGTGCGACCCTCGCCGACGCGGAGGACCTTTTCCAGAATCGAAGCCACGAACTGCTCTCCCGTTGTCGTCAGGCGTGCGACGTCGGGGTGGGGCACCCGCGCACGCCGGAGGATCCGCCTGTGCAGACGGACATCATAGCCATGCTAGTGGGCAGCAGTCTGGGCGTCGGCCCCGGGCGGGCGGCGGGCCCGGCCGGGGCCGACGGGTCGTGCGTCGGGTGGACTCGGTCAGGCGCCGGTGCGGGCGAGCGAGGCGGTCGCGGTCTCGGAGGTCGCGTCGGCCGTGCCGTGCTCGTCGAGCCCGATCAGCCCGTAGTCCCAGCCCTTGCGGCGGTAGACGACGCTCGGTCGGTGCGACTCGGCGTCGATGAAGAGGTAGAAGTCGTGGCCGACGAGCTCCATGTGGTACAAGGCGTCGTCGACGGTCATGGGGGTCGCGGCGAAGGTCTTCCGGCGGATGACGACCGGCGAGTACGCCTCGTCCTCCTCGGTCTCCTGCGCCTCGGTCACGATCGGGATGTTGCCCGTGCGGACCTTCTCGAGGATCTCGACGTCGGCCGCCTGCACGCCCACGTCGGTGAAGCCGGCCTCGGTCGCCTCGCGCAGCGAGGTCGGACGCCGGCTGCCGCCGCGGTGCATCTTGCGACGGTCCTTCGCGCGGCGGATGCGCTCGAGGAGACGCCCGAGCGCGACGTCGAACGCCGCGTACTTGTCGGCCCCGTCGGCCTCGGCGCGGACCACGGGCCCCTTGCCGACGAGGGTGAGCTCGACGCGGTCGAGCCCGGAGTTGCCGTTCTTCTCGTTGTGCCGGCTGACCTTCACATCGAGCGAGATGGCACGGTCGGACAGGTTGGAGACCTTCTCTGCCTTCTCGGCCGTGTAGGCGCGGAATCGATCGGTCACTTCCAGGTTGCGTCCGACGATGTTCAGTTCCATGAGGACCTCCATCTCCACCGGCGTGTCACCCGGGTAGAGGGTGGTTCGACCACGCCTGTCCTGACACCGTAGCCCCCGGGGTGCCGGATGTCACGAGCCGTTCGTCCGGTGTTCAGGTGATCCACGGGAAGCCCGGAGCGGGGTGTGCGCGAGCACCGCGATCGCCTCGACCGAACCCCCGGCGGACCGGATGGCGCGACGCGCCTCGGCGAGTGTGGACCCCGTCGTGACGACGTCGTCGACGAGCACGAAGCGCCGGCCGTCGAGCGCGCGGCGCGGCGCGAACGACCCCGACGCGTTGGCCCGGCGGGCGGCGCGGTCGAGGCCCGCCTGGTCGGCTCGGTCGCGCGCGACCAGCACGTTCGCCGGCCGGAGCCCGGCGTGCCGGACGAGGATCGGGACCGGGTCGTACCCGCGTGCGCGGTGCGCCGCCGCGGTCGAGGGCACGACCGCGACCTCGAGTTCCCTCGACGCGCCCGCCTCCGCGCACGCCACGGCGAGCGCGGCGCGCAGGGCGGGTGCGAGCGCGGCCGCGGCTCCCGTCCGGCCCTCGTCCTTGAACGAGCGGATGGCACGTGCCGCGACGCCCTCGTAGGCCAGGCCCGCCCAGGCGTCGACGCCGGGCCGGACGGCCCGGACCGTCCGCGGCGCGAGCTCGCTGCGGCATCCCGCGCACACGCCTCGGTCGGGCGCCCCGCAGCCGACGCACGCGACCGGAAGCACCAGCGCGAGCACGTCGCCGAGGGCCTCGCCGAGCGCCTCGGAGGCGATGCGCGCGAGCCGACGGACGGGACGGGCAGGGAGGGGCGGCTGCGTCACCGGGCCAGCTTCGTCGATGCGCGCGGGCCGTGGCCCTGCGCGGTCGTGCGGTGCGGGAACGCGCCGGGTCCACGCAACCTGTGCAGGACGGGTCGGCGCCGGGGACGTCGCCGACCCTGCGGCGTCAGCCGGTCTGCTGCGTGGCGAGGAAGCGGACCTCGCGCGCCTGCACCTGCCACCCGACGCCGGCCTGCGTCGCCAGGTCGCCGTCGGCCGTGAGCACGCGGAGGTCGCGGAGGCTGTTGGCGCCGTCGACCTGGATCGCGCCCGCGGGACCCTCGCGCGGCTCCGCGGGGGCGCCGATCTCCTGCAGGACGAGCCGGGCCTCGCCGGCGGCCGTCTCGCTCAGCGTGCCGACGTTGCGCGCATCGAGCCAGGCGACGTCGAGCGGCGAGCCCGTGGCATCCGCCAGCTCGAGCGCGACGCTGCCGAGCGCGATCGGCTGCCCCGCGTCGTCGCGCTGGATGGACGCGGCGACCACGCGCGTCCGCGCGCCGTCTGCGAGGAGCACCACGAGGCGGGTGCCGTCGCGCGAGACCTGGAGCGAGGTGATGCGCGACGACGTCCATGGCACGGCGATCTGGGCGCCCTCGGCGGCGTCGGCGGAGAACCAGGCGAGCTGGTCGGGCGAATCGGCGGGGACCGACCAGACGATCCCGTCGACGTCGATGGCGGGCACGATGAGCCCGGCACGGGGGTCGAGGAGCAGCTGCTCGGCGTCCTCGCGCACGAGCCACACGCCGTCCTCGGCGCGGACCGCGGCGGCGGTCCCGCCGGGGCCGAGGGCCGCGCCGGTCGGACCGAGGGCGACGACCTGGCCGGAGATGCCCGGGATCGCGACGACCTCGTCGCCCGACGACGCCAGGTACCCGAACGACTCGCCGTCGAAGACGAGCGTGCGCGGATCGACACGCGGCGCGGGGTCGGGACGATCGCTCAGCGCCACCGAGTCCAGCGGCACGCCGTTCAGCGAGAGCTGCACGTCGTCGACGTTGCGCACGCCCTGCAGGCTCTGCTCGAGCTGGTACTGCATGAGCTGGATGGTCCGGAGGTTGTCGAACGCGGCGCCCGCGAGCGACACCTCGGCGGTGCCGTCGCTCACGGGCACGGTCGTCGGATCGAGCGCCAGGTCGTCGGGGAAGGCCGACACCACGCCTGGGGCGAGCCACTCGGCGGGTCCGGCGAGCAGGGCGCGCACGATCCGGGTCTGCACCGCCTCCCGTCCGGCGAACCAGCGCACGTCGGGCACGACGAAGCGGTACTGCGGGTCGAAGAAGGCGAGCGTGTAGTCCCGGTACACGAGGCCGAAGTTCGTCTCGTCGATGAGCACGCCCGGCGGCGCGCTCGAGATGCGCCACTGCTCGTCGACCTGCTCGAAGCGGTACTCGAGCTGCACGGGCGCAGCCGACGACGCCTCGAGGTACTGGCCGTTCGGGGCGAGGTTGGCGGTCGGCACGGCCTGCGCACGGATGACGTCGTCGGCGAGCCGCGTGAACGAGCGATCGGCGAGCACGTCGATCGTGACGCCCGTGTCGGCCTCCCACTCGGCCGCGAACTCGTCGGTGAGGAACTCGCGGGCGACCTCGTAGTTGCCGCTCGGGCTCGCGGCGGCGTCGATGAACCCGTCGAGGATCTGCTGCTGGGTGGCCCCCTCCTGCGGCCCGCGGACGAGCACGTCGAGGTCGACCGACTGGTCGGGTGCGTCGGCAAGGCCGGGGTTGACCATGCCGCTCGTCGGGATCGACGCGCAGCCGGCCGTGACGGCCAGCAGCGCCGCCGCGGCCGCGGCGAGCGCGGCGCGCACCGCGGCGAGGGTCGCGCTGGTCTTACGCATCGTGCACCTCCTCGACGACCGCCGTGTCGGTCGGATGGCTCGCGGCCGGCTCGGGGCCGGTCGACTCCGGGTCGTCGGGCTCGAGCGGCAGCGGCGGCACGATCGTCGCCGGGTCGACGCCCCGGATGCGCGGCAGGGTGAGCCGGAACACGGTGCCCCGCCCGGCCTCGGACCACACGTCGATCGTGCCCCCGTGCGCGACGGCGTCCTCGAGCGAGATCGCGAGGCCGAGGCCGGTTCCGCCGAGCGTCCGGCGCCGGCTGGGATCGGCGCGCCAGAACCGGTCGAACACGCGCGCCGCGTCCTCCTCGTCCATGCCGAGGCCGAAGTCGCGGACCGACAGCGCCACGGCGGTCGCGTTGCTGTCGACGGACACGACGATCGGGCGACCCTCGCCGTGCTCGATGGCGTTGCCCACGAGGTTGCGCACGATCCGGCGGATGCGGCGCGGGTCGACGTCGGCGTCGAGGTGACCGCCGGGCGCCTCGAGGCGCAGGTCGCTCCCCCGCTCGAGCGCGAGGGAGTGCATCGACTCGATCGTCTCGCCCGCGAGGTGCACGAGGTTGGTCGGCTCGGTCTCGAGCTCGACCGACCCCGCGTCGTACCGGCTGATCTCGAGCAGGTCGGCGAGCAGGTTCTCGAAGCGCTCGGTCTGCGTGCGCAGCAGCTCGACGGTGCGCGCCGTGGCCGGGGCGAAGTCCTCGCGCTGGCCGTACAGGACGTCGCCCGCCAGCCGGATGGTCGTCAGCGGCGTGCGGAGCTCGTGCGAGACATCCGACACGAACCGCTGCTGCATGACCGACAGGTCGGCCAGCTCGCGGATGCGGGCCTGCAGCGTGTCGGCCATCCCGTTGAAGGAGCCCGCGAGCGCGGCCAGCTCGTCCTCGCCCTTCACCGGGAGCCGCACCCCGAGGTCGCCCGCGGCGAGCCGCCGGCTCGTCGCCGCGACGGCCTGGATGGGCTCGATGACCCAGCGCACGACGATGAGCGTGATCGCGCTCAGCATCGCGATGAGCGCGACCGCGCCGATCGCGCCGGTGAGCTGCATGAACGCGAGGGTCTGCGCGGCATCGGCGAGGTCGTAGCCGACGTACACCTCGTACCGGCCGGCTCCCTCGATGACGAGGTCGCTGCCGACCACGAGGCCGGGCCCGGGCGTGCCGCCGCCGTCGACGAGTTCGACCGACTGCCAGAACTGCCCGCCGGGGTTGTCCTGCACGCGTTCGCGGAGCTCGGGCGAGATGCGCCCGGCGAGGCCGGGTGCGAGGAAGTCGGGCGGGGCGATCGCCGTGGGTGCCGTATCGGGCTCGCGGAACAGCGCGATGTCGGGGCTGCCCGACACGCTGATGATCGTGCGGATGGCCGAGTTGGTGTCGGCCTGCACGGTCGCGCGGTCCGCGGCATCCGACGAGGCGAGGATGGACTGCGCGGCGGCGTTCGCCGTGGCCGACGACGCCAGCACGCGCTCGACCTGCGCCTGGAAGAGGTTCGACGCGACCGTGAACGAGATCGTGAAGCCGATCACGAGGATCGCGAGGCTCGACAGGCCGAGCGTGAGGAGCACCGTGCGGAACTGCAGCGAACGCCGCCACAGCGTGCCGAGCCGGCCCGCTCGGTCGCGCACCCAGCGGGCGGCCCGCACCGCGGGGTTCGCCGCCGCCGACATCGTGAGGCCCGCCTCAGGTGGTGGCGCCGGCGCGATAGCCCACGCCGCGCACGGTCATCACGATCCGCGGGTTGTCGGGGTCGTGCTCGACCTTGGCGCGCAGGCGCTGCACGTGCACGTTCACGAGCCGCGTGTCGGCCTTGTAGTGGTAGCCCCACACCTGCTCGAGCAGCATCTCGCGCGTGAACACCTGCTGCGGCTTGGAGGCGAGCGTGAGCAGCAGGTCGAACTCGAGCGGCGTGAGGTTGATGCGCTGGTCGCCGCGCCGGACCTCGTGCCCGGCGGCGTCGATCTCGAGGTCGCCGATCGAGATCGTCTCGACGACCGACTCAGGGGTCGGGCGGAGGCGCGTGCGGATTCGCGCCACGAGCTCCTTCGGGTTGAAGGGCTTGACCATGTAGTCGTCGGCGCCCGACTCGAGCCCGCGCACGACGTCGGCGGTGTCGCCCTTCGCGGTGAGCATGATGATGGGCGTGCCCGACTCGGCCCGGATCCGCCCGCACACCTCGATGCCGTCGATCCCCGGCAGCATGAGGTCGAGCAGCACCAGGTCGGGCCGGGTCTCGCGGAAGGCGGCGAGCGCACCCGAGCCGTCGGCGCAGAACGCCGGGTCGAATCCCTCGGTGCGCAGCACGATCCCGATCATCTCGGCGAGCGCGGTGTCGTCGTCGACGACGAGTACGCGTGGCGTCATCCGTTCCTTCTCCGTCGGGGCCGGCGCGCGCGCCGGGCCGGATCCAGTGCCCACCAGCGTAGTCGCTCGCACCCGCGAGACCGCCGGGGGATGCCTGTGGCAGCATGGGAGCATCCCCGGAAGGAGCGCAGCAGGTGTCCGATCACGACTGGGCGCAGCCCGTGCCGCCGCCGCTTCCGCCGGGTCCCCCGTCGGCCGTGCCCCCGCCGTACGTTCCTCCGGAATACGGGCAGTCCGGGTCCGCGCAGCCGGCGTACGGGCAACCGGCCTACGGGCAGCCCGCGTACGGCCGGCCGGCGCCTGCCGGCGCGCCGCCGCAGCCGGGCCCGCAGGCGTGGACGCCGCCCCCGAAGCCGGGGCTGCTCCCGCTGCGTCCGATGGGGTTCGGCACCCTGCTCTGGGCGCCGTTCCGCACGCTTCGCCGCAATCCGGCGCCGGTCTTCGGCACCGGGCTCGTCGTGCAGCTCGCCTCGGCGGTCGCCACCGCCGCGCTCTTCGTGCCGCTGTTCGTCTGGATCTTCGGACGTCTCGAGACCGCGAGCGCGGCCGACATGGACGCCATCCTCTCGGGCGCCGTGGGCTGGGTCATCCTGCTCTCGCTCGTGCCGATCGCCGTGTCGCTCGTCGCGAGCGCGTTCCTCCAGGGCGTGATGGTCGTCGAGGTCGCCAGCGGCACGCTCGGCGATCGCCTCACCTTCGGCGCCCTCTGGCGTCGCGCCGCGAGCCGCATCGGCCCGCTGATCGGCTGGACCCTCCTCGTGGGCCTCGTGGTGGGCGGCGTGTTCGGGCTCGTCATCGGCGGCGTCGTGGCCGTCGCCATCCTCTTCCCCGACCCGGCGACGGTGCTCGCCGTCGCGCTGCTCGCGGCCGGGTTGCTCATCGGCCTCGGCGTGCTCGGGGCGTGGCTCGGCACCAAGCTCGCGCTCGTGCCCAGCGTCATCGTGCTCGAGCGCCTGGGCGTCGTCGCGTCGATGCGCCGTTCCTGGGCGCTGACGAACGGCAACTTCTGGCGCACGTTCGGGCTGATCCTGCTGGTCGGCCTGATCCTCTCGTTCGCCGCGCAGGTCGTGGTGCAGCCGGTGTCGCTCTTCGGCACGATCCTCGCGATGATCGTCGACCCGACGGCCGGCGACACCTACCTCGCCATCTCGATCGGAACCACGGTCGCCACGCTCGTGCTGTCGGTCCTGATCGGGGCCATCACCTCGGTCGTGCAGGCCGCGCTCATCGCGGTGATCTACATCGACCTGCGCATGCGCACCGAGGGGCTCGACCTCGAGCTCGAGCGCCACGTCGAGGCTCGCGACGGCGGACTCCCCACCGGCGACCCGTACCTGCCGCCCGCCGGCGGCGCGCAGGCCCCGGCGGGCGGGCCCGCGCCGACGTGGTCCTGACGACGCTGCGGCTCGAACCGCCGCTCGACCCCGACGCGCCCGAGGCGCGCCGCCTGGTGCTCGACGAGCTCGCCAAACCCGAGTACCGCGCGGCCGAGCCCACGGCGTTCGACCTCGCCGCCCAGGCGGTGCGCGATTGGATCGCGAGCCTGTTCTCCGACGCGGGCGGGCTCCCGCTCCCGGCCCTGCAGCTCGTGCTCGTCGTGCTCGCCGTCGTGCTCGTCGTCGTCGGCCTGCTCGTCTTCGGCCTGCCACGCCTTCGTCGGCGCGCCCGGCCTGCCATGCCGCTCTTCGACGACGGCGACGTGCGCGACGCGGTCGCGCTTCGCGCCGCCGCGGAGGCCGCCGCCCGGGCGGGCGACTGGCCGCTCGCCATCGAGGAGCGCTTCCGCGCGGTCGTGCGCGGCCTCGTCGAGCGCGAACTCGTGCGCGTGCATCCGGGCACGACGGCGCACGGCATGGCGGCGGTCGCGGCGGCGCCGTTCCCGCACCTGACCGCTCCGCTCGAGACGGCCGCCGCCGACTTCGACGCCGTCCGCTACCTCGCGCGGGCCGGTTCCGAGGACGCGTACCGCCGGATCACCGCCCTCGACATCGAGCTCGCGTCGTCGCGGCCGCTCGGCGCCGGCGCCGGTGACGAATCCGCCCGGCCGGCCGAGCCCGCCCGCTCCGTCGCCGGAGGCGGCGCATGACCGCGGCGCCGACCGCCGCCCCGATCCGCCCGGCCCCCGACGGCGCGGCGGGCCAGGCCGCGAGCCCCGCCCTGACGCCGACGCTCCGCTCGTTCGCCCGGCGGCGACGCGCGTGGATCGTGATCGCCGTCGCACTGCTCCTCGGCGGGCTCGTGCTCGCGCTCATCCAGGGCCTCGTCCGGTCGCCGGGCGTGGCGCTCGGCGCCGACAACCCGGCTCCCGCCGGCGCGCGGGCGCTCGCCCGCGTGCTCGCCGCCGAGGGCGTCGAGGTTCTGGCGGTGCGATCGCTCGACGAGGCCGAGCGGGCGGCCGCCCGCGGAGCCACGGTGTTCCTGTACGACGAGTCCGGCCTGCTCGATCGCGACGCCATGACGTCCCTGGCCTCAGCGGCCGAGGTGCTCGTCGTCGCCCGTCCCGACTTCGCCGCGCTCGAGGTGCTCGCGCCGGGCGTCCGGCTCGCCGGTGCCGCGGGTGGTCCGATCGACGACGCCGGGTGCGAGCTGCCCGCGGCCGAGCGTGCCGGCGCGCTCTCCGACGGGCAGCACCTGCTCACGGTCGACGACGACGCCGCGGCATCCGGCTTCACGGGCTGCTTCGCCGACGGCGACGGGTACGCGGTCGTCACCGGGTCCGCCCCGGTCGGTGCCGACGTCGCGCTCGTGGGCTCCGAGGCCGTGTTCGCGAACGAGACCGTCGACGAGGCCGGCAACGCGGCACTGGCCCTCGCGCTGCTCGGCGGGCGCGACGAGCTCGCCTGGTACCTGCCCGGTCCAGCCGACGCCGACCCCGCCGACGCACCGACCCTCCAGGAGCTCACTCCCGCCTGGGTCAGTCCCGTGGTGGTGCTCCTCGGGATCGCCGTCGTCGCCGCCGGCATCTGGCGCGGCCGCCGCTTCGGCCCCCTGGTCGTCGAGGACCTGCCCGTGCACGTGCCCGCAGCCGAGACCGGCGAGGGGCGCGCCCGGCTCTACGCGCGATCGTCGGCCCGACTTCACGCGATCGACCAGCTGCGCATGGGCGCCGTCCGCCGCATCGCGGAGCTGCTGCGGCTGCCCCGCACCGCGCACGTCGACGTGGTCGCCGCCGGCATCGTCGACGCGACCGGCCGGACCCCGGCATCCGTCCGGGCGGTGCTCATCGACGCCGTGCCGACCGGCGACCGCGCACTCGTCGACCTCGCGCGCAAGCTCGACGACCTCGAACGCGCGGTGCGCGACGCGCTGCGCCCCGCCGCCGACGACGCTCCCGACCCGACAGGAAGGCGAACATGACCGATCCGCACCACGACGACGCGCAGCTGCGCTCCGCCCTGGACCGCGTCCGCACCGAGGTCGGCAAGGCGGTCGTCGGGCAGGACGGCGCCGTGACCGGCCTGATCATCGCGCTGCTCGCGAACGGGCACGTGCTGCTCGAGGGCGTGCCCGGCGTCGCGAAGACGCTGCTCGTGCGCACGCTCAGCCGCACGCTCCGCCTCGAGACGCGCCGCGTGCAGTTCACGCCCGACCTCATGCCGGGCGACGTCACGGGCTCGCTCGCCTACGACCCGCGCTCGGGCGAGTTCGCGTTCCGCGAGGGACCGGTGTTCACCAACCTGCTCCTCGCGGACGAGATCAACCGCACGCCCCCGAAGACCCAGTCGGCGCTGCTGGAGGCCATGGAGGAACGGCAGGTGTCGGTCGACGGCGTCACGCGGCCGCTGCCCTCGCCCTTCCTGGTCGCCGCCACGCAGAACCCCATCGAGTACGAGGGGACCTACGCGCTGCCCGAGGCCCAGCTCGACCGCTTCCTGCTCAAGCTCGTGCTCGACGTCCCCGAACGCGATGCCGAGGTCGCCATGCTCCGCCGCCACGCCGACGGCTTCGACCCGCACGACCTCGAGGCGGCAGGCGTCGAGCCGGTGCTCGGCGCGGCGGAGCTGTCGGCGGCGCGGGCCGCCGCGGGGCGCGTGGGCGTCGCCGACGATGTGCTCGCCTACGTGGTCGACCTGGCTCGCGCGACGCGCCGGAGCCCGTCGATGCGGCTCGGCGTGAGCCCGCGCGCTGCGGCCGGCCTGCTCGCCGCGGCGAAGGCGTGGGCCTGGCTCACGGGGTTCGAGAAGGTCACGCCCGACCACGTGCAGGCCATGCTCCTTCCGGCGTGGCGGCACCGCGTGCAGCTGCGGCCCGAGGCCGAGCTCGAGGGCGTCGCCGTCGACCAGGTGCTGCGCTCCATCGTCCAGCAGGTGCAGGTGCCCCTCTAGCGATGACCGTCACCGGCCGCTTCACGCTCCTCGTCGCCCTCGGCGTCGCGCCCGTCGTGCTGCTCGGCGGCACTCCCGGCGCGGCGTGGGCGGCCCTGCTCGGATGGCTCGGCCTCGCGCTCGGCCTGGGCGCGCTCGACCTCTCGCTCGCCGCATCGCCGCGCCGGGTCGCGCTCGAGCGCGAGCTGCCCGACCGGCTCCGGCTCGGCGAGACGGCGGTCTCCGAGCTCGTCGTGCGCAACCTCGGGACGCGACGGCTGCGCGCCGTCGTGCGCGATGGCTGGGCGCCGTCCGCGGGCGTTCACGGGCCCAACCGCACCCCCGTCGACGTCCCGCCCGGTGAGGGTCGCCGGATGGCGCTGCAGCTGACGCCGACGCGTCGCGGCGATCGACGCACCGAGGCCGTCACGGTGCGGTCGTACGGGCCCCTGCGGCTGTGGGCGCGGCAGGCGACCCTCGCCGCCCCGGGCCGGGTGCGCATCCTGCCGCCGTTCCACTCGCGGGCCCACCTCCCCTCCCGGCTCACCCGCCTCCGCGAGCTCGACGGGCGCACCCCGCTGCTGATCCGCGGCCAGGGCACCGAGTTCGACTCGCTGCGGGAGTACGTGCGCGGCGACGACGTGCGCTCGATCGACTGGCGCGCCACGGCGCGCCGCGCCGACCCCGAGTCGCGCGGGACCACCCGCCTGATGGTGCGCACGTGGCGGCCCGAACGCGACCGGCGCATCGTGATCGTCGCCGACACCTCGCGCACGGCCGCGGCACGGATCGGGGACGAGCCGCGACTCGACACCGCGTTCGAGACCGCGCTCCTGCTGGCCGCGCTCGCCTCGCACGCGGGCGACCGGGTCGACTTCCTCGCGTGGGACCGGCGCCTGCGCGGGCGCGTGCACGGGGCGAGCGGGCCCGAGCTGCTCGCTCGCATGGTCGATGTCATGGCCGGCATCGAGGCCGAGCTCATCGAGACCGACTGGGCGGGCCTCCCGGCGCAGGTCCGCGGCGTGACGAGCCGGCGCGCCTTCGTCGTGCTCATCACCGCGGCCGACTCCCCCGGCAGCACGCGCAAGCTCCTCTCGGTGCTGCCGCAGCTCACCGCCCGGCACCGCGTCCTCGTGGCCTCGGTCGCCGACCCCGGACTCGCGGCGACCGTCGGCCGGCGCGGCGACCTCGGCGAGGTGTACGCCGCCGCAGCGGCGGAACGATCGCGTCTCGACGCCGACCGGGTGGCGGCCGCCATCCGGCACCTCGGCGCGACGACCGTCAGCGCGACGCCGCTCGAGCTCCCGCCGGCGGTCGCCGACCGCTACCTCGAGCTCAAGGCCGCCGGGCAGCTCTGAACGAACCGGCCCGCGACGGCTCTGCTCAGCCCGCGGCGACCCGCCGCGCGCCCGCGTCGAACGCGGCGAGATCACCGGTCTCGCCCGCGGCGGCCGCGCGCCGTCCGAGCACGAGCATCCAGACCAGCAGCCAGGCCAGCGCGAGCGCGCCGATGCCGATCTTGACGGGCCACGGCCACGGCGCCGGCGTGACGAAGCCCTCGATGAGCCCGGCGACGAAGAGGAAGAACACCAGGCCGATCGCGACCGAGAACAGCGCCCGGGCGTCCTCGGCGAGCGCCGCGCCGCGCGTGCGCGGCCCGGGGGCGACCCAGGCCCAGAAGATCCGCAGGCCCGCCGCCGCCGCGACGAACACGCACGTGAGCTCGAGCAGGCCGTGCGGGGCGATGTAGAGGAAGAAGGTGTCGGCCTCGTCGTAGGCGAACATGACGGCCGCCGTGACGCCGAGGTTCTGCGCGTTCTGCAGGATCACGTACGGCACCCAGACGCCCGTGATGCCGAAGGCCACGCACTGCGCGGCGATCCACGCGTTGTTGGTCCAGACCGAGCCGGCGAAGGATGCCGCGGGGTTCTCGGAGTAGTACGCGACGAAGCCCTCCTCGGCGAGCGCGCGGAGCTCGGCTTCGGAGCCGAGGTTGGCGAGCACGCGCGGGTCGGCGGCGACCCAGAGCACGTACAGTGCGGCGACGGCGAACGTCGCGATCGCGACGGCGAGCGTCAGCCAGCGGATGCGGTACAGGGCGGCGGGCAGCGCGACGAGCGAGAAGTGCACGAGCTGTCGCAGGGGGTTCTCGGGCGCTCCCGTGAAGCGGAGCCGGGCGCGCGCGAGCGAGACGGACAGCCGGTCGCCGAGGGCCGTGGAGCCCGCGGTCGCCTGCACGAGCGAGAGGTCGGCGGCGCCGGCCTGGTAGCGCTCGATGAGCTCGTCGGCCGTCGCGCCGTCGAGGCGGGTCGCGCGAGAGAGCGCGTCGAGGCGGGCCCAGTCGTCGTGGCGGGCGGTCGCGAGGGCGTCGAGGTCCATCTGCTTGAATACTAGCCATGGCCGACGCGTCGTCTCCCGCCCGCACGGCAGGGCGCGTCGACGACGAGTCGCTGCTCACCGGCGAGGCCGTCGCGCTCGACGTGCGGCCCGCGAGCGCGGTCATGCGCGCGGGCGGCGCCGCGATCGACGTGCTCGCGACGATCGTCGTCGGGCTCGCCGCGTTCCTCGCGGTCGTCGGACTCGACCTCGACGAGGCCGCGCTGCGGGCCGTCGGCATCTCGCTGGTCGTCGGATGCATCGTGGTGCTGCCGACCGCGGTCGAGACCGCTTCGCACGGCCGGTCGCTCGGCAAGCTCGCCCTCGGCCTCCGCGTGGTGCGCGACGACGGCGGGGCGATCGGGTTCCGGCACGCGTTCATCCGCGCGCTCGTGGGCGTGCTCGAGATCTGGATGACGTTCGGCGGGCTCGCCGTGCTGGTCGGCTTCCTGAACCCCGACTCCAAGCGCCTCGGCGACCTGCTCGCGGGCACGCACGCCCAGGTCGAGCGGGTGCCGCGATATGTGCCCCAGGCGTTCGGCGTCCCCGCCCCGCTGGCCGCGTGGGCCGAGATCGCGGATGTCGGACGACTGCCCGACCCGGTCGCCCGGCGGGTCGCCGCGTTCTTCCGCAACGCGCCGCACCTCGCTCCCGCGAGCCGCCGCCGGGTCGCGGAACGCCTCGCGACCGAGGTCGCCCCGTACGTCTCCCCCGTGCCCGCGGGCGATCCCGAGCTGATGCTCGCCGGGGTCGCGGCGCTCCGGCGCGAGCGCGACCTCACCGCGCTGGCGCTCGAGTCGCGGCGCATGGCCGCGCTCGAGCCGGTGCTCGACGCGCGTCCGCTCGGATTCCCGGAGCGGTAGGGCCCTCGAGGCGCCGGGCGCGGCGCTCGTCGCGCTCGCCTAGTAGCGGTAGTGGTCGACCTTGTACGGCCCGTCGACCGGCACGCCGATGTACGCGGCCTGCTCGGGCGTGAGCACTGTGAGCTCGACGCCGAGCGCGTCGAGGTGCAGGCGCGCGACCTTCTCGTCGAGGTGCTTCGGCAGCACGTACACCCCGACCGGGTACGCGTCGGGACGGGTCCAGAGCTCGATCTGCGCGAGCACCTGGTTGGCGAACGAGTTCGACATCACGAACGACGGGTGGCCGGTCGCGTTGCCGAGGTTCATGAGCCGGCCCTCCGAGAGCACGAGCACGCTTCGGCCGTTGGGCAGGCGCCACTCGTGCACCTGGGGCTTGATCTCGACCCGCTCGGCGCCCTCGAGCGATTCGAGCCCGGCCATGTCGATCTCGTTGTCGAAGTGGCCGACGTTCGCGACGATCGCGAGGTGCTTGAGGCCGAGCAGGTGCTCGAGGCGCACGACGTCCTTGTTGCCGGTGCCCGTGACCAGGATGTCGATCTCGCCGATCACCGATTCCAGGCGCGCGACCCGGTACCCGTCCATCGCGGCCTGCAGCGCGTTGATCGGGTCGATCTCGGAGACGATCACGCGCGCACCCTGGCCGCGCAGCGCCTCGGCCGCGCCCTTGCCGACATCGCCGTAGCCGGCGACGAACGCGACCTTGCCGCCCATGAGCACGTCGGTCGCGCGGTTGAGCCCGTCGGGCAGCGAGTGCCGGATGCCGTACTTGTTGTCGAACTTCGACTTCGTGACCGAGTCGTTGACGTTGATGGCGGGGAAGAGCAGCTCGCCCGCCGCGTGCAGTTCGTAGAGCCGGTGCACGCCCGTGGTGGTCTCCTCGGTCACGCCCGTCAGCTCGGCGGCGATCCGGGTCCACCGGTCGGGCACGAGCTCGAGCGAGCGGCGCAGCGTGTCGAGCACGACGCGGTACTCCGCGCTCGCGTCATCCGACGCCGCCGGAACGGCGCCCGCCGCCTCGAACTCGCGGCCGCGGTGCACGAGCAGCGTGGCGTCGCCGCCGTCGTCGAGGATCAGGTTCGGGCCGATCCAGTCGGCGTCCGCCGCCTCGGCCTCGGCCGACCAGTCGAAGATGCGGTCGGTGCACCACCAGTACTCCTCGAGCGTCTCGCCCTTCCAGGCGAAGACCGGCACGCCGGCGGGCTCGTCGACCGTGCCCTCGGGGCCGACGACGACGGCGGCGGCCGCCTCGTCCTGCGTGGAGAAGATGTTGCAGCTCGCCCAGCGCACCTGCGCGCCGAGCGCGACGAGCGTCTCGATGAGCACCGCGGTCTGCACCGTCATGTGCAGGCTCCCGGCGATGCGGGCGCCCGCGAGCGGCTTGGACTCGCCGAACTCGGCGCGCAGCGCCATGAGGCCCGGCATCTCGTTCTCGGCGAGGCGGAGCTGGTGCCGCCCCGACTCGGCGAGCGAGAGGTCGGCGACCTTGAAGGGCAGAGCGGATGTCGCGGTCGAGCTGGCGAGGGTCATGGCGTCCATTCTCGCATCCGCGCCGGCGGTGGTCAGGACCGGATGAGCGCGAGCACCTCGTCGCGGATCGCCGCCATGGTCACGGCATCCTCGCCCTCGACGTTCAGGCGAAGCAGCGGCTCGGTGTTCGACGGGCGCACGTTGAACCACCAGAAGGGCTCGTCTCCCGAGACGAGGCCCGTCGCGGTGAGCCCGTCGAGCTCGTCGAACTCGGCGCGGCCCGTGAACGCCTCGACGACGCGGGTGTACGCCGCGGGCACGTCCTCGACGGTGGAGTTGATCTCGCCCGACAGCACGTACGGCGTGAAGCGTGCGGCGAGCTGCGAGAGCGGCGTCGACTGGGCGCCGAACTCCGCGAGCACGT
Source organism: Agromyces capsici (assembly GCF_058349965.1). NCBI lineage: Bacteria > Bacillati > Actinomycetota > Actinomycetes > Micrococcales > Microbacteriaceae > Agromyces > Agromyces capsici. The sequence goes on along the minus strand of NZ_JBYRET010000001.1, from coordinate 2,618,619 downwards.
GCATCGCGGCGAGCATGCCGTTGTCGGCACCCCAGAAGTCGCGGAAGTAGTAGTGGGCGGAGTGCTCGCCGCCGAAGACCGCGCCGGTCTCGGCCATCCGGTCCTTGATGAGCGAGTGGCCGACCCTCGTGCGGACGGCCACCGCACCGGCCGCCTCGATCGCCTCGGGCACGAAGCGCGAGGTGATGAGGTTGTGGATCACGGTCGGCTCGTCCTCGCCGAGCGCTCGGACACGGGCGATCTCGCGCAGTGCGACGATCGCCGCGACCGCCGACGGGTCGACCGCGCCGCCGCGCTCGTCGACGACGAAGCAGCGGTCGGCGTCGCCGTCGAAGGCGAGACCCAGGTCGGCGCCGTGCTCGACGACCGCGCGCTGCAGGTCGACCAGGTTCGCCGGGTCGAGCGGGTTCGCCTCGTGGTTCGGGAACGTGCCGTCGAGCTCGAAGTAGAGCGGGACGATCTCGAGCGGCAGTGCCGGCAGGCCGGCGGCTTCGCCGAGGACGGCGGGCACCGTCAGGCCGCCCATGCCGTTGCCGGCGTCGACGACCACCTTCAGGGGCCGGATGCCGGCGAGATCGACGAGCGAGCGGAGGTGTCGCGCGTAGTCGGCGAGGACGTCGACGTGCTCGACGGCACCGGGCTCGCCGACGGCGACCACGCCGCCCGCCTCGAGGTACTCGCCCGCGCGATCGCGGATGCCGGCGAGCCCCGTGTCGAGCGAGATGCCCTGCGCGCCCGCCCGGGAGAACTTGATGCCGTTGTACGCAGCGGGGTTGTGGCTCGCGGTGAACATCGCGGCCGGTGCGTGCATCGACCCCGAGGCGAAGTAGCTCTCGTCGGTCGAGCAGAGGCCGATCGCCACGACGTCGGCGCCGCGCGCGGCGGCCCCGCGTGAGAACGCGTCGGCGAATCCCGGCGAGGAGTCCCGCATGTCGTGGCCGACGACGACGCGACCGCCTCCGGCGCCGACCTCGTCCACGAAGGCGGCGCCGAGCGCTTCGACGACCTCGTCGGTCAGCACGTCGCCCACGATGCCGCGGACGTCGTAGGCCTTCACGATCGTTTCGAGGCGCGCGGAAGCACCGGGGAGGGAGGCGGGATTCATGCGCTGAACCCTACCTCACCGACCGGGACGTGCCGGATGATATGCCAGCCCCGAGGGGCGGAGGTGCTCGCAGCGTGGCGTTCGCACAGGTCGTACGAGTGCGGCTCGCGCGTGAACGACAGCGGCCCGAGTACGGCCATCGAATCGGCGTAGTCGTACGTCAGGGTCGCGACCGCCTCGGCGGTGCATGCGGTGCGCGAACAACGTCTCATGTCGTCCCCCAGAGTATCGATCCGGAGCCCCGCTACAGTGGAGGTCATGCCTCGTTCCCGTCGTGTCGCCGCGACGCCCGCCTCGCCGAGGCGCCTCGCCCGCGATCGCCACGGTCGCGGCATGCGCTCGGCGGTGACCGGTCCGCACCTCGAACCGCTGCGCACGCGCATCGAGGAGTTCGACGTCACGGTCGCCTCGACGGCGGCGTACCTCCGGGGGCTCTGGCCCGACCTCGAGGGCGTGAGCTTCCAGGTCGCCGATGCGCCCGCCGAGGCCATCCACGACGACCACGTCGACCGGTGGAAGGTGCACCACGACGAGCGGCGCATCGTGTTCTTCCGTCTGCCGATCGTGCGCTTCCTCCGCACGCAGGAGGGCGAGGAGAAAGACGAGAAGCTGCTCGTGGAGAGCTGCGTGTTCCGCGCCGTCGCCGACTTCCTCGGGCGCGATCCGTGGGAGCTCGCGCCGGGCCGTTACCGGCACTTCTGACCTGCACGGGCCGTCGGCGCCCCGCCGGACGATGCGCCCGGCGACGTCACCGCCGCTGCGGCGTCACTGCGGGTAGACGCGGACCGGCGCGTCGAGCGGGCCCGGGGGCGCGACCGGCATCGACGAGAGCTGGGCGTCGCCCGCGAACGACACCGAGGCGTGCAGCCCCTCGACACCGTCGAGCACGATGCGGGCATCCGCGTCGACGTCGACCGAGCTCGATCCACCGGCCGGGACGGTCACCTCTCGTTGCGCGCCGCCGACCGCGACCTCGACCAGCGCCTCCTCGTCGCCCGGGTTCACCAGGTGCAGCACCGGGGCCGGACCCTGCGGGACGGCGATCGTCGCACGCTCGAGGAGCGGCGCGGTCGCCACGGTCCACGCCAGGTCCGCGACGATCGGGTCCTCCCCGTCGCCGAGCACGGTGGCGCGCGCGGCGGCGACCACGGGCGCGTCCGCGCGGACGACGAACGTGTAGTCGCCGGGGTCGACGACGCCGATCGGCACGTCGACGGCACGCCCGGCGACGAGTTCCGCGGCGATGCTCGAGACGCTCGCCCCGCTGTCGTCGAGCACCTCGACGAGCGCCTCGGTGTCGACCTCGGGCGCGAGCAGGCGGATCGCGGGGTGGTCGTCCCCCTCGGCGTGGTCCTCGACGGGCGCGACCCCGCGCCGGTCGGCGATCACGACGCCCGGGATGACCTGGGTCGTGGCGGGCGGCGCGGCGGGGGTCGACAGTTCGACGCCGGCGGGCTCGAGTCCGAGCACGACCGAGTGCTCCAGCGCGGCCGCGACCGGTCCGCCGGTGCTCGTGACGTGCACGACCGTCGACCGGACGTTCGGCGCGAGGCCCGCGAGCGAGAGCACGCGCTGGCTGCCGGGGGGCACGATGATCCCGAGCGCGCCCGCCGCCTCGACGGTCCCGTTCTCGCCGATCACGCGGACGTCCACGTTCGAGGCGACCTGGCCGGGATTGGAGAGGAACACCAGCCCCGAGCGCCCGACGTCGGTCGCGCCGGCCACCAGCCACGACTCGGACGCCGGCTCGGCGCAGGCGGACGCCGCGAAGCCGCGCACCGATGTCGTCGCGGCCTCCTGCGACTGGGCGCCGGCGACCATGCCGGCGTCGACGCTGCCCGGTTCCGCGGCGATGGCGACGGGCCCGCCGTCGGCATCGGCGCGCGCGTTGTCGGGCGCGGCGATCGGCGACTGCTCGACGAGCGCCTCCGCGGGGTCGGCGGCGAGCGCGACGGGCGCCGGGCCGAACGAGCCGGCGGTCGTCGCCTGCGCCGAGTCGTCGGCGAGGGAGAGGAGCGGACCGGGGCACACGCGGAGCTGCCGGCTCTCGGCGGGCTGCACGACCGTCGACGGCGGGTCGGCCTCGACGCCGGGCAGCGGCACGAGTGCGGCAGCCACGACGACTCCGGCCCCGATCGCCGCGGCGACCACGGCCGCGGCGCCGCGCGCGACGCCGATGACGTGTTCACGCCTGACGCGCACCGCGATCACCTCCGCTCGGTTGCGTCTCGTTCGTCTCCGAACCGGGCGGGGCCGTGTGCGCGGCATCGGCCTCGGCACGTTCGGGCTCGGATGACTCGGGCTCGGATGACTCGGGCTCGGCGCGCTCCGCATCGGCGGACTCGGGCTCGGCGGGCCCCGCCTCGACGGGGTCCGCGTCGACCGGCTCCGCCGGCCCGGCCTCGACGGGTCCCGCGGAGGGCGCAGGCCGTCTCCCCCGCTTCGGTCGCTTCGACGGCGGTCGCCGGTCGGGCTCGCGCCCGCCGCCCGTCGGGATCGAGAGCAGCAGCGCCGAGCCCACGACCAGCAGCTGCCCGGCGACGACCCACGCGGCCACGGGGCCGGCGGGCGGGATCTGCGCCCCGGGCGCGTCGGGCTCGGCGTCGGTGAACCGCCACAGCGGGCCGAACAGGGTGTCGCCGACGGGCACGACCTCGGCGTTCCCGTCGAGGGCGATCCGGGCGCGCTGCTCGACCGCGGCCGCACCCGCGTCCTCGCCGGCCGGTCCGAGGAGCACGAAGGCGAGCCCGAAGCGCTCGACCGCGGCGGTCGCGTCGTAGCCGCTGCGCGAGGCGAGGTTGCCCGCGAGGTCCGCGATCTCCTCGGTGGTGGAGGTCAGCTCCTGCTGCGTCGCCGCGAGCGTCGACTGCGCGTCGAGGGTGACGCCGCTGCCGCGCTCGATCGTGGCGAGGAGTCCGCCCCCGTCGGTGGGCTCGAGCCGGAGCGTTCCGACGCGCGGGTCCGTGGCGGCCTCGGCCTCGACGAACGCCGGCAGCGTCCGATCGAGCGCGGGCCCGATCGCGGTGCGTCCGAGCGCGAGCTGCAGGAGCGTCGGGACCGCCGCGACGAGCAGGAGCACGGTGATGACGGCGGCGAGCGCCGCGACGCCGCGACGGAGCCCGTCGAGCGCGAGCACCGCGGCCGCGACGAGGCCGAGCCACATGAGGCTGAGTCCCGCGCCGGCCCACACCGGCACGGCCCGGTCGCCGGCGATCGAGAGCTCCAGTCCGCCCGCGAGGACGGCCGTGGCGTAGCCCAGCACCGCGAGCCCCAGCGCCACGAGTCCCGCCCGAGCGCGGCGCGACGCGACGACCGCGAACGCCGCGAGCGCGAGCGGGGCGATGAGCACGGCGAGGATGATCGGGAGCGGGACGAGTTCGCCGATCGCGCCGTCGAGCACGTCCTCCCAGTGGCCCCACGTGGCGGTGGCCTGTCCGAGCGCGGCCTGCAGCGGCGTGGGCGGAGCGGACGCCTGCGGCAGCCCGGGATCGACGAGGAGCGCGAGCGGCGTGCCGCGACCCCACTGCGGCACGGCGAGCGGGAGGAAGAGCGCGAGCGCCGGGAGCGGAATCCACGCCAGTCGCACCGCGGCACGGCCGCTCAGCGGGAGCGAGACCAGCCAGGCCACGAGCAGGGCCGGCGCGAGGCTGGGAGCGGCGGCCACGATGGCGGCGAAGACGAGCGACGCGGCGGCCGCCGCCGCCCACGAGGTCGCGGCGGCGAACATCAGCACGATCAGCCAGGGCAGCAGCACGTGGGCGAGCACGGGGCCCGGGCGTCCGGCGGAGAGCGCCTCGAGCAGGGGCGGGGCGGCGCCCCAGGCGAGCCCGGCGAGCACGCGCAGCGCGGTGCGCTCCGTCAGCCGGCTCGCGGCGAACCATCCGCCGAGCGCGGAGGCGGGGATCGCGATGAGCCAGAGCGCGAGGAGCGCGGTGGACGGATTCCAGAACGTGAGGCTGCCGAGGACGGCGAGGACGCCCGCGAACGGGTCGGCGGCCCCCTCGAATCCGCCGCCGAGGTCGCGCCATCCGGCCGCCGCGTTGCGCCAGAGCGTCGTGAGCTCGTCGGAGAGCGGGAGGAGTCCGCCGCCCGCGATGCCGCCCGAGGCGGCGAGCGGGGCGAAGATCACGGTCGAGGCGACGACGCCGGCGAGGAGGACCCAACCTCCGCCCGTCTGCAGGAAGCGCAGGTCGTCGACCCGGCCTCGCGCGCGCTGTCGGCGCGCCTCGGCGGCCTGCTGGCGTCGGAGCCGGACCTCGTTCGAGCGGATGCGCAGCGGCGCGAGCGAGGACCATCGCGCGGTGCGCGCCGAGGCCGCGGTGCGTCGGGCCCGGACCACGCGCTGCGGCGTCGCCATGACCTCGACGGCTGCGCGGAACTCCCCCGGGATCGCCCCCGGTGACTTCACGAGCAGGTGCCGCAGCGACCGCAGGATCGCGAGGGGGAGGAACGCGAGCCAGTGCAGCGGGACGAGCGGCGCGGGTGCGGCGACGAGGCGCCGGTGCAGCTGGGCCGTCCGGGCCTCGCGCGCGCGGCGCCGAGCGGCACGGCCGCCGCGCTCCGACCCCTGCCCGGCGACCCCGGTGTCGGCGTACCGGATGCGCGCCTCGGGCACGGCGACGACGCGGTGACCCGCCAGTCGCGCGCGCATGCCGAGGTCGAGCCCGTCGTCGATGGTCGGCAGGGCCGGGTCGAAGCCGCCGAGCCGCCGCCAGACGGCGTGCCGGACCAGCATCCCCACGGGATCGGCGCCGAGCACGTCGGACAGGTCGTCGTGCTGCCCCTGGTCGAGTTCGTCGTCGACGATCGCGAGGCTGCGGCCGGTCCGCGTGACCGACCGCCCGAAGCGCAGGATGCGTGCGGGCTGATCCCACGAGACGAGCTTCGGCGCGACGATCGCCGCGGAGCGCGCGTTCGTCAGGGTCGAGACGAGGGCGTCGAGTGCCCCCGGCTCGGGTGCGCCGTCCTCGGTGAGCAGCCAGAGCGCCTCATCGTCGGTTGCCGGCGCCGGCAGCGTCGCCTCGACCGCGAGCACCGCGCGGCCGAACGGGAGCACCGATTCGAGGCGCACGACGTGGTCGGGCTGCGCCTGCGCGACGAGCGCGCGCGTCGCCTCGTCGGTGCGCATGAGCACGACGGCGAGCGCATCCGACGGCCGGAGCTGCGCTCGCAGCGCCTCGAGCGTCGTGGCCAGGCGGTCGCCGCCGTGCTGAACGACGAGGACGGCGGTGACTCCAGGGAACATCGGGGACAGCATAGGCGGCTCGGGCCGCGCCATCCGTCACCCCGCGGGCGCGCCTCGAATCGCGCCGACCGGGTCGAGCGCGACCCGGGTCAGCCGGCCTGCCGGCGCAGCTTGCGGCGTTCCCGCTCGGAGAGGCCGCCCCAGATGCCGAACCGCTCGTCGTTCGCGAGCGCGTACTCGAGGCACTCGGACCGGACCTCGCAACCCGTGCAGATGCGCTTGGCATCCCTCGTCGATCCGCCCTTCTCGGGGAAGAACGCCTCGGGATCGGTCTGTGCGCACAGCGCGTCGCTCTGCCACGCCAGTTGGTTGTCGTCGTCTGCGACCCCGCGAACCCCCGGAACGCCGAGCCGCACAGGGTCGACGAACCAATCCTCAGGTACCCCAGAACGATATTCAGGCTTGCCCATATCGTCTCCCACCCAGTTGTACCGACATCCCCGAGGGGTGTGTCTTGACCAATTACATCGGTGTAATTCGGTGGAAGTCAAGTCGCGAATCGTAAACCCTCAATGCTCCGTCGAGGCTTCAGTCGTGGCCGACACGCGGTCGGCGTGTCTGACTCGTGATGCTCAGTCGTCGGATGCCGCGCGGCGGGCCGCCCACGCGGTGGCGACCATCTCGGCCAGCGAGTGGCGCATGCGCCAGTCGAGGTCGCGTGCGGCCAGTTCGCCCGACGCGACGATGCGCGCGGGGTCGCCCTCGCGCCGCGGTCCGATGGTGGGCTCGAACGCGATGCCCGTGACGCGCGCGACCTCGCGCATGATCTCGCCCACCGAGACGCCGTCGCCCGATCCGAGGTTGTAGACCGCCTCGACCGGGTCGCCGGCGTCGAGGCGCCGCGCGGCGGCGACGTGCGCGTCGGCGAGGTCGGAGACGTGGATGTAGTCGCGCACGCAGGTGCCGTCGGGCGTCGGGTAGTCGTCGCCGTTGATCCGCGGGGTGCGCCCGTCGAGCAGCGCGTCGAACACGAGCGGGAACAGGTTGTGGGGGCTCGAGTCGAAGACCTCGTCCGTGCCCGAGCCGACGACGTTGAAGTAGCGCAGCGAGGTGTGCCGCAGTCCGGTGGCGCGCGCCTGGTCGGCCATGAGCCACTCGCCGATGAGCTTGGACTCGCCGTAGGGCGACTCGGGACGCTTGTCGGTGTCCTCGGTGACGAGGTCGACGTCGGGCGTGCCGTAGACGGCCGCGCTGGAGGAGAAGACGATGCGGTCGACGCCCTTGGCCTGCATGGCGCCGAGCAGCCGCACGGTGCCCGTGACGTTCTGGTTGTAGGTGTGCAACGGCTGCTGCACCGACACGCCCGCGTACTTGAAGCCGGCGAGGTGCACGACCCCGCGCACGCGGTGCGCCTCGATCGCATCCTCGAGGAGTGCGCCGTCGAGGATCGACCCCTGCAGGAAGGGGACGCCCTCGGGGACGAACGCGCGGTGGCCCGACGAGAGGTCGTCGACGACGACCGTGTCGATCCCCTGCGCCCGGAAGGCGCGCACGACGTGCGCTCCGATGTATCCCGCTCCCCCGGTGACCAGCCAGCTCATGTCCGCCTTCCGCCGCCGGTGCCTCCGGCGTCGTGACGATGCTAGCGGTCGGCCCCGAGGGGCGGATGGCGCCGGCTCAGGCCCGGCGCAGCGGCATCCGCTCGACGTGCCGGTTGCGGTCGCGGATCTCGGGACGGCCGTAGCCGTCGGTGTCGAGCCGCAGCAGCGTCGCGACGACGCCCCACGCGGCCAGGCCGGCGATGATCAGCATCACGATGATGTCCATGGCAGTAATTGTGCTCCTTGCAACATCCTGCCGGAAGTGGCAGACTCGCCATAGATCGACACATTCCTGCCAGTCCGCTGGCGGCCGTCCCGGGAGGCCGACGTGCTCCAGACCATCGCCTGCATCGCCGTCCCCCAGATGGCGCCCTTCGAGTTCGGCGTCATCTGCGAGGTGTTCGGCATCGACCGCTCCGAGCAGGGCGGGCCCACGTTCGACTTCCACGTCGTCGCCGCCGAACCCGGCCCCATCCCCACCAAGCTCGGCTTCGACATCGTCGTGCACGAGGGGCTCGCCGCCGCCGAGACGGCCGACCTCGTCGCGGTGCCCGCCTCGCTCATCGACAAGCCGTCGCATCCCGAGGTGCTGCGCGTCATCCGCGAAGCCGTCGACCGCGGCGCGTGGGTGCTGAGCGTGTGCTCGGGCGCGTTCACGCTCGGTCGCGCCGGGGTGCTCGACGGCCGTCGCGCGACCACGCACTGGATGTACACCGACCGCCTCGCCGAGATGTTCCCGGACACCGAGGTCGACCCCGACGTGCTCTTCGTGCAGGACGGCAAGGTCGTCACGGGTGCCGGCACCGCGGCGGGCATCGACGCGGCGCTGCACATCGTGCGCACCGAGCTCGGCGCGAGCGCGGCGAACATCGTCGCGCGCCGCATGGTCGTGCCGCCGCAGCGCGACGGCGGGCAGTCCCAGTTCATCCAGACGCCCGTCGCCGAGGTGCGCACCGACTCGTTCGCCCGCGTGACCGAGTGGATGCTCGAGCACCTCGACGAGGACCTCACCGTCGACCGGCTCGCGCGCACGGCGCTCATGTCGCCGCGCACGTTCGCCCGCAAGTTCCGCGCCGAGACGGGCACCACGCCCAACGCGTGGCTGAACCGCCAGCGGCTGCTGCGCGCGCAGCAGCTCCTCGAGGAGACCGACCTCACGCTCGAGGAGATCGCGCGCGAGACGGGTTTCGGCGCCGCCGCCGTGATGCGGCACCACTTCGTCAAGGTGCTGCAGACCACCCCCACGCAGTACCGGCGCGTGTTCGGGCCGCGCCAGGCGGGCTGAACCGGCGGGGCGCCCGGCCCACCCGCCCGAGGCGGTGCGTCAGTCCGCGACGCGCCCCGGCACCGTGGCGATCCAGGCGATGCCGTCGCCGGCGAGCTCGATCCATCCCTCCTCGGGCGTGACGAACACCGCCTCCCCGCGCTCGACGCCGACGGCGCCGTGTGCGCCGGTCGCCCTGACCGTGCCGCCCTCGGCGAGCAGGATCGCCGGCCCGGCCAACGGCACCCGTGCACCATCCGGCGCCCCCTCGACCCGGAACAGCGTGAAATCCGGCACCGGCGGGCGGAACTCGACCACGCCCGGCGCGACCTGCACAGGCGGGAGCAGCGGCGGCGCGATCGCGGAGAAGTCGAGCACCTCGAGCAGTTCGCGGATGTCGATGTGCTTCGGCGTGAGGCCGCCGCGCAGCACGTTGTCGCTCGCGGCCATGAGCTCGATGGCGAGGCCCGACAGGTACGCGTGGATGTTGCCGGCGTCGAGGAACAGCGCCTCGCCGCGCCGCAGCGTCACGCGATTGAGCAGGAGCGAGATCACGATGCCCGGGTCGCCGGGGTACTCGGCGGCGAGGTCGCGCACCGTGCGGAAGGACGCCGCGAACGGCGAGGTGAGGGCCGCGTCGGAGCCGGCGAGCGCGGTGACGCGCTCGACCAGCCATGCCGCGTCGCCCGTGTCGCCGCCGCGGCCGTCCTGGAGCAGCCAGGCCACGGCCTCCCGCAGCGGGTCCGCGCCGGCGAGGCGGTCGGCCAGCAGGTCGAGTGCGCCGGGCTGCGGCTCGTCGGAGGCGGCATCGGCCGTGCGGAGCACCGCGAGCACGCCGTGCACCTCCTCGAGCGGCCGGAACCCCGAGAGCGCCTCGAACGTCTCGCTCACCGCGACGACGAGCTCGGGCTTGGCGTACGGATCCTTGTAGTTGCGGTCGAACGCGTCGAGGGAGGGCCCCTCGGCCTCCTCGCGGGAGAACCCTGCACGCGCCTGCTCGGGCGTGGGGTGCGCCTGGAGCGAGAGCGGGCGCGCGGCGGCGAGGATCTTGAGGAGGAACGGCAGTCGCGCGCCCCCGCGCGCGACTTCGGCGCCGAGCGCGCCGACCGGGTCGGCGGCGATGAATCGGGCGAGGTCGGCCGCGCCCGCGGACGCCGGTTCCACGACCTCCGACGGCGACGCGGCGTGCGCCCCGAGCCAGAGTTCGGCCTCGGGCGCTCCGCTCGGCTCCACCCCGCGGAACTCGGCGATGGCGGTGTGGGATCCCCACGCGTAATCACGGGGACGGTTGCGGATGGCGACAAACATGCGTGACGGCGTCCTTTCGGGGTTTGGCACCAAACTACCAACGGCTGCGGCTCCGCTCAGCCGCGTGCATAGGCTCTGCGCATCCACCGAGAGGAAAGCCGACATGGCCTACGAGCCGCTCGCGAGCGACTTCTATTCGTACGGGTCCCTGCTGACCGGGCGCGAGCAGGAGGCGCTCGCCGCGCTGCGCGACTGGCTCGAGCGCGACGTGCGCCCGATCGTCAACGACCACTGGGAGCGCGCCGAGTTCCCCATGGAGGTCGTGACGCCCCTGGCCGAGCACGGGGTGCTCTCGTACGCGTGGGACGAGACGGCGCCGTTCGAGAACTCCGCGGTCTTCCGGGGTTTCGTGGCCCTCGAGCTCGCGCGGGTCGACGCGTCGGTCGGCACCTTCGTGGGCGTGCAGAACGGGCTCGCGACGGGCTCGCTCGCGGTCGCGGGCTCGCCCGAGCAGCGACGCGAATGGATCCCGCGGCTGGCCTCCGGGGAGGTCGTCGGCGCGTTCGGTCTCACCGAGCCGCTGTCCGGCTCCGACTCCGCGCGGGGCCTGCGCACCACCGCGCGCCGCGAGGGCGACACCTGGATCCTGAACGGACGGAAGCGCTGGATCGGCAACGCCACCTTCTCGGACATCACGATCGTGTGGGCGAAGGACGAGGCCGACGACCAGGTCAAGGGTTTCATCGTGCCGACCTCCACGCCCGGCTACGTCGCGACGAAGATCCAGGGCAAGGTCAGCCTCCGGATGGTGCAGAACGCCGACATCGAGCTGACGGATGTCGCGGTGCCCGAGTCCCTCCGCCTCCAGCAGGCCGACTCGTTCCGCGCCGCCGCGGCGGTGCTCCGCCACACGCGCGCCGAGGTCGCCTGGTCGGCGGTCGGCACCGCGATCGGCGCGTACGAGGCGGCCGTGCGCTACGCGAAGGAGCGCGAGCAGTTCGGCCGGCCGATCGCCTCGCACCAGCTCGTCCAGGACCTGCTCGTGAAGTGCCTCGGCAACATCACCGCCTCGCTCGGCATGGTCGTGCGGGTCTCCGAGATGCAGGACCGCGGCGAGCAACGCGACGAGCACTCGGCGCTCGCCAAGGCCTACGCCACGTCGCGCATGCGCGAGACCGTCGCGTGGGCGCGCGAGGCGTGCGGCGGCAACGGCATCGTGCTCGACTACGACGTCGCCCGGTTCTTCGCCGACGCCGAGGCGCTGTACTCCTACGAGGGCACGCGCGAGATGAACACCCTCATCGTCGGCCGCGCGATCACGGGACAGGCCGCGTTCGTGTGAGCCCGCCCGGGCGGGCGATAGCCTTGTGCGCATGACCATCGGACGTCGCCCCGCGCTCGAGGGCGCCTTCGCGACGTTCGTCCTCTTCACGGCGTTCGCCGGCCAGTTCTGGCGGAACCTGCTCGGCTGGTGGGGCTGGGGCGCGATCGTCGCCGCGATCCTCGTCGGCTCGGTCTGGCTCTGGATGGCGCGGCGCCCCGCGCTGTCGTGGCACCGCGTGCCGAAGTCGACCCCGGTGTTCCTCGCGATCGCGACGCTCTCGCTCACGTGGTCGGCCTACCCGGCCGGCACCGCCCTGGGGCTGGTGCTCACCCTCGTGCCGACGATCGTGGCGCTCTCGCTGACGCTCTCGCTCGGTTGGCACGGGTTCCTCCGCGCGCTCGTCGGCGCGCTGAAGTGGCTCCTGGCGCTCTCGCTGCTCTTCGAGCTCTGGGTCGCCGTGTTCGTGCGCGAGCCGCTGCTGCCGAACTTCCCCGACTTCGACCCCTCGGGCGACGTGCCCATGGCGTTCTACTGGTCGCGCGCGCTGCTGTTCGAGGGCGGCCCCATCGAGGGCGTCGTCGCCAGTCGCAACCTGCTGGCCATGTCCGCCCTCATCGCCGCCATACTGTTCGCCGCGCTGCTGGCCAGCGGCGGCATGCGCCGCAGCCAGGGCATCGGATGGCTCGTCACCGCCGGGATCGTGCTCGCCCTCACCCGGTCGGCGACCGTCGTATTGGTCGCCCTCGTCGTGCTCGCGGCACTCGGCTTCGCGGTGTGGGCGCGCCGCGCCGGGCCGGAGCGCCGCCGCGTCGTCTACCTCGCCGCGGCGGGCGCCGTCGCGGCATCCGTCGCCCTGCTCCTGCTGTCGTGGAACGCGCTGCTCGGCCTGCTCGGCAAGAGCGAGGACCTGACCGGACGGCTCGACATCTGGGAAGCGGTGATCGGGCTCGCCGGCGAGCGCCCGTGGTTCGGCTGGGGCTGGATCGGCTACTGGCAGCCCTGGGTCGAACCGTACGACGGCCTCGCCGTGCGCAACGGCGTGGAGTACCTGCAGGCGCACAACGCCTGGCTCGACGTCTGGATGCAGCTCGGCGTCGTCGGGCTCGTCGCGTTCGCCTCGATCGTCGTCGGCGCACTCTGGCGCTCGTGGTTCCTCGCCGTCGACCGGCCGATGGACGAGCGCGGGCGCCCCGTCGCGTACTCGCCGGCGTCGCTCATCCCGCTCCTCGTGCTCGTCGCGCTCATCGGCCAGTCGTTCGCCGAGAGCCGCATCCTCGTCGAATCCGGGTGGATCCTGCTCCTCGCGATCGCGTGGGGCACGAAGCAGCGGCAGTGGGCGCCCGAGCCGCTGCCGGCCATGACGCCCACCCGGTGGCCGAGCCGCTTCGCGCGGCCGAAGGCGGCTCGGTGAGGAACACGCTGCGCGAGTTCGCCGGTTCCGCGCGCTTCGCGCAGGCGCTCACGCTCGTCGCCGTCGGCCTGGCCTTCTCGACGCACGCCGTCCGCGCGCTGATCGGCTGGCCCGGGCTCATCGCCGCCGTGCTCACGCTGCTCGTGCTCTGCGGCCTCTCGCTGGTCGCCCGCTGGCGCGCCGTGGAGTGGTACGGGATCCTGCCCCTCACCATCCTGCTGTTCGTCGGATGGTGCGCGGCGTCGGTGCTCTGGAGCGACACGCCGACGCTCACCGTGCTCGGCGTCGGCCATCTCGTGGCGTTCGGCGTGCTCGGCGTCTACGTCGCGCTCATGCGCGACACGATCCAGATCGTGCGCGCGTTCGGCGACGTCCTCCGCGTGCTGCTGGGGGTGTCGCTCGGCCTCGAGATCCTCTCGGGCGTGCTCATCGACCTGCCCATCGCGTTCCTGGGCATCCAGGGCGACATCGCGGAGCTCGGTCCGATCCAGGGCGTCTTCGGCTCGCGCAACGTGCTCGGCTTCGTCGCCCTCATCGCGCTGATCACCTTCATCGTCGAGTGGCGCACCCGCAGCGTGCTGCGCGGCCGGGCGATCGCGTCGCTCGTGCTCGCCTCGCTGTGCGTCGTGCTCGCGGGCTCGCCGACGACCTGGATCGCGCTCGGCGCGACGCTCGTCGCGCTGGCGGCGCTCTACGGGCTGCGTCGCGTGCCGGCGCCCACGCGATGGCGCTGGCAGCTGGCGCTGCTCGTCACGGCCGTCGCCGTCATCGTCGTCGGCTGGATCACGAGGATCCGGATCATCGAACTCCTCGACGCGCGCGCGGAGTTCGACGTACGGCTCGACGTCTGGCGGGAGGTCTCCCGGTACCTCGCCGCGAACCCGCTGCAGGGGTGGGGCTGGGTCGGCCGGTGGCCCGGCACCGCGCCGTACGCGTGGGTCGAGGCCGCGGTGGGCCGCGACCTGTCCTCCGCGCTGAGCGCCTTCATCGACGCCTACTTCCAGGTCGGCGTGATCGGCGCGATGCTGTTCATCGGGCTCCTCGGCGTCGCACTGGTGCGCTCGTGGCTGCTCGCGTCGTCGCGCCGGAGCGTGGTGTACCTCTGGCCGGCGCTCGCGCTCGTGGCGCTCGCGGTGACGAGCTTCGCCGAGAGCTTCGCTCTGGTCGAGGGTGGCTGGATGCTCCTCGTCGTCTGCGCCGTCAAGGCCGCGCGCGACATGAGCTGGCGGGACGCGCTCGCGTCCGCGCGGCCGCCCGCGCCGGCCGTGGCACCGCGCGACTGAGGCGGCGGCGGGTCGACGGCACCGCGTCGCGCGCGACGCCCGGCTACGCCTTGCGCAGTCCGACCTTGAGCACGCCGAGGAAGAGCCCGGCCATGATCGTCTGTGCGCCGAGCATCATGACGAGCGACGCGAGCACGGCGGTGCGCAGGGTCGACGACGGCTCGAGCGCCCCGAAACCGGATTCCGCCCACATCGCGAACTGCCAGAGCGCCACCCCGAGGCCGACGAGGAACATCAACAGGCCCACGAGCGCTCCGCTCTCGAGACTGATGCGCCGCTCCAACCGGTCGAAACTTCGCGACCGCGGGATGTTGAACCCCTCGTGCTGGGCGTAGATCTTGGTCAGGACGGCGAAGAGCACCGCCTGGTATCCGACGACGGTCAGGGCGGCGAGGTAGACCTGGCTGGAGACGTCGAAGCCGACCTCCCCGAAGACGATCGGGCCGAACGCGAGGAAGAGGGTCCCGAGCAGCCCGATCAGGAACGCGGACGCCCCGGGGATGAGGAAGAGCCAGCGCGGACTGAAGATCAGCAGGAACCGCAGGTGGCGCCATCCGTCGCGCCAGCTGCGAAGGTGGGGCGGGCGGCTCCGTCCGTCCTTGTCGAGCGTGGTCGGCACCTCGGAGACGCGGAGCCCGCCGAGCGTCGACTTCACCACGACCTCGCTCGCGAACTCCATGCCCGTCGTCTGCAGGTGGAGGTCGAGGATGGAGCGCCGGTTGAAGCCGCGCAGCCCGCAGTGGAAGTCGCCGATCGGCGAGCGGAACAGCACGCGACCGATCCACGACAGTACCGGGTTGCCGAGGTAGCGGTGCAGCGGCGGCATGGCGCCCTCGGCGATGCCGCCCGCGAATCGGTTGCCCATCACCAGCTCGTCCCCCGCGCGGAGCCGCTCGACGAACAGGTCGAGCCTCGAGAAGTCGTAGCTGTCGTCGGCGTCGCCCATGATCACGAACTCGCCGCGCGAGGCCTCGATCCCGGCGAGCAGGGCGCTGCCGTACCCCCGCTCCGGAACGTCGACGACCCGCGCGCCGTGCGCTCTCGCCACGTCCTGCGATCCGTCCGTCGAACCGTTGTCGGCCACCACGACCTCGCCGACCACGCCACTGCGGCGCAGGTACCCCTGCGCCTTCTCGATGCAGGTGGCGAGCGTCTCGACCTCGTTCAGGCAGGGCATCACGATCGAGAGCTCGATCGCGGTCGTGGGAGCGGGCACTGGGAATCCTGTCGGTGCGTCTGGCGGCCAGCCCATCGTACAGAATGGGTGCATTGTGAATCTCGGACTCGTGGTCTCGACGCTCGGACGCACCGAGGCGCTGGACCGACTGCTCGGATCGCTCGCCGGGCAGGTCGAGCACGAGGACCGGGTCGTCCTGGTCGCCCAGGGGCGCGTCGACGACGTCGAGCGGGTCGCGGCCCGTCACCGGAGCGACCGGTTCGCGATCGCCGTCGTCGAGTCCCCGCGCGGCGCATCGCGCGGCCGGAACACCGGCGTCGCGGCGCTCGAGCCGGGCGAGCGCTTGCTCCACTTCCCCAACGACACCACGTGGTTCCCCGACGGCGCTCTCGACGCGATCCGCGCGGCCGCGCCCGCGATCGCGGTCGGAGCGCTGACCGTCGTCGACGAGCACGGTCCCAAGTTCGTGCTGCCCCCGGCGGGAACGCCCCTGGATCGATGGAACGCGTGGAGCGTCATCGAGATGGGCTTGCTGATCCGACGGTCGGTGTTCGACGAGCTCGGGGGGTTCGATCCCGACCTCGGCACGGGCGCGCCCACACCGTGGCAGGCCGGCGAGGCGACCGACCTGCTGCTCCGCCTCATCGAGCGCCGCCCGGATCTCGCCGCGACGTTCACGTGGCTCGACCCGACGACCTTCGTCGGAGGCATCGCCGACGCGCGCGGACTGTCGACGTCGGAGCGCCGGCGCAAGCTGCGCGCGTACGGCCGGGGGCTGGGCCGCATCGTGGTCCGGCACCGCTACCCGGTGTGGTGGCGCGCCGCCTTCGTCGCGGGCGGGCTCGCCTTCGGCCTGCGCCACCGCGCCGCCAACGCCGTCGGCGACGGCTGGTGGGTGTTCCTCGGTCGCGCGGAGGGCCTGGCCGGACGGGCGCTCGGCGGCCCCGGCGCGGCGGTGACCCGATGACCGAGGTCGTGCCGCCGCCGATGCGGCTGCGACGCGCCACCATGAGCCTGATCACCCTGCTCGGCGGCGTGTCGCTCTCGGTGATCCCGGCGGCGACCCTGTCGATCGCGTCCCGGCTGTTCTCCCCCGCCGAGCAGGGCGCGATCGCGGTCGCGGTCATGGTCGCGACCTTCGCCGGCCAGATGACGTTCGCGATCGTCGTCGAGGCCCGGCTCAGCTCGGCGGCGACCGAGCGCCGGGTGGTGTTCCCCGCCTGGCTCGCCGCGCTCGCGGCGGTCACCGCCCTCGTGATCGCGTTCCTGCCTCCGAATGCGATCGTCCTCGCACTGGGGCTGCCGATCCTCGTCGCGGCCCTGGAGGTCGGTCGCGGCGTCTCCGTGGCCGAACGACTGGACCGGCGCGAGATCGCCGCCTCCATCGCCGTGGGCGTCGGAGCGCTCGTGGGCGTGGCCGCGGGGTTCGCGGACCAGGCATGGGCGCTGGCGCCGCTCGTGCTCGGCATCGCCGTCGCCACCGGGATCCGCTCGCTGCCCGTCCTGCACCGGGCCAGCCGCCCCGAACCCGCGGTCATGGGCTGGGTGGTCCTGGACACCGCTGCGACCGGCGTGGTGTACCCGCTGCTGAACGCCATGATCCTGGCATTCCTCGGTCCGGCCGACGCCGTCCTGTTCACCTCGATCGCCACGGTCTCGGGGCTCCTCGCCATCCCCCTGAACTTCATGCGGCTCCGACTGCTGAAGGCGCACTCGGCGCTCGACATCGTCGTCTCGGCGGCGGCCGTCCTCGCGGCCGTCCTCGCGCTCCTCGTGCTCGAGCTCAGCGGTGCCCTGGCGTTCATCTTCGGAGCCTCGTGGAGCGAGTCGGCGACCCTCGTCCCGCTGCTGGTGGCGTGCGCGTGGCGTGCGGCGTCGCTGGCCACCACCATCCCGTTCGCCGCCCTTCGACGCGACGGCGCCGTGCGCCTCGTGACCGGTCTCCGAGCGATCGTGGCGCTCATCACCTTCGCGCTCGCCGCGGCCGGCCTGGCCGCGGCGAGCCTGACCGCGATCTTCGCCGGGCTCCTGGTGGCCGAGCTGTCGTCGGCGCTCCTCTACGAGCTCGCGCGTCGCCGGCGCCGCCGTCGCCTGGAGCAGTGGTCCGCGCGCGGGACGGGTGCGCAGGCATGAGGATGCGCGTGCTCGTCGACCTCCTGTTCTTCACGGGGACGAAGGGCGGCATGGAGTCCTACGTCCGGGAGACCTACGCGCGACTCTCCCCGGACGACCCGGAGTTCGAGTTCGTCGGGCTCGCGTCCCGCGAACTCGCCGAGTCCGGCGCGCCCTGGTTCCCCGGTCCGCTCGTGGACTCCGGCGTCCGTGGCGATCACCGTCCCGCCTGGGCGATCGCCGAGATCGCCTCGGTGTCCCGCCACGCCGTCCGACACGCCGCCGACCTCGTGCACTGCCCTGCCAACTTCGGCCCGTGGCGCTCGCGAGTGCCCGTCGTGCTCACCGTCCACGACCTCCTCGCGTTCCGCCATCCGGAGTACGTGCCCGGCGCTCACGCCCGCGTCGTGCGCTGGATGATCCGCCGCGCCGCCTCCGCCGCGACCCGCATCGTCACGGTGAGCGATGCGACCCGCCTCGACGTCGTCTCGCTGCTCGGCGTGACGGCGGATCGGGTGGACGTGATCCCGCTCGCCGCCTCGCCGTCGCCGCCCGCGCAGGAGGCCGCGCGCAGCCGGGACCGGGTGCTCGCCGTCGGCAACCGGATGCCGCACAAGGGGTTCGAGACCCTCCTCGAGGCGATGGCGTGCATCCGTCCCGACCGGCGCCCGCACCTCGTGATCACGGGCGGTCCTCCGGACGATCCGCTCGCCCCCGTCGTCGAGCGCCTCGGGCTCGAGGACTGCGTCGAGCTCCGCGGATGGCTCGAACCGGCCGAGCTCGACCGGCTGTACCGCACGTCGGCCGCCCTGGTCTTCCCCACCCGTTTCGAGGGGTTCGGGCTCCCCCCGCTCGAGGCCATGGCCCGTGGCTGCCCCGTGGTGGTCTCCGACCTCCCGGTCATGCACGAGGTGGCCGGCGATGCCGCCGTCTACGTGGATCCGACGAGCCCGGCGGCGATCGCGCGGGCGGTCGAGGCGCTGCTCGACGACCCGGGCGAACTCGAGCGGCGATCGCGGGCGGGCCTCCGGCGGGCGGCCGAGTTCTCGTGGGAGCGGACGGCGGAGGCCACGCGGGCCGCGTTCAGGGCCGCGTCCGCCGCGGCCGGCGAGCCCGGGTCGCGTCGCGCCACCGCGCGATGAGCTCGTCGGCCGAGCCGTGGAGCGAACGCCTGGTGCGCTCCCGCGCGTACCAGGCGGCGGTCGACGCCCGCAGCGGCCGACCGGCGCCGACGGCCCGGGCGATCGCCTCGCCGAGCACCCGCGGATCGACCGAGGTCGCGACGATCCCGTTCTCGTCGTCCACCACGAGTTCCGCGGCCGCATTGTCCTCGCCCGCCACGACCACCGACGGCGTACCATGCGCGGCGGCCTCGGCCACGACGAGTCCGAACCCCTCTCGCATCGAGGGGTTCACCAGCGCCGCGGCCGAGCCGAACAACCCGTCGAGTTGCGCGTCATCCACTCGGCCCAGGAACCGGACCACGCCCGAAACGCCCGCCATGTCGGCGGAACGCCGCGCCGCCGCAGTCTCCGGGCCCTCCCCGACCACGACGGCGTGCAGCTCGGGTACCCGCTGCCGCGCGATCGCGAGTGCCGGCGGCAGCGCGTCGAGCCGCTTGTCGGGGATGTGGCGGCCGACGAAGAGGATCGTCGGCGGCTGCGCCGGTTCCGTCGGCTGCGCCGACGGCGTGGGTGCGTCGACGAGGTCGAGGAGGCCGAGGACGACCGGATCGGCATCGCGACGGTGTCCGAGCAGTCGCGCCCGCGTGAACCGGCTGTTCACCGTCTGGATGCGCCCGACCTGCGCCCCGGCCCACTGCAGGAGGTAGGCGATCGTGCCGACCACGATCCCGGAGTAGCGGCGCCACGTGCGCCACGGCCAGACCTCGAGCCAGTCCGTCGCGATCACCGTGCGCGTGCCGAGGAGCGCCAGCCGGACGGCGAACACGTTGAGGACCGGGAGCGCCGCGACGATGACGAGGTCGTGGTCGCCGCGATGCCGAGCGAAATGGCGCAGGATCGCCCAGGCGAACCCGAGCGCGGCCCTCGGCGTTCGGGCGCCGCGTGCATCCGCGATCTCGCCCTGCCAGACGCCGACGACCCGGAACGGCGCGTCGGCCGACTCCCGCCCCGTACGGGTGACGTAGTCGACGCGCAGGCCGCGCTCCGCGAAGATCTCGGCGAGCGCGCGGTAGACGCGTTCACCGCCGCCACGGTCGACGGGGGGCAGGCAGTCGTACGCGATCGCGATCCGCGGCTCAGGCACGGGCCGTCGCGCTCCCCGTCGCCTGCGGGATCGGCTCGTCCGGCACGGCGAGCTCGCGTCGCGCGATGACCCCGGCTGCGATGCCGACCAGGGCCACGAGGCCGAGCGAGGCGATCACGTACCCGACCGCGAGGCCCGGCCAGCCGAGCGGCGGCTGCCACTGCGGCGAGGCGAGCATGTCCCCCAGCGGCGCCTCTCCGCCGATGACGTACCGCACGAGCACGAGGCCGAACGCGATCACGCCGTACGCGCCGATGAGCGCCGCCCCGATCCAGGTGATCCTGACCGAGAGGAACCGGATGCGCGGGGCGTCCCTCGAGAGGAGCCAGGCCGCGACGACGACGACGCCGTGGTAGAGGAAGAGCGCGTAGCGCCCCTGCCAGATGATGCCGGTCTGCGCCACGCTGTATCCCTGCACGGCGGCCGGGACGAGCACGCACGCCGCCGCCAGCACGGCGAGTGTCGCGAGGCCGCGCCGTGTGGTGGCGGTCGCCGCCAGCACCAGCATGACCGCGAGCGCGGCGATGAAGGGCCAGTACGCCCACGGCGGGAGCGGGGTGTCCATCCATCCGAAGAACCCGATCGCCTGCTGGGCGTAGTCGTTGGCGGCCCTGACCGTGTGGAGGAACCCGTCGAGGAAGCTCGCGCCGACCAGCGGGGCATCGGCCGCCTCCGCTTGTCCGGACAGGCTGCCGCCGAAGAGGGTCCAGCCGATCGAGAAGAGCCCGCCGACGGCGATGACCGCGAGCCACGCGTAGCTCGCCGGCGTCGTGAACAGCGCTCGCGCGGGCCGCCATCCCGCGGCGAGGACGCACGATGCGACGATCAGGACCAGCCAGAGCGGCCCGAGCGCCCGAGCGTTGGTCAGCACGACGGAGGCCACGGCGACGCCGGCCCACAGCCACGTCCGCGACACCAACGGCCGGTGTGCGGCGGGTCCGAACGACTCGAGCAGTCGGAGCACGCCCACCCAGAGCGCCGTCGCGGCCGCGATCTCGGCCCCGTTCGGATTGACCGCCCCCAGCAGGTAGACGCTCATCGGCGCCGCGCAGAACGCGAGCGCGAAGGGCATCCACCGTGCCCGGCGACCGAGGGCGGCTGCCTGGAAGGCCCACGCGAGCAGCGCCGCGCCGAACAAGGTGCTCGCCGCCCGCATCGCGTACACGGCCGCGTTGCCGTCGACGAGCAGACTCGGCCATCCGACGACGTAGTAGTAGACCGGGTTGTACGCGCCGACCCAGGTGTTGAACCAGGGCTGCCCGCCGGGATCGCCGAGCGCGACGGCGCACGAGGCCGGGACGTCGGAGTGCGTCGTGAAGCACATCATCTCGGGCGAGTACTCGTAGCCCGGCGGAAGGTCGACGACGATGTGCCGGACGTCGGGCAGCGTGTATCCGATCACCTGGCCGCGGACCTGCGCGATCGCCTTGGTCGCGTGCGCATTCTCGTCGGGAACGCTGAACACGGGCGAGGCGAACGCCCACATGAGTCCGAGGAGGGCGAAGACGGCGAACGGCCACACGAACCACGCAGTGCGCGAGCGCACTTCGCCGCGAGCCGGCGCAGCGTCGTCGCCCGCGCGTCCGGACGCCGCGGTATCGCCGACGGATGCAGTCACTGTCTCCTCCACGGGTTCGCGGCCCGCCGGCGCCGGCGAACGGTCCCCGCAGCCAGTCTAGGAGCGAGGATCGCGCGGGCCGGCGTCAGGTGCCGGCGTGCGCGTGATCAGGCGGCGAGGATCTCGTCGATCACGACGAGCGTGTGCTCCCAGCCCTCGACCGCGATGCAGTCGACTCCGAGCGCCTTCACCGGGTAGTCGTTGCCGTGCTCGTCGAGGCGGTCGCCGACGAAGAGCATCTCGTCGAGCCCCAGGCCCGACACCTCGGAGAGGCGTCGCATGCCGTAGGCCTTGTCGATGCCGCGCCGGGTGATGTCGATCGAGGTGGATCCGCCCGAGCGGACCTCCAGCTCGGGGAGCCGCTCCTGCACCGCGTCGCGCAGGGTGTTCTTCTTCTCGCCGGTGGGGTCCCAGAGGACCTTCTCGGCGACGGGGGCCGCCTGGCCCAGTGCGGAGAACGTGACCTGGGAACCGCGGTCCTCGAGGATGGGTCCCCAGGTGCGGTCCTCCCAGAAGCCGAGCGCGCGGGCGGTCTCCTCGACGACGTGCATGGCGTGCGCGCGCTCGTCGACGCCGAGCTCCTGGGCGTACACGCGCGTCCAGTCGCCGTCGTCGAACCGGTAGTACTGCGTCCCGCAGGTCGGCATGAGGTGCAGTCGCTGGAGCTGGCCGGGCGATGCGTCGTGGAGCCGGTCGATGACCTGCGCTCGGAACTGGGCGATCTGCCCGCCCGAGATCACGCAGACCTCGGCGACATCGAGCAGCTGCCGGAGCTTGACGGCCATGCGGTCGTCGAGGGGCGACTTGGACGGGGCCAGCGTGTCGTCGAGGTCGAAGGCGATCAGCTTGGGTTCGGGCATGGTGGTTCTGTCCTTGGTGGGTGGGATGGCCGGCGGTCAGCCGCCGAAGGATTCCCGCAGCGCGGCGATGCCCTCTTCGGTGCCGCCGTCGAAGACGACCTTGCCGTGGGAGAGGACGATCGTGCGGTCGCACAGGTCGCTCACCTGCGCCGCGGAGTGGGAGACGAAGACGATGGTGCGGCCCTCACGCTGGAACTCGCGGATCTTGGACATGCACTTCTCCTGGAAGGGCTCGTCGCCGACGGCGAGGACCTCGTCGACCAGCAGGATGTCGGGGTCGACATGGACCGAGATGGCGAAGGCGAGGCGCACGTACATGCCCGACGAGTAGAACTTCACCTGCGTGTCGATGAACTCGCCGATCTCCGAGAAGTCGACGATCGAGTCGAAGTACTCGTCGGTCCGGGACTTGGAGAGGCCGAGGATCGACGCGTTGAGGTAGACGTTCTCGCGGCCGGTGAGGTCGGGGTGGAATCCCGCGCCGAGTTCGAGCAGCGCCGCGAGGCGGCCCCGTCGCTCGACGGAGCCGCGCGTCGGGTCGACGATCCCGCCGATGACCTTGAGCAGCGTGGACTTTCCGGAGCCGTTGGCGCCGAGCAGGCCGACGCTCGAACCGGCGCGGATCGTCAGGTCGACGTCGCGGAGGGCCCAGAAGTCCTCCTTGTGCCGGTTGGACCGGCCGAAGTTCACGATGCGCTCCTTGAGCGACTTGTCCTTGCGGATCACGAACCGCTTCGAGACGTCGTTGACGCGGATGACCTCGGGGGTCGACTGGATGACGCTCATGATCAGATCTCCTGCGCGAAGTTGCCCTGCAGCCGGGCGAAGATGCGCTGCGCGATCCAGACGAACCCGACGCCGACGGCGATCATCACCATGAGGCGGAGCGTCATGTCGGGCGGATAGACGACCCCGTTCGCGGGATCGCTTCCGGCGATCCAGAACGCCCGCTGGAACGCGATCACGGCCATGGTCATCGGGTTCGCGAGGTACAGCTCGGCGAGCCACATCGGGAGGTCGGCCCGCTCGAGCGCGTCGACCACGAAGCCGTAGGAGTAGACGATCGGCGAGATCCAGAACCCGATCAGCAGCCCGACCTCGACGAGGTACTGGACGTCCCGGAGGTAGACGTTCACCGCGGAGAGGAGCAGCCCGAGTCCGACGCCGAAGATGATCACGACCGCGACGGCGAGCGGAGCGTACAGCAGCTCGGCGTGCCAGGGGACCTGCCCGAGCACGATCGTGGCGAGCACGAGCACCACGAGCTGGACGCCGAAGTTGAAGATCGCGCTGCCGGTCGCGGCGAGGGGGAAGATCTCGCGCGGCAGGTAGACCTTCTTGATGAGCCCCGCGTTGCTGAGGATCGACATGGTCCCGCCCGTGACGACCTCGCTGAACAGGCCCCACAGGGTCAGGCCGGTGAAGACGAAGATCGCGAACTGCGGGATGCCGCGCTCGGCGCCGAGCACCTTGCCGATGGCGAAGTAGTAGATGGCGAGCATGACCAGCGGACGGATCAGGCTCCACGCGAACCCGAGCGAGCTGTCCTTGTAACGGGCCTTCAGCTCGCGACGGATCAGGAGGTCGAGCAGCTCGCGCTGGCGCCAGGCGTCGCGCACGGCGGCGAGGAACCCGTGGACGGCCGTCGTCCCGGTGCTCCCGGCGCGCTCGAATGGGAGCGCGGCCAGACGTTCCGCGCGCTGCGAGGCCGTTTCCGCCATGCTGCTCCCTACGATCGATGAATGCCGGCTGCGTCGGCCAGGACATCGGCGCGACCCTAGGATGAGGTGACACGCAAGCGAACTGCCGCGCCGGCGCCCCCGGTAGCCTACAACGCGCCAGGCTTCGAGTTCGCCGTGCGCCAGATCAGGACCATCGTCGACAGCGGTGTCGACGCGGAAGAACGGGAGCACTGCTTCGTGACGGTTTCCATTCCCCGAGCCGAGGACCCGACGGTGACCGTCGTGATCATCGGATGGCGGCTCGCGGCCCCGCTGCTCGACGCGATCCGCTCCGTCGTGGCATCCGCCGATGCTCCCCCGTACGAGGTCGTGGTCGTCTTCAACGGCGCGTCGGATGCGGTCCGCGAGGCCTTCCACGCGGAGGTCGAAGGCGCGGTCGTGGTCGACCTGCCGTACAACACGGGGTACGGCCATGCCTGCAACCGGGCGGCGGCGGTCGCCCGAGGCGAGTTCCTCCTGTTCCTCAACGACGACGCCCGGCTCCTCCCCGACGCCGTGCGCCGCCTGGTCGACTCGGCTCGGAAGGGCCTGCATCGCGAGACACCCGTGGGCGCCGTCGCGGCCGTGCTCACCGGCGAGGACGGCCGCGTCCAGGAAGCGGGTTCGCGCGTGCTGGCCACTGCGGGCACGGTCCAGATGGGCGCGGGACTCACGATGGAGCAGGCGCGATCGGAGGGGTACCTCCGGCGACGGTCGATCGACTACGGGTCCGGGGCCGGCCTGCTCGTCCGTGCCGACCTGTTCCGGCGACTCGGCGGGCACGACCCGCGATACCGGCCCGCGTACTTCGAGGACGTCGACCTCGCGTTCCGCATCCGTGCCGCAGGAGGCGACGTGATCCTGGAGCCGGACGCCGTGGTCGTTCACATGTCCGGAGGGTCGACCGACACCGACCGCCGCTTCCGGGAGTTCGCCGGACACCACGCCGGGCTGGCGTTCATCGAGCGCTGGCGCGACGAGTTGGCGGGCGCGGCGAGCGAGGACGACCCGATCGAGCGCATCTGCCCCATCCGACGCGAGGACCCCGACTCGGGACCCTCGACGGCCGCGGCCCACGCGGACGAGGATCCCGCCGAGATCGCGCTGGGCATCGCGCGCGACTACGAGGCGTGGCTCAACCGCCGGCTCGACGAGTGCGTCGAGGAGCGCGCCGGGATCGCGTCGGAGCTCGAGCACGCCCGGTCGGAGTGGAACCACTGGCACGACACCGCGCAGGAACGCGGCGCGCATTCGCACGAGCTGTACCTCGAGCTCCAGTCGCTCCAGGAGCGCAACCTGCTCGGCATCGCGCGGTGGCGGATCGACCTCGCTAGGAAGCGACGGGTCGAGCGCCGAGCGCAGTGACGGTTCCGTCGCCGCTCGTCGAGACCGACTCGAGCCCGAAGAACTCCCACAGCTCCTCGGCGTACTCCTTCCAGGAGCGCTGGTCGCGCCTCGCAGCCTCGGCGCGAAGCCGCTCCTGCAGTTCGGGCGTGGTGAGATACGAGCGGATGGCGTCCGCGAGGGCATCGTCGTTCCTGGGATCGACGAGCAGCGCTCCCCCTCCGGCCTGCGCGATCTCGCGCATGCTGCCGAAGTCGCTGGTGACCACGGGGACGCCGATCGCGAGCGATTCGGCGACCGGAAGCCCGAAGCCCTCGTTCACCGAGGGGAACAGCGTGAGCGTCGCCGAGCAGTAGAGGCTCCACAGCTCCGCGTCCGAGAGCCCGCGCTGGGTCTCGACCGGACGTCCCGCTTCCTGCATCGCGGCGCTCAGACGCTCGAACTCCGCACTGTTCCACGAGTTGCCGCCCACGAACACCAGTCGGAACCGGTGGCCCTCGCGCCACAGCAGCTCGGCCGCCTGCAGGATGGCGAGGTGGTTCTTCCGCGGTTCGTGACTGCCGACGCTGAGCAGCAACGGGTCGCCGTCGTCCGAGTCGGGCGTCGTGGCCCGGGCCGCGTCCAGGGCGCGCTCGTCGACCCCGGTGGGCAGCATCACCTCGCCGATGCGGGGTCCGGGAAGCCCGATCGCGGCGAGCGCGTCGCGCCAGCCGCTGTACTCGGCGGTCGAGGCGACCGAGGTGGTCGCGACGTTCGTCGCGAAGGCCACCGCACTGAGGTTCTTCGCGAAGACGCCGCCCATTCCGGGGCCGACCGTCTCGGCCGTCGTGATCGGCACGCAGTCGTGCCCGACCACGTGCAGCCGGGTGGGCGACAGGCGCGCGAGCGCCTGGAGGCGGGCGGTGCGCGCGGTCTCGGTCGCGAGCTCGATGAGCACGTAGTCGCAGTTCCACGGCACCACGTAGCGACCCCGCGGCTCTCGCACCGTTCGCGGGGCGGTCCCCCACAGCGCGTTCTCCCGCTCGGAGGGGCTGAGCAGCCGGAGGCGCGAGTACGAGTCGTCCCAGCCGATGAGCGCGAAGCGGCGGTCGGCCGACCAGCGCGCCGTCGTCTGCCGGACGACGCGCTGGATCCCCGTCGCCAGGGAGGACCGGGCCGTGTGGTCGGCGTCGACCACGACACCGGAGACGACCTCGACGTGGTCGCGGAGCCGGGCGGCGTATCGCGACTGGGCGGTGCGGATCGCGGCGGCCACGCCGGCCACCGGGCCGTCCAGCCGCACGCGGCGCTGCAGGGCGATCACCTCGTCGGCGTTCGGCAGGGTCGCCGTGAGCACCGCGAGCAGGAGCCACAGGCGCTGGGCGTCGTCCTCGACGAGCGACGCGACGAGGCGCCGGAGCACCGGGACGTCGGACGACGTCGGTGCCGACGCGTCGAGGGTCTGGGCGACGAGCCGCAGCCGTGCCTGGATACCGGCAGCCATCAGCGGGACGCCTCCTCGATCGGGACGACGAGTTCGTCCCACAGTTCGCGGGCGTAGTCGTCCCAGCTTCGAGCCGGCCGGTTCGCGGTCTCGGTGCGCAGTCGCTCCAGCGTGCCGTCCCCGTCGAGCAGCGAGCGCATCGCGCGCATGATCGCGAGGTCGTCCCGAGGGTCCACGAGGAGGCATCCACCGTCTGCCGCGATCTCGGCGGTGCTCCCGAAATCGGACGTGATGACGGGCACGCCGAAGGCGAGGGACTCCGCGACGGGCAGCCCGAACCCCTCGTGGAGGGAGGGGAACACCGAGAACGTGGATTCGCGGTACGAGTCGACGAGCACCCGGTCGTCGACGTTGCGGAGCGCCTCGAACGGTCGACCCTTGCGGCGCAGCTGCGCGACGGCGCGGTCGAACGGAACGGTGAACTGGGCGCCGCCGCTCCCGATGAATCGCAGTCGGAACCGGAGTCCGCGGCGCCACAGCGCCTCCGCGGCCCACAGGACGGCGTCGTGGTTCTTGCGAGGTTCCTCGCTGCCGACGCAGAGCACGAGCGGAAGATCGGCACGGCGTTCGCCGGCGACCGCGCCGTCGTGCGGCACCGGGGCGTCGATGGGCAGCGGGACCGCCGTGACCTCCGGACCCGCGATGCCCTGGGAGCTCAGCGAGCGGACGAACCCGGCGAACTCGGAGGCCGCCGAGCGGCTGACCCCGGCCAGGCGGTCGGCGTGCTTGACGACGGAGAGGAAGTCGACGAATCGGTCCGTCTCGCTGAGCGAGACCATATCGCCGCTGATGGCGGGGATCATGTCGTGCACGACGAAGCCGAAGCGGTTCCCCGAGAACTGCGCCAGCGCCCTGAGCGGTCCGCACTGCGACTGCTGGGGCACCTCGATGTGGATGAGCACGCTGTCGATCGGCACGACGACCTCGGTCGCGTCGTCCTCGGCCCTCGGCCGGGCGGGCTCGCCCGCGTGCCAGTCGAACAGCGTCGACTCCTCGGACGACCTGAGGGTGCGAAGCGCGTTGTCGCGGTCGGACCACACGACGAAGACCGGTTCGTGCGTCTCGCGCCAGCGACGCGCCGTGTTCCTCACCACCCGTTGCACGCCGGTGTTGTGCCGGGTGCGCGCGGAGAAGTTCACGTCGACGACGACGGCCTCGCGGACGATGCGCAGGCGCGTGGCGAGGGAGCCGCTGCGGATCACCGCGTCGCGGCACGCGGCCAGGACCACCCGGTTCAGCTGGGACTCGTCGATCAGCTGGAGCCGGCGACGCAGGCGCAGGAACTCGTCGGAGTCGGGGTAGACGCCGGCGACGGCGACGAACAGGAGCCAGACCGCGGAGTCGACCGGGTTCCGCTTGACGTGCGATGCGACGAGGCGCAGCAGGGGGCCCGGACCACGGCCGGCCGCCTCGTCGAGATCGCCCTCCGCGATCCCGAGCTCGGCGCCGACGACGATGAGCCGATGGGCGAGGGCGTCGACGAGGACCCCGTCGGTGCGCTCTGCGAGGACGCCCGTCAACGGCCGCCCCTGGCCCGTCGACCGACCCGCGAGGCGACGATCCTGGCGGTCGGCAGGAAGCCGATCTCGGATACCTTGAGCTGGACCGTCCGAACCTGCCTGAGCGGGCGCGTCACGCGCCATGAGAACGTGTTGTGCACGTCGGGCACGTCCGTCGCGTAGGCGTCGGACGAGACCAGCCAGTCGCGGACCACCCCGTTCTCGTAGTCGTCGACCTGGCTGCGCAGTGCCGCGACCTCCTGCTCGAGCTCGGCGACGCGGGCCTCCAGGGGCGCGTTCGTCTCTGTTGCCACGTGTTCCGGCACCTTTCAGCTGGACGGGGTCGTTCCCGGTCGATTCTAGTCAGCGCCTCGAACCGGGCAAATCGCGTCCGACCTCGCCGGACGCCGCCGACGGTCGCACCGCCTCAGGCCGAGGGGCCCGTCGGGATGGTGGCCAGCGCCGCTCCGCCGATGGTCACGATGGTGGGCACGGAGCCGCCGTTGAGCGCGATGAGGCGGTCCCATGATGACACCGGCTTCTTCTGGCCGTCGGCGAGCTGGTACACCATCGGGGCCGCCGGGTCCTTGACGAAGAACGCGCCGGGGATCACCATCGTCGAGTGCGGCATGGCGGCGCAGGTCATCGGATCGAGCGTCGTCGCCGCGAGGCCGAAGCCGTCCGCGGCGCCGAGCTTCCAGAGCTTGCCGTGGCCGCCGATGTGGAAGGCGCCCGTGCCGCAGCGGACCACGAGCCGGAGCGCCGTGCCCGAGTCCGCGTACGCGGCAACCCGCGAGTCCGTCTCGGTGGCGTACCCCTTCACGCCGAGTTCGTCCGTGATCGCGAACGAGTCGACCGGCACGCGGGCGGCCAGCCCGTCCACGAGGAAGATCCGCGGGTTCGCCGACGTGCGCACGAGCCCGGCGGGCGCGAGCGCGTCCGGCCCCTTCGGGATCACCGAGACGCCGTACCCGCTCATCGTGACGATCACCGGGACACGGGTGCCGTTGAGCGCGACGAGGGCGCTCCAGGAGACGACCCGCCGGGCGGTCCCACCGCTCACGATGTGGACGTCGGCGGAGGAGGACGTCTTCACGAACAGCGGGCCGTCCTGCGCCTGCCCGGTGTTCGGGAGCGCATCGCACGTGATCGGGTCGAGCGCGGTGCTCGGAAGCCCGGTCGCGCCGGGCTGCGTCAGCGCGGTGAGGGCGCCGCCGCCCCCGACGAACGCGCGTCCGCCGCAGAGCACGAGGTTGGTCAACGGGCCGGACGCCGTCGGGTACGGAGCGAGCAGTCCGTCGCCGACGACGGTCCAGCTCCGCATGCCGTGGTCGGCGGCGATGTCGAGCGAGGTCACGTGGACCTTCGATGCAGTGCCGTCCACCATGTAGATCTCGGGCGCCCCCGCCGTCTTCACCAGCGTCCCCGGAGCGAGCATCGCGGGGCCGGTCTGCAGCGAGTCGATGCGCGCCTGCGGCCAGACGGCGATCCAGGGCGTGCGCCGACCGTACAGCGCCAGCACCGTCGCCCACTCGCCGATCGGACGCTTCCGCCCGTCCTCGAGGTAGAACACGTCCGCCGAAGCGGGTCCCTTGACGAACGGCGCGACCTCGGCGCCGGTCGCGAACTTCGCCAACTGGGACGACATGAGGTCGGTGGCCGCGCCGCAGGCGTGGCCGAACGCAGCGACGAGCTCGCAGGTCGGGAAGCGATGCTTCACGCCGTTCTCGACCAAGAAGACGTCGCCGGTGAGCGGATCGCGGATGAGGCCCGTGAAGGTCCCCGCGGGCGCCAGCGAGTCGAGGTAGCTCCTCGCCACCGTCCGGTACGGGAACAGCGGCCTCAGCAGCTCGAGCTCGACGACCGATGGCACGAGCACCTTCGTCCCGCCGACGACGAGGTGGATCTCCGGCGCATCGGGCGCCTTCACCAGGTCGCCGTCCTCGAGGGTGCTGCCGAACCAGTCGCTGAAGATGCGCCAGAAGTTGCGATTGCCGTACGACGAGCAGGCGTCGCCCGTGCCGTACAGGTTCGCGAGCGCCGCCGCGTTCGGGCGATACGGCGTGTAGATGTACAGCCCGGCGGTGGCCTGGTTGCGGATGTGGACGATCGACGAGCCGCAGGCGGTGTTCGGATGCCACAGGATGGTGTTGTCCTGCCCGGCGCGATACCGCCAGTTGGCGGGGTTCGCCTGGTAGTTCTTGAACTGGCGGGCCGCGTTGTAGACCTGGTTCGCGAAGCCGTAGTACGCCGCGTCGCAATCGGCCGTGTCGGGACAGCCGTACCCGGTGGCACTGCGGTACTGGCGCGACGACGGCGTCGAATCCGAGACGAGGCCCTGCTCCTTCTCGAGGAGCGTGATGAGTACTTGCGGGTTGATGCCGCAGACCTGGCTCACGAGGTGGATGATCGTCGCGGCGGACTGGTCGCCGCCGGGATACGCCAGGCAGCGGGCATCGGCCGCCCTCGACGCGGTGACCTCGCGGTAGTCCTTCAGGCACGTGTACCCGGCCTGGCACGTCGGCACCTTCAATCGGAGGAACGCGCCGATCTGGGCCTCGGTCATCGCGCCCTGGTTGTAGAAGACGCCGTCGCTGATGATGTGGCCGGGATCGAACTGCGACCCGTCGAGTGCGGCCGCCGGGGGGTCGCCCGGCATCGGGGCGAGCACGCCGGCCACGAGGGCGACGATGACGGCCACGAGGGCGACGACGGCCGCGGGTCCGCGCCGGTGCGCATCCTCGCGTCTGATCGGGCGCACGTTCACGTCGCCTCCCCTCCCCGGACAGGGGCAGTATTCCACGGGCCGGGACGGGAGCCGGGGATTTCGCGAATCGTGGCACGTCGCGCCGCCGGGCGATTCGTCAGCCGCGACGAAATAGGATGGGTCGACACCCCCGTTCGAACCAAGGATTCCCGCGTGCCCACATCCCGGCTGCTCATCGATGCGACCGCGCTGCCCGCCGACAAGGGCGGCGTCGGTCGCTACGTCGAGGGCCTGCTGGGGGCGCTCGACGAACTCGCGCCCGGCTCGGTCGTCGCCTGCCAGCCGAGGGACGCGCAGACGTACCGATCGACCTACCCGAGCCTCGAGATCGAGCCGATCCCGGCCCTCGCCTCGCGACGCGGGATGCGACTGGCCTGGGAGCAGTTCGGCCTTCCGCGGCTCGCGCGCCGGGTGGGCGCCACCGCGGTCCTCTCCCCCCACTACACCCTGCCCGTGTTCGGGAGGTTCCGTCGAGTGGTCACGCTGCACGACGCGACCTTCTTCAGCGACCCGGGGCTGCACCTGAAGCTGAAGGCGGTGTTCTTCCGCGCCTGGAGCCGCTACGCCCTGCGCCGCGCCGACGCCGTGATCGTGCCGAGCGCGGCGACCGCCTCCGAGCTGGCTCGGTTCGTCCCTCGCCGTCGTGCGGCCGTGCACGTCGCGCACCACGGCGTCGACTTCGACGTGTTCCACCCACCGTCCGACGCCGAGGTGGCCGCGATGCGGGAGGACCTCGCCATCGGGGACCGGCCGTACGTGGGCTTCCTCGGCACGCTCGAGCCGCGCAAGAACGTGCCCGCCCTCGTCGGGGCGATGCCCGCCGTGGCGGACCGGCTCGGCGCGGGCGCACCCGCGCTGCTCCTGGCCGGTGCCGCCGGATGGGACCACGACATCGAACGGGCCGTCGACGAGGTCGCCTCGAAGGCGACCGTCGCCCGGACCGGATACCTGCCGATCGAGCAGTTGCGGGCGTTCCTCGCCGGTGCCGTCGCCGTCGTCTACCCGAGCCTCGGCGAGGGGTTCGGGCTGCCCGTCGTCGAGGCGATGGCGAGCGGCGCCTACGTCGTCACGACTCGGCGCCTCGCACTCCCGGAAGTCGGCGGCGACGCGGTGGACTACACCGACGTCGACTCCGCCGCGATCGCCGACCGGATCATCGCCGCGGTGGAGGGGGTCGACGCCAACCGATCGATGCGAGAGGCGGCCGTCGCCCGCTCCGAGCGGTTCACGTGGACCGAGAGCGCCCGCATCCACCTCGGCGCGGCCTTCCCGGACGAAGGAGCCGGCTCGTGAGCGAACTCGTCGTCATCACGGTCGCCCACCGCTCGTCCTCGGTCCTCGACGAGTTCATCCGGAGCGCCCGAGTGGCCTCGCGGCACGCGTTCGAGATCCACGTCGCCGACAACAGCCTCGGACAGGACCCCGACCTGCACGCGGTGATGGCGCGCCATCCCGACGTGACCCTCCACGAGCTCGAGGAGAATCGCGGGTACGGCGCCGCGGTCAACGAGGTCGCCCGCGACCTGCCCGACGAGACCCGATGGATCCTCATCGCGAACCCCGATGTCACCTTCACGCCCGGGAGCCTGGACGCCCTGCTCGCCGCGCCCGCGCGCCATCCCGACGGCGCGGTGTTCGGTCCGGTGATCCTCACCGCCGACGGCGAGGTCTACCCGTCGGCTCGGAACCAGCCCTCCCTGCGCACCGGCGTCGGCCACGCGCTCGCCCACCCCGTCTGGCCCAACAACCCCTGGTCGCGCCAGTACCTGCTGCACGAACGGGAGAGCACGGAGCGCGTCGCCGGATGGCTCTCCGGGGCGTGCATGCTGGTGTCGGTCGAGGCATTCCGAGCGGTCGGCGGGTTCGACGAGCGGTTCTTCATGTACTTCGAGGACGTCGACCTCTGCCGCCGCATCGGCTCGACCGGCGGGGAGTGCGTGTACGTGCCGTCCTCCGTCGTGACCCACACCGGCGCCCACTCCACGCAGCAGGCGCGCACCCGGATGATCCGCGCGCACCACGACAGCGCCTACCTCTTCCTCCGTACCAGGTACCCCGGTCCCTGGTACGCGCCGCTCCGCCTGGTGCTCCGCATGGGGCTCGCCGTGCGCGCGAGCGCCTCCAGCCGTCGATCAGGCGGCGGCCACTAGTATCGGAGCGCACTTCGCGCGCTCCCTCGACCCCAAGGCTCACCACACATGACCATCCAGCCGCCACCCGACGATGTCCCCCAGCCGCCGGCCGGCATGCAGGGATCGCCGGGCCTCATGCTCCGACTCGTCAAGGACTACCGCGTCGCGTTCCTGATCGTCGGCATCGCCAACACCGTGATCGGCTTCGCCTGGTTCGCACTGTTCCAGGCGACCGTGGGCGTGCTCTACGGATACATGGTCACCCTGGTCTGCGCGCACATCGCCAGCGTGCTGTGCGCCTTCGTCCTCTACCGGCGCTTCGTGTTCCGAGTCCGCGGGCACGTCTTCCGCGATCTCATCCGCTTCGAGTCGGTCTACCTCGTCGCGCTGGGCATCAACGCGGTCCTGCTCCCCCTGCTCGTCGAGTTCGCCCACCTCGAGCCGATCGTCGCGCAGGCGCTCATCGTCTTCGTGACCACGCTCGTCAGCTTCTTCGGTCACCGCGAGTTCTCGTTCCGACGACCCAAGCACAAGCCGAACGGGCTGACCACTGAGGAGCCGACCCCATGACCCTGGTCTCGATCGTCGTTCCGGCGTACAACAACGCCGACCACATCGAGGAGACGCTCCGGTCGATCGTCGACCAGACGCACGAGGACCTCGAGATCATCGTCGCCGACCATTCCTCGACCGATGGCACGCGCGCCGTCGTCGAGCGCTTCGCGTCCGACCCGCGCCTCCGGATCGTCGACACCGAGGCCGGCGGAGGCGCGCCGAGGAACTGGAACCGCGTCACCGAACTGGCGACCGGCCCCTTCCTCAAGCTCGTCTGCGGCGACGACCTGCTCGATCCCTCGATCGTCGAGCGCCAGCTGGCGGCGATGGAGGTCGACGACCGCATCGTCCTGGCCGCCGCACGCCGCAGCATCGTCGACGCCGACAGCCGTCCGGTGCTCGGCGCGCGCGGGCTCTCGGGGCTCGAGGGCCGCATGCCGGGCACGACGGCCGTGCGTGCGACCGTCCGGGCCGGGTCCAACATCTTCGGCGAGCCGGCCTGCGTGATGATGCGCCGCGACGCGCTCGTCGACATCGGCCTGTGGGACCCGCGCTTCCCCTATCTCATCGACGAGGCCACGTACGCCCGAGTGCTCCTGACCGGCGACTTCGTGGCCATCCCCGAGCCGCTCGCCGCATTCCGGATCAGCCAGTCGCAGTGGAGCGTCGCCCTGACCAAGCAGCAGTACGGCCAGGCCGCGGCGTTCCACCGCTGGATCAACGAGGCCCGGCCCGACGTCGTCCGCAACGCCGACGTCGTCATCGGCAATGCCATGGCCCGAGCCAATGCGACCGGTCGGCGACTGACCTACGCGGCCCTGCAGAGGCGAATGAGCAAGCACGCATGAGGCGGGCGCTCGCGGCCGTCCACGCGGCCTGGACGAGGTCGGATGCCCTGCTCTACCTGCTGACGTTCGTGCTGTGCGCACTCACGGCGTGGTTCGCCCTCGACCTCGGCACCGCACGACTGGACGCGCCGTTCGAGTACGCCGGCGATGCGCTCGCGGTGGGCGCGCACGTCAAGACCACGCTCGAGACGGGCTGGTACGAGCACCAGGCGATGCTCGGCGCTCCCTACGGCCAGACGTACCACGACTTCCCGCAGGCCGACAACCTCCATCTCGTCGTCGTCAAGCTCATCGGGCTCTTCACGCAGGACTGGGCGGTCGCGCTCAACGTCTACTACCTCATCGGCTTCCCGCTCGCCGCGCTCTCGGCCGTGTGGTTCTTCCGGACGGTCGGCGTCGGTCGCCTGCTCTCCGCAGCCCTCGCGGTGGCGTTCGCGTTCGCGCCGTACCACTTCATGCGCGGCGAGGGCCACCTGTGGCTCGCCTCGTACTACGGCGTCCCGCTGGCGATGGGCCTGCTCGTCCTGGTGCTGCAGGGCCGACCGCTCTGGGGCCGGGGCGACCACGCCAATCCGGTCCTCGCCTGGCTGCTCAGCCCCGCGGCGCGCACGATCGTGTTCATCGCCGTCCTCGCGATGTCGGGCTCGTACTACGGGGTTTTCTTCCTCGTGCTGCTCGCCGCGGCGGGCATCGCCGTGCTGATCCGCGACCGGAGCTGGAAGCGGTTCTGGGGCGCGGTCATGGCCGGCGTGACGACGGTGCTGGTGATGCTCGCCAACATGCTTCCCGACGTCATCTACGGCTGGGTGAACGGGCGCAACTCCGGCGGCCTCGAGCGCCTGGCTCCGGAATCGGAGATCTACGCCCTCAAGCTGACGCAGCTGCTGATGCCGTGGCCTCACCACCGCATCCCGATCCTGAGCCAGATCCGGGCCGCCTACGACAACCAGTACCCCCTCGTCTCCGAACGCCCGGCGCTCGGCGTGCTCGGCGCACTCGGCCTCGTCGCGGCCTTCCTCGTCCTCGCCTACCTCGCCTTCGGCTGGCGCGATCTCAGCCGCCGCGCGGAGTCCGCGCGGACGCTGCTCGAGCGGGTGGGCTGGCTCGCCGGCCTCCTCTTCGTCGCGTTCCTCTTCTCCACCGTGGGCGGGCTCTCGACGCTCATCTCCTTCGCCACGGACGCGCTCCGGGGGTGGAACCGGATGTCCATCATCATCCTGCTCTTCGCGCTCGGCGTCGTCGGGCTGCTCCTCGGCGCCGCGCTCCGCGCCTCGGCCCGGCGCTTCAGCTGGCGCACGACCGGCCGCGTCGTGGCGTCGGCGACCGTCGCGGGCCTCCTCGTCGCCGTGGCGTTCGTCGACCAGACCCCCGGCGATCTCACCGCGTCGAGGGCGGCGGCGGCCGAGGCGTACGACGCCGACGCGGCATGGATCGACCAGGTCGCCGGCGCGGTGCCCGAGGGCGCCATGATCCTGCAGATCCCGTACGTCCCCTTCCCCGAGAGCTCGTCGGCGACCGGCGTCCTCGGGTCGGAGTCGCTGGTGCCGTACCTGCATTCGGGCGACCTCCGCTGGTCCGGCGGAGGCATCAAGGGCCGTCCGCGCAGCGACTACCCGCAGGGGCTGCAGCAGTTCCCCGGCGAGGACCTCGCCCGGCTCGCGGCGATCGCCGGATTCGACGGCATCCTCATCGACCGGAACGCGATGCCCGACCGCTCCGAGCCGACCGAGAACGGCCTCGCTGCGGCGCTGGACGCGGCGCCGCTGGTCAGCCAGAGCGGCCGGTACGCGTTCTTCGCGCTCACCGATGCCGACGCGCTCAGGGGACCCGTGACGGACGAGGAGCGCGAGCACCTCGCCGCGCTGCTCACGAACCCGGTCACCGTGTACCGCGGTCCCGGCTTCACCCCGGCGACCGGGGCCGACGGCTACCCGGAGTACACGACCGTGCTGGAGGAGTCGACGCTGCACCTCGTGAACCCGGGCGACGAGGACGTCGCGATCACGCTCGAGCTCTCCGCCATGAGCGACGAGGAGTCCGTCTCCTCCGTGCGCGTGCTCGGCGCGGAGGCGGCGCTGCCGTCCTCGCCCGAGCCGGCATCGTCGCCGATCCGCCTCTCGGTCACCGTGCCGCCCGGCACGCACGACATCATCGTCGAGAACGGGACGGGCGGTCGACTCACGGTCGCGAATCCGCGTGCGGTCGCCGACGACGTCACCGCCTATCTGGCGGAATCGCCGGTGGGCGGATGACCGGCCGCTCGCCGAGTCGAGGAACCCCTGAATGCTAGGCTCGACTGTCGTGCCAGAGCGGAGAGAAACAGTGAACACGCCCCCGCACTCGATCTCGATCGTCATCCCCGTGTACCAGGGCGAGCGCACGCTGGCCTCCGTCGTCGACGAGATCCTGCCGATGTCCGAGATGACCGTCACGCCCGACGGCAACGAGTTCGTCGTGGGCGAGGTCCTCCTGGTCTACGACAACGGTCCCGACCAGTCCGACCGCGTGATGCGCGAGCTCGAGCGCGACCACGACATCGTCCGCGCCGTCTGGCTCAGTCGGAACTTCGGCCAGCATGCGGCCACGCTGGCCGGCATGGCCTCGAGTGGCGGGGACTGGATCGTCACGCTCGACGAGGACGGCCAGCACGACCCGGCCGAGATCGCCACGATGCTCGACACGGCGCTCGCGCAGCGGGCCGACGTGGTCTACGCGAAGCCCACGAACGTGGCCCCGCACGGCTTCTTCCGGAACACGGCGTCCAAGACCGCGAAGTGGGTGCTCACCAAGCTCTTCGGCAACCCGAACGCACCCGAGTACCAGAGCTACCGCCTCGTCCTCGGCTCGATCGGGCGGAGCGTCGCCGCCTACTCGGGCTCCGGCGTCTACCTCGACGTCGCCATGGGCTGGGTCGCCGCACGCATCGTGACCTCTCCGGCGGTGCTGCGCGAGGAGGGCGACCGACGATCCGGGTACTCCCTCCCCCGCCTGATCTCGCACTTCCGGCGGATGGTCCTGTCGAGCGGCACGCGTGGCCTCCGCCTGGTCACCGCGCTGGGGGTCATCGTCGCGGCCATCGGATTCGTCATGGCCATCTGGGTGCTGATCGAGCGGCTCACGGGCGGAGTCGACGCCGAGGGCTGGGCTTCCATCATCGTCGTGCTCCTGCTCACCTCTGGAGCCATCCTGTTCTCACTCGGGATCATCGCCGAGTACATCGGCGTCAACGTCAACATGGCGATGGGACGGCCTCCGTACCTCATCACCTCGGACCCGGTGAACGGTCCCCTCCTGCGCGGGCGCCGCCAGCCCCGATGAGCAGGCTCGCCTGGGTCATCGGCTCGAGCGGCCTCCTGGGCAGCGCGATCCGTCGGTCGATCGCCGGGCGCCCCGACTGGGAGCTGTTCCCGCAGCCGGGGCTGCCGTGGGCCGATCCGCGGGCGCTGCGCACCGCCGCCCGGGCCGCGATGCGCGGCCTGGTCGATCGTGCCGCCGCCGAGGGCCACGACTGGGCCGTGATCTGGGCCGGCGGATCCGTCGTCACCTCGAGCCCGCCCGACGCGGTCGCGGCCGAGCTCGACCAGTTCCGGCTCGTCGTCGCCGAGATCGCCGCGGCGTCGACCTCGGAGTCCGCGTCGGGCGCGTTCTTCTACGCCTCGTCGGCCGGCGGCGTCTATGCCGGATCGACGTCGCCCCCGTTCACGGAGCTCACGCCGGTCGCCCCGCTCTCGCACTACGGCCAGTTCAAGCTCGACGCCGAGGCGACGGCGTTCGCCGTGCTGGGCGAGGCCGGCGTGCCCGCCGTGGCGGGGCGCATCTCGAACCTGTACGGTCCGGGCCAGCGCCTCGAGAAGCCGCAGGGGCTCATCTCGCACCTGGCCCGGGCGCAGTTCACGCCCTCGCCGGTGTCCATCTACGTCTCGCTCGACACGCTTCGCGACTACCTCTACGTCGACGACTGCGCCGGGCTGGTGCTCGACGCGGTCGACCGTGCGGGAGTCGAGCACCGGGCCCACGGCACGACCTCGACGGTCAAGAACCTCATCTCCGGCCGGGCCGTCACGATCAGCGCGCTGCTCGGCGTGCTGCGCGGCCTGGTGAAGGCGCAACCGCACGTCATGCTGGGTTCGTCGCCCTCCGCTGCGCTGCAGGCGGTCGACCTGCGCCTCGCGAGCGTCGTCTGGACCGAGCTCGACCAGCGCATGATGACGACGCTGGACGCGGGGATCGATGCGACGCTGCGCGACGTCCTCGGCCGCATCCAGGCGTCGCGCGCGACCTGAGGAACGGCGGACCCGGCGGACCCGTCCGCGGCTCAGTCGAGCAGTGAGGACAGGTAGCGTCCGTAGCCGCTCTTGTTGAGCGGCGCGGCCAGCCGGCGGAGCTGGTCGTCGTCGATCCAGCCTGCGCGCCAGGCGATCTCCTCGATGCAGCCGATCTTGTGGCCCTGGCGATCCTCGATCACCTTGACGTACTCGCTGGCCTGCATCATCGACTCGAACGTCCCGGTGTCCAGCCAGGCGGTGCCGCGGTCGAGGATCTGCACCCTGAGATCGCCGCGGTCGAGGTAGGTCTGGTTGACGGCCGTGATCTCGAGCTCGCCCCGCGGGCTCGGTGCGATCGACTTCGCGATGTCGATGACGTCGTTGTCGTAGAAGTAGAGCCCGGGCACCGCGTAGTTGCTCTTCGGGGTCGCGGGCTTCTCCTCGATGGACAGGGCCCGGAAGTCGTCGTCGAACTCCACGACGCCGTAGGCCTGCGGGTCCGCCACGTGGTACGCGAAGATCATCGCGCCCTCGATCTCGGAGTTCTGCCGCAACGACGTGCCCAGGCCGACACCGTGGAAGATGTTGTCGCCGAGGACCAGTGCGACGCTCTGGTCGCCGATGAACTCCTCGCCGATGATGAACGCCTGGGCGAGGCCGTCGGGCGAGGGCTGGATCGCGTACTCGAGCCGGATGCCGAGTT
Source organism: Agromyces capsici (assembly GCF_058349965.1). NCBI lineage: Bacteria > Bacillati > Actinomycetota > Actinomycetes > Micrococcales > Microbacteriaceae > Agromyces > Agromyces capsici. The sequence goes on along the minus strand of NZ_JBYRET010000001.1, from coordinate 2,578,846 downwards.
CGGATCCATCGCCGAGCAGTGACCGGAACTGCTCGTTGTACTCCGGCGTCGTGATGATGAGGATCTCGCGGATGCCGGCCATCATGAGCGTCGACAGCGGGTAGTACACCATCGGCTTGTCGTAGATGGGCATCAGCTGCTTGGAGATGCCCTTGGTGATGGGCCACAGGCGCGTGCCCGATCCGCCGGCGAGGATGATTCCGCGCATGTCAGTTCACTCCATCGAGGGTTCGGTAGAAGGCGAGGCACTCGTCCCAGGTCGGCAGCAGGCCCTCGGCCGCCGCCTCGGCGAGGGACGGCGCCTCCGCGTCCTTCGGCGACAGCAGGGCCTCCGGGGAGTCGGGCAGCCGCAGGCCGATGTCCGGGTCCAGCGGGTCGATCCCGTGCTCGCGTTCCGGGTTGAAGGTGTCCGAGACAAGGTAGGTCACGACGGCGCGGTCGGTCAACGACACGAACGCGTGCCCGAGCCCCTCGGCGAGGTAGACGCTGCGGCGGTCGACGTCGTCGAGCAGCACGCTGTCCCACTGCCCGAAGGTGGGGGACCCGACACGGATGTCGATGACGAAGTCCATCACGGCGCCGCTCACGGCCGTCACGTACTTCGCCTGGCCCCGTGGGATGGAGGCGAAGTGGATGCCGCGCAGCACTCCGCGGCGCGAGACCGAGAGGTTCGCCTGCCTGAGGTCGAGTGCGTGCCCGATCGTCTCCTGCAGCCGGTCGTGGCGATACCATTCGAGGAACACGCCGCGATCATCGGAGTGCTGTCGCGGGGTCATCTCGTAGGCATGGGGAATGGAGAGCTCGCGGATCTGCACGACGAGCAGTCTACCGGTCGCGATGTCGTAGAATTCCGGGGGCCAGCGAGCGAACGGAGCGACACCACAGCATGAAGATTCTCGTCACGGGCGGCGCCGGTTTCATCGGGTCGAACTTCGTCCACCACCTGATCGACCACACGGCGCACGAGGTGACGGTCCTCGACAAGCTGACCTACGCGGGCAACCTCGCCTCGCTCGAGGGCCTGCCCGAGGACCGCTTCAGGTTCGTCAAGGGCGACATCTGCGACGCGGCACTCGTCGACGAGCTCTTCGCCGCACACGACGCCGTCGTGCATTACGCCGCCGAGAGCCACAACGACAACTCCCTCGTCGACCCGCGCCCGTTCCTCGACACGAACATCATCGGCACCTACACGCTGCTCGAGGCGGCTCGCCGGCACGGCATCCGCTTCCACCACATCTCCACCGACGAGGTCTACGGCGACCTCGAGCTCGACGACCCGGCGAGGTTCACCGAGCAGACGCCCTACAACCCGTCGAGCCCGTACTCGTCGACGAAGGCGGGCAGCGACCTGCTCGTGCGGGCGTGGGTCCGCTCGTTCGGCGTGAGGGCGACGATCTCCAACTGCTCGAACAACTACGGTCCGTACCAGCACGTCGAGAAGTTCATCCCGCGCCAGATCACCAACGTCCTGCGCGGCGAGCGTCCGAAGCTCTACGGCAAGGGCGAGAACGTCCGCGACTGGATCCACGCCGACGACCACTCCTCGGCCGTGCTCACGATCCTCGAGAAGGGCGTCATCGGCGAGACCTACCTGATCGGCGCCGACGGCGAGCGCAACAACAAGGACGTCGTCGAACTCATCCTCACCATCCTCGGGCAGCCGGCCGACGCGTACGACCACGTCGTCGACCGCCCCGGCCACGACCTGCGGTACGCGATCGACTCGACGCGACTGCGCACCGAGCTCGGCTGGTCGCCCCAGTTCTCCGACTTCGAGGCCGGACTCGCCGACACCATCGCGTGGTACCGCGACCACGAGTCGTGGTGGGCGCCGCAGAAGGACGCGACCGAGGCCAAGTACGCGTCGCAGGGGCAGTGAGCTTGATGCGCGTCCTCGTCACCGGCGCCCACGGCATGCTCGGGCGCGACGTGCAGTCGGCCTTCGCCGATCGCCGGGTGACGGCGTTGGGCCGCACCGACCTCGACGTCACCGATGCCGCGGCCGTGGCCTCCGCCGTCCGGGGCCACGACGTCGTCGTGAACTGCGCGGCCTACACCGACGTCGATGCGGCCGAGACCCACGAGTCCGCCGCCTTCGCCGTCAACGCCACCGGCCCGGCCAACCTGGCCGCGGCGAGTGAGGCCGCGGGTGCGCGGTTCGTCACCATCTCGACCGACTACGTCTTCAACGGGCGGGCGACGTCGCCGTACGCCGAGGACGACGCCCGTGAACCCCTGAACGCGTACGGTCGCACGAAGGCGGCGGGCGAGGTGGCCGCGCTCGCGGCGCACCCCGAGGGAAGCTTCGTCGTGCGCACGGCCTGGCTGTACGGCGAGCATGGTCCGAACTTCGCCCGGACCATGCTGCGACTCGCGCGCGACCGCGAGACGTGGTCGGTGGTGGACGACCAGGTGGGCCAGCCCACGTGGACGCGTGATCTCGCGCGACGCGTCGTCGAGCTGATCGACGCCGACGCCCCTCCCGGCATCTACCACGGGACGAACGCGGGATCGACGAGCTGGTTCGGGTTCGCCCGGGCCATCCTCCGCCACTCTGGGCTCGACCCGGAGCGCATCACCCCCACCGACAGCGCGTCCTTCGAGCGTCCCGCCGCGCGTCCCTCGTACTCGGTCCTGGGGCACGCCGGCTGGGCCCGGGCCGGCCTTGCGCCGCTCCGCGAGTGGGACGAGGCGCTGGCAGAGGCGGTCCGCGAGGGGGCGCTCGTCCCGTGACGGATCGATCGGCGCGCTGATGATCACGCTCACGATCCTCCTCGACCAGCTCGTCGCGCCCGTTCCGGGCGGCATCGGCCGGTACACCCGGGAGCTCGCACGGCACCTCGTGCCCACCACGCCGCCCGGGTGGCAGGTTCGGGGCCTGGTCTCGATGACCCCGCGCGCGCGGGTGCGGCAGCTCCGCTCCGAGATCCCGGGCCTTTCCGGGATCCGCCGGGTGGCGCTCGATCGCCGGGTGCTCGCCCGCGCCTGGGAGCACGGGCTGCCTCCGAGCGTCGGGGGCAGCATCCACGCCACGAGCCTCCTCGCGCCGCTGCACGGCCGCGGGCGGCGTCGCCGCGCGGTCGCCGCGACCATCCACGACGTCGTGCCGTGGACGCACCCCGAGACGCTGACTCCGCGGGGCGTGGCATGGCATCGGACGATGGCCGAGCGCGCACACCGCTACGCCGACGCCGTCGTCGTGCCGACGCAGGCGGTCGCCGAGCAGCTCGGCGACCTGTTCGACTTCGGCGACCGGATCCACGTGGTCCCGGGCGCGGCGAGCGGAGACCTCGCACTTCCCGCCGACCACGAGCAGCGGGCTCGCGCCCTGCGGCTGCCCGATCGGTTCGTCCTCGCCGTCGGCACCCTCGAGCCCCGGAAGGGGCTCCGCCAGCTCATCGAGGCGTTCGCCCACCCCGAGGCGCCCGACGTCCCGTTGCTCATCGCCGGTCCGCCCGGGTGGGGCGGCATCGATGTGGACGCCCTCGCCTCGGCCTCCGGCATGCCGTCCGGGCGCGTCCGGGCGCTCGGGCACGTCACGGAGGAGGACCTGGCCGTGCTCTACGACCGTGCCGACGTGTTCGCGATGCCGAGCCTGGCCGAGGGGTTCGGACTGCCGATCGTGGAGGCGTTCGCCCACGGCACGCCCGTCGTCCACTCCGACGCGCCTGCGCTCGTCGAGGTCGCCGGCGGCGCCGGACGGACGGTCGCGCTCGCAGGTCCGGAGGACTATTCCGAGCGGCTCGCCGTCGCGCTGGCCGACGTCCTCGACGACGCGGCCACGGCCGACCGGCTCCGCGCGGCGGCGGTGGCCCGTGCCGCCGCCTTCGACTGGCGCGCCTCCGCGACCGCGGTCTGGTCGCTGCACCTCGCGTTGGCTTCGCGCTGATCGCGGTCCCGCCTGGGGCGGGGACGCCGCGGCGGCGCACGCGACGCCTCAGCCCTCCGGGGACTCCTCCGTCGGCGGGATGAGCGCGTTCGCCACGAACTGCCGCGCGAGCTCCCAATCGGGCGCCTCGGGATCGAAGTCCGGCGGGACGAGGGCGACCCGTTCGACCGGCTGCTCCTTGGTCTTCGAGGCGAGGTCGACGAAATAGCCCAGCATGCCCTGCGGGACGTCGGTGCGGACGACCTGCGACCCTGCGTCGGCGACGGCCTGGAACTTCGAGAGCACGTTGGACGGCGTGAACTGCTGCAGGATGGCGTCCTGAAGCTGGGCCTGGCGCTGCATGCGGTCGTAGTCGCTCGTCTCGAAGCGGGACCGCGCGTACCACAGCGCGTGGTAGCCGTCGAGGACCTGCGTGCCCGGTTCGATCCACTCGGTGATCTCGACGGCGTTCCCGAACTCGTCGTGCCCGGCGCCCATGGGCACCCGGTTCTCGACCGTCATGGTGACGCCGCCGAGCGCGTCGATGAGGTCGGAGAATCCCTGCATGTCGATGAGCACGTAGTACTGGATCGTCAGGCCCGTGATCGCCTCGGCGGCGTCGCGCATGGCCTCGATGCCGGGCTCGCTCCCCTCTGCGACGGCGTCCGGGTACATCTCGGGACTCTTGAGCTCGACCTCCGTGTAGATCGAGTTCAACTGGCAGACGTCGACGTCGCAGCCGTCGATCGATCCGTAGCCCTCCGGGTAGACGGACGCGAGGGGCGAGTCGCCGTTGAAGGGCACGTCCTCGAGGTTGCGCGGGAGCCCGATGGTCACGGCTCGCCCGGTCTCCGCGTCGATGCTGACGACCGTGATGCTGTCGGGACGAAGGCCCTCGCGGTCGGGTCCGGCGTCGCCGCCGAGGAGCAGCACGTTGTAGCGACCGTCGACCGGCGGCTCGCTCGGCCCGGCCACGAAGATCGACGAGAGGAATCCGCTCGCCGTGGTCGCGAGATAGGCCCCGTACGCCGCGGTGCCCGACATCGCCGTCATCAGCACCACCGTGAGCGCCGCCAGCCACACCCGGACGGATGGCGCGACCTTCACCAGGCGGACGAGCCGCAGGGTGTCGAGGGTGAGCACGACCCACAGCACCGCGTAGAAGGCGAGCAGCGCGGCGAGGATCCAGAGGGTGACCGACGTCGAGAACGCCGTGTAGAGCACGACGGGCCAGACGAGCCACACGACCAGCGCGACGGCGGCAGCGACCCAGAGGGCCAGCGTGGCGCCGAGCCCGAACCGGCCGAGCTTCCGGTCGCCGGCGAGCACCTGCGCCGATCCCGGGATGAGCACGTTGAGCACGACGAGCCACCACCCGCGCCGCGTCATGACCGCGCGGGAGCCGGCGTCTGGGAAGCGGATGGGGCTGGCGGCGACGCTCATCGACTGGACTTCAGGCGCTCGTTCTTCTCCTCGACCAGCTCGGCGAGGGACCCGGCGTACGCGGCGAGCGCGTCGCGGAGCCCGTCGTCGGACGTCGCGAGGATCTTGACGGCGAGGAGGCCGGCGTTCCTGGCGCCGCCGATGGACACGGTGGCGACGGGCACGCCCGCCGGCATCTGCACGATCGAGAGCAGCGAGTCGAGGCCGTCCAGGCGCGAGAGCGGGACGGGGACGCCGACCACCGGCAGCGTGGTGACCGAGGCGAGCATGCCGGGGAGGTGCGCCGCTCCGCCGGCCCCCGCGATGACCACCTTCAGGCCGCGGTCGGCGGCGGCCCTCCCGTACGCGATCATCTTGTCGGGGGTCCGGTGCGCGGAGACGACCTCGACCTCGTGGGCCACCCCGAACTCGTCGAGCAGCGCGGATGCCTCGCGCATGACGTTCCAGTCGGAATCGGAACCCATGACCACTCCCACGAGCGGTCGGGACATGCTGTCTTCGGTCACCCGATGAGTGTAGACCGCGGTCTCCGACAGTTCGCCCATGGCGCGCACGGAGCCGTCGGACGGGCCGGATCGCGCGCCCGCCGGCCCGGCTCGGACCTGTGGAGAACCCGCACGTCGCGTTCGAACGGCGGGGCTAGTCTGGTGCGACCGGATCGGGGGCCGGCCCGGAAGGAGCGACGTGACCACCACCCTGCGGCTCATCGTGGACCAGATCGTCGCGCCCGTGCCGGGTCCGATCGGCCGTTACGCGAGCGAGCTCGGACGAGCGCTGGTCGCCACGGCGCCGCAGGGCTGCGAGGTCGAGGGCGTCGTGTCCTCCTCGCTGCCCGAGGAGTACGAGCGCCTCCAGGCCGCGATCCCCGGCATGTCCGGCCTCTACAAGTCCTCGCTCGCACGCCGCGAACTCGCCGCGGCGTGGCAGTTCAACCTCACCACCTCCCCGGGTGGCGGCATGATCCACGGGACCAGCCTGTTCGCGCCGCTGCGCAAGCACGACCGGGAGGCCGGCGACCAGGTCGTGGTCACCGTGCACGACCTGCTCGCGTGGACCCACCCCGACGCGCTCAGCTCGGCCTCGGTCGCCTGGCAGAAGGGGATGATGAAGCGCGCTCGCCGCTTCGCGGACGCGGTCGTGGTGCCCACCCATGCGCTCGCCGAGCGCCTCGCGATGGTCGGCGACTTCGGAGACCGCGTGCGGGTGATCGGCACCGCACCGCGGACCGGCCTCAGGATCGGACCGGATGCGGCGGACCGCGCGTCGCGGCTCGGCCTGCCGCCGGCGTACGTCGTCGTGGCGGGCACGCTCGAGCCGCGCAAGGGGCTCGTCGACGTGCTCGCCGCGCTCGGGCGCCCGGGCGTCCCCGACGTCTCACTGGTGGTGCTCGGCCCCGAGAGCTGGGGCGACCAGCACCTGGCCACGGCGGCCGAGGAGTACGGCGTCGACGCGCGAAGGGTGCACCGTCACGACGACCTCGACGCGGCAGACCTGGCCGTCGTCCTCGCCGGCGCCGCCGCCTACGTCGCACCGTCGCACGACGACGACTCCGGCACCGAGCTCATCGAGGCCTTCGCCCTGGGCGTGCCGGTGATCCACTCCGACACGCCGTCGTTCCTCGAGGTCTCCGCGGGCGCGGGACTCGCGGTGCCCGTCGGCGTCGGCGACGGCTTCGCCGACCGGCTCGCCGCCGCCATCACCCGGATCCTCGAGGATCGGGCGGCCGCGCAACGGCTGGCCATCGCCGGGAGCGATCGCGGCCGGGCGTACAGCTGGCGCGACTCCGCCGAGCGCGTCTGGCTCCTGCACGCCGACCTCTGACCGATCGGCGCCGCCGCGATGCCGCGAGGCTCAGTCCTGCAGTGCGGCCGCCGCGGCACGCGCCTCGTAGACGGCCTGGTCGAGGTCGGGCCCGATCGCGGTGACGTGGCCGACCTTGCGGCCCGGGCGCGGCGCCTTGCCGTAGTTGTGGATCTTCACGGTCGGGTGCCCCGTGAGCGCGTCGGCGTACCGGTCGGTGAGCGAGCCCTCGGCGGGGCCGCCGAGCAGGTTCACCATCACGGACCACTCGTCGTGGCATCCGGTGCCGCCGAGCGGCAGGTCGAGCACCGCACGCAGGTGCTGCTCGAACTGGCTCGTGGTCGAGCCGTCCATGGTCCAGTGGCCCGAGTTGTGCGGGCGCATGGCGAGCTCGTTCACGAGCACGCGATCGTCGGTGGTCTCGAACATCTCGACGGCGAGCACGCCCGTGACGCCGAGCCCCTCCGCGACCGCGATCGCGACGTCGGCCGCGACCTCGGCCAGCCGGCCCGCCGCGTGCGGTGCCGGGGCGATGACCTCGCTGCACACGCCGCCGACCTGCAGGGTCTCGGCGAGCGGCCAGGCCGCGACCTCGCCCGAGGGACGGCGCGCGACGAGCTGCGCCAGCTCGCGGCGGAAGTCGACGAGCTCCTCGACGAGCAGGGCGCCCTCGCGGCCGTCCTCGCCCGCCGCGGCGAACCACTCGGCCACCTCGCCCGCACCGCGGACGACGCGCACGCCCTTGCCGTCGTAGCCGCCGCGCGGCGTCTTGACCACCGCCGTGCCGCCGTGGTCGGCGATGAACACGTCGAGCTCGTCAGGTGTCGTGACGCGCGCCCATTCCGGCACGGGCAGGCCGAGCTCGTCGAGCCGGGCGCGCATGAGCAGCTTGTCCTGCGCGTAGCGGAGCGCGTCGGGCCCCGGACGCACGGGCACGCCCGCGTCGACGAGGGCCCGCAGCACGTCCTGCGGGACGTGCTCGTGGTCGAAGGTCACCACGTCGACCTCTCGCGCGAAGGCGAGCACGGTCCCGGCATCGGTGTAGTCGCCGACCCGCTCGGCCGCGAGCGCCGCGGCCATGCCCTCATCCTCGGCGAGCACCCGGAGCTCGACGCCGAGCTCGATCGCCGCGGGGATCATCATTCGCGCGAGCTGCCCTGCGCCGATCACTCCGACTCGCACCGGTCCGAACCGTCCGTTCCCGCAGCGCCCCGTGCGCCGCGACACCCCAGTCTACGGGGCGCCGCTCGCTAGGATCGGGGGGGGTGTCCGCCACCCTCCGCACGCTCGCGTCCCGGGCATGGCACGGGTTCCTGGCCTACCTCGTCAAGTTCGGCGTCGTCGGCCTGATCGGCTTCGTGATCGACATCGCGCTGTTCAACGCGCTGCGCGTGGGCGTGTTCGGCGAGGGGACCTGGGCGCAGTCGGCGATCGGCGCGAAGACCATCTCGACGAGCGTCGCGATCATGTTCAACTGGCTCGGCAACCGGTACTGGACCTTCCGGCGGCACCGGCGGCGCCACGCCCTCCGGGAGTTCGCCGAGTACGCCATCGTATCGGTCGGCGGCATGGCGATCTCGCTCGCCTGCCTGTGGATCAGCCATCACCTGCTGGGGTTCACCAGCCTGCTGGCCGACAACATCTCGACGAACGTGATCGGCCTGGCGCTCGGCACCGCATTCCGGTTCTTCCTCTACCGCTACTGGGTGTTCGGCCACCACCGCTCCGACGGGCTCTCGAACCTCGCCCGCGTCGAGGAGGCGCAGCGCTCGCTCTTCGAGGAGCCACCGCTCGAGGCGGCGCCGCTCGAGGCGGCGCCGATCGGCGGCGGCGAGGCCCGGTCCCGCGATCCCGGTCCCGGCCCCGGTCCCGGTCCCGACGGAGTCGAGGACTACTCGGCCCCGCCGAGGAACCACGGCGGGTAGACCGCGACGCGCACCTTCACGCCGACGGCCTGCAGCGCCGCGCGGACCCGATCGCGCACGCGATCGTTCGCGACCGCGATGAGCGCGATGCGCTCGAGGGGCACGCTGCCGCGCACGAGCACCTCCGCGGCGCGCAGACCCGCACCCTCGTCGGCGAGCGTGAGTCGCACGATCGCCCGGTCGGCCTCGGGCCACGTGGCGGCGAACGCGGCGCCGCCGACCGCGGCATCCGTCTCACTGACCGCCACCTCGCCGGGCGCCTGCAACCGGGCTCCGGCGGCCGCGGCGACCGAGGTCACCAGCAGCACGTGGTCGGCGGTGGGGCGGCGCACGGCCTCGTCGGCCAGGCGCGGGTCGGGCGTGCCGGTGCGGATCGCATCCCACACGTGCGCGTCGGTGGAGAGCAGGAACGGCACGTACTCGGCCACGTGGGCGCCCGAGTCGCCGACCGTGGCGCTCCGTCGGTAGGCCCGCGCGGCCGGCGCGGCCAGGTCGACCACGGGCGATGCGGGCGGATCCCCGGCGTCGGCGAGCAGTGCCCCCGCCCCGAGGATGCGACCGAGGTTCTCGATGTGCGTGACGTGGTAGAGGCGCGTGGCACCCGCGTCGACGGGCGGGGCCGAGGCTCCGGCGACGCGCGGTGCGCGTGCGGGTGCCGGGGTGCGCGTCGAGCGCGCGACGCCCGCCGGACGCGACGGTCGTGCCCGCGGTGGCGTCTCGGGCTCTGGCGGCGGGGAGCAGATCGCGCAGAGACCCTCGTCGAACCCGTGGATGCATTCCTCGCCCAAGTGGTGGTGCCTTTCTCGCCCGGCACGCCGGGCGCGCGCCGCCCGACTACAGTACGCGCTTCCGCCGGGGAGATCGCACGCGAGGCCTCAGCGCCCGCCCCAGGAGGTGGTGTCGCCGTCGATCGGCGCGGACGGTCCGACGGACGGACCGCCGAGCGAGTGCGACTCCGCCATCAGCTCGTGGAGGGCTGCCTGCACGGCGAGCGGCGCGGGCACGTCGGGCACGACCACGGGCACCTCGTGGCCGGTCTCGAGCCGCACGTCGCCCGAACCGATCACGCCCTGGATCCACGACCGGCTCACCTGGACGTCGTAGCCGCGCCGGTGCCAGAGCTCACGGCGGACGCGGACGAACAGCCCGCGCCGGACGATCACCCGGCGCGTGGTGATCGTCGTTCGCGAGGTCAGCCACGCGAGGTAGGGCAGCGCGCACCCGAGCACCACGACGAGCGCCGCGCCGATCATCACCGCGAGCCGGGGCCAGCCCACGAGCGCCGGCAGGAGGTAGGCCACGCCGCCGGCCGTGGCGATGAGCAGGAGCGCGGGCAGCGTGAGCGCCCGGCCGTGCCGGCGCAGCCTCGCCACGACGCGCTCCTCGGGCGCCGTCACGGGCGCGGTACTCGCCTCCCCCATAGGCCCATTAATACCGCAGGTGCGTGACGTCGCCTGCGGCGACGGCGTGCTCCTCGCCGTTCTCGCGGTCGCGGACGACGAGGCGGCCGTCCTCGTCGAGGCGCTCCGCGAGTCCGAGCAGCTCGCCGCCGCCGGGGAGTTCGACGCGGACCTCCTGGCCGAGCGTGCCGCACGCGGCGCCGACCCGCGCCGCCACCCCGCTCGCGACGGCGTCACCGCCTGCCGCGACGAAGCCGCCGACGAGGTCGAGCAGCCGCGCGAGGTAGTCCGCGAGCACGGCGTCGCCGTCGGGCCGCCGTCCGGTGACGAGCTGCAGCGACGTCGAGGTCAGCGTCGGCAGGTCATGCTCATCGAGCGTGAGGTTGAGCCCGGCCCCGACGACCACCGTGCCGTCGGCGACGAGCTCCGAGAGGATGCCGCACACCTTGTAGCCCGAGATGAGCACGTCGTTCGGCCACTTGAGCTCGACCTCGATCAGACCGGTCCCGTCGTCCTCGTCGTCGGGTGCGGCGGATGTCGCGGCGACCGCGCCACGCACCGCCTCGGTCATCGCGACCCCGGCGATCAGCGGGAGCCAGCCGTACGCCTCGGGGGCGAGCGGCGCACCGCCCGCCTCGCCCGGGCGCAGCAGCACCGAGATGGCGAGGGTCTTGCCGGTCGGTGCCAGCCAGGTGCGCCCGAGCCGCCCGCGCCCCCTCGTCTGGTCGTCGGTCACGACCGCCGAACCGTGCGGCCACGCCGAGGCCTCCGCCCCGGTCGCCGCCTCGCGCAGCACGTCGTTGGTGGACCCGGTGGTCTCGAGCCATTCGAACCGCGGCACGACCGCACGCGACCGCTCCCACTCCATGCCGATCTCCCGTCCGTCGCCCTCAGGGTAGTGTCCGCGGGCGGCGCCGCGTGGCGATCATCACCACGAGCCGAGACCTTTTTGTGGGAATCCGTCAACGAACCGGCCCGGATGGGCGCCGGTAGAGTGAACCGCGTGACCGAATCGACGACCGACGGCCCCGACCTCTCGACCACCGCAGGCAAGCTCGCCGACCTCAAGCAGCGCTACCACGAGGCCGTGACGGCCTCCGGCGAGGCGGCTGTCGAGAAGCAGCACGCCAAGGGCAAGATGACCGCGCGCGAGCGCATCGCCGAGCTGCTCGACCCCGGCTCGTTCGTCGAGCTCGACGAGTTCGTGCGGCACCGCACGCACGCGTTCGGCATGGACAAGAAGCGCCCCTACGGCGACGCGGTCGTCACCGGCACCGGCACCATCCACGGGCGCCAGGTCGCGGTGTACTCGCAGGACTTCACCATCTTCGGCGGCTCGCTCGGCGAGGTCGCGGGCGAGAAGATCATCAAGGTCATGGAACTCGCGCTGAAGACCGGCGTGCCGATCATCGGCATCCTCGACTCGGGCGGCGCGCGCATCCAGGAGGGCGTGGTCGCGCTCGGCAAGTACGGCGAGATCTTCCGGCGCAACACCGCCGCGTCCGGCGTCATCCCGCAGATCTCGATCGTGTGCGGCCCGGCCGCGGGCGGCGCGGTGTACTCCCCCGCGCTCACCGACTTCGTGATCATGGTCGACAAGACCAGCCAGATGTTCGTCACCGGCCCCGACGTCATCAAGACCGTCACCGGCGAGGACGTCGGCATGGAGGAGCTCGGCGGCGCGCTCACCCACAACACGATCTCGGGCGTGGCGCACTACCTCGCGAGCGACGAGTCCGACGCGCTCGACTACGCGCGCACGCTCGTGTCGTTCCTGCCCGACAACAACATGTCGGAGGCGCCGGTCTACGAGGCCGAGGTCGAGCTCGAGGTCACCGACGAGGACCGCCGGCTCAACACCGTCATCCCCGACTCCCCGAACCAGCCGTACGACATGCACTCGGTCATCGAGGGCATCGTCGACCACGGCGACTTCCTCGAAGTGCAGCCGCTGTTCGCGCCGAACATCGTCGTCGGCTTCGCGCGCGTCGAGGGCCGCTCGGTCGGCATCATCGCGAACCAGCCGAGCCAGATGGCGGGCACGCTGAACATCGCCGCCGGCGAGAAGGCCTCGCGCTTCGTGCGGTTCTGCGACGCGTTCTCGATCCCGATCCTCACGCTGGTCGACGTGCCCGGGTACCTGCCCGGCACCGACCAGGAGTGGACGGGCGTCATCCGGCGCGGCGCGAAGCTCCTCTACGCCTACGCCGAGGCGACCGTGCCGCTCGTGACGGTGATCACCCGCAAGGCGTACGGCGGCGCGTACATCGTCATGGGCTCCAAGCAGCTCGGCGCCGACATCAACCTCGCCTGGCCGACGGCCGAGATCGCGGTCATGGGCGGCCAGGGCGCGGTCAACATCCTCTACCGCGGCGAGATCAAGCGAGCCGAAGAAGCCGGCGAGGATGTCGCCGCGGTGCGCACGAGGCTCGCCAACGAGTACACCTACAACGTGGCCTCGCCGTTCCTCGCCGCCGAGCGCGGCGAGCTCGACGGCGTGATCGAGCCCGCGGCGACGCGCGTCTCGGTGACCAAGGCGCTGCGGGCGCTGCGCACCAAGCGCGCGAGCCTGCCGCCCAAGAAGCACGGCAACATCCCGCTCTAGGAGGCGAGTCATGACCACCGCACCGGGCGAGCCGAACGGCGCCGAGTCGATCGACCTGAAGTTCCTGACCCGCAACGTCTCCGCCGAGGAGGCCGCGGCGGTCACCGCCGTCCTCGTCGCCGCGGTGCACGAGGAGCGGGCGGTCCCGCCGCCCGCCGCGCGCAGCGCATGGGCGCACCCGCGCACCGCCGTGCGGCCTCCCATCGAGGTCGGCCCGCGGCGATGGGCGTACTCGGCGCGCTGACGCGACACTGTCCCCCGGCCGATGATCGTTCGCGGCCGTCAGGACGCCCGATCCGGCGTCCCGGTGGCTCGCGGGTCGGCATCCGGTCCCCCCGTTGTCCCCCGAAATGCTGACTTCGCACGGCGCTGCCGAGCCGTACCATGGTCGTACGGTCCTCTTCGAGAGGCCGTCTCGTCACCGGCTGGGTAACCGGTGGCGCTCTGGGGGCGAGTCAGGGCGATATTCGGGTTGTCGCCGTGACTCGGGCTTGCTGGGGGGTCGGTAGGGGCCGACCCCCCGCTTCCATGTCGCGGGGCGGTCCGGGCGCCTCCCGTGTCGCGGTCGATGCGGTCGTCGCGACGGTCAGCCCGCCCTCGGGATCTCCATCCAGAGCTCGACTTCGGCGTCCTCCGACATCGCGACCTCGTCGACGCCGGCGCCGCGGAGCCCGACGACCGTGACGGCGACGGGCGAACTCTCGGCCGCGGTGCGTGCGATCACGCGGTCGGCGCTCGTCGTGTCGAGCGCGTCGGCGAGCTGGGAGAGCACGCGATCGCGGGCCGCCTCGTCGAGGTCGTCGATGCCGCCCTCGTCGAGCAGGGTCACGGTCGCACCCCGATCGCGGGCGCGCTTGACCGCCTGGCGCACGGCGTCGGTCAGCAGCATCCGCCCGCGGATCTCGTCGCGGATCGCCGCCTCGAGCGTGCGGCACTCGCGCCGTTCGTCGTCGGTCAGTGCCTGGGCCGCGCCGGTCCCGGTCTCCGCGATGCGGCGGAGCATGGGCGCCGCGATGCGCTGGGTCTGGGCGAGGCGCATCCGCCCCTCGAAGAGGTGCGCGTCCTGCGCGGCCTGCCAGGCCGCCGCCTCCCGTTCGGCCTGCGCGTACCGACGCGTGGCGCGCGCGGCGTTCGCGAGCGCCGCCGAGAGCATGTGCGCGATCGCCACCCACACGATGCTGCCGACCACGCCGAGCGTGCCGAGGGCCAGCGGACCGGCCCACACGACGGTCTGGACGGCGAGCGCGATGACGCCGAGCCACGCCGCGATGAGATGCCGGCGGGCCGCCGTGATGGTCATGAGCGTGCCGACCGCGGCCACGTACCAGGTGGCGTAGCCGAGGTCGTCGTCGGCGGGATCGAGCTGGCTCGTCACCAGCAGCGGCAGCACGATGCTCACGGCGAGGTTCGCCGCGGCGAGCCAGTCGGGCATCCGCGCATGGCCGGCCGGCCAAAGGCTGAGCCCGGTGGCGACGGCGTACAGTGCGAGGGCGACCACGGTCGGCCACGGCGACGCGGGAATGCCGAGCGAGTAGATCCCGAGGACCACGTGGTACGCGGAGAACATCGCCGCGAGGACGAGCAGGAGCCAGCGGGGGACGGAGATCATGCGGCACCCGCGTCCGCTCCGGCCGGCCAGGCCAACGTCACGCGGGTCCCGCGCCCCGGCGTGGACTCGATCCTCGCGGAGCCGCCGGCGCCCGCGACCCGCTCCTCGATGGAGACGCGGAGCCCGAGCCGGCCCGGAGGCACCTCCTCGGGCACGAACCCTCGCCCGTTGTCGGAGACCTCGATCACGCACCCGCCCGCACCGACGCCGCGGATCTCCAGCTCGCGCCGGACGCGCCCGACCGGGCCGTCGGCGTGCTGCACGCTGTTGACCATCGCCTGAAGCGCGGCCGAGGACAACGCGTCGACGGCTTCGACGGGCAGTTCCACACCGCTCGTGTCGACCACGTGCACGATGAACGGCGCCGAGAACCCGGTGACCGCCGACCGCAGCCGACGGGCGAGCACCGACAGGTCGGCGCGGTCGGCCGCGCCAGGCACCTCCACGGCGGCCTCGTCGAGCCGGCGCAGCGCATCCGCCGCCATGCGGGACGCGAGTGCGCGCTCGGGTTCGGATCGTGCCGCGGCCGCCGACAGCAGCGTGGTGAGCACGCTGTCGTGCACGAGCGAGTCGACCTTGACCCGCTCGATCTCGTTCGCATGCTGCCGGGCGACGACGTCGTACCGCTGCAGCGCCGCCTCCTGCGCGGCATCGACCGCCTCCGCGGCCTGTCGCAGCATCGTGATGATGATCAGCGTCACTGAGCCGAGGATGACGGCGTAGAGCGTGTCGAGCACGGCGAGCAACGGCGGGGCCTGCCCGCCCGATGGGCTCAGCCGCACCATGCCGTAGATGGCGGGCACGGCGACGGTATAGGCCGCCGCGGGGACGGTGGGCAGGCCGACCACGGCCGCCGTCGTCGCGACGGTGCAGAGCACGTACAGCCACGGCGCCTCGCCCGCCATGACGGCGGCGTCGACCACCAGGAGCGGCCAGAGCGCCAGCGCGACCGCGTAGAGCGCCGCGAAGGCGATCGCCGCGCCGCGTACCGCGATGCGGGTGAACGCCGCCGCCGCGAGCGTGGCGATCGCGCCGTACAGCACGGCCATCATCGCCGCGCCCGCGCCGGGGGCGAGCGCCTCCGACTGGGCGATCGCGTCGGGCACGGTCTGCGCACCGAACACGAGGCCGAACGCGCCGACGGCGCGACCGGAGACGGTCTCGACCTGGGCGCGGCTCACGGCCGCGCGGCGCGGGACGAGCTGACCCGCCGTCCAGTCAGCGGCGGCCATCACCGGCCTCGGCGTCGAGGCCCGGCAGGATGCCGTCCTCCACGGCCCGCCGGAGCAGGTCGACCTTGGTCGGGGCGGGGCGGCCGACCTCGACGTACTTGGCGCGGATCCGGTCGAGGTACTCGCGCGCGGTGGAGTGCGCGATGCCGAGCTGCTGCGCGACGAGCTTGAGCGGGAGCCCCGACGCGTACAGGTGCAGCACGTCGCGCTCGCGCCGCCCGAGCTGGGCCTTCGCGAAGTCGCGGTCGGCCTCGATCGCGCTCGCCCACTCGACGTTGTTCAGCGCCTCGCCGCGGGCGACGGTCGCGATCGCCGCGATGACGGCCGAGGTCGGCGAGGACTTCGGGATGACGCCCGCCGCGCCCGCCGCGAGCGCCTCGCGGACCGCTGCGACCCGATCGGCGATGCTGTGCACGAGCACCTGGCTGCCCGACGCGAGCACCGCGTGCACGTTGTCGGTCACGCTCGACCCGTCGCCCAGCGAGAGGTCGAGCAGCACGACCCGTGGCGGCTCGATCACCGGGTCCTCGAACGCGGCGAGCAGCGTGGGCACGTCGGCGGTGTCGGCGACGACCTCGTATCCCGCGTCGCGGCAGGCCGCGCGCAGCCCGAGGCGCACCGCCTCGTGATCGTCGACGATGGCCACGCTCGTGCGCGGGCGGTCGGCCTCGGCGGCCTCGGCGTCCTCGGTCACTCGGCCTCCCCCGTCATCCGATTCCCCGGTCCATTCGGCGCAGCGCCGTCCTCACACGATAGCCGCCAGCCGGGCGACCGCCTCGACGTGGTGCGTGTTCGGGAAGAGGTCGAAGGCGCGGATGGCCTCGAGCTCGAAGCCGTGCGCCCGGAACAGTCCGACGTCGCGGGCGAGCGCCACCGGGTCGCACGCCACGTACACGACCTGCGCGGGCCGCAGCGCGGCGAGCCGGTCGACGACGGCGCGCCCCGCACCGGACCGCGGCGGGTCGAGCACCACGGTCGCACCGCGGAGGCCGCGCGTCGCGGCATCCGGCGCGGCGGCCAGCTCGTCGAGGTGGCGGTCGACGCGCGCGGTCGTCGCGCGGGCGCCGACCCAGTCGGCGAGGTTCGCGCCGGCGTGCTCGGTCGCACGGGCGTCGGCCTCGACGGTCGTGATGTGCACCGACGGGCCGAAGCGGTCGCCGACCGCGGCCGCGAGCAGGCCGACGCCGCCGTAGAGGTCCTGGTTCTCGGCCGCCGGGTCGAAGCGCGCGGGATCGACGAGGTCCTGGACGGCCGCGGTCAGCGTCGCGGCGGCACCGCGGTGCACCTGCCAGAAGCCGTCGCGATCCACGGTGAAGCGGCGCTCCCCCACGAGCTCGACGACGGTCGGCGCCCCGCCCCGCACCCGGTTGCTCCGGTCGTCGAGGAAGCGGACGACGACCTGCGGCTGCCCGTCGGACGGCGCGACGAGGTCGACGGCCGTGGCGCCCTGCAGCGTGCCCGCGAGCGGTGCGATGGCCTCGAGCTCGGCGACGGCGAGCGGGAGCGAGGTCACGGGCACGACGGTGTGGCTGCGCGCGGCGTACGGGCCCACGGTGCCGTCGGACGCGACGTGCAGGCGCACGCGCGTGCGCCAGTGCGTGCCCGAGTCGACGTCGACGCCCGGCGCGACGGCCGGATCGACCGGCTCGACGACCACGTCGAGCTCGACCCCGCCCATGCGCGCGAGCGCGTCGCGCAGCACGTCGGCCTTCAGCGCACGCTGCCGGGGCATCGTGATGTGGCCGAACTCGGCTCCGCCGGCGCGGTGCTCGGCGGCGCGGTCGACGGATGCCTCGGGCCAGACGTGCTCCCGACGGTCCGGCGAGGCACGCAGCACCTCGATCGTCTCGGCACGCCAGAATCGCTCGCGACCGGCGTCGACGACCTGCGCGACGACCCGCTCGCCCGGGATCGCGTCGGCGACGAACACGACACGCCCGTCGTGGTGCGCGACGGCGACGCCGCCGTGCGCGATGCGCTCGACGTCGAGCTCGAGCAGGGGCCCGGGCTCGGCCGGACGCGCGACGGGACGGCGACCGCCCGCCGAGGGACGGCGCGCCGGGCGACGTCGACGTGACTGTGCCATCATCCGAGCATCCCACACCGGGTCGCGGCGGCCGGCAGGCACGGCCGGGCGTGCGGACCGGCAGGATGGGGGCATGCGCCTCTACCTCGCGTCCACGTCCCCCGCGCGCCGGCAGCTCCTGCGACAGGCGGGCGTCGAGCCGCTGCTCGTCGCGCCCGGCGTCGACGAGGAGGCCGCGGTGGCCGCGCACGAGGCCGGGCACGGCCCGCTCGCTCCGGACGAGCTCGTGCAGTTGCTCGCGCAGCGCAAGGCCGAGGCGATCGTCGGACGCGACGTCGACGGGCGCCCGATCGACGGGCTCGTGCTCGGCGGCGACTCGGCGTTCCTCGTGGACGGGGAGCTGTTCGGCAAGCCGCACCGCCCCGAGGTCGCGCGCGAGCGGTGGGCGCGCCAGAACGGCCGCTCCGGCGTGCTCTGGTCGGGGCACTGGCTGATCGACCACCGGGGCGGCGCGCCCCGCGCGGCCGCCGGGCGGCCGTCGTCGGCCGTCGTCGAGTTCGCGCGCCTCGACGATGCGGAGATCGACGCGTACGTCGCGACCGGCGAGCCGCTCGCGGTCGCGGGGGCGTTCACGGTCGACAGCCTCGGCGGACCGTTCATCCGGTCGGTCACCGGCGACCCCTCCACGGTCGTCGGGCTGTCGCTCTCGACCCTGCGCGAGCTCGTCCACGAGCTCGGCGTGCGGTGGACCGACCTCTGGGACCTGCGCTGATCGAGGCGGGAACCCCGCCGCGATCGGCCGAAACGCGCGCCGCGCCATCCGTCCCTTGTCGCTGAACGACACCCTCTCGCGCCTTTTTTGTGGACCGCGCCCAAAGGCCGTTGGGCATCCCCCAATAGGCTTGGGGATCATGCGTCGCATCACGAAGGTCCTCATCGCCAACCGTGGAGAGATCGCCGTCCGCGTCATCCGCGCAGCTCGCGACGCGGGTATCGGGTCGGTCGCGGTCTACGCCGACCAGGACCGCGACGCCCGCCACGTCAAGCTCGCCGACGAGGCGTACGCGCTCGACGGCACCACGAGCGCCGAGACGTACCTCGTCATCGACAAGCTCCTCTCGGTCGCCCGCCGCTCCGGCGCCGACGCCGTCCACCCCGGCTACGGCTTCCTCGCCGAGAACCCCGACTTCGCCCGCGCGGTCATCGCCGCCGGCCTCGTGTGGATCGGGCCCTCGCCCGAGGCCATCGAGCGCCTCGGTGACAAGGTCTCGGCCCGTCACGTCGCCGAGAAGGTCGGCGCGCCGCTCGCGCCCGGCACCCTCAACCCGGTGGCCGATGCGGCGGAGGTGCTCGAGTTCGTCGACGTGCACGGCCTGCCGGTCGCGATCAAGGCCGCGTTCGGCGGCGGCGGACGCGGACTCAAGGTCGCCCGCACGCGCGACGAGGTCGCCGAGCTCTTCGAGTCCGCCACGCGCGAGGCCGTCGCGGCGTTCGGCCGCGGCGAGTGCTTCGTCGAGAAGTACCTCGACAAGCCGCGCCACGTCGAGACCCAGTGCCTGGCCGACGAGCACGGCAACGTCGTCGTCGTCTCGACCCGCGACTGCTCGCTGCAGCGCCGCCACCAGAAGCTCGTGGAAGAGGCGCCGGCGCCGTTCCTCACCGAGGAGCAGAACCTCCTGCTGTACGAGGCGTCGAAGGCCATCCTCAAGGAGGTCGGCTACGTCGGCGCCGGCACGTGCGAGTTCCTCATCGGCCAGGACGGCACCGTCTCGTTCCTCGAGGTGAACACGCGCCTGCAGGTCGAGCACCCAGTCTCCGAGGAGGTCACGGGCCTCGACCTCGTGCGCGAGCAGTTCCGACTCGCCGAGGGCGGCGTGCTCGACTATCCCGACCCCGAGACCACCGGGCACTCGATCGAGTTCCGCATCAACGGCGAGGACCCGGGCCGCAACTTCCTGCCCGCGCCCGGCCCGATCCACCAGCTGCGCTTCCCGGGCGGCCCCGGCGTGCGCATCGACTCGGGCGTCACGAGCGGCGACGAGATCTCGGGCGCGTTCGACTCGCTGCTGGCCAAGCTCATCGTGACCGGGGCGACGCGCCGCGACGCGCTCGAGCGGGCCCGACGCGCACTCGACGAGTTCGACGTCGCCGGCCTCCCGACGGTGCTGCCGTTCCACCGCGACATCGTGAGCCACCCCGCCTTCGCCCCCGCCGGCGACGAGCCGTTCTCGGTGTACACGCGCTGGATCGAGACGGAGTACGAGAACTCCCTCGAACCGTGGACGGGCGAGCTCGAGCAGTCCAAGGGGCCGGCCGCGCGCACGAGCGTCGTCGTCGAGGTCGACGGCCGTCGGGTCGAGGTCTCGCTGCCGAAGCGCCTCGCGGGCGTGCCGTCGGGCTCCGCGAACGCGGGCCCGGCACCGCGCCGTCGCGCCGTGCACCACTCGGTCGACACCGCCACGGGCGACGCCGTGACCGCGCCGATGCAGGCGACGGTCGTCAAGGTCGCCGTCGCCGAGGGCGACAAGGTCGTCAAGGGCGACCTGGTCCTGGTGCTCGAGGCGATGAAGATGGAGCAGCCGATCGTCGCCCACAAGGACGGCGTCATCGGCCTCGTCAACGCCGAGCCGGGCACCACGGTCTCGAGCGGCCACCTGCTCCTGTCGATCGCCGACGCCGCCGACGCCTGACCCTCGGGCCCGGCCCGCCGACGGCTGACGCCCGGACCCGGCCCGCCGACCCGAATTCAGGACGCGCCGCCGTCCGCGAGGTTCGGAATTCAGGACGCGGCGGCGTGGATCACCGCTTCACACCCGACTTTCCGCGCGCGACCGGAGAGATTCCGGACCGCGGTCCTGAATTCCGACCGTTCCCGGATCGGCGATGCGTCGCGGCATCCTGAATTTTGAACACGCCGGATGTCACGCAACGGGGTCGATGCCCGGATGCCCGGACGATGCGCACGGTCGCGTTCGGCGCCACGGCGGAACGGGCCATGCTCGGCCCTGACGCACTCGAGCGGGATCAGGCCGCAGCGTTCTCCGCGAACGCCCGGACGGCGCCGCGCAACATCGAGGCCGCCACCGCGGGCGACTCGAGGACGATCCGTGCAGGGATCCGCAGCGTGGGCAACCCGAGCGCGAGCAACGCGGCGTCGCGTGCGCGATCCGCCTCGATCTGCTCCTTCGATGAATGGAACTCGTGACCGTCGATCTCGACGACCAGGCGACCCTCGACCACGAAGTCGACCCTTCCGACCCCGGCGAACTCGACCTGCTGAGCGAAATGGAGACCCTGTTCGAGCAGTTCCTCGACGAAGTGGGATTCGGCACCGGACCCCGACCTGCGGCTGAGCAGCATGGCAGGTGCTCCCGGCGGCAGGGACGCGTCGAGCAGTCGCTGGGCTCGAGCAGCACCGATCCGGCCCGAATGGATGGCGGACTCGAATGCCGCTCGGATGTCGCGGCGGGATGCGCACGCGGCGACGTCTGCCAGCGCGGTCGGGAGCCCGACGCGCCACGCCGTGCCCGATGTCCGTGCACCGACCGGGACATCGGTCCAGTGCAGGAGGACCGGTAGGCGGAATCGGTCGGGTGTGAGCGCGGTCGTGCGCGATCGCAGCGCCACGTTCGTGCGGAGTCGGGCGGCGTTCGCGGGGAGGGTGACGTGCACGCAGGTCCCGCTTCCCGACCAGAGGCCCAGCGCCTTCATCGCGCTGATGCAGCCGAGTCGGCCGCCGAGCCGTACGGCCGCGAGCGCCTCGACGCCGGCGGTAGGGGTCGCGTAATGCCCCCGCCGGACACGGCGGATCGCGCCGGCACGAACCGCCGCGGTCAGCTGCCGGCCGGAGAACCCCCGACGGACGAGCTGGCGTCGCGTGGCGATCCCGCCCATCCCGTCGAGGACCTTCCGGATGCGTTCCACCCCTCGATCGTGCTCGGCGCGGTGCCCGCGGACCCCCGTGGCGACGCATCCGTGCACGGCATCGCCTGAACCGCCCCGGTCGAGGAGGGGTCGGTCCGCGTCCACAACTCAGGAACGCCCGCTCCGCCGGCCCGTCGCCAGCGTGCAGTATTCAGGTGCGCACAGCGGATGGCTCAGGCGATGCTGTTCCGAATTCAGGACGAAGCCGCCCGCACGACGCGGTCACGCCGCACTTCTTGTGCGCGAATCGCCCGTACTCGGGACGTGATCCTGAATTCTGGACAGCAGCACCGGAGGCGCATCCTGAATTCCGGCGCTCACCGACACGGGCGCGTCCTGAATTCGGAACACGGCGGGCGAGGCTGGCGGGCGGCGTCACTGGAGCGGCGGCGCCCCCTGCGGGGTCGGCAGCTCGACCTCGCTGACCTGCTCGCCGAGGCGCGAGCGCGGCCGGCCGTAGATCAGGTAGATCACGACGCCGATCGCGAGCCACACGAGGAAGCGCACCCAGGTGAGCGTCGTGAGGTTCAGCATGAGCCAGAGGCACAGCGCCGCCGAGAGGATCGGCAGGACGGGCGACCACGGCACCCGGAATCCACGCGGCAGGTCGGGCCGCGTGCGGCGCAGCACCACGATGCCGATGCTCACCAGCACGAAGGCCGAGAGCGTGCCGATGTTGATCATCTCCTCGAGCAGGCCCACGTCGGTGAACGCGGCGACGAGGGCGACGATCGTGCCGCCGATGATCTGGATGCGCGCCGGCGTCTTCGTGTGGTGCGTGGTCTTGGACAGCCACCGCGGCAGCAGTCCGTCGCGGCTCAGGGCGAAGACGATGCGCGACAGTCCGAGCAGCAGCACCATGATGACGGTCGTGAGTCCGGCGATCGCGCCGACCGAGATCACCGCCGACGCCCAGTCCTGGCCGACGAGCCGGAACGCCGTGGCGAGCGAGGGTGCGTCCTCTTCGGCGAGCTCGCGGTAGGACACCATCCCGGTCATCACGATCGAGACGAGCACGTAGAGCGCGGTGACGATGCCGAGGCCGAGGAAGATGCCGCGCGGCAGTCGCCGCTGCGGCTCGCGGACCTCCTCCGCGCTCGTGGCGACGACGTCGAAGCCGATGAAGGCGAAGAACACGAGCGACGCCGCCGACAGCATCCCGAAGATGCCGTACTGCGCGGGTGCCGCGCCCGTCGCCCACGAGAACAGCGACTGCGTCCACACGTCCTCGGCGCCGCCCTCGGTGGGCACCGGCGCGGGGATGAACGGCGTGAAGTTCGCGGCGTTGATGAAGAAGAACCCGACGACGATCACGAACAGCACGATCGCGACCTTGATGATCGTGAACACGGAGCCGACGCGCGCCGTGAGCTTGGTGCCGGCGACGAGCAGGGCGGTGAACACCGCGACGATCAGGAACGCGGGCCAGCTCACCTCGAGCCCGCCGAGGGAGATCGTCGCGGGGAACGGCAGTCCGAAGGCGAGCAGGGCCTCGCCGAGGTAGACGCCCCAGTACTTCGCGATGACCGCGGCGCCCGTGAACATCTCGAGGATGAGGTCCCAGCCGATGATCCAGGCGAGCAGCTCGCCCATGGTCGCGTACGTGAAGGTGTAGGCGCTCCCGGCGACCGGGACCGTCGAGGCGAACTCGGCGTAGCACATGATCGCGAGACCGCACGTGACGGCCGCGAGCACGAACGAGACGATCACGCTGGGCCCCGCGAAGTTCGCGGCCGCCTGCGCCCCGACCGAGAAGATGCCGGCGCCGACCGCGACGGCGATCCCCATCAGCGCGAGGTCCCAGGTGCCGAGCGAGCGCTTGAGGCTCCGTTCCGCGTCGGCCGAGTCGGCGATCGTCGCCTCGACGGACTTCACCCGCCAGTCCATGAGCTCCCCCTCTCCGGCGCCGGGCGGCGCCGCGGATCCGGCACGCCGTCTCCGTCGAGGGCGCGCAGGGTCAGCGTACGACGTGCATGGCCCTCGCGGCATCCGTCAGCGAGCCCGTCAGCGACGGGTAGACCGGGAACGCCTCGGCGAACTGGTCGACCGTGAGCCGGTGCTCGACCGCGAGCGCGAGCGGGAAGATCAGCTCCGACGCCTTCGGCGCGACGATCACGCCGCCGATGATGGCGCCCGACCCGGCCGAGGCGAACAGCTTCACGAAGCCGTCGCGGATGCCCATCATCTTCGCGCGGGGGTTCGACGACAGCGGCAGCTTGTAGGCGACGCCGGGCACGACGCCCTCGTCGATCTCCTTCTCGGTCCAGCCGACGGTCGCGATCTCGGGCTGGGTGAAGATGTTCGAGGTGATGTTGCGGTTCTCGGGCGGGTTGACGATGTCGCCCATGGCGTGGAACACCGCGGTGCGGCCCTGCATCGACGCGACCGAGGCGAGCGGCAGGAACGTCGTGCAGTCGCCCGCGGCGTAGATGTTCGGCATCGAGGTGCGCGCGACCCGGTTGACGCGGATGTGGCCCGACTCGGCCAGCTGCACGCCGGCCTCCTCGAGCCCGAGGTCGTGCGTGTTCGGCACCGAGCCGACGGCCATGAGGCAGTGCGAGCCGCGCACCTCGCGGCCGTCGGTGAGGGTCGCCACGACGCCGTCGGCGTCGGCGACGACCGACTCTGCGCGTGACTTGTTCATGACCTTCATGCCGTTGCGCTTGAAGACCTTCTCGATGACGGATGCCGCGTCGGCATCTTCGCCGGGGAGCACCTGGTCGCGGCTGGAGATGAGCGTGACCTTCGCGCCGAGCGCGCGGTAGGCCGACGCGAACTCGGCCCCGGTCACGCCGGAGCCGACCACGATGAGGTGCTCGGGCACCTGCTTGAGCGTGTAGAGCTGCGTCCACGTGAGGATCCGCTCGCCGTCGGGCACCGCGGTCGGCAGCACGCGCGGCGTCGCGCCGGTGGAGATCACGAGCGTGTCGGCCTCGATGCGGTCGAAGTCGGTGCCGCCCTTCGCGGTCGACACGATGATCGCGTTCGGGCCGTCGAGCCGTCCCTCGCCCTGCACGAGGTGCACGCCCGCGTCGATGAGGTTGGAGCGCATGTCCTCCGACTGCTGCGCGGCGAGGCCGAGCAGGCGCTTGTTGACGGCCTGCAGGTTGATCGCGACCTGCGGCTTGACCGCCTTGTCCTGCGCGCCCTTGGCGAAGAACTGCACGCCGAGGTCGGCCGCCTCCTTGACCGCGTTCGAGGCCTCGGCGGTCGCGATGAGCGACTTCGACGGCACCACGTCGGTGAGCACCGCCGAGCCGCCGACGCCGGCCCGCTCGACGAGCGTGACCTCGGCACCGAGCTGGGCGGCGGCGAGTGCGGCCTCGTACCCGCCCGGTCCACCTCCGAGTACGGCGATCCTCTGCGTGCGCTCGAACTCGGTGTGCGACATGCCGACCATTCTTCCGCACCGGAGACGACCCGCGCGAACGCGAGCGGGCGGGCGGATGACGCGCTCAGGCGAGCACCGTGGTGCGCGCGTCGTGCCGCGACATCCGCCCCTTGCGTACCATGAGGGGATGCAGCAGCAGAACCCGCTCGACGACCCCGCCGCCGACCCGTTCGCCATCGCCCGCGATGCGGCCGCCCGCATCGCGGAGCTGACCGGCGTGGAGCGCCACGACCTCGCCCTCACGCTCGGCTCGGGCTGGGGCGCCGCGGCCGAGCTCATCGGCGAGACGACCCACACCATCCATGCCGACGAGATCCCGGGCTTCTCGAAGCCGGCGCTCGAGGGGCACGTCGGCACGCTGCGCTCGGTCGCGCTGCCGAACGGCAAGCGGGCGCTCGTGATCGGCGCGCGCACGCACTACTACGAGGGCCACGGCGTGCGCCGGGTCGTGCACTCCGTCCGCACCGCCGCGGCCACGGGCGCCTCGACCATGATCCTCACCAACGGCGCCGGCGGCATCAAGGAGCACTCGGCCGGCACCGCGATGCTCATCAGCGACCACATCAACCTCACGGGCGATTCGCCGCTCGAGGGCGCGACGTTCGTCGACCTCACCGACCTGTACTCGTCGCGACTGCGCGACCTCGCGCGCGGCATCGACCCGACGCTCGACGAGGGCGTGTACGTGCAGTTCCGCGGCCCGCACTACGAGACGCCGGCCGAGGTGCAGATGGCCAAGATCATCGGCGGGCACATCGTGGGCATGTCGACCGCGCTCGAGGCGATCGCCGCGCGCCAGGCGGGCATGGAGGTGCTCGGCATGTCGCTCATCACGAACCTCGCCGCGGGCATCCAGGCCACCCCGCTCAGCCACGAGGAGGTGCTCGAGGCCGGCCGCAACGCCGAGGCCAAGATCTCCGACCTCCTCGCGAAGGTCGTCGCGGCCATCTAGGCGGGCCGACCGGCCGACCGCAGCACCACCCGCACCACCGGCACACGCGGCGCGACGCAGCGCCGCCGCATCGAGAGAGAAGGCAACGGATGCCGCAGCCCACCGACGCCGACCGGATCGCCCTCGCCGAGGCGTGGATCGCCCAGGACCCCGACCCCGAGACCCGCGACGAGCTCGCCGCGATCGTCGCGGGTGCGCGCTCGGGCGACGTCGCGGCGTCCGCCGACCTCGCCGACCGCTTCGACACGCGGCTCGCGTTCGGCACCGCGGGCCTGCGCGGCGAGATCGCGGCCGGGCCGAACCGGATGAACCGCGTGCTCGTGTCGCAGGGCGCCGCGGGCCTCGCGGCGTACCTGCTCGAGCGCCGAGCGGACGGCGCGACCCCGAGCGTCGTCGTCGGGTACGACGGCCGCCGCAACTCCGAGGCGTTCGCACGGGATGTCGCCGAGGTCATGTCCGGAGCCGGCGTGCGCGCCGTCCTGCTCCCCCGCCTGCTGCCCACGCCGGTGCTCGCGTTCGCCGTCCGCCACCTCGACACGAGCGCGGGCGTCATGATCACGGCCTCGCACAACCCGCCGAACGACAACGGCATGAAGGTCTACCTCGGCGGCGATGATGCCGGCTCGCAGATCGTCGCACCGGCCGACGCCGAGATCGCCACGCACATCCTCCGCGTCGCCGAGACCGCGACGGTGCCCGACCTGCCGCGCGGCGCCGTCGAGACGGCGCCCGAGTCGGTCGTCGAGGCGTACGTCGCCGAGACCGCCGCGGTCGCCGCACGGCCGGCCGCGCAGCCGCGCGTCGTCTACACGGCCATGCACGGCGTCGGCTGGGAGACCATGCGGCGCGTGCTCGAGACGGCGGGCTTCGACGTGCCGTCGCTCGTCGAGGCGCAGATCGAGCCCGACGGGCGCTTCCCGACCGTGGCGTTCCCGAACCCGGAGGAGCCCGGTGCGATGGACCTCTCGTTCGAGGCCGCGCGCGAGGCCGGCGCCGACCTCGTCATCGCCAACGACCCCGACGCCGACCGGCTCGCGATCGCGATCCCCGACGCATCCGATGCCTCCGGGTTCCGGCGGCTCTCGGGCAACGAGGTCGGGCTGCTGCTCGGCTGGCAGGTCGCCGAGCAGGTGGATGGCGCGGGCGCGACGGGCGGCACGGGCACCGCCGGTCGCGGCACGCTCGCGTGCTCGATCGTCTCCTCCCCGGGTCTCGAGGCCGTCGCGCACGCCTACGGCCTCGACTTCGCCTCGACGCTCACGGGGTTCAAGTGGATCTCGCGTGCGCCCGGGCTGGTGTTCGGCTTCGAGGAGGCGCTCGGGTACCTCGTGAACCCTCGCACGCTCCGCGACAAGGACGGCATCTCGGCCGGGCTCGCGTTCCTCTCGCTCGCGGCGCGGGCGGCCTCCGACGGCCGCACGGTCGCCGACCTGCTCGACGAGTTCGTCGAGCGGTTCGGCTGCTTCGCCTCGTCGCAGGTGTCGATCCGGGTGACCGACCTGTCGCGGATCGCCTCGGTCATGGCGCGCCTGCGCGCCGAGCCGCCGGCCGAGGTGGGCGGGGTCCGCGTCGAGCGCATCGACGACCTCGCTGAGGGCGTCGACGGGCTGCCGCCCTCCGACGTGCTCCGCATCCGCCTCGAGGGCGGCGCACGCGTCATGGTGCGGCCGAGCGGCACCGAGCCGAAGCTCAAGGTCTACATCGACGCGGCGTCGACCGAGGGCTCGGTCGCGGAGCGCCGCGCCGCGGCATCCGACCTCGTCGCCCGGCTCGAGTCCGGCATGCGGGCACTCGTGGCCTGACGCGCGGCGTCAGCCCAGCGATGCCTCGAGCTTGCGGCCGATCTCGTCGACGTCGAAGTAGTTCTCGACCTCGATGATCTCGGCCCACGTGCGGCCGATCGCCGTGCGCACCTGGCCGGCGAGCTCGCTCGAGGTGAGCACGACCTGGGCGTCGGTCGCCGCCGCGCGGACGCCCGCGAGGTCGCTCGCGTCGACGTCGGCCTCGAGCCCGAGCCGGTCGAGGGCCCGCTCGGCGTTCGCCTTCAGGATCGCCGAGGTGCCGATGCCCAGGCCGCACACCGCGACGATCCTCATGAGCCCGCTCCCGCGGCATCCGTCGTCTCGCGACCCGGCCCGCCGGCGCCGTCGAACACGGCTCGCACCTCGGCGACCGACGTCGCGCCGGCGAGCCGCTCGATCGCGGTGCGCTCGTTGAACACGTTGGCCAGCCCGGCGACGCTCGCGACGTGCTCCTCGGCATTCGAGACCGCGAGCCCGACGACGACGCGGACGGGGTCGTTGTGCGGGTGGCCGAACGCGACCGGCTCGGACAGGGTGACGACGGCGAGGCCGCTGCGGAGCACGTCGGGCCCGGGGCGTGCATGCGCGAGCGCGAGGCCCGGGGCGATGACGATGTACGCGCCGAACTCCTCGAGCACCTCGATCATGCGGTCGGCGTAGCCCTCGCGCGTGGAGCCCGACCGGGTGAGCGCGCGGCCGGCCTCGCGCACCGCGGCACGCCAGTCGGCCGCGTCGGCCCCGAGGGTCACGGCGGTGTCGGGAAGGGGAGGCAGCGTCATCGTGATGGGGAGCGGATCAGGCCTCGTCGAAGCCGTCCTGGATCTGCTCGACCAGGTCCTCCCGGTCGTCGAGCGGGAGGAACGCCGCGGCGGCGGCATTCAGCTGGAACACCTCGAGGTCGTCGACGTCGTAGCCGAACGCGTCGGCGAGCAGCGAGAGCTCGCGCGTGAGGCTCGTGCCCGACTGCAGGCGGTTGTCGGTGTTGACCGTGACGCGGAAACCCAGCTGGTACAGCAGGTCGAAGGGGTGATCGACGAGCTCGTCGCCCCACGCCGCGATGGCACCGGTCTGCAGGTTGGAGGACGGGCTCGTCTCGAGCGCGATCTCGCGGTCGCGCACCCACTGCGCGACCGGGCCGAGCGAGACGTAGGTGTTCTCGTCGTCCTGACGCTCGATCGTGAGGTCTTCGGCGAGGCGCACGCCGTGCCCGAGTCTCAACGCGCGCCCGTCGAACAGGGCGCTGCGGATCGAGTCGAGCCCGTCGGCCTCGCCCGCGTGCACGGTCACGGGCATGAAGCGCGTCGCGAGGAAGTCGAACGCCGTGCGGTGCCGGCTCGCGGGGAACCCGGCCTCGGCGCCCGCGATGTCGAACCCGACGACGCCGCGATCGCGGTGGCGCACGGCGAGTTCGGCGATCTCGAGGCCGCGATCGGCGTGGCGCATCGCGGTGATCAGCTGGCCGACCCGGATGCGGCGACCCTGGCGCCGCACGTCGTCGACGCCCTCGTCGAGGCCGGCCTGGACCGCCTCGACGACCTCGTCGAGCGAGAGGCCGCGCGCCAGGTGCTGCTCGGGCGCCCAGCGCACCTCGCCGTAGATCACGCCGTCGTCGGCGAGGTCGAGCACGAACTCGCGGGCCACCCGGGCGAGGCCGTCGCGCGTCTGCATGACCGAGGTGGTCAGGTCGAACGTCTTCAGGTACTCCACGAGCGACCCCGAGTTCGACTGCTCGGAGAACCACGCGCCGAGCGACTCGGCGTCGGGCGCCGGCAGCTCGAGGCCGTTCTCCTCGGCGAGTTCGATCAGGGTCTGCGGCCGCAGGCCGCCGTCGAGGTGATCGTGCAACGAGATCTTGGGCAGCGACCGGATATCGGTGCCGTCCCCCTCGAGCCGGTATTCGGTCGCGTGCGTGTCCACCCCACAACGATACCGGCGCGGACCCCGCCCGTCGCGGCGATTTCGTGCGGCGTCAGCGCCCGATGCGATCGGCGATCAGCGGACCGCCGTCCTCGACGGGTTCGCCGGGGTCGCCGATCGTCCAGGCGCCGTCGACCGCCTCGAGTGCGCGCGCGAAGCGCGCCGGCTCGTCGGCGAACAACGTGAAGAGCGGCTCGCCCGTGCGCACGGCGTCGCCCGGCTTGGCGTGCAGGTCGATGCCCGCGGCGTGCTGCACCGGATCCTCCTTGCGCGCGCGGCCGGCGCCCAGCCGCCATGCGGCGATGCCGAACGGCAGGGCCTCCTGGCGGACGAGCACGCCGTCGCGCTCGGCGGTCACGACGTGCTGCTCCTTCGCGACTGGGAGCGGGGCGTCGGGGTCGCCGCCCTGCGCGCGGATGGCGGCGCGCCAGGTGTCCATCGCACGCCCGTCGTCGAGTGCGGCCTCGACGTCGGCGTCGGCCCGGCCCGCGAGGGCGAGCATCTCGCGCGCGAGCGCGACGGTCAGCTCGCGGATGTCGGCGGGCCCGCCGCCCGCGAGGACCTCGACCGATTCGCGCACCTCGTTGGCGTTGCCGATCGTGAGGCCGAGCGGGACGTTCATGTTGGTGAGCAGCGCGGACGTCGCGACGCCCGCGTCCTCTCCGAGCTCGACCATCGTGCGCGCGAGCTCGCGCGACCGCTCGATGTCCTTCAGGAACGCACCGGAGCCGAACTTCACGTCGAGCACGAGCGCGCCCGTGCCCTCGGCGATCTTCTTCGACATGATCGAGGACGCGATGAGCGGGATGGCCTCGACCGTGCCCGTGATGTCGCGCAGCGCGTAGAGCTTCTTGTCGGCCGGCGCGAGCCCCGCTCCGGCGGCGCAGATGACGCCGCCGACGTCGCGGAGCTGAGCGAACATCTCGTCGTTGGTCAGCTCGGCCCGCCAGCCCGGGATCGATTCGAGCTTGTCGAGCGTGCCGCCCGTGTGGCCGAGTCCGCGCCCCGACAGCTGCGGCACGGCGACGCCGAACGACGCGACGAGCGGCATGAGCGGGAGCGTGATCTTGTCGCCGACCCCGCCGGTCGAGTGCTTGTCGGTCGTGGGCTTGCCGAGCCCGGAGAAGTCCATCCGCTCCCCCGACGCGATCATCGCCATGGTCATGTCGCGGATCTCGCGACGCGACATGCCGTTGAGGAAGATCGCCATGGTCATGGCCGACATCTGCTCGTCGGCGACGTAGCCGCGCGTGTACGCGTCGACGAGCCAGTCGATCTGGTCGGTCGACAGCTCACCGCGGTCGCGCTTGGTGTGGATCAGGTCGACGGCGTCGAAGGCCTCGACGGCGCTCATTCGGACTCCCCTCGGAACTCGGCGAGCTGACGCGGACCGAACGCGTCGGGCAGCACCTCGTCGATGGTCTTCACGCCCGAGACGGTCTCGAGCAGCATCCCCTCGGCCGAGTGCTCGTAGAGCAGCTGGCGGCAGCGGCCGCACGGCATGAGGACGTTGCCGTGTCCGTCGACGCAGGTGAACGCGGTGAGCTTGCCGCCGCCCGACATCACGAGCGCCGAGACGAGCGAGCACTCGGCGCACAGCGTGACGCCGTACGAGGCGTTCTCGACGTTGCAGCCGCTGACGACGCGGCCGTCGTCGGCGATCGCCGCCGCGCCGACCGGGAACTGCGAGTAGGGGACGTACGCCTTCGCCATCGCCTCGCGGGCGATCTCGCGGAGGTGGTCCCAGTCGATCTCGTGCTGGGCGGTCATGGTGCTCCTCGGGTCACGACTTGATGTACGGCTTGCCGGCTGCCGCTGGGCCGCGCACCTTGCCGACGAACCCGGCGACGGCGAGGATCGTGACGACGTAGGGCAGCATGAGCATGAACTCGCTCGGCACCGGCGAGCCGATCACCGAGAGCGTGTTCTGCAGGTTCGACGCGAAGCCGAACAGCAGCGCCGCGAGCGTCGCCTTGATCGGATCCCACTGGCCGAAGATCACCGCGGCGAGCGCGATGAAGCCCGCACCCGCGGTCATCTCCTTGTTGAACGCGATGCCGGATCCGATCGTGAAGAAGGTGCCGCCGAGGCCGGCGATCGCGCCGGCGAGGGCGACGTTCCAGAACCGCGTGCGGTTGACCTTGATGCCGACCGTGTCGGCGGCCGTCGGGTGCTCGCCGACGGCTCGGAGTCGCAGTCCCCACTT
Source organism: Agromyces capsici (assembly GCF_058349965.1). Lineage (NCBI taxonomy): Bacteria > Bacillati > Actinomycetota > Actinomycetes > Micrococcales > Microbacteriaceae > Agromyces > Agromyces capsici. Next base: position 2,546,743 of record NZ_JBYRET010000001.1, on the reverse strand, counting down.
GGTGTGGAACAGGCCGATGTACACCAGCGCCACCACGACGTACATGATGTACACGACGAGCGTCTGGCGGAACAGGACGGGCCCGATGATCGGGATCTCGCTCAGGATGGGGATCGGCAGGCGGTCGAAGCGCGGCGGCGTGTTCAGCGTGGCCGCGTTCGGTGCGAGCACCTGCGAGAAGAAGAAGCTCGTGAGGCCGATGACGAGGACGTTCAGCACGACACCGACGATGACCTGGTCGACGAAGTACTTGATCGCGAAGGCCGCGAGCACCATGCCGACGAGCATGCCGGCGACCATCGCGGCGACGAGGCCGAGCAGCGGCTGGCCCGTCACCGACGCGACGATGGCCGCGGTGAACGCGCCGGAGAGCAGCTGGCCCTCGATCGCGATGTTGATGACGCCGACCCGCTCGCCGATGACGCCGGCGAGCGAACCGTAGATGAGCGGCACGGCCAGGCTCAGCGATCCGAACAGCAGGCCGATCATCGGGATGGTCGCGCCGGCCGCGGCCCAGGTGAGGAAGCCGATCATGAAGAGGATCGCGAAGACGACGATGAGCCAGAGCGGAACGCGCCGCTTGCGCGACACGAGCCAGGCGGAGTAGGCCGTGCCGAGCGCGAGCAGCAGGATGATGACCCAGAGCGTCGGCATCGCCGGTACCGAGATCTCCGGAAGCTGGATCACGTCGACCTGGGTCGACAGGCGGAACGTCGTCTCACCGTCGCGTGGAGCGAACACCGCCAGCGCGAGCGCGATCAGCGTGAAGACCGCGAAGACGATCGGGCCCTTCCAGCTGGTGACGACCGTGGTGTCGAGCGCCTGGACCTGGGGCGCGGGGGTCTGGACGGTTGCGCTCACTTGGCCGCCACCTCCTTCGTGACGATGGGCCGCGGTCGCTTCGGAGCCGATGCCGGATCGGGCAGGCGGAAGATCGTGCGGACGAGCGGCGGGGCGGCGATGAAGAGCACGATGAGCGACTGGACGACCAGCACGATCTCGATCGGCACCCCCTCCGCGGCCTGCATCGAGAAGCCGCCGGCCTTGAACGCGCCGAACAGGATGCCTGCGATGAAGATGCCCCACGGGGTCGAGCGGCCGAGGAGCGCGACCGTGATCGCGTCGAAGCCGATGCCCGCGTCGATGCCGGCGGTGAAGCCGGTGGTCACGGTGCCGAGCACCTGGCTGACGCCCGCGAGGCCGAGCAGTGCGCCGGCGATGAGCATGGCGTACACGTACATCGACTTCACGTTGATGCCCGCGACGCGAGCGGCGTTGGGGTTCTCGCCGACCGCGCGGAAGCGGAAGCCGAGGCTCGAGCGGTTCAGGATCCACCAGACCACGACGGTGGCGATGACCACGAGGACGAACCCGAAGTGCAGGTTGAACTGCGGTCCGAGCAGCGCGGGGAAGATCGCGGTGTCCTTCATCGCGGGCGTCTTCGGGTTGCTCGATCCCGGCGCCTGCAGCAGGCCGGGGGTCCGGAGCATCCACGAGACGAGGTAGAACGCCACGTAGTTCAGCATGATCGTCACGATCACCTCGTGGGCGCCCGTGCGGGCCTTCAGGACGCCGGCGATGCCGGCCCAGAGCGCCCCGCCGATCAGGCCGCCGATGAGCGCCACGAACATGTGGATGCCCCACGGCAGGTCGAATCCGAACGCGATCCAGCCGGCGATCGAGGCCGCGATCAGCATCTGGCCGCGGCCGCCGATGTTGAACATGCCGACGCGGAACGCGAGGCCGACGCCGAGGCCGCCCGCGATGAGGGGCGTCGCGAAGGTCAGGGTCTCGGTCAGGGGTCGGATGCCGGCGATGAAGTCGTCGCGCCGGAAGTTGTAGACCGCGCCCTGGAACAGCGCGGCGTAGGCGCCCGCCACCGAGTCCCAGACGGCGAAGAGCATGTCGGTCGGTCGCGCGAAGAAGTAGGCGCTCGTCTCCTGGACGCGCTCGTCGGTGAACGCGATCATGATGGCGCCGACGAGCAGGGCGAGCAGCACCGCCAGCACCGAGATGATCGCGTTGCCGGTCGTGATCTGGCGCAGCATCGTGTGCCAGCGGGAGGGCGGCGGGACCCCGTCGTCGCCGCGGGTGCCGGCAGAGGCGCGGACGTCGTCGTCGACGTCCTGCGGGTGGGGTGCCGCGACGCCGGGCCGCTCGATCGCGACGTCGGCGTCGAGGTGTCCGGTTGCACCGGTCGAGCCGGTGGCCTCGGGCTTCTGGGGGTCGCTCATGCCGCGGCTCCTTCTCCGGGGTGTTCTCCGGCCATCATGAGGCCGAGGACGTCGCGGGGCGTGTCGCCCGGCACGATGCCGACGATGCGCCCGCGGTACATGACCATGATGCGGTCGGCGAGGGCGGTGACCTCGTCGAGCTCGGTCGAGACGACGACGACGGGAACACCCGAGTCGCGCGCCTCGACGATCTCTTTATGGATGAACTCGATCGATCCGACGTCGACGCCGCGCGTGGGCTGGGCGGCGACGAGCAGCCGGAGGTCGCGGCTCAGCTCGCGGGCCAGCACGACCTTCTGCTGGTTTCCGCCCGACAACTGCCGCGCCTTCGAGTCGATGCCCTGGGTGCGGACGTCGAACTCCTTGACCTTCTCGCGCGCGAACTCCTCGAGCACGCCGCGCTGGATGTTGCCGGCACGGACGAAGGGCGCACCGCTGCTGCGGTCGAGCATCAGGTTCTCGGCGATGGTGAACTCGCCGACAAGCCCGTCCTCGGTGCGGTCCTCCGGCACGAAGCCGATCCCCGCATCGAGCCGCTGTCGCACGCTCGCGCCCGTGAGGTCGCGACCGTCGAGCGTGATCGAGCCGCGGACGCGTGGCTGGAGCCCGAGCAGCGCCTCGGTCAGCTCGGTCTGGCCGTTGCCCTGGACCCCGGCGACCGCGAGGATCTCGCCGCGGCGCACGGTGAAGCTCACGTCGTTGACGACGAGCTGTCCGATGTGGTCGATGACGGTGAGCCCCTCGACGACCAGGGCGGGATCGCCCAGCTTCGGCTCCTCCTTGTGGACGGTCAGCTCGACGGCGCGGCCGACCATGAGCGAGGCGAGCTCGGCGTTCGTGGCGGTCGGCGACGCCTCGCCGACGACCTTGCCGAGGCGGATGACGGTGATGGTGTCGGCGACCTCGCGCACCTCGCGCAGCTTGTGCGTGATGAACACGATCGAGGTGCCCGATTCCTTGAGCTGGCGCATGATGCCCATGAGCTCGTCGGTCTCCTGCGGGGTGAGCACCGCGGTCGGCTCGTCGAAGACGATCACGCGTGCGTCTCGCGAGAGCGCCTTGATGATCTCGACCCGCTGCTGGACGCCGACCGGGAGGTCGTCGACGAGCGCGTCGGGGTCGACGTGGAAGCCGAACCGGTCGGAGATCTCCTTGACCTTCTGGCGGGCGGCCGCGAGGTCGAGGACGCCGCCGGCCTTCGTGGCCTCGTGGCCGAGCATGACGTTCTCGGCGACCGTGAACACGGGGATGAGCATGAAGTGCTGGTGGACCATGCCGATGCCCGCGGCCATGGCGTCGCCGGGACCGGCGAAGTGCTGCACCTCGCCGTCGAGGAGCACCTCGCCCTCGTCTGCCTGGTAGAGACCGTAGAGCACGTTCATGAGCGTCGACTTGCCTGCACCGTTCTCGCCGAGGAGGCAGTGGATCTCTCCTGCCTCAACGGTGAGGTCGATGTGGTCGTTTGCGACCAAGCTGCCGAATCGCTTCGTGATGCCGCGAAGTTCGAGCTTCATGTCCCCGATCCTACTGAGATGGCTGCATCCGTTGGAGATGCTGCGCGTATGTTGAAGCGCCCGGGTGGGACCTGCTCAGATGTTGGTTTGCATCCGCGCGGGTGCGCATCCGAACGCCGATCGGGGAGGCCGGCATGCGCCGACCTCCCCGATCATGGTGTTCCGCCCTTACTGGGCCAGGTAGGACTCGACCTCGATGTCGCCGGCGATGATCGCGGCCTTGAGGTCTTCCAGCTCGCCCGCGAGCTCAGCCGGGACCTTGTCCTCGAAGTCGTGGAACGGCGCGATGCCCACGCCCTCGTTCTCGAGCGTGCCGATGAACGGCGTCGGGTCGAACTCGCCGTTGCCCGCGGCGAGCACGGCCTCCTCGGTACCGACGTCGATGCCCTTGAGGATCGAGGTGAGCATGAGGTCGGCGACCGACGGGTCGGTCTCAGTGAAGTCGGCGTCGACGCCGATCATCGCGATCTCACGGCCCGCCTCGCGGATGGCCGCAGCCGCCGACTGGTAGATCGGGCCGCCGACGGGAAGGAGCACGTCGACGTTCTGGTCGATGAGGGCCTGGGCCTTCTGGCGAGCGGTGTCGTTCGCCTCGAATCCGCCGGTGAACTCGCCGTCCTGTGCCGCGCGGTCCCAGCCGAGGACCTTGACGTCGGTCCCCTTCTCCTGGTTGTGGTACTCGACGCCCTGGGCGAAACCGTCCATGAAGATCGAGACGGTCGGGAAGTTCATGCCGCCGAAGGTGCCGACGATGCCGGTCTGCGAGTAGGCCGCTGCCGCGTAGCCGGCGAGGAACGCCGCCTGCGCGGTGTCGAAGATGATCGGCTTGATGTTCTCGAAGTCGGTCGTGCCGTCGAAGTCGAGGTCGACCGTGTCGTCGATCGAGACGTACTCGATGTCGGGGTTCGCCTCGGCCGACTCGCCCGCAGCCGCGGCGAGCGCGAAGCCGACGGTGACGATGAGGTTGCAGCCCTGGTCGACGAGGTTCGTCAGGTTCGGGGCGTAGTCCGTCTCGGAGTCGGACTGGACGGTGACCGGCTCGACGCCGAGCTCGTCGGACGCCGCCGTGAGGCCCTCGAACCCGAGCTGGTTGAAGGACTTGTCATCGAAGCCGCCCGCGTCGGAGACCATGCAGGGCAGGAAGTCGAGCGCCTCTCCGCCGCCGCCGTCCTCCGTCTCCTCGGGAGCCGAAGCGCAACCCGCGAGCAGCGCGACCACGCCGACCGTCGCGAGACCGCTGACCGCGGCCTTCTTGAACGTGAACGTCACAGTGTCCTCCAAACGACTGCACCCCGACCAGGACCCGGGGACCGTGAGGTCACGTTACCCAAAGTTGCGTTCGGCGCCATCGGACCTTGGGCCCCCTGCGGGCAATGGTTATGAAGCCGCGACATTCTGCTCACATGAGCAGGCGGGTTCACCCCCGAGCGGGGGTCGCGACATCCGGAGTCAGGGCGTCGAGGGTGACTCGACGACGATCTCGCCCGCGATGACGGCCTGCCGCAGCCCCTCGATCTCGCCCTGCAGCTCGGGGCTCACGAGCGGTTCGAGGTCGTGGAACGGCGCGATCTCGACCCCGCCGTTCTCGAGGGTGCCGACGTAGGGCGCGTTCGTGAACGCGTCGTCGACGACGTCGCCGACGATCTCCACCATCGCCTGCTGCGTGTTCTTCAGCACGCTCGTGAGCAAGACCGGGCGGAACTCCTCGGGGAGCGTCTCGTACCCGTCGCTGTCGACCCAGATGATCGACGTGCCGCCCCGCTCGAGTGCGGCCGCGGCGGCTCCCTCGCCGACCTGCCCGGCCACCGGGAGGATGACGTCGGCGCCCTGATCGATGAAGCCCTCGGTGAGCACCTTGCCCTTGTTGACGTCCTCGAAGTCGCCGGTGAACGAGCCGTCCTGCGCCGCCTTGTCCCAGCCGAGCGCGCGCACCGCCGTGCCGTGGACCTCGTTGTACTTGGCGACGCCGTCGACGAAGCCGTCCATGAACAGGGTCACCGGCGGCTGGTTGCCGCCGCCGAACGTCGCCACGACGCCGGTCTTCGACACCCCCGCGGCGAGGTACCCGGCGAGGAAGGAGGCCTGCGCGGTGTCGAAGACCACGGGCTTGACGTTCTCGGCCTCGACGACCTCGTCGACGATCGCGAACGCGAGGTCGGGGTTGGCCTGCGCCTGCTCGAGCGTGGCCTCCGCGAGCTCGTAGCCGACGGTCACCACGAGCTCGCAGCCCGAGTCCACCGCCTGCTGCACGTTCGGAGCGAGGTCGGTCTCGCCCGTCGAGACGATCGCCTCGGCCTCGACCCCGTACTCCTCCTCGGCCTGCTGCAGCCCCTCCCAGCTCGACTGGTTGAAGGAACGGTCCTCGAGCCCGCCCGAGTTCGTCACCATCCGGACGCAGCCTTCGGCCTGCTCTCCGCCGTCGTCGCCGCCCTCGGGCGCCTGCCCGCACCCCGCGAGGGCGAGGGATGCCGCGATGAGCGCGACTCCGAACGTGAGGGATCTGCGCACCGGCATCCGTCGACCGCCTTCCCGTGCCTAGAGCACGTCGCTGGATCCGCCGAGACGCAGCGCGTCGACGACGGCCTTCACCCGCTGGGCGTGCTCGCTCGTCGTGACGAGCAGCGCGTCCGGCGTGTCCACCACGACGATATCGGTCACGCCGATCAGGCTGATGACCCGCTTCGCGCGGCTGACGACGATGCCGCTCGACGCGTCGGCGAGCACGCGCGCGTTCGGTCCGAGGATGGCCAGCTCGCCCGACCGCCCGGCGGTGTTGAGCTTGGCGAGGGAGGCGAAGTCGCCCACGTCGTCCCACTGGAAGTGTCCGCGCACGACCGCGAGCCGCCCGCGCTCCGCCGCCGGTTCGGCCACCGAGTAGTCGATCGCGATCTTCTCGAGCGTCGGCCAGATGCGGTCGACGGCGGGTCCGCGGGTGGCGGGGTCGTCCCACGCCGCGGCGAGCTCGACGAGCCCGGCATGCAGCTCCGGCTTGGTTCGTGCGAGCTCCTCGAGCAGGCGGTCGGCACGCGCGATGAACATGCCCGCGTTCCAGAGGTGGCGTCCGCCCTCGAGGTAGCGCTTGGCCGTCTCGAGGTCGGGCTTCTCGACGAAGCTGGACACGGCCGAGACGTGCTCGACGCCCGGCACGTGCAGCGGCTCGCCGCACTCGATGTACCCGAACCCGACGGCGGGCTCGGTCGGCGTGATGCCGATCGTCGCGATGTAGCCCTCGTCGGCCGCGGCGACCGCCGCGGTGACGGCCTCGCGGAAGAGGGCCGAGCCGGAGATGACGTGGTCGGCGGCGAACGAGCCGAGGATCACGTCGGGTTCGCGCCGGTGGAGGATCGCGGCAGCGAGTCCGATCGCGGCGGTGGAGTCGCGCGGCTCGCTCTCGAGCACGATGTTCTCGTCGGTCAGCTCGGGCAGCTGCGCTTCGACGGCGGCGCGGTGCGCGCGGCCGGTGACGACCATGATGCGCTGCTCGCCGGAGAGCGGGGCGAGGCGGTCCCACGTGTCGCGCAGCAGCGTCTGCCCCGACCCGGTCAGGTCATGCAGGAACTTCGGTGCATCCGCCCTCGAGAGGGGCCAGAGCCGAGATCCCACGCCGCCGGCGGGGATCACGCTGTAGAAGCGGTCGAGGGGAGTCTGTGCCATCCAGTCAGGATAGCGGTGGCCCACGGCCTCGACACTGCGGCGAACGGAGCACCCTCGCGACCGGGCTAGACTCGGAGCCGGGCCATCGGTCCCGTCACGCCCACAGTCGGGCGACGCACACCGCCAGGAGGGTTGTCCATGTCCGCAACGACGACACGGACCCCGACCGCACCCGAGCAACCGGCGAAGCAGAAGCCGGGCGGCACGCTGTACCGCGGCCGCGAGGGCATGTGGTCGTGGGTGCTGCACCGGATCACCGGGGTCGCGATCTTCTTCTTCCTCCTCGTGCACATCCTCGACACGGCGCTGGTGCGCGTGAGCCCCGAGGCGTACAACGCGGTCATCGGCACCTACCAGACGCCGATCATGGGCCTCGGCGAGGTGGCGCTGGTCGGCGCGATCGTCTTCCACGCCTTCAACGGCCTGCGCATCATCCTGGTCGACTTCTGGTCGTGGGCCACACGCAACCAGAAGGTCCTCTTCTACGTCGTCGTCGTGCTCTGGGTGCTCACCATGCTGGCGTTCACCCCGCGGCACCTGATCAACGTCTTCAGCCACTAGGAGCGCCGAGATGACCGCCATCGACTCCCCGCGCACCCCCGCACGCCCGGCGCCGCGGAAGGGCGTCAACCTCGAGAAGTGGGGCTGGATCTACATGCGCGCCTCGGGCGTGCTGTTGGTCGTGCTCATCTTCGGCCACCTCTACGTCAACCTCATCGACGGCGAGGGCGTGAAGGCCATCGACTTCGGCTTCGTCGCCGGCAAGTGGGCGAGCCCCTTCTGGCAGGTCTGGGACCTCCTGATCCTCTGGCTCGCCCTGATCCACGGCGCCAACGGCATGCGCACCATCGTGAACGACTACACGAGCCCCGGTGCGGTGCAGAAGGTGCTGAAGGGCGCGCTGCTGCTCTCGACGATCGTGCTGCTCGTGCTCGGCACGCTCGTGATCTTCACCTTCGACCCGTGCCCTGCCGGCTCGCCGGCCGAGCTCCTCCCCTCGTTCTGCCCCGCCGCATAGGAGACACGTGACCAGCGAGAACCACGTCGAGACGACGGTCGTCGACGGCGTCCACCACCACCAGTACGACATCGTCATCGTGGGCGCCGGCGGCGCCGGCATGCGTGCGGCGATCGAGGCCGGCCCGGGCGCGAGGACCGCCGTCATCTCCAAGCTCTACCCGACGCGCTCCCACACGGGCGCGGCGCAGGGCGGCATGGCCGCCGCGCTCGCCAACGTCGAGGAGGACAGCTGGGAGTGGCACACCTTCGACACCGTCAAGGGCGGCGACTACCTCGTCGACCAGGATGCGGCCGAGATCCTCGCGAAGGAGGCCATCGACGCGGTCATCGACCTCGAGAACATGGGCCTGCCCTTCAACCGCACCCCCGACGGCAAGATCGACCAGCGGCGCTTCGGCGGCCACACGCGCGACCACGGCAAGGCGCCCGTGCGCCGGGCCTGCTACGCGGCCGACCGCACCGGCCACATGATCCTGCAGACGCTGTTCCAGAACTGCGTCAAGCTCGGCATCGAGTTCTACAACGAGTACTACGCGCTCGACCTCGTGATGACCGAGGTCGACGGCGTTCCGCAGCCGTCGGGAGTGGTCGCGTACGAGCTCGCCACCGGCGAGCTGCACGTCTTCCAGGCCAAGGCGATCATCTTCGCCACGGGCGGCTTCGGCAAGATCTACAAGACCACCTCGAACGCGCACACCCTCACAGGAGACGGCGTCGGCATCATCTGGCGCAAGGGTCTGCCGCTCGAGGACATGGAGTTCTTCCAGTTCCACCCGACCGGCCTCGCGGGCCTGGGCATCCTCCTCACCGAGGGCGCCCGCGGCGAGGGCGCGATCCTCCGCAACGCCTCGGGCGAGCGGTTCATGGAACGCTACGCGCCGACCATCAAGGACCTGGCGCCGCGCGACATCGTCGCCCGGTGCATGGTGCAGGAGGTCGCGGAGGGCCGCGGCGCCGGACCGCACAAGGACTACGTGCTGCTCGACTGCACGCACCTCGGCGCGGAGGTCCTCGAGACGAAGCTGCCCGACATCACCGAGTTCGCGCGCACCTACCTCGGCGTCGACCCCGTGTACGAGCCCGTGCCCGTGATGCCGACCGCGCACTACGCGATGGGCGGCATCCCCACCAACGTGAACGCCGAGGTGCTTCGCGACAACACGACCGTCGTGCCGGGCCTCTACGCCGCCGGCGAGTGCGCGTGCGTGTCGGTGCACGGCTCGAACCGCCTCGGCACGAACTCGCTGCTCGACATCAACGTGTTCGGCAAGCGCGCGGGCCGCAACGCGGTCGAGTACGTCAAGGGCGCCGAGTTCACGCCGCTGCCCGACGACCCGGCCGCGGGCGTGCGCACCCTGCTCGAGACGCTCCGCGACTCCGACGGCACCGAGCGGATCGCCGCGATCCGCAAGGAGCTGCAGGATGAGATGGACAAGGGCGCGCAGGTGTTCCGCACCGACGAGTCGCTCTCCCACGTGGCCTCCGTCATCTCGGGCCTGCGCGAGCGCTACAAGCACGTCGCCGTGCAAGACAAGGGCAAGCGGTTCAACACCGACCTGCTCGAGGCCGTCGAGCTCGGGTTCCTGCTCGACCTCGCCGAGGTCGTCGTCGCGTCGGCCCGCAACCGCGAGGAGAGCCGCGGCGGCCACATGCGCGACGACTTCCCGAACCGCGACGACCAGAAGTACATGCAGCACACGATGGCGTACCTGTCGGGCGACGCGCATTCCACCGATGCGTCCGATCACATCCGGCTCGACTGGAAGCCGGTGACGATCACCCGATACCAGCCCATGGAGAGGAAGTACTGACGTGACGACCGCCACCCTCGAGACGTCGTCGACCGCGACGGCGGACGCCGCCACGCAGTCGTTCACCGTCACCTTCCTGATCCGCCGCTTCGACCCCGACGTCGACACCGAGCCGCGCTGGCAGGACTTCGACGTCGAGATGTACGCGACCGACCGCGTGCTCGACGCGCTGCACAAGATCAAGTGGGAGCAGGACGGCTCGCTGACCTTCCGCCGCTCGTGCGCGCACGGCATCTGCGGCTCCGACGCGATGCGCATCAACGGCCGCAACCGCCTGGCCTGCAAGACCCTGATCAAGGACCTCGACATCTCGAAGCCGATCTACGTCGAGGCGATCAAGGGCCTGCCGCTCGAGAAGGACCTCGTCGTCGACATGGAGCCCTTCTTCGCGAGCTACCGCGAGGTGCAGCCGTTCCTCATCGCGAACTCGACGCCCGAGCAGGGCAAGGAGCGCGTCCAGGATGTCGCCTCGCGCGCCCGCTTCGACGACACCACCAAGTGCATCCTGTGCGCCGCGTGCACCTCGTCGTGCCCGGTGTTCTGGACCGACGGCCAGTACTTCGGTCCGGCCGCGATCGTCAACGCGCACCGGTTCATCTTCGACTCGCGCGACGACGCGGCCAAGGTGCGCCTCGACATCCTCAACGACAAGGAGGGCGTGTGGCGCTGCCGCACCACCTTCAACTGCACCGACGCGTGCCCGCGCGGCATCGAGGTGACCAAGGCGATCGCCGAGGTCAAGCAGGCGATCCTGCGCGGCACTCCCTGAGGCTTTTCCATCGGGGGTTCGGAGGGGTCGGCGCGCATCGCGCCGGCCCCTCCGTCGTCGTGCGCCGGAGCGCCGGCGCCGCGGGCCGTCCGCCTCGCCGCCGCCGTGGCGTCCGCTCGCTAGTGTGAGCGTGTGAGCGAACGCGATCGGGGGCGCGGGAACGGCGAGGCCGCCGACCCGGGCGCGCCTCCGGCGTCCGGGGCGGCCGGGGCACCCGAGGCACCCGAGCCGGGCAGGGCGCGGCCCACCCCCGCCGAGGTCGCCGAGAGCATGCGCGAGCGCTTCGACGAGCCGATCGCGAAGGTCGAGGACCTCACCCGTCGCACCATGGCGCTGTTCCCGGTCCGCGTCTGGCGGCACTTCCTGGCGCGGAACGGGTTCCTCCTGACCGCGGGCATGAGCTACCAGTCGCTGTTCGCCGTCTTCGCAGCGATCTACATCGTGTTCGCGGTCGCCGGCCTGTGGCTGCTCGGCGACGAGGAGACCCTCCAGGCCCTGATCCTGCTGATCAACACCTACGCCCCCGGACTCGTGGGCGAGAACGGCGTGATCACGCCCGAGGCGCTCGAGGAGGCGGCGACGGCGAGCACGAGCCTGTTCGGCTGGACGGGCGCGGTCGCGCTCGGCGGCCTGATCTGGACGGCGATCGGCTGGGTGACGTACACGCGGATGGCGGTCCGCAGCACCTTCGGCCTGCCGAAGGACGATCGCGCGTACTTCTACCTGAAGGGCCGCGACTTCCTCGCGGCGGCCATGTTCGGACTCGCCATCCTGATCGCGGCCATCCTCTCGATCGTCGCCACGGGCTTCCTCGACTGGGTGTTCAACCTGTTCGGCATCGACCTCACCGCGGAGTCGCCCGTGGTCGGCGCGACCCTGCAGATCGGGGCGCTCGTCGTCGTCTTCGTGATCGACACGCTCGCCCTCGCCGTCATGTTCCGGTTCCTCTCGGGCGCCGAGATGCCGTGGCGGCGGATGTGGACGGGCTCGCTGCTCGGCTCGGCCGCGCTCAGCGTGCTCCAGCTCGCGGGCGGCTGGGTGCTCTCGTGGGCCGGCGGGAACCCCCTCCTCGCGACCTTCACGGTCATCGTGGCGCTGCTGCTGTGGTTCCGGATCGCGAGCATCATCATCCTCGTCGCCGCAGCCTGGATCGCCGTCGAGGCCGCGGACCGGAACGAGTCGATGCGGCGCGTCACCGCGGAGCAGCTCGAGGCCGAGCGGCGGATGCGGGAGTACGAGGCGCTCGAGACCGCCGCGATCGTCAAGCTGCGCCGTGCGACGTCCGAGCTGGCCGAGGCGCGGTGGTACGAGCGCACGCTGGCGGGACGCCGGGTCGCCCGGGCACGACGGGAGCTCGACGACCTGCGGGCGTCCGCTCCGCCTCCGCCGGCGGCGCGACCGCACGCATGGCTGGGCAACGGCAACGGCAACGGAACCGGCACGGTCAGGAGCGACGGCAAGGCCAAGGGCAGGGGCACGGGCGACGGCGGGGCGAACGGCGCCGCCAAGCGCTGACCCGGCCGCACGGCGACGTCGGAGGGCTCGCCTAGGATCGAAGGCATGCCCTCGACCTCCCCGCTCCGCGTCGTCAGTGCCAACGTGAACGGGGTCCGGGCGGCGTTCCGCCGCGGCATGGGCGACTGGCTCGCCTCGCGCGACGTCGACATCCTCGCCATGCAGGAGGTGCGCGCGTCGACCGACGACCTGGCGGCCCTCCTCGGCGACGAGTGGAGCATCGTCCACGATCCCGCGACCGCAGCGGGCCGTGCGGGCGTGGCGCTCGCGAGCCGCGCCGACGCGCAGATCCACCGCGTCGAGCTCGGCACCGGCGACCACGACACCGCCGGCCGTTGGCTCGAGGCCGACTACGAGGTCGGCGGGCGCATCGTCACGGTGGTGAGCTGCTACGTGCCCTCGGGCGAGGCCGACTCCCCCAAGCAGGTCGAGAAGTACCGGTTCCTCGATGCGATGAGCGAGCGGATGGCGCAGCTCGCCGAACACGAGCTGGCCGTGGTGGTGGGCGACCTGAACGTCGGCCACCGCACGCTCGACATCAAGAACTGGAAGGGCAACCTCAAGCGCGCCGGGTTCCTGCCCGAGGAGCGCGACTACTTCGACCGCTTCATGGGGGCCGAGGGCGACGAGCGGTACAACGCCGGCGCCGGGCTCGGTTGGGTCGATGTGGGCCGGCGGGTCGCGGGCGACGTGCCCGGCCCCTACACGTGGTGGTCGTGGCGCGGCAAGGCATTCGACAACGACAGCGGTTGGCGCATCGACTACCAGCTCGCGACGCCGAAGCTGGCCGAGACGGTCGTCTCGTACACGGTCGACCGTGCCGACGCCTACGACGAGCGATGGTCCGACCATGCGCCCGTCGTCGTCGATTACGCCATCTGAACCCTCAAGGACCTGATCTCAGCATGAACACCGCACGCCCCGTCGTCTTCTCCGGCATGCAGCCGTCGGGCGACTCGCTCCACCTCGGCAACTACCTCGGCGCCCTCGTCAACTGGGTCGCCCTGCAGGAGGATCACGACCCGATCTACTGCGTCGTCGACCTGCACGCCATCACCGTCCCGCAGGAGCCGTCCGCGCTCCGCGATGCCACGCGCCGCACGGCCGCGCAGTACCTCGCGGCGGGGGTCGACCCCGAGCGCTCCACGCTCTTCGTGCAGTCGCACGTGCTGGCGCACACCGAGCTCGCCTGGGTGCTGGGATCGATCACCGGCTTCGGCGAGGCGAGCCGCATGACGCAGTTCAAGGACAAGTCGTCGCGGTACGGCACCGAGGGCACCACGGTCGGCCTCTTCACCTACCCGGTGCTGATGGCCGCCGACATCCTGCTCTACGGCACGCACCTCGTGCCGGTCGGCGACGACCAGCGGCAGCACCTCGAGCTCACGCGCGACCTCGCCGGGCGCTTCAACTCGCGCTTCGGCGAGACGCTCGTGGTCCCCGAGGCGCTCATCCCGAAGGAGTCCGCGCGCATCTACGACCTGCAGGATCCGACCGCGAAGATGTCGAAGTCGGCGTCCAGCCCGACCGGCCTGGTCAACCTGATGGACGACCCGAAGCTCATCGCGAAGAAGATCAAGAGCGCCGTGACCGACACCGAGCGCGAGATCCGGTACGACCCGCAGGCCAAGCCCGGCATCGCGAACCTGCTCGACATCTACGCGACCGTCTCCGGGCGCACCATCCCGGAGCTCGAGGCCGAGTACGACGGGCGCGGGTACGGCGACCTCAAGAAAGACCTGGCCGAGGCGGTCGTCGAGCGCGTCGCCCCGATCCGCGAGCGCACGCTCGAGCTCATGGAGGACCCGGCCGAGCTCGATCGGCTGCTCGCGATCGGCGCCGACAAGGCGTCCGAGCGTGCGGAGCGCACGCTCGCGACGGTGTACGAGCGCGTCGGGTTCCTGCGCCGCCGGTGAGCGCCGCGGGTTCCGGGCCCACCGGCCGCGAGGCGGCCGGTGGGCGCCCGGTGGTGCTGTTCGACCTCGACGACACCCTCATGGCGCACCGCGAGGCGGTCGCGACGGGCATCGTGCTCCACCTGCGCGAGCGCGGCTACGATGCCGATCTCGCGGCAGCGCAGCGGCTCTGGCACGAGCTCGAGGAGCGCCACTACCACGCGTACCTCGCCGGTGAGCTGACGTTCGAGGAGCAGCGGCGGGCGCGGGCCGCGGAGTTCGCGCTCGCGCACGGCGAGGCGCTCGACGACGAGGCGGCGGGCGCGTGGTTCGCCCGTTACTTCGAGCGGTACCGCGCGTCGTGGACGCTGCACGGCGACGTCGGGCCGGCGTTCGACGCGCTCGAGGCGGCGCTGCCGGGCGTGCGGCTCGGCATCATCACGAACGGCGAGGAGGAGTTCCAGCTCGCCAAGCTGGTGCGGCTCGGGCTCGAGGTCGGGCACCCGGGGCGCATCGAGCACCTGGTCGCCTCGGGGTCCGAGGGCGTGACCAAGCCCGACGCGCGCATCTTCGAGGCCGCGCTCGCGCGCTTCGCCGCCGCGGCCCCGGTCTCCGGGGCGGCCTACGTGGGCGACCGGCTGCGCACCGACGCGATCGGCGCGGCACGGGCCGGGCTCGTCGGCGTCTGGCTCAACCGGTCGGGCGAGCGGCCCGCAGGCGACGACGCGACGGATGCCGCGGCAGCGGGCGTGCACGAGATCCGCACGCTCGCCGAGCTGCCGCCCCTGCTCGCGGAACGGTTCGCGCTCGCGTAGGCAGCTGTGCGGGTCGAGGAGCCGCGCAGCGGCGTCTCGAGACCTCGTCGGCCGGACAGGCCGGTCTCGAGACGCGGGCTGCGCCCGCTCCTCGACCCGCAGGACACTATCGAACGTCGTCGTCGACCCAGTCGAGGGTCTTCGTGACGGCCTTCTTCCAGTTGCGCATGAGGCGAGCCTGCTCGGCGTCGTCCATCGACGGCTCCCAGCGGCGGTCCTCCTGCCAGTTCGCGGCGAGCTCGTCGAGGCTCCCCCAGAACCCGACGGCGAGCCCGGCCGCGTAGGCGGCGCCGAGCGCGGTCGTCTCCGCGACCACGGGGCGCACGACGGGCACCCCGAGGATGTCGGCCTGGAACTGGAGCAGGGTGTCGTTCGCCGTCGCCCCGCCGTCGACGCGCAGCTCGGTGAGGTCGATCCCCGCATCGGCGTTCACGGCGTCCACGACGTCGCGCGTCTGGAACGCGATCGCCTCCAGTGCCGCCCGCGCGATGTGGCCCTTGTGCACGTAGCGGGTCAGGCCCACGAGCGCGCCGCGCGCGTCCGGACGCCAGTACGGGGCGAAGAGCCCCGAGAACGCCGGCACGAAGTACGCGCCGCCGTTGTCCTCGACGGACTTCGCGAGCTCCTCGACCTCGGCGGCCGACGAGATGAGGCCGAGGTTGTCGCGCAGCCACTGGATGAGCGACCCGGTCACGGCGATCGAGCCCTCGAGGGCGTAGTGCACGGGCTGGTCGCCGAGCTTGTAGCCGACGGTGGTGAGCAGGCCGTTCTTCGAGTGGACGATCTCCTCGCCCGTGTTGAAGATCAGGAAGTTGCCCGTGCCGTAGGTGTTCTTGGCCTCGCCGGCGTCGAAGGCGGCCTGCCCGAACGTGGCGGCCTGCTGGTCGCCGAGGATGCCGGCGATGGGCGTCTCGCGCAGCAGCGAGTGCTCGTTCGCGACGCCGTAGATCTCCGACGACGACCGGATCTCGGGCAGCATCGAGCGCGGCACCCCGAACGCGGCGAGGATCTCGTCGTCCCACTGGAGCGTCGCGAGGTCCATGAACATCGTGCGGCTCGCGTTCGTGACATCCGTCGCGTGCACGCCGCCCTCGACGCCGCCGGTCAGGTTCCAGAGCACCCATGTGTCGGTGGTGCCGAACAGCAGGTCGCCGGCCTCGGCCTTCTCGCGCGCGCCGGGCACGTTCTCGAGGATCCAGACGATCTTGGTGCCCGAGAAGTAGGTGGCGAGCGGCAGGCCCACCTTCGCCTTGAAGCGCTCGACGCCGCCGTCGGCCGCGAGGCGGTCGACGATGGGCTGGGTGCGGGTGTCCTGCCAGACGATCGCGTTGTAGACGGGCTCACCCGTGGTGCGGTCCCACACCACGGCGGTCTCGCGCTGGTTGGTGATGCCGACCGCGGCGATGTCGTGCCGGGTGAGGTTCGCCTTGCCGAGGGCCTGGCCGATCACCTCACCGGTGTTGCGCCAGATCTCGGCGGGGTCGTGCTCGACCCAGCCGGCCTTGGGGAAGATCTGCTCGTGTTCGAGCTGCCCGGTCGAGACGATCGATCCGGCCGTGTCGAAGATGATCGCGCGCGACGAGGTCGTGCCCTGGTCGATCGCGAGGACGTAGTCAGCCATCTGAGAACTCCGTTGCTGTCAGTGAATGAGTTGGGGGTGAGGGTGAGGGGTGGGCGGATGCCGCGGCGTCAGCCGAGCAGCGGCAGCAGCGGGATCGCGGCCCAGCCGGCGAGCACGCCGCCGATGATCGGTCCGACGACGGGCACCCACGAGTAGGCCCAGTCGCTGCCGCCCTTGCCCGCGATGGGCAGGATGGCGTGCGCGATGCGCGGGCCGAGGTCGCGGGCCGGGTTGATCGCGTAGCCGGTGGGTCCACCGAGCGAGGCGCCGATGCCGACGACGAGGAGTGCCACGGGCAGCGCGCCGAGTGCGGCGAGGCCGGAGGCGTCGCCGTTGCGGCCGAAGCCGATGACGACGAAGACGAGCACGAACGTGCCGATGACCTCGGTGACGAGGTTCCAGCCGTACGACCGGATGGCGGGGCCGGTCGAGAACACGCCGAGCTTGTTGGCGGGCTCGGGCTCGGCGTCGAAGTGCTGCTTGTACGCGAGCCACGCGCCGACCGCGCCGAGGAAGGCGCCGAGCAGCTGCGCGGCGATGTACGTGAGCACCGAGACCACGTCGACCGGCACGCCCTGGCCGAACTCCGTCGCCCCGTTGGCGACGAGTCCGAGGGTGACGGCGGGGTTGAGATGCGCGCCTGAGGCGTACGCGACGATGACGCCGGCGAAGACCGCGAGGCCCCAGCCGAAGTTCACCATCAGGAAGCCGCCGCCGTGCCCCTTGTTCTTCGCGAGCGCGACGTTGGCGACCACGCCGCAGCCGAGCAGCACGAGCATGGCCGTGCCGACGAGTTCCGAGAGGAAATCGACACCGAGATTGTCCACGTTGACCTTCTTTCGTTGAAGCCGGGATGCCGCGTCCGGGCGTCCCGAGGGAGGGGCCGAGCCTCGCGGCCCCGATGAAACGTACCCGCGGGATCCACCGGAAGACGGCGGTCCGGCGTGCACGTGTGTGCAGATCCTGTGCGGGTCGAGGAGCGCCGCAGGCGCGTCTCGAGACCGGTTCATGGGTCTCGAGACGCCGCTTCGCGGCTCCTCGACCCGCACAGGGTGCGCTAGCGGGTCATCGACACCTGGCCGAGCACCACCCCGTGGCGCTCGGCGAGCACGCGACGCGTGGCCTCGATCTCGGCGCGGCGCGACGCGGCATCCCACCCGAGCTCGTCGCCGACGACCTCGGCGAGCTCGTCGAGCAGCAGCGGCGTGAGCGCGCCGGTGAAGGCGAGGCTCGTGCGTCGGAACACGAGGTCGGCGAGGTGAACGACCCGCTCGTTCCGGGCGAGCCACGCGATCTCCTCGCGGCTGTACCCGTCGTGCCCCGCGAGCGGCGTCTCGGGGCCGCCCTCGACGGCCTCGATGAACGCCTCGGCGCGCGTGCCGTACCGCTCGAGGAGCGCGTCGGCCCGCTCGCGACCGACGCCGTCGCCGTGCCCGACGACCCACACGAGCCGGGAGTCATCCGTCGTGGGGTACCCCGCGCCGCCGCCGATGGGCAGGCCCTTCGTGGAGCGCACGCGCGTGCGGCCGACGAGCTCGAGCACCTCGTCGGCCAGGTGTTCGGCGAGGGCGCGGAAGGTGGTCCACTTGCCCCCGACGAGGCTCAGCATCGTCGTACCGGGGCGCTCCGCGACATCCGACCGCTCGATGCGGTAGTCGCGGCTGACGAACCCGGGCTGGGTGTCGTCGTGGCGCGGCAGCGGGCGCACGCCCGAGAAGCGGTAGACGATCTGCGAGCGGTCGACCGCGATGCCTGGGAAAACGTGCGCGACGAGGTCGAAGAAGTAGTCGACCTCCGCCTCGGTGCACACCGCGGGCTCGCGCATGTCGTGCTCGAGGTCGGTCGTGCCGACCATGACCCGGCCCTTGAGCGGGTAGATGAGCACGATGCGGCCGTCCTCGTGCTCGAAGAAGATCTCGCGACCGCCGGTCGCCTCGAGGAGCTCGGGGTGGTCGAGCACGATGTGCGAACCCTTGGTGCCGCCCATGAAGCGGGTCTCGCGGCCGAGCTGCGCGTTGGTGAGGTCGGTCCACGGGCCCGAGGTGTTGACGACGACGTCGGCGGCAAGGTCGAACTCGTCGCCCGTGACGGCGTCGCGCACGCGCACGCCGTGCGGCCCGAAGCCCACGGCCTCGAGGTGGTTGGCGGCGCGCGCGTGCGGGCCGGCGGCGAGCCCGTCGAACAGCACGTCGAGCGCGAGTCGCTCGGGGTCGTGCATGCTCGCGTCGTAGTACGTCGCGGTGTACTTCAGGCCCGGGTTCAGTGCGGGCAACTCCGCGTGGGACTTCTTCGCGCCGAGGAACCGGTGCCGCGGCACGCTGCCGCCGTCGCGCGAGAACGCGTCGTAGATCGTCAGGCCGGCCTTGATGAGCGCTGCGCCGCGCTCGGTGGGCCGGCCCTGCTTGTGCGTGAGGAACCGCAGCGGCGCCGAGAGGATGCCGGAGAACGTCGAGTAGATCGGCACGGTCGTGCGCAGCGGCTTGACGTAGTGCGGCGCGATCCGCAGCAGCCCGTTGCGCTCCTGCACCGACTCCTGCACGAGGCGGAACTCGCCGTTCTCGAGGTACCGGATGCCGCCGTGGATCATGTGGCTCGAGGCGGCCGAGGCGCCCGAGACGAAGTCGTCGCGCTCGACGAGCACGACGTCGACGCCCTGCAGGGCGAGGTCGCGGAACGTGGCGATGCCGTTGATGCCGCCGCCGATGATCACGACCTCGGCGGTGGGTCGGGCGCGCAGCGCCGACACCTCGGCACGGGCGCGGGGCGCGGGCTGCGGGCGGGTCGTCGTCGACGTGGTGGGCGACATCGCTGTCCTTTCGAGCTTCGGTCACGCCGGCTTGCGGAGGCGGGCCGGCTGTGGATGAATACATCGTGAGTGATGGTGAACTTCCTTTCAACCTGATTGAACGAACGTGCAAGGGGGCCGATGATGACGGTGACGGATGCCGCGGGGCCGGCGATCGACGGCGAGCTGCCCTCGGGCAAGACCCGCGATGCGCTGCGCGCGGCGCACCTGTACTACCTGCAGGACCTCACGATGGACGCCATCGCGAAGGAGCTGCACACCTCGCGATCCTCGGTCTCGCGCCTGTTGAGCCACGCGAGGGCGACCGGGCTCGTCGAGATCTCCATCCACTCGCCGCTCGACCTGCCGAGCCGGCTCGAGCAGGAGATCCTCGAGCGGCACGAGGTCTCGGCGCACGTCGTGCCCGTGCCCGACCACGCGAGCGACGTCGACCGGCTCGAGCGCGTCGCGCTCTCGGCTGCACGGATTCTCAGCCGGTTCATCGACTCGAACCAGACCATCGGCGTCGCGTGGGGCTCCACCATGAGCGCCATGAGCCGGCACCTCGCCCCGAAGGCGACGCACAACTCCGAGATCGTGCAGCTCAACGGCGCCGGCAACCTCCGCACGACCGGCATCCTCTACGCCTCCGAACTACTGCGCCGCTTCGGCGACGCGTTCGGGGCGCGGGTGCAGCAGTTCCCGGTGCCGGCGTTCTTCGACGACCCCGCCACCAAGGAGGCGTTCTGGCGCGAGCGCAGCACGCGGCGCCTGCTCGACCTCCAGGCGGCGATGGATGTCGCGATCTTCGGCATCGGCTCGCCGTTCGCCGAGGTGCCGAGCCACGTCTACCAGGGCGGCTACCTCGAGCGCGCCGACTATCAGGCGCTCTCGCGCGACGGCGTCGTGGGCGACGTCGCGACGGTCTTCTACCGGGCGGATGGCTCGACCGACGGTATCGCGATGAACGCGCGCGGCACGGGTCCCGACTTCGCGACACTGCGGCGCGCACCCCGCCGCATCTGCGTGGTCTCGGGCCGCGCCAAGCTGCCGAGCCTGACCGGCGCGCTCGCGGCCGGGCTCATCACGGACCTCATCGTCGACGAGGGCACGGCGCGCGGCCTGGTCGAGGAGACGGCCGCGCCGGTCGAGTAGCACCGGCCGGAGGCCGGAGCGTATCGAGACCCCCGTGACGCGATCGTGATCCTGCGGGGCCGGGCGAGCGGATAGCCTGACGGTCGCATGACCGAACTCCTCCGCCCCACGGCACCCGACCCGGGGCCGGCGCCACCCCCTGCACCCTCGCAGCCCGGGCGCAGCCCGGCCGCCATCGCCGTGGCCGCGATCGTGGTCGGCGTCGTGATCGCCGCGATCGGGCACCAGCTCGTCGCGACCGAGCTCCACCGGCAGCTCTGGCCGGCGTGGGTCGCCGCCGACGCGCGCCACGACGAGGCGGTCGCCGCGTACGACGAGGCCGCCGAGCGCGGCGAGTCGGTCGTGGCCCGCACCGAGGCGCTCGAGGCCGTGCTCACGCCCGACTTGGTGCGGGAGGAGGACCGCGCCGCCTTGGCCGCCACGCTCGACGGGCTCCGCTCGGGGCTCGACGCGGGACGCGGCGCTGCGCCGCTCGCCATCGTCGACCTCACCGAGCCCGACGTGTTCGCGCCCGCCTGGGATCGCTACGCCGACCTGTGGGAGGTCGCCGAGCTCGTGCCGGAGCGCACCGCGGCCGCAGCGTCGAGCGAGATGGCGGCCGACGCCGTGCAGGCGGCCCGCGACGAGGTCGACGCGGCGACCGCGACCCTCGTCGCCGGCGCGCAGGAGATCGCGCGCGCCGAGCTCGCCGCGAACCCCTCCGCCACGTTCCGCACGCGGCAGGCCCTGCAGCAGCTCGTCGACGGCACCAGCGCCACCGGGGTGCCGACCACCGGCGCCGGGGGCTTCACCGCGCTGGCGACCGCCGTCGCCGACGTCCGCGCCTCGCACGCCGCCGAGGTCGCGCGTGCCACCGAATACCCGGTGCGAGCCGAGATCGAGGCGTTCGCCCGGTCCATCTCGAACGGGGTGACGCTCGACTTCACGTGGGCGTACGAGGTCGCCGGCGTGACGAGCGACGCCTGGTACGCCGGCACCGCGGAGTTCGGGCTCGACGGCGCCGAGTGGGGCCTGATCACGCTCAGCGAGAGCATCGAGGAGGCGTGGGCGTTCGACCCGAACGCGAAGGCCGTGGTCGTCCACGAGGTCGGGCACACGCAGGTCGTCCGCGAGGCGTGCCGCGCGCTCTTCGCGGATTCCGGCTCCGACCACGAGGCGTGGGCCACCGCGTGGGCGATCGGCATGGGGTACGACCTGCCCGGCTCGGGCATCGAGGCCTACGGGCGTCCGAGTGAGGCGCAGATCGCCGCGGCGTCGCAGTGCCGTTGACGCTCTCGGCCAGGCGGATGACGGGAATACGGGCGGCCTCGCCGCGTTGACCTAGAATCGAACACGAAACGTGCTCCGGGGTCGGTGCAAGTCCGAACCGGCGGTGAAAGTCCGCGAGCCGGGAGCGCGTGGCCGTCCGGCCGCGCGCGAACGGTTGAACCGGTGGAACTCCGGTACCGACGGTGAAAGTCCGGATGGGAGGCGGCACGTGTCGGCGACGCTCACGAGCGCCGTCGACGTTTCCGGCGCCGCCGGGAGTCCCGGAGCCTGGAAGGCAGGCGACCGATGTCCACGGCGACGCGGGCGGCGAACGACGCCGCGCTGATGCGCCGGGCGCTCGACCTGGCTGAGCGCGGCCCGGCGCGCGGGGTGAATCCCCGCGTCGGATGCGTCATCCTCTCCCCCGCGGGCGAGGTGCTGGCCGAGGGTTGGCACCGCGGCGCGGGCACGCCCCACGCCGAGGTCGATGCGCTCTCGACGCTGCCGCCGGGTGCGGCGCGCGGCGCCACGGCGATCGTCACGCTCGAGCCGTGCAACCACGTCGGCCGCACGGGTCCGTGCGCGCACGCCCTCGTCGAGGCCGGCGTCGCGCGCGTCGTGTACGCCGTCGACGATCCCGGCGACCACTCCTCCGGCGGGGCGCGCACGCTCCGCGACGCGGGCGTCGAGGTGACGGGCGGCGTGCTCGCCGACGAGGTCGAGGCGTTCCTCGAGGACTGGCTGTTCTCGGCCCGCAACCGTCGTCCGCGCATCACCGTCAAGTGGGCGTCGAGCCTCGACGGGCGTGCCGCGGCGGCGGATGGCACGAGCCGGTGGATCACGGGCCCCGAAGCCCGCGCCGACGTGCACCTGCGCCGCGCGGCATCCGATGCCATCGCCGTCGGCACGGGCACGGTGCTCGCCGACGACCCGGCGCTCACCGCGCGCGACGCCGACGGGGAGCTGTTCGAGACCCAGCCGATCCCGGTCGTGTTCGGCCGGCGCGACCTCCCGGCCGGCGCCGCGATCGAACGGCACCCGCACGAGGCGATCCGGCTGCAGGGGGCCGACCTCGCGACCGATCTCGCAGAACTGCAGCGCCGCGGCATCCGCTCGCTCTTCATCGAGGGCGGGCCGACGCTCGCGAGCTCGTTCCTGAAGGCCGGCTACGCCGACGAGCTGCTGGTCTATCTCGCTCCCGCGCTGATCGGCGGCCCGCGGACCGCGATCGACGACCTCGGGGTGGCGACCATGGCCGACGCCCTGCGCTACGACTTCACCGACCTGGTGCGACTCGGCGACGACCTGCTCGTCGTCGCGCGGCCCCGTGCCGCCTCGCACGACGACATCCCCACCCGAGAGAGGGCCTGACATGTTCACCGGAATCATCGAGGAGCTCGGCGAGGTCACGCGCGTCGAGCCGCACGCCGACGTGGTGCGACTGACCGTGCGCGGACCGAAGGTCGTCGAGGGCGTGCGCCACGGCGACTCCATCGCGGTGTCGGGGGTGTGCCTGACCGTGGTCGACGCCGACGCGGCCTCGTTCACCGCCGACGTCATGGCGCAGACGCTGCGGATGTCGACGCTCGACGCCGTCGCCGAGGGCCGGCCCGTGAACCTCGAGCGCGCGGCGCTCGTGGGCGACCGCCTCGGCGGGCACATCGTGCAGGGGCACGTCGACGGCACCGCCGAGGTGATCGAGGTGCGGCCGGGCGAGGAGTGGCGCGTCATCCGCTTCTCGCTGCCCGACGCGCTCGCGCCGCTCGTCGTCGACAAGGGCTCGATCGCGGTCGACGGCGTCTCGCTCACGGTGTCGGGCCTCGGGGACGAGCCCGACGGCTCGTGGTTCGAGGTGTCGCTGATCCCCGAGACGCTCGCCGCGACGACCCTCGGCCGGCTCGAACCGGGCGATCGGGTGAACCTCGAGACCGACGTGCTCGCCCGTCATGTGCAGCGGATGCTTCGCCTCGACGCGCACCACTCGTTGCCGTCGTCCGTGACCGAGCCGATCGGGGGTGCCCGATGAGCCTCGCGACGATGCCCGAGGTCCTCGACGCGCTGCGCGCCGGCAAGCCCGTGATCGTGGCCGACGACGAGGGCCGCGAGAACGAGGGCGACGCGATCATGGCCGCCGAGTTCGCGACCCAGGAGTGGATCGCGTGGATGGTGCGGCACACGAGCGGGTACCTGTGCGCGCCGATGCCGAACGCGGTCGCCGACCGCCTCGGCCTGCCGCTCATGGTCGAGCGGAACGAGGACTCGCGCGGCACCGCGTACACGGTGTCGGTCGATGCTGCCGACCGCATCTCGACGGGCATCTCGGCGTCGGATCGCGCGCACACGCTGCGCATCCTCGCCGCCGCCGACGCGACGCCCGAGCAGCTCATCCGCCCGGGCCACATCCTGCCGCTGCGCGCGGTCGAGGGCGGCGTGCGCGAACGGGCCGGGCACACCGAGGCCGCTGTCGACCTGATGCGGCTCGCGGGCCTCTCGCCTGTCGGCGTGATCGGCGAGCTCGTCGACGACGACGGCGAGATGATGCGCCTGCCCCGACTGATCGCGTTCGCCGAGCAGGAGGGTCTGCCCGTCACGACGGTCGAGGCGCTCATCGCGTGGCTGCACGAGTGGCACGACGGGCAGGACCTCGCCGCGGGCGAGGCGCCCGAGCCGATCGCCGAGTCGCCGCGCGTGCAGTTCGAGGTCGAGACGAACCTGCCGACCGTGCACGGCACGTTCCGCGTGCGGGCCTACCGCGACCGCAACACGGGCGCCGACCACTTGGCGATCATCGCGGGCGACCCGGCCGACGACCCGGCCGGCGCCTTCACCCGGGTGCACTCCGAGTGCCTGACCGGCGAGGCGATCGGGTCGTTGAAGTGCGAGTGCGGGCCGCAGCTCGACGCGGCGCTGGAGGCGATCGCCGCGCGCGGCGGCGTCGTGGTGTACCTGCGCGGTCACGAGGGTCGCGGCATCGGCCTGATCAACAAGCTGCGCGCCTACCGGCTGCAGGAGGGCGGGCTCGACACGCTCGATGCGAACGTCGCGCTCGGCCTGCCGATCGATGCGCGCGACTACACGGCAGCGAGCGCCATCCTCGACGACCTCGGCATCGAGCGGGTGCGCCTGCTCACCAACAACCCCGAGAAGGTGCGCCAGCTCGAGTCGCACGGCATCCGCGTCGCGGACCGTGTGCCGCTCGTGGTGGGTGTCGGCGCCGTGAACGCGAGCTACCTCGAGACCAAGCGGACCCGCATGGGACACTCGATCGACGACGAGCAGCTGACCGACGCCGCTGCCGACGAACTCCTGAGAGGACACGCATCATGAGCGGAGCCGGATCCCCCGAACTCGAGGTCGACGGCCGCGGCCTTCGCGTCGTCATCGTCGCCGGCAGCTGGCACGACGAGATCACGAACGGGCTGATCGCGGGTGCGACGCGCACGCTGGAGGCGGCCGGGGCCGACTTCGAGCTGGTCCGCGTGCCCGGCAGCTTCGAGCTGCCCGTCGTCTCGAAGGTGGCGCTCGACGCGGGCGCCGACGCGGTCGTGGCGCTCGGCGTCATCATCCGCGGCGGCACGCCCCACTTCGAGTACGTCTCGTCGGCGGCGACCGACGGCCTCACGCGCGTCGCGCTCGACGCCGGCAAGCCGATCGGCTTCGGCGTGCTCACCCTCGACGACGAGCAGCAGGGCCTCGACCGCGCCGGGCTGCCCGGTTCGAAGGAGGACAAGGGCCGCGAGGCCGCCGAGGCCGCGATCGCGACCGCGAAGCTCCTGCGCTCGCTGCGCGCCTGACCCCCGAGGTCGCGGATCCGGGCGTCGTAGATCCGGAGCGTCCGCAACGCCGTCCGCGCGCACCTGAGCCGAACACACGTTCATTTCCGCAAGCGGTGGAAAGGTATCCGCCGGATACCTTTCCACCGGGATCGCAAAGAGGAGGACCGTTCGGCGCGCAGCACGGTTCTGCACAACCGGGGCACACGGCCCACCGGGCCGATCACACGTGATCGATCGGCGGCCTCAGGCTGCGGAACGCGATCCTCGCGGTCGCCTGGCGCTGAGCCATCCGGTCGCCCGGCCCCAGGCCCACCACGCGGCGATGCCGACGGCGAACGAGGCCGCGATCGCCAGCGGCGGCGACACCTCCTCGATCGGGGGGTACACCTGCCAGTGCGTCAGGTAGACGAACAGCGAGGCGGAGGCCACGGTGCCGATCGCGCCGGCCAGGAACGCCGGCACGGGGATACTCGTGACCCAGATGAGCAGCGCGAGCCCCGCGATCACGATCGACTCGCGCACCGGGTCGCCGAAGAAGCCCGGCACCGTCGCGAGCACGATCGCGCTCGCGGCGACCCGGCGCGGCAGCGTGGTCGAGCGGGCCACGAGCCAGCCGAGGGCCACGAGCCACGCGATCGCCGGCAGGGCGTAGCGCATCGGCGACTCGGGCGTGATGCCGCCCGACACGACGAACCGCCACGTGAGGGCCGCGCCGAGCACGGCGACAGCGAAGGCGTACGGATGGCGCCGCTCGAGCGCGTCGACGCGCGGCACCGCGAACAGCACGGCGAGGGCGACCGTCGACCAGACCAGCGCCTCCAGGAACCAGAACTGCCATTGCTCGCTCCAGCCGGACGCGCCCGGCACGAGCCAGTTCGACAACAGCACGGTCGCGGGGTCGTACGTGCCGGCGACGAGCGCGACGCCCCCGACCCACAGCACGGCGGGCAGCGCGAGGGAGCGCGCGCTGCGCAGCAGGCCGCGGACGCGGCGCGTGCGCGAGACGCTCCCGCTGAGCCGGAACCGGGCGAGGTTGAACCCGGCGACCGCGAGCAGCAGGTGCGCGCCGCCCTTGAGCTGGATCACGTCGGCGTGGGTCGCGACGATGAGCAGGATCGCGACGACGCGGAGGACGACCGAGGTCTCGATCCGCGCGACGCGGCGGCGGGGGGCGGTCGGGTTTCGAGACGGGCGCGGAGCGCCCTCCTCAACCCGCATGGGCCCGGGGCGCGGCGCGCCCTGCTCGACCCCCACAGGCCCGGTCTCGTCGACCCGCACCGCGGCAGGTGCGAGTTCTCGGATGGGCCGGCTCGGCCAATCGGCGGGCAGCGCGCCGATCCGCGCCTCGAGCTGCAGAGCGAGCTCGACGTAGTTGAGCGAGTCGCCGTCGAGGCTCGTGAAGCTGTCATCGGGCGTCGCGTCGGGGCGGCCGAGGAGCTCGGCATAGAGGTCGCGCAGGTCCGCGGCGGACGCCACGGACCCGGTCGCCGCGGGCGAGTCCTCCGCCGCGCCATCCGTCGCCCGCAGCAGCGACGCGTGCGCGCGCAGCGCGGCGTGGTCGGGCTTGCCGTTCGCCGTGCGCGGGAACTCGGCGAGCGCGTGCACGTCGAACGCGTGCACCGGAAGTCCCGCATGCCGGTGGACGGCGTCGCGTGCCGCGGCCGCGAACCGCTCGTGACGCACGAACACCGCGAGTCGCTCGTCGACGCCGACGGTGCGCGCCTCGATGCCGTCGTCGGCGAGCAGCCGCTCGATGCGGTCGAGGTCGAGTCGGAGGCCGAAGCTCTTCACGAAGCGGCTGAGCCGCCCGGTGATCTCGTAGAGGCCGTCGTCTCGCTGCCGTGCCAGGTCGCCGGTGCGCAGCTCGTCGAGCTCGGCGCCGCGCGCCAGGTCGGCGGCGGTCTCGGCGTAGCCCATCATCACGTTCGGGCCGGAGTAGACGAGCTCGCCCTCGCCGGGCGTACCGCCGCCGACGGCCTCGTCGATGCGGAACGAGCCGCCCGGGATGGGCACGCCGATCGCGCCGGCGGCCGACTCGGCGAGCGACGGCGGCAGGTACGCCATGCGCGCGGTCGCCTCGGTCTGCCCGTACATCACGAACAGGTCGAACCCGCGTTCGCGACCGAGCGCCGCGAGCGATCGCACCCGCTCGGGCGCGAGGCGCCCGCCCGCCTGCGTGACATAGCGCAGCGACGGCAGCGGCCGCCGCGCGAAGTCGGTCGACTCGAGGAGTTCGTAGGTGTACGGCACGCCCGCGAACGAGGTCGCGTCGGCGGCCTCGAACTCGATCCAGAACTGCGGCTCGACCACCGAGCGGTCGGTGAGCAGCAGGCTCCCGCCCGCGACGAGGTGGCTGTTCACGACCGACAGTCCGTAGCAGTAGTGCAGCGGCAGCGTCGTCGCGGCGCGGTCACCGGGGCTGAGCCGCAGGTAGTCGGCGATGCTCCGCGCGTTGGCCAGCACGTTGCCGCGCGACAGGCGCACGAGCTTCGGCGAGCCGGTCGAGCCCGACGTGCTCGCGAGCAGCGCGAGTTCGGGGTGGAAGTCGTGGCGGCTGCCGGCGCCGCGGTCGTCGACGTCAGGCGCCGCGCCATCCGACCCGACCTGCACGACCACGTCGGGCCGGTACCGGTCGATCGTCGCGTCGAGGCCGGCCGCGCCATCCGCCCCGCCCGCCTGCAACAGCACGGGGTGCCCGCCGGCGAGCGCCGCGAGGTAGGTCACGACCGTCTCGAGCGTGTTCGACCCCGCGAGGAAGACCAGGCGCCGGCCCGTGCCGAGCTCGGCCCGCCGGTCGGCGACGCGGTCGGCGAGCTCGGCGTAGTCGACGGAGGCCTCGGGCGTCACGATCGCGGGCGCCAACGGCGCGCCGCCGAGCAGGTCGAGCGCGGGGCGCTCGGTCCTGGTCAGCGTGGTGCTCATGCGGTGCGGGACTCCGATATCAGGTCGGGACGGGGAGGTTAGGCTTGGCTTACCTTACGCGACGTCCGCGTGCCGTCGAAATCGGATGACACACTCCGCCGCGGACTCGGACCGCCGTTCGTCGCACATCCGCCGCCGCTCGTCGTACTCGGCTCGCGTACGCCGTTCGGGCTCCGTAAAGTGTGCAGGTTGCCACAAGCAGCGGTTCCATCCGCCGACGCGGTGCGGCGCCCCACCGAGGCGCCCCGGGCCGGCCACGTCCATACCGGAAGTCCCGCCCTGCCATGACCGCAACCCAGTCCCCCGCCGACCCGACGGCCCGCGCCACGACGACCGCCGCCCCCGCGAACTCGCGCGGCCGCGTCATCCTCGCCAGCCTCGTCGGCACCACCATCGAGTTCTACGACTTCTACGCGTACGCCACGGCGGCCGTGCTCGTGTTCCCGATCCTCTTCTTCCCGACCGGCAACGACACGACGGCGCTCCTGTCGTCGTTCGCGGTGTTCGGGGCCGCGATGGTCGCCCGCCCCATCGGCGCGATCGTGTTCGGCCACTTCGGTGACAAGCACGGCCGCAAGGCCACGCTCGTCGCGTCTCTCCTCACCATGGGCATCGCGACGTTCCTCATCGGCCTGCTGCCCACGCACGAGCAGATCGGGTGGTTCGCCGCACTGCTGCTGCTCGTCCTGCGCCTCGCGCAGGGCTTCGCGCTCGGCGGCGAGTGGTCGGGCGCCGCGCTCGTCGCGACCGAGAACGCCCCGAAGGGCAAGCGCGCCTGGTACGGCACGTTCCCGCAGCTCGGCGCGCCGATCGGCTTCATCATCGCCAACGGCGTGTTCCTGGCGATCAACCTGCTCGCGCCGTCGCGCGAGTGGTTCTTCGAGTGGGGATGGCGCGTGCCGTTCCTGTTCTCGGCCGTCATGGTCATCGTCGGCCTGTGGGTGCGCCTCAAGCTCGTCGAGTCGAGCACGTTCACGAAGGCTGCCGAGAAGGGCGCCATCCGCAAGCTGCCGATCGGCACCGCGTTCCGCCACAACTGGCGCGAGCTCATCCTCGGCACCTTCATCATGTTGGCGACGTACGTGCTGTTCTACCTGATGACGAATTTCACGCTCTCGTACGGCACGAAGGCCGCCGACCTCGAGACGGCGAGCGCCGCCGCCGAGGCCGCCGCCACGGCGGCCGGCCAGCCGTTCGACCCCGCCGCGTTCGCCGCGGGCTTCTACCCGGGACTCGGGTTCACGTACACCGACTTCGTGACCATGCAGATCATCGGCGTCGTGTTCTTCGGCATCTTCACGCTGCTGTCGGGCCCGATCGCCGACGCGATCGGCCGCCGCCGCCTGCTCATCTGGGTGACCGTCGCGATCATCGTCTTCGGCCTGAGCTTCAACCTGTTCCTCATGCCGCAGCTCGACCCGAAGTTCACGGGCGCGCTCGTGCAGGCGTTCCTCGTCTTCGGCTTCCTGCTCATGGGTTCGACGTTCGGCCCGATGGGCGCGGTCCTGCCCGAGCTGTTCCCGACCAACGTGCGCTACACCGGCTCGGCCGTGGCGTACAACGTCTCCTCGATCCTCGGCGCCGCCGTCGCCCCGCTCATCGCCGTTGCCCTGTGGGCCGCAGCCGACGGCCAGCCGTGGCCGGTCGGCATCTACCTCTCGGCGATGGGCGTGCTGACCCTCGTGGCACTGCTCATCTCGAAGGAGACCAAGGATGTCGACTACGACGATGCGGGCGTCGGCGCGCGCGACCAGCTCGCCGAGTCCGAGACCGAGGTCGCCTCGCTGTAGCGGGGCGCGACCGCGGTCGACGGGGCGGATGCCGCGGGTCACGAGCCCCGGGCATCCGCCCCTGGTCCGTGCCGGTGACGGATGGCGCGACCCCCTTCTGGCGGCGGGGGCCGCGGCGTAGCATGGCGCCCACAGGGTCGCCGGGTCCCCAGCCGGCAACGTCGACGCCCGGCCCCGCAAGACGGCGAGGTGCGCGGATGAACATGACGATGGACATGATGAAGGGCGCGATGTCCGCCTCCGACATGCCCATGAAGGACATGGACATGTCGATGATGCAGGAGTGTATGGAGGCCCTCTCCGCGTGCATGCAGGCGTGCGTCATGTGCGCCGACGCCGACGCGGCCGAGGGCATGGGGCGTTGCGGGGCGATGTGCTCCAACTGCGCCGACGTGTGCGACACGATGATGCGCATGATGCTCCGCACGAACGGCTACGACATGCAGGTCATGATGTCGATGATGCAGACCTGCGTGATGATGTGCCGCGCGTGCTCGGCCGAGTGCATGATGCACGCCGAGATGAGCGAGCACTGCCGCATGTGCGCCATGGCGTGCGACCAGGCGGTCATGGCCATGGAGAAGATGATGGGCGCGATGAAGGAGATGATGCCCGCGAGCTGACGATCTCCTGATCACGTCGACGCGGCCGGCTCGGCCGCGTCACGTGCGTCCGGGGGCTGCGACGTTCGGGAGCGGCGGCTCAGACGGCCGCGACGCTGTACCGGTCGTCGCCGCGCGCGAGCACGCCGTAGACGCCGTGCAGGGCGACCGGGTCGCCGACGGCCACCTGGCCGGTGAGGGCGCCGTGGTGCCACACGCGGTGCACCTCGCCGTCGAGGTCGAGCAGCTCGACGAAGCCGTCGCTGCCCGACGCCGTCACGACCGCGTCGACCCACCGGCTCGCGGCGATGCGCGAGAGGCGGTCCTGCATGGGGTGCAGGCCGTGGCCCGGACGATCGCTCGAGCATCCCTCGCCCTCGACGCAGCCGCGCATGCCCATCGCGAGGCCCGTGCGGGACTCGGCGGCGGCGTGCGGCTGGTGGATCGACATGGCGGGTGCTCCTCTGGTTCGTACCGTGCAGGCGACGATACGCCGGGGCTGGGCGGATGTCGCGGCGGGCCGTCACACGCGGAAACACTGCCGCCGCGCCGGTGAGGGTCGAGGAGTCGTTCAGGCGAGGAACAGCGCGCGCAACCGCTTCGTGGTGAAGAACATGCCGACCGCCACCATGACGACGTAGTACCCGACGTGGACGAGCAGCCCGACGTCGACCGCACCCGTCGTGAGGCCGCGTACGAGCTCGACACCGTGCCACAACGGCAGCGCCTGGATCAGCCACTGGATCGGCTCGGGGTAGACCGTCAGCGGGTAGAAGGTCGCCGAGAAGAGGAACATCGGCAGCATCACGAAGTTGATCCAGTCCATCTGCTGGAACGTCTTCAGGTAGCTCGTGACCGCCATGCCGACGCTCGCGAACCCGAATGCGATGAGCAGTACCGCGGGGATCGCGAGCAGCGCCCACCACGAGAGGGCGAGCCCGAGCACCTGCATGACGACCATGAACCCGGCGGCATAGAGCCCGCCGCGCAGCAGCGCGAGCGAGATCTCGCCGAGCGCGACGTCGAGCGGGCCGAGCGAGGTGGCGAGCATGCCCTCGTAGAGCTTGGCGAAGCGGATCTTGAAGAACACGTTCCACGTCGAGTCGTAGATCGCGCCGTTCATCGCGGCGACCGCCAGCAACGCCGGTGCGATGAACGCCGCGTACTCGACCTCACGGCCGTCGACCGTGACCGTGCCGACGAGCGCGCCCAGGCCGATGCCGAGCGAGAGCAGGTAGAAGATCGGCTCGAACAGGCCGCTCAGCATCACGAGCCAGTTCGTGGAGCGCGTGGCGCGCCATCCGCGGTACATCACGGCGCGGGCGTTGCCCGCGTAGAGGGCGCCGACGGCGCGGCGCCCGCGGTGCTCGATGGCGTGGTCGACGAGCGTCATGCCGTGAGCCTCCGCACCGCGATCCGTCGCGCCCAGACCCAGCCGGCCAGGGCCATGCCGACGAGTACGACGACGTGCACGACCGTGAGCCAGATCGGCTCGGGGTAGCCGAACGTGAGCACCCGCGAGAGCTCGGTGCCGTGCCAGAGCGGCGAGAGCCATCCGATCCACTGGAGGAACCATGGCAGCTCGGACAGGGGGAAGAACGTGCCGGAGAACAGCGTGAGGGGAACCACGACCAGCCGCTCGACCATCGCGAGCTGCCCGGTGTCGTCGCGGATGGTCGATGCGTACGCCATCAGCAGCGTGCCGAACGCCATGCCGGTGAGGGTCGCGACGAGGATCGCGATCCATCCGGTCGGCGACGGCACCGCGCCGAAGAGCAGCATGAAGCCGAAGTAGACGACCATGGTGGCGGCGAGGCGGATCACGACCGAGATCACGAGCCCGTCGACGACCTGGCCCGGGCTGATGGGACCGGAGTGCATGCCGCTGAACGTCGGGTTCCACTTGTAGCCGAGCAGCACGGGGTACGAGAACTCGATCGTCGCCGTGGTGAGCCCGGCGCTGCAGAGCAGCGCTGGCGCGACGTAGACGAGGTAGCCGACTCCGCCGGCCTCGACGCCGAGGTTCTGGTCGACCAGCGTCGCGAGCCCGACGCCCATCGCGTAGAGGTAGATGAGCGGCTCGCCGAACCCGGTCGCGAGGATCGTCTGCGCGTACGACCGCATGACGAGCAACCGGTGCTCGGCGACGTACCAGGCGCCGAAGCGACGCGGGCGCACGCCGCCGGCGAGCGCGCGGCGGGCATCGTCGGTCGGCGCGTGAGCAGCCGCCGAAGGCGCTCGAGACGCAGCTTCGCCGCGACTCGACGACCGGGAATCGCTCATTCGATCAGGCTCCGCCCGGTCAGGCGCAGGAAGACGTCCTCCAGGCTCGAGCGGCGCACGAGGCTCGTGAGCGGGTGCAGGCCGGCGTCGGAGATGCGCTCGAGCTCGGCCTCGCCGTCGGCCGTGTACACGAGGATGCGATCGGGCAGCACCTCGATCCGGTCGCCGGAGCCCTCGAGCGCGCGTGCCACCTCCTCGTTGCGGTCGGAACCGAACCGCAGCTCGAGCACCTCGCGCGACGAGTGCCGGCGGATGAGCTCGGCGGGCGTTCCCTCGGCCATGATCCGGCCGTGGTCCACCACGATGAGCCGATCGCAGAGCTGCTCGGCCTCGTCCATGTAGTGGGTCGTGAGCACGAGCGTCTTGCCCTGCTCCTTGAGGCGGAACAGCCGGTCCCACAGGATGTGCCGCGCCTGCGGGTCGAGCCCGGTCGTCGGCTCGTCGAGCAACAGGATGCGCGGGTCGTTGATGAGGGCACGCGCGATCGTGAGCCGCCGCTTCATGCCGCCCGAGAGCGCGTCGACCTTCGCGGTCGCACGGTCTTCGAGCTGCGCGAAGCCGAGCAGCTCGTCGGCCCGCTCGGCGACCACGCGACGCGGCAGCCCGAAGTAGCGGCCGTAGACGAGCAGGTTCTCGCGCACGCGCAGCTCGGCGTCGAGGTTGTCGGCCTGCGGCACCACGCCCAGCTGCGAGCGGATGTCGGGGCCGTGCCGGTCGGGATCGAGCCCGAGGATCGACAGCTCCCCGCCGGTGCGCGCCGAGACCGCGCCGATCATGCGCATCGTCGTGGACTTGCCCGCACCGTTCGGCCCGAGCAGCCCGAACGACTCGCCGGGCGCGACCTCGAACGAGAGCCCGTCGACGGCGGCGAACTCCCCGTAGCGCTTGACGAGGTCTCGGGCGACGATCACGGGCTGCGGCACGGTTCACCACCCTAGACCGGGC
Source organism: Agromyces capsici (assembly GCF_058349965.1). Taxonomy (NCBI): domain Bacteria; kingdom Bacillati; phylum Actinomycetota; class Actinomycetes; order Micrococcales; family Microbacteriaceae; genus Agromyces; species Agromyces capsici. The sequence goes on along the minus strand of NZ_JBYRET010000001.1, from coordinate 2,512,389 downwards.
CGCCGACATAGCATGAGGCGCATGCAGACCGCCCCCTCCGCCGGCATCCGCATCGCCGATCGCGTGCGCGACGCCGTCGCCGCCGGACGCCCGGTGCTCGCGCTCGAGTCGACCATCCTCACGCACGGCCTGCCCCGCCCGCGCAACCTCGAGGTGGGTCTCGAGACCGAGGCGCTCGTCCGTGATGCGGGCGTCGAGCCCGCGACCATCGGCGTCGTCGGGGGCGTGCCGACCGTCGGCCTCGACCCGAGCGAGATCGAGCGGCTCTGCGCGTCCGAGGCGGTCGTGAAGGCGAGCACGCGCGACCTGCCCGTCGCGCGGGCCCGGCTCCTGGACGCGGGCACGACCGTGGCGGCGACCGCGTGGCTCTCCCACCGCGCCGGCATCCGCGTGTTCTCGACGGGCGGCCTGGGCGGCGTGCACCGCGGCGCGAACGAGACGTTCGACGAGTCCGCCGACCTCCCGGGGCTCGCGGTGACGCCGATCACGGTGGTGAGCGCCGGCGTGAAGTCGATCCTCGACATCGGCGCGACGCTCGAGCGGCTCGAGACCCTCGGCATCACGGTCGTCGGCTACCGCACCGACCGGTACCCGGGCTTCTACGTCGCCGACTCCGGCTTCCCGGTTCCGGCGCGCGTCGAGTCGGCGACCGACGCCGCGGCCGTCGCCCGCTCGCGCGACGAGCTGGGTCTCGCGTCGGCCGTGCTGGTCGCCAACCCCATCCCCGAGGCCGAGCAGCTCGACCCCGCCGTCCACGACCGGGTGCTGGCCGAGGCGCTCCGGGCAGCGGATGCCGCGGGCGTCACCGGCCACGACACCACCCCGTTCCTCCTCGACTTCGTGCAGCGCGCCACCGGTGGACGCAGCCTCGAGGTGAACCTCGCCGTGTACCGCGGCAACGCGCGGCTCGGTGCGGAGATCGCGCGTGAGCTCGCCGGCTGAGGCGGCGGACGCGCCGACGCCGGGAGCGCTCGTCGTCGTCGGCGACCTGCTCGAGGACATCGTCGTGTGGGCGACCGAGCCGATCCGCGCGGCGACCGACTCGGCCGCGCAGGTGTTCCGCTCCCGCGGCGGCAGCGCCGCGAACGTCGCGGCGCATGCGGCGACGCTCACACCCACGCGGTTCGTCGGCCGCGTGGGCGACGACGGCGCGGGCCGGGCACTCGAGTCGACGCTCGCAGCGCACGGCGTCGACGTGCGCGTACAGCGGAGCGGGCGCACCGGCGCGGTGGTGCTGATCGTCGCGCCCGACGGCGAGCGCACGATGTTCCCCGACCGCGCCGCGGCGGCCGAGCTCGAGGGCGTCGACCCCGCATGGCTCGACGGCATCGCGTGGCTGCACGTGCCGAGCTACGGGTTCGAGCACGAGCCCATGCGCAGCGAGGTGCGCCGCCTCGTCTCGCTCGCGCGCGAGCACGGGGCGCGGGTGTCGATCGACGCGTCCTCGACGGGCCTGCTCGACGGACTCGGCGTCGAGCGCGTGCGCGGCTGGTACGCCCAGCTGCGACCCGACGTGCTGTTCGCGAACGAGACGGAGGCCGCGCTGCTCGGGGTGGACCGCGGCGGCGAGCCCGCGGCATCCGTCGCCCGTCGGGTCGTGGTCAAGCACGGGCCCGATCCGACCGAGGTGTTCGACGGCGGCGAGCTCACCGCCCGCGTGCCGGTCGCCCCGGTCGAGCGGGTGCGCGACCTCACGGGCGCGGGCGACGCGTTCGCGGCCGGCTACCTGGCGGTCGCACTGGGCGGGGCGGATGCCACGGCCTGCTGCCTCGCGGGACATGCGCTCGCGGCATCCGTCATCGCCTCGCCCGGCGGCGACGTCAATCACGGTTGACGAATGGTCGGGCCTGAACTCCCAGCACGGCGACGTATGCTGCAAGGCGGCCCGCGAGCGCCGCGACGCATGCCGCAGCCGCGTGCCACGCGACAGGAAGACGACATGAGCGACATCGAGACCCGTCCCGCCGGCACCCGCGCCGCCGCGCGCGCCGCCGAGCGCGAAGCCGCACGATCGGCCCGCACCGGGAGCATCCCCCTCGTCGGCCGCAAGGCGGCCGCGACCCACGGCACCGGGGGCGCACGGCCCGACCCGACCGCCCGCCCCGGCGGCACTCCGCGCCGCAACCCGTTCGGCCGCCGAGGCGAGACGCCGCCCGGGCCGCGCGCGACGTTCCGCCAGCTGCTGCCCTTCATCTTCGAGCACCGGCCCGTGCTGATCTGGGTCGCCGTGCTCTCGGTCATCGGCGCGATCGCGAGCCTCGCCCAGCCGCTGCTCGTGGGCCGCGTGATCACGATCGTCGAGGCCGGCGACCCGCTCGACGGGATCGTCTGGGCGCTCGTCGCGCTCGTCGTCGTCAGCGCGATCATCACCGGCTACCAGCACTACCTGCTGCAGCGCACGGGCGAAGGCGTCGTGCTCTCGAGCCGCCGGCAGCTCGTCGCGAAGATCCTCCACCTGCCGATCGCCGAGTTCGACACGCGCCGCACGGGCGACCTCGTCTCGCGCGTCGGCAGCGACACCACGATGCTCCGCGCCGTGCTCACGCAGGGCCTCGTCGAGGCGGTCGGCGGCGCCGTCACGTTCGTCGGCGCCCTCATCGCGATGCTCATCATCGACGCAGCGCTGCTCGGGCTCACCGTGCTCGTCATCGCCATCGCGATCACGACCGTGACCCTGCTGTCGTCGCGCGTGCGCGAGGCGTCGCGCGCGGCTCAGGAGAAGGTCGGCGACGTGGCGGCATCCGTCGAGCGCGCCATCACGTCGGTGCGCACCATCCGCGCGGCCGGGGCGACCGAACGCGAGATCCGCGACGTCGAGCGCGAGGCCGAGGGCGCGTGGGCGATGGGCGTGCAGGTCGCGAAGGTCTCGGCGCTCATCGTGCCGATCGCAGGCATCGCGATGCAGGTGTCGTTCCTGGTCGTGCTCGGCGTGGGCGGTTTCCGCGTCGCCTCGGGCGCGATCACGGTCGCCGACCTCGTCGCGTTCATCCTGTTCCTGTTCATGATGATCCTGCCGCTCGGCCAGGCGTTCGGCGCGATCACCTCGGTCAACCAGGCGCTCGGCGCGCTCGGCCGCATCCAGGAGATCCTCGACCTGCCCGACGAGGATGCGCACGACCGGCAGCTCGCCGCGCGCGCGGTGATCGTGGGGCCAGCCAACGAGGGCCTGCTTCCGGATGCCCCGGCGATCGAGTTCGACGACGTGCACTTCGCGTACGCGCTCACGCGCCCGTCCGACCCGGCCGACCCCGCCAACGACTCGCCCGACGAGCACCTGCCCGAGCCCGACGTCACCGACCGGCAGCCCGTACTGCGCGGCGTGTCGTTCCGCGTGCCGCGGGGGCAGCGCATCGCGCTCGTCGGCCCGTCGGGCGCCGGCAAGTCGACGATCCTCGCGCTCATCGAGCGGTTCTACGACCCGAGCGTCGGCACCGTCCGGCTCGGCGGACTCGACGTCCGCGCGCTCGAGCGCGCCGAGCTGCGCGCACAGATCGGCTACGTCGAGCAGGATGCGCCGGTGCTCGCGGGCACGATCCGCGACAACCTCAGGCTCGGCAGCCCCGACGCGACCGATGCCGAGTGCGTGCACGTCCTGCAGGCCGTCAACCTCGGCTCGGTGCTCGAGCGCGACCCCGCCGGGCTCGACGCGCAGGTCGGCGAGAACGGGATCATGCTCTCCGGCGGCGAGCGCCAACGGCTCGCCATCGCACGCGCGCTGCTCGCGGCGCCGCCGATCCTGCTCCTCGACGAGTCGACGTCCTCGCTCGACGGCGTGAACGAGCGCATGATGCGCGAGGCCATCGACGCGGTCGCGGCCGGGCGCACGCTCATCGTCATCGCGCACCGGCTCTCGACGGTCGTCGACTCCGACCGCATCGTCGTGCTCGACGAGGGCCGCGTGATCGGCGAGGGCACGCACCAGCAGCTCGTCGAGGCAGTGCCGCTCTACCGCGAACTCGCCGAGCACCAGCTGCTCGTCTGACGTCGTCGGGCCCAGCCTCCACCCGGACTCAGGGCTGACCCCCATCCGATCCCGGGGCAGGCGCGGATGCCGCCGTGCCGCCGCGTGCCTAACGTGACCTCCATCGTGTTCCGGCGCGCTCCGCGCCGCCCCAGACGGAGGACCATCATGACGTTGCTCGACTCCCCCCGGACCGCGGACCGCGCGGCCGCCCTCTCCTCACGCGACCTCGTCGCCGCACTCGACACGCCGCCCATCGACGACGCCCCCGTCGTCGCGCGCCCCGGGTTCGACGAACTCCGCGGCCGCCTGCAGACGTGGCTGCGCGAATGGGACACGCAGCGCCTGCCCGCGTTCGAGCAGGCGCGGACCGTCACGCCCGACGGCGAGCGCACCAGCGCGCTCCGGGCCGCCGCGACCCGCGCCGACGGCGCCGTCCGCATCACCGCGAGCCTCTACGACGCACCGAACCGCCAGGGCGACGCGCTCGCCTGGTCGCGCCACTGGGTGAGCGCCGCCGTGCTCCCCGCCGCACCCGTGGACGGCCGCCTGTTCTACCGATTCCGGGCCGGAAGCCGGCTCGTGCTCGACGGCCGCGCCGAGACGGCGCTCGCCTCGACCAGCGTGCACGTCGGCGTGAGCGCGGATGCCGCGACGTCGAGCCCGTTCGACGCGCCGGGCTTCGGGACGCCCGTCTGCCGGCCGCTCGTCGGCGTCGAGGCGCGCGAGGACGTCGACGCACGCGCCGAGCACGACATCGAGGGCTCGATCGACCTGCGCGCGGGCGACGCCCCGGCCATCGCCATCGTCCTCGGCGCCGACGTCGTCTTCCGCGACGGCTGGATGCGCGTCCACGAGGGCTCCGGACTCTGGATCGGCTCAGCGGGCGGCGGACCGACGGGCTCGATCGAGGTGCGGTTCGCGCCGTCCGCCCTGCTCGAGCTGTTCGACGGCATCGCCTGATCGGTCGATCGCACGATCGCATGAAGCGTCCCATCCGGCGTACCCTCGCCGCATGGGACGCTTCGCCGTCGTGCTGCCGCTCGAGCCGCTCTCCGCGGGCGAGGGGTTCCCGGTCTCGGCGTGGCCGCTGCACGTCACGGTCGTCGAGCCGTTCGAGACCCGGCACGACGCCGCGTGGGTCGCCGAGCTCCTCGGGCCCGTGCTGCACGGGCGCAGCACCATCGCGACGCTCGCGTTCGACCGTGCGATGTTCGGCCCGAAGCGCGACGTCCCCGTCACGCTCATCAGCGACGACGGCCCGCTCGGCGCGATGCGCACACGCCTGCTCCGCGCGCTGCGCGAGGCCGACGTCGACGTCGCGCGGGCCCGGCTCGACTACCGCCCGCATGTGACCGACGGCGTGCACGGCTCGATCCCACCGGGGCGCGACATCCGGCTCGCCCAGGTCGCACTCGTCGACCTGCGCCCGCCCGAGGGGCGCGCGCTGCGCACCGTCGCGGCCGTCTGGCCGCTCGCCGAGTACGGTCCGGTGCCGTGACCCCAGTCACGGAGTTCGCCCGGCAATGGGCGGCTCAATCCGCTCGGCGCCGCTCGGCGATGCAGGGCCGGCCGGCTCGCCCGCCTCGTCCTCGACGGCACCGGTGCGCGCCTTCTGCCACGGCCAGCGGCCCGAGATCTCGACCTCGAGCGACCAGCTGAGGAACGTCCGGATCAGCACGATGAGGGCGAGCACCGAGACCGACTCGATGGTCGGCGTCACGGCGACCGTGCGGATGATGTCGGCCGCGACCAGCAGCTCCAGACCGATCAGGATGCCCCGCCCGAGCACCCGGCGGAAACGGGTGTAGACCGGGCCGGTCCGGCGGAGACGGCGCACCGCGGCATCCCCCATCGCATAGAGCACGCCGACGACGATTGCGATCACGCCGAGGATGTCGATGATCTCGCCGACGCGGGTGATGGCGGTCCCGAACTCCATGTGCCCTCCCGCGGCTCACGGTAGCCCCGCTGCGTCGCCGATCCGCGGATCCCGCGCGCGTGGCGCGGGCTTGCATCGGGACTGGGGCTTCACGCGCCGTCGCATCGGGTCGAGAATGCCGGCGGCGAGATCCGCGGCCAGATCCGCTGACCCGCCCGCCTCTCGCCCGGCAGGACGAGGCGACGGATGCCGCGGGCGAGGCGCGCCTTCCCGTGCACGCCGCGCCCGCGGCATCCGTCGCCGTGCGCGCACCCCCGTGCGCGCAGCGGGCGGCCGCCCCCGCCCGGGGCGGCCGACCCACGGATCGGCCTGCTACGAGGTCTGCTGCTGCAGGTGGTAGCGGAGGCTGGACAGCTCGGCGCGAAGCGCCGCCGGAACCCGGTCGCCGAACTGGCCGAAGTACTCCTCGGTGAGGTCGCACTCGGCGAGCCAGGTCTTCGGGTCGACCTCGAAGAGGTGGTCGACGGTGTCCTGCGAGATGTCGAGCCCGTCGAGGTCGAGCGAGCCGTCGGCCGGCAGGAGGCCGATCGGGGTCTCGCGCACCTCGGCGGTACCCTCGACGCGGCCGACGATCCACTCGAGCACGCGCGAGTTCTCGCCGAAGCCCGGCCAGAGGAACTTCCCGTCGTGGCCCTTGCGGAACCAGTTGACCTGGAAGATCTTCGGCGCGTTGGTGCCGAGGATGCGACCCATCTTCACCCAGTGGCCCCAGTAGTCGGCCATGTTGTAGCCGCAGAACGGGAGCATCGCGAACGGGTCGCGGCGGAGCTCGCCGACCGTGCCCTCGGCCGCGGCGGTCTGCTCCGACGAGATCGTCGCGCCCATGAACACGCCGTGCTTCCACGAGCGGGCCTCGGCGACGAGCGGCACGTTCGTGGCGCGGCGGCCGCCGAACAGGATGGCGTCGATCGGCACGCCGTCGTGCGCGTCCCAGTCGTCGGAGATCTGCGGGCACTGCGCCGCGGCGACCGTGAAGCGCGAGTTCGGGTGCGCGGCGGGGCGACCGGACTCCGGCGTCCAGTGGTTGCCCTGCCAGTCGGTGAGCTCGGCCGGAGGCGTGTCGGTGAGGCCCTCCCACCACACGTCGCCGTCGGGCCGGAGCGCGACGTTCGTGAAGATCGTGTTGCCCCAGAGCGTCTGGACCGCGGTCGGGTTCGTGGACTCGCCGGTGCCCGGCGCGACGCCGAAGAAGCCCGCCTCGGGGTTGATCGCGTAGAGGCGGCCGTCCTCGCCGGGGCGCATCCAGGCGATGTCGTCGCCGATGGTCTCGACCTTCCAGCCGGGGATCGTCGGCTGCAGCATCGCGAGGTTGGTCTTGCCGCACGCCGACGGGAACGCCGCGGCGACGTGGTAGGCCTTGCCCTCGGGCGAGGTGATCTTGATGAGCAGCATGTGCTCGGCGAGCCATCCCTCGTCACGTGCCATCACCGACGCGATGCGCAGTGCGAACGCCTTCTTGGCGAGCAGCGCGTTGCCGCCGTAGCCCGAGCCGTACGACCAGACCTCGCGCGAGTCGGGGAACTGGACGATGTACTTCGTGTCGTTGCAGGGCCACTCGGCGTCGTCGCGGCGGTGGCCGACGCCGTCGACGAGCGGGTAACCGACCGAGTGGACGGTGTGCACCCACGGCTCGCCGGCCTCGATGAGGCGGTACACCTGCTCGCCCATGCGGGTCATGATGCCCATCGAGAGGACGACGTAGGGCGAGTCGGTGATCTCGACGCCGAGCTGGCTGATGTCGCCGCCGAGCGGGCCCATCGAGAAGGGGACGACGTACATCGTGCGGCCCTTCATCGAGCCGTCGAAGACGTGCGTGAGCTCCTCGCGCATCGCGTGCGGGTCGCGCCAGTTGTTCGTGGGGCCCGCGTCCTCCTCGTAGGTCGAGCAGATGAAGGTGCGGTCCTCGACGCGCGCGACGTCCGACGGGTCGGTGCGGGCGAGGTAGCTGTTGGGGCGCCACTCGGGGTTGAGCTTGATGAACTTGCCCTCGTTGACGAGCTGCTTGGTCAGGAGGTCTGCCTCGTGCTTCGAGCCGTCGCACCAGACGATCTCGTCGGGCTTGGTGAGGGCGGCGATCTCGGCGACCCACGCGCGCAGGGCGGGGTCGGTGGTGCCGCGAGGGCGGTCGCCCTCGTCCGAGGCGGATCCGGAGGCGCTGACCGAGAAGTCGGAGATGGTCATCGTCGTCCCTTTCGTGGAGTTCGGGAGGCCCCGTGTTCGGTGGCGTGTTTCCAGTGTGCGAGAAGACGAGCCATCCATTCGGCCATTTCGAGCGTTAAGATTCACGGATCTTTCGATATTCTGAAGGCATGAAGCTCGGCAGCCCAGACCTGGCCACCCTCGGCCACCGCATCCGCCACTACCGCGGCGAGCGCGGCCTCACGCTCGACCAGCTCGGCGACGAGGTCGGCCTCGCCGGCAGTCAGCTCTCCCTCATCGAGAACGGCAAGCGCGAGCCGAAGCTGTCGACGCTCGACGCGCTCGCGAGCGCGCTCGACGTCGACCTGGCCGACCTGCTCTCGCGCGAGGCGCCGAGCCGCCGCGCCGCGCTCGAGCTCGAGCTCGGCCGCGCGCAGTCGAGCCCGCTCTACGCGAGCCTCGGCCTGCCGCACGTCAAGCCCACCCGGGGCATGACCGACGAGTCGCTCGAGTCGATCGTCGGCCTGCACCGCGAGCTGCAGCGCCGGGCGAGCGAGGCGATCGCGACGCCGGAGGAGGCGCGACGGGCGAACACCGAGCTGCGCGAGACCATGCGCGAGCGTGCCAACTACCTGCCCGAGATCGAGGATCTCGCCGAGGAGCAGGTGCGCGCGTCGGGCCACCGCTCGGGCGCGCTCACTCATCGCGAGGTCAGCGTCATGGCCGAGCGCCTCGGGTTCCAGCTCATCTACGTCAACGACCTGCCCGACTCGACCCGGTCGATCACCGACCTCGCCAACGGCCGCATCTACTTGCCGCCGGCGTCGATCCCGGGCGGGCACGGCCTGCGCTCGATGGCGCTGCAGGCGATGGCGCACCGCCTGCTGGGGCACACTCCCCCGGCGAGCTACGACGAGTTCCTCTGGCAGCGGCTCGAGATCAATTACTTCGCCGCGGCGTGCCTCATGCCGCAGGACGCGTCGGTGGCGTTCCTGCAGGAGGCGAAGAAGGAGAAGCGCCTCGCGATCGAGGACTTCCGCGACGCGTTCGGGGTCACGCACGAGGCCGCGGCCCTCCGCTTCACGAACCTCGCCACGACGCAGCTCGACATGACCGCGCACTTCCTGCGCGTGAACGGCGACGGGGCGCTGCTGAAGGGCTACGAGAACGACGACCTGCCGTTGCCGACGGATGTCACGGGGTCGATCGAGGGCCAGTGGGTGTGCAAGAAGTGGAGCGCCCGCACCGCGTTCGAGCACACGAACCGCACGACCGAGAACTACCAGTACACCGACACGCCCGCCGGCACCTTCTGGTGCGCGACGCAGACCGGGCGAACGGATGCCGCGGAGTTCTCGATCACGGTCGGCGTGCCGTTCAATCAGGCGAAGTGGTTCCGCGGCCGCGAGACCACGCTGCGCGCGAGTTCGACGTGCCCCGACGAGGCGTGCTGCCGGCGCGCTCCCGACGGGCTCGCGGAGCGGTGGGCCGGGCAGGCGTGGCCGAGCGCGCGCCTGCACGCGCACGTGCTCTCGCCGTTGCCGTCGGGCACGTTCCCCGGCGTCGACGACGTCGAGGTGTACGCGTTCCTCGAGGCCCACGCCGACGAGTAGGACCGCCCGGGGCGAATCCCCGAAGAGTGCAGAATTCAGGAGCAGCGGCCCCACCCGGGATGCGCGAACGCGCGAATCGCCGCGCTGACCAGCACGGGCGAGCCCCGCCCTCCTGAATTCTGCACAACACACCTCGTCCTGAGACGCCATCCGTCATCGTATCTCTTGCGATAGTGTGCGACGCACAGTACAGTGCATCACATGAGCATGGATGTCACCACCACCGGCCACCTGCAGGAACTGCGGCGCGGCACGGTCGTGCTCGGCTGCCTGGTGCGGCTGCGCGAGCCCGACTACGGGTACGCCCTGCTCGAGTCGCTCAACGGCCTCGGCATCACGGTCGACGCGAACACGCTGTATCCGCTGCTCAGGCGCCTCGAGAAGCAGGGCCTCCTCACGAGCGAGTGGAACACCGACGAGGCGCGGCCTCGCAAGTTCTACCGCACCAGCCCGGCGGGCGAGCAGCTCGCGGGCGTCCTCACCGCCGACTGGAAGAACATCGACCGGGCGCTGACCCGGCTGACCTCGGGAGACGAACGATGACCACCCCGACCACCCCGTCGCTGACCGAGCGTTACGTGCACGCGGCGACCCGCACCGTGCCCGAGGCCCAGCGCGACGAGCTCGCCCGCGAGCTGCGCGAGCGCATCGGCGACGCGATCGACGCCCGCCTGGCGAGCGGCGGCGGCGCCACCACGGCCGACGACGCCGAAGTCGCCGCGCTCACCGAGCTCGGCGACCCCGAGCGGCTCGCGGCCGGCTACCTCGACCGGCCGCTCCAGCTGATCGGCCCGCGGTACTACCTCGACTGGCTGCGGCTGCTGAAGCTGCTCCTCGCGATCGTCGTGCCGATCGCCACGGGCGCGGTGATCTTCGCCAGGCTCATCGGCGGCGGCACCCCGGGTCAGTCGATCCTCGACGGCATCACCACCGGCCTGTCGGTGACGGTGAATCTCGCCTTCTGGATCACGCTCGTCTTCGCGATCATCGAGCGCACCTCGCGCACGGCGCCGCTCGCCACGTGGACCCCCGCCCACCTCCCCGAGCTGCCCGCACCACGTCAGGTCGGCCTGGGCGACCTCATCGCGTCGATCGTGTTCCTCGTGCTCTTCGTCGTCGCGCTCGTCTGGCAGCACTTCACGGTGCAGTTCCCCGGCAGCGAGACCACGCCGGTCCTGAACCCGGAGCTCTGGTCGTTCTGGCTGCCGTACCTGATCGGCATCGCGGCGCTCGAGGTGGTGTTCGTCTCGCTGCTCTACCGCAACGGCAACTGGAACTGGGGCTTCGCCGCCGTCAACGTGGTGCTCAACGCCGCCTTCGCGATCCCCGTGATCTGGCTCGCGGCGACCGGGCAGCTCCTCAACCCGGGCTTCTTCGAGCTCGTGGGCTGGCCCGAGGGCGACGACCCGGGCGGCGTCGTCACGACCGTCGTCATCTCGGGCGCGGTGCTCATCGCGGCGTGGGACTCGATCGACGGCCTGGTCAAGGCGTGGCGGGTGCAGCGGGGCGACGTCGTGCCACGCAGCTGCTGAGTGCACGATGAGCGGATGTCGCGGGCGCACGTGTGCCCGCGACATCCGCTCGTGCCCTCCTGGGTGCCCGCCTACTTCGGCTGCATGCGGATCGCGCCGTCGAGGCGGATGACCTCGCCGTTCAGCATCGGGTTCGCGATGATCGAGCGCACGAGCGCGGCGTACTCGCTCGGGTGGCCGAGCCGCGACGGGTGCGGCACCTGCTCCTCGAGCGAGGTGCGCACGTCGTCGGGCATGCCGGCCATCATGGGCGTCTCGAAGATGCCGGGCGCGATCGTCACGACGCGGATCAGCAGCTTCGACAGGTCGCGCGCGATCGGCAGGGTCATGCCCGCGACGCCGGCCTTCGACGCCGAGTAGGCGGCCTGGCCGACCTGCCCGTCGAACGCGGCCACCGAGGCGGTGTTCACGATCACGCCGCGCTCGAGGGTCGCGGGGCCGCCGGCCACGCCGCCCGACACGGGCTCGGTCCGGGCCATCGCGGCGGCCGCGAGACGCAGCACGTTGAACGTGCCGATGAGGTTGACGCGGATGGTGCGCTCGAACGCGTCGAGCGGTGCGGGTCCGTCGCGGCCGACGGTCCGGTTCGCGGTGACGATGCCGGCGCAGTTCACGGCGACGCGCAGCGGTCCCAGGTCGGATGCCGCGGCGACCGCCTCGACGACCTGGGCCTCGTCCGCGACATCCGCCGGGACGAACCGGACGCGCTCGCCGAGCTCGGCCGCGGCCTGCTCGCCTCGGGGACCCGGCAGGTCGACGATGACGACGTGCGCGCCGCCGTCGACCAGCGCCTGCGCGGTGGCGCGCCCGAGGCCGGACGCGCCGCCGGTGACGATCGCGGATGCTCCGCCGAGTTCCATGTGTCTCCTTCTGTTGGGGTTCTCGAGGGTTGCTGTCCGGTCCGAGTGCGCCCGATGGATCGGGCCCACTCGCGCCGAACGGAACGCTCGCGGCCGGGGTCAGAGTCGTTCGATGATCGTTGCGTTGGCCATCCCGCCGCCCTCGCACATCGTCTGGAGCCCGAACGTGCCGTCGGTCGCCTCGAGCTGGTTGACCAGCGTCGTGAGCAGGCGCGTGCCGCTGGAGCCGAGCGCGTGCCCGAGCGCGATGGCGCCGCCGCGCGGATTGAGCTTCGCGACATCCGCCCCCGTCTCGGCGAGCCAGGCGAGCGGCACCGACGCGAACGCCTCGTTGACCTCGTACACGTCGATGTCGCCGTGCACGAGGCCGGCGCGCGCGAGCACGCGCTCGGTCGCCGGGATGACGCCCGTGAGCATGGTCAGCGGGTCGCTGCCGACGACCGAGAACGCGCGGAACCGGGCGCGCGGCTCGAGGCCGAGCTTCTCGGCGGCGTCGGCGCTCATGATGAGCGCGGCCGACGCGCCGTCGGTGAGCGGCGACGAGTTGCCGGGCGTGATGCTCCACGCGATCTCGGGGAACCGCTCGGCGAGCGCGTCGGTGCGGAACGCCGGGTGCAGGCCCGCGAGCGACTCGAGGGTCGTGCCGGGCCGCACCGTCTCGTCGACGAGCCGGTCGACGCCGGCGACGGGAACGAGCTCGGTCGCGAACGCGCCCGACTCCTCCGCCTCGGCGGCGAGCGCGTGCGAGCGCGCCGCGAACCCGTCGAGCTCGTCGCGCGAGAACCCCCACTTCGCGGCGATGAGCTCGGCCGACACGCCCTGGTTCACGAGGCCGTCGGGGTAGCGCGCGCGGAGGCGCGACCCGAACGGGTCGGCACCGGCCGCGCTCGAGCCGAGCGGCACGCGGCTCATCGACTCGACGCCGCACGCGATCACGATGTCGGCCTGGCCGGCGAGCACCGCCTGCGCCGCGAACGTCGCCGCCTGCTGGCTCGATCCGCACTGCCGGTCGATCGTCGTGCCGGGCACCGTTTCGGGGAACCCGGCCGCGAGCACGGCGTTGCGCGTGATGTTGTACGACTGCTCGCCGATCTGGCTGACGCACCCGCCGATCACGTCGTCGATCAGCGCCGGGTCGAGGTCGTTGCGGTCGACGATCGCGGTAAGCACGCCCGCGAGGAGGTCGACGGGGTGCACGCCCGAGAGCATGCCGCCGGGCTTGCCGCGCCCCACCGGGGTGCGGACGACATCGATGATCACGGCTTCGTGGCTCATGCGTCCAGCCTAGAGAGGGTTGGGGGGGTGCGCGCCCGTTCCCCGTGAGGGTTGAGGAGCGAGCGCAGCGAACGTTCCTCGTGAGGGTTGAGGAGCGAGCGCAGCGAGCGTCTCGAAACCCGGAGCCGCACGGCCGCCTCGCGAGGGTTGAGGAGCGAGCGCAGCGAGCGTCTCGAAACCCGGAGCCGCACGGCCGCCTCGCGAGGGTTGAGGAGCGAGCGCAGCGAGCGTCTCGAAACCCGGAGCCGC